>NZ_JAAMQM010000059.1 GCF_013523055.1 Pseudomonas capeferrum | reverse complement strand
ACCTGATCACTGCTGGCAGCACCAACACAGTCGTCACTGACGAACCGGGAACTCCAGGTAATCCGGGTACCCCTGGCACGCCGAACACTGGCGACCAGATCGCCGTCTCGATCGTCAGCAATGGCAATGTCACCGAAGCCCAGCAGCCGGTCTTCACCGTACGCGTCAACCAGGTCCTGGACCGTGACCTCACCGTCACCCTGACCAATGGTGACAAGGTCCTTATCGCCGCAGGCCAAACCGAAGCCACCTACCGCACCGATGCCCAGGGCGAGGACGTCTTCAAGGATGCTGGTTCCCTGACTGTCGGCATCACCGATGCCACCGTTGACGACCAGACCTTCGAGAACCTGCAGCTGGGTGGCTCGGCCACCGTGCAGATCGCCGACACCATCAACGATGTCGTGGCGACCCTGACCGCCGACAAGACCACTGTCGCCGAAGGCGGCCAGATCACCTACACCGTGACCCTGAGCAACGCCCAAGGCCTGCCAGTTACCGGCCATGCGGGCCTGACGTTCACCCTCACCGATGGCACCACGATCACCATCCCGAGCGGCAGTACCGCCGGTACCGCCACCATCACCACCAACGATGACGTCTATGTCGGTGGCCAGCCGGCCATCGCCCAGACCATCACCGGTGTGACCGGCGATGCGGTCTTCGAGAACCTGATCACTGCTGGCAGCACCAACACAGTCGTCACTGACGAAACCGGTACGCCGAACAATCCAGGGACTCCAGGTACGCCAAATGGCGGCGACCAGGTTTTGGTCAGCA
>NZ_JAAMQM010000058.1 GCF_013523055.1 Pseudomonas capeferrum | reverse complement strand
AAGACCCTCAAGGTCGAAGCGCCGGCGGCTCGCAGCGCGGGGATCATGGTCAAGTCGGTGGCCGAACTGGTCGAGAAACTGAAGAACGAGGCGAAGGTAATCCAATGACTATCCTGGTTGTCGCTGATTTTTTACAAGGGCGAGAAAACGCTGCCGTTGCCCCGGCCACCCTGAACACTGTCGCTGCTGCCGCCAAGATCGGCGGTGATATCCACGTACTGGTCGCGGGTCAGGGTGTGAGCGCTGTCGCCGAAGCCGCCGCCAGGATCGCCGGCGTGGCCAAGGTGCTGGTGGCCGACAACGCCGCCTATGCCCACCAGTTGCCGGAAAACATCGCGCCTCTGGTGGCCGCCCTTGTTGATGAGAGCGGGGGCAAGGCCTACAGCCATGTCCTGGCCCCGGCCACCAGCAACGGCAAGAACATCCTGCCGCGCGTCGCCGCGCTGCTGGATGTCGATCAGATCTCCGAGATCATCGCGGTCGAATCCGCCGATACCTTCCAGCGGCCGATCTACGCCGGCAACGCCATTGCCACCGTGCAATCGAGCGCGGCGATCAAGGTCATCACCGTGCGTGCCACCGGTTTCGATGCCGTGGCCGCCGAGGGTGGCTCGGCAGCGATCGAAACCGTTGGCGCCGAAGGTGGCTTGGCAGCGATCGAAGCCGTTGGCGCCGCCCACGATGCCGGCACCTCGGCGTTCGTCGGTGAAGAGCTGGCCAAGTCCGATCGTCCCGAACTGACCGCGGCCAAGATCGTCGTGTCCGGTGGCCGCGGCATGCAGAACGGCGATAACTTCAAGCACC
>NZ_JAAMQM010000057.1 GCF_013523055.1 Pseudomonas capeferrum | reverse complement strand
AACGACCTGCTCGGCCCCGAACTTGACCTGGCGCTGCGCTACAGCCCGCTCAACCTCCATGACTCGGGCTATGGCAAGGGCTGGAACCTGCAATTGTCGCAATTCGACCCGGACCGCGAGCGCCGATTGATTTCCCTGGCCAGCGGTGAGACCTACAAGGTCACCGACCGTAAAGGCGACACCAACCAGCTGGCGATGCAGGAAAAGAAAATCGACAGCTTCCACCTGTACGAAGAGTCCGACAGCCGCTGGCGTCTGGTGCACCGCTCGGGCCAGGTCGACCTTCTCGAACCCCAGGGCTCGGGCAGCAACCGTCGGGCGTTGCCGGTGCAGGTGTTCAACGAACAGGGCCAGTGGCTGAAACTCGAGTACGCCACCTTCGACAATGGCTTCCCGCGCCTGGCCAAGGTCACCGACATGCGTGGCGATACCTTGCTGGAGATTGCCCGCGAAAGCACCCTGGTCACCCTGACCTTTCCCACCGATGCCGGCAGCGCGGTCTACACCCTCGTGCTGGTGGACGCCGACCGCAAGGTGGGGCGTATCGAGCTGCCCACCGAAAACAAGGCCAGTTGGCGGTTCGAGTACAGCCGCGAACGCAACATGGACTGCATCAGCAAGGTGCGCACCCCCAGCGGCGGCTTCGAGGAGGTCTTCTACCAGGACGGCGGACATCTGTTCCCGATCGGCTCAGGGGTCGATCCGATGCCGCGGGTGACCCAGCACCTCAACCATCCCGGCCATGGCCAACCGTCGATCGACACGCGCTACACCTATTCGGCCGATGGGCACAACTTCCTGGGCGGCAACG
>NZ_JAAMQM010000056.1 GCF_013523055.1 Pseudomonas capeferrum | reverse complement strand
TGACGACTGTGTTGGTGCTGCCAGCAGTGATCAGGTTCTCGAAGACCGCATCACCGGTCACACCGGTGATGGTCTGGGCAATGGCCGGCTGGCCACCGACATACACGTCATCGTTGGCGGTGATGGTAGCGGTGCCGGCGGTACTGCCGCTCGGGATGGTGATCGTGGTGCCATCGGTGAGGGTGAACGTCAGGCCCGCATGGCCGGTAACTGGCAGGCCTTGGGCGTTGCTCAGGGTCACGGTGTAGGTGATCTGACCGCCTTCGGTGACGGTGGTCTTGTCGGCGGTCAGGGTCGCCACGACATCGTTGATGGTGTCGGCGATCTGCACGGTGGCGGAGCCACCCAGCTGCAGGTTTTCGAAGGTCTGGCCATCAACGGTGGCATCGGTGATGCCGACCGTCAGGGAGCCAGCATCCTTGAAGACGTCATCACCCTGGGCATCGGTGCGATAGGTGGCTTCGGTCTGGCCCGCGGCGATAAGGACCTTGTCACCATTGGTCAGGGTGACGGTGAGGTCACGGTCCAGGACCTGGTTGACGCGTACGGTGAAGACCGGCTGCTGGGCTTCGGTGACGTTGCCATTGCTGACAATGCTGACCAAAACCTGGTCGCCGCCATTTGGCGTACCTGGAGTCCCTGGGTTGTTCGGCGTACCAGTTTCGTCGGTGACGGTCGTGGTGGTGCTGCCGGCAGTGATCAGGTTCTCGAAGACCGCATCGCCGGTCACACCAGTGATCGTTTGGGCAATGGCCGGCTGGCCGCCGACATACACGTCATCGTTGGTGGTGATGGTGGCGGTACCGGCAGCACTGCCCT
>NZ_JAAMQM010000055.1 GCF_013523055.1 Pseudomonas capeferrum | reverse complement strand
CCAATGGTGACAAGGTGGTGATCGCTGCGGGCCAGACCGAAGCCACCTACCGCACCGATGCCCAGGGCGAGGACGTCTTCAAGGACGCCGGTTCGCTAACCGTTGGTATCACCGATGCCACCGTTGAGGGCCAGACCTTCGAGAACCTGCAGCTGGGTGGCTCGGCCACCGTGCAGATCGCCGACACCATCAACGATGTCGTGGCGACCCTGACCGCCGACAAGACCACCGTCGCCGAAGGCGGTCAGATCACCTACACCGTGACCCTGACCAGCAAGGATGGCTTGCCGGTTACTGGCCACCAGGGCCTGACCTTTACGCTCACCGACGGCACTGTCGTCGAAGTGGCCAAGGGCAGTGCTGCCGGTACCGCCACCATCACCACCAACGATGACGTGTATGTCGGCGGCCAGCCGGCCATTGCCCAAACGATCACTGGTGTGACCGGCGATGCGGTCTTCGAGAACCTGATCACTGCTGGCAGCACCAACACAGTCGTCACTGACGAACCAGGAACTCCAGGTAATCCGGGTACCCCTGGCACGCCGAACGCTGGCGACCAGATCGTCGTCTCGATCGTCAGCAACGGCAACGTCACCGAAGCCGAGCAGCCGGTCTTCACCGTGCGCGTCAGCCAGGTCCTGGATCGTGAGCTCACCGTCACCCTGTCCAATGGTGACAAGGTGGTGATCGCTGCGGGCCAGACCGAAGCCACCTACCGCACCGATGCCCAGGGCGAGGACGTCTTCAAGGACGCCGGTTCGCTAACCGTTGGTATCACCGATGCCACCGTTGAGGGCCAGACCTTCGAGAACCTGCAGCTGGGTGGCTCGGCCACCGTGCAGATCGCCGACACCATCAACGATGTCGTGGCGACCCTGACCGCCGACAAGACCACCGTCGCCGAAGGCGGTCAGATCACCTACACCGTGACCCTGACCAGCAAGGATGGCTTGCCGGTTACTGGCCACCAGGGCCTGACCTTTACGCTCACCGACGGCACTGTCGTCGAAGTGGCCAAGGGCAGTGCTGCCGGTACCG
>NZ_JAAMQM010000054.1 GCF_013523055.1 Pseudomonas capeferrum | reverse complement strand
TCGCTAACCGTTGGTATCACCGATGCCACCGTTGATGGCCAGACCTTCGAAAACCTGCAGCTGGGTGGCTCCGCCACCGTGCAGATCGCCGACACCATCAACGATGTCGTGGCGACCCTGACCGCTGACAAGACCACTGTCGCCGAAGGCGGTCAGATCACCTACACCGTGACCCTGAGCAGCAAGGATGGCTTGCCGGTTACTGGCCACCAGGGCCTGACCTTTACGCTCACCGACGGCACTGTCGTCGAAGTGGCCAAGGGCAGTGCTGCCGGTACCGCCACCATCACTGCCAACGATGACGTGTATGTCGGTGGCCAGCCGGCCATTGCCCAGACCATCACCGGTGTAACTGGTGATGCGGTCTTCGAGAACCTGATCACTGCTGGCAGCACCACCACGACCGTCACCGACGAAACTGGTACGCCGAACAACCCAGGGACTCCAGGTACGCCAAATGGCGGCGACCAGGTTTTGGTCAGCATTGTCAGCAATGGCAACGTCACCGAAGCCGAGCAGCCGGTCTTCACCGTACGCGTCAACCAGGTCCTGGACCGTGACCTCACCGTCACCCTGACCAATGGTGACAAGGTCCTTATCGCCGCGGGCCAGACCGAAGCCACCTACCGCACCGATGCCCAGGGTGATGACGTCTTCAAGGACGCCGGCTCGCTAACCGTTGGTATCACCGATGCCACCGTTGACGGCCAGACCTTCGAGAACCTGCAGTTGGGTGGCTCGGCCACCGTGCAGATCGCCGACACCATCAACGAAGTGGTCGCCACGCTCACGGCTGACAAGACCACCGTCACCGAAGGCGGCCAGATCACCTACACCGTCACCTTGATCAGCAAGGACGGCCTGCCGGTGATCGGTCACCAGGGCATGACCTTCACCCTCGAAGGCGGCGGTCTCGTCACCATCGAGGCAGGCAAGGCCAGCGGCACCTATGTCCTGACCACGGCCGACGACGCCTACGTCGGCGGCCAGCCCGTCATCAACAAGTCGATCACTGGCATCACCGGTGGCAACGTCTTCGAGAAGCTGTCGACCTCGGGCTACACCTGCACCACGGTCACTGACGAAACCGGTACCCCGAATAACCCAGGTACCCCAGGTACACCGAACGGCGGAGACTTGGTCACCGTCGGCATCACGGCCGATCAAAACTCGATCACCGAGGACAAGCCGGCCACCTTCACCGTCACCCTCAACCGCAGCCTGGAGCGTGACCTCACCGTCACCCTGAGCAACGGTGACACCGTAACGGTCAAGGCAGGCAAGACCACCGCCT
>NZ_JAAMQM010000053.1 GCF_013523055.1 Pseudomonas capeferrum | reverse complement strand
CACCGTGACCCTGACCAGCAAGGATGGCTTGCCGGTTACTGGCCACCAGGGCCTGACCTTTACGCTCACCGACGGCACTGTCGTCGAAGTGGCCAAGGGCAGTGCTGCCGGTACCGCCACCATCACCGCCAACGATGACGTGTATGTCGGTGGCCAGCCGGCTATCGCCCAAACGATCACTGGTGTGACTGGCGATGCGGTCTTCGAGAACCTGATCACTGCTGGCAGCACCAACACAGTCGTCACTGACGAACCGGGAACTCCAGGTAATCCGGGTACCCCTGGCACGCCGAACGCTGGCGACCAGATCGCCGTCTCGATCGTCAGCAATGGCAACGTCACCGAAGCCGAGCAGCCGGTCTTCACCGTGCGCGTCAACCAGGTCCTGGACCGTGACCTCACCGTTACCCTGACCAATGGCGCCAAGGTGGTGATCGCTGCGGGCCAGACCGAAGCCACCTACCGCACCGATGCCCAGGGCGAAGACGTGTTCAAGGATGCTGGTTCCCTGACTGTCGGCATCACCGATGCCACCGTTGACGGCCAGACCTTCGAAAACCTGCAGCTGGGTGGCTCGGCCACCGTGCAGATCGCCGACACCATCAACGAAGTGGTCGCCACGCTCACGGCTGACAAGACCACCGTCACCGAAGGTGGCCAGATCACCTACACCGTCACCTTGATCAGCAAGGACGGCCTGCCGGTGACCGGTCACCAGGGCATGACCTTCACCCTCGAAGGCGGCGGTCTCATCACCATCGAGGCAGGCAAGGCCAGCGGCACCTATGTGCTGACCACGGCCGACGATGTCTACGTCGGCGGCCAGCCTGTCATCAACAAGTCGATCACTGGCATCACCGGTGGCAACGTCTTCGAGAAGTTGTCGACCTCGGGCTACACCTGCACCACGGTCACTGACGAAACCGGTACCCCGAATAACCCAGGTACCCCAGGCACACCAAATGGCGGCGACCAGGTTTTGGTCAGCATTGTCAGCAACGGCAACGTCACCGAAGCCCAGCAGCCGGTCTTCACCGTGCGCGTCAACCAGGTCCTGGACCGTGACCTCACCGTTACCCTGTCCAATGGTGACAAGGTCGTGATCGCCGCAGGCCAGACCGAAGTCGAGTACCGTGCCACCGCCCAAGGTGATGACGTCTTCAAGGACGCCGGCTCGCTAACCGTTGGTATCACCGATGCCACCGTTGATGGCCAGACCTTCGAAAACCTGCAGCTGGGTGGCTCCGCCACCGTGCAGATCGCCGACACCATCAACGATGTCGTGGCGACCCTGACCGCTG
>NZ_JAAMQM010000052.1 GCF_013523055.1 Pseudomonas capeferrum | reverse complement strand
CTGGACTTGCCCCTACCGAACCGGACACCAACTCCCCGTTAAATTGATGCTGCTGCCAAGCGCCTAAACTCTCGCGGCGACCGATATTTCAAGGCGCTATGCGGATGCTGCTCGTTGTAATGCTCGAAGGCAATCGTCAGGTTGCGCAGCGCCGTTTCTCGATCCGGTTTGGGCATGTGCGCCACATAATCACGCTTGATCGTCTTCACGAAGCTCTCTGCCATACCGTTGCTCTGCGGGCTGCGCACCGGCGTAGTCACCGGCTGCAAGCCGATCTGGCGGGCAAACAGGCGCGTCTGCTCAGCGATATAGGCCGAGCCATTATCGCTCAACCATTGCACCGGTTTGCTTGGTAGTTGATCGCCAAAACGCTTCTCCACGCTTTCCAACATCAAGTCTCGGATGTCATCGCCGCTGTAGCCTGTCGGGCTGGCAACCCAGCCGATGGCTTCGCGGTCGCAGCAGTCCAGCGCAAAAGTTACGCTCAACTTTGCACCATCGTCGCAGCGAAACTCGAAGCCGTCCGAACACCACCGTGTATCGCTGGTAGCGACGGCGATTCGGCCTTCATGCCGGCGTTGCACGCCAGGTTGCTTGATGCGCCGCGCCAACAACAAGTTGTGGTCGCGCATGACGCGATAAACCCGCTTCACGTTGATCGGTGGCAGCGACTGGGTTTCACGCTCGCGGCGCAGCAAACCCCAAACGCGACGGTAACCGTAGCTCGGCAACTCGCTGACTTGCTGCTTGATCTCGGCGACCAGCTCCGTATCGCTTACAAGCCGGCGCTGCCGTGCCTTGGGCGATACCGATTGCTTGATTCGAACCGTTAATTGCGAGCGCGACACACCGAGACATTTGCTGACCAGTTTCACTGGTCGTCCCCCGGCAACAAGGGTGAGTGCGCAATCCATTTTCGCGAACGGGCGATCTCCACGGCCTCTTTGAGGACTTCGGCTTCCATCGTCTTCTTGCCCAGCATCCGCTGCAATTCGCGGATCTGCTTCAGCGCATCGTTCAGCTCGGACGCGGGTACCACGGCCTCGCCGGCGCTGACTGCCGAGAGGCTTCCGTCCTGGTACAGCTTGCGCCACAGGAACAGCTGGTTGGCATTGATGCCGTTGCGCCGGGCCACCACGGATACGCTTTGTCCGGGTTCAAGGCTCTCGCGAACCATGGCCAGCTTCTGGTCGGTGCTCCAGCGGCGTCGGCGTTCCTGGCCGAGCAGTTCGCCACCCTTGTCGTTGCTGTTAGTCATAAACATACCCGTTTGCCTATCCCTTATCTTAAGGGCGGAACGGTGTCCTGTCTTTCATGGGGCTCGTTCA
>NZ_JAAMQM010000051.1 GCF_013523055.1 Pseudomonas capeferrum | reverse complement strand
CCGATTTCCTCCCAACGACCTCCGGCCCCCCGCTCCCCAACCACATCGTTTACAATGCGCGCCGATTTCGACTTGCCATGAGACCCCGACCATGTCCACCTGCCAGACGCCCCTGATCGTTGCCCTGGATTTCCCCACCCGTGAGGCCGCCCTGAAATTGGCCGACCAGCTTGACCCGGCGCTGTGCCGTGTCAAGGTAGGCAAGGAGCTGTTCACCAGCAGCGCTTCCGGCATCGTGGAAACGCTGTGCGAGAAGGGCTTCGAGGTGTTCCTGGACCTGAAATTCCACGACATCCCCAACACCACCGCGATGGCCGTGAAAGCCGCTGCCGAGATGGGCGTGTGGATGGTCAATGTGCACTGCTCCGGTGGCCTGCGCATGATGGCGGCCTGCCGTGAAGTGCTGGACAAGCGCAGCGGTCCCCAGCCGTTGCTGATCGGCGTTACCGTGCTGACCAGCATGGAACGTGAGGATCTGGCGGCAATCGGCCTGGATATCGAGCCTCAGGAGCAGGTACTGCGTCTGGGCGCGTTGGCCAAGCAGGCAGGGATGGACGGTCTGGTGTGCTCGGCGCTCGAGGCGCCGGCGCTGAAGGCGGCGCTGCCTTCGCTGAAGCTGGTGACACCCGGTATTCGTCCGGCGGGCAGCGCGCAGGATGACCAGCGCCGTATCCTCACCCCGCGCCAGGCATTGGACGCGGGGTCGGACTACCTGGTCATCGGCCGTCCGATCAGCCAGGCAGCCGATCCGGCACAGGCATTGGCCGCGGCGGTCGCCGAGATCCGGGGCTGATCGAGGTATACACTACGTCATCGCCACCCAGGGTTTCGTGACTGGCAGTTCCAGCTGGGAGACGAAGCCTTGGGAGGATTCGAGATAGCAGATTCTCTCGATGACGCTCCACGTCTGGCGAGCAATCGCTGAACCCCAGGCCATGACCCTGATGCCAGTCAGTCAAGGGGAAGCAGTCGGCTCTAACGCTGGTGCTTAGCCTTGCTTCGGGAGTCTTAAGGGACGCTGCCGGCTTTAGGGTTGCAGTGATGCTGCCGGCCTATCGCGGGACAAGCCCGCTCGCCACCGGTGTGCGGTGTCCCGGTGGCGAGCAATCGCTGAACCCAGACCATGATTGTAATGCCAGTCAGTTAGGGGGAAGCAGTCGGCTCTAACGCTGGTGCTTAGCCTTCGGCTTCGGGAGTCTTAAGGGACGCTGCCGGCTTTAGGGTTGCAGTGACGCTGCCGGCCTATCGCGGGACAAGCCCGCTCGCCACCGGTGTGCGGTGTCCCGGTGGCGAGCAATCGCTGAACCCAGACCATGATTGTAATGCCAGTCAGTTAGGGGGAAGCAGTCGGCTCTAACGC
>NZ_JAAMQM010000050.1 GCF_013523055.1 Pseudomonas capeferrum | reverse complement strand
ATGGTTCCTACACCTACACCCTCGATACGGATGATCCGGATTTTCTGAATCTGCAGGGCGGGGGAAGCGCGATAGAGACGTTTACCTACACCCTGACCGATGCCGATGGCGATACCAGCACGGCAACCCTGACGCTGGATATCAGCAACCTCAACGACCCAGTCACGCTGAACGGCTTGAACGTGGCGGACGGCGAGCTGACCGTTTTTGAGAAGCATCTGAATGATGGCAGCACGCCTGACGGCTCGGCACTAACACAGAACGGCACTTTTACCGTTACCGCACCCGATGGTCTGCAAACCCTGACTGTAGGCGGCATCAACGTAGTCACGGCTGGCGTGGCCTCTGGCCTCCCTCAGTCCCTGACCACCGCCTTGGGCAATACCCTGACCATCACTGGCTACAACGCCAGTACCGGCGTGGTCAGCTACAGCTACAGCCTGACCGACAATGAAGCCCATCCAACGGCCAACGGTGCCAACAGCCTGAGCGAGAGTTTTACCGTTTCGGCCACCGATAGCGATGGCAGCACGGCCACTGACAGTCTGGACGTCACTATCGTCGACGACCTGCCGACCGCCGCGAATGACGGCAACCTGGCAACGGTGACCGAGCAACAGACCATCCTCACGGGGAACGTGCTGAGCAACGATACCCAGGGTGCCGACCGGATAGCGGTCAGTCCCACCACCGGGCCGATCACTGCAGGTACCTTCACCGGCACCTACGGGACCCTGGTGCTGGCAGCGGATGGTTCCTACACCTACACCCTCGATACGGATGATCCGGATTTTCTGAATCTGCAGGGCGGGGGCACCGGGAACGAGTCCTTCACCTACACCCTGACCGATGCCGACGGCGATACCAGCACGGCAACCCTGACGCTGGATATCAACAACCTCAACGACCCGGTCACCCTGAACGGTTTGAACGTGGCGGGCGGCGAGCTAACGGTCTTCGAGAGGCATCTGAGCGATGGCAGCACGCCCGACGGCTCGGCACTAACACAGAACGGCACTTTTACTGTTACCGCACCCGATGGTCTGCAAACCCTGACCGTTGGTGGCATCAATGTGCTGAGCGGCGGTATTGCCAGTGGTTTCCCGCAAACGCTGATCACTGCACTGGGCAATACCCTGACCATCACTGGCTACAACGCCAGTACCGGCGTGGTCAGCTACAGCTATACCTTGTCCGACAACGAAGCCCATCCGACTGCCAATGGCGCCAATAGCCTGAGCGAGAGTTTTACCGTTTCGGCCACCGATAGCGATGGCAGCACGGCCACTGACAGTCTGGACGTCACTATCGTCGATGACCTGCCGACGGCTGCGAATGACGGCAACCTGTCAATGGCGACCGAGCAGCAAACGATCTTGACCGGCAATGTCCTGGCCAACGACACCCAAGGTGCCGACCGAATCACCCTCAGTCCCACTACCGGGCCGATCACCGCAGGTACCTTCACTGGCACCTATGGCACTCTGGTGCTGGCAGCGGATGGTTCGTACACCTACACCCTCAACCCAGGCGACGCTGACTTCAAGGGCTTGAAGGGCGGGGGCACCGGGACCGAGACCTTCACCTACACCCTGACCGATGCCGATGGCGATACCAGCACGGCAACACTGACACTGGATATCAGCAACCTCAACGACCCGGTCACCCTGAACGGTTTGAACGTGGCGGGCGGCGAGCTAACGGTCTTCGAGAGGCATCTGAGCGATGGCAGCACGCCCGACGGCTCGGCACTAACACAGAACGGCACTTTTACTGTTACCGCACCCGATGGTCTGCAAACCCTGACCGTTGGTGGCATCAATGTGCTGAGCGGCGGTATTGCCAGTGGTTTCCCGCAAACGCTGATCACTGCACTGGGCAA
>NZ_JAAMQM010000004.1 GCF_013523055.1 Pseudomonas capeferrum | reverse complement strand
GGTCGTTTGCTGCTCGGTCGCCGTTGCCAGGTTGCCGTCATTCGCAGCCGTCGGCAGGTCGTCGACGATAGTGACGTCCAGACTGTCAGTGGCCGTGCTGCCATCGCTATCGGTGGCCGAGACAACAAAGCTCTCGCTCAGGCTATTGGCACCGTCGGCAGTCGGATGGGCTTCATTGTCGGTCAGGGTGTAGCTGTAGCTGACCACGCCGGTACTGGCGTTGTAGCCAGTGATGGTCAGGGTATTGCCCAAGGCGGTGGTCAGGGACTGAGGGAAGCCAGAGGCCACGCCAGCCGTGACTACGTTGATGCCGCCTACAGTCAGGGTTTGCAGACCGTCCGGCGCGTTGATCGTGAAGGTCCCACTCTGCGTCAGCGCCGAGTTGTCGGGCGTGCTGCCATCGCTCAGGTGCCTCTCGAAGACCGTCAGTTCGCCGCCCGCCACGTTCAGGCCATTCAAGGTGACCGGGTCGTTGAGGTTGCTGATATCCAGCATCAGCGTTGCCGTACTGGAGTCGCCATCGGCATCGGTCAGGGTGTAGGTGAAGGACTCGGTCCCGGTGCCCCCGCCCTTCAAGCCCTTGAAGTCAGCGTCGTCTGGGTTGAGGGTGTAAGTGTACGAACCGTCCGCTGCCAAGACCAGGGTGCCATAGGTGCCGGTGAAGGTACCTGCAGTGATCGGCCCGGTAGTGGGACTGAGGGTGATCCGGTCGGCACCTTGGGTGTCATTGGCCAGGACATTGCCGGTCAAGGTCGTTTGCTGCTCGGTCGCCGTTGCCAGGTTGCCGTCATTCGCAGCCGTCGGCAGGTCGTCGACGATAGTGACGTCCAGACTGTCAGTGGCCGTGCTGCCATCGCTATCGGTGGCCGAGACAACAAAGCTCTCGCTCAGGCTATTGGCACCGTCGGCAGTCGGGTGGGCTTCGTTGTCGGTCAGGGTGTAGCTGTAGCTGACCACACCGGTACTGGCGTTGTAGCCAGTGATGGTCAGGGTGTTGCCCAGCGCAGTGATCAGCGTTTGCGGGAAACCACTGGCAATACCGCCGCTCAGCACATTGATGCCACCAACGGTCAGGCTTTGCAGGCCGTCCGGCGCATTGACCGTGAAGGTCCCGGTCTGCGTCAGTGCCGAGTTGTCAGGCGTGCTGCCATCGCTCAGATGCCTCTCGAAGACCGTCAGCTCGCCACCCGCCACGCTCAGGCCGCTCAAGGTGACCGGGTCGTTGAGGTTGTTGATATCCAGCGTCAGCGTCGCCGTGCTGGTATCGCCATCGGCATCGGTCAGGGTGTAGGTAAATGTTTCTACCGCGCTTCCCCCACCCTGCAGATTCAGAAAATCCGGATCATCCTTATCGAGGGTATAGGTATAGGAACCATCCACCGCCAATACCAACGTGCCATAGGTCCCCATGAAGGTACCCGCGACGATCGGCCCGGTGGTGGGGCTGATGGTTACCCGATCCGCTCCCTGGATGTCATTGTCCAGCACGTTTCCCGTGAGGACCGTCTGTTGCTCGGTGCCGCTTAGCGGATTGTTGTCGTCGATCGCTCTCGGTACATCGTCCCGAATGATGATGTCCAAAGTACCTTGAACCACGTCACCATCGTTGTCACTGGCCAGGACAGGCAGCTGCTCACCCAGCTCGTTGGTGCCTCCCGCGGTAGGATGAATCAGGGCATCCCCCAAGGTGTAGCTGTAGCTGACTACGCCTGTCGAGGGGTCATAGCCAGTGATGGTAAGTGTGTTACCGAGGCCCGTCGTGATGGACAGGCCGACACCGGTCACTACACCGGCCGTCACCACGCCGATCCCGCCCACGCTGAGGTTGAACACGCCATCGGGTGCGACTACGCCGAAGGTACCTGTCTGCGTCAATGCTGCGGGGTTGTTGATCGACCCCTGAGCAAGGTTGGCTTCGTCGAGGAATACCTCCCCGGGATCGCCATCCAACCCGCGCAAATCGATGACGTTGTCCGTACCTGGCGGCGGCAAGGGTCGTCCATCGTCCTGATCACTGTCATGGAGGGCGCCTGTCTCTCGGTCTGCCAGCTCGGGAATGCCGTTGAAGCCGGCGGTCGGGAAGCCGACTTCCGGATCTACCCGCCCTCCCACTTCGGTGAGCAGCACGAAGGAGTGACTGCCACCGAGCGCGACCGGATTACCGCTGGTCGGACCGGCCGCCGTTGCTTCGCCCTCCTCGGTCGGGTCCGCGCCCGCAGCGATGGCCTGCTGCAAACGCTCTACATCGACAAGTTGCTGCGCATGGGGCTGTACATGGGGCGCTCGATTAGCCAGCAGGTCGCTGGTCATCTCCAGACTGCTGTCACGTCCGAGAGTAAGTTCGGCTCCATTCTGCAGACGCACCGCAATGGCGCCGGCTGCGCCTGTTTCCAATTGCTCGCCGACAAACAGCCGATCGCCTTCGATAAGCATGCGACGCATACCGTCGCTACTGATCGCAACTACCTGGCCGATAACCTTGCTGACCACGCCCACTAATCTAGCCATGAACAAACGCCTCCACTGCCGAGGTTGTTTTTCGCGGATCGAGGTATATCGAGAAACACGAGAAACGATCCGCAGCCTGGACTGCGAACCGTGTTGTTCATCTGAAGACATCGCGCAAATGAAGCGCCTTTCGGGATGACACATCGGCGATACATAGTGGTTATTGGCCATCTAACATACGTCAAACAATTGTCGCCAATAAATACTGTCGCCGCTCTTCCCTTTTACCTGGACTGCAAAAAATCGGGAACTTTCTATAGCGCCCGCAAATCGCACTGTGGCGCGGATTTCGCGGATCACGTATAAGAACAATGTCTCGGAAAGCTAAAGCCGCATAAGTTTTTTTTTGCATAAGACTTATGCCGAAATCGTCTTAGGTTTAGTTGTAAATGTTCTTAGCTGTTCTGTTACAAGCCTGAAACGGTTTGAACCCATTATATTTCGCCATTTTTTTGGCGATAGCTGCACCATTTTTGAAACAAGGGAGAAGTACCCCATGCGCGTTTTGACCCCTATCACCAGTGCGATCTTGTTGGCCATGGCGTGTGCCAATGCACAGGCGATGTCGATTACCGAGGCAATCCAGAGCGCCGTGGATTACCACCCGGAAATCAGCTCCAACCGTAACAGCCGGTTGTCTGCCGATGAGGACGTTAAATTCGCCCGTGGGGGATACTTCCCGACTGTCGATCTGGTGGCGGGCTTTGGCCGCCAGCGCTCGGACAACACCAACACTCGTGGCGTGAATGCCGATGGCACGCGCAACCACACCAAGGAAACCCTGAGCTATACCCAATCGGACCTGCGCCTGCGGCAGATGCTGTTCGATGGCTTCAACACCTTGAATGAAGTGGGCCGTACCGAGGCCGTGGTCAATTCACGCGCCTATTACACCCAGGCAATCGCCCAGGATGTGGGCCTGCGTGCCATCGAGGTCTACCTTGAGGTGCTCAAGCGTCGCGAGCTGGTCGACCTGGCCAAGAACAACCTGCAGGCGCACCTGCGCGTCAACGACCAGATCGGTCTGCGTACCGAGCGCGGCGTGGGCAGCAGCGCCGACTTCGACCAGTCGCGTGCCCGTCGTGCCTTGGCGGAAAACAACCTGGACACCGCCGAAGTCGACCTGGCCGACGCCGAAGCGAACTTCTACAGCGTGATCGGGCGCATGCCCGACGAGCTGGAAGCTCCGGTGACCATCAAGGGCGAAGTGCCTGTCACCTTGAACGAAGCGCGTCAGGCCATGATGGAGAGCAACCCTTACCTGAAATCGGCCCAGGCCGATGTGAAAGCCGCCGAACAGCAATACGAAGTGGCCAAGTCGCCTTTCTACCCGCGCATCGATGCGGTCCTGGCGACGGGTGCCAACAACAACACCGGCGGTCAGCGCGGTCATGACAACAATGACTGGCAGGCGGGCCTCGAGCTCAATTACAACCTGTTCCGCGGCGGCAGCGACAAGGCGCGCCTGCAGTCCGATGCGCACAAGATCAACCAGGCAATGGACATCCGCAACAACGCCCTGCGCGAGCTCAACGAGAACATGAGCCTGTCGTGGAACGCCATGAACAATGCGCGCAAGCAGATCCCTTCCGCCCGCGAATACGCTGAAACCACTACCCGCGTACGGGCGGCCTACCAGGATCAGTTCGGCCTGGGTCAACGTACCCTGCTCGACGTACTGGACAGCGAGAACGAGCTGTACACCGCAAACCGTCGCTACACGGAAGTACGTTACACCGAGGAGTACGCGATGTATCGCGTTCTGGCCAACATGGGTGAGCTGCTGAACAGGCAGCGCATTGCGTTGCCGGCCGAAGCCATTGCCAAGAGCGAAGTACGTAGCGAAGCGCGGCTGCCCGATATGCGTTAATCCCCCGTCCCCGCGACAGGAGTAGGCCATTGTGACCAGTATGCAACCGGCAGGCCCTGTCGCGGAATCGCGCCTCGGCCTGGATGATTCACAGCCCGATGATCCATTGCTCGATGGCCTGCTGATCCTGTGCAAGCTGCACGCTTGCCCAGCCAGCCGTGCCAGCCTGTGCAGCGGGCTGCCCCTGGCGCGGCAACGCCTGGACCTCGCTCTGCTGCCGCGCGCCGCCGCGCGGGCCGGTCTGCAGGCCAGGGTATTGCGCCGGGAGCTGGGCGCCATTTCGGCGCTCAACCTGCCAGTGTTGCTGGTGCTCAAGGATGGCCGTTCTGCCGTGCTGCGCCGCTGGGGCGAAGATCAGCGCGCGCTGATTCTGCCTTGCGAGGCCGAAGGCGGCGAGCAGTGGGTCAGCCGCGAGGAACTGGCCGATGCCTACAGCGGCCAAGTCCTGTTCGCCCGCCCCCGCCACATGCTGGAAGAATTGCGAAGCCCCTTGCTGCCGAGGGTCAACGCCTGGTTCCGCGATACCCTCCAACACTCTCGCTGGCTGTACAGCGACGCCTTGCTGGCCAGTCTGCTGATCAACCTGCTTGGCCTGATGGTGCCCCTGTTCGTCATGCAAACCTACGACCGGGTCGTCCCTAACCAGGCTCTGTCGACCTTGTGGATGCTGGTCATCGGCCTGTTCATCGGGACTGCCTTCGAGCTGATCCTGCGCATGGTCCGCGCTCATCTGCTCGACCAGGCCGGCAAGAAGACCGACCTGATCCTCTCGGCCACACTCTTCGAACGCATCACTGGCATGTCGATGAAGGCACGCCCGGCGACCATCGGCGGCTTCGCCCAGAGCATCCATGATTTCCAAGGACTGCGTGAATTCCTTACGGCCGTCACCCTGACCAGCATCATCGACCTGCCGTTCGTGATCCTGATGTTGCTGGTCATCGGCCTGCTCGGTGGCTGGCTGGTGCTGATCCCTTTGATCGCCTTCCCGCTGGCGGCGGGTTTCGCCCTGATCATCCAGATGCGTCTGCGCGATACCGTGCAGAAAAGCCTGAGCCTCGGCGCGGTGCGCCAGGCATTGCTGATCGAGACCCTCAGCGGCCTTGAAACCCTCAAGGCCTGCGGAGCGGAAAGCGAGCGCCAGTACCAGTGGGAAAGCACCAACGGTGCCCTCGCCCGCCTCGACGCCCATGCTCGCAACCTGTCGTCCCTGGCCAGCAACGGTACGCTGTTCATTCAGCAGTTCTGCGGCATGGCGACCATCGTTGCCGGGGTCTACAGCATCATTGCCGGCAACCTCAGCGTCGGCGCCCTGGTCGCCAGTTACATGCTTGGCAGTCGCGTATTGGCGCCGCTGGGCCAGATCGCCGGGCTGATCACCCGCTACCAGCAGGCTCGCTTGACCATGCGCAGCACCGATGCCCTGATGGCGTTGCCCCAGGAGCGCCAGGCCGAGCAACAGGCGCTGGAGCACACCTCGCTCAAGGGCGGTCTGGAAATTAGCCACGTCAGCTTTCAATACCCGGGCCAGGCTGGTGCGGCGCTCGATGACATCGGTTTGCGCGTCGAGCCAGGCGAACGCATCGGTATCATCGGTCGCAGTGGTTCGGGCAAGAGCACGCTGGCCAGATTGTTGATGGGGTTCTATCAGCCCGATCAAGGTCAGGTGCTGCTCGATAATCTCGACCTGCGCCAACTGGACATCGCCGATCTGCGCAGCCAGCTCGGCTACGTTGCCCACGACCTGCCGCTACTGGCGGGCAGCTTGCGCGACAACCTCACCCTCGGCGCCCGCCATGTCAGCGATGCGCGCATGCTCGAAGTCGCCGAGATGACCGGGGTCAGCGAGTTGGCGCGCCAGCATCCGCAAGGATTCGATCGGCCGGTCGGCGAGCGTGGCCAGTTGCTCTCGGGCGGTCAGCGTCAGACCGTGCTGCTGGCGCGGGCATTGTTGCTCGAACCACCCATCCTCATCCTCGACGAACCTACCAGCCATATGGACAACAGCAGCGAAGACCAGCTACGCCGTCGCTTGGCTAACTGGGTACCCGGCAAGACCCTGCTGCTGGTCACCCATCGCAGCTCGATGCTCAGCCTGGTAGACCGCCTGGTGGTGCTGGACAACGGCAAGATCGTTGCCGACGGCCCCAAGGACGCGGTCATCGACGCCCTGCGCAAAGGTCGCGTCGGCGCAGCCCTCTAGGAGCTCATCATGTCTCTCGATCACGGTGTGCGCAGCTATCTGCACAGTTTTGGCAAGACCGCCGAGCGCGACTATCTGCCCGAGCTGGCCGGGGCGACCCTGCAGGACTCGCCGCGCCTGTCACGGGTGACGGTCTGGCTGGCCGCCGCGCTGTTGCTGGCGGCGTTGGTCTGGGCCTATTTCGCCGTCCTGGACGAGGTCACGGTCGGCGACGGCAAGGCCATTCCCTCCGGCAAGGTGCAAGTGGTGCAGAATCTCGAAGGCGGTATCGTCACCGAAATTCTTGTCCGCGAAGGGCAGATCGTCGACAAGGGCGCTACTCTGCTGCGCCTGGATGACACGCGCTTTCAATCCAACAAGGGTGAGAGCGAAGCCGATCGCTATGCCCTGAGCGCACAGGTCGCGCGATTGTCCGCAGAGGCCGAGGGCCGCCCCTTCGCCTTGAGCGATGAAGTACGCGCCAAGGCGCCCCAGGTAGCTGAAGATGAAAGCGCCCTGTTCCAGTCGCGTCAGCATCGTCTGGCCAGTGAAAAGCAGACCTTCAACGAGCAACTGCGACAGAAGACCCAGGAGCTCGCCGAATTCCGCTCCAAGGCCGAGCAGTACCGCTCGGCGATGGGCCTGCTGCAACAGGAGCTGAACATGTCCGCGCCGCTGGTAGGTACGGGCGCCGTTTCACCGGTGGAGATCCTGCGGCTCAAGCAGCGCACGGTCGAGGCGCGTGGCCAGTTGAATGCGACCAACCTGGCTATCCCCCGCGCCGAGGCAGCGATTGCCGAGATCAGGAGCAAGATCGAGGAGGCGCAGGCCAGCTTCCGTTCCGAAGCGGCCAAGGAGCTCAACGACAAACGCACCGAACTGTCGAAGATCACGGCCACCAGCATCGCCATCGACGACCGCGTCAACCGCACCACGGTGCAGTCGCCAGTACGCGGGATCGTCAAGCTGCTCAAGATCAACACCATCGGCGGCGTGGTCCAGCCTGGCAGCGACCTGGTGGAAATCGTCCCTATCGAGGACAACCTGCTGATCGAAGCAAGGGTGCGCCCACAGGATGTGGCCTTCCTGCATCCCGGCCAGAAGGCCATGGTCAAGTTCAGCGCCTATGACTACACCATCTATGGAGGGCTCAAGGCCAAGCTCGAGATGATCGGCGCCGACACTGTCACCGACGACAAGGGCAATGCCTTCTACCTGATCCAGGTGCGCACCGACCGCAATCACCTCGGCGACGATGCCAAGCCGCTGCTGATCATCCCGGGCATGACCGCCACGGTGGACATCATCACAGGCCAGAAAAGCGTGCTGGATTATCTGCTCAAGCCGGTACTCAAGGCCCGCACCGAGGCCATGCGCGAACGCTGACGTCAGGCACGGACGATGGGCCCATGGTTACGCTCGAAGGTTTCACGTCCCATGGCCTGGATCTGCCCTTCGATCAGGGCGTCGAACGGCTTTAACAGTGCATCGAACGCAGCCGGTGCCTCTAGCGCGTTCAATGCCTGCACGACTGCTTCCAGGGTAGACAATGCCCCTTCGTCCGGGGCCTTGCGCAAGCGATAGCGCGAAGGCGCCACCTGGCCGAGCGTGACACGCGGCAATTGGCCAAGCAGTGGGTTGAGATACAGCAGCTTGCGCGTCTTGCGCCAGGTACCGTCTGGAACGATCAGCAACAAGGGTAGACTTTGCGTCGGCGAATAAGCCTCCAGCGCCCGTGCCTCTTCTCCTGGGAACAGCAGCGCGGCCCGATAGCCAGGCGTTGCCAGTAACGCCGGCAGGTCATCGAAGACTTCGCCGATGCGCAGCTCCGCGTTGACCAACCCCAAGGCGGCCAGACGCGCGGTATTCAAGGCATGGCCGGTTTCACTGGGATGCTGCAGCAGCAGCACACGAGTGCGGCTGCATAGCGTGGGAATCAACGGGCAAAGGCAGTGGTCTTGCGGGCGCTGGCAACGCTCGCAGCGGGGTCTGGACATCGGGTTCTCCTGGCTGGCGCCAGTTTGCCACAGCCTCCGTGGCGGGCCACCTTCCTTGTGTAGTGGTCAAGGTGGTGAATACCAAAAAATGGTAGCCAGCAGGTTCGACAAATGTCGGAAACCGCACCAATCCGCCTGCTCTTCAGGCGAAAAGGCGACCAGACTTCCAGGAAGCCCGGCCAGGATCAACGAAAGACCCTGTGCGACTCAGCGACGCCGAGGTTGGCGCTTGCGCTGCTCCTCATCGGTTGGAATCGGAACCGGCTGTAGCGGAGGTGGGATCAATCCCAAGGCGACAGCGAGGTCATGGAGCCAGTTGTGCATGGAGTTCTTCATAGTGCCCCCTTTACGGGTAAGCCTCACGGCAAATCAATCCTGCGATGCTTCATACAGATCATAGTCCGATGTCCTGCATTGCGCATACGCCTATTCCTACAGATGGGGTAGAGTCTGACTCGTATCAAGCGAAAACAGGAAGCTCCGACGACCGGTTAACTGTTTCACCTTATTGCTAATAAGGACAGGCTCCGGAATCCGGATCATGTCTGACGATACCGGGTAAGCGGACAGCGCCCCCGCCAACGCCCTGCAACCGCTCTATCCCAGTACTCTGCGCAGGTGCTTGCGCACCCAGGGTTCCGCGCTGACCAATACCACGCCCAGCAAGACCAGGAGCGCGCCCAACACGAAGTTCAGGGTCAGCGGCTCTCCCAGCAACAGCACCCCGAACGTCACGCCGAACAGAGGCGTGATGAACGAGAACACGGCCAGGTTCGACGCCAGGTACTGGCGCAGTAGCCAGAACCATGTCAGGTAGCTGATGAAGGAGATCACTATGCCCTGGAACAGGACGCTGCCGATGGCCAACGGAGTCAACGAGACCATGCCGAGCTGCCCGCTGAACAGCGCAACCAGCAGCAGGCCGATGAAGCCGACCATCAACTGGTACCACAAGGTCAGGGTGGCGGGCGCCTCGGACAGCCGCGAGCCCCGTACCACTACCGTGGTCGCCCCCCAGGCCAGCCCTGCCAGCACCCCGAAGGCATCCCCGAGCAAGGTACGGCCATCCAGATGTTCCAGCGAAAGCCCCCCGGCAAACGCCACGGCGATCCCGACGAATGCCAGCAGGATGCCCAACCATTGCAACAGTCGCAGACGCTCGCTGGGCAGCATGAAGTGCAGGCCCAGTGCGGTGAAGACCGGAGCGGTATAGAGGAAGACCGACATGTGCGCCGCCGAGGTCAGCTTCAACCCTTCGGCAATGAACAGGAATTCCACCCCGAACAGCGCGCCTGCCAGCAGCCCGGCGCGCCAGGTGGTGCCGACCTGCCCCCAGCCCTCGCGCCAGCAGATCATCAGCCCCACCAGCAGCGCGGCGATCCCGGAACGAAATGCCGCCTGCATCACCGGAGCGATGTCGACGGCGGCCCATTTGATCAGGACCTGCTGGCTACCCCAGATGAGGCACAGCCCCAGCATGACTTGCAGCGCGAAAGCGTCCGTGTTCTTGCGCGCCATGCTCATTGGCGGGCCTTTGAGGTACTCGATTTCATTGGCAATGCTCGGCAGTGGAGAAGAATCCAATGCCGATTATCGGATTGCCGGGGTCGGTCTTGCCAGCCTAAATTGCGCCGCTGGTGATCTGCGGCTTGGACGAGACCCTTTCGAACGTGGCTTCGTCCAGCGCGTCTTCCTGCTGGTTCAGCTTTTCACGCGCCGGTGCGTCGCCAGGGATGCTGCTGTCGATCAGGCTCAACAAGCGTGAACCGCGCTCGGTCAGGATGAAGTTTTCGCCATTGCCGCCTTCATCTTCGGGTCGGGTTTCGATAAAACCGCGCTCGAGCAGCAACTTCTCGTATTCGCAGGCGCGGCTCTTGAGGTGGTCAAGATCAGGCACGGGATCGCCTTGCGCGGCCTGGGCGGCAGCGTGCTGCTCGGCGTAAGGGCGTGGAGTGAAGCTGTGACCGGCGCTGTTCTGTACCTCGTGCAACAGGCGTTCGATCAGGTCCCAATCGTAAGTGATCATGGTGGCGCGACCTCAGGCTGTGAAGGAGTGGATACACAGCATAGACCGGTACCTTGTCGGGGGTGTTCAGTCAGATTCGTTGCCCACCCTTGCCCGCTCGCCGTACGGGGTCGAAATAGGCGCTAGCCGGCTTGGGAGCGGACGTGGAAATTCGCGGCATGGGCAAGCAACGGGGTGACGCCGCATGAACTTCGCCGCATGGCAGGTATCCATCGAGTATCTCACCGTATCGAGGCCGATCCATGAAGCACTTGTCCCGCATCACCATTGCCGCCACCCTCTTCTGCGCTCTGCCCACCTGGGCGTGCACATTGGAAGAGGCCACGCAAAAGCGCGAGGAACTGGCCAAGCTGGTAACCCACCTGACCGAACAGGACCCGCAGAAAGCCAAGGAGATAAACGAGGAGCTGCAAGGAATGAAGCTGGACACGGCAAGCAAGGACCTGCCGGACAAGTGCCAGCTGATCGATCGTCGCGTGCAGGAGTTGAAGGCGGCAGAAAAGAAAGTCTGAGAAGCCTCGATGGCAGTCACTTGAGCCATCGCCAGGAGATCGCCCAGCCTGCCGGGCTGTGCACTCGCGTAGAGAACAAAGCCCTCAAGGACGGTTATACCTTGGGGGAGCAACTGTCTTGTTCAAAATTCGAAATTCACGCGCTCCCACAGGGTCGTGCTGAATCAATGAATTAGCGTTTCTTCTATAAGAGTGGCGCGATAGGGCCAGAGGCCGCTACGCAGGCTTTACGTCTGATCCGCTAACGTCATGCTAGACCTCCGCCCTGAGAAGGATCGATCTCAAGACCGCTGGAAGCCTGAAAACATCTTGCAGCGGTCATGACATTACTCCGCCCTCACGGCGTCACCACAACCCGCCTCACTCCGCCACAGGCTTGCGGCGCTTGAGCGGCGCCATGCCGTCGGCGCTGGCCAACGGCGCATTGGCCTTGGGCTTGGCCGTCGGCTTGCGCTTGGCGACAGCCTTCTTGTCACCCTTCTTCTCGACCTTTTTCTTCTTGACCCCGGCAGCCTTGCCCGACGCCTTCACCTTCTTCGGACCACTGTAGGTACCCTTGACCTCCTTGATCACCCGACGCTCGAACTGCTGCTTGAGGTAGCGCTCGACGCTCGACATCAGGTTCCAGTCGTTATGGCAGATCAGCGAGATGGCCAGGCCTTCGCTGCCCGCGCGACCGGTACGACCGATGCGGTGCACGTACTCGTCGCCGCTACGCGGCATGTCGAAGTTGATGACCAGGTCGAGGCCTTCGATGTCCAGGCCACGCGCGGCGACGTCGGTCGCCACCAGTACCTTGGAGCCGCCTTGCTTGAAGCGCTCGATGGCCAGCTTGCGATCCTTCTGGTCCTTCTCGCCATGCAGGACGAACGCCTTGACGTCACGCGCGACCAGGTGCCCGTAGACACGGTCGGCCAAAGCCCGGGTATTGGTGAAGATGATCGCCTTCTGATAGGTCTCGTTGGCCAGCAGCCACTGGACGATGGCTTCCTTGTGCTGGTCATGGTCGGCGGTAATGATCTGCTGGCGAGTGCCTTCGGACAGCTGCGAAACGCTGTTGAGCATCAGGTGCTCGGGGTCCTTGAGGACCTTGGCGATCATATCGCGCAGGCCCGCGCCGCCCGTGGTGGCGGAGAACAGCAGGGTCTGTTCGCGGTTGACGCATTCCTTGCACAGCCGCTCCATGTCTTCGGCAAAGCCCATGTCGAGCATGCGATCGGCTTCGTCGAGGATCATGACCTCGACATGGCTCAGGTCCAGGTTGCCGGCGTTGAGCTGCTCCATCAGGCGACCCGGAGTGCCGATCAGCACGTCCGGCACCTTGCGCAGCATCGCCGCCTGCTCCTTGAAGTCCTCACCACCGGTCACCAGGCCCGACTTGATGTAGGTGAACTGGGAAAAGCGTTGCACTTCCTTCAGCGTCTGCTGCGCCAGCTCGCGGGTCGGCAGCAGGATCAGGGCACGGATTTCCACCCGTGGCCCGCCCAGGTCGACCAGGCGATTGAGCATCGGCAGGACGAAGGCCGCGGTCTTGCCGCTGCCGGTCTGTGCCGTGACCCGCAGATCCCGCCCTTGCAGGGCCAAGGGAATGGCCGCTGCCTGCACCGGGGTCGGCTCGACAAAGTTCAGCTCGGCCACGGCTTTGAGCAGGCGTTCGTGCAGGGCGAATTGGGAAAACACGGGTGTACCTCGGACAAGTGCGGAAATTCAGTTGCATAGGGTAACGTTTTCCGTCGCCGGAGCCGAATTTCTTTTGGCCAGCGGCCACTCATACGCGTTCTAATGCCCGCTCTTTACGCAACTGGCTTGTTTCGATCGTCATGGACATGCAACAACTCTGGTACAACGCCCTGGACGCCTGGGGCACACTCGACCAGCATCCCGCGCTGCACGCCGCCCTCGGCCTGGCCGTGCTGCTGGTCATCTCGCTGGTCTTGGGACGCGTCGTCCGCTTTCTGGTCCTGCAGGGCACACGCCTGCTCGCTCGCCAGCAAGCCCTGAAATGGCTCGATGATCTGCGTCATGACAAGGTCTTCCACCGCCTCGCGCAGACCACGCCCTCGCTGGTCGTGCAGTTCGGCCTCAAGCTGGTGCCGGAGCTGAGCGATACCGCCCAGCATTTTCTCGGCAACCTGGCCCTGGCCTTTACCCTCCTGTTCCTCACCCTGGCGCTGTCCTGCCTGCTCGACGCGCTGCTGGACATCTACGCTCGCACGGAGCATGCGCGCACCCGCTCGATCAAGGGTTACGTGCAGTTGGCCAAGATGGCTCTCTTAGTGTTCGGGGCAATCGTCATCGTGGCGACCCTCATCGACCGTTCGCCCTTGCTGCTATTGTCGGGTCTGGGCGCAATGTCGGCGGTGATCCTGTTGGTCTACAAGGACACCTTGCTGTCGTTCGTCGCCAGCGTGCAGCTGACCAGCAACGACATGCTGCGGGTGGGCGACTGGATCGAGATGCCGCAAGTCGGCGCCGACGGCGATGTCGTGGACATCACCTTGCACACGGTGAAGGTGCAGAACTTCGACAAGACCATTGTCTCCATCCCCACCTGGCGCCTGATGAGCGAGTCGTTCCGCAACTGGCGCGGCATGCAGCAATCGGGCGGGCGGCGGATCAAGCGCAGCCTGTCCCTGGACGCGAGCAGTGTCCGTTTCCTCACGCCCGAGGAAGAGCAACGCCTGGGCCAGGTGCGTTTGCTCGGGGACTACCTGGCGCTCAAGCGACAGGAGCTGCACAGCTGGAACCAGGCGCAGGGCGCGAGCGCGGAGTTGTCGGCGAACCGTCGCAGACTGACCAACGTAGGCACCTTCCGCGCCTTCGCCCTCGCCTATCTGCGCGATCACCCCGATGTGCAGCAGAACATGACGTGCATGGTTCGCCAGATGCAGACCAGCGCCCAGGGCGTGCCGCTGGAGATCTATTGCTTCACCCGCACCACCGTGTGGGCCGAATACGAGCGTATCCAGGGGGATATCTTCGACTACCTGCTGGCGGTGCTTCCGGAGTTCGACCTGAGCCTGTACCAGCAGCCGAGCGGGAGCGATCTGCGTGCTGGGTTGTTCTCGGCAAGGGCTACCGAGGTTGAGCGAGCACAGGCCGCCGAGCCCCTCGAGGCCTGAGTATCCTTCCCTTGCTTGCCGAGTCGCTCGGCAAGCAAGGGGCCGCTCCGAGCCATGCAGACCTGGCGATCATGCCGAAGGCCGAGCAGGGACAACTGAAGCTACCCGCCGCTATGCCCTGCCACCCACGGCAACTTCCTTGCGATCACCCAGCCGACTCAACCACACCGAGCCGAGGATCACGGCCCCGCCCAGCAACAACCGTCCGAGCGGCTCATTCTGATTCCAGATCAACAGGTTCAGTACCAGGCCAACCGGCACGTGCAGGTTGTTCATCACCGCCAGGGTCGCCCCAGGGACCAAGCAGGCGCCCTTGTTCCACCAGTACAGGCCCAGCGCGGTCGGGCACAGCCCTAGGAACAGCAGGACCAGCCATTGCACGTCGGTACTGGGCAGATGCTGGCTGTTGCCGAACAGGAGGAACGCCGGCAGCACCACGAGCAACGCGCCTAGGTAGAAATGACCAAACCGCTTGTAGTGCGGCAGGTCGCTGGGGTGGCGGGCGACCAGATGGCGGTACAGCACCTGGCCTGCGGCATAGGTGAAGTTGGCCAGTTGCAGGAGCAGGAAGCCGATGAAAAAGTCACCGCTGATGGTGTCGAAACGAATCACCGCCGCGCCCGCTACCGCTACCAGTGCGGCCACCAGCGCCCAAGGGTTGAAGCGACGGTTGAGTGCATCCTCGATCAGGGTCACGTGCAGCGGGGTGAGAATGGTGAAAAGCAGCACCTCGGGGACCGTCAGCACGCGGAAACTCAGGTACAGGCAGACATAGGTGATCCCGTACTGCAGCGCACCGATCAGCAACATCGAACGCATGAACCCCGGCTCGACCTGCCGCCAGCGAGTCAACGGCAGGAACACCAGCCCCGCGAGTATCACCCGCGCCAGCACGGCGAAGTAGCTGTCGACCTGTCCGGCCAGGTATTCGCCGATCAGGTTGAAGGAAAACGCCTGGATCAGCGCGACGATCAATAAGTAGCCCATGGTTGCCTCTCGAGAATCAAGGCGGCGACCTTAGCGGCTGGCCCGTTCGTGGGCAACCGTTGCGAAGGCAGGCATGCGATATGCGATGGCGACAGCACGCGAAGAGAGCATGAAAAAAACCGGCCGAGCGCATATGCCTGTCGGTTGGGAACATTCGACTTTCAAGTGCTGAAGCTGGTCTTTCGGCTTTCGAGATTTTCTGTGAGGCTGATGGCCTCGTCGCGGGGCAAGCCCGCTCACCACTGGTACGTGTCGCAGCAAAGACATGGTGACAAGCCTACTCACCACCGTCATATGCCGCAGCAAAGACATGGTGGCAAGCCTACTCAACACCGTCATATGCCGCAGCAAAGACATGGGTGACAAGCCTACTCACTACCGTCATATGCCGCAGCAAAGACATGGTGACAAGCCTACTCAACACCGTCATATGCCGCAGCAAAGACATGGGTGACAAGCCTACTCACCACCGCCATATGCCGCAGCAAAGACATGGGTGACAAGCCTACTCACCACCGTCATATGCCGCAGCAAAGACATGGTGGCAAGCCTACTCACCACCGTCATATGCCGCAGCAAAGACATAGTGACAAACCTACTCACCACCGTCATATGCCGCAGCAAAAGACATGCTGACAAGCCTACTCACCACCGTCATATGCCGCAGCAAAAGACATGTGACAAGCCTACTCACCACCGTCATTTGCCGCAGCAAAGACCCGGTGGCGAGCGGGCTTGCCCCGCGACGAGGCCATCAGCCTCACCGAAAGTCCGTGAGCTGACGGATAAGCTTCAGCATCCAAAAATCGCACATTTTCCTTAACTGACTGCCATTAGGCCGAGCGCAAGGCTTCGGCCGGTGGCACACCCAAGGAGAAGGTGTCAGGGTCGGGTATTCATTGCGGCTCAGGCCACCGCGGCGAGCTGGGCCTTGGCCTGGTTGAGGCCTTGCTCGTGGAAGTCGCCGCTCATGTTCAGGCCTTCGGCGTGGATGAAGGTCACGTCATGGATGCCGATGAACGCCATGACCTGGCGCAGGTAGGGTTCCTGATGATCGGTGACAGCGCCCATGTGGATACCGCCGCGAGCAGTGAGGACGATGGCGCGCTTGCCCGTCAGCAGGCCTTGTGGCCCTGTCGGGGTGTACTTGAAGGTGATGCCGGCGCGCAGTACATGATCGAGCCAGGCCTTCAGGGTGCTGGGAATAGTGAAGTTGTACATGGGCGCGGCCATTACCAGCACATCGGCGGCCAGCAGCTCGTCGGTCAGCGCATCGGATCGCGCCAGGGCGTCCCGCTCGTCGCTGCTACGCTGATCCTCGGTCTTCATCCAACCACCGATCAGGATGCTGTCCAGGTGTGGCAGCGGATTGGCGGCCACGTCGCGTACGTTGATCTCGTCTGCCGGGTGCGTGGCCTTCCATTGCGAGATGAAGGCCTGGGTCAACTGACGAGACACGGAGTCTTGCTGACGAGCGCTGCTTTCGATGATCAATACACGGGACATGGAGGCCTCCATCGGCTCAAAGGGGGTGCGATTCGATGGAGGTGATAGTAATGGTTGACCTATCGATAAAATAGCGTAGAAACTGGGTCAATCTTATCGATTAATCGGTTCTATCCGGGCTTGCAGCTCAGGCCGATACGCAGCTTGATGATCTGCCGATTGAATTTCGCGGTCACGTCCACGTGCTTGCCGGCAGGTACCTGCACTCTTCTGACCCGCGGAGCCTCGGGGCCGTTGCGGAAAGTCACCTTGCACGAGGCGGGTACCTCGCCGTAGTTGTTCAGAGTGATCGAGCCCATGTCGTAGTGAGTGTCATAGGTGTCGTAGTCGAGCTTGACCCCTTCGACCTCCTTTTCCACGTCGATGGGATACGCCACGGCGCCGAGAGGAAGGCACATCAGCAATACCGCACAGTATTTCTTCATAGGGCGCTCTCCTTGAAAGAGCGCAGCTTAGGACAACAGGAGCCAAAGATGAAAGCGCCGCGCGTGACCCTGGATCAGTGGCGAACCCTGCAGGCCGTGGTCGATCATGGGGGCTTCGCCCAAGCCGCCGAAGCCTTGCACCGTTCCCAGTCGTCGGTGAGCTACACCGTGGCGCGGATGCAGGATCAACTGGGCGTACCGCTGCTGCGCATCGATGGACGCAAGGCAGTGCTCACCGAAGCCGGCAGCGTTTTGCTGCGGCGCTCGCGCCAGTTGGTCAAGCAGGCCAGCCAGCTCGAAGACCTCGCCCATCACATGGAACAGGGTTGGGAAGCCGAAGTCCGCCTGGTCGTGGACGCCGCCTATCCTAGCGCGCGCCTGGTGCGTGCCCTCAGTGCCTTCATGCCGCAGAGTCGCGGCTGTCGGGTGCGCCTGCGCGAGGAGGTACTGTCAGGTGTGGAAGAGGTCCTGCATGAAGGTATTGCCGACCTGGCCATCAGCGCCGTCAGCATTCCGGGCTACCTGGGCAACGAGCTGAGCAGCGTGGAATTCGTCGCCGTCGCGCATCCTGAGCACAACCTGCATCGTCTGGGTCGGGAGCTGAACTTCCAGGACCTGGAAAACCACTTGCAGATGGTGATCCGTGATTCCGGGCGTGCCCAGCCCCGCGACGTCGGCTGGCTGGGCGCCGAACAGCGCTGGACGGTCGGCAGTCTGGCCACTGCTGCTACTTTCGTCGGCAGCGGCCTGGGGTTTGCCTGGCTGCCCCGCCACCTGATCGAGCGCGAGCTGAACAATGGCCTGCTGAAGCCTTTGCCGATGGATCAGGGTGGCAGCCGGCACTCGGTGTTCTACCTTTACTCCAGCAAGGAAAAGACCCTGGGTCCGGCCACGCAGATTCTCATCGACCTGCTGCGCAATTTTGATACCGCGCCACTGGACGTACCTTTCGCAGCTCCCGCCCAAGCCTGACAGGACCGCGCCCATGGCCTACTTCAATCATGACGGATGCTCGCTGCATTATCGGCAATACGGCCAGGGCGACCCTCTGGTATTGCTGCACGGTCTCGGTTCCAGCAGCCAGGATTGGGAGCTGCAGGTCCCGGTGCTCAGTCGTCACTACCGCGTCATCCTCCTGGATATCCGCGGTCATGGGCGTTCCGACAAACCGCGTGACGGCTACAGTATCGCCACGTTCAGCGAAGACCTGCTGGCCTTGCTCGAACATCTCGAGACCGGACCGGTACACCTGACAGGTCTCTCCATGGGAGGGATGGTTGGCTTCCAGTTCGCCGTGGACCACCCTGGCTGGCTACGCAGCCTGTGTATCGTCAACAGCGCCCCCGAGGTCAAGCGGCGCACCCGCGAAGACTGGATCTGGTGGGCCAAGCGTTGGTCGCTGGCCAGGGTCCTGAGCGTCGAGACCGTCGGCAAGGCGCTGGCCGAGCGCCTGTTTCCCAAGCCCGAGCAAGCGCAGCTGCGCGTGAAGATGGCCCAGCGCTGGGCGCGCAACGACAAACACGCCTATCTCAAGAGTTTCGATGCGATCGTCGATTGGGGCGTGGCGGAACGCATTGCCCGGATCAACTGTCCCACGTTGGTGATCAGCGCCGACCAGGATTACACCCCGATACAACTCAAGGAGCGCTATGTCGCCCTGATGCCTCAGGCACGACTGGCGATCATCGAAGATTCCCGGCACGCTACGCCGCTTGACCAACCCGAGGTCTTCAACCAGACACTGCTGCATTTCCTGGCAGCTGCATCCCCCTCTCAAGGATCATTGAGCCCATGCTGAAAAAACTCCTGCTCACCGCCTGCTCGCTCGCTTTCGCAACCCACGTGATGGCGTCCGACAAAATGCCGCACGTTCTGATGACCACCAGCTTCGGCGACGTGGAAATCGAGCTGAACGCGGAAAAGGCGCCGGTCAGCACGAAGAACTTCCTCGAATACGTGGACAGTGGCTTCTACAACAACACCGTCTTCCACCGCGTCATTCCCGGTTTCATGGTCCAGGGGGGCGGCTTCACCGACCAGATGGTGCAAAAGGACACTCGCGATCCGATTCGCAACGAGGCCAGCAATGGCTTGCGCAACACCCGCGGCACGCTGTCCATGGCTCGCACGTCCAACCCCAACTCCGCTACCAGCCAATTCTTCATCAACGTGTCCGACAACGCCTTCCTCGACCCGGGCCGCGACGCCGGCTACGCCGTCTTCGGCAAGGTGACCAAGGGTATGGAAGTAGTGGACCAGATCGTCAATTCGCCGACCACGATCAAGAAAGGCATGCGCGATGTACCGGCCGATCCGGTCTACATCAAGTCTGCCAAGCGCATCGACTGAATGAGGGCCTCACAAGGACGTGACCCGACTTTCAGTCGAGCTGAACAGGAGTCCCGATTCTCATGCTGTATCGCCGTTTCGAGCAACTGATCGATATCTTCCGCGAGGCGCCCACCGAGGCTCCTCCCAACGACGTCCTGCGGTTCTATCTCTACTACCTGCGTCAGGTCTGGCCCACTTTCGTGGCCCTGCTCGTGGTCGGCCTGGTGGTCGCACTCATCGAGGTGGCGCTGTTCAGCTACCTCAGCCGCATCATCGACCTGGCCCAGGCAAGCTCCGGGGAACGGTTCTTCCGGGAACACGGCGGCGAACTGGCGTGGATGGCGGGGGTTGCCCTGCTGTTGCGGCCGATCTTCGTCGGCCTGCACGACCTGCTGGTGCACCAGGCCATCAGCCCAGGCATGACCAGCATGATCCGCTGGCAGAACCACAACCATGTGCTCAAGCAGAGCCTGAACTTCTTCCAGAGCGACTTTGCCGGGCGCATTGCCCAACGCATCATGCAGACCGGCAACTCCCTGCGCGACTCGCTGGTACAGGCCATGGATGCCCTCTGGCATGTGCTGGTCTATGCCATCAGCGCCCTGGTGCTGTTCGCCGAGGCCGACTGGCGCCTGATGCTGCCGCTGATCGTGTGGATCTTCTGCTACAGCGCCTCGCTCTACTACTTCGTGCCTCGCGTCAAGGAGCGTTCGGTGGTCTCGTCCGATGCCCGCTCCAAGCTCATGGGCCGGATCGTCGATGGCTATACCAATATCGCCACCCTGAAACTCTTCTCCCACACCGATTTCGAGCAGCAGTACGCGCGCGAAGCGATCACCGAGCAGACTGAAAAGACGCAGCTGGCTTCCCGGGTGATCACCAGCATGGACGTGGTCATCACCTCCCTCAACGGCCTGTTGATCGTCGGTACCACGGGCCTTGCCCTGTGGCTGTGGAGCCAGTCGCTGATCACCGTCGGCGCCATCGCCCTGGCCACCGGCCTGGTGATCCGTATCGTCAACATGTCGGGCTGGATCATGTGGGTGGTCAACGGCATCTTCGAAAACATCGGCACGGTCCAGGATGGCCTGCAGACCATCGCCCAGCCCGTCACCGTCATCGACAAGCCCAATGCGCCGGCGCTCAAGGTTTCGCGCGGCGCGGTGCGCTTCGAGAACGTCGACTTTCACTATGGCAAGGGGCGCAAGATCATCGATTGTCTCGACCTGGATATTCGCCCGGGCGAGAAGATCGGCCTGATCGGCCCGTCCGGCGCGGGCAAGTCGACCTTGGTCAACCTGCTGCTGCGCCTGTATGACCTGGAAGGGGGTCGTATCCTCATCGATGGCCAGGACATCGCCGGTGTCAGCCAGGCCAGCTTGCGCGCCCAGATCGGCATGATCACCCAGGACACCTCGCTGCTGCACCGTTCCATCCGCGAGAATCTGCTTTACGGGCGACCTGATGCCAGCGAGGAGGCACTCTGGGAAGCGGTATGCCGCGCGCGTGCCGATGAGTTCATCCCGCTGCTCTCCGATGCGCAGGAGCGCACGGGATTCGACGCCCAGGTCGGCGAGCGTGGGGTCAAGCTATCCGGCGGGCAACGCCAACGTATCGCCATCGCCCGGGTACTGCTGAAGAACGCGCCGATCCTGATCATGGACGAAGCCACGTCAGCGCTGGACTCTGAAGTCGAGGCCGCGATCCAGGAAAGCCTGGAAACCTTGATGCAAGGCAAGACCGTCATCGCCATCGCCCATCGTCTATCCACCATCGCTCGCATGGATCGCCTGGTCGTGCTGGACAAAGGGCGCGTGGCCGAAATCGGCAGCCATACCGAACTTCTGGCCCAGCAAGGGCTGTACGCGCGGTTATGGCATCACCAGACCGGCGGGTTCGTCGGGGTGGATTGAAGACGCTTCTCGAGCGAACGCATTGCCCGCACCGCTGCGCCCCCGTGGCGGTGGCGGGGGTTCATCCGCTCAGGACTCGCCCTTGCGGTATGGCAGTGCCTCCCACGCTTCTTTCGCATAAGCCTGCACGCCCGAGCGCTCGTGCTCGAGGAATTCCTCCACCGCCTGCTTCAATCCGGGATGGCGCAGGTAATGCCAAGAGCGCGTCAGTACGGGCTCGAAGCCTCGGATCAGCTTGTGCTCACCTTGGGCACCCGCATCGAAGCGCCGCAGCCCCTCGGCGATGGCGTAGTCCATGCCTTGGTAGAAGCAGGTCTCGAAATGCAGGCGATCGAAGCTGTCGATACACCCCCAATAGCGACCATACAGACTGTCACCGCCGACCAGGCTGAAGGCCATGGCCACCTCGCGCCCCGACTGCCGGGCCATTACCACGCGGATCGATGCCGGCATGCGTTCGGCCAGCAGGCTGAAGAATGCGCGGGTCAGGTAGGGCAGCCGACCACGTTCCGCGTAGGTGTTGGCGTAGCAGGCGTAGACGAAGTCCCATTGCGCTTCGCTGAGCTCTTCCCCCCGATACCAGCGAAACTCCATGCCCTGACCCGCGACCTGCTCACGCTCCTTGCGCATCTGCTTGCGCTTGCGCGAGCTGAGGGCGTCCAGGAAGTCCTGAAAATCCCGGTAGCCACGGTTATGCCAGTGATACTGGCAGCCCAGACGCTCCATCCAGCCAGGCAGGCCGCGCAATTGGCGATCCAGGGCCGGATCGGTGAAATTGATGTGCGCCCCTGAAAGCCCAGCCTTGGCCAGGTATTCAGGTATCGCCTGCAGCATCAGCAGACCGTCGGCGGGATCGGCGGCGAGCAAGCGTGGCCCGCTGACCGGGCTGAACGGAACCGCGCCGAGCAGCTTGGGGTAATAGGCGATCCCGGCCCGCTGGCAGGCATCGGCCCAACCGTGATCGAACACGTACTCGCCGAACGAATGCCACTTGCGATAGGCCGGGAGTAACGCGCGAACCTGCCCGTCACGCTCGAGGACCAGATGTTCGCTGGCCCAGCCACTCTCTGGCGAAAGACTGGCGCTGTCCTCCATGGCACCGAGGAATGCATGCCGCAGGAAGGGTTGACCGGCTGGCACCAGGGCATCCCAGGTGGAAGCTGGCAGGTCGCGCAGATGAGCAAGGGTATACAGGCTGGTCACGATGTCGACTCGCTGCAATGAGGAAGCCAGTGTCCCAGAAATCTGCCGTGACACCCAAACGGAGGTGAGCCACTTAACAAGAGTGCCACCAATTAGACATTATTCTGTCATCCACCCCCGCAATACTTGCGCCTGTTTTCCGGATCCCAAGAACCTGTCTATTCAGGCCCTTCCGAAGACTTGCCAACTCGGGGGCGGGCGTAAGCCTCCCCATTTTTCCAACAGGGAGAACCTTATGCGTCTTGTTTCTACACTAACCGGAGCGAGCCTTTGCACAGGCATGATGCTGGCTCTGAGTGCTCCGGCCAGTGCTGCGGTTGACGCCAAGCTGCTCGAGATGCTTCGCGCCAACGGCTCGATCAACCAGGCGCAATACAGCGAACTGCAGGCCGACCTGGCTAAGGAAACCCAGGACCAGGCTGCCCAGAAGGCCCAGTCCGAGCGTCTGAGCTCCTTCGAACAGAAGCTGGCCTGGGCTGCCAAGACCCAGTTCAAGGGCGATATCCGCCTGCGTCATGAAGATGTCGACGCCGACGAATCGAACTCCAGCCGTGGTGACCAGGACCGTCAGCGCATCCGCGCCCGCTTTGGCATGTACAGCCAGATCAACCCGCAGGTCGACGCCGGCATCCGTGTGGCCACTGGCAGCAGCAGCGACGCCCGCTCCACCAACCAGAGCATGGACAACTACTTCGACAAGAAGCAGCTGTGGCTCGACCTTGCCTACATCGACTACCACCCTACCGCGCTGCCCAACCTGCACCTGATCGGCGGCAAGATGAACCAGCCGTGGGTGAGCATGGGTGATGTGATCTGGGACAGCGACATCAACCCCGAGGGCTTGGCAGCCACTTACACCGCCGACCTCGGCGGCGCCGAACTGTTCACCAACGCCGGTTACTACGTGCTCAAGGACAACGTCGACGGCGACGGCGTGCAGTTCCGTCACGACCTGCGCCTGTACAGCGGCCAGCTGGGCGCGCGCTTCGCCCCCATGGACAACCTGAAGGTCACCCTCGGCGGCAGTATCTACAGCTACGACAACGACAAGGACAGCGCCGCGCTTGCGGTGAACGGCAACACCACCAATGAGTTCACGCTGTACGAAGGGTTTGGTCAGATCGACCTGACTGGCCTGGCTATCCCGCTGTCGGCATATGGTCAGTATGTAGTCAACGGTGAGACCGACAGCGATCAGGACACTGCCTGGCTGGCCGGTCTGAAGACCAAGCTGGGTGCGTTCAGTCTCGACTACAACTACCGCGACGTGCAGCGCAACGCGGTGGTGGGCGCCTTTACCGACTCCGACTTCGGCAACGGTTACACCGGCGCTCGTGGTCACAAGATCAAGGTCGGTTACGAAATCGACAAGAACTTCTCGGTGGGCGCGGCCTACCTGATGGCACAGTCGGACAGCTCCAACCTGCCGAGCACCGATACCGACGTCGATACTTTCCAGTTGGATCTGGAAGCCAAGTTCTAAGTTGACATGCCGTAGTGTCAGGAGCGGGAACCGCCGAGTTAGTGGGCGGTTCCCGCTTTTTCCGTTAGTGCGCGGCTTTTGTGTAAGGATCGCGCAGAGAGCAAAGCCGCAAGCGCAGCGCATGCACTATGGGAGCGGGTTTACCCGCGAAACAGGCGCCGCAGCGCATGCACTGTGGGAGCGGGTTTACCCGCGAAGCAGGCGCCGCAGCGCATGTACTGTGGGAGCGGGTTTACCCGCGAAGCAGGCGCCGCAGCGCATGCACTGTGGAAGCGGGTTTACCCGCGAAACGGGCACCGCAGCGCATGCACTGTGGGAGCGGGTTTACCCGCGAAACAGGCGCCGCAGCGCATGCACTGTAGGAGCGGGTTTACCCGCGAAACGGGCGCCGCAGCGCATGCACTGTGGGAGCGGGTTTACCCGCGAAGCAGGCGCCGCAGTGCATGCACTGTGGGAGCGGGTTTACCCGCGAAGCAGGCGCCGCAGCGCATGCACTGTGGAAGCGGGTTTACCCGCGAAACGGGCACCGCACCGCATGCACTGTGGGAGCGGGTTTACCCGCGAAACGGGCACCGCAGCGCATGTACTGTGGGAGCGGGTTTACCCGCGAAACGGGCACCGCGGTGCATGGCACCGGCTTCGCCGGTGTTCGCGGGTAAACCCGCTCCCACATTGTTCTCTGCACGACAGCGCAGCGCGGCGGGCTGAGCGATTCCCTCCACGCATCAACGCTTGCGCAGAATCACGCTGCCAATCGAATACCCTGCTCCGAACGAACTCAGCACCCCCAGCGCACCCTTCGGCAAATCGTCCTGGTACAGATGGAACGCGATCACCGAACCTGCCGAACTGGTGTTGGCATAACGGTCGAGGATCACCGGTGCCTGCTCTTCCGACACGTCGCGACCCAACAGCCTCTTGACGATCAACTGGTTCATGCTGAGGTTGGCCTGGTGCAGCCAGAAGCGTTGGACGTCGGTGGCCGCCAGACCGTTTTCTTCGAGGTGCTTGCCGATCAGTTCGGCAACCATCGGGCAGACTTCGCGGAAGACCTTGCGGCCTTCCTGGACGAACAGCTTGTCCGGCGCGTCGATACCCTCCTCCGCCGCGCGGTTGAGGAAACCGAAGTTGTTACGGATATTGTTGGAGAACAACGTCAGCAGCTTGGTACCGACTATTTCGAACTGATGCGCCGAGACAGCCTGGTCGGCACGCTCGACCAGGACCGCGGTCGCCGCATCGCCAAAGATGAAGTGACTGTCACGGTCACGGAAATTCAGATGGCCCGTGCAGATTTCCGGATTCACCACCAGCACCGCACGCGTTTGACCCAGCTGTACGCTGTTGCTGGCCGTCTGGATGCCAAAGGTGGCCGATGAACAGGCCACGTTGATGTCGAACCCGAAGCCATCGATGCCAAGCGCCTGCTGCACTTCGATGGCAATGGCCGGATAAGGTCGCTGCAGGTTGGAACAGGCGACGATCACGCCATCCACATCCGCGGCCGTCCGCCCAGCGCGTTCCAAGGCCTGCCTGGCAGCAGCCACGGCCATTTCGCACAGGATCGACGGCTCGTCGTTGGAGCGTTCGGGAATGCGTGGGCGCATGCGCCGTGGATCGAGAATGCCGGCCTTGTCCATGACGAAGCGGCTCTTGATGCCTGAGGCTTTCTCGATGAACGCAGCGTTGGACTCGGCCAGCGCCTCGACATCGCCACGCGCGATGGCCTCGGCGTTCTCGGTATTGAATTGCTGTACCCAGGTGTTGAAAGACTCAACCAGCTCTTCGTTGGAGATACTCTGGGCCGGGGTATACAGGCCGGTGCCGCTGATCACGACGTTATGCACGGTCGTTCCTCTGGTCTGGAGGCCGTTGCCTTGGGCACTGGCCTGGGTAGGGCAAGGTAATGGCACTTTAGTGCCAGTTCTCGGGCGTGTTCCACCTGCCGCAGATGGCATCGAACACGCTGTTTTACCGCGGCAATGTCCCTTTCCCTAGGGAGGCGCTGCGGTCTGAATCCGTTCTCGCTACCGTGGTGAGCCTGGCGCTACGTCCAGGCTCACCACGTGAGGTCATTAGTGTTTGCACGGGGTGGGCTTTCACCGCCAATCACCGCCAAGTGTGCCACAGCTCGAGAAGTTTAGCCTTCCACCTGGCTCCACTGCTTGCTCAGGCGCTTGTCCGACACCGCCACCTTGGTACCCAGCTGCTGGGCGAACAGGGACACGCGATACTCTTCCAGCAACCAGCGGTACAAAGTCAGCTGTTCGTCGCGCTTGCCCTCCTGAGCATGCTTGTCGGCGCGTGCCTTGTACTGGGCCCAGAGGTTGCCGAGCTCCGTGCTCCACACCCGATCCTTCTGCACCTGCGACCCCAGCTTCTCCAGGCGTAGCTCGATGGCCTTGAGGTAGCGTGGCAACTCCTTGAACCACACCGCAGGCGTCTCGCGGACAAAGCCCGGATACACCAGGTTCGCCAACTGTTGCTTGATGTCGTTGAGCGCGACGGCCTGGCTCAGGTCGATCTTGCCCTTGAAGCGTTTCTGCAGGCCGTGCCACAGCTTGAGGACTTCCAAGGTCAGGCGCGCCAGGCGCTCGGCGTGTTCGCTCCAGCTGCCACGCTTGCGTTCGGCCAACGATGCCAGGGCGGCACCGTCTCGCGGCAGGCTGGTCTCCCCTTCGAGAACGCAGCTGTCCAGACTGGCCAGCAAGATATCCTCCACCAGTGCCTCGACCCTGCCCAGCTCACGGTACAGCAGACCCAGTTCGGTCATGCCCGGCAACTTGCCCCGCAGGAACTTGGCAGGTTCAGCCAGTTGCTGCAGCAGCAGGCGCTGCAAGGCTCGGCGGTGCTGGAACTCGGCCTCGGACTGGGTCGAGAAGCGGCCCTCGCGTACCGTGCCCTTGTCCTCGACCAGCGCCGGATAGACCGTCAGCGACAACCCGGCGATCTTCTGTTGGGCGGTCTGCGCGACCTGGGCGAAGGCCTTGGCCTGCACGGGCTGGTCGCTTTTCTCGGTGCGCGGCATGGCCAGGGCGGCCTGGCTGGCGGCGGCGAAGCGGGCGGTCAATGCCGCAAGATCGCGCCCCTCGCCAAGAAACTTGCCTTCGCCGTCGACCACTTCGATGTTCATCCGCAGGTGGCTTTCCACCAGCCCCGCCGATTCGGCCCACGCTTCGTCGCTGATCCGCGCGCCCGTCATGCGCAACAGCTCCTGACCCAGTGCCTGGGGCAAGGCGCCCTGGCCGAAGGTCATGCGCTGCAGAGCGGCCTTGACGAAATCCGGCACCGGTACGAAGTTCTTGCGCAGGGCCTTGGGCAGGTTGCGCACCAGGGCGATGCACTTGGCTTCCAGCAGACCGGGCACCAACCACTCCAGGCGTTCGCTCGGAAGGTTCGGCAAAAGCGGCGCCGGTACCCGTACCGTGACGCCGTCACGCGGATGATTGGGCTCGAAGTGATAACTGAGGTTCAAGCGCAGATCGCCCACCTGCAGGCTGTCCGGATACTGCGCGGCGGTGACTTCGCTGGCTTCGCGGGCAAGTACGTCTTCTTCGCGCATGATGAGCAGGTTCGGGTCTTTCTGGCTGTTGACCCGGTACCAGCTGTCAAAGGTCGCGGTCTGGTGGATCTCCGCCGGGAGACGCGCCTCGTAGAAGCCGTACAGGGTTTCCTCGTCAGCCAGAATGTCGCGACGGCGGGCCTTGGCTTCCAGCTCGTCGAGCTGTTCCAGCAGGCGCTTGTTGGCCGCCAGGCATTTGGCCCGCGACTGGATCTGGCCACCGACCAGCCCCTCGCGGATGAACAGCTCGCGGGAGACCACCGGATCGATCGGCCCGAAATGCACGGGTCGGCGGCCCACCAGGATCAGGCCGTAGAGGGTGATCTGTTCATAGGCCACCACTTGCCCGCGCTTCTTCTCCCAGTGCGGCTCGAAGTGGTTCTTCTTGATCAGGTGCCCTGCCAGCGGCTCGATCCAGTCCGGCTCGATCTTCGCTACCACGCGCGCATAGAGCTTGGTGGTCTCGACCAGCTCGGCGGCCATCACCCACTGCGGACGCTTGCGGCCGATGCCGGACGAGGGATGAATCCAGAAGCGCCGCTGCCGTGCTCCTTGATAGTCGCCCTCTTCGGCCTTGTGGCCGATCTGGCTGAGCAGGCCGCTGAGAATCGCCTTGTGCAGGCGCGGATAATCGGCGGGCTCCTTGTTGATCGCCAACTGCAGGTCGCGGCAGATCAGCGCCAATTGCCGGTGGGCATCGCGCCACTCGCGCAAGCGCAGGTAGTTGAGGAAGTTCTTGCGGCACCAGTTGCGCAACGGGTTGGCGGTCAAAGCCTGGCGTTGCTCCTCGAAACCGCGCCAGATGTTGACCAGGGCCGCGAAATCCGAATCCGGGTCCTTCCATTGAGCATGCGCCTGGTCGGCGGCCTGCTGGCGCTCGGGCGGGCGCTCGCGCGGGTCTTGCACCGACAGGGCGCTGGCCACGATGAGCACCTCCTGGAGCGCGCCCTGGCGCGTGCCTTCGAGCAACATGCGGCCCAGTCGAGGATCGATCGGCAGGCGCGCCAGCTGCCTGCCAAGCGGCGTCAGCTGGTTCTCGCGATTGACCGCCGAGAGCTCCTGCAACAGATTGAAACCGTCGCTGATGGCCTTGCCATCCGGCGGCTCGATGAAGGGGAAGGCATCGATGGCGCCGAGGCGCAGGTGCAACATCTGCAGGATCACCGCGGCCAGGTTGGTACGCAGGATTTCGGGATCGGTGAAGGCCGGCCGTGCGTTGAAATCCTCCTCGCTGTAAAGGCGTATGCAGATACCCGGCTCGACCCGCCCGCAACGGCCCTTGCGCTGGTTGGCGCTGGCCTGGGACACCGCCTCGATGGGCAGGCGCTGGACCTTGGCACGATAGCTGTAGCGGCTGATGCGTGCCGTGCCGCTGTCGATCACGTAGCGAATGCCCGGCACGGTCAGCGACGTCTCGGCGACGTTGGTCGCCAGCACCACGCGTCGTCCGGCGTGCGACTGGAAGATCTTCTGTTGCTCGGCCGGCGACAGGCGCGCGTACAGCGGCAGGATCTCGGTGTGGCGCAGCTGCGCCTTGCGCAGAATCTCCGCGGCATCACGGATCTCGCGTTCGCCCGGCAGGAATACCAGAACATCGCCCGGCCCCTTGCGCTCCCGGCGCTCGTGCTCGGCGATCTCGTCGAGCGTGGCCAGGATCGCCTGATCGACCGTGAGATCGTCTTCGACTCGGTTACCCTCTTCGTCCTGCTCGCTGGTCAGGGGGCGATACCAGGTGTCCACCGGATAGGTGCGACCTGAGACTTCGATGATCGGCGCGCCGTCGAAGTGCTTGGAGAAACGCTCCAGGTCGATGGTCGCCGAGGTGATGATCAGCTTGAGCTCTGGGCGGCGATGCAGCAGGGTCTTGAGGTAGCCGAGCAGGAAGTCGATGTTCAGACTGCGCTCGTGGGCCTCGTCGACGATGATGGTGTCATAGCGTTCGAGGAAGCGATCATGCTGCGTCTCGGCCAGCAGGATGCCATCGGTCATCAGCTTGACCAGGGTATTGGCATCGCTCTGGTCCTCGAAACGCACCTGATAGCCCACCAGGCCGCCCAATGGCGTGCCGATTTCCTCTGCTACCCGCATCGCGACACTGCGCGCGGCGATTCGGCGTGGCTGGGTATGGGCGATCTGGCCATGCTGGCCGCGTCCCATCTCCAGGCAGATCTTCGGCAACTGGGTGGTCTTGCCGGAGCCGGTTTCGCCGGCGATGACCAGCACCTGGTGTTCGGCAAGGGCCTTCTTGATCTCGTCACGCTTGGCGGCGATCGGCAGGCTGTCGTCGTAGCGGATACGCGGGACACTTTCCCGGCGCGCCGTGACCTGGGCGCAGGAGGCCTTGACCTTCTCCACCCATTGGGCCAGGCGTGCCTCGTCCGGGCGCTTGCGCAGCTCGTGCAGTTGCCGCCGCAGGCGATGGCGGTCGGCGATCATGGCGTGGTCGAGGTTTTTCAGCAGTTGGTCGATGGCGTGGTCTGTCATGGGCTTTCAGGTGGCGCAGGTGACCCTGCTTTTTCATGATCGGCATTCGAAGGGCTGCAATTGTCGCAGATTTGACGGGGTTCGGCACGGCAGGCCTGTCCTGCGGGCTATCGCGACCCCTCTGGGCAAGCGCTCACGTGTCGCCCAGACTGCGCTCGAGCATGTCCAGAAATACCTGGGCAGCGGGCGTCGGGTTGGATGACCAGATGGCATAGAGATGGCGCACTGGCGCATCACTGAGACTGATGGCCTTGACACCCCGGAACTGGCTGGCGACCGGTTCGGGCACCAGGCCGATGGCCAGGCCACGCTGGACGAACTTCTCCACCAACAGGACATGGCCTATCTCGAACTGCACACGATGGCGCAGGCCTGCCGCCTGGAAGGCCTCATCCGTCTGACGACGGGCACCGGTTCCCACAGGGAAATCCACCAATACTTCATCTTCGAGGCTGGCCAGGGACAAGCGCGACCGGCCCGCCAAGGCATGCTCGGGATGAACCACCGCTACCAGCTCTTCCCGGGCAAGCAGGCGATACGCGACACCTTGCACAGGCTCGCCTTGCCACAAGCCGATGAAGCCGACATCCAGGCTTCGCTCCCTGACATCGACGATGAGCTTCTCGCTCTTGGCCGTCAACCAGCGCACGTCCACCCGCGGATACTCACGGTGAAAGCCGGCCAGCAGGTCGACCAGGTCCAGCGCGGTCAGGGAGCTGATCTCGCCGATCGACAGCCGGCCGCGTACTTCCCCGCACGCCGCAGCAACGTCATCGGCGATCCGCCGAGTAGCCTCCAGCGCCACCCGCGCACTCTGCACGAATGCCTCTCCGGCCGGGGTCAGACGCACGTGCCGCGAGTTGCGTTCGAACAGGGTCACTCCGAGGCGCGCTTCCAGCCGAGCCACCTGATGGCTGAGCGCCGACTGGACAACGTGGCAGCGTTTGGCGGCACGGGTGAAACTGCCGGTGTCCGCGACAGCCAAGGCATATTCAAGCTGCTTGAGGTTCATCGATCTATCTGTTTCCCAGATGGACAAGTTGAAAACTATACATTGGCGTCATGCTAGCGCATTCCCGATACTCACCGCCTGTCACTGCCCATCATGAGACCTGCCATGCATACCCCTCCCTTGAGCCGCGCGCTGATCCTGCTGATGGCCACCGCCACCGGCCTGGCCGTGGCCAGCAACTACTACGCGCAACCCTTGCTGAACAGCATCGCCGAATATTTTGGCCTCGGTACCGTCAGCGCAGGGACCGTCGTCATCGCTGCCCAGCTCAGCTACGGCATCGGCCTGCTCCTGCTCGCGCCGCTCGGCGATCTGTTCGAGCAGCGCCGACTGATCGTCAGCATGATCGCCATCGCCACCGTGGGGCTGCTGATCAGCGCTTGCGCCCCGAGCCTGCCGTGGCTGCTGGTCGGTACGGCCTTGACGGGGCTGTTCTCGGTCGTCGCCCAGGTGCTGGTACCCATGGCAGCGGCGCTCACGGCTCCGGACCAGCGCGGACGAGCTATCGGTACGCTGATGAGCGGACTGCTGCTGGGCATCCTCCTGGCGCGTACGGCCGCCGGATTCATGGCCGAACTGGGCGGCTGGCGCAGCATCTATTTCCTAGCCGCCGCGCTGATGGCGATTTCCGCCATCGCCCTGTATCGCGGCCTGCCTCGTCATCACAGTCACGCCGGCCTCAGCTACCCGGCATTGATCGGCTCGGTGTTCCGTCTCTTCGTCGAGGAACCGGAGCTGCGCCTGCGCTCGCTGCTGGGGCTGCTTTCGTTCAGCCTGTTCGCGCTGTTCTGGACGCCCCTGGCCTTTCTTCTGGCCCGCGAGCCCTATCACTACTCCGACGCGGTGATCGGCCTGTTCGGCCTGGCGGGCGCTGCCGGCGCGCTGGCGGCCAACTGGGCCGGGCGGCTCGCGGACCGTGGCAGAGGGGCTTTTGGTACCACCGTCGGCCTGGTCATTCTGTTGCTGTCCTGGGTCCCGCTGGGATTCGCCGGACACTCGCTGGTGGCCTTGCTGGTCGGCGTGCTGTCGCTTGATCTGGCGGTGCAGCTGGTTCACGTCAGCAATCAGAACGCGGTGATCGCCCTGCGTCCGCAAGCGCGTACGCGCCTGAACGCAGGCTATATCACCTGTTATTTCATCGGCGGCGCGCTGGGATCGTTGCTCGGCACCCAGCTGTTCCAGCGCCATGGCTGGACAGGCATTGTCGTCGCGGGCTTGTCGATCGGCGCACTGGCCTTGCTGACGTGGGTCCTGGCGCGGCGCAAGGCCGCCACGCGCCTGCCTGACGCCTGCTAACATGCGCTCCCGCACCTGACCGACGCAATGTCGCCAGATCATCCCACCCGACATACCTGCCGACCATCATGGCGGGCGGAACCCAAGGAGCCCTTGCATGACCCTGCCTCACCCGCGCCTGCCCCTGAGCCTGCTCAGCCTGGGCCTCGCCCTGCACAGCCCCCACGGTCTCGCCGATCAGAGCGTGACCCTCGATCCGCTGCAGGTTTCCGACACTTACGGCGGCGACGGCTACCAGGTACGTCAGGCCGCCGTGGGCAGTTTCCGTGAGGCACCCTTGCTCGACACTCCGGCGTCGATCAGTGTGTTCAGCGAACAGCTCCTGCAGGACCGTCAGGTGCGCAAGCTCAGCGAGGTACTGCAGAGCGATGCCTCGGTGGGCGAGAGCTATGCACCGATCGGCTACTACGAGAACTTCAATGTGCGCGGCTTCGAACTCAATGCCGCCAGCAGCTACAAGATCAATGGCCAGACCGTGGCCGGCGAGCAGAGCGTTGCCCTGGAAAACAAGCAGCAGGTCGAGCTGCTCAAGGGGTTGTCCGGCCTGCAAAGCGGCGTGGCCGAACCGGGCGGCCTGGTCAACTATGTGACCAAGCGTGCGGCCGATGTCCGCAGCATCAGCCTGTCGACCAATGAACAGGGTGAGCGCTACCTGGCCACCGACCTGGGCGGCTGGTTCGGCAGCGAGCGCCAGTTCGGTCTGCGCGCCAATCTGGCCCATGAGGACATCCGCTCCTATGTCGACCATGCCGACGGCAAGCGCGACTTCGCTTCCCTGGCCTTCGACTGGCAGCTGAGCCCCAACGCTACCCTGCAGCTCGATGCCGAGTACCAGCATCGCGAGCAGCGCTCGGTCCCCGGTTATCAGCTGCTGGGAGGCAACGACCTGCCCCATGGCATCGATCCCGATGATCGCCTGGCTTATCAGCAGTGGGCCAAGCCGGTACGAAGCGATTCGCTGAACCTGGGCGGGCGCTTCGAGTACCGCTTCAATGACAACTGGACCGGGACCCTGGCCGCTTCGCGCAGCAAGGTGGTGATCGATGACTACAGTTCGTTCGCCTGGGGCTGCTATGGCTCGGCCAGTTGTGAAGGCGTAGCGGTGCCCAACTATTTCAGTGCCGAGGGCGATTACGATATCTATGACTTTCGTAGCCCCGATGACACGCGGCGCATCGATGAATCCCAGGCAACGCTCGATGGCCGCTTCGAAGCCCTGGGGCTGAGCCACGAGCTGACGATCGGTGCCAGCGCACAACGCCGTACCCTGGACCAGCGCCCGTACTACAACGAGTGGCAGGGCAGCGGCAACATCGACACCGGCGCTCCCGGACTGGACCCGTCCGAGCGTGCCGTGGGCTCCAGCACCCGTCGCCTGGATAGCCGCCAGTACGGCGTATTCGCGAGCGATCGCATCAGTTTCAACGAGCAATGGCAGACCGTGATCGGCGCCCGCGAAGTGCGTCTGGACGAGCAGACCTGGGACGAGAACGGGACAGCCGGACGCCACACGCGCCAATACCAGTTGCTGCCCAATGCGGCGCTGATCTACAAGCCGCGCCCGGACACCACGCTCTACGCCAGCTATAGCAAAGGCTTGTCGGCGGGCGGTACCGCGCCCTGGTTCGCGAGCAACGCAGCGCAGATACTCGCCCCGACCCTGTCGCGCCAACTGGAACTGGGCATCAAGCGCGACTGGCAGGGCCTGAGCCTGAGCGCGGCGCTCTTCCAGATCCGCCAGGCCTACCAGTACGCGCGCCCCGAAAGCGACGGCACCTTCCTCTATGTGCAGCAAGGCCAACAGAAGAATACCGGCCTGGAGCTTGGCGCCAGCGGCTGGGTCACCTCGCGCCTGCAGGTGCATGCCAGCGCCGCCGCCATCCGCGCCCGCGTGTCAGGCAGCGGTACCGAGGCCTATGAAGGCCATCAGGCGATCAACGTGCCCAACCTGCGTGCCTCGCTGCAGGCCGACTACAGCCTGCCGATTCCGGGGCTCGCCCTGCTCGGCGGTGCCCGCTACAGCGCCAGCAAGTACGCCGAGCAAGGCGGCAACGTCGCGGTCGGCGGTTACACCGTGTTCGACATCGGCAGCCGGTACCGCACCCGTATCGGCGGTCATGACACGGTCTTGCGCCTGACCGTGGACAACCTGTTCGACAAGCGCTACTGGCGTGACGTGGGTGATTACCTGGGCGACAACTACCTGTTCCAGGGTGCCCCGCGCACGGCGCGGTTGTCGGCGTCCGTGGAGTTCTAAGGTCTGTGTTTTCTTTCAACTGTCGAGAAAACCGCCAAGGGCATCCGCTACTCCACAACGTTCGAGGGTCAGAAATTCGTGGTATTGATTCTGCGCAATGGATGCGGCGAGCTGTACCTGCCGGGCGAAGCACAGCCGCTGAATGTCGGTTATGACAGATCCCTGTCCAATCCGAGCAATGCTCAGGCGTTTCTGACCGACCACCTCAAGGCGGACTAAACGATGGGTCGCGCGCGAAGGTTGAGGTGGGCACTGACGATGCTGCTGCCGCTGGCCCTGACAGGCTGGGACCAGCCTCCAGGGCAGGCGTGCCGGCAGCGTGTTGGAGGAGGCGCAGGTCATGCGCCAGTGGTTCGCCAATCCGAGCGATACGTTACTGCAGCAGCTGTCGATCAGCGAGCGCAAGCAGGTAATGACGCGTGATCGCCCACCCGTTCGATACTCACCCGCTCACGGCGCTGCGCCTGCAGCACCTGGGCGTGACCCTGGACGAGCGACTGCTGGCCCAGGCCACACGTGCACCCACCGACGCCGACCGCCTAGACTCCTTATGCGCCGGCGATATCAACGCCTTCCGTGGGAGTCAGTGAACGAAGTCAGGAGATCTTCTCCACGTCATCTGGCGGTATGTTGAGGCAAATCCACTATTTGATCATGTTGGACATTGGCGCGACGAAGATTGGGATGTCGTCAGTGTTGTGGGCGACAGGCAGGCAGTCGTTCAGGACAGTACAAACGGCTGACTTTTCACTCTGGTGAAGAAGAGTGAATGAGATATCTTGTCGAGCTGTCGATCCGCTCAACATTCCAAGGACGCCAATGCTCAGTTCACTCGTATCAAATGGTCAGCCACAAACGCCTGATCGATTAGAACTAATGGTCCCCTGGTGGAGTTTTACGAAAACAGTCTTGGCTGCGACAGCCCTATCGTTGGTGCGTGACGGGCTGATCCGATTGGACGACCCAATTCTTGCTCAGCCTTTCACGTTACGCCAGCTTCTGCGGCATGAGGCGGGTCTGGCTGATTACGGCGAACTTGCGGAGTATCACGCCGCCGTTACGAACAGTGAGCCAGCCTGGTCGGCAAATGAAATGATGCAACGCCTTGACGGTGCTCGACTTCGATACAGTCCCGGAACGGGTTGGCGTTACTCGAATGTGGGCTACTTACTCATCGGCAGGCTAATTGAACGGCTAACTGATCTGACGCTTGATGAAGCGGTGATTCAACGGGCACTTTCCCCTCTGGGTCTGTCGAACGTTCGCTTTGCTAAAACGCGAGCAGACTTACAAACGACTCATCTTGAAAGCACCTCAAATTATGACCCCGCCTGGGTTTATCACGGCCTGTTAATCGGCCCAATTTCTCAAGCAGCGCTATTTCTGGATCGACTCCTCTGCGGAGACCTGCTCTCCACGGGCTTGCTCCAGGAAATGCAGACAGCACGAATATTGGGCGGCCCGATTCCCGGGCGCCCATGGATCACGCCGGGCTATGGCCTAGGTGTGATGCAGGGATCGATTGATGGCGGATATTCCCTATGCGGGCACACAGGCTGCGGGCCAGGCAGTGTCATTGCTGTCTACCGTATTTGCGACGGCGATGCATCGGCTTGTTGCGCTGCTTTTGAGGCGGGCGCCAGTGAAGGTGCTGTCGAAGCCATCGTTGTTGGACAGCTGATGCAAATTCTGCGGCAGGGGGCTGAAGGCGTCTAAGTCCTTTTGGCGTCGGCCTCATGATTCGCAAGATGACTGCTTTGGGTTGATAGCAGCCCCTTGCGAGTGCCTGATATCGGCCAGAAGCAGCCATTCGGGTGTGCCGATGAAAGCCTATAACGGACACGAGAATAAAATGGATTTCATCTCAGACGCCTTATCAACCTGTTGGCTCATCGTATTGGCGGTTGCGCACTGGTGGGTTGCGAATGTACTGCTGACAAACCAGGAACAAAAAAGGGCCCATGGCAAAGAAATTCATGGGCCCAAGGGAGGAAACGCTCGTGGAGAGTTTCAGGGAGAAAGATACTTAGAGATTGATGTCCGCGCCCTCACCTCCGCCCAATGCCTTGTACAGCGACACTAGATTGTTGATCCGTGACAGCTTGGTGGTGATCAAGCTCTGCTGGGAACTGAACAGATTGCGCTGGGCGTCCAGCGAGTTCAGATAGGTATCGACGCCCTCTTTATAACGACTGTCAGCCAACTTGTAATTGCGCTGATTAGCCTGCACTAGGAGGGTTTCGGCGATCACCTGGGTGTTGAGAGAGTCGCGCGCCGTCAAGCTGTCCGCGACTTCGCGGAACGCCACCTGAATCGCCTTCTGATAGTTGGCGATCTCGATGGACTTCTGCACCTTGGCAACATCCAGATTGGCTTGGTTGCGCCCGGCATTGAAGATCGGAATGTTGATCGACGGCACGAAGCTCCACACCCCCTGCCCGCCCGCAAACAACTGCCCCAGGTCAGCGCTGGCCGACCCGGCCGACGCAGTCAGCGTGATGCTCGGAAAAAACGCCGCACGCGCCGCACCAATGTTGGCGTTCGCAGCTTTAAGCTCGTGCTCCGCACTCAGGATATCCGGTCGGTACATCAGCAGATCGGAGGGCAGGCCCACGGGGAGCTGCTCATCGACATGCAACGCATCCAGATCTATCGCCGCGAAGTATTCCGGCGCCAATGGTTTACCCACCAGCAATACCAAGGCGTTCTTGCCCTGGGCCACCTGACGCTCGTAGCGCGCCTGTGCAGCCTCGGCCGTGCGCACGGTGCTTTCGGCCTGACTCAGGTCAAGTTCGGTCGCGACCTCCTGATCGTAGCTGCTTTTCACCAGCGCATAGCTGTCTTGTTGACTGGTCAACGTCTGGCGTGAAATGGCCAACAATTGCTGATCGGCCTGCAGCTGGAAATACGCGCGGGCAACCTCGGCGATCAGCGCCACCTTGACGCTGCGCTGGGCCCCGACCGTCGAGAGATAGCGTTCCAGCGCCTGTTGATCGAGGCTGCGCACACGGCCAAAAAAGTCCAGTTCGTAGGCGGTAAAACCGACACCTGCGCTGTATTGATGAGTGATCCGGTTATCGCCCGTGGTACTCAGGTCCTCCGGAACACGCTGGCTGTCACCCGCACCTGAAGCGATGATGGTCGGCAGGAGGTCAGCCCGGGAAATCCGGTACTGGGCCTGGGCTTTCTCGATGTTCAATGCCGCGACCTGCAAGTCGCGGTTATTGGTCAATGACTGGTTGATCAGATCCTTGAGCACCGTACTCTGGAAAAACTGCTCCCAGTTCAAGCGGTGGGCGTTGGCTTGTGCGTCAGCGGGCATGTCCCAGGTCTGATCGACCGGGGCTTGCGGACGTTGGTATTGGGGAATCAGGGAGCAGCCGCTCAGGCCGATCAGCGCTACCAGCACGGCAGCGCTCAGACGACTGGTTTTCATGGCTGCTCTCCCTGGATTTGCGCCTGGTCATGGGGCTGGTCTGGTGTCTTCTTGCCAAACAGCTTGCAGATCACCACGAAGAACATCGGCACGAAGAACACCGCCAGGAACGTGGCCGTGATCATGCCGCCGATCACACCGGTACCGATGGAGTGCTGGCTGCCGGAACCGGCACCGTTGGAAATGGCCAAGGGCAACACGCCCAGCATGAACGCCAGCGAGGTCATGATGATCGGCCGCAAACGCAGGCGCGCCGCTTCCACAGCCGCTTCCATCAGCGGTTTGCCTTGCTCTTCATGCAATGCCTTGGCGAACTCGACGATAAGGATCGCATTCTTGGCCGAGAGTCCGACGGTGGTCAGCAAACCCACCTGGAAGAACACGTCGTTGGACAGCCCGCGCAACAAGGTCGCGACGACCGCGCCGATCACACCGAGAGGAACGACCATGATGACGGACACCGGCACCGACCAGCTCTCGTAGAGGGCCGCCAGACACAGGAACACGATCAAGATCGAAATCGCGTACAGCGCCGGCGCCTGAGAACCGGACATGCGTTCCTCATAGGAAATACCGGTGAAGCGTACGCCCACACCATCGGGCAGCTGTCTGGCGATTCGGTCAACTGCCGCCATGGCATCCCCGGAGCTGTAGCCCGGTGCAGGCTCGCCCATGATTTCCACACCAGGCACACCGTTGTAACGCTCAAGCTTGGGCGATCCGTAAGTCCAGTGGCCCGAGGCGAAGGCCGAGAACTTGACCATCTGCCCTTGCGCGTTACGCACATACCATTTGGCGAAGTCTTCCGGCGCGATACGCCCGTCGATCGTGCCCTGCACGTAAACCTTCTTGACCCGGCCACGGTCGATGAAATCGTTAACGTAGGACGATCCCCACGCCGTGCTCATGGTGTCATTGATGTCACTGATACTGACCTGCAGCGCGCGGGCTTTTTCCTTGTCGATGGTGATCTGATACTGCGGCTCGTCGTTCAGACCGTTAGGCCGTACACGGACCAGCGTCGGCTCCTGCGCGGCCAGCTGCAGGAACTGATTACGCGCCTCCATCAGTTTTTCGTGACCCATGCCCACGTTGTCCTGCAGGTACATATCGAAACCGCTGGCGTTACCCATCTCCAGGATGGCCGGTGGGACGATGGCGATGACTGTGCCATCCTTGATCTGGTTGGCGTGAGCCTGAATGCGTTGGCTCAGCGCGAACACCGACGTTTCGGCACCGCTGCGCTCTTCCCATGGTTTGAGGCCGACGAACAGCATGCCCGAGCTCTGTCCGCGACCGGCGAAGTTGAAACCGTTGACCGTGTACGCCGACTCGACGATGCCCGCCTCCTGCTTCAATACGTAATCGCGTACGTCGTCCAGAACCACTTGTGTCCGTTGTGCTGAAGTATTCGGCGGCATCTGCACCTGAACGATCATGGTGCCTTGATCCTCATCCGGCAGAAACGCAGTGGGAATTTTCAGAAACAGCAGCGTCATCGCCACCACCACGCCCAGATACACGAGAAGGAACATCCCCTTGCGTCGAACGATCCCGGCAACCCCGGCCTTGTATTTATCGGCCCCGCGATCAAAGGTGCGGTTGAACCAACCGAAGAAGCCTTTCTTTTGGTGGTGATCGTGACTGACAGGTTTGAGAATGGTCGCGCACAGCGCAGGGGTGAAGATCAGCGCCACCAACACCGACAGCGCCATGGCCGAGACGATGGTCACGGAAAACTGCCGATAGATGATCCCCGTCGCGCCCCCGAAAAAGGCCATTGGCACGAACACCGCCGACAGCACCAGGGCGATCCCCACCAACGCCCCCTGAATCTGGCCCATGGATTTGCGTGTCGCTTCCTTGGGCGAGGATCCGTCCTCGGACATGACCCGTTCGACGTTTTCCACCACCACGATCGCGTCGTCCACCAGCAATCCGATGGCCAACACCATGCCGAACATGGTCAAGGTATTGATGGTGAAACCGAAGGCTGCAAGAATCCCGAACGTACCGAGCAACACCACCGGAACTGCAAGGGTCGGAATCAGCGTGGCACGGATGTTCTGCATGAACAGGTACATGACCAGAAACACCAGCAGAATGCCTTCAAGCAAGGTCTTCACCACCTCATGAATCGAGGCGCTGACCACGGGCGAGGTGTCGTAGGGAAAGACGACCTTCAGCCCTTTGGGAAAGTACGGCTCCAGCTCGGCAACGGTCTGACGCACGCCCTTCACGGTTTCCAGCAGGTTGGCACCGGTGGCGAGACGCAGCGCGATGGCTGCTGCGGGCTTGCCGTTGTAGGTACCGGAAATCGAGAAGTTCTCCGCGCCAAGGCTGACTATCGCGACGTCTTTCACCCGGACCTGTGAGCCATCCGGATTGACCTTAACCAGAATCTCGTTGAACTCTTCGGCGGTTTTCATCCGTGAGCTGCCCAGCACCGTAGCGTTGAGCTGTACTTGCTTACGCGTCGGCAGGCCGCCCAGCGAGCCGGATGACACCTGCACGTTTTCCGACTGCACGGCGTTGATCACGTCTTGCGGAGTCAGCTGATAGCTTTCCAACTTCGCGGGATCGACCCAGATGCGCATCGCGTATTGCGCCCCGAGCAAGAGGAAGTCGCCGACACCTCGGGTACGCGTGATCGGGTCTTTCATATTTGAAGCGATGTAGTTGCCGATGTCGAAATCGTCCATCGAGCCGTCTTCGGAATACAGCCCCACGATCAGCATGAAGTTGATCTGGTACTTAGCCACCCGCAGACCCTGTTTCTGCACTTCCTGAGGCAGCAAAGGCGTGGCCAATTGCAGTTTGTTCTGCACCTGGACCTGGGCAATATCGGGATTGGTTCCCTGATCGAAGGTCACAGTGATGTTGGTGCTGCCATCGCTGTTGCTCTCAGATGACATGTAACGCAGGCCATCGAGGTTGTTCAGTTGCTGTTCGATCACCTGAACCACGGTGTCCTGCACAGTCTGTGCTGACGCCCCCGGATAAGTGACGGTGATGTTGACCGCAGGCGCGGCGATGTTGGGGTACTGGTTGACCGGGAGCTTGAGGATTGCCAGCCCGCCAGCCAGCATGATCACGATCGCGATCACCCAGGCGAAGATCGGCCTGTTGATGAAAAAGTTAGCCATGAAGAGTTACCTGAAAAGCGTGGAACGCCGCAGCGTCATTGCGTGAAACGCGGATGTATCAGGGTGCTGAACTGGCCATCGCCGGATTGGCGGCGACGTTGCGTGCGGCGACAGGAATCAATTCCATGCCGGGCTTGACCCGCTGCAAGCCCTCGGTGATGACCCGATCACCGACATTCAGTCCCGACTCCACCAGCCATTGATTGCCGATGGTGCGCATGACGTTGATTTCCCGCAGTTGGGCTTTGTTGTCGGGCCCCACCACCAGCGCGGTCGCCAGCCCCTTGAGGTCTCGGGTCACGCCCTGTTGCGGCACCAGAATCGCCTGCTCGCGCATGCCTTCAGCGAGCCTTGCGTGGACGAACATCCCCGGCAGCAGAATGTTGTCCGGGTTGGGAAACGCGGCGCGCATGGTCACGGCACCGGTGCCCGGATCGACCGTGACCTCGGTGAATTTCAGCGCTCCCGACTGGCCATACGCAGTGCCGTCTTCCAGCGTCAGTTGCACTTTTACCTGATCGGGACCCGCCATGCTCAGTTGCCCCGACGCCACTTCGCGTCGAAGGCGCAGCATCTCGGTGGACGCCTGTGTGACGTCGACATAGATCGGGTCGAGCTGGTTGATCGACGCCAGCGCGTCAGTCTGATTGGTGCTGACCAGCGCACCTTCGGTGACGCTCGAGCGGCTGATGCGGCCATCGATGGGGGCCAGGACCTTGGTGTATTCCAGGTTGATCTGAGCCATTTTCAGGTCGGCCTGGGCCTGACGGTAATTGGCATCGGCGTCGTCGAACTGCTGACGGCTGATGGCCCGGCTTTCCACCAGTCGCTTGTAGCGTTCGGCCAGATTGCGCGTGGTGTCGAGGTTGGCCTTGGCCTTGTCATAGGCCGCCTGATAACTCGACGGATTGATCTGATACAGCTGCTGCCCCTTTTTGACCACCCCGCCTTCATTGAACAGCCGCTTCTGAATGATGCCGCTCACCTGCGGGCGAACTTCGGCCACCCGGAAGGCGGACGTGCGGCCAGGCAGATCGCTGCTCAACAGCACCGGTTCGGACTTGAGGGTCACTACTCCTACCTCCGGCGTCTCGATGGCAGCGGCTTGTTCCGGTTCCTTGCACCCGGCCAGTAACAGCACCGCCAAGGGCAGAGCGCGATAGACGCTTCGGTCGGTTTTGATCTTCATGTCGAACTCCTGCGAAACACAGCCATCCGGTCGTCGTGAAACGGCACGAAGACGGTAGCAATTTTCAATATAAGGATTTAATTAACCACAATGCGATGCGGTGTATCATAATGCGGTCACTGCAAATCACGCAACGAGCATTTCGATGGCTGACTGATTTGCGGAGTCTGTAAACTTCGGCGCGAGCCCCGATCACGCATCGCGGATCGACAGCGGACAGCCGAATCGAGGAAGGCAATGAGTAACCTGAAAGACAGCAACGACAACGACGAATCGCGCTCGGGCGGCATTCAGGTGATCGCCCGTGCCAGCGCGGTCATGCGCGCGCTGGGCCGCAATCCGCAAGGCTTGAGCCTCGCCGCCATCGCCCAGGACGTCGGCCTGGCCCGCTCCACGGTGCAACGCATCGTCGCGGCGCTGGAAACCGAACAGATGGTGGAAGCCATGCGTCCGGGTAACGGCTTTCGTCTGGGGCCGGCGCTGGCCCAACTGATCCACCAGACCCATACCGACATCATCTCCATCGCGCGCAAATCTCTGGAAACGCTGTGCGACCACCTTCAGGAGAGCGTCACGCTGTCATGCATCAGCGGCAAACATACGGTGGTCATCGACCGGGTCATTGCCGAACGCGAATTGCGCGTGGTGTTTCCCATGGGCCAATCGCTGCCGATGTACGCCACCGCCGACGGCAAAGCACTGCTTTCCACGCTCACCGACGAACAGGTGCGCGAATGGCTGGGTGACAGACTCGACCCGCTGACCGATGCCACCCACGACATCGAATCGCTGCTGGTCGAACTCGCGCAGATTCGCGCCAACGGCTTTGCCCTCGACCATCAGGAACACACCGTAGGCATCAGCGCCTGCGCGATTCTGATTCCGACCTTCATGGGCCCCCATGCCGTGGCCGTGGTGGCACCGACCTCGCGCTTTCAGATCCGCTCCTTCGAGTTCAAGCAGGCGCTGAAAGAATGCAAGGAATCAATTGCCAAACTGGCGGGCGGCAACTGAGAAAATACGTGCAAGGCGCTACGGAGAAACCGGGATGGCGAGAAAGTGCAAGGAAGAAGCGGACAAGACCCATGGTCTGTTACTGGATGCCGCCGAACAGGTGTTCAGCGAGAGAGGCTATGCCCATGCGACCTTTCACGACATCGCCGAGCGCGCCGGACTGACGCGAGGTGCGATCTACTGGCACTTCAGCGACAAATATCAGTTGCTGGAGGCGGTATTGGATCGCGGCCAGCTGCCTTGGGACCGACTGCCGGACCACTTCACCTCACGGTCGCAAGCGCCCTCGCTGGCCGAACTGAGCGAGGCCATCGGTGACGCCCTGCATGAGATCGTCAATGATCCGCGCCAGCACCGCATCACGTTGATCCTATTGCACCGCACGGAACTGGTGACCGACAACCATCAGGTGTATTGCCGGCTAACCACCATTCTTCACAGGATAAAAAGCTACCTTGTCGCCGCATTGACCTGGCGTTACCAGGACACCAACGGCAGCCCGCACCGCAACATCCAGGCCGCCGCCACTGCCGTCAACGCGTTGCTCACCGGCATGGTCTACGAATGGCTGCTGAATCAGGCCGAGATCGACCTGATGCAGGTCCCGCAAACCGTGCAGCGCCTGATTTCAAGCTTTCTCGAGAACGACTCGCTGACGGCCTGATGCCGTTTCCTTCAGCGCCAGCGCCACCAGCAGCCCCAATGCCACGCCGCCCAACGTCAGATACAAGGTGTTTTCGATGCCGTGATGTTGAGCGATGAAGCCGGCGATGGCGGGCGCGATACCCCTCCGAAAATCTCGCCGATTCCCACCACCAGCCCCGTCGCAGTGGACGTCAACGCGACGCACACCGACTCACGGGTCAGCGGGCCGACGGTCATGCAGATCATGCTGAAGTTGCAGAAGGTGGGGAGGAACAGCAGCAGGAACAATTTCATCGGCTCGGCCCCGGTGTGGATCATCAGCCACAGCGACAGCCCGGTGGCGAGGAACGAGATGATCACCAGCGTCTTGCGCCCGATCCGGTCAGACAAGGCTGGCATGATCAGTTGCCCGAGAAAGCCACCGAGCCCGATGGCCGTCATCACGAAGCCCATCTGCTGCACCGACAGCTTCAAATAATCGGTCAGGTAGTTGGGCATCATCACGCTGACCACGAAAAGGCTGGTCAACACGCAGAGCATACCGATGATGTTCAGCGGCACGTTGCGATAACGTAGCGTCGCCGGCCAGTTGCCGTTTTGTGCGTCTGCTGCGACCGCTTGCGGCGGACGGGTTTCCTTGAGGTAGCGATAGCGAAGCCAGGCCAGTACGAGGTCGATTTCAGCGGCTTGTCGATGAATATATGAAAACCGCCGAACTCCGGGCCTTCGTCCGACATCCCGGTCAGCGGCAGGTTGCTCTGGCCGTCTTCGCGTTCGTCGTGGATCGAGCGGTTATTTCTGACGTAGGCCAGGTCCGGCAGGCCCGAGACGGTGATCCCGTAATCACGCTCCAGACTCGGGCCGAACAGCCCGCGAAACAGCGACCCTTCTCCAGGTTCCGGTTTTTCCTGCGAGTGCGCGCTGACCGTTGCGAAGGCGGCAAAACCGCACCAAGTGCTTTTACCTTGCTGCTTTTTACCAGCTAGTGCTGACAAGGCAGTATCCAGCTATAGCTATGTGATCTGAGCATTTTCGCACCGGTAAGGACCAAGACTGGTCGCTTCGCGTCGATACCATTCCGCATCTCGGCATGTACGTGGAGCCGAACGCTTCCAGATCGGATCATCCGAGCTGCGCGCGCTTTGATTTCAGGAGTTCGTAGGGTGCGTATACAAAGCTTGGTTAGTCTTCCCTGCCAGTTTTCACGGAAGTTTCACAGGCTACGTTTTTTTCAGCGTGAGGCGCTGCATGCGCACTCAAGCGATCGCATTCTTTGCTTCAGATTCGAACTATTTTTAAGTCGATATCAAATATAGCGACCTCCCACCCCAAGTGGAATTCGCCATGAAAGAATGTTGCTCTCGATGCTGCTCTCGCAGGACTATTTCCATCACCTGCGCAGAACGATTGATTTTCGCTGCAAAGGCAGTCAACCGGACAATCATCCAACTCATCGCCAATAAGCGCGGGTCTACCAAGACGCTGCCCGAGCTTGAAGAGTTCGCAGCGCGTTTGCTTGAGGCACTAGTAGTTGCGATAAAGATAAAATACAGCCCGCATCCAACGGCGGTAGCGCCTACACATGCTCGTTTGAGAGGTGGTTCGCTTCGCTATCCCCTTGCGTTAACAAACTGAACGTATAGCAACCCTTCTTCAAGGAGCACCACCATGTCGCACGAAATTGAAAACATGGCCTATGTGGGGGTTACTCCATGGCACGGCCTTGCAAACGTACCCGCCTGCATGAGGGCGGGTGTTATGGCCGCCTCTGTTCGCGCTCATGGTCGCATCGTACTCAGTGACGCTTTTCGTGGTCGTGAAGATTAACCTCGCCGTCGCTGTGATGTGCCTTGCTGGTGACGGCACTACTCACCAGCCTCCTGGGCGCCCCTGTAGACCAGTAAAGGCAGAGGAAGGTAGCCGTAGCTCAGCGACGCATTGAGCGAATGCATCTCCACTGCAACGCAATATCGAAGTGGGGACCCAGATGGGGGAACAGCTGACGCCAAAAAGCAGAAAGCCCCGCATAGCGGGGCTCTCTGGGCACAATATGGCGGTGAAGAAGGGATTCGAACCCTTGATACAGTTTCCTGTATACACACTTTCCAGGCGTGCTCCTTCAGCCACTCGGACACTTCACCGTTTCTCTTCAAGCTGTTCAGCCTGTCGAGGCGCGCTAATGTAGTCGAAAGCGTTTCGGATGGCAAAGGTTTTTTTCAGAATTTTCATGCGCTTAAGCTGTTCCTTCATAACGCGGGGGTCTTGCATGGCAATGCTGCCAATCTCTCCGGTGCTTCTGCTATGGCTATCTGCCTGCCACCGGGGAATCCGGCGAAGCGCGCGGATCGCTGACCGGCCGGTCAGCCTTGGCGCTTTACCTGGCCGCCCGCGCTGGGTAACGTCGTCTCCACGTTACCTAAAGGATCCTGCCATGAGCGAGCTGATTACCTACCATGCCGAAGACGGCATCGCGACACTGACCCTGGACAACGGCAAGGTCAACGCCATCTCGCCGGACATGATCGCCGCGTTCAACGCGGCGCTGGACCGGGCCGAACAGGACCGCGCGGTGGTGATCATCACCGGTCAGCCGGGCATCCTGTCAGGAGGTTATGATCTCAAGGTGATGACTTCCGGCCCCAAGGAGGCCGTCGGCTTGGTAACGGCAGGCTCTACCCTCGCCCGCCGCTTGCTGTCTCACCCCTTCCCCGTCATCGTTGCCTGCACCGGCAATGCCGTGGCCAAGGGCGCGTTCCTGTTGCTGTCCGTCGACTATCGCATCGGCGTCGAAGGCCCCTACAAGATCTGTCTGAACGAAGTGCAGATCGGCATGACCATGCATCACGCGGGCATCGAGCTGGCCCGTGATCGCTTGCGCCGCTCGGCGTTCCACCGCTCGGTGATCAATGCCGAGGTGTTCGATCCGCACGCGGCGGTGGATGCAGGGTTCCTGGATAAAGTCGTCCCTCCCGAGCAGTTGCAGGACGCCGCGCATAGCGCCGCGCATGAATTGAAGAAACTCAACATGCTGGCGCACCGCAACACCAAGCTCAAAGTCCGCAAAGGCCTGCTGGACGCCCTGGACCAGGCTATCGCTCGCGACCAGGAACATCTGGTCTGAATGTTTTCCTGACAAAGAGCCCGGCCTGCGTCGGGCTCAACCGGTACAGCAAGGATTGTCGCTAAAGTGCACACTTGTACACTGGAATGCGTCTGCCTGGTGTGAGTCATGTCATGCTTTACCTGATCCGCATGCTCCTGTTGGGGAGCACTTCTTGCTCGCAGGCCTGCTGGGCCTGCTTATCGGCCTGTGTCGACCTTTCAATCCGGATAACAGCCGTTTCTTTGCCCGTCTCTACAGCTTGCCAGCGACCTGGCTGATGCGGCTGCGCGTCAGGCCGAGGTCGGTCCCCTGCGGGATCAGCCTCCGGGGTACGTGATCATCGCCAATCACCCATCCAACTTCGATCTGTTCGTCATGGGTCATGTGGTGCCACGGCGCACCGTGGCGATGGGTAAGAAAAGCCTCGGCTGGATCCCGCTGTTCGGCCAGCTGTTCTGGCTGGGCGGCAATGTGCTGGTCGACCGGAGCAACGCGTACCAGACACGCAAGGCGCTGCAACTGACCACGCGGATCCTGCGCAACGACACCTCGATCTGGATTTTCCCGGAGGACGCGCGCAACCCTTCCGATCGGTTGGTGGATTTCAAGAAAGGTGCATTCCATATGGCTATCGAGGCTGGCGTGCCCATCGTACTGGTCTGTGTCAGTCGTTACGCACGGCGCTTGAGCCTGAACAGTTGGCGCCGACGGACAGTGATTGTCCGTTCGTTGCCACCGATCGCTACCGTCGGCCTGGGCAAGCAGGATATCCCGGACCTTGTCGAGCACTGTCGCAGCCAGATGCAGCATTGCATCGAGCGCATGGAGCGTGAGCTTGAAATCGGCTGAAGCTGTGAGCGCAGCGCTCGGCAGTCTTGTGTCGCGCCCGGACGCCCCTCAGAATGGCAGGCCTTTCAAGCGTCACACGCAGGAACCTGCATGAAACTCGACAAACCCTCGGCCATCGCCCGCCGCAACGAAGCGCTGCCCCGGCCGGTGCTGGACCGCGACAACACCCTGTTCGCCATTCTCGATACCAAGCGCAACCTGTGGTGGTTCGAAGTGCCGGTGGCGCTGCTGCACAAGGGGCAGCCGGATTGGGTCAACCTGCTGCTGCATACTCCGGAGACCGACGAGCTGCAGCACCTGAAGGTGCCGGTCAACTTCCTGCGCGCCCACCAGGAGCGCATGGAAGTACGCAACCCTGGCAAGCGTCGCTCGACCATCAGCCTGGCCCTGAGCGCCGACCGCGACTCACTGCTGCGTGACACGCGCCCCGGCGGCGATCAACTGGATTTCAACAGCTTTCTGCAGGTCTGATCAGGCCCGTTCGATACGGTCGTCATGGATGACGATCCTTCCCTGTTTGAACAGGGCGCCGATTGCCTTCTTGAAGTTGCCCTTGCTGACGCCGAACATCCGCGTGATGACTTGCGGATCGCTCTTGTCGCAGACCTCGAGCATGCCACCCGCCTCCTCCAGGCGCGCCATGATCTGCTCGGGCAGCTCGCCCGCCAGGGCCTGTCCCACCGGCTGCAGGCTCAGGGCAACCTTGCCGTCACCGCGCACTTCCTTGATGAAGCCCTGCTCGCGCATGCCGGAGCGCAGGAACTTGAAGACCTCGTTCTTGTGGATCAGCCCCCAATGGCGATTTTCGATGATCGCCTTGAAGCCCATGGGCGTCTGCCCGGCGACCAGCAGTTCCACGGACTGACCCGGCTTGTAGTTGGCCGGGGTCTTGTCCAGATAGCGGTCGAGGCGCGCGGTTGCAGTGATCCGCCGGGTGCGCTTGTCCAGGTAGGCATGCACCACGCAATAGTCACCGATCTTCAGCGGCTGCTGCTCTTCCGAGTAGGGCATGAGCAGGTCCTTGGGCAGGCCCCAGTCGAGGAAGATACCCGTGTTGTTGATGTCCTTGACCTTGAGACTGGCGAATTCGCCGACCTGCAGCTTGGGCCGCTCAGTGGTGGCGATCAGCTGATCCTCGCTGTCAAGGTAGATGAAGACGTTGAGCCAGTCCTCGACCTCGCTCGGCGAATCCTTGGGGATGTACCGCTTGGGCAGGAGGATCTCGCCATCGGCGCCACCATCCAGGTACAGACCGAAGTCCGTATGCTTCACGATTTGCAAAGTGTTGTAACGCCCAATGAGAGCCATTTCCGCAGTTCCTCGAGACAAGGTGGCTATTTTCCAGACATACCGCTCCCGGTGTCAAAGCCTCAATCGCCAACGTAGCCCTGACGGCCTTGGCCTCGCACGCCTTTTCCACACAACGCTGTGAGACAAGGGTCCAGGCGTGTTCGTCCGATCATCGGCACTGCCCCTGTCTATGGCTGCAATAGAGGCGAATGGCTGGCTTCCCGCTCACCGCCCGCAGTAGCATCGTGCCACTCGTCAGGCTTGTACAAATTTTACTACCGTGTATAAGTTTTTTGCCGATGCATTGGTCACCCTCCTTCCTGCCTCCGTCCAGGTGCGCGATATGCTTTTCAACAAACAGAACAAGGCTGAACTGGCTTTCCTTCGTAATGAACTCGCCTCGAGCGCGCAAATCCGCCAAGGACTGGATGAGGACATGCTGGTCATGCGGCTCGACGCCGCTGGCCGTATCGAACACGTCAATGCCAACTTCGAGCGAGAAATGCTGCACCGCGTCAGCGATCTGCAAGGTCGACCACTGGCCGATCTGGTGCCGGACGACGTGCGTCATGACGACTTTCACCGCCGCATCTGGGCATCGCTACGGACGGGCGACAACTTCAGTGGCGCGCTACGTATCCTGCGCAAGGATGGCAAGGAGGCGTGGTTACGGGTGCTTCTGCATCCGATCCGCACCGCGGACAACACCGTGGCATCGTTTGTGGTCTACGCCAGCGACCTCACCCGCACCATCGAGACCTCGCGCGAGCAGGAGGCCCTGATCAAGGCCCTGATGCGTTCCACGGCGGTGATCGAATTCGATCTTCAGGGGCACGTGCTCACTGCCAACGACCGTTTTCTCGAAGCGATGGGTCTTCGTCTCGACCAGATCAGGGGCAAGCACCACCGCCAGTTCTGTACGCAAGAGGAGTCCGGCTCGCCGCAATACCGGGAATTCTGGGAGCGACTACGTCGCGGCGAATTCATCGCCAGCCGCTTCAAACGCCTGGATGCCTCAGGCCGCACCGTTTGGCTGGAGGCCTCCTATAACCCGGTTTTCGACACTCGTGAACGGTTGGTGAAAGTGGTCAAGTTCGCCACTGTCATTACTGATCAGGTCAACCAGGAGATCGCCGTGGCCGAGGCCGCGACCGTCGCCTATTCCACCTCGGTGCTCACTGACAGTACCGCGCAGCGGGGCGCGGATGTGGTACAGCAGACTGTCGCGGTAATGCGTGATCTTGCGCGCCATATGCAGGACGCGGTCGAGGGGATCGAAGCGCTGGATAAGCAGAGCCAAGTCATCGGCACCATTATCAAGACCATCAGCGGCATCGCGGAACAGACCAATCTGCTGGCCCTGAACGCGGCGATCGAGGCTGCCCGTGCCGGCGAGCAAGGCCGCGGCTTTGCCGTGGTGGCCGACGAAGTGCGGCAGCTGGCTTTCCGTACCACCCAGGCGACGGCTGAAATCGCTGGGGTGGTGCAGCAGAACCAGCGCCTGGCCTCGGATGCGGTGGCGGTGATCGGCACCGGACGCCGCCAGGCCGAGAACGGGCTTGACCTGGCGAACCAGGCGGGCTCGGTGATCGTGGAAATTCAAGACGGCGCGCAGAAGGTGGTCAGCGCGGTAGAACAGTTCGCCACTCGCCTCAATCGCTGAGACAACCGGCACCGACCGCCCGTGGAGCTGGCTGCATGATCCGCAGGGAACCGGCGCATGGGCCTTGCGTCTACATTCTGGCACGCCCTCAGCAAGGATTCGCTCATGCCTGACTGCCTGACCAAAGCCCTGCGCCCGTTGCTGCTGACCCTCGCCTTGGTTCTGGCACTGGTGTCCTGCAGCCGTATCGACGTGGCCTATCGCAATCTGGACGTCCTGGTACCGTGGTCCCTGGGCGATTACCTGGACATGAACCGGCAGCAGAAATCCTGGCTCGACGAACGGCTCAAGGAGCATCTGGCCTGGCATTGCCAGACACAGCTACCGGGTTATCTCGACTGGCTGGATCAGATCCGCCGGATGGTCGCGCGTAACGACATCACCGATCAGCAGCTGCGACAGCGGAGCATCGAGGCGCGGCAAGCCATTGGCCGCGTGGCCGAGACGATCACCCCGTCCGCCGCCGAGTTGCTGCGTGGCATGAGCGACGAGCAGGTCAGCGAAATGCGCGAAGCGTTCGGCAAGGACATTCGCGAGCGGCAGGCCAAGTACGTGGACACGCCGTTGGCCGAGCAGATCGAACGCCGCGCCGAACGGATGGAGAAACGTCTCAAGCCTTGGCTCGGCGACCTGGAGCCTGCCCAGCGCCAGCGGGTGAAGGCCTGGTCCGAGGCACTGGGCGAGCAGAATCGCCAGTGGATTGCCAACCGTGCCCATTGGCAGCAACAGTTGAGCCAGATAGTGGAACAGCGCAAGAGCGACACCTTCGAGCCGCGGCTGGCGCAATTGCTGCAACAGAAGGAAAGTTTGTGGACACCGGAATACCGCATCGCCTTCCAGAATGCCGAGCAGCAGACCCGTGGGCTGATTGTCGATCTGATGAAGGCGAGCACGCCAGCGCAACGGCAATTCCTCGAAGGTCGCCTGGCCAAGGTGCGGGCGAATTTCAGTGAATTGAAGTGCCTTGGGGGGTGAGGGAAAACAGGTTGGAGGTTTACCGGTATTGAGCCGGTTTACCCACTCCTATCCTGAGGATTTGACGGTCTGCATTGCCAGGCGAGCCCTTCGGCCTCGATCGCGGGGCAAGCCCGCTCGCCACCGGTATCTTGGGCGATACAGCCTTTGGTGGCGAGCGGGCTGGTCCCGCGATCGAGGCCGAAGGGCTCGCCTGGCAACGCAAGATATCCATCTCACGCATTAAGCCGCAGTTACCTTATACCCAGGCCCCTGGCATCACACCGCAAGAAAGGACAAGAATCACCCCACCCCCTCGCGTACACTCGCGCCCCTGCCTATCTGCCGGAGACCCGCGTGAGCGCCATTGCCCTGACCCGCCTGCTGACCCTTGCCGCCGTATGGGGCGCCAGCTTCCTGTTCATGCGTATCATCGCGCCGGTGCTCGGTACCGTGCCGACGGCCTTTTTGCGTGTGGCGATCGCCTGCCTGGGCCTGATCCTGATCCTTGGGGCGATGCGGGTGCGCTGGGACTTCAACGGCAAGCTCGGCGCATGCCTGGTGCTGGGCATGATCAACTCGGGCATCCCGGCAACCTTTTACTCCGTGGCGGCACAGGTGCTGCCGGCTGGCTATTCGGCCATCTTCAACGCCACCACTCCGCTGATGGGCGTACTGATCGGCGCGCTGTGCTTCCGTGAACCCATGACCGCGGCCAAGCTGGGCGGTATCTTCCTCGGCCTGCTCGGCGTCGGCATTCTCAGCGGCGCCGGGCCCGTGGCATTCGACATGGCCTTGTTGCAGGGCGCGCTGTCCTGCCTCGCGGCGACGACCTGCTACGGTTTGGCCGGCTTTCTCGCACGGCGCTGGATCGGTGGTCTGGACAGCCGCCTGTCGGCCCTGGGCAGCATGCTGGGCGCCACGTTGATGCTGGTGCCGCTGTTCGCCTGGAGCGTGATCACCCAGCCACCGGCCAACTGGGGCGGCTGGTCTGTGTGGTTGTCACTGCTGGGGCTGGGCCTGGTATGCACGGCTTTCGCCTACATCCTGTACTTCCGCCTGCTGACCGAGATCGGGCCGATCAAGGCCAGTACCGTGACCTTCCTCATTCCGGTCTTCGGCGTGCTGTGGGGCGCTTGGCTGCTGGACGAGCCGTTGTCCATGGCGCATGTGTACGGAGGGATGCTGATCGCCGTGGCACTCTGGCTCGTGCTGCGCCCCGCAAGCCGCTGAGAGCGTGCGGAGCAAGTGTGCGATTTCAGCTCGCGCGGTGATCTACTAGCATGCGCCCTTGAGGCTGTGCGCAGGAGCTGGTTTGCCGAGGCGCCGCACCGCTTGCGATCGAAGCCGCAGCACTCGCACCACGCAGGACTCAGAACAGCCAGCGGTACACCAGGTACGCCACCACGATCGCCAGCACCGGCCGCAATATTCGGTAAGCCTTGGGGTTGGCACGCTTGAACCGCTTCACCCGACCACTGATGACATTGCTGAAGCGCTTGCTCCACGCGTACGCCTGGTTGATGCCGCCCACACGCTCGTCATCGGTGTTCTGCGGCGCCGTCGCGCGGCCGAGGAAAGCGCTGACCTTGCGGTTGACGCGGGTCATGAACGGGCTGCTGAGCGGCCGTTCGATGTCGCAGAAGAGGATCACGCGGGTGACGTCGGTCTCGTTCTTGACCCAATGCACGAAGGTTTCGTCGAACATCACGTCCTGACCGTCGCGCCATGCATAAGGTTCGCCATCGACGTAAATGCGGCAGTCGTCGGAGTTCGGCGTCGACAGCCCCAGGTGATAACGCAAGGACCCGGCGAAAGGGTCGCGGTGCGGGTTGAGATGGCTGCCCCCGGGCAACAGGGCGAACATCGCGCCCTTGACGCTGGGAATGCCACTGACCAGTTCGACGGTTCGCGGGCACAGCGCCTCGGCCGAGGGCAGTGGCTTGTCGTACCACTTGAGGTAGAAGCGCTTCCAGCCTTTCTTGAAGAAGGACCCGAAGCCAGCGTCATTGTCCTTTTCGGCGGCGCGAATATAGCCTTCGTCGAACAGGCGCATGGCCTCCTCGCGAATTTCCTGCCAATTGTCCTTGAGCACGTCCAGTTCAGGGAAGCGACTACGGTCCAGGTACGGCTTGGAAGGCACGCCCGAGAACAGGTACATCAGGCTGTTGTAGGGAGCGAACAACGCCGAATGGTTGACGAACTGGCGCAGCACCGGCAGGCGCGCCTTGCCGCGCAGATGCACGTACAGCACGCTGCCGAAGAACACCAGCAGGACACCTGCCTTGGCGACAAAGGAAAAGGTCATGCAACACTCCTTGGAAAGGGTTCAGGCCATCGCTGCCGATCAGGTAGGAAACCGAGCCGGACATGATAAACCCATCCAGCCCCGGTAAAAACAACCGGGACCGGACAGCAGTGTTGAGGATTGTGCAACAAAGGTTGCCGCCAAGCACTGCGCCGGATCAGCGGCGCGCGATCATTGCTGGTTTTCCTGCTCGGTGAAGAGGTCGGCGAACAACATGCTCGACAGGTAGCGCTCACCCGAATCCGGCAGGACGACCACGATGGTCTTGCCCTGCATCTCCGGTTTCTCGGCCATGCGCACGGCGGCGGCCATGGCCGCGCCACAGGAAATACCGCAGAGAATGCCCTCCTCCTGCATCAGGCGCAGGGCCATGGCCTTGGCCTCTTCGTCTGTCACGGTCTCGACCTGATCGACCAGCGAGAGATCGAGGTTCTTCGGCACGAAGCCGGCGCCGATGCCCTGGATCTTGTGCGGACTCGGTTGCAGCTCCTGCCCGGCCAGGGTCTGACTGATCAACGGCGATGCCAGGGGTTCGACCGCCACCGAGAGGATCGCCTTGCCCTGGGTCTGCTTGATGTAGCGCGACACACCGGTGATGGTACCGCCGGTGCCGACACCCGCGACCAGCACATCGACGGCGCCGTCCGTGTCGTTCCAGATCTCCGGCCCGGTGGTTTTCTCGTGGATGGCCGGGTTGGACGGATTGTCGAACTGACCGGGCATGTAGTATTGGTCGGGAGCGGAAGCGACGATCTCGCCGGCCTTCTCGATGGCGCCCTTCATGCCTTTGGTCGGTTCGGTCAATACCAGTTCGGCGCCCAAGGCCTTGAGGACCTTGCGACGCTCGATGCTCATCGAAGCGGGCATGGTCAGCATCAGCTTGTAGCCGCGGGCGGCGGCGACGAACGCCAGGCCGATTCCGGTGTTACCCGAGGTGGGTTCGACGATGGTCATGCCAGGCTTGAGCTTGCCGGTGCTTTCGGCGTCCCAGATCATGCTCGCGCCGATACGACACTTGACCGAGTAGCCGGGGTTGCGCCCTTCGATCTTGGCCAGGATGGTCACGCCGCGAGGGGCGATGCGGTTGATCTGCACCAGCGGCGTGTTGCCGATGGAGTGCGCGTTGTCAACATAGATGCGGCTCATGGCAGAGTCCTTGTAACCGTGCATGGAAAGGTCCAAGGGTAAGCCTGCCTTGGAAGGCCGTAAAGCCTGTTAGAACTCAGCGAGCCACCTTGCGGTCAACCGGACAACCCCTACTGGAGAGCCTTCGATGAAAGGTCGCTATCGCTGGCCACTGGTCGCTCTCGCCAGCCTCGCCCTGCTGTTGCTGGCGCTGCACCTGGCCCTGCCGTACCTGGTACGCAACTATCTGAACGACAAGCTGGCCGACATGGGTGATTACCGCGGCCAGGTCACCGACGTCGACCTGGCCTGGTGGCGCGGCGCCTATCAGATCAATGGGCTGGAGATCGTCAAGACCAGCGGCAAGGTGCCGGTACCCTTCCTGCAGGTGCCCTTGATCGACCTCTCGGTCAGCTGGCATTCGCTCTGGTACGACCAGGCGGTGGTCGCCGAAGTGACCTTCGTGCGGCCCGAGCTCAATTTCGTCGACGGCGGTAGCAAGCAGGCTTCCCAGACCGGTCAAGGTACCGACTGGCGCCAGCAACTCGACAAACTGTTGCCGATCACGCTCAACGAAGTGCGCATAGAGAACGGCACCCTGACCTTCCGCAACTTCAGTTCCAAGCCGAACGTGAACCTCAAGGCTACCGATCTGCAGGCGAGCATTCGCAACCTGACCAACGTACGTGACCAGAAAGGCCGCCGCGATGCCAGCTTCGAGGGTAACGCCAACCTGTTCGGCGATGCTCGCGTCGAAACCCATGCCACCTTCGATCCGTTCAGCGATTTCGACGATTTCGAGTTCCGCCTGCGGGCGACCGGCATTCAGTTGCGCCGCCTCAACGACTTCGCCAGCGCCTATGGCAAGTTCGACTTCAATGCGGGCCACGGCGACGTGGTGATCGAGGCCCAGGCGGAAAAAGGCCGGCTCAACGGCTACATCAAACCCCTGCTACGCGATGTGGACGTGTTCAACTGGCAACAGGATGTCGAGAACAAGGACAAAGGCTTCTTCCGCTCCATTTGGGAAGCGGTGGTCGGTGCGAGCGAGACGGTGCTCAAGAATCAGCCGAAGAACCAGTTCGCTACCCGCGTGGAGCTTAGCGGCAGCGTGCACCAGCAAGACATCAGCGCCTTCGAGGCCTTCCTGCAGATTTTGCGCAATGGCTTCGTCCAGGCCTTCAGCGCCCGCTACGAGCAGCCACCGCCGGACAAGAACTGAGTCAGGTAGCGACGTGCCATCCGGATACTGAATACCGGGTCTGCGTTTCCACCCGATCAAGTCGCGCGCTATAGTCCCGGAAGACAATCTTTCCGCCGGCGGCCCTGCTCGCCCGGCCACTGCAGAGGATCGGTTCATGAAGTTCGAAGGCACCCGCGATTACGTCGCGACAGACGACCTGAAACTGGCGGTAAACGCGGCAGTCACCCTGGAGCGACCTCTGCTGGTCAAGGGCGAGCCGGGAACCGGCAAGACCATGCTGGCCGAGCAGCTGGCGCAGTCTTTCGGTGCCCGTTTGATCACCTGGCACATCAAGTCCACCACCAAGGCGCACCAAGGCCTTTATGAATACGATGCCGTAAGCCGCCTGCGCGACTCGCAACTCGGCGTGGACAAGGTCCACGACGTGCGCAACTACCTCAAGAAAGGCAAGCTGTGGGAGGCGTTCGAGGCCGAGGAGCGGGTGATCCTGTTGATCGACGAGATCGACAAGGCCGACATCGAGTTCCCCAACGACCTGTTGCAGGAACTCGACAAGATGGAGTTCTACGTCTACGAGATCGACGAGACCATCAAGGCCAGGCAACGCCCGATCATCATCATCACCTCGAACAACGAAAAGGAGCTGCCGGACGCGTTCCTGCGTCGTTGCTTCTTCCACTACATCGCCTTCCCGGATCGCGACACCCTGCAGAAGATCGTCGACGTGCATTTCCCCAGCATCAAGCAGACCCTGGTCAGCGAAGCGCTGGACGTGTTCTTCGATGTGCGCAAGGTGCCGGGCCTGAAGAAGAAGCCCTCCACCTCCGAGCTGGTCGACTGGCTCAAGCTGTTGATGGCCGACAATATCGGCGAAGCGGTATTGCGTGAACGCGATCCGACCAAGGCCATTCCGCCGCTGGCGGGTGCGCTGGTGAAGAACGAGCAGGATGTGCAGCTGCTCGAGCGCCTGGCCTTCATGAGCCGACGCGGCAACCGCTGACGGGAGAGGTCCATGCTGCTCAATCTGTTCAACGAGATGCGCGCGGCCAAGGTGCCGGTATCGGTCCGCGAACTGCTCGACCTGCTTCACGCCCTGGAGCAGCGCGTGGTATTCGCCGACATGGACGAGTTCTACTACCTGGCGCGAGCGATCCTGGTCAAGGACGAGCGTCATTTCGACAAGTTCGACCGTGCGTTCTCCGCGTACTTCCAAGGCCTGGAACACCTCGACCGGCACCTCGAGGCACTGATCCCCGAAGAGTGGTTGCGCAAGGAGTTCGAACGCTCGCTCAGCGATGAAGAGCGGGCGCAGATCCAATCCTTGGGCGGCCTGGACAAGTTGATCGAGGCGTTCAAGCAACGCCTGGAAGAACAGAAAGGTCGACATGCCGGAGGCAACAAGTGGATCGGCACGGGCGGTACCAGCCCGTTCGGCTCCGGCGGCTACAACCCCGAAGGCATTCGTGTCGGCGACGCCGGCAAGCGCCAAGGCAAGGCGGCCAAGGTCTGGGACCAGCGCGAGTACAGGAACCTCGACGACCAGGTCGAGCTCGGCACGCGCAACATCAAGCTGGCCCTGCGGCGCTTGCGCAAGTTCGCCCGCGAGGGTGCGGCCGAGGAACTGGACATCGATGGCACCATCGACCAGACGGCCCGTGACGCCGGCCTGCTGAACATCCAGATGCGACCGGAACGCCGCAACACCATCAAGTTGCTGCTGCTGTTCGACATCGGCGGTTCGATGGACGCTCATGTGCGGATCTGCGAAGAACTCTTCTCCGCCTGCAAGACCGAGTTCAAGCACCTGGAGTACTACTACTTCCACAACTTCGTCTACGAATCGGTGTGGAAGAACAACCTGCGCCGCACATCCGAACGCTTCTCCACCTTCGACCTGCTGCACAAGTACGGCGACGACTACAAGGTGGTGTTCGTCGGCGATGCCGCCATGGCGCCCTACGAGATCACCCAGCCGGGAGGCAGCGTCGAACACTGGAACGAGGAAGCCGGATACGTGTGGATGCAGCGCTTCACTGAAAAATTCCGCAAGCTCATCTGGATCAATCCATATCCGAAGGAGACCTGGAACTACACCGCTTCGAACCAGCTGGTGCGCGAACTCGTCGAGGAGCGGATGTATCCATTGACCTTGCAGGGGTTGGAAGACGGGATGCGGTTCTTGTCGAAATGAGAGCGCCTGTCTTGGAGCCTATGGCGTATGCATGGTCGAGCACCGCTTTCTGCGCAGGGCGCTCTTTCCTCGACCACTTATCTCCAGCTTTCCTTCACTTCTCTGCGTCGGCTGCCCAGTATTATTCGACCGATCGCCAATAGCAGGCTCTCGACCACCAGCGCCAGTACCAGGCCACATCCAAGCCCCCAGGCGACGGCTTCGGGCGACAGGAGTATCTGGTAGCTGTAACCCTTGAGGGTCTCTTCACGCAGCTGAGCATCCGGGGCCACCAGCACATGCCAGGTGCGGCTCAGCCATGGCCCCTGGAGAATCTGCCATTCGCGCTCGAAGGCCTGGTTGCGTACCAGCAGGCTTTCGATGCTGTTGGCATCGCTGTTGAATACCGGATCGTCGCTGGTGCGGTAGTGTCGAACCAGAGCTTGCAGGTCGCCATTGAAGAAGCGTTGCGCGGTCTGCTGGAAGCCCTTGAGCGCCTCGCGCGATTCCAGCAGATGCGCCTCGACCCGTTGGCTGTAGTCAGTGATTAGGCCAGGGACCTGGACGCCGGCCAGCACGCCGAAGGTAAACAGCAGCAACCGCAAATAACTTCTCAACATGACGCGACTTCCCTGGCTTCAGCTCTGCCCTTGGGCGACGCACTCGCCATGCCGCCACAGGGCCCATTGACCGGGCGTATAGCGATGCCAGGTCTCGTTTTCGGTAAGGGCCTCGGTAGCGATTACCGTGACCACATCGTTAGGTGTGGTTTCGGCCTGGAAGTCGACGATCATGTCGAAATCCTTAAGCCGCGCAGGGCCGAACGGTGCGCGCCGAGTGATGTGGACCAGCTTGGTCGAGCAGAAGCAGAACAGCCAGTCACCATTGCTGAGCAGGCAGTTGAACACGCCCTTGCCACGATACTCGGTACAGGCTTCGACCAGCACGGGCAGCAGCTGTTCCACGGCGACGGGCTCGGGAAACGCGCTGCGCACGCGGTTGAGCAGGTCGCAGAACGCGGCCTCGCTGTCGGTATCGCCCACCGGCCGATAGAAGGTGATCGAGCTGTTCAGCTCGGCCAGTTGGCCATTGTGCGCGAAACACCAGTTGCGGCCCCACAGCTCGCGCACGAATGGATGAGTGTTGGACAGGCAGACATTGCCGACATTGGCCTGGCGGATGTGGCCGATGACCACCTCGCTCTTGATCGGGTAGCGCTGCACCAGGTTCGCCACTTCCGATTCGCTGCTCGCTGCGGGATCCTGGAACAGGCGCAGGCCCCGTCCTTCGTAGAAGCCGATGCCCCAGCCGTCGCGATGCGGACCGGTACGCCCGCCACGTTGCATGAGCCCGGTGAAGCTGAAGACGATATCGGTCGGCACGTTGGCACTCATGCCCAGCAGTTCGCACATGCACAAGACTCCTGCTTACAAGCGTGGCTCGACGCGACCGCCGGCAGGCGCCAGTGGCTGGGGATCACTGTAACGGTCACGCCGGTCGGCGGCGAAGGGTTGGTCGTCGACCTCTTCCTGTGCCGCCGCCTGGCGGGCGGCCTCGGCCTTTTCGCGGCGCTCGCGGCCGCGTTTTTCAAGCGGCCAGCGCACCAGCACGAACAGGAAGTACAGTGCGAAGGCGATCAGCCCGTAGGTGGCCAGGTCGGAAGCGGCGCGCAAGGCGTTGTTGCCGACCTTGAACATCAAGTCCAGGGCGATGACGGCCACCGCCGGGGCGAAGCTTTCCTTGAGCGGGTCGATGATGGTCGGTGTCAGCAGCAACACGGCAAGCACCACGCGCAGTGGCTCACGCAGCCAGCGCCACATCCAACGGGTCAGACGAAAGCCCACCAGCAGGCAACCCAGGGCGGCCAGGGCGTAAAGGCCCCAGGCCAGCAGATAGTCGTTCTCGGTCATGGTGTTCGTGCAAGCCAGGCGAAGAGACGCTTATGATAAACACTTTTCCGCGCGCAGGCGCCCCCCAGCCGAGAGAACCCCGCATGCCAGCCATTGCCAATGCTTCCCGCGCCCCGCTCGCCCGCCAGGATCAGGGGGCCGATCCCTATGCCTGGCTGCAGGCGCGTGACACGCCCGACGTGATGGCCTATCTGGAGGCAGAGAATGCCTACCAGCAAGCCTGCCTGGCCGACCAGGCGCCCCTGCGTGAAGCGTTGTTCGAGGAAATCAAGGGACGCATCCTGGAAACCGACCTGTCGCTGCCCTCGCCTTGGGGCCCTTACCTGTACTACACCCGCACCACGGCAGGCGACGAATACCCGCGGCACTATCGCTGCCCGCGTCCGGCGGACGACTCCAATAGCGTCGACGAGCACCACGAAGAGCTGCTGCTCGACCCCAATGCCCTGGCCGATGGCGGCTTCCTGTCGCTGGGCGCCTTCAACATCAGCCCCGATCATCGCCTGCTGGCCTACAGCCTCGATACCTCTGGCGACGAAATCTATACCCTCTACATCAAGGACCTCGCCACAGGCGTTGTCAGCGGCCTGCCATTCGAAGACTGCGACGGCAGCATGACCTGGGCCAATGACAGCCAGACCTTGTTCTTCGCCCAGCTCGACGATACGCACCGGCCCTGGCGTCTGCTTCGCCACCGCCTGGGTCAGGCGGGGGCCGAGCAGGTCTTCGAAGAGCCGGATGGACGCTTCTTCCTGCACTGCTACCGCTCGAGCTCCGAGCGCCAGCTGATCCTGCTGCTCAACAGCAAGACCACCAGCGAGGCGTGGGTGCTGGACGCCGAAACCCCGGATGCCGCCTTCACGTGCCTGGCTCCCCGCATGGAGGGTCACGAGTACTTCCCGGACCATGGTCAACTGGAGGGGCAATGGCAATGGTTCATCCGCAGCAACCAGCACGGCATCAACTTCGCCCTGTTCCACGCTCCTTCCGATCAGGTCCCCACGCGCGAGCGGTGGCAGGTGCTGGTGCCCCACCGCGAGACCATCATGCTCGAAGACCTGAGCCTTAATGCCGGCGCCCTGAGTCTGAGCCTGCGCGAAGGTGGGTTGCCGATCATCGAAGTGCACCCCCAGGGGCAGGCCGCCTATAGAGTCGAATTGCCGGATGCCGCCTACAGCCTGTACGTGCAGGACAGCCTGGAGTTCGCCAGCACGCGCATACGCTTGCGCTATGAAGCCCTGAACCGCCCTGCCCAGGTTCGTCAGCTCGAGCTCATCGACGGCGCTCAGCAGGTACTCAAGCAGACGCCCGTGCTGGGTGAGTTCGATGCCGACGACTACGTCAGCCAGCGCCTCTGGGCCACGGCGCAGGATGGCACGCAGGTACCGATCAGTCTGGTACGTCGGCGCAGCGACCTGGGTCGTACTGTCCCGCTCTACCTGTATGGCTACGGCGCCTACGGCGAAAGCCTCGATCCATGGTTTTCCCATGCGCGCCTGAGCCTGCTGGAGCGTGGCGTGGCCTTTGCCATCGCCCACGTGCGCGGTGGCGGCGAGCTCGGCGAAGCCTGGTATCGCGCCGGCAAGCAAGAGCACAAGCAGAACACGTTCGACGACTTCATCGCCTGCGCCGAGCACTTGATCGCCGAAGGCGTGACCTCTCGCGATCGGTTGTCGATCAGCGGCGGTAGCGCCGGGGGCCTGCTGATCGGCGCGGTGCTCAACCAGCGTCCGGAGCTGTTCCGCGCGGCCATCGCCGAGGTGCCCTTCGTCGACGTGCTCAACACCATGCTCGACCCCGACCTGCCGCTGACCGTCACCGAGTACGACGAATGGGGCAACCCGCAGGAGGCCGAGGTGTACCAGCGAATCAAGGCCTATGCCCCCTATGAGAACGTCAAGGCCCAGGCTTATCCGGCGATGCTGGTGGTGGCGGGCTATAACGACAGCCGTGTGCAGTACTGGGAAGCGGCCAAGTGGGTCGCTCGCCTGCGCACTCGCAAGACCGATGACAACTTGCTGTTGCTGAAGACAGAAATGGGTGCCGGGCATGGTGGCATGAGCGGCCGCTATCAGGGGTTGCGCGACGTGGCGCTGGAGTATGCGTTCGTGCTGAACGAGTTGGGGGTGGTGTAGATCGTCTGGATTGTGGCTGTCTGAAGTGCGCCCCGGATGTTGGACACCCGTCCATCACTCGTGGCAAGGCTCGAACCCGCGTGCAGGCGCAACTGTCTTGCTCAACATTCGAAATGCACGCGTTCCCGGTGGGAGTGGCGGTTCGCCGATGCGATTTACCCGCAAAGCAGACCAAGCGGTGGATGGCACGGGCTTCATCCGTGCTCGCGGGCAAACCCACTCCCACAGGGTGGACTGCCCCCAAGGGTTGGATTGGTGTCCGACTTCTTGGGGGCAATCCAGGGAACGCATGCATTTTGAATGTTGAGCAAGACAATTGCTCCTGCATGCGCGTTGAACTCAGGAAGTGTGTAAACCCCTCCTCCTCACGGTTCTTTCGGCGGGCTTCTTGGCGGTTCTGCCTCTATCCCTGGCAAAGGCTGGTCCTTGGGCGGCCCCGGTAGCGGGATGGGTGGCAGCAGTGGCGCGCCGGGCGTGTTGTCGCCTGCCCTCGGCGGGGTCGTAGGCGTGATCTGCGGATAAGGAGTAGGCGTAGCCGTACCAGGCGCACCCGGTACCGGCGCAATGATGCGTGGTTGCAGTCCGGCGGCCTGTGCCGTCGGCAGGCCAGCAAGGATCAGTGCGGCGAAGATCGCATGGAACATCAGCAGCCTCCTGTCGGGAACCTGCCTACAGGCTACCTGCTCTTGCATGGTTTTGCCTGTCCGCCATGGCCCTGGCCGCGCTAGACTCCAAGATACAACCGTCATCAGCCACACCATAAGAAAGGTAATCCCATGAGTTCGGCTTCCTCCGCCGCCGCCACCGCCCGCCTCGACCGCATCCTCGCCGACGCCAAGCGTGACAAGGAAATGGGCTATCGCGACAAGGCCTTGAAAATGTATCCGCATGTGTGCGGACGCTGCACCCGCGAGTTTTCCGGCAAGCGCCTCAGCGAGTTGACCGTGCACCATCGCGATCACAACCATGACAACAACCCCCAGGACGGCTCGAACTGGGAGCTCCTGTGTCTTTACTGCCATGACAACGAGCACTCGCGCTACACCGATCAGCAGTACTTCAGCGAAGGCTCGTTGAGCAGTCCGACCATCGCCAAGGCCACGCACAATCCGTTTGCCGCATTGGGCGATCTGCTGAAGAAATAAGCGCGGGCATACAGCGGCGAGCGGGCCTGGCAGTCAGGTCGGCGCGTCCGGATGCACGGCAAGTGATGCCGGATCAGTTCTTATCAAGACAGATCCGGCATCCGCACGGGTCATCTGTGAAGCGGTTCGTACCGAAAGCCACGCTTGCCGCCCGCCGCCTCCCTTATGCCAACCGTTCACTCGCCGGTTCGCCACGTGCCGACAGGACCGTTGCCAGGATGATCAGCGAGGCGCCGACCAGCGCGTAGGCGACGATCGCCGCCGGTTCCGCGGCGACGATGGCGTGTCCGGAGGCGAACAGGCCCGCGCCTATGACTCCGGCGATGGAAAGCATGGTCACCTGCCGTGGCTTGAAACCTTGAGCCAACTGATTACCGGTATTCCCAGCCTGTGCAATGGTCATCCTGACCCCTCTTCTTTTTAGATTTGTTCTGGGCTGGCGAAGCGGCCATCGGACAGAGAGCATCAGTGGCTGAGCTCCATCCCGGATGAGCTTCGCGCCAGGCCAACTGAGTGCACCCGGCAGGCGAATCAGTTGGCCAGGAAAGACCTGGCGTTGGCCCTGACGGACCTTTATCCGCTCTACAACGCGCAGGGTGACGCGTCTCTGTCGACGTGCGTCCGCTGGGCTGCACAAAGAATGAACAGTCGCGCAGGGTCGAAGGTCTGCTCTCTACCAACCAACAGGAGACCTACCATGCTCGATATCCATTCGAAGCCAGACGCCAGTGAGCACAACGTTCATGGCTTGGAACGCGCCAGTTCCCTGGCGGGCGGCGCGTTCATGATCAGCAAGGGCCTGCGTCATGGCGGTCTGGCCGGCATACTGCAAGTGGCGGTGGGCGGCCTGGCGCTGATGCGTGGCGTCAAAGGCCACTGTTCGGCAAAGGCCTGGCTGCAACGTCATCGCAACGAGCTGCATGACCTGCGCTCGGACATCGAAGGCAAGGCCGCGGACTTGGCAGCGTTGAAGGCCAATGCCGATGTCGCGACACGCACCGTCACGGTCACCGGCAACGATTCGCTGAACAGCCCCAAGCTTTGAAAGCCATCGCTCAGGCGCTCGCTTGAGCCGACGCAAGATCGATGCGCGTCCGGTAACGAGGCAGGTGTGAAACGCAATCGGCGACAGCCCTGGCCAGGGCTGTCGCCGATTGCTTTGTGGACGACGGAATATCAGGCTGCCCTTCAACGCCTGCCAGCGCTATCGCAGCAGCTTGTCCTGCAAGACCTCCGACCGTCGGCCCAGCACGTTCTCACTGATCTGCACGAACTCTTCGGTACTGACACTGGAAAGCCGCATCAGCGCCTGAGTGACATCATCCAGCGAACGTTGACCATGACTGTGCAGGCGGATCTCCGCATCCAGTGCCTGCAATACCTGCACGCCACGGGCGACCTGCGCCGCGCTGGCGATATCGCCCTGCAGGCGGGTGACCTTGGCGCCCTCCTTGAGCAGACGTTCCTGCACCGCCTGGTAGCGGTCGTCACTCATGCCACCGGCACGGCGCAACAGGGCGGTGGCGTAGTAATCGGCCAGACTCTCGCCAAGCCAGTCGCTACCTGCGCGGCTGTCGATCCGGGCGAACAGCTGGACCAGCTCGCGGAGCAGCGCACTGCTACCGTTCTCGCCGACCAGTGGCAGGTTGCTGTGCAGGTACAGCGACTGATGACCGGAACGGGCCCCACGCCACATCTCGTCCCTGGCGCCGACCAGCAGCAACTTTGACGGGTTGCGCGGGAATACCGCTTGCAGGTGCGGCCAGATGAATGTCAACAAGGTCAGGGTGTCCATTCGGCGCATGCCCTGGCTCCGAGGCGCCGCCACCGTCACATCGGTCTCGCCCAGACGTGCCCGGCGGCTACCGACGCTCCCGGCCAGCATCCAGCCAGTGGGTCGGTCGAACAGCCGCGAGACGTTGTCGATGCGAAAGCGCTGCTTGCCGATGCGCGGCCATGCGGTCTCGATGCTCTTCCAGCCATTGGGCAGCTCGATACCGAGCCGCGCCACCAGTTCGGTGCCGTCCTGCTGATCGAGGCGCCCGGGCGGAACCAGCTGATCACCCCGGAACAGCGCCCAGTGGGGAGTCATACGGCTCTCGAAGGCATCGCTGACGCGCGCTTTCTGGTCAAGCTGGACACGGTAGCTGAGGCTGGTCTTGCCAGGGCCTGGATGCCAGAGACCACGCGCGCCCCGTGCCTGCAATTGCCACTGGCCATCGGTCTGGAAGTCGCTGTAGAGACCTGCCTTGCCAAGGTCGAAATCCAGGCTGCGTACGACGCTGCCATCGGCCAGGCTCAGGCGTACTTCAGCCTGACCCGTGGCCGGTAGCAGACGCACCTGGTAGTCCAGGTCGACTTTTTTCGCCCAGGCCGGCGAGCTGGCCAGCAGCATCGTCAGCCAGAAAAGATGTAGACGCATGCACGAACTCCTTTCCCCTGAGCGAGCGGCCGAGGGACCGGGCTGGCTCAGCCGGCGCGAAATATAAGATGATCTTCCCAGTCTTCCTCGGCCACGGCCGTCTCACTGAGCATGCGTCCGGACCGGGAGATACGTTGCTTGTGCACCTGTTGGCGGTCCCCGCTGACCAAGGGGTGCCAGCTCGGCAGGTCGCTACCCTCGCTGACCAGACGATAGCCGCAGGTGGTGGGCAACCACCTGAACTGGTCGGCCTTGCCGGGAGTCAGCTGGATGCAATCGGGCACGTGCGTGAAACGGTTGGGATAATCGCTGCACTGGCAGGTGTCCATGTCCAGCAGCTTGCAGGCGATGCGCGTGTAGTAGACGCTGTTGTCGTCCTCATCCTCGAGCTTCTGCAGGCAGCACAGGCCACAGCCGTCACACAGCGATTCCCATTCCTGCGGGTCGAGTTGGTCGAGGGTCTTGCGCCGCCAGAACGGCATGGGATCGGCAATCATCAAACGGTCTTCCTGCGTATCATCGGGTCCGCTGGGCGCGGCGGCGCCAGTCTAGAGCCTGTCCTTCACCAATGCCAGACCGCTTGTCAGTCCCGGTGCAAAGCAGTAGCGTGATCCGCGACTTCCATTTTTCTCGATTGCAGGAGCAGCCATGAGCGCCAACCCACGCGTTGCCGAGTACGCCATCAACGAACAATTCATCAACCGCTGGTCGCCACGCGCCTTCAGTGCGGAGCCGATCAGCGAGCAGACCGTGTTGACCTTCCTCGAAGCGGCGCGCTGGGCGCCCTCGGCCTATAACTCCCAGCCTTGGCGATTTCTGTATGCCCGCCGCGACACGCCGAACTGGGAGCGTTACCTGGGCCTGCTCAACGAATTCAACCGCAGCTGGGTCCGGCAGGCATCAGCATTGGTGGTGATCCTCTCCAAGACCACCTTCACCGCTCCGGGTGCCAGTGAGGAGTCTCCCGCGCTGTGGCACACCTTCGATACCGGTTCGGCCTGGGGGCATCTGGCACTGCAGGCCAGCCTCAGCGGTTGGCATACCCATGGGATGGCGGGTTTCGACCAGGCCTTGGCACGCCGGGAGCTGAAGATTCCCGAGGGTTATGACCTGCATGCGATGATCGCGATTGGCAAGCTGGGCGACAAGGCGAGCCTGGCCGAGGGGCTGCAGGCGCGTGAGTTGCCTAGTTCGCGGCGGCCACTGAGCGAATTGGCGGCGGAGGGTGATTTCACGTTGTAAACCCTGAGCCGGGTCGGGAGGCGGTTGGGGGTTGCGATGTTTCGTGGAGTTCGAATTCTGCGTAGCCTCGAACCTGTGGATTGTTTGGTCGATTGTATTGCCAGGCGAGCCCTTCGGCCTCGATCGCGGGACGAGCCCGCTCGCCACCGGGGCCTGCGTTAGTCAGGCGAATCTGCGTAGGTCAGGCGAATCTGCGTAGGTCAGAGGCGTCACGGTTCGTTCACACTCGTGACTTGCAAAAGCCGGTGGCGAGCGGGCTCGTCCCGCGATCGAGGCCGAAGGACTCGCCTGGCAATGCAATGGTGCGATCAACGCGGTTGCAGCGGTTACCCGTCAGGAGCAGCGAAACCGCCGCTCCCTTGCCTCAATACCCCCGCAGAAAATCCACCAACCCCCGCAACGTCTCCCCTGCCCTATACGCCCGCAGGTTCTCGACGAACAGGCGCACCATCGCCGTCGGCGTGGTAGGAGCGGCACTATGGCCGGTGAGCAGTAGCCCCCGGGCCGTCCAGAACGGATGCTGCCGGGGCAGAGGCTCCTGCCGGCAGACATCGATCACGGCTCCGGCCAGATGCCCCTGCTTCAAGGCCTCCACCAGGTCAAGATCGACCACGGCCACGCCCCGCCCGGCATTGATGAACAATGCCTCGGGTTTGAAACGCTTGAACAGCGCCGCGTCGTAGAGATCATGAGTAGCCGGAGTATCGGGCAACAGGTTGAGCACATAGTCGGCCTGAGACACCAACCTTGGCAGATCTGCAAGCCCTGCCACTTCGACGAAAGGCGCCTGTTCACGCGGCTGGCTGGCGACGCCGTAGAGAACCACGCCAAACGGCAGGAGGAATTCGGCGACCCGCTGGCCGATATCGCCCGTGCCGACGATCAAGACTCGCCGCCCTTCCAGGCTGCGCCCCGGACGCTCATCCCAGCGACACTCCGTCTGACTGACCAGTCGCGTCAACACCTCCCGCTCGTGGCTCAGCATGTAGGTCAGCATGTACTCGGCCATCACCTGGCCGAAGATGCCCACGGCGCGTGTCAGGCGATAGTCGCGCGACAGGCCGTCGGCAAGCAGGGGGGTGATACCTGCCCAGGTAGACTGCATCCAATCGGGCCGATGTCCTTGCCGAAGCAGGCCGGCCAACAAATCGGGTTGCCCCAGCCACACCTCGCACTCCGGCGCATGACGGGCGAGCTCGGTGGTGTCGCCACTGGTCAGGATGGTCAGATCCGATGCAGCCTCACTCAACAGACGGCTATAGAGGGCATGATCCTTTTCGGCGAGCAACACACGCATGGCGATGACAACCTTGACGGGTGAAGACAGCCCGCGCGCGGGCTGCCGAGCTGTGGTGGGGTTCCGCGACGTCAGACCGGGTCGTTGCGGCGCAGCAATTCTTCCGGCAGGTGCTCGATGTATTCCTCGTCAGGCGGCGGCATCTGCAAGTGATAGCCCTGGGTGTCGAGGTTCTCCAGCACTTTGACGATGTCTTCGCGGGCCAGCTTGCGCTCGGGGCCAAGTACCAGGTCGAAGGCATGCACCGGCGTACCGAAGAACGGCAGGAGGCCTTCAGGCACGCGCTCCAGGCCATCGGCCTTGAGCACATACAGGTACATTTCGTTCTTGCGAGGGCTCTTGTAGATCGAACAGATACGTTTCATCAGGCTTCTCCGGCACCCGCCAGGTTATCGAGCAGGGCCTGCCCCATGCGCTCGCGGCGCCAGCCACGCAGCGAATCGGGCAATTGATAGGGACCATTGGGGTAGCCGCTCTTGAGCAGGGCTTCCAGGGTTTTCTTGCGCAGCATCAGCTCCGGGGCGATGCCCAGGCGTTCGCCCTCGGCCTGTCCGATGGTGCGCAACTGCTTGAGGATACCGGCAGCGTCTATCGGCAACGGCTCGGGCAGCGCCGGCGGCCATTGCTCGGCGGGCAAGCTGGCCGCGCGCTTGATCAGGTCGAGCAGGAACTCGCCGTCCTGGCGGATGGTGCGCGGATGCATGTCGTCGATCCTGGCCAGCGCCGACAGGTTGTCGGGCTGGGTCTTGGCCATGGGCCACAGGGCATGCTCGCGCAACACGCGGTTGCGGGGCAGATCCCGTGCCCGCGCTTCACGCTCGCGCCAGGCACAGAGCTCGCGCAGTACCGCCAGTTGCTGCCGGGACAGTTTCCAGGCCAGCTTCACTTCACGATACAACGACAGCGGATCGATCTCGCGGCGCAGCTGGGCGACCAGCTCGGCGCCGTCTTCGAGCACCCACGCATACTTCTCATCGGAGAGACGCTGGCGCAGGCTGCCGAACAACTCGGCCAGATGCACGGCATCCTCCGCGGCATAACTGACCTGGGTGTCCGACAGTGGACGCTGCAGCCAATCGGACCGAGTCTCGCCCTTGGGCAGTTCGATACCGAGCACGTCCTGGACCAGCCGCGAGTATCCCATGGAGAACCCGATATTGAGGTAGCCGGCGGCCAGTTGGGTGTCGAACAGCGGCTGCGGCAGCTTGCCGGTCAGGCGCGAGAGCACTTCAAGGTCTTCGCTGCAGGCATGCACCACCTTGACCACGGCGGTGTCTTCGAGCAAGGCGGCAAGTGGTTGCCAATCGGTGATCAGCAACGGATCGATCAAAAAGGCCCGGCTGCCGTCGCCGACCTGCACCAGGCCGGCTTTGGGATAGAAGGTGTCGACCCGCATGAATTCGGTGTCGAGCGCCACATAGGGCAGTGCACGCCAGTCCTGGCAATGTTCGGCCAGGCTCCGGTCGTCGCGGATCCAGTGTATTTCGATAGCCACAAGGCTCTCCCACAGACAATGGCGCGCAGTATATACGCCATGGGCCGGGGCCGGGAAACCATGCGTCCGTCACGAGCGCCCGCGCCCGCCCTGCTCAGCCTGGCAGGTGTTGCTTGGCATAGGACCCACGGTCCATGTCCTGCACTTCGACGCTGAGCTGGATATGCACACCGGCCTTGCTCGGTACGGCCTCGCGCAACACGGCCAACAGGCTGTTCGACAGTCGCTGCTTGACCTCCGGCGAGCGGCCGCTGAGCAGCGCCAGGCGGACATGGGCGAAACTGCGCTCGCCGGGAGCGGTGCCGACGCGGTACTGGCTGACGGGTTGGGCGCGGCTCTTGATATCGAGTTCATCGGCGAACTGCCCGCTGCCGACCAAGGCGTGGTTCAAGCGCATCAACAGCACATCCACGTTTACGTCAGGCAGGTTGTCGCTGTATTCAAGGTTCAGATGAGGCATGCCAGGTATCCAGGCCAGGTAAGAAGTCGTACAGCTTAGCGCAGGCGCGGAACCTGGCGCAGCGACTATCCTCAAAGTTCAGGACCGCTCACCAACTCACCGAGGTGAAGAAATGCCAGTCCCACACGATCTGCTCGCTGACCTGAAATTGCCAAGCGAGACCTACGAAGCGCTCCGCAAGGACGACCAGCAACTCAGCGATTTGCACAAGGAATACCTGGCCAAGGACAAGGAGGTACTCGTTGCCGAGAAAAATGGCACCAGCGACGACACCGTGAATCGGTTTCGAAAGGAGCGCGCTCTGATCAAGGAGAAGATCGTCCGCAAGATCGAGCAGCACAACAAGGACTGAGACGAATATACCGGCACCGGTAGCCTGCCAAGGGGTAGCGCCGGTGCCGATCAGCTGCGACCGCCTCCATCAGGTGTCAGCGGTCGCCGCCTCCAGAGCACTTTCGAGGTCCGCGATGAGGTCGCGGTGATCCTCGATCCCCACCGACAGACGCAACAGATTCTCGCCGATGCCCATGGCCTCCTTCTGCGCCGGGCTCAACGAGTTGTGCGACATGCTCCAGGAATGATTGATCATGCTTTCGACGCCGCCCAGCGAATCGGCCAGGACGAAGATCGACAATGCCTCGACCAACCGATTGACAGTGGCGCGGTCGCCTTTGACCCGCATCGACACCACTGCCCCGCCGCTACGCATCTGCCGCTGACACAAGGCATGTTGCGCATGGCTTTCAAGCCCTGGGTAGTAGACCCGCTCGACCTGGGGATGGCTTTCGAGAAAACGCGCGATGTGCATGGCATTGGCACATTGACGCTCCATGCGGATGTCCAGGGTCTTCAGCCCACGCAGGGCCAGGTAGCAGTCGAACGGCCCCTGAATCGCGCCCACGGCCATGCTGATCTTGCGCAAACGCTTGAACAGCGCTTCGGTGGCCGCGACGACCACGCCACCGATGAGGTCGGAGTGCCCGCCGATGTACTTGCTCGCCGAATGCATCACCAGATCCACACCCAGGGTGATCGGTCGCTGGTTCCAGGGCGAACAGAAGGTGTTGTCCAGGCAAGTGAGGATGCCGCGCTCACGGGCCAGTTCGCACAGCGCCTTGATATCGACCAGATGCAGCAGTGGATTGGTCGGGGTCTCGATCCAGATCAGCCGCGTTTCCGGGCGGATGGCGGCCGATACTGCCTGCAGGTCATTGAGATCGACATAGGTGGTGGTCAGCCCGGCGCTGTGGCTGCGGTAGTCCTCCAACAAGCGGAAAGTGCCGCCGTAGACGCCGCTCATGACCACGACATGGGCGTCCTTGGGCAACAGTTCCAGAACGGTCGCGGTAGCGCCTACGCCGGAAGCGCAGGCCACGGCGCCGACACCTTCCTCCAGGGCAGCGACGCAGCTTTCGTAAGCGTGTCGCGTAGGATTACTCACCCGGCTGTAAGCATACTCCGGATGATCATCCAAGCCGCGTTTGGTGAACGAACTGGCGGTCACGATGGCTGGGAAGATCGCATTGTCGGCCACGCCGAACTGCTCGCCTGCATGAATGGTTCGGGTAGCGAAGTGACGCGGTTTGTCGGACATGGTCGGGTCCAAGGTCAGAAATAGGCAAACACAATTATCAATGCCAGTCAGGTTAATGCTGGTCAGTTAAGGCAAAGCACTCGGTTCAAATGCTAGCGTTCAGCCTTCGGCTCCGGAATTTTCGAGTGACCGGCCTGGCCTATCGCGGGACAAGCCCGCTCGCCACTGGACATACGCACACCCGTGGCGAGCGGGCTTGTCCCGCGATGAGGCCAGCAGCATCACTGAAGTCCCGAAGCCGCAAGATACGATCTAGCATGGAAATCGAATTTCTCTCATTGACTGACTGGATTGAGCACAACTATGGCATATCCACGCCCGCCGGGTTGATCAGGGATGAAACTCGCCGTCTGGGCTTCCATTATTTCTTCAGGTTCGGGTCTTCGGATAATCTGGAGAAACTTTTTCTCCTCACGCAGTGTTTTCCCGCATGGACAGTTTCGACCAGCATATCCTCACCCTGCTTCAGCGCGACGCCTCGGTCTCCCTCAAGGACCTTGCCGAGGCGGTCAACCTCTCCACCACGCCATGCTGGAAGCGGGTCAAGCGCCTGGAGGAAGAAGGCTACATCCTGGGCCGGGTAGCACTGCTGGATCCGGAGCGTCTCGGCCTGGGACTGTCGGTATTCGTGCAGCTCAAGACCCAGCGTCATGACAGCGCCTGGCTCGAACATTTCGCCGAGACGGTGCGTGGCTTCGAGGAAGTCATGGAGTTCTACCGGATGTCCGGCGACTGGGACTACATGCTGCGCGTGGTAGTCAGTGACATCGGCGCCTATGATCGCTTCTACAAGAAGCTCATCACCAGCACCGATGGCCTGTCGAACATCACGTCCAGCTTTGCCATGGAACAGATCAAGTACACCACGGCGTTGCCGGTACGACGCTGAAAGGCGCGTGTAGTGAGGGTCTAGCCGAAGGAATGGCAATGCATGGCAGGGGCCGATAGACAGCGCTGATCGACCAGTCAGGCAAAGTGATTTGACGACTTGACCCGCAGGTTATAGTTTGAGCTTCACCGGCGATATTTCCCGCCCCGCCCCCAGACCCGAGCGCAAACGTGGACGTACAGCGGACCCTGACGGACAGCTTCAATCGGAAAGTCGACTACCTGCGGATGTCGGTCACAGACCGTTGCGATTTCCGTTGCGTCTACTGCATGGCCGAAGACATGCAATTCCTGCCCCGCCAACAGATCCTCTCTCTCGAGGAGCTCTATCAGGTGGCGGAGCGCTTCGTCTCCCTGGGCACCCGCAAGATCCGTCTGACCGGCGGCGAGCCGCTGGTGCGCCAGGGTATCGTCGATCTCTGTACACGGATCGCCACCCTGCCCGGCCTGCGCGAACTGTGCCTGACCAGCAACGGCTCACAGCTCGGCCGTCTGGCGCAGCCATTGTTCGATGCCGGCGTCTCGCGCCTCAATATCAGCCTGGACAGCCTCGATCCGGTGCTGTTCAAGGCGCTGACCCGTACCGGCGAGCTCGACCAGGTGATCGCTGGAATCGATGCCGCGCGTGCCGCGGGTTTTCGCCGCACCAAGCTCAACTGCGTGGTGCTCAAGGGCCGCAACGATAACGAAATCGTCGACCTCGTGCGTTTCGCGATCGATCGCGAACTGGATATCAGCTTCATCGAAGAGATGCCTCTCGGGCTGATCGACGAACACGAGCGCGGTGAATCCTATTGCTCCAGCGACGACGTCAAGGCACGCATCGCCGAGCACTTCACCCTGATCGATTCCGCCGAGTCATCCCAGGGCCCGGCGCGCTACTGGCGCCTTGCCGAAGCACCTCACACGCGGGTCGGTTTCATCTCCCCGCACAGCCACAATTTCTGCGCCACCTGCAACAGGGTTCGCCTGACCGTGGAGGGGCGTCTGCTGCTGTGCCTGGGCAACGAGCATTCGATGGACCTCAAGCAGGTCATGCGCGCCTATCCCGGCGACGCCGAGCGTCTGGAAACCGCCATCCGCGAGGCCATGCAGCTCAAGCCCTATCGTCACCATTTCGAGGTGGGCGGCGAGGTGCAGATCGTGCGATTCATGAACATGACCGGCGGCTGATCCGGCGCCTCCTGGATACCGATGATCGTCCATTCCCGTCCCGACGTGCTGCGCGTGCTCTTCACCCTCAAGGGCTCGATCGTCAAGCGCATCGCCCTGCGCTGCCTGATAGTCACCTTGCTGGCAGCGCTGATCGTATTGATCGAACACCGCTACCCGGCGTTCTTCTACCCGGTCAGCGCCACGCCTTTCACCTTGCTGGGCCTGTCGCTGTCGATCTTCATGAGCTTTCGCAACAACGCCTGCTACGACCGCTGGTGGGAGGGACGCAAGGCCTGGGGCAAACTGCTGATCGAAACACGTTCCTTCATCCGCGAGAGCGTGGCGATCGCCGATACGCAGGTACGCGCGGAGCTGCTGCGTGGCCTGTGTGGCTTCGCTCATGCGCTCAATGCGCGGTTGCGCAACGAAGATGACCTGCTTGCCGCCCGCCCCTGGCTGACCGATGCTCATGCCATCAGCCCGCACAATGTGTGCGATGGCATCCTGCGCGAGGTCGGCGCGCACTGCTCGCGGCTCGCCGAGCGTCAACGTATCAGCGAGTGGCATTACGCCACCCTGGAACAGCGCCTCGTTGGTTTGACGGAAGTCCAGGCGACTTGCGAACGGATAAAAGGCACCCCGCTGCCCTTCCCCTATACCCTGCTGCTGCATCGCACCATCTACATCTTCTGCCTGCTCCTGCCATTCGCCCTGGCCGAGCCGCTGGGCTGGCTAGCGCCGCTGTTCACCACCCTCGTCAGCTACACCTTCTTCGGCCTCGACGCCATCGGCAACGAACTGGAAGACCCGTTCGGCCGCGACGAGAACGACCTGCCGACCGATGCCCTGGTGCGCGCCGTGGAGCGCGACATCCTGGCGGCACTGGGGCACGAGCCGTTGCCGCCGGCGTTGGCGCCGGTGGATCACGTGCTCAGCTGAGCGCCGACAACGCGGTCGCTTGCGCCCCATGTCTGTTAATCAAGGAAACACCATTGACCTTTGGCTTCTGAATCTTCAGTGAAGCTGATGGCCTATCGCGGGACAAGCCCGCTCGCCACCCGTGCGCGGTGAGGCGAAGATGCGTTCCCTGTGGAGAGCAGGCTTGCCCCGCGATAGGCCATCAGCTTCACAGAAGATTCAGAAGCCGACGAAAAAGCCTCATCAAATGGTATTTCCTCGACTGACCGCCATTGCGTTCTGGCCCGTGCACGCCGCAGGGAACGCATCTTCGCCTCACCGCGCACGGGTGGCGAGCGGGCTCGTCCCGCGATAGGCCATCAGCTTCACAGAAGATTCAGAAGCCGACGAAAAGCCTCATCAAATGGTGTTTCCTCGACTGACCGCCATTGCGTTCTGGCCCGTGCACGCCGCAGGGAACGCATCTTCGCCTCACCGCGCACGGGTGGCGAGCGGGCTTGTCCCGCGATAGGCCATCAGCTTCACAGAAGATTCAGAAGCCGACGGAAAGGCCTCATCAAATGGTATTTCCTCGACTGACCGCCATTGCGTTCTGGCCCGTGCACGCCGCAGGAAACGCATCTTCGCCTCACCGCGCACGGGTGGCGAGCGGGCTCGTCCCGCGATAGGCCATCAGCTTCACAGAAGATTCAGAAGCCGACGGAAAAGCCTCATCAAATGGTGTTTCCTCGACTGACCGCCATTGCGTTCTGGCCCGTATACGCCGCAGGGAACGCATCTTCGCCTCACCGCGCACGGGTGGCGAGCGGGCTTGTCCCGCGATAGGCCATCAGCTTCACAGAAGATTCAGAAGCCGACGGAAAAGTCTCATCAAATGGTGTTTCCTCGACTGACCGCCATTGCGTTCTGGCCCGTGCACGCCGCAGGCCGACGCTGGAAACATTGGCCAGCCGGGGCAGACTTGGTTAAGGTCTGGGGACGCCCTTTCCCGCCAGGCCGCATCATGGATATCAAGCAGCTCAAGTTCCTTATCGCCCTCGACCAGACACGCCACTTCGGCCAGGCGGCGGAGCTGTGCCATATCACCCAGCCGACTCTGTCCATGCGCCTGCGCAACCTCGAGGAGGAGCTGGACCTGGTGCTGGTCAAGCGCGACCAACGCTTCGAAGGCTTCACCGAAGCGGGTGAACGGATCCTGGCCTGGGCTCGCACCCTGCTCGCCGCCCATGACGGCCTGCAGGCCGAGGCGGCCAGCTGTCGCGGCCAGGTGGTCGGCAGCCTGCGCCTGGGCACGGTGCCGCTGTCGAGCTTCAACCCCATGCGCCTGCTCATGCCTCTGCGCGAGCGCTACCCCGAGCTGGACTTCCAGCTCTCGTCGCTGAGCTCCGAACAGATCATCGACGGCCTGAGCCGCAACCAGCTCGACCTCGGCATCTGCTACCTGGACCAGGTCGATGCCAGCTTCTTCGATATCATCGAACTGGGCACCACGACCATGGGACTGCTCCATGACACCCGGCATTTTCGCTTCGAACAGCCCGAGTTGCGCTGGGAAGCCCTGGGCGACTTGCCGCTGGGGCTGTTGAGCAAAGGCATGCACTACCGCCAGGCGTTGGACCTGAGCTTCCGCAACCGCGGTCTCGAGCCGCTCGCGGTCCTGGAGAGCGACTCTACCTTCCAGCTGGTCCAGGCCATTACCGCCGGTATCTGCTGCGCCGTGATGCCTCTGCACTGCGGTCTTGAAGACCTGAGCGAGCATCTGCGCTTCATCCCGATCACCGACGCGAGCATTCGCAGCCCGGTTGGCTTGCTGCTGCGCCGCAGCGAGCCGCGCTCGGCGATTGCCGAGCAGTGTTTTGGCGAGGCGCGCGGGTTGTTCGCCAGTCAGTGACTAGATAACCGATACGTGCAGCAAGCGGCGAATCGTCCTCGCGCTTGGCATGAGCTGCGTGAAGCTCGTGCCGGTGATCGCGTCGAAGCTTGCGCGCATGGAGCGTGCGTGGATGCTGTATCGACAGTGGTAGAGGGGTACTCACCATTTCCGATATCGATTCCGACATCGGTGTTCAATGGTGGCTGTACGTGGGGCGCCTTCGGGTGCCTGACTTGCCGGTCTGCTAACCCACGTACAGCTGCCTCTCATTTAGCAGCGGGATCTGGTAGCTCAACTCTCGTCAGGACTCGCTACCATGCTCAAGATCGTTCCGGACCCACCGTTTCATACCTCACCGAAGTGGCTGCTTGCACATGTCTTACTTCTTGGCTTCCACGCCTGGCGTCTCGGACCGCTTCAGGAATGCCTGAGTGATCTCGGGAAGGTGTTCGAGCAGCCACTGCGCCATTGCCTTTTCTTGTGGAAGGATCTGCTCGCAAGCCGCCTTCGTCTGAGTATCGCCAGCCGCTTCGGCAGCGGCGATCAGAACGGTGTAGGTCGCGACCTCCACATTCTCGAAGACGTAACCAGCCATCGCGCCCTTGACCACTTCATCGCTCATCAGCGAGCCGCCAACGGCTTGTCCGAACGCCATGAGCTTGCCGGTCATGTCCTTGATGGTCGAGGAACTGCCGCCCAATCGCGTCAGGCATTCATGGATCAGTTTCTGCTGGCCGAGCGTCTCCTGGATATGCTGGTCGATGCGCGCCTTGAGGTCTGGATAGTGCTCGAGTCGCTCGGATTGCGCCTTCAGCATCTTCTCCGCCTGTTGCTCCATCGCATGAGCGTCACGAAGCCAGTCGAGCAGGTTTTCCTGTGAGGTTGCCATGTGCTTATCCTCTACGTTTACGTTAAAGGTAAGAAATAGGCGCCATCCACCCAGCCAAGTTCAGTACTAGTGACGACTGGTCATCCACGATCTGAGACCTTCGGTTTCAAAGAATCCGACCTCGATATCTGCCCAAGCCTTGAGCGACTTCGATCTCAGAAAGTCGTACCGTCTACCCCTATCCCACGAAGCAGCAGATCGGTGAGGAACTCACTGTAACGATTGGCCAGCTCATCCTCATCCTGCTCCAATTCGAACAATGCCTTGAACAACGGCTGTGCGGTTGCGAAGAACGTACAGGCACCGAGCAAGGCCACATGCAGAAAACGCGCGTCCACGCTTACCTCCTTCGCCGAGGTCGGCCGCGCCTGCAGCACCGCATTGCTGAGCGCTGCCCCGCGCCGAGCGGTGAGATCCAGCACATCCCACGTCGGATCGCCCGCTTCGCCACGCTCGCCCGCAGCATAGATCTCGCGCATCACCAGCTTGAGAAAGTGCGGATTCTCGCGGCCGGTATCGATGATCAACCTCACGCGGTTGCCGAGCATGGCGGCCACCGAGGGCTCGTCGGCCTGTTGCTCGGAAGCCTGCTGGACGCGCTCCATCAGGTTCAGGGTGGCCGCGCGCAGCAGTCCATCCTTGTTACCGAAGTAATAACGCACCAACGCCGGATCCACACCCACCGAATTCGCAATCTGCAGCAATGTCAGGGCTTCTGGTGGTGCATGCCGTAACAGCGCCAGGGTCGCCTCAATCAAGCCCTCGCGCCCGACGGCCTGGGTTTCCCGTGGGCGTCCGGCCTCACGCTTTTTCTTGATTCCCGCCATAAGTCCTCGCCGTTCATGCATCCGCATTGGTGGATATAAGTGCCACAAGAAGTGGCGAAAAGTAGCACAGGTTCCTCTTAAAGGTGCCCATTGGGACAATTGCCAGGCCAGTACACTTTTCACCCCTGAAACATCCATTCAAGTCATTAAATTTAAAGCAAAAATAAATTATTTCCTTATAAAAGGAATTAATGGCATTCGCCCTGCATGAATCGTCGCTCCACCCCACCAACAGAGATATGAATCATGAAAACGCTTTCCATCGGTATCCTCGGCGCCGGTATCGGCGGTCTGTGCGCCGCCATCGCATTGCAACGCGCTGGCCATCAGGTCACGTTATTCGAGCAGGCCAAAGCTTTCATGCGGGTCGGTGCCGATATCAATCTCACCCCGAACGCGGTGAAGGCACTGGATGGCCTGGGCGTTGGTGAAGGTATCCGCCGCTTCGCCGCCCGCCCTACCCATCGCATCAGCCGGATGTGGGACAGCGGCGAAGAAACTTCGCGCCTGGAAATGGCCGACGCTGCCGAGCGCCAGTACGGTGCACCTCAGTTGACCATTCACCGCGCCGACTTGCTCAGCGTGCTGGCCGCCGCCTTCCCGCTGGAAAGCGTGCAGTTTGGCAAACGTGCCGTAGCCGCCAGCAAGGAAGAGGATGGCGTAACGCTGCGATTCAGCGATGGCAGCCAGGCGAAAATGGACGTATTGATTGGCGCCGACGGCATTCATTCAGTGGTGCGCGCCGCGCTGTTTGGCCAGGAGCATCCGCGCTTTACCGGCGTCGTGGCGTTCCGCGCCGTGGTGCCCGCCAGCCGCGTCGCCCACGTCCCGAACATCCAGGCCTTTACTAAATGGTGGGGCCCTACGCCACAGAGCCAGATCGTGACCTTCCCACTCAACCGCGGGGAAGACATCTTTATCTTCGCCACCACCGCCCAGGACAGCTGGCATGAGGAAAGCTGGACCACGCCCGGCAGCGTCAGCGAGTTGCGCGACAGCTATGCCGACTTCCATCCGGACGCCCGCGCCCTGCTCGACGCCTGCGATGAGGTACTGAAGACCGCCCTCTATGAACGCGATCCACTGCCCTATTGGGCCCAGGACCACATGGTGCTGTTGGGCGATGCCTGCCATCCGATGATGCCATTCATGGCCCAAGGCGCTGGTCAGGCGATCGAGGACGCTGTGGTGCTGGCACGGGCGCTGGAACACGTGCAGACACTGGAAGAAGTGAACGAAGCGCTGCTGGGCTATCAGCACGCTCGACTGGAGCGCGCCAGCCAGATCCAGATCGGCTCGCGTGGCAACCAGTGGCTCAAGGCAGGTGGTAACGCCGATTGGGTATATGGATACGACGCCTGGAGAATCGAACCTACTTCAAGCGCGACATCCAAGCAGCATTAAAAAACACCGGCGCTGTTTCATATATAAAACGTTGTTTCAAAAAAGCACTTATTTTTTGCATGGCGCCGTAACAACGCCCAAGAAATGTGCAGCGCCGTATCACATAGAAAATATCGTTTCACATATAAAACAACCATGAATTCCGTTTAATAATATAAATAACTGATAAATAAGGTATTTATTAAATAAACAGCACGAAAGTCAAACTGGCATTGTTCATGCACTAACCGCTGTATCACTAGTAAAACAGACCAGAGACCTTTCCCAATGGCTGTGACAGAGATGTTTGCAATCGCCCCCCACAGGAACGAATCGCAGCGCAGGGCCAGCGAGCCGACCGAGATCGAGTTCCGTCACGTCGGCAAGTGCTTTCCGGCCAAAGGGAAAGCCGAGGCGCCCTTCGCTATTCGTGACGTCAACTTCAAGATCGCTCGTGGCGAAGTGGTGTCGATCATCGGCCCATCCGGCTGCGGCAAGAGCACCATTCTCAATATGGGCTCTGGCCTCTACCGCCCGAGCGAAGGCGAAGTCTTCGTCGGCGGTGAAGCGGTCAACGGTCCGGTGAAAAAGGTCGCGTTCATGTTGCAGAAGGATCTGCTGATGCCGTGGCGCAGCATCCGCCAGAACGTTGAGCTGGGCCTTGAAATCCAGGGCATGGCCGCCGCCGAACGCCGTGTGATCGCTGAAGATCTGCTCGATCGCTGCCACCTGCAAGGCTTTGCCGACCATTACCCATTCCAGCTGTCGGGCGGCATGCGCCAGCGCGCTGCGTTGGCGCGCACCCTGGCCATGGACCCGCAGGTCCTGTTCCTCGACGAACCGTTCTCGGCCCTCGATGCGCAGACCAAGATGATCCTGCAGCAAGACATGGCCCGCATGCTGTTCGAGGAAAAGAAGACGGCCTTGTTCATTACCCACGATCTGGTCGAGGCCATCGCCATGTCCGATCGCCTGCTGGTGATGAGCGCTCGCCCCGGCACGATCGTCGAAGAAATCATCGTTGACCTGCCCTACCGCGAAAACCCGCTGGAGCGTCGCAAGCTGCCCGAGATAGGCCCCTTGGCCGGCCGCCTGATGGAACTGCTCAAGGTCGGGGAAGACACCGAACTGCACTGATTCTGCCTCACCGGCCTTCAACGAATTCAGGAGTCACCATGTTCAAATCCGCACTCAAGACCGCTTCGGCCGTGCTCGGCCTGAGCGTGGCCATTGCTGCCCACGCCGCCACCGACGTGACCTACCTGCTACCGGCACCGCCCAATTCGCCGGCCTTCGCGCCGTGGATCATCGCCAAGGAAAAGGGCTATTACGCCAATAACGACTTGAATGTCACCTTTATCGCCGCCAAGGGCGGGGTCGACGTGGCCAAGCAGATTGGCGCCGGCAATGCCCTGATCGGCGGTGCCATCGGCGACACGCCGATCGTGGTCCGCGCCAATGGCATTCCAGTGCGCAACGTGGCGGTGCTGGGCGCTGGCGGAGTGACCATGATCGCCACCAACGCCGACGAGAACATCCATTCGGTGAAGGACCTCAAGGGCAAGACCCTGACGGTGATGTCCTATTCCGACACCACCTACTACGCCCTCCTCGCGACGCTGCGCAAGGCTGGCCTGGAGAAGACCGACGTCAACGTACAGGCCGCTGGCCCGGCGGGGGTATGGCAGCTGTTCGCGGCGAAGAAATCCGTGGCCATGGCGGGCGTCCCGGACTGGGTCACCGACTCCCAGGAAGCGGGCCTCGACGTCAAGCTGATCCCTCAGGACCAAGTCTTCGAAAGCATGGCGCAATCGATCATAGCCTCCGACGACGCCATCCAGAAGCATCCCGAGATCGTCCGCGGCGTGGTCCAGGCGACCTTGCAAGGCATGCGCGACATCGTCGCCGACCCCCATGCCGCCGCCGCTACGTTCGCCCAGGCGATTCCCAGTTATGCCGGCAAGGAAGCGCAGCTGGAAAAGACCTTCAAGCTCTACGTCGACCACGTCTACGCCCAGCAGGCAGTGCTTGGCAGCGTCGACCCGCAGCGCCTGGAGAAGGTCCGCCAGTTCTATGTGAGCGAAGGCATCGTCAGCAAGGAGCCGAAGCTTGAAGACCTCTATACCAACCAGTTCATCGGCACCACCACCGCTGCCAAGTAGCGGCCCGGGTCAGAAGCGCAAAGGTATGACTGTGATGAAAAGCCTCAATAACTCGATGTTCGGCAGCCTTGCCCTGCTGATCCTGTTTCTCGCCCTGTGGCAATGGGGTCCCGGCCTGCTCGGCATGCCCGAATTCGTCATGCCCAAGCTGAGCCGCGTGGCCCAGGAGGGCGTGCTGATGTGGAACAGCAGCGGCTTGTTGGAACACACCCTGATCACCGCCGTGGAGATCGTCGTCGGCTTTGCCCTCGGTGCCCTGCTGGGGATCGTGATCGGCACGTCCCTGGGCCTTTCGCCCAAGGCCGAGGCCATGCTCTCGCCCTACATCCTGGCCTTGCAGATCGCCCCGAAAGTAGCCTTCGCCCCGCTGTTCGTGATGTGGCTGGGCTACACCGTGTACCCGAAGATTCTGATCGCGGTGCTGATCGTGTTCTTCCCGGTGATGATCAACGTACTTTCGGCGATCCGCACCGTGGACCCGGACATGATCAACCTGGTGCGCACCATGAACGCCAGCCGCTGGCAGATCTTCCGCCTGGTGGAATTCCCCTCCGCCATGGCCGCGCTGTTCTCGGGCCTGCGCATCGCTTCCACCCTGGCGGTGATCGGCGTCACCGTCGGCGAACTGGTCGGCGGCAACCAAGGCCTGGGCTTCCTGCTCGTGGACGCTGAAGGCCAAGGCAATACCAGCGGGGTATTCGTCGCCATCGTGATGCTCACCTTGATCGGTGTGCTGGCTTACGGCGCGGTTGTCTGGGCCGAGAAGCGCGTCCTGCACTACATGCCTAAAGCCATGCTGAGTACTAATTGATGAATGCCTCTGCTCAACTCCTGCAAGGCCGTCGCGTGCTGGTCACCGGCGGTGCCCGCGGCCTGGGTTACGCCTTCGCGCAAGCGATTGCCGAAGCGGGCGGGCGCGTGGTCATCGCCGACATTCTCGACGAACGCGTGCAGCAATCGGCCTGCGACCTGCGGGCCATGGGCCTGGACGTCCATGGGCTGAGCGTCGATCTGGCCGATCCTGCATCGATCCAGCGCTGCGCCACCCAGACCGGCGAACTGCTGGGCGGCCTCGATGGCCTGGTCAACAACGCCTCGGTGACCAATTCCGGCGGCAAGACCTGCGAAGAACTAAGCATCGACACCTGGGACCAGGTCATGCAGGTCAACGTGCGTGGCACCTGGCTGATGACGACCGCCTGCCTGCCCGCCCTGCGCCTGAGCGGCCAGGGCGCGGTGGTCAACCTGGCGTCCGATACGCCGTTGTGGGGCGCGCCGAACCTGATGGCCTATGTCGCCAGCAAGGGCGCGATCATCGCCATGACTCGCAGCCTGGCCCGCGAACTGGGCAGTGACAACATTACCGTCAATGCCATCGCTCCCGGCCTAGTGCTGGTGGAAGCCACCGCCTACGTCCCCGAGGCCCGCCACCGCCTCTACACCGAACAGCGCGCCATTCAACGCGCGCAACTGCCCGAAGACGTCAGCGGGGCTGTGGTGTTCGCCTTGTCGAACCTGGCCCGTTTCATTACTGGACAAACCCTGCCGGTCAACGGCGGGTTTGTCATGCCCTGATCGATCGATGACCTTGAGAATGGAGACTGCCATGACCGACCTGTCCACCCCCAACGAAGCTCCGAAAAGCTGGGAACGGCCTGAAGGCGCCAGCCTGGAAGCCTGGATGCAGACCCGCGTGGCCCGCTACGAGACGCGCAAGTACGACTGGAACGCGCTCAAGTTCCAGGCCGACCACGACCCCAAGTTCCGCCGCGCGCAAATGCGCTACATCGGCACCGGCGGCACCGGCGTGAGCACCGACATGAACACCATCCCGTCGGAGCATTTCACCTTTTCCACCATGGTCATTCCGGCCGGCCATGAAGGCCCGCCGCACCTGCACACCGATGTCGAGGAAGTGTTCTTCGTGCTGCGCGGCAAACTCAAGGTGGTGATCGAGAAGGACGGCGAGCGCTACGAGACCATCCTCACCGACCGCGACGTGATTTCCGTGCCACCGGGCGTGTACCGCGAAGAGATCAACATCGGCGACGAAGACGCGCTGATGTGCGTGATGCTCGGTGCGAAGAAGCCCGTTACCCCAACCTATCCGCCAGAGCACCCTCTGGCGTCGATCAAGCGCGGATAAGTCCATGTTGCCAGCCACCCAATCGCCCAGCCCGATCGCTGAACTCGAGGCGCTGCTTGCCCAGCGCTTCGCCCAGCGCACCCTGATGCTCAACGACAGTCGTCAGGCCGTTCGCGAGATCGGCAGCGGCCCGGCCATCGTGCTCCTGCACGGTATCGGCTCGGGGGCTGGATCGTGGCTGGAAGTGGCATTGCAATTGGGCCGGCACGCACGCGTGGTGGCCTGGGACGCCCCCGGCTACGGCGATTCCACACCGCTGCGGCCGCTGGCCCCTCAGGCCGAGGATTATGCCGAGCGTCTGCTCAAGACCCTCGACGCACTCGACATTCATGACTGTGTACTGGTCGGCCACTCGCTGGGAGCCATCACTGCCGCCGCCTTTGCCCGCCTGCATCCGCAGCGTCTGCGCCGCCTGGTGCTGATCAGCCCGGCGCAGGGCTATGGCAACCCGGCCCGCGCGATCCAGTGCCAGCAAGTGCGCGGCAAGCGCCTGGCCGCGCTGGATCAACTGGGCATCGCTCGCATGGCCGACCAGCGCAGCGCCGCCATGCTCTCGGCGCACCCTAGCGCCAAGGCGCTGGAGTGGGTGCGCTGGAACATGTCGCGTCTCGACACCCACGGTTATCGCCAGGCCATCGAGCTGCTGTGCGGCGACGACCTACTACGCCATGCACCGCCGCCGGTGCCCTGCGAAGTGCATTGCGGCGAAGCCGATGGGATCACCACTCCCGAAGCCTGCCTGGCCCTGGCCAGGGCGCTGGGTGCGTCGTTCGCCCTGATCCCCGATGCCGGGCATGCCAGCCCCATCGAACAACCTCATCTGGTGGCGGGCCGCCTGGCTTTCGCCCTCAAGGAATCACTGACAGGTAGTGCTCAATGACTGACTCCGATCTGAAGGATTCGCAGGACAAGTACATCGTTCCCGGGCTGGAGCGCGGCCTGTTGCTGCTATGCGAGTTCACTCGCCAGAACCGCACCCTCACGGCCCCGGAACTGGCCAGGCGCCTGGAGCTGCCCCGCTCGACCATCTTTCGCCTGCTGACCACCCTGGAGACCATGGGCTTCGTGACCCGCAAGGGCAATGAATATCGCCTGGGCATGTCGGTGCTGCGCCTGGGCTTCGAGTACCTGGCTTCACTGGAGCTGACCGAGCTGGGCCAGCCGTTGCTGGCCCGCCTGTGCGACAAGCTCAACTACCCGAGCAACCTGGTGGTGCGCGACGGTCGCTCGATCGTCTACGTGGCCAAGGTGTCGCCGCCTTCGGTGTTCTCCAGCGCTGTCAACGTCGGTACCCGCCTGCCTGCCCATGCCACCGTGCTGGGGCGCATCCTGCTGGAAGACCTGTCGCTGGCCGAACTGCGCGAGTTGTACCCCGAAGAGCATCTGGAGCAGCACTCGCACTGCACGCCCAAGACCGTGCTGGAGCTGTTCGACCTGGTGCAGCACGACCGCGTGCGCGGCTTCGTCAGTGGCGAAGGCTTCTTCGAGTCGGCGATCTCCACCGTCGCCGCACCCGTGCGCGATCACTCCGGACGGATAGTCGCGGCGTTGGGCGTGACCATCCCGACTTCGCAGATCGGCCACGTCAATTTCGAAGAGCTGCTCGGCCAGGTGCGCCGTAGCGCCGACGAGCTCTCGCGCTTGCTCGACTACACCCCCAGCCATGGCAGCCGCGTCACCGCGCTGATGAGAGACTGAAATGAGCCTTTATCCACTCCAGGGCAGCACTGCCATCGTCACCGGCGGCTCGTCGGGCATAGGCCTGGCTTGCGTCGAACTGCTGCTCGAAGCGGGCGCCGCCGTGGCGTTCTGTGGCCGCAGCGAACACCGTCTGCGCGGCGCTGAACGCCACCTGCGCGAGCGCTTTCCCGAGGCTCGCCTGCTAGCGCAACCGTGCGATGTGCTCGACGCCGCCTCGGTCGAGGCCTTCGCCGCCGCCAGCCTGGAGGCCTTCGGCCCGGCCCAGGTACTGATCAACAATGCCGGACAAGGGCGCGTGTCGACCTTTGCCGATACCACCGACGAGGCTTGGAGCGAAGAGCTCAACCTCAAGTTCTTCTCGGTGATCTACCCCGTGCGCGCCTTCCTGCCGCAGCTTGAACAGTGTACGAATGCCGCGATCGTCTGCGTCAATTCGCTGCTGGCGAGCCAGCCGGAAGCGCACATGGTCGCCACTTCGGCAGCCCGCGCCGGGCTGAAGAACCTGGTGCGTTCGATGGCGTTCGAGTTCGCGCCGAAACAGATTCGCGTCAACGGCATCCTCATTGGCCTGGTGGAGTCCGGGCAATGGCGGCGGCGCTTCGAGGCCCGCGAAGAGCGCGAGTTGGACTGGGCGCAATGGACCGCACGGCTGGCCGCGCGCAAACAGATTCCCCTAGCCCGCCTGGGCCTACCGATCGAAGCGGCGCAGGCAATTCTTTTCCTGGCATCCCCCCTGTCGGCCTACACCACAGGCAGCCATATCGACGTTTCCGGAGGCCTGTCCCGCCATGCGTAATGACAACCAAGTGACTGTAGGCGCTGCCATCACCGCCTTTCTCGAACAATGCGACGTGAAGGCCGCATTCGGCGTGATCTCGATCCACAACATGCCGATCCTCGATGCCTTCGCGGTGCGCGGCAACATCCGTTTCGTCATGGCCCGCGGCGAAGCCGGCGCCACCAACATGGCCGACGCCTATGCCCGTACCAGCGGCGGCCTGGGTGTCTGCCTGACGTCCACCGGCACCGCAGCGGGCAATGCTGCCGGGGCCATGGTCGAAGCTTTGACGGCGGGGACGCCGCTGCTGCACATCACCGGGCAGATCGAAACCCCCTACCTGGATCAGGAGTTCGCCTACATCCATGAGGCGCGCGACCAACTGACCATGCTCAAGGCCGTGTCCAAGGCAGCGTTTCGCGTGCGCAGTGTCGAGACCGCTCTGAGCACCCTGAAACTTGCCGTGCAGACGGCGTTGACCGCACCTACCGGGCCAGTCAGCGTCGAGATTCCGATCGACATCCAGTCCACTTTCATCACCATGCCCACCGACCTCGCGCCGTTGCCGGTACCTGTTGCCGTGCCCGCTCCCGAGGCCCTCGACCAACTGGCCGAGCGCATGCTCCAGGCCAAGCGCCCGTTGTTGTGGCTGGGCGGCGGCGCACGCCACGCTGGCAAGGCGGTCAAGCGCCTGCTGGACATGGGCGTGGGCGTGATCACCTCGACCCAGGGCCGTGGCGTGGTCAACGAAGACGACGAGCGCTGCCTGGGTGCGTTCTCGCAGAACCGTCTGGTCGAAAGCTTCATGCAGAGCTGCGACGCACTGCTGATCGCCGGCTCTCGCCTGCGCAGCAACGAAACCTTCAAGTACGCCCTGAAACTGCCGGCCAACACCCTGCGTATCGATGCCAATCCGGCCATCGAAGGCCGCAGCTATTCCAGCGACCTGTTCGTGTGCGGTGACTCGGCACTGACCCTGGACGGTCTCGCCGATCGCTTGGAAGGCCGTCTGCAGGCAGACCCGCAGTTCTTGCTCGAACTCAAGAACGTGCGGGCCCAATCCCGCGCGGCGCTGGTCGCCGACCTGGGACCTTACGCGGCCATGGTCGAGCAGTTGCAAGGCATGACCGGACACAACTTCAGTTGGGTACGCGACGTCACCCTGTCCAACAGCATCTGGGGCAACCGCCTGCTCAATCTGTATCACCCCCAGGCCGGCGTGCACGCCCTGGGCGGCGGCATCGGCCAAGGCCTGGCCATGGGTATCGGTGCAGGTGTCGCAGCCGCCGAATACGACCCGCAACGCAAGGTCTTCGCGCTGGCGGGCGACGGCGGATTCATCCTCAACCTCGGTGAGCTGGCGACCCTGGTGCAGGAGAAGGTCAACGTGGTGATCCTGCTGATGAACGATCAGCGCTACGGCGTGATTCGCAACATCCAGGACGCCATCTACGGTGCCCGCCACGCCTACGTCGAACTGCACACGCCGGACTACAGCCAACTGGCCGAATCCATGGGTATTCGCCACGGCCTGGTCAGCGACCTCAAGGATTTCGGCGGCGTACTGGAGCGCGCGTTCAGCACCCCGGGACCGTTCCTGCTGGAAGTGGACATGCTCGCCGTCGGCAATTTCGCCACCCAGTTCGCCGGCCCGCCCAACAGCGAGACCAAGGCTCAGAAGGCCACTGCCTGAGGAACGCGTCATGCTTCATATCACCATGATCGGCTGTGGCGCCATCGGCGTCGGCGTGTTGGAACTGCTGGAGAAGGACCCGCAGCTGTGCGTCGACTACGTCATTGCCTCGGCGGGCTCCGAAGACCTGGTGCGCCAGCGCCTGGCCAGTTTCAAGCAGCCGCCACGCGTGCTGACCGCTCTGCCGGCTGACGCGCGCCCCGACCTGCTGGTCGAGTGCGCCGGCCACCGGGCCATCGAGGAGCATGTGTTGCCTGCCCTGGAGCGCGGTATCGCCTGCCTGATCGTCTCGGTGGGGGCCCTGTCGGAGGTCGGCCTGGTCGAGCGCCTGGAAGCCGCCGCGGAACGGGGCAACACCCGAATCGAACTGCTGCCAGGTGCCATCGGCGGTATCGATGCGCTGTCAGCGGCGAAAGTGGGCGGCCTCGACGCGGTCAGCTACACCGGCCGCAAGCCGGCCAAGGCCTGGAAGAACACCCCGGGTGAACTGGCCTGCGACCTGGACGCCATCACCGAAGCCACGGTGATCTTCCAGGGCAGCGCCCGTCAAGCCGCCCAGCTCTACCCGAAGAACGCCAACGTTGCCGCCACGCTGTCGCTGGCCGGGTTGGGCCTGGATCGCACCCAGGTAACGTTGATCGCCGATCCGCTGAGTGACGAGAACGTTCATCAGTTCGAAGCACGCGGCGCATTCGGTCGCTTCGAGCTGAGCCTGCGCGGCAAGCCGCTGCTGGCCAACCCGAAGACCTCGGCCCTGACCGTGTACAGCGTGGTGCGCGCCCTCGGCAACCACGCCCATGCGATTTCCATCTAAGGCGCCTCGCTTCAGGAGAATGCAATGACCACCGAACAAACTCTGCCCCTGTGCATCGCCGGTCAATGGCGCCTGGGTCGTGGCGAGCGTTATGCCAGCTACTACCCCGCCAACGGCGAGCCAGTGGCCTGGCTCAATGCCGCCAGCCTGGAGGACGTCGAAGAGGCCGTACAAGGCGCCCATCACGCATTTCTCCATAGCGGCTGGGCACAGCGCAAGCCTCACGAACGTGCCGCCGTGCTCTATCGCATCGCTCAACTGATCCGCGAACAAGGCGAAGAGCTCGCCCAGTTGCAGCGCCAGGACAACGGCAAGCCCATAGGCGAAACCCGCAACCTAGTGGCCAGCGCCGCCGCTACTTTCCAGTTCTTCGCGGCCGCCTGCGAAACCCTGGAAGAGACCATTACGCCGTCACGCGGTGATTTCGTCACCATGAGCGTCTACGAGCCGATGGGCGTGGTCGCGGCCATCACCCCATGGAACTCGCCGATCGCCAGCGAGGCGCAAAAGGTCGCGCCGGCACTGGCCGCCGGCAACGCGGTGGTGATCAAGCCCGCGGAAATAACTCCTCTGCTGGCGCTGCAACTGGCGCGCATCTGTGAAGAGGCCGGCCTGCCCAAGGGCTTGATCAGCGTACTGCCGGGCAAAGGCTCGGTGCTCGGCGATGCCCTGACTCGACATCCGCTGGTCAAGCGCGTGTCGTTCACCGGCGGCACGCGCACCGGCAAGCACATCGCCCATATCGCCGCCGACAAGATGATGCCGGTATCGCTGGAGCTGGGCGGCAAGTCGCCGACCATCGTGCTCGACGATGCCGATCTGGATCATGCGGTGGCCGGCGTGCTCTATGGCATCTTCAGCTCGTCGGGCGAGGCCTGCATCGCCGGCTCGCGGCTGTTTGTCGCGCGTGCCTTGTACGAACCCTTCATGCAGCGCCTGTGCGCGGCGGCGCGGCGAATCAAGGTGGGCAACCCGGCCGATGCAACCACGCAGATGGGCCCATTGATCAGCGCCGCCCACCGCGAATCCGTGGAGCGCTACGTGGCCTTGGGGCTGGCCGAAGGTGGCCGCCTGCGCTTGGGGGGCCAGCGCCTGAGCGGGGGAGATTTCGACAAAGGCTTCTTCTATCCGCCGACCATTCTCGAAGGCGTGAGCAACGATCAGCGCGTCTGTCAGGAAGAGATCTTCGGCCCGGTACTGGTGGCCCTGCCGTTCGATGACGAAGCCGATCTGATCGACCAGGCCAACGACAGCCTGTACGCCCTCGCTGCCGGGATCTGGAGCCGCGACTACAAACGCGCCTGGGCGCTAGGTCGAAAGATCCAGGCCGGGACAGTGTGGATCAACACCTACAAGCAGTTTTCCATTTCCACGCCCTTCGGTGGCTGGCGCGACAGTGGCTTGGGCCGCGAGAAAGGCCGCCTGGGCATCCTGCAATACATGGAACAGAAGAGCCTTTACTGGGGCATGAATGAACAGCCGCTGGTCTGGGCCAGCGAGCATCGTGAGGTAGCGCCATGAGCGTACTAGGCATTGATGAAATCACTTATGGCGTCGAAGACCTCGACACCTGCGTGCGCTTCTTCGCCGACTGGGGCCTGAACAAGGTCAGTGAAGCCAGCGACGAAGTGATCTTCGAAACCCTCAACGGCTGCCGTGTGGTGCTTGCCGCCCACGACAAGCCCGGCCTGCCGACGGCCATCGAAAGCGGCTCGACCCTTCGCGAAGTGGTCTGGGGCGTGGAAAGCGAAGCTGACCTGGCGCTGTACAGCCAGCGCATCGCCAAGGACCCAGGCTTCGTCGAAGGTAACGGGCGCATCGGCTGCACCGATCCCAATGGCTTGGCGATTCGCCTGCAAGTGACCTGCAAACGCGACCTGGACATCGAGTGCAGCGGCCACAACACCTGGCAGATCAAGGGCCGCATCAACAAGCCGGCACCGATATACGAGCGCGCCACGCCGATCGAGGTTGGCCACGTGGTGTTCTTCGTCACCGACGTCAATGCCTGCGAGGCGTTCTACCACGAACGCTTCGGTTTCCAGGCCTCGGACCGCTATCCCAACCGCGGCGCCTTCCTGCGCACCGCCGAGGAAGGCGGCCACCACGACCTGTTCATGCTGCAACTGCCCGCACCACGGGCCGGCCTCAACCATGTGGCCTTCACCGTACGCGACGTGCACGAAGTGTTCGGTGGCGGCATGCACATTGCCCGCAGTGGTTGGACCACGGAAATCGGCCCGGGTCGCCACCCGGTGTCTTCGGCCTTCTTCTGGTACTTCAAGAACCCTGCCGGGGCGCTTGTGGAGTATTACGCCGATGAAGACCAGTTGACCGGCGAATGGCAACCACGGACGTTCGAACCGGGACCGACCGTGTTCGCCGAATGGGCCATTGCCGGTGGCATCGACGGCAACACCCGCCGCCAGCAGCACGTTGAGGCGCCCCAGGGCAAGTTTCTCACGGACAAACCCAAGCCATGACCGACACGATGCTGTTGACCGTGCTGCTCAAGCATGACCAATCGAAGAACCTCGACGATATCCAGAGCCACATGAAGAAGGTCGACTGGTGGGAACGTTTTCCCGTCGAAGGCGTGGAGGTAGTGTCCTGGACCGTGGCCATGGGCCTGGGCCAGATCGTCACCCTGCGCCTGCCCCCGGCCCTGCTGCCCCGGCTCAACGTCGAACTGGAGCGCTCCGCCTGGGGCGTGTTCCGTACTGAATGCTACCCCACCTATGACTTTGTCCCAGTGCGCGAAACGATCCGCGAACGGGTCCGTAACGGAGGCCAATGAGATGAGCGAACCCTATAACGAAACTCACCAGACCCGCGCGCGCCCGAACACGCCGTTCGAGGATCTGCTGGGCGACTCCATCGAGCGCGCCTTCGGCGCCGGCAAGTACGACCTGCCCAGCCTGCTCGAACACCTGAACCTGGCCGGCCCGCCCTGCCCGCTCAACGAAGGCGAATGGACCGCCGACACTTACAGCACCCTGATGGCCAAGCTCGGCGCCTGAGCCTCGGAGGATAAGAAATGAACCCGCAACTGACCGTCGATCCTGTTGAAAACATTCTCGTCAAAGGCCTGAAGGACCTGTGGTTCCCGCTTCTGCCTTCGGCGCTGCTGGGCGACAAGCCCGTGTCGATTCGCCGCCTGGGCTACAAGATCGCCCTGTGGCGCGACAATGACGGCACCGCCCATGCCCTCGAAGACCACTGCCCGCACCGCGGCGCCCCGCTGTCCCAGGGTCCGGTGCTGGGTGATCGTCTGCAATGCCCTTACCACGGTGTCGAAGTACGCCAGGACGGTACCGTGACCAAGGTGCCCGGCAGCCCGGGATGCAAGCTCGAGGGCAGCCGTCCGACGCGCATGTTCCATACCCGCGAAGTGGCCGGCGCGATCTTCGTCTTCAACGCCACCGACCCACACCTGGCCGAGCCACCGGAACTGGTGCTGCCCGAGCAGTTGACGTCGCCCGAATGGAGTCACTTCCTGTGTTACACCGAATGGAAGGGTGACTACCGCTACGTCATCGACAACGTCATGGACCCGATGCATGGCACCTACCTGCACAAGATGTCGCACTCCATGAGCGAGGGTGAAGCCACCGCCAAGTTCGTCACCCGCGACACCGATCAGGGATTCTTCTTCGAGAAGGAAGGCCAGCGCGGCGTGAACTTCGACTGGACCGAATTCCTCGACAACGGTTGCCACTGGCTGCGTCTGGAAATCCCGTATCCGAAAACCGGCGGGCCAGGCGGAAACTTCACCATCATCGGCAGCTATACCCCCGGCAGCACTCAAATGTGTGGGGTATTCCACTGGCGCGCCCGGCCGTTGACCGGCTGGCAGCGTGACACCTGGCGATTCCTCTACAAGAACCGCCTGGAAGCCCGCCACTGGGCGGTGTTGGAACAGGATCGGGTACTGCTGGAAAACATGGAGTTCGACGCCAACCAGCGCGAAAACCTTTACCAGCATGACCTCGGCGTGGTGCGCATCCGTCGTTACCTCAAGAGCAAGGCCAAGGAGCAGATGGCGCTGATCGAGACGAAGGCTGTCTCATGAGCGACTTTTCCACGGCAACCGTGGCAGTGCAGCGCGTCCAGGCCACCCGCTTGAGCGAGCTGGCCACAGCCACCTGGTCCAATGCCCTGCTGATCGGCAACGACGTGGTGATGTCCGGCATGACCGCCCATCCCGCCACGCGCCAGGCCGTCGAAGCCGGCACGCCGCTTGGAGCCTACGAACAGACGCTGGTCGTCCTCGACAAAGCGAAGACACTGGTCGAGGCGGCCGGCGGCCACGTTGGCAACCTGTACCGGCTGACCGTCTACGTCACCGATATCGCCGACAAGGACGAGGTGGGCCGCGCCCGCAGGGATTTCTTTGCCGGCTTCGCGACCTACCCGACCTCGACCCTGGTGCAGGTCAGCGGCCTGGTGTTTCCCGAACTGGTGGTGGAAATCGAAGCCTGCGCGCGGCTCGACATCGATCTGCGCACGGTCGTTTCGCCAGCTGCAACCCCTATCGAGAAGGGCTGAACCATGTCCAATTCCTCTACCCTCACCGCCCTGGTCCACACCCTGCGCCATGAAGCCGAAGGCATCATGAGTGTCGAACTGCGCCCGTATGGCGACACCGTTTTCGCACCGTTCGAGGCCGGCTCGCACATCGACCTGCACCTGCCCAACGGCCTGGTGCGCAGCTACTCGTTGCTCAACTCGCCGGCCGATCAGGGCCGTTACGTGGTCGGCATCCTGCGTGATCGCAACAGTCGCGGCGGTTCGCACTGGATACACGGGCAACTGCGGGTCGGCACGACCTTGCAGATCTCTGGGCCGCGCAACAACTTCGAACTCGATACCCGCGCGTCCCATAGCGTGCTGGTGGCCGGCGGAATCGGCATTACGCCGATCTACTGCATGTTCCGCCAGTTGCTGGCGCTGGGCAGGTCCGCCGAGCTGATCTACTGTGCCCGCTCGCGCAAGGAGGCCGCGCTGGTCGAGGAGCTCAGCGGCATCGACGCCAAGGTGGTATTGCACTTCAATGACGAGAAGGACAGCGCGCCCGATCTGCGCCGTTATCTGGCGGGGCAACCGGCCGATACGCACTTCTACTGCTGCGGGCCGACGCCCATGCTGGATGCCTTCGAAAGCACCTGCGAAAGCCTTGGCTATCCCCATGCCCATATCGAGCGTTTCGCCGCCGCCGAACTGCCACCGTCCGAGGATGCCCAGGACAGCTATAGCGTCGAGCTCAAGAAGACCGGCAAGACGCTCTCCATCGAGCCAGGCCTGAACCTGCTCGATGTTCTGCTCGAAGCGGGATGCGATATCGACTACAGCTGCCGCGAAGGGGTCTGTGGTTCCTGTGAAACCAAGGTGCTGGAGGGCGATATCGACCACCGCGACGGTGTATTGAGCAAAGCCGAACGTGCGGCCAATGAATCGATGATGGTATGTGTATCCGGTTGCAAGAGCCGACGTCTGGTACTCGATATTTAGTTATTTGCGTTTGTGAAAACACTGGCCGACTTTCTGTCGGCTTTTTTTTGCCTTATATAAACAGACGCCTCGTGCTTTTCTCATCCGCGGAACCCTACAGCGCCCCAACAAGTTTCGATTCGCACCCCTCATGCGCCCTGAGTGTGCACATGGGTAACCGCGGCACAGACAAGTTTCGCCAGTGGCACACATTATTGCGTTCCACAGGTAATCCATTGAAAACAATGTAATTTATTAAAGCATCACACCATCAAGCAGATGGCACGCTTTCTGCTCTATTCCTCTCGAGCCCACCGGTAAGACGGTGTGCCACCCCTGAAACAACACTTAACTTCTAGTGCAACTTCTAGGCAGACTCATCCGTAGAGATGAGGGCCCTCCTGTTGCCAGTCAGATCATCCGCCGGATAATTGCAGGTGAGGTCGTAATGAACAAGTACATCATGGGAGTGGGGTTATTGCTGAGTGTGGGCTTATGTGCCGCCGAGCCAGGACCCGATGTCACCAATACGCAATCGGTGGCAGCACCGGTCGCGCCGAAACCTGCAGCGAATAAACCCTTTCCGCATATCTCCTGGCGCAGTGCCGATGGCGATGCCAGCTTCGACCTGGGTGGCGCGTTGCGTACCAACTGGCGCGATGAGCACTGGGATACCAGTGAAAACTCTACTCGCTGGTTGTTCGACACTTTGCGCTTCGATGCCAAGGGCACCTACAAGAAGGCTTTCTTCGATATCAACTATTGGTTCTACGATCTCAACAAGCGTTCCATCGACCGCGGCTATGTAGGCTACAACTTCACTGCGCAATCCAATCTGCAGGTGGGGCTGCCGTTCAAGCCGTTCGGCCTGGAACCTTATCCGCAGTTTGGCTGGAGCTACCATATTCCGTTCTTCATGGGCTACGGGGTAAGCGATGGCCTGGGCGCCAAGTACAGCTACAAGGACGCCGACTGGGACCTGCAACTGGGCTACTTCCCGCGCATGGCGCCCCACAGCACGCGTTATTCCGGCGAGATCTCCCGCTACGCCGACGTCAAGGACAACGCCATTGCCTTCACCCAGTCCCGCCAGGACAACGAGAAGCGCAACCAGGTCAACGCCCGCGTCGCCCGCACCTTCGCCAGCGGCAGCTGGAAGACCGAACTGGGCGTCTCGCTGGCAGCCTCGCAGCTGTACAACGATACGACTGACGACAACGGCAGCTATTGGGCCGGCGGCGTACACACCGTGATCAATAACGGTCCTTGGACAGCCACCGCTGAAGCCATCCGCTACGAGTACGACCCGAAAAATCCCAATGGTGTCAGCGAGGACTCGGTGCTGATGGGCGGCAACGGCCTCACCCCGGCATACCTGATCGCTTCCAAGGCTACCGTGGCAGCGCTGAACATCGGCTATGACATCGACACACCCCGCCTGGGCCAGCTGAAGAAGATCAAGATCTACAACGACTACAGCCGGATGATGAAAGACGAGAGTGGCTGGGACGACTCGCAGATGTACACCGTCGGCGTACAGTTGTTCGCCCTGCCGGTGATGGCCTGGATCGACCTGACCTGGGCGAAGAACGCCAACCCCTACGGCGGCTCGGAGAACGGTACTGGTTGGACCGATACCTCGTCGGTGGGCAGCAACGAGTGGTATTACCGCACCAATATCAACATCGGATATTACTTCTGATGTTCTCGGCCCACTTTGGTGGGTCGTTTGTCGTGCGAGACGGCATGAGCGTGGAGCCTGGAGTGCACCTCGAATGAGTACTGTACCGACATGGTCAACGTCATGGTCGGTAATCGATCATCCAAGAGGCTTTTTCCTCCTGGAGAGCCTTCAGATTTTCCTTATTCCCTGTAGTCCATTTCCCAAACATAATTCTTCGACTGTTAAGCCATTGCGGCGGTATTCCTTCACGTCTAGCCTCGCCCCGTCGTTGCTCACTAACGATCGGTTTTGACAGACCGCACTGGATACAGCCGCACCGCTTTCATGGCAGATGTGCGTGGGGCACGTTCGCGTGCGCCGGTTTCCTGTATCCACCGGTCTGTCAACCCGCGTACAGCTGCCACCCTTCTGTTTGACAGCGGGGAGGTGACAGCTCCATATGGATACAGGAGCTACTTATGTTGAAAATCGTCCCCGACCCTCCGCTTCATACTGAATACGCCCAGCCTCTTAAAGACTTGCTCGCTCAAGCTTCCGCGTACTTGGACTGTACCATGGCCGTTATCCGGCAAACGGCGCCGCATCATCCGTGCCTCACTAGCCAACGGCTGACCCGCGCCGCAACGCATGAAATCCACTGCGTCCGCCATCTGATTGGACTGGCCTTGGGCAAGGTGCGATCACTGCACTGAGCGAACGACTTGCTTGGAATCCATGGCGGGATACCCTGCCCGCAGGGTCTCTGCATGCGCTGTGTTCTGTTGGTTGGTGTCGGCGCCAGGCCCAGCGCGTGCCTGGGAGGTTGGGCATGAGAAGTGATGTACCTGGCAAACACACGAAGCAGCTGAAGACCTGTGGCGTCGGGACCTTTGGCGAGGAGGTGGGCGGATATGTGGACGAGCGCCTGTTCAAGGTCGTCGCGGGGCATGATGCCGAATACGCCCTGGAGCAGGCATCGATGCTGCTGAACTGCGTCTACCGGATCACTTCGCAAGGCGGGGCCGAGCAGGACACTACGCTGGTATGGGCAGCCCACTACCTGAGTGGCATGGCCAAAGCGCTGGTTGAAGACGTGACGCACGGGATGTTGACGGGGCCGGTGCGCTAGCAGATCTTCTACACACCTGCTGCCCTTGCTGACACAACACCGGTATTTCTGGATTACGCTGCCCGGAGTAGGAGCTGGCTTGCCTGCGATCGAGGCCGCAGGACTCGCCTGACAATAAACACCTTGAGTCCCCCGCCATGGTAGTGGAGACCTAGCATTCCCACAGCCACCGCATGGGCTGGATCATTTGCATTGCCAGGCGAGTCCTGCGGCCTCGATCGAAGGCGGTCCGGCATCCCGGCAAGCCAGCGCCTACCTGGCCTGCGTAAGCCAGGGAATGCTTGGGTGAACTCGGGGAAATATTCGAGCAATCACTGTGCCTTGCCTTTTCCTGTGGAAGGATCTGCTCACGGGCCGCCTTCGTCTGCTCATCGCCAACCACCCAATCGCGTCAGGTACTCATCGATCAACTTCTGCTGGCCGAGCGTCTCCTGGAGTGGGGCTGGCAACCGGTGAAACTGCAGCGACCGCCTCGATCTCGATCTGCATCCCAACCAGCGCAAGCCGCGGGACAGGAATCAGCGTACAGACCGGCTTCATTGCCCCGCGCCACGCCTGATCGAGTTCGTCGACCCAGATTCGCAATTTAACTTCGTCATGATCCACGATCAGCAGCGTCAGTTTGACGACATGCTGGACGTCCGTTCCCTTCGATTGCAACGCTGTACGCAGGTTGGCAAGTGCTTGCCTGGCCTGCGCTGCAAACGCCGAGGAGAGCCGACCCTCGGTGTCTTCACCCCCCTGCCCCGCTATGAACAGGAGTCGAGCTCCCGGTTCAAGCTCTGCGACATGGGAATAACCATTGACGCTTGGATCGTACAAACCCGGTGGATTGGATAATTGAAACGCAGGGGCAGGATGAGACTGGGGCATGGGTCTACTCCGAACGATGGAGCTGATAGTCTCCTGCCTCAACTTAGGTTCAGGTCAAGGATGCCCATGAGTACAGAACGACGATTGTTGAGCCCGGCGGAGATCGTGAGCGCAACCGGGGTAAGCGTCTCCGCGCTGCATTTCTATGAGCGCAAGGGGCTGATCGTGGCGCAGCGCAACGCCGGCAATCAGCGACGCTACTCCAGGAACGTGCTGCGCCGCATCGCCATCATCAAGATTGCCCAGCGGGTGGGCATTCCACTCAAGGTCATCCAGGAACGATTGAGCGAGCTGCCGTCGGACCGCGCGCCCAGCGCAGCGGATTGGGCACGGCTATCAAGCGATTGGCAGAGCGAGCTGGATAGCCGTATTGCGTCACTGGTCTTGTTGAGAGATCAGCTTGATGGCTGCATCGACTGCGGGTGCCTTTCGTTGGCAGCGTGTCCGCTGCGTCAATTGCCTGGTAACAGCGCTGGAAGCCCGTCGTAGCTCAGCCACGCGTTATGCGCTTCTGGGACACCAGTTATCTGTTGACAGGAAAGTTCAAGCGCAGCCGTACGTACGGAACCGAAAAGAAAAAGCCCCTGGCTCATCGAGCCAAGGGCTTTTCTATATATGGCGGAGAGATAGGGATTTGAACCCTAGGTACTGTCGCCAGTACAACGGATTTCGAATCCGTCCCGTTCGGCCACTCCGGCATCTCTCCAGTGGCGCGCATGATACCAGCAGTTTCCTCAAAGGCAAAGCCCTGGCGGAAAAAAATTCGCGTGGTATCAGGCGCTTGCGTGAACGCGGGCCTTTACAGCTCCACGCCCAGGCGCTTGGCGACTTCTTCGTAAGCTTCGATCACGTCACCCAGACCCTGGCGGAAGCGGTCCTTGTCCATCTTCTTGCGGGTTTCCTTGTCCCACAGGCGGCAGCCGTCCGGGCTGAATTCGTCGCCGAGGACGATCTGGCCGTGAAAGACGCCGAACTCGAGCTTGAAGTCGACCAGCAGCAGGCCCGCGTCGTCGAACAGCTTGGTCAGGACTTCGTTGACCTTCAGCGACAGGGTCTTCATGGTCGCGAGCTGGTCGGCGGTGCCCCAGCCGAAGGCGACGACGTGGGATTCATTGATGAAGGGGTCGCCCTTCTCGTCGTTCTTGAGGAACAGCTCGAATGTCGAAGGCTCGAGCTTGATGCCTTCCTCGACGCCCAGGCGCTTGACCAGGCTGCCGGCGGCATAGTTGCGCACCACGCACTCGACCGGGATCATGTCCAGCTTCTTGACCAGGCACTCGTTGTCGCCCAACAGGGCGTCGAACTGGGTCGGGACGCCGGCTTCTTCGAGTTTCTGCATGATGAAGGCGTTGAACTTGTTGTTCACCATGCCTTTGCGGTCCAGCTGCTCGATACGCTTGCCGTCGAACGCCGAGGTGTCGTTGCGGAACAGCAGGATCAAGCGGTCGGCGTCGTCGGTCTTGTAAACCGATTTGGCCTTGCCGCGGTAAAGTTCTTCGCGTTTTTCCATGATGGGCTCCGCTTGCTGGTATAGGTGGGCTAGGCGATTTCGCGCCAGTCGAGCCCATGGTCCTGATTCGCCACCTGAAGCCAGTCCGGGTCGCACCCCAAGGTATCGACGAAGCACTGGCGGGCCAGATGTGGCAGGTTGTTCTTGCTGCTGAGGTGGGCCAGCACCAGGTGCTGCAGGTTCTGCCAGCCCAACTCGGACACCAGGCGCGCGGCCTGATGGTTGTTCAGATGTCCTTGGTCCCCGCCGACCCGCTGCTTGAGAAAGTACGGGTAATGCCCGCGTGCCAGCAGATCGCGGCAATGGTTGGCTTCGATCACCAGCGCATCCAGGCCTTGATAACTGTCGAGCAGGTGCGTGTCATAGCAACCAAGGTCGGTGAGCATGCCGAAGCGCCGTTGGCCATCGCTGATCACGTATTGCAGCGGTTCGAGCGCATCGTGCTCGACCCGCGCCGCGCTGACCTCCAGGTCGCCGATACGCAGGCTGCCCCTGGCGGCGAGAAAACCGGTCGCCTCCACGGGTTTGCGCATGCCGCGCAAGGTCCCCTGGCTGAGATAGACGGGTACATTGTAGCGCCGCGCCAGCAACCCGACGCCATGCACGTGGTCGGCATGCTCGTGGGTGACCAGCACGGCGCTCAGCTGAGTGGGCGACACACCGAGCAGCGCAAGGCGTCGCTCGGTCTCGCGCAGGGAAAAGCCGCAGTCGACCAGGATGTAGGTATCACCACTGGCGATCAGCGTGCCATTTCCCTGGCTACCGCTTCCTAATACCGCGAAGCGCACTTAACCCAGACGATCCTGGATGGCGCTCAGCACGCGGCGGGAAATATCGGCGGGGGCCACTGTGTTGATGTCCTTCTCGACCGTGACCTGCACGTTCTCGCCGACCTTGCTCAGGCGAACCTGATAGCGCTCGGCGCGGGCTTCACGCTCTTCCTCGCTCGGCGCGCTGCCGAACAGGCGGCTGAAGAAGCCCGGCTCGTCCTGCTTGTCCTCGGGCTTCTCGGACAGGTTGATGTAGTACAGGCCGACGCTGCGGTTGATGTCCTCGACGCGCCACTCGCCCTGCTCCAGGGCGCGGCCCACGCTGGACCAGGCGCGGTCCAGATCGGCGCCCAGATACAGTACAGGATTGCCGCTGCCGTCCTCGGTAAGGCTGACACGGCTGGGCGCGTCGAAATCGCGCGCGGCCAGCAGCGATACCGAACCGCCCTTTTCGGCGCTACGATTCATGCTCGCGAGCATTTCATCGACCAGCAGGGCATCGGCACCGGTATTGTTGGAGCTGGACGGGAAGTTCACCTCGGCGGTGCTGCCGGCCGGGCGCTCGACGCTGACGATGTAGATTTCACTGGTGTTGCGCTGCACGCCAGGCTCCATGCGCACGCGTACACGCACTTCGCTGTCGGCGCTGCTGGCGGTGGTAGACAGACGCTGGCCCAGCGAGGCGGACAGTTCGTCGAAGCGCTGCCAGGTGGTATTGAATTCGCCGGTCTGCGGACGCTCTTCGGCAATACGGAAACCATTGTCCTCGAAGAACTGGCGAGCTACCGGCCATACTTCAGCAGGCGCGCGCTGAGCCAGGATCCAGCGGCTGCCGCCACTGCGCTGCAGGCTGAAATCGCTGATATCGGCGGTTGCCGACAGTGGCTGCGGACGCGGCACTTCGTACTCGCCCGTGGCGTTGTCCTCGGCCACGTTGCGCGGGATCGGCAGGAGCGGATCCATGCGCTTGACGTTACCGGCGTCCGGCGGCAGCTGCATGGGCGCAGTCTGGTGTGCCTGCAGGTAGTCGCTGCCACGGTCGCGGAAATAACCCTCTTCGCCCCACAGCCAGCCGCAGCCGCTGGTGCTGGAAATGATCAGGGCAAGGGCGGAAAGACCAGCCAGTCGCTTCATGCGGTGTACGTCCTCAATTAAGCCTTCAGGCCGCACTGGCGCAAGGCCTGGCGTACCGTATCGTGACAGGAGTCGCTCAGCCAGGTCAGCGGCAAGCGGATGCCTTGCTGCATCAGGCCCATTTCCACCAGCGCCCACTTCACCGGGATCGGGTTGGCTTCGATGAACAGGTGCTTGTGCAGCGGCATGAGTTTTTCGTTGATCGCGCGGGCCTTTTCGGCCTCGCCCTTCAGTGCGGCTTCGCACAGGTCGGCCATGTCGCGTGGGGCGACGTTGGCAGTGACCGAGATGTTGCCCTTGCCACCCAGCAGGATCAGCTCGACGGCGGTCGGATCGTCGCCGGACATGACGATGAAGTCCTCGCTCACGCCGTCGAGGATCGCCTTGGCGCGTTGCAGGTCGCCGGTGGCTTCCTTGATGCCGATGATGTTGGGCACGGTCGACAGACGGATCACGGTCTCGGCCTGCATGTCGCAGGAGGTGCGGCCGGGTACGTTGTAGAGGATCTGCGGAATGTCGACGGATTCGGCGATGTGCTTGAAGTGCTGGTACAGGCCTTCCTGGGTCGGCTTGTTGTAATACGGCACCACCAGCAGGCAGGCGTCGGCACCGGCTGCCTTGGCGTTGCGGGTCAGCTCGACGGCTTCGCGGGTGGAGTTGGCGCCCGTGCCGGCGATGACCGGGATACGCCCGGCGACCTGCTTGACGACGAATTCGATGACCTTGATGTGCTCTTCGACATCGAGGGTCGCCGACTCGCCGGTGGTGCCGACCGCGACAATTGCGTGGGTGCCGTTTTCCAGGTGGAAGTCTACAAGTTTGCTGAGGCTGTCCCAGTCAAGACGCCCTTGTGCATCCATGGGAGTGACCAGTGCCACCATACTGCCCGCAATCATGTAACTGCTCCTGCCGGAAAAAGAGAGCGGTAATGGTACTGGCGCCATCGGCCTTGTACAAGCGAAGCTGGTAGGCGGAGCATTCCCCTCGGCGCCGGTTTTCGCTACCCTTCCCTCTTTGATCGTGACAACGTGGCCCGCCGGGCCGCCGACGAGGCTTCCTGCCAGCGTCCTGGCCCTGTTTTCGGGCATGGATCCTGCCACGTAGCGGCTTGCCCGCCGTCCCGTACCGACCGCTCATCGCTTTAGGAATGTTGCATGTCCACCCCCACCGTTCGCGAACAATTCCTTGTCATCAGTGCCCTGGGCGCCGACCCCATGGAGCTGGCCAATGTCCTCAGCCGTGCCGCCTTCGAGAACCGCTGCGCGGTCGTCACCTCGCGCCTGACCCGCCATGGCGAGACCAGCGCCCTGGTGTTGCAGGTCGGTGGCAGCTGGGACGCACTGGCTCGCCTGGAGGCCGGCCTGCCGGGCCTGGGCAAGAAACACGCCTTTACCCTCAACGTGGTGCGCAGCGCGGACCTCGAGGTTCGCCCCCAGTCGCTGCCTTATGTAGCCTACGTCAGCGCCGCCTATCGGCCGGACATCGTCAACGAGCTGTGCCAGTTCTTCCAGGACAACCACATCGAGCTCGAGGCCATGACCTGCGATACCTACCTCGCACCGCAGACCGGCAGCAGCATGCTCAACGCCCAGTTCACCGTGATCCTGCCGGCCGGCACCCAGATCAGCTGGCTGCGCGATCAGTTCCTGGACTTCGCCGATGCCCTCAACCTGGACGCCCTGATCGAACCCTGGCGCCCACAGAATCCCATGTAAGGAAGCCCCATGGCCGTAGAGCTAGACCAACCCGTAGCCGATTTCCAGGCTCAGGCCACCAGCGGCCAGACCGTCGCCCTGGCCGACCTCAAGGGTCGCCAGGTGGTGCTGTATTTCTACCCCAAGGACAACACTCCGGGCTGTACCACCCAGGGCCAAGGCTTCCGTGACCAGCTGGCTGCCTTCCAGGCGGCCAATACCGTGGTGTACGGCGTGTCACGCGATGGCCTCAAGTCCCATGAAAACTTCAAGGCCAAGCAGGGCTTCGGCTTCGAGCTGATCAGCGACAAGGACGAAAGCCTCTGCCAGCTGTTCGATGTGATCAAGCTGAAGAAGCTCTACGGCAAGGAATACCTGGGCGTCGACCGCAGCACCTTCCTGATCGACAAGGATGGCGTCCTGCGCCAGCAGTGGCGTGGCCTCAAGGTACCCGGTCACGTGGATGCCGTGCTGGCGGCGGCGCAGGCCTTGAACAAGGGCTGACGCCGGACGCGTGGCAGCGGGTCGGCCTCATTCGGCAACGAAGGTCCGGCCCGGGGGCCTCAGAGCAGCGGCGCGACCGACGGTTCCTGCCGCGGCCAGGCGTCGAGGACCGCCTTGCACAGCGTTGCCAACGGAATCGCGAAGAAAATCCCCCAGAACCCCCACAGCCCGCCGAACAGCAGCACCGCGCAGATGATCGCCACCGGATGCAGGCTCACCGCTTCGGAGAACAGCAACGGCACCAGCACGTTGCCATCCAGGGCCTGAATGATCGCGTAGACCGCCATCAGGTAGATAAACTGGTCGCCCCAGCCCCACTGGAACAGGGCAATCAGCGTCACCGGCACCGTCACCACCACCGCGCCGACGTACGGCACCACCACTGACAATCCGACCAGTAGCGCCAGCAGGGCCGCGTAGTTGAGGCCCAGGCTGATGAACGCGATATAGGTCGCGATGCCGCAGATCAGGATCTCGATCCCCTTGCCGCGAATATAGTTGGCGATCTGGCGGTTCATTTCGTCGCCCACCCGGTTCAGCAAGGTGCGTTGCCGAGGCAGATAGCCACTGACCCAGCGACCGATCAGCTCGCGATCCTTGAGGAAGAAGAACACCAGGATCGGCACGAGCACCAGATAGATCATGATATTCATCAGCAGCGGCAGGCTCGACAGCGAAAACGTCAATGCCCACTGGCCAAACTTGCCGACCTCGCCGCGTACCGCTTCGATGGCTTGCAGCACCTGGTCGTCGGAGACCAGGTGCGGATAGCGCTCGGGCAGCAGCAACAGCAGCGACTGCCACTTGGCGAGCATGCCAGGCAGCTCGTTCAACAGGGTGATCAACTGATGCCAGAGCAGGGGCACCAAGACCAGCAGGAAGACCCCGAGCGCCCCCATGAACAGGGTGAAAACGACGCCGACAGCCACCCCGGAAGGGACGCGCAGACGTTCCAAGGCATTGACCAACCCTTGCATCAGGAACGCCAGGACCATGCCTGCCAGCACCGGCGCCAACATGCCACCCAAGGTGAGAACGAAGGCGAAGGCCAGGAACAGCAAAACCGCCAGCACCACCGCTTCTTCATCGGAGAAGTAGCGTTGCATCCAGTCACGAAGCACTTTGAACATTGACGATCCTTGGGAAGAAGACTCAGGCCTTGCGCAGCCAGTAGGTATAGATCCCGGACTCGGCCATCTCGCGAAGCAGCGTGTGACCGGCCAATTGGGCGAAAGTGCGGAAGTCGCGCTGAGACCCTGCGTCGGTGGCAATCACTTTCAGCACCGCGCCACTGGCCAGGCGATTGAGTTCCATCTTGGCCTTGAGCAATGGTAGCGGGCAGCTCAGGCCACTGGCATCGAGTTCGGCATCGCAGGTCAGGGCATCGCTCATGGTCACTCCGGTATGTCAGACAGGTCCGCTAGGATAGCGCCACTGGTCGCAGACGTGCGAGCCCGCTACAGTAAGGCTCTTTGCCCGACGCGAGCTTCATGCATGAATCTACTGCGCCCTGCCCTGCTGACGCTGGCCTGCCTGATGGCCGTCCCTGGCCATGCCGACGACCTGCCGTCGCTGGGTGATGCCAGTTCCGCGATCGTCTCGCCGCAGCAGGAGCATCAGCTCGGTCGTGCCTGGCTCAGCATGCTGCGCGGCAACGTCAATCAATTGAACGACCCGCAGCTCAAGGACTATGTGGAAACCAGCGTCTATCGCCTGGCCGAAACCAGCCAGCTGCAGGATCGGCGCCTGGAGTTCATCCTCATCGACAGCCGCGAGCTCAATGCCTTCGCCGCGCCCGGTGGGATCGTCGGGGTGAATGGCGGACTTTTCCTCAACGCACAGACCGAAGGCGAGTACGCTTCGGTGCTTGCCCACGAGCTGGCGCACTTGTCCCAGCGCCACTTCGCCCGTGGCGTCGAGGCCCAGCAGCGCATGCAGCTGCCGATGATGGCCGCGCTGCTGGCCGGTATCGTCTTGGCTGCCTCGGGGGGCGGTGACGCCGGTATTGCCGCGATCGCAGGCACTCAGGCGGCAGCGATCCAGGAGCAGCGGCGCTTCTCCCGGCAGAACGAGCAGGAAGCCGACCGCATCGGTATCCAGAACCTGGAAAAGGCCGGCTTCGATCCACGCAACATGCCGACCATGTTCGAACGCCTGATGCGCCAGTACCGCTACGACGCCAAGCCTCCCGAGTTCCTGTTGACTCACCCGGTCACCGAGTCGCGTATCGCCGACACCCGTAACCGCGCCGAGCAGGTTCCCAAGGGAGGCGTGGAAGACAGCCTTCGCTACCAACTGATCCGTGCCCGTGTAGCACTGACCTATGAAGGCACACCGGGTTTGGCCGGCAAACGCTTTCGCGCCCAGCTCGACGAAAACCCGAAACTGGACGCCGCCCGCTATGGCCTTGCGCTCGCCCAGATCAAGGGTGGCCAGCTCAACGACGCTCGGGAAAGCCTCAAGCCATTGCTGGCCAAGGCGCCCAACGACCTTACCTATAACCTGGCGCAGATCGACCTGGACATCACCAACAACCGTCTGGCCGATGCTCAACAACGCGTCGAGCGCATGCGCGGATCGTACCCGAGCAGTTACCCCCTGCGCCAGGTGCGCGCGGACCTGCTGATCAAGCAGAACCAGCCCGCCGAGGCGGAAAAGGCGCTGGACGAACTGTTGAAGAGTCGGCCGTACGATCCGGATGTGTGGTACGACATCGCCGAAGTACGCGGACTGTCCGGCAACACCATCGGCCTGCACCAGGCACGTGCCGAGTACTTTGCCCTGGTAGGCGATTACGACCAGGCCATTCAGCAGTTGGACTACGCCAAGCGCCGTGCCGGCGGCAACTTCCAGCTGGCCTCGCGTATCGATGCCCGGCAGCGGGACATCATGGAGCAGCAGCGGATGGTCAAGGAGATGATGCGCTGACGCAGAGCATCCGTGGCGTGCGTGTTACTCGATCCGCAAGCGTTGAGACTTGGATTCTGGCCTTTGAATCTTCTTCGATGCGGGCGGCCTATCGCGGGGCAAGCCCGCTCACCACCGGGATTGCAGCGCCTCAGTACTTGGTGGTGAGCGGGCTTGTCCCGCGATAGGCCACTCGCATCAAAGAAAATTCGAATGCCGAACGATAAGCTTCAGCATCGAAACTCGAATGCTTTTCCTGTTTGATCGCACCAAGACAGCCGTGCACGCCTGTCGCGATCAGGCGTTGCCCGACAGCTTCATGCGCGCCGCCTGGGTGAAGTCGAGCATCCGTTTCAGCGGCTTGATGGCCCGCGGGATCAGCGCTGGCTCGACGAAGATCTCGTTGCTGCCCTTGCGCAGGCAATCCAGGGTACGCTCGAGCGTGTTCATGGCCATCCATGGGCAATGCGCGCAGCTGCGGCATGCCGCGCCGTTACCGGCGGTAGGCGCTTCGACGAAGACCTTGTCCGGGCACAGCTGCTGCATCTTGTAGAAGATGCCGCGGTCGGTCGCAACGATGAAGGTCTTGTTCGGCATGGTCTGCGCAGCGGCGATCAACTGGCTGGTGGAGCCCACCGCATCGGCCAGCTCGATGACCGACTCGGGGGACTCGGGATGGACCAGGATCGCCGCGTCAGGGTACAACGCCTTCATGTCGGCCAACTGCCGCGACTTGAATTCTTCGTGAACGATACAGGCACCGTCCCACATCAGCATGTCGGCACCGGTACGCTTCTGGATGTAGCGTCCCAGATGCTGGTCCGGTCCCCAGATGATGGTCTCGCCGTTGTCCATCAGGCTCTCGACGATCTCGAGGGCGCAGCTGGAGGTCACGACCCAATCGGCGCGCGCCTTGACCGCAGCGGAGGTGTTGGCATACACCACCACGGTCCGCTCGGGGTGCTTGTCGCAGAACGCCGAGAACTCCTCGACCGGGCAGCCCAGGTCGAGCGAGCAGGTCGCCTCCAGGGTCGGCATCAGGATGCGTTTTTCAGGAGTGAGAATCTTCGCCGTCTCGCCCATGAAGCGCACACCGGCCACCAGCACCGTGCTGGCCGGATGGTTCTTGCCGAAGCGGGCCATCTCGAGGGAGTCGGATACGCAACCGCCCGTCTCCTCGGCCAGGGCCTGGATGACCGGATCACAATAGAAATGGGCGACCAGAACAGCGTTCTGGGCCTTGAGCTCCGCAGCGATGGCCGCACAGTATTCGGCCTCCTGCTCGACTGTCAGCGGATTGGGCTGCTTGGCGTCAAGGTGTGCTTGAACCAACAGGCGTTCGGAAATCTGGGTCATGATCGCTGGACCTGCGGGCGCGCATGCGCGTCGAATCGAGTGTATCACCGAACCCTGGCAAATCGGCTAGAGGCACCGGATGGCAAGGGCTGAACGGGCACCAGCCTTGCAATCGCGGTCCCATTGCGGGCACGGATTATTGTCGGACGCCGAAGGCTACAGACAATCGCTTCAATTCAAAAGCGTTTTTTGCGCCGCAGGGCCCGCGCCGACTGGGTATCGGCCGGGCCTGCGAAAGGTATCAGCCGCGCGGAACCACGCCAGCCATCTGGGTGTTGAGGAACAGTGCGAATTCTTCGACCGACATCTTTTTGCCGTTGAAGTCGACCTGGCCGTCGGCATAGTGCAGATCGGCCTTCACATCATCGCCCTCTACTCTCGCCATTCCGCTCTGCACGGCCATCATGCCGACCATCTCGCCCGCCTGGCCGGATTGCCGGGCGATCGCCTGGGCGTCGGTTTGGCCTTGCAGGAAAGCCTGCAAAGTGGCGAGATCGCCGATCATGGGCTTGGACAACGAAAGCTTCGCCTGCAATCGAGCGATGATCTGGCGGGTCAATTGATCGGCTGGCAGATCCAGGGAAGCCGGGTTGCCGAGGTCGACGATCAGGTTGAAACGGCTGGTGCCCTTGGCCGTCTTGAACGAGAGATCCTCAAGAGCGACCTGTGGCTTGGCCGCGAGCATTTTCTGCAGGTCGGCCTGGACCTTGGCCCTTTCCTCGGGACCCATGTCGATGTTCGGCAACACCTGGCCCGCAGCGGCGGCTTCGCGGAACTCAGGCAGGCGCGTCTGGTACCAGTCGTTGAGCGACTGCAGGGCCGTCATGTCCACGTCCTTGAAGGTGAAGAGCATGTGGCCGGAACCGACCGGGCGGTTGTCGTAGGTGATGTCGCCAATCTTGTATTCCAGGCGGCCATGCATCTTGTCGCCGTCGGCACCGTAAAGATTGTTTTGTTCCAGGCCCTTGATCAGCAGCAGCTTCTGCTGGTGGCCCTGCGTGATCCGAGCTTCGGCCAGGCCCAGGTCGAGCGAGCCCACATAGAGACTGTCATGGTCGGTGCGTGACAGGTCGCCACCGATAGTCAGGCCGTTGAACTGCAGCGTCACAGGCAGCTGCATCTGATCGATCAGGGTCAAGTCCAGCCTTCCGGCTTCGCCCTCGATCTTCACCGCCTTGCCGTCGCGGTCACCGTTCACTCGCAGACGTAGACCGGTGAAATCCACCTTGTTGCCATTAGCCTCGTCCACTTTCAATGGCAGCAGCTCGAGTTCGCTCGTCACCCCACCGTCATACCCTAGACTCGAATGCACCCGCAGCGGCGACTGTTCGTTGGCGGCGGCGAACCAGGAAGCGGTCGCCTCTGTCCTCTCTAACCGGGCATTGCCGGCTGCCATGACCGGCATCAGCTTGAGCGACTTGACCCGGGACCATGGAAACGGGCCGTGCTCGATCTTGTCGACCGCAGCCAACTCGAAACTCACCGGCAACTCACCCGCCTGCACATCCTTGACCTTGATGCGGTAGTGGGCGGTGCTGGTGAACAGGTGCCGATCAAGGGAGGTCAGTTCGATCGTTGCGCTGCCGCCCACGCCTGCCAGGGCCTTGACGAGTTCCTGGTTGGCCCGGGCGATCGAATTGTCGAGTTCGCGAGGCAACTGCTTGCCGGTGTACCAGGCACCCGCGGTGGTAACCACGGCGATGGCGATGGCCAGGCCGCAGAGAATGCCGACTGATTTCTTCATGAATAAACCGATTGCTGTCCATAGAAGGTGAAGCGCAGCCGCCACAGCGAATCCGCGCGGGACGTCAAGGGTACCACTGTCGGGCGCTACCTGCGCGTCTTGAGGTAGGCGACGAAACCTTTCAGGTCGCAACTGCACAGCTGCCTGGAAACCGCTTTGACCTCCTCGATCAACCAGTCCCACCAAGCGGCCTCGAGCAGCAGTTCGCGCACCTCCTCTTCGAAGCGCCAGCGAATGAACTTGCAGGGGTTGCCGCGGTAACGCGTCACGCACACCGGCAACTCGTGGATCTGGTAGCCCTGGTTGGCGATACGCAGCGTCATCGGAAAATCCTGCACCTTGATTGCAGGATCGTACAAGCCGGCCGCGCGCAGGGCTTCCTGCGGTACAGTGCGCCTGGCGCACCGATCACTACACCGCCGGCAAGAATCTCATCGAAGGTGTGAGTGTGGATTTCACTGCGCCGCTGCGTCTTGACATCGCGGCCTCGTAATCCATGTAGGTGATCAGGCGCCGACACAACCCACTCGCGGGTGCTCATCAAGGTAACGCGCCCTGACACTGATGGAGTGGGGCAGCATGATGTCGTCCAGATCGTGCGTCGCCACGTAAACACCCTTGGCATATTACAGTCCAGTATTGAGCGCAGCGCTGACACCTTGATTCGCCTGGGTCAGCAGCTGTAAATCGTGGGTTTTCTGCAGCGCCCCGAGCATTTCCACGCTGCGGTCGGTCGAGCCGTCATCGACGATGATGACCTCATAATTCGGGTAGTCCTGGGCAAAAATACTTTGCAAGGCAGCTCCGAGATATTTCTCGGCGTTGTAGCAAGGCGCGATTATTGACACCAAGAGTGACAGTTCGGCTAGCGTGGGCTGCGGCTGAATGGCTCCTTTAGTCATCGCGACTGGATGCCTTTCTCTGTGCTTTGAAGCAGGAGCCTGCATCGGAATGGTCAGTGATTGCTGCAGGAAAACGGCTTAAATTTACGCGAAAATTCGGATTTAAAAATGCTTTTCATAGCAACGAAGCACAGGTGTAGGCCTTACCCCGGTGATTCAGAAAAACTACGAGACCAAGCCCAAAGCCCTGCACCAGTGACTACCTGAGTACTACCTAACTCCTTGTCGGGTGAATTTAACAACGAAATTTGGGGATGATTGCAGACACAGGTTTGTTTGCACTGCCTTTGATCATCGTCGCCCGGGAATGGTCAGGTCCGTGGGAGGCGCTGACGAGGGCAACAACGGTGTTCTGTCGTTGGCACGCATCGAGACTCATATCTACGTGGTTACGTCGTCATAGCGCTCTGTGGAGTACCTGCAGTAAACGTGAGCTTCGACACCCTCCAACTCGACCAGACCAAGGCACAGCAGTGCCCGTACCAATTGCCGGCGCCGGCCGACACAGAGGGGAATACTTCATTCACATCCCTGGCTGGCAAAAGTGCCCAGATGCCTGTGTGGTGGTCCTTCCAACTTTCGAGACATCTTGAAGTCTGCGACCTGATCAGGCTGGCCATTCAGAACCGCACATCGAGGATGCCTTGAGCGCGAGCCACAGGACGGACACATCCTCGGTATCACTTAGCGAGCGCCCTGTCAGTTCTTCTATTTTCTTGATTCGGTACACCAGTGTCTGCTTATGAATATGCAGCAACTTGGCGGATTTGAGCCAGGACCGGTTGTTGCTCAGGAATACGTTCAAGGTGTGTAACAACACCCGTCCTTGCTGTTCATCGTACGCGCAGACCTTGCCCAGTACCTGCTGATAGGTCCTGGTAGCGCTTTCCACGCTCTGAGGCAACCATGGCGAGCCGCCTGAGATCAGTCCGTAGCTGACGATGGGGCGCTCGCCATCGGTGTGTGCAAGCGCCAATCTTGACTCCCTTAACGCTTCTGCTGCCCTGCCTGGCGTATGAATGATGCCGCTTACACCGAGCGCAGAGCCGAGGCAGGTCTGAATTTTACAGGCGTGGTCGAGGTTCAAGAGCAGTAACAGCTCCTCGCCTATGGTGACACTTGCGACAGGCACAACCTGCCGTCGCACCGTAGAGTGGAACAGGGCCAGCGATGCATGCTCAAGTCGAGTCACCGCCAACACTGCGTTGTCGAGCCGCATCGCCAGTGCTTCAAGCGCCTCTTCGAGTCGGGACGCCGTCAGCTCCTGTCGGAGCAAGCCTTCGAGCAACTCCCTGCCAACCTTCATCCTTCGCTCATGAGCGACGTGCAGCCTTGATATTTCGAGCCCGAGCACCGCAACGATATGCTGCAGTACGAGGTAGTCGCACGGCGAAGAGGTGCGGCAGACCAGTATGCAGTCGTCATGCTCAGGGATACCTGCGACCCAGAAGGTATCGTCAACCACTCGCACTTTGTGGACAGTGTCCGTACCGCAGTGGGGCCTGGGCGGCAATCTCGCCACGGAAGGTTGGCAGGAGAGCGGCAGAGACGGCAACCCTTTGACCCACGGCTCAACCGTCATGGAGTCGACCACCCATAAAGAGGCATCCACGTCTTGCTCCAGGCGCTCGAGCAACTGAGGCAGAGCGAGCCCCAGCAGGTTGGCCCGAGCGCTCTCGTAGATCCTGGCCATGCGTTGACGACGCTCGAAATCGCGATGCTGGCCCTCTTGCGCTATCGCCTTGGCAATCGCTGTAAAGGGCACTCCATACGCAGTCATCAAGACCGGGAAGCCGAATCGCTCCGAACTATCGAAGACACCACTCAGTTCCGTCGGCGCATGCGGGTTTTCGCCAATCACGATTCCGGCCAAACCCGCATCTGAAAGGCGCTGCACGTATTCAAACTGTGCTTGGTAGTCCAAAGGGATGCCGATCCCGATGGTCATCAACAGATCCCTTGCGCTTAACCACTTTGCCGGGTCCGCGAGTTCGCAGACGTGCGCCCAGCCGATGACGTTATCGCAGCCTGCCCCGCCACTCACCAATCGAGTGCACAGCTGTGGAGCACGCAGAAGATCATTGATGCGCAAGGACATTGGCGCGCTACTCCAGGAAGTCTGGTGGAAGAACCAAAGGCATTGTCATGCCTGAAAATAGCCATAAGCGCTCATCTTACGATCAAACACTTGCCCAATCGATTCGGACACCTACGGCGGTAAAACCGCGGCTGCAGCGGCGTTTGTACCATCGTCCAATGCTCATGATCCAATTATTACGATCACCGAATTGTTCAAGGTGCCGTGAGTGGTGAACATCCCCTCAGCGTCAACCTGCGCAGGCTGCTGGACGCTTTGAAGGAGGACCGAAGGGTGTTGACCACCTTGCACAACGACACTGACCAACAAGAGGAACATATGAAAATTCTCGTCATAGGTGGCGCCGGCCAAGTCGGACAGTGGGTATCAAGAGGTCTGGCTGTGGCGAAGGATGTCGAACAACTACTGATTGCCGACCTCAACGAGCAACGGGCATGTGACCTAGTAGCGGCCATCAGCCGGCCAGGGCTGTCACAGGTCCCGAACGCCGCAGACCCGGCTGCACTGGCCCAGGCTGCCCGAGGGGCGGACCTGGTCATGGACTGCACCAGCTTCGGTAGCCAGGCTGTATTCGACCTGGCCATGCAGGCCAACGCACGCTACGCCAACCTGATCTCTGCTCATGATGATGGCAGCAATGATCACCGCGCCAGGCAAAACGGCGTGATCGCAGTGGCCGGCCTGGGTTTGTCACCCGGATTGGCAAATATTCTGGCGCAGCATGCGTCAAGGGCCTTCGGCGAGCTGCACGAATATCATATCTACTGGGTGTCTTTCCGCAGCCCTGCACCTACGCGCGGAGGACTAGACACCATCACATGGGAATTGGCCAACCACTGCCCTGAGCGAGGTTACTTCCTCAACGGGCGGTGGCGCCCCGCTGGCTTCATGGAAGGTTCACGATTGGTCGATTTCGGTGGAGCTATTGGCGAGCAGCGGGTGTATTTCGTTCCTCACCCGGAAGTGACCGATCTGCCCCGAAGTTTTCCTTCGCTTCGCTATTGCTCCGTGCGTGGCACCTGGCAGCGCGAATTGATGGAAGAGTTTCGCATCCTCAACAGCTACGGCCTGCTCGAAGCCGACACCATTGAACAGACCAAAGCACAAATATGGGCTCAACAGGGCGGACGGCATCAGTTTGGATGGCCAGAGCACTCAGCGGCGGTCTTTGAAGCCAGCGGGCCGCTCAACGGCAATACCGTCGTGCGCCGCTATACGATCCGCGGCCCACAAAGCTGGGGTGAGGAAGCCATGAGCCGGATGACCGGCCTATGCGCTGCGGTCCAGGCGCAGATGCTCGCGGGCCTGACGAGTCCTCTCAGCGGCGTGGTGCCTTCAGAGTTGTTGTTCGACCCGAATCACATGCTTGAGCTGATCAAGACCTACGGCGAACTGCAGATCGACTGGACCGACACCGTCGTCGACTGACCTGCGCCGACGCCGGTCGCTAGAACCGGCAGCTTCCGTATACCGCCCCCTTTTCCCGCGCGCTGCTCGGGCGCGCGGATATACAACACCAGCAGGAGCGTCATGATGCACACTATTGGCAAGGCTTTGACAGTCGCATTGGCCGCATTGGCCGTTCCGAGTACGTGGGCAGACGATGGTTTGACAGTCATCTCGTTTGGCGGGACCAACAAGGTAGCGCAAGCTCAGGCGTTCTATAAGCCCTGGGAGGCGCAAGGGGGCGGCAAGATCATTGCCGGCGAATACAACGGCGAAATGGCCAAGCTCAAGGTCATGGTCGACACCCACAGCGTCAACTGGGACGTAGTAGAGGTCGAACTGCCGGAGCTGTCACGCGGCTGTGAAGAGGGCCTGTTCGAACCTCTACCGCCGGATCTGCTTGGCGCGCCGGAACAGTATCTCAAAGGCGCTATCCACCCCTGCGGGGTGGGTTTCTTCATCTGGTCGACGATCCTGGCCTACAACGCCGACAAGCTCGCCACCGCGCCAACCGGGTGGGTGGACTTCTGGGATCTGAAGAAATATCCGGGCAAGCGTGGCCTGCGTAAGTCGGCCAAGTTCAGCCTCGAATTTGCCCTTATGGCCGACGGCGTAGCGCCAGCGGACGTGTACAAGGTACTTGCCTCCCAGGCCGGACAAGACCGCGCGTTCGCCAAGCTTGATCAGATCAAGCCATCGATCCAGTGGTGGGAAGCCGGCGCGCAGCCAGCGCAGTATCTGGCCTCCGGTGATGTGGTCATGAGTGCGGGTTACAGCGGGCGAATCATCGCCGCGCAGAAAGACAGCAACTTGCGTGTGGTCTGGAACGGTGGCATCTATGACTTCGATGCCTGGGCCATCCCCAAGGGCTCCAAGCATCTGGACCAAGCCCACAAATTCATCCAGTTCACCCTCGCCACAGCGCAACAACAGCACTTTGCCCAAGCAATCGCCTACGGGCCGGCGACGCTCGCGGCAATCCCGCTACTGGATCCTTCGATCGCGGCCAACCTGCCCAATACCCCAGCGCGAATCGCCCAGCAGGTGCAGAACGACACGGTCTTCTGGGCCGACTATGGCGAGGCGCTGGAACAACGCTTCATTGCCTGGGCGGCGCAGTAGCCTCGCGCCATCGTACCAACGCCCGTATCCATACCTGCAGCCTGCTGGCCTGCCTTGGGCGGCAGGCCAACACCCGATACAGATAAAATAAAAATTACCCTGCGAAAGCGTAGCTCTCGCAGGCTGCCGGGGTGATGTCTTGCTCTGCTCAGCATCCAATTTCCAGGCCGATAACGGCACATCACCCAGAAATATCATCCGATCCCGGTGTTGCTTTTCTCTTGATGTCACTCCGCCTTTAGCGGAAAAGCCCGCTCCATGACCAATTCGTGGAGCAACCCATGCTTTCATGGCTCATAAGAAAGCGTCCGACCAAGGAACAACTGTCTTCGACGGGCTATGTTGCCCCGGCACGCAGCCAAGACCTGCTAAATACGTCCCGTCGCCAGCAGCTCCTGGAAAACATATGGCACAGGGCTTCCATGTCCAGACAGCAGTTCAAGCTTCTGTATCAGGGGCCATTAGAGCGCTAAGCCAGCGGGAAAGACCTCTCGTAACACCTTGATGGTACGGCCATGTTTGCTGAGGATGAGCAGCAGGATGCCCCCGAACCCGGCCGTCAGAATGGGATCCAAGAGATGAAAAAGCCCGCCTTCTGCAACAGAAGGCGGGCTTTTTCATATTGACATCATGGCAAACGGATCTAATGTTCGCCACAAACGGCTGCAAACCCAGTACGAAGGCACTATCAAAAATACCCGTTCTAGACTCACACTCCGATCATATTTGGTGGGTCGTGTAGGATTCGAACCTACGACCAATTGGTTAAAAGCCAACTGCTCTACCAACTGAGCTAACGACCCGTTGGATGCGCGTATAATACTGATTTCTAACGGGAAATCAACACCCTACTGCAAAAAAATCAAAAATACCGTGTCGGGTCCTCTACACCGGCCGCCTTGAAGCCTTCCGCGCGCAGGCGGCAGCTGTCGCACTTGCCACAAGCGCGACCTTGATCATCGGCCTGGTAGCAAGAGACAGTCAGGCCGTAATCCACACCGCGGGCGATACCGGCCTGGATGATCTGCGCCTTGCTCATGTTCTGCAATGGCGCCTGGATCTGGAAGCCCTGCCCCTCCACGCCGGCCTTGGTCGCAAGGTTGGCCATGCGCTCGAACGCTTCGACGAACTCGGGCCTGCAGTCGGGATAACCGGAGTAGTCCACCGCATTCACGCCAATGAAGATGTCACGAGCCTCGAGCACTTCGGCCCAGCCAAGCGCCAAGGACAGGAACACGGTATTGCGCGCCGGCACGTAGGTCACCGGGATACCTTCTCCTGGCGTCTCTGGCACATCGATGCTGCTATCGGTCAGCGCCGAGCCACCGATGCCATCGAGATTGAGACCGATGACCTTGTGCTCGACCACGCCCAGGTCTCGCGCCACGCGCGCGGCGGCATCCAGTTCGGCACGATGACGCTGACCGTAGTCGAAACTCATGGTATGGCAGCTGTAGCCTTCGGCCTTGGCCATGGCAACGACCGTTGCCGAGTCAAGCCCGCCCGACAGCAGGATTACCGCACGTTTTTCACTCATGTTCATACTCCTCGATCAGCGCCCTGGTTCGTCATTCCACAGCAGCTTGTGCAGCTGCAGCTGGAAACGCACGGGAAGATTGTCGGCAACGATCCAATCGGCCAGCTCACTGGCATTGACTTGATGGTGGCTCGGGGAAAACAGCACTTCGCCCGCACGCTCGGCAAGGTTGTACTGAATCAGCTTGGAAACTGCCCAGTCGTAATCCTCACGGGAACAAATGACGAACTTCACCTGATCATTACGCGTCAGGTGCTCGATGTTTTCATAGCGGTTGCGGTGCACTTCCGCGGAACCCGGAGTCTTGAGGTCGACCACGCGACTGACGCGCGTGTCCGTCGCGGAGATATCCAAGGCACCGCTGGTTTCCAGCGAGACCTCGAAACCTGCGTCGCACAACCGCTGCAGCAATGGAAGCGCATTGGGCTGCGCCAAGGGCTCGCCACCGGTGACGCATACATAGCGCGGGCGAAAACCGACCACCTGCTCGATGATGGAATCGAGGGTACGGACTGTGCCGCCACTGAAGGCATAGGCACTGTCGCAATATTGGCAGCGCAGGGGGCAGCCGGTCAGGCGCACGAATACCGTAGGCAGCCCGGCTGTTCGTGTCTCACCCTGCAAGGAGTAAAAGACTTCTGTGATGCGTAATGTATCTTGCATAGAGTCGCCACGGGCGTAACGGCTGAACAGGCCGTCCGCCTCCGTCAGGCACTGGCGCGAACTCGACAAAGCGTTATCCGCGACAGCGTTCGTGAAAAAGGGCAAGGATTCTAACGAAAAAACCCGCGGCAAGCGCGGGTTTATTTCTTTGGACCAGACTAGAGCCTTTGCAGGTCGCGCTGAGCCAGCTGTGCGGCGGAGGTACCCGGATATTGGGTCACAACCTGTTGCAGTATGCCCTTGACCCGGTCCGAGTGGCCGAGACGGCGCTCTACATCGGCCAGCTTGTACAAGGAGTCAGGCACCTTGTTGTGCTTCGGATAGACCTGGCTGACCTTGGCGAAGGCCTGACCCGCACCTTGCAGGTCACCCTTGGCCAGGTTGACTTCACCCAACCAGTACTGGGCATTGCCGGCGTACTGACTGTTGGGGTACTTGCGCAGGAAAGCATTGAACGCTTGGCTGGCCTTGTCGAAGTCCTTGGCCTTGATCAAGTCGAAAGCTGCATCGTAATAGAGCTTTTCTTTCGCTGGATCACCCGGTTCGCTGCTGGCTGCAGCCTGTTGGGCAGCAGCGCCTGCAGCAGCACCGGTGGCGGCATCGGGCGCGCCACCGGCAGGAGAATTCTGTGGTGCCGCGGCAGGGGCGACACCGGTTCCGATACGCCGATCCAGGTCCTGGTAACGCTCCAGGTTCTCCTGTTTCATGCGGGCTACATCATTCTGCAGCTCTTCGATGATGCCTTGTTGCCGGGAAATCTGATCTTGCATCTGTTGCAGTTGCATGAACAACTGACCCTGTGCCGAGGCAGGGGTCGAAACCCCTCCCCCGGCATAGGCGCCGTTCGTGCCATAACCCGCGGGCGGATAGCTGCTCGCGCCACTATTGCCTGCGTTGTCATCAACTACGGGAATCTCGGCCCAGGCCGCGAGCGGCAGGGAGAGCGCAAGGACGGTTAAAGCACGACGGCATATACGCATATCGAATTACTTGCGCAGTTCGACGCGGCGGTTCTGAGCCCAGGATTGCTCGTCGTTGCCAGTGGCAACAGGACGCTCTTCACCGTAGGAGACCAGTTCCAGCTGAGCAGGGGAAACACCCTGCAGGACCAGGTAACGCTGTACAGCCTTGGCACGACGCTCACCCAGAGCCATGTTGTACTCGCGGGTGCCGCGCTCGTCGGTGTTGCCTTCCAGGACAACACGGCTGCCGTTGGCTTTCAGGTCCTTGGCGTGAACGTCCAGGGCGCGCATGGCTTCTGGCTTCAGGTCCGAGCTGTCGTATTCGAAGTAGAAGGTAGTGATTGCGCGCAGGGCGGCTTCTTCGCTCAGGCTGCCGTCGACAGCGCCAGTGTTGGCACCGTAGCCAGCGTTAGGATCTACAGCGGCACCGCCAGTTTCGCCAGCGTTGTCACCGCCCTTGGACGAGCAACCTACAGCTACGGCCATGGCCAAAGCCAGCGCAGCGAATTTACCAAACTTCAGCATTTCCATCATGAAACTCCTTGTGAACCCCAGTGTGTTAAGTAAAACGTAAAGCTTATACGCCGCATCAGTTCAGGTAAGGGGACCAGGACGGTTCTCTGACTTCGCCTTGAGCGGTAGGAAGCGGGAGCCTCACGCGTCCATTGAGAGAGACGAGCATCAAGACTCCCCGGCCCTGCTGGCGGGTGGCGTAGATTAGCATGGTGCCGTTTGGCGCAACAGTAGGCGACTCATCAAGACTGGTCTCCGAAAGAATCTTTACACTTCCGCGCTGAAGATCCTGGGCTGCCACTTTGAAGTTGGTGAAACCTTGCTGACGATGGATCATCACCAGGGTCTTTTCGTCTGCCGAAAGTTTAGGGTTGGCGTTGTAGTTACCCACGAAGGTTACCCGCTCGGCGCTGCCGCCACCGACCGACGTCTTGTAGATCTGCGGCTTGCCGCCACGGTCGGACGTGAAGTAGATGGTGCTGCCATCCTTGCCCCAGAAGGGCTCGGTATTGATGCCAGGGCCTGCGGTGACACGAGTGATCTGGCGCGAACCCATGTTCATCACGTAGATGTCAGGGTTGCCATCCTTGGACAGCACGAATGCCAGGCGCGAGCCATCGGGCGACCAGGCCGGCGCGCCATTGAGGCCTTCGAAGTTGGTGACCTGCTCGCGGCGACCGGTATCGATGTGCTGGACAAAGATACGTGGACGCTTCTGCTCGAACGAGACATAGGCGATACGCTTGCCATCCGGGGCGAAGCGTGGCGACAGGATCGGCTCGCGCGACTGCAGCAGGGTGACCGCACGGGCGCCGTCATAGTCGGAGCGCTGCAAGGTGTAGCGGGTATTGTTGGTCGAGAAACGCTCGGCCGTCACGTACAGCATGCGGGTAGAGAACGCGCCCTTGATGCCGGTGAGTTTTTCGAACGACTGGTCGGCGATGTAGTGCGACATGTCACGCAGCTGGTCGACGCCACCGGATACGCTACCGGTCAGCACCTGTTGCTCGGTGGCAACGTTGAACAATGCGTACTGCACCTGCAGGCGACCACCGGACGGCACGATGCTACCGACCATCACGTACTGGGCGCCGAGGGCTTTCCAGTCACGGAAGATGACTTCGCTGGCCTGGCTCGGCTGGCTGATCATGTTCTGCCGCGGGATCGGCGCGTAGTAGCCGGAGTTGCGCAGGTCGTTGCCGATGATATCGGCCATGTCTTCCGGCAGGACGCTACCGCCCTGCAGGCCGAAAGGCACCACCGCGATCGGCGTGGCCCGGTCGCTACCACTGGTGACCAGGATGTTCTTTTCCTCTGCCACGGCCAGACCCGCCACGCAGCAGAGCATGATCAGCAGCCCTTGAAGGAGTTTAATCACAACGCAAGATCCTCAGGTGTAAATGTCATCTTGAATGAACGGTAGGAGTTGAAATCGCTTGGCTTCAGACCCTGCATCTCGGTCAATCGACCAATGTTCTTCACGGCCGCGACCGCCGAACTGTCGAACGGTCCGTCGCCGCTCGAGCGCGATACGCTCACATTGGTAATGGTGCCATCCGGCAACATGTTGATCTGCAGCACTACCGCCATGCCCTTGCGCGCGGACGGTGGGCGAGCCCAGCCTTCGGATGCGCGCATGCGGATCAGGTCGTCGAAATCACCGGCTACCTGATCGCCCTGCTCATCGGCCAACGCCTGCTGCCGCTCGGTGGTGTCGGACAGGAGCTCGGCCAGGGCCTGGGCTTTCTTGTCTTCCGCCGCCTTGCGGGCTGCATCCGCCGCCTTCTTCTTGGCCGCATCGGCTGCCGCTTTCTTCTTGGCCTCTTCCGCGGCCTTCTTCTTGGCATCCTCGGCCGCCGCCTTCTTCTTGGCGTCCTCGGCTGCCTTTTTCTTGGCGTCTTCTACAGTTTTCTTCTTGGCGTCTTCCGCGGCTTTCTTCGCGTCTTCGGCGGCTTTCTTCTTGGCCTCTTCGGCAGCCTGTTTCTTGGCCTCCGCGTCAGTTTTCTTCTTGGCCTCTTCCTCGGCCTTCTTCTTGGCGATATCGGCCTGTTGCTTCTCGGCGGCCTTCTTCGCCTCATCGGCCTTCTTGGCTTCGGCTGCTTTCTTGGTCTCGGTAGCCTTCGCTTCTTCAGCCTTCTTCGCCTGCTCGGCTTTCTCGGCCTGTTCGGCCTTCTTGGCTTCAGCGGCCTCGCGTGCGGCCTCGGCCTTTTGAGCGGCTTCCTCTTTCTTTTGTTCCGCGGCCTTCACAGCTTGCTGCTCGACCTTCTTCTGCTCCATCTGCTCGACTTCGGTCTGACGCGAAGCGGTCTTCTTGGCTTCCCCGGCAATCTTCTGATTGGTCTGGGTCGTCGCCTGACTCTTGGACTTGAGCTGATAGAGCGTAGCCTGAACGATCGGCTTGGACGGCGGCAGTTCGGGCGTCATGGCGAAACTGACGAACAGCATGCCGAACACCAGCACGTGCAGGCCAATGGCCCAGACACTGGGCCAGAAGTAGCTTTCCGAGGCGGAGGGCTCTCGCTGTTGCATCAGGGCGCCTCGGTAATCAGACCAACGTTACCGACACCGGCCTGCTGCAACCCGCCCATGGCGCCCATTACCGCACCGTAGTCGACGCTCTTGTCGCCACGAATGAAGACCTGGGTCTGCTTGCCCTGATCACGCCCGGCGGCAATGATCTTGGTGACGGCGCTGGTCATTTCCGGCAAGGCCATGGCCTTGTCCATCTGCTTTTCGGTGTCCACTTCACTGCCAAGGTTCCAGTAGTAGGTCTTGTCAGCCTTGATCGAGATGGTGAGGATCTGGACATTGTTGTCCTGCGGCAAGGCTTCGCTGGAAACCTTGGGCAGGTCGACCTTCACGCCCTGATTGAGCATGGGGGCGGTCACCATGAAGATGACCAGCAGCACCAGCATCACGTCGATGTAGGGCACTACGTTCATCTCGGCGACCGGCTTGCGTTTGTGGCGAACTCGGGCCATGGTTTTTTACCTGATCACTCTTCGCTGGTGTGCACCTTGCGGTGCAGGATTGCCTGGAACTCATCGGCAAAGGTGTAGTAACGGCCAATCAGCGTTTCGCTGCGGGCGGCGAAACGGTTGTAGGCGATAACGGCCGGGATCGCCGCGAACAGGCCGATCGCGGTGGCGATCAGTGCCTCGGCGATGCCGGGCGCAACGGTGGCCAGGGTCGCCTGCTGGGCGGAAGCGAGGCCACGGAAGGAGTTCATGATCCCCCAGACGGTACCGAACAGACCGATGTACGGACTGGTCGAGCCGACTGTCGCGAGGAACGGCAGGCCTTGCTCGAGCTTTTCTTCTTCACGCGAGATAGCCACGCGCATCGCGCGGCCTACGCCTTCCATGACCGCGTCAGGGTCGACGCCCGCCTGCTGACGCAGACGCGAGAACTCCTTGAAACCTGCACGAAACACCTGCTCCACACCCGAATCCGGATCTGGATTGCTGCCTGCCTGACGGTACAGCTTGGACAGGTCGATACCCGACCAGAAGCGCTCCTCGAAGGCATCCAGCGCACGACGACCGGCGCGCAGCATGTTGCTGCGCTGGAAAATCATGACCCACGAGGTCACCGATGCAGCAACCAGAATCAGCATCACCAGCTGCACCACGATGCTGGCATTGCTGACCAAGCTCCACATGGAGGTATGGTCGACGACGTTAGCTTCCACGCTTAATCTCCTGCGTTCGATTGAGTACCCGTGCCATCCCGCCTGAAAGCATCTCTGAGCTCAGGGGGCATGGCCCGGGGTTTGAATGTGTCGGCGCGCACCGCGGCCACCAGGAACTGCCCTTCGCAGAGCAGCGTTTCATCTTTCTCGCGCCAGACCTGCTGCACGAAGCGCAGGCTGGCGCGATTCAATTCAAGTACTTGTGCGGTCACCCGCAGTTCATCGTCCAGACGTGCCGGCGCGTGGTAGCGCGCCTCACTGGAGTGCACCACGAACAGCAGATTCTGCCCCGCGAGTTCAGACTGGGAAAAGCCAAGATCGCGCAACCGCTCGGTGCGCGCACGCTCCATGAATTTCAGGTAGTTGACGTAATACACCACGCCGCCCGCATCGGTGTCCTCGTAATAGACTCGACAACGATGTGCGAACGATTCCGCTCCATTTTGCGCGCGCATACTCTAGTGCTTACTCCTCAGCTTGCCAATCCGCCCCGGCAACTGTTTTTCATCGATAATGTCGGATTGCCAGCGCTCGGACGGGGTGCCTGCGGTAGGACCACGAAAACCCCGTTTCGATCTGTCATTCATCGCCAGAGACGGAAAAATTCGCATCCTCGCCCAAGCGGCCCGGAATGTTCAGCCCGAAGTGCAGATAGGCATGCCGCGTGACCACACGTCCGCGTGGCGTACGCATGATGTAGCCCTGCTGGATCAGATAGGGCTCGAGCACATCTTCGATGGTATGCCGCTCCTCGCTGATCGCCGCGGCCAGGTTGTCGACCCCCACCGGCCCGCCGTCGAACTTCTCGATCATCGTCAGCAGCAGGCGCCGATCCTGATGATCGAAACCACGCTCATCGACATCCAGGAGATTGAGCGCCATGTCGGCCACGGCCTTGGTGATCTGGCCCTTGCCACGCACTTCGGCATAGTCGCGCACGCGCCGCAGCAGGCGGTTGGCGATCCTCGGGGTGCCTCGGGCACGCCGCGCTATCTCGAAAGCGCCCTGCTCTTCGATCACCAGGCCGAGGATACCCGCGGAACGGATGACGATCGTCGCCAGGTCCTTGTTGCTGTAGAACTCCAGGCGCTGAACGATACCGAAGCGGTCGCGCAGGGGATTGGTCAGCATGCCCGCGCGGGTGGTGGCCCCCACCAGGGTGAACGGCGGCAGATCGAGCTTGATCGAGCGGGCTGCCGGCCCCTCGCCGATCATGATGTCCAGCTGGAAGTCCTCCATCGCGGGATAGAGCACTTCCTCGACGACAGGCGACAGGCGATGGATCTCGTCGATGAACAGCACATCATGGGGTTCGAGGTTGGTCAGCATGGCCGCCAGGTCCCCGGGACGCTCGAGGATGGGGCCAGAGGTGCTCTTCACCGAGACGCCCATTTCCTGGGCGATGATATTGGCCAAGGTCGTCTTGCCAAGGCCGGGTGGTCCGAAGATCAGCGTATGGTCCAGGGATTCGTTACGCCCACGGGCGGCTTGGATGAACAATGCCATCTGCTCGCGAACCACCGGCTGACCGATGTATTCGTCAAGACGCAGGGGTCGTATCGCTCGGTCCTGGACTTCCTCGCGATCGCGTCCTGTGGCGGCTATCAGTCGGTCGGCTTCGATCACTTGGTAATCATCCCCTTGAGGCTGCGACGTATCAGGTCTTCACTGCTAAGGCCGCTCTTGCCTTCGATGGCCGCCACGGCCTTGCTGGCTTCCTGCGGCTTGTAGCCCAGGGAGACCAGCGCGCTGACCGCGTCGGCCTCGGCGCTGGCGGTACCGCCGATCGGCACGGGACCGTCGGAGACCAGGGTGAACATCGCGGGCGACGTCTCCCAGGCCTTGAAGCGATCCTTCAACTCGACCAGCAGGCGCTCGGCTGTCTTCTTGCCGACCCCCGGCACACGTACCAGTGCCGAGGTATCCTGGGCCTGGACACAACGCACGAGCTCATCGACCTCGAGGCCGGACATCAATGCCAAGGCCAGCTTCGGCCCGACGCCGTTGAGGCGGATGAGCTCGCGGAACAACTCGCGCTCGCGCTTTTCATGAAAGCCATAAAGCAGGTGGGCGTCCTCGCGAACGACCAGGTGAGTGTGCAACGTGACCGGCTCGCCTACCTTCGGCAAGCGGTACAGCGTAGTCATGGGCACTTCGAGCTCGTAGCCCAGGCCATTGACGTCGACAATCAGGTGCGGCGGCTGTTTCTCCGCCAGGGTCCCGCGCAAGCGTCCAATCACGTTCCGATCCTTCCTCTCGGGGCCGGTCAATGACCGGACAACCCTATCAGCAAATACGACAGGTGAACGTTTCACCCGGACAAAATATGTATCAGCGCATGAAGCGCCTACAGGCGCAAGCGCCCGCCGCGACGTCGCGCCGTCGCCAGGCCATGAGGCACCAGGCTGGACTGCGTATGGGCATGGCACATGGCGATGGCCAGGGCATCGGAGGCATCGATCTGCGGCTTCTGAGTAAGCTTCAGCAGATGCATGACCATCATCTGCACCTGCTCCTTGTTCGCCCCACCCGTGCCCGCGATAGCTTGCTTGACCTGAGTCGCGCTGTATTCGGCCACCTCCAGGCCCTCCTCCACCGCCGCGACGATGGCGGCACCGCGGGCTTGCCCGAGCTTGAGCGCCGAGTCGGCGTTACGGGCCATGAACACGCGTTCGATGCCCATGGTCACCGGACCATACTGCCGGATGACTTCGCGCACACCGCGAAAAACGATCTGCAAGCGTTCGGGCAGTTCACCCGCGCCGGTGCGGATACAGCCGGACGCCACGTATTCACACCCGCGCGGCGTATGGCGCACCACGCCGTAGCCGGTAATGCGCGAACCGGGGTCGATACCAAGAATCAGAGTCATAACGCCTGCATGCAAAGGGCGCATCATTTGATGCGCCGGAAATACAGAAGCCGGAACCGCCCGTGGCGCATGGCGCACAGGCAGCTCCGGCCTCTAGATAGCCCTGGAGTCAACCTTAGCCGAGTTTTTCCAGGACTTCGTCGGGGATCTCGGCATTGGAGTAGACGTTCTGCACGTCATCGAGATCCTCGAGCATGTCGATGAGCTTGAGCACCTTCTCCGCACCCTCCAGATCCAATTCCGCGCTGGTCGTCGGCTGCATGACGATTTCGGCGTCGGCGGCCTTGAAGCCGGCCTCTTCCAAAGCACTGCGCACCGCATAGAAACCGCTGAACGAGGTGAACACGTCGAAGGAGCCGTCCTCGTGACTGACGACATCGTCCGCATCCGCCTCCATGGCGGCTTCCATCAGCGCGTCCTCGTCCAGACCAGCGGCGAAGCTGATCTGACCCTTGCGCTCGAACAGATAGGCAACCGAACCGTCGGTACCGAGGTTGCCTCCGCACTTGGTGAAGGCATGACGGACGGCGGCGGCGGTCCGGTTGCGGTTGTCGGTCATGGTCTCGACCAGGATCGCCACACCACCAGGACCATAGCCCTCGTAGGTAAGCTCTTCGACGTTGTCGCTTTCAGCGGTCCCGGCGCCACGAGCGATGGCGCGATCGATGATATCGCGGCTCATGTTGGCGCCGAGCGCCTTGTCCAGGGCAAGACGCAAGCGCGGGTTGGCCGCGGGATCGCCGCCCCCTTGCTTGGCGGCCACGGTCAGCTCACGGATCCACTTGGTGAAGATCTTGCCTCTCTTGGCATCCTGGCGCTCTTTGCGGTGCTTGATGTTCGCCCACTTGGAATGACCAGCCATAACGACTCCAAATCCTCTGAAACAAAAATCTGGTCCCGCCCACGGGGCGAGACGACAAAATCCTGTGCCTGAACGCAAGAGCGCATCCCGAAGGATGCGCCCTGGGCCCGCTTACTCGACCTTGGTCTGCTCGCGCAGGCGAATGTGCAACTCTCGCAAGGCCTTGGCGTCGACCAGGCCAGGCGCCTGGGTCATGACGCACGCGGCGCTCTGGGTTTTCGGGAAGGCGATCACTTCACGGATCGACTGGGCGCCGGTCATCAGCATTACCAAGCGGTCGAGGCCGAAGGCCAGGCCACCGTGCGGCGGCGCACCGAACTTCAGGGCGTCCAGCAGGAAGCCGAACTTCTCTTCCTGCTCCGCTGGCTCGATGCCCAGCAGGCGGAACACGGCCTGCTGCATTTCCTTGCGGTGAATACGGATCGAGCCGCCACCCAGTTCGGTACCGTTCAGGACCATGTCGTAGGCACGGGACAAGGCGGTAGCCGGGTTGGCCTCCAACTCCGCCGGGGTGCACTTCGGCGCGGTGAACGGATGGTGCAGCGCGGTGAAGCTGCCGTCTTCGTTCTCTTCGAACATCGGGAAGTCGACGACCCACATCGGTGCCCACTCGCAGGTGTGCAAGTTGAAGTCGTTACCGACCTTGATCCGCAGCGCGCCCAGGGCCTCGCTGACGATCTTGGCCTTGTCGGCACCGAAGAACACGATGTCGCCGTCGACCGCGCCGACGCGATCGAGGATCACGTTGAGGTTGGCTTCAGGGATGTTCTTGACGATCGGCGACTGCAGGCCTTCGACACCTTTGGCGCGCTCGTTGACCTTGATGTACGCCAGGCCGCGGGCACCATAGATGCCGACGAACTTGGTGTACTCGTCGATACGGCTGCGCGGCATGCTCGCACCGCCCGGCACGCGCAATGCGGCGACGCGGCATTTCGGATCGTTGGCCGGACCGCTGAAGACCTTGAACTCGACTTCCTTGAGCTGATCGGCAACGTCCACCAGCTCGAGCGGGTTACGCAGGTCTGGCTTGTCGGAACCGTAACGGCGCATGGCTTCTTCGAAGGTCATGTGCGGGAACTCGCCGAACTCCAGGTCGAGCACTTCCTTGAACAGCTTGCGGATCATGCTTTCGGTCAGGCCCATGATCTCGGACTCGTCCAGGAAGCTGGTTTCGATGTCGATCTGGGTGAATTCAGGCTGGCGGTCAGCGCGCAGGTCTTCGTCGCGGAAGCACTTGGCGATCTGGTAATAGCGATCGAAGCCGGCGACCATCAGCAACTGTTTGAACAGTTGAGGCGATTGCGGCAGCGCGAAGAAGCTACCGGCGTGCGTGCGGCTTGGCACCAGGTAGTCGCGAGCGCCTTCCGGGGTGGCGCGCGTCAGGATTGGCGTCTCGACGTCGAGGAAACCGTTCTCGTCCAGGAAGCGGCGAATGCTGGTGGTGATGCGCGAACGCAGGCGCAGCTTTTCGGCCATCTCCGGGCGACGCAGATCGATGAAGCGGTAGCGCAGGCGGGTTTCCTCGCCGACGTCGGAGTATTCATTGAGCGGGAATGGAGGGGTTTCCGCCTCGTTGAGCACGGTCAGCTCGTAACCAAGCACTTCGATGGCGCCGGACGCCATGTTCGCGTTCACAGCACCCGCCGGACGTGGACGCACCTTGCCGGTGATCTGCACCACGTATTCGCTGCGCACGCGGTCGGCGGCAGCGAAGCTTTCAGCGCGGTCCGGGTCGAAGACGACCTGGGCCATGCCTTCGCGATCACGGATATCGAGGAAGATCACCCCGCCGTGGTCGCGGCGACGATGTACCCAGCCGCAAAGGGTGATTTCCTGGCCGTCCAGGCTCTCGTTCAACTGGCCGCAATAATGGCTGCGCATCATGATGGTGGTTTCGCTTCTCGTGATTCGTGTATTCGGTGGAGGTCTTGGCCGCCCAAGAGGCTAATAGTGCAAGACCCAGGCAATGCAATTCAACTCAGTCGGCCTTGTCGCCGCCTGCGAGATTCTTCTTGGCGCCGGTCTTGAAGTCGGTTTCGTACCAGCCCGTACCGCTCAGGCGAAAGCCTGGCACGGACAGCAGCTTCTTCAGCGCTGGCGCCTGGCAGGCGGGGCAGTCGGTCAATGGCGCGGCGCTGATCTTCTGCAGCACTTCCATCTGGTGATCGCAGGATGCACATTGATAGTCATAAAGGGGCATGGAGGTCTCTCGTCAACCACTACGCTGGCCGCCGGGGGCAGCAAAAGGCGTGATTATATATGGTTAAGGAGGGCTGTGCAGCCCGCCTGCCGATCAGTGCGCCGCCGGCGGATCGAGAAGCCAGTTGACGCAGATCACCCGAATGAGGCCGCTGAAGTTTCTCACGCCACCGTAACGCAGATGCACCTCTCGGTCGACGTAGGACAGGACTGCACTGACCGAGCAGTGATTGGCCTCGGCAATGCGTTCGAGAATCCGCCAGTAGACCGCTTCCAGACGCAGGCAGGTGGCAAAGCCATTGAGGCGCACCGAACGCGCGACGGGACATGCCTGTGCCATGTCGAAATCCGCTTCGAACGGGTCGATACACTGCTTGCCGGGCCACCGCCCTTGGCAAATACCTTGGATGTTCCTGCTCGGCACCGCTTCCATTGCTTGGCTCCTTCGACGGATGAAAGGCGTGCCTCACGGCACGCTTATCCCCAATGAAGCGCTGCGGTCGATACCGAAGACAGCGGCAAAATCTTCCGCCCTGAATGAAGATGCCCGGCTCCATCGACTGGAACCGGGCATCTTTGCACCTGGACGTGCGGATCAAGCAGGAATCATTGCTCGACTTGCAGCGAGCGCAGCATCCACGCGGTTTTCTCGTGGACCTGCATGCGCTGGGTGAGCAGGTCGGCAGTTGGCTCGTCGCTGACCTTTTCGACCGCGGGGAAGATGCTGCGCGCAGTGCGCACCACCGCCTCCTGGCCTTGGACCAGTTGGCGAATCATTTCATCGGAGCTTGGCACCCCCTCTTCCTCCTTGATCGAGGAGTGGCGGGCGTAGAAGGCATAGGAACCTGGCGCCGGGAAGCCGAGGGCGCGAATACGCTCGGCGATCGAATCGACGGCCAGGGCGAGCTCGGTGTACTGTTCCTCGAACATCAGATGCAGGGTGCGGAATGAAGGACCGGTGACGTTCCAGTGGAAGTTGTGGGTTTTCAGATACAGCACGTACGTATCCGACAGCAGCCGGGACAGCCCATCGGCGATGGACTTGCGATCTTCTTCATTGATACCGATATCGATTGCCATGAAGTACCCCTTTGCACAAGGCGTGGTGATCAAACAAACAGGAAACACTGTACCAAGACTTTCGACGAGCTGCATGCGACCTGTGGCAGTCCAATGCCATTGGTGCCCCTAATTTGAGATACCTCCGCCTTTGCTGTTAAATAGGCAGCGTGCCACCCGTGCGGATTGTCATTGCCGGGTGCATAGGCTGGCGTGCCACTTTTTCGCGCTTCATACCTCACGCGCACCGTGCTGCCAGCTCTTCCCGTGATCGGCCTTATCGAATGCGAGCCAAATCTCATGTACAAGATCGTCCACCTGGTGACGGGCGTAGCAGCCTTGCTGCTGTCGTTCATACCCAGCCTCAGAACCGATGCAATTCCTTTCGCACTCCAACCCGAAGCCATCTACCTGGGCCTGCTGGGCCTGCTCAACCTGTTGCTGGCCCCGGCGCTGCCACGGTATGCCCCCGGTCTGCGGCAGACACTGCAACAACTGGCCAGCGCTCTGCTGGTACTGGCGGTGATCCTGCAGACCGTCACCTTGCTCGCCCGTCCGGAACTGGGCGATCTGCCCGCCCTGGGCTGCGCCGCGCTGGCCGTGGTCCTGCATCTCGTTGCCGGCTTCATTCCCACAACGAGACAGGCGCACAGCGTGCAAGCCCCTCAGTACGACAACGGCAACCGGGATACCGGTACCGTCAAGTGGTTCAACACTTCCAAGGGGTTCGGCTTCATATCCCGTGATTCCGGCGACGATATCTTCGTGCACTTCCGCGCCATCCGTGGCGAGGGTCATCGGGTGCTGGTCGAAGGTCAACGTGTCGAGTTTTCGGTGATGCACCGCGACAAAGGCCTGCAGGCCGAAGATGTCATTGCCGTGACGCGTCGCTGACACCCCCTCCCGTGGGAGCCTTTGCTCCCCACGGCAGCCATCGTCGACTCAGTAATGCGGCGGCGGTGGCTCATCTTCACCAGCCTCGTACTGGCCGACCATCTCCTCATACCGCTTGAGCAATTCAGCCATCTGCGACTGCAGGCGGTCGACGACTCGAGCCTGTTCGACCAGCACATCGTTGAGTGCCTGCAGGGTATCGTCCTGGAATGCCATACGGCTCTCCAGCTCCATCACACGTGCTTCCAGAGTCATCTCAAACCTCCGTGAAGATGAAATCATTGCCCAACACCGGACGCAGGCGCTGACGAATGCCTTCGACCTGCTCTTGCGTATAGTGTCCCGCTGGCTGCCTGCCCCATACCGGTGCCGGCCAGGCGGCGTCGTCTCGGTAACGAACGATCACATGCATGTGCAATTGACTGACCACATTACCCAAGGTAGCCACGTTCATCTTGTCGGCGCTGAAGGCGATCTTGAGCTGCTCGGCCAGGTAAGTGGTTTCCTCCCACAACTGTCGCTGCTGCTGTTCATCGAGCTCGAACAGCTCGCTGATATCGGGCAGACGAGGCACCAGGATGAACCAGGGATAGTGTGCATCCTTGCTCAACAACAAGCGGCACAACGGAAAATCCCCCAGGACCAGGGAATCCTCTTTCAGTCTTGAATCCAGGGTGAACACGGCGTACCTCCTTCTGAACATCGAATCCGACCGCCAGGTACGGCCAGGCGCCGAAGGATACCTTGCTTCAGGGCTTTTCACAGTCGGTACCACCTTCTCGCCGCATTGATGCACCGTTGTGGTTCAGGTGCAGGGCCCTGTCGGTCAAGGTCAGGTAACGCAGCGCTACTTTTCGCACCAAAACAAGGCTGAGAGCGTCAACGTCGCCACACTTGCGTGGCACAAACTACCCAACTCAGGTCGACGACGGTAACGCTTTGACTTCCAAAGCGGCTTCGAACGTCAGGGAAAAGCCGTCTTCTGGCACACCATCAGACAGGGTTCGCCTAGGGTTTATAGGGGTTTTGCCACTGCCGTCTTATAAATGTGAAAATTTCATCAACACTGAGCCTCAGTTGTGCACGCTTGTTGCATTTCCATCGATCAGAGTCGGCACGACACCTGCATCAGCGAAACCGCCCAGACAGGCGATGCGCCGCAGGTCGGACCGCAGGCTTGGACCGAACGAACCGTAACAAACGTTTCAAGAAGATGAATGACGTTGACTGTTCGTACCTTTTATGGGGACGAGAGTTGCGACATGGAGTTTATTTAAAGCGGCATTACATGAAGTTCCAAAGAGCATAACTTCACGATGTCGCCATGACCCGTCAGCGTGATATACATCTTCGCCGACATAACAAGAAAGAGCTGGCCCAGATAACTAGAACAGTTGGGCACAGCAGTACTCTTCCTAAAACCAAAGGAGCAAGTCACGATGCGCGTGATGAAGTGGAGCATGATCGCCCTGGCCGTTGCCGCAGGGACCTCGCAACTGGCAATTGCCTCTTCGCAGGATGAAGCCAAGGGCTTCGTCGAAGACAGCAAACTCAACGTCAACACCCGCATGCTGTATTTCAGCCGCGACTTCCGCAATGTGCCTAGCGGCGCGCAGAGCCGTGCCGAAGAGACGGGCCTGGGCTTCCTCGGCACCTTCGAATCGGGCTTCACCCAAGGCACGGTCGGCGTCGGTGTGGACGTCATCGGCATGCTCGGCCTCAAGCTCGACAGCGGTCGCGGCCGCGCCGGTACCGGCGTGCTGCCGGTCGGTTCCGATGGCCGAGCGGAGGATGACTATTCCGAAGCCGGCGCTGCCGTCAAGTTCCGCGTCTCCGACACGGTGCTCAAGTTCGGTCACCAGCTTACCGCGCTGCCGGTATTCGCTACAGACGACAGCCGCCTGCTGCCGGAAGTCGCCGAAGGCGCGCTGATCACCAGCAACGAAATCGAAGGCCTGACCCTGAACGCGGGTCGCTTCACCGCGCTCAACGCCCAGGCACAGACCTTCCGTGACAGCCTGCACCTGAAAGAAGCCAACGTTGTAGGCGGTACCTACTCCTTCAACGACAGCCTCAGCGCCAGCCTCTACTATTCCAAGGTCGAAGACTACTGGCGCAAGTACTACGCCAACGTCAACTGGGCGCTGCCGATCGACGACAAGCAGGGCCTGGTGTTCGACTTCAACATCTATGACACCAAGAGCGATGGCGCCGGCTTGCAACGCTCGTCGGACGACGACACCACCAAGCTGGACAACCGCGCGTTCAGCCTGTCCGGCGCCTATAACTTCGGCGCCCATACCTTCACCCTGGCCTACCAGCGCGTGACTGGCGACGGTGACTACGGCTATGGCGTGGATGGCGGCGGTACCGTCTTCCTGGCCAACTCCGTGGCCCGCTCCGACTTCAACGCCGAAGACGAGAAGTCCTGGCAGGCTCGCTATGACCTGAACTTCGCCGAGTTCGGCGTACCCGGCCTGACCTTCATGACCCGTTATATCCGCGGTACCGGCGCCAATACCGCCACTACCGACAGCGGCAAGGAATGGGAACGCGACATCGACATCAAGTATGTGCTCCAGGAAGGTCCCGCCAAGGACCTCAGCCTGCGTGTGCGCCAAGCCACCTACCGTTCCAACGATGGCGTCTACTACGGATCCCCATCGATCGACGAACTGCGCCTGATCGTCGAGTACCCGCTGAGCATCCTGTAAGCCCTCGGCTCGCAGCGTCGCTCTTGAAACAGCCCGGCAGCGATGCCGGGCTTTTTCTTGGCTGACAAGCGCCACACCCTGGGGCATCCTGTACGCCTTCATCTCGCCCCCGTACAATGCGGGGTCTTTTCAACGTCTCAGGCAATCGACACGGCCCACCATGCGCACCAGTCAATATTTGCTCGCCACCCAGAAAGAAACCCCTGCCGATGCAGTGGTCATCAGCCACCAGCTCATGCTGCGTGCCGGCATGATCCGCAAACTGGCCTCCGGCCTGTACACCTGGCTGCCGATGGGCTTGCGGGTGATGCGCAAGGTCGAGGCCGTGGTGCGTGAAGAAATGAACGCCGCCGGTGCCCTGGAGGTGCTCATGCCGAGCATCCAGCCTGCCGAACTGTGGCAGGAATCCGGCCGCTGGGAGCAGTATGGCCCCGAGCTGCTGCGCTTGAAAGACCGGCACGGCCGCGATTTCTGCGTGGGTCCGACCCATGAAGAGGTCATTACCGACCTGGCGCGCAACGAGCTCTCCAGCTATAAGCAGCTGCCGCTTAACATGTATCAGATCCAGACCAAGTTCCGTGACGAGATCCGTCCTCGCTTCGGCCTGATGCGCGGCCGCGAGTTCATCATGAAGGACGCCTACTCCTTCCATGCCGACCAGGCTTCCCTGCAGGAAACCTACGACCGCATGCACCAGGCCTACAGCAACATCTTTACCCGCCTGGGTCTGGATTTCCGTCCTGTGCAGGCCGATACCGGCTCCATTGGCGGCAGCTATTCCCACGAATTCCACGTCCTGGCCGAGTCCGGTGAAGACGATGTGATCTTCAGTGACACTTCCGATTACGCAGCCAACATCGAGAAAGCCGAGGCCGTACCACGCGAGACCGTGCGCCCTGCGCCTACGGAAGAGCTGCGCCTTGTGGATACGCCCCTGGCCAAGACCATCGCGCAATTGGTCGAACACCACGATCTGCCGATCGAGAAGACGGTCAAGACGCTCATCGTCCGAGGCGCCGAGGAAGGCAAGCTGATCGCCCTGGTGGTGCGCGGTGATCACGAGCTGAACGAAATCAAGGCGACCAAGCTGTCCCAGGTCGCCGATCCATTGGTAATGGCCACCGAAGCCGACCTGCACGCCGCCATCGGCGCCGGCGCCGGTTCGCTCGGCCCATTGAACCTGCCGCTGGAATGCATCATCGACCGCTCCGTAGCCCTGATGAGCGACTTCGCCGTCGGCGCCAACATCGACGACAGGCACTACTTCGGCGTCAACTGGGAGCGTGACCTGCCGGTTCCCGAAGTCGCCGACCTGCGCAATGTCGTGGCAGGCGATCCTAGCCCGGATGGCCAGGGCACCCTGGTGATCAAGCGCGGCATCGAAGTCGGCCACATCTTCCAGCTTGGCACCAAGTACAGCGAGGCGCTCAAGTGCCAGGTGCTGGGCGAGAACGGCAAACCGGTGGTACTGTCCATGGGCTGCTATGGCATCGGCGTGTCCCGCGTGGTGGCCGCTGCCATCGAGCAGAACTACGACGACAAAGGCATTATCTGGAGCGATGGCCTGGCGCCCTTCCAGATTGCCCTGGTGCCTCTGCGCTACGAAACCGACGCTGTTCGTGAAGCCACCGACAAGCTTTATGCCGAACTGACGGCGGCCGGCTTCGAAGTACTGCTGGACGACCGCGACAAGAAGACCAGCCCAGGCATCAAGTTCGCCGACATGGAGCTGATCGGTATTCCTCACCGCATCGTGGTCAGTGACCGCGGCCTGGCCGAGGGCAACCTGGAGTACAAGCACCGCACCGAGCAGGATGCCCAGCCATTGCCAGTGGCCGAAGTATTAACCTTCCTGCAAGCGCGTATCCGTCGCTGATAGCCAACCCAGGCACGAGTGATCATGTCCAAGCGAAGTACCTTTACCCTGGGGAGCGCTGTCCTGTGCGGCGCTCTGCTGGTCAGCGGCTGCGCCAACCAGATGTCCCAGCGCAGCGAGCAGGAGGACCGTGTCGAGCGCAAGTTGCTCGAACACAGCCTGCAGATCGATGTGGGCGAGCCGAACGTCATGGAGCTTCCCCAGCGGCGCGTACGTATCAGCGAGCAGAAGCGTTTCGAGGTCACCGAATTCGAGGTGACACGTCGCTATGACCGCTATACGCCGTTCCAGCCATGGCGGGAGGTCTACGAGATCCCTCTTGGCGCAGTCGCGGTGATTGCCGGCCTGGGAGCCAACGTGGTGAACGTGTTCGCCCTGGGCAACCTGCCGGACAGCGTGACGCGCGACTGGCTGGACTACGGCGTGGCCGGGCTCAACCCGTTCATGAACGTACAGTCCAACGGCCGTGCCCAGCAGAACCTGGCCGGCATCAGCGAACTGCAGAAGGACAAACGCGAGGAATACACCAGCCTGCCGTGGAGCGAGCGGCTGGTGGAGGTCAAGGCGGGTGCGCTGACTCATGAGCTGACCACCGACAGAATGGGCATATTGCGCCTCAACCTGCTCGATGCGCCGTTTTCGGAACAGAACATCAGCCGCGTCGGCACCCTGCATCTGCAAGTGCATGACGAAGATAACGGTGTTCGCGCCGATGCCAGCCTGCTGGTCAGCGGTAATCTGCGCAGCAAGCTGCTCGAAGCTCACGACCTGATCTTCGATGACCTGGAAGACGATGAGGTGTCCCAGTGGGTACATCGAGTCAAACGCCTGTCGGAGCTCGGATTGGAAGAGGAAGCCAGCGAACTGGAGCAGAGCCTGATCGAGTTGACCCGCAACGATCCGGAACTGCAACAGGAGTTTCTGCAATCGCTGACCAAGGCTACCGGGCGCCTGGTTGCGGACCCGGGCACGCAATGACCCAGGTCGGCGCTGGTCGGGACACTGTCACTCGAGCATCGGGGTCTTGCGCCGATCCCATCGCGGGTTTGCCGGGTCTCCGGTACGCCGCGTGATGAGATCAGCGCAAGCGTTACCAGACCCGACAAATCGATACAGGCTTGTTGCCAGCTTTTCTAGTCCGGCGTGAACAGCTCCAACTGTTCATGGGCGCCCCGCAGATCCAGCAACCTCACCCCCACCCCTAACAAGCGCACGGGCTTGCCGCCACGGGCAAAGGCCTGGCTGAGCAGTTGCCGATAACTGTCGAGGTCATGCCCCGCCCCCGCCTGTTCCAGGGTGGTCTGACTGAAATCATGGAACTTGACCTTCACGAACGGTTTGCCTGGCCTGTAGCTGCTATCCATGCGCGCCATCCGCTCATTCAAACTGAGCAGCAGATCAGGGAGCTTTTCCAGGCAGGCAGCCAGATCCGGTAGGTCATTGTCGTAGGTGCTTTCGACACTGACCGACTGTCGGCGGCTGTCGTTCTGCACTGCCCGATCATCGATACCCCGTGCCAACCCCCACAACCGTTCGCCAAAACTACCGAACTCGCGCGCCAGGGCATGTCGCGTCCAGCCAAGCAGGTCGAGACAGGTGACGACGCCCAGCCGCGCAAGCTTGTCGGCGGTCACCTTGCCCACGCCGTGCAGTCGGTTGACCGGTAGCTCGGCGACAAAAGCTTCCACTTGCGGCGGCGTGATCACGAACAGACCATTGGGTTTGCGCCAATCGCTGGCGATCTTGGCCAGGAACTTGTTCGGCGCGACTCCTGCCGACACGGTGATATGCAGCTTGCGCGCCACCCGTTGACGAATATCCTCTGCAATGCGTGTGGCGCTGCCGGAAAACCACTGACTGTCGGTTACATCCAGATAGGCCTCATCCAGCGACAAGGGTTCGATCAGCTCGGTGTAGTCGCGCAAGATGGCATGAATTTCCCGAGAGGCTTCGCGATAGGCCTCGAAACGCGGCTTGACGATCAACAAGTCCGGGCACAGCTTCATCGCGTGGCGTGACGACAGGGCAGACCTCACACCGTAGGCACGCGCCTCATAATTGCAGGTGGCGATAACCCCACGCCGCTCCGCGGAACCGCCCACCGCCATGGGCCGACCGGCCAGGCGCGGGTCGTCACGCATCTCGATAGCCGCATAGAAGCAATCGCAGTCGATGTGGATAATCTTGCGCAGAGACATGGATGACCAACAGTACTGTAAATTCATACAGATCGCATGGTATCTGCCCGCGACGAAGGCTGCCAGTACCGGCACATCTGTGGCGATCGAGCTACAACCCCCGTTATTGCTGCCTTGCGCGGTAAATCAGAAGCGTAAGAGGTTGACGCCAAAAGATTTTTCCAGGAAGAAGCTTGACATGGGGAATAAAATCCGTAGAATTCGGAATCACAGACGCGGGATGGAGCAGTCTGGTAGCTCGTCGGGCTCATAACCCGAAGGTCGTCGGTTCAAATCCGGCTCCCGCAACCAAATTAAAAAGGCCACTGCACATGCAGTGGCCTTTTTTGTTGCTATCAATAAATATTCAAGCACATCCATCATCAGCGCTTGACGGCAAAGCGAAAGGCTGTAGAATGCGCAACCTCAGACGCGGGATGGAGCAGTCTGGTAGCTCGTCGGGCTCATAACCCGAAGGTCGTCGGTTCAAATCCGGCTCCCGCAACCAAATTGAAAAGGCCACTGTACATACAGTGGCCTTTTTTATTGCCGGTGATAAAACCTTAAGAAAATCAACGATCAAGGCTTGACGGCCAAGCGCAAGGCTGTAGAATGCGCACCTCTGACGCGGGATGGAGCAGTCTGGTAGCTCGTCGGGCTCATAACCCGAAGGTCGTCGGTTCAAATCCGGCTCCCGCAACCATATTCGTCAGAACAAACCCCGCCTGTTTCGAACAGCGCGGGGTTTGTTGTTTCCGGATCCTGGAAACTTACCAAGCCCTCCTCTCATCGCCCCTGCGCTCATCAATCAAGCATGCCCGCATCCCCAAGGTCGCATCGGGAAGCATGAACTTTCTTTAACCCTCTCGATCCGGTGAAACCGCTCCGAGCCGGAGTAATATCTGGATACGTTTCCCAGAGGGCTCTCAACTTGGCCACACTCCACTCTCGCCTGGCGCCGATCGCTCGGGGTTATCGATGACTCTTGCACTGCCTGAACCCCAAGTGTCGATAACCGACACGTTGCCCGCCGCAGCACAGCGGCTGCCGTGGCTGGAGCGCATCAGCCGCTACCGTCAACCCATCGGCCTGGCACTGATGCTGCTGCTGTTCACCCTGGCTTTGATTGCATGCCGTCACTTGCTCGATGAGCTGGACATGACTGCCCTGCACGATGCCATGCTCGACATCCCCGCACGTACGTTGATCGAAGCACTGGCGGCGACCGTGGTGGGGTTCGTGGTACTGCTCGGCTATGAATGGTCGGCAAGCCGCTTCGCTGGCGTGCAGCTTCCTCGTCGCACTTTGGTGCTGGGCGGCTTCAGCGCTTTCGCGATCGGCAATGCGGTGGGCCTGTCGATGCTGTCCGGTGGCTCGGTACGCTATCGTCTGTATGCCCGTCACGGGCTGGGTGCCGCGGAAGTAGCACGCATGACGGTGTTCGCCAGCCTCTCGCTGGGTTGCGCCCTGCCCGTCCTGGCAGCGATCGCTACGCTGGCCGACCTGCCGGCCGCAACCGGCGCGTTGCGCTTGCCGCCATTGCCGCTCGGCGTGATCGCCGTCAGCGTGCTGCTGGTATCGGGCGCGGTCATCTTCGGCCTGTATCGTCGACGCTTGGCCGAGCAGCCAGTGGCTGACAACCTTCTCGTACAACTGGGCCGTCGCACGCTTCGCCTGCCCAACGCGCGCCTGGCCGCCCTGCAACTGCTGATCACCGCTCTGGACGTTGCCGTCGCCGCCACCGTCCTCTACCTGTTGTTGCCGCAGGCACCGCCCTTTGGCGCCTTCATGCTGGTTTACCTACTGGCCCTCGCGGCCGGCGTCCTGAGCCATGTACCGGGCGGGGTCGGCGTCTTCGAGGCGGTTCTGCTGGCAGCGTTCGCCAATCAGTTGGGTGCCGCTCCTTTGGCCGCCGCCCTGCTGCTTTATCGTCTGATCTATGTGGTACTGCCGCTGTTGCTGGCCTGTGTGTTGCTGCTAGTCAGCGAAGCGCGTCGCTTGCTGTTTGCCAAGCAAGCCATCAAGGCAGCGTCAGGCCTGGCAGCGCCTGTCCTGGCGATCCTGGTGTTCCTGTCTGGCGTAGTGCTGCTGTTTTCCGGCGCTACCCCGGAAATCGATACACGCCTTGAACACATGGGTTTTCTCATCCCTCATCGACTCATCGACGCCTCGCACTTCGGCGCCAGCCTGATCGGCGTGCTGTGCCTGTTGCTGGCCCAGGGCTTGCGGCGCCGTCTGTCAGCTGCCTGGCTACTGACCACCGTCCTGCTCCTGCTCGGTGTCGTCCTGTCGCTGCTCAAGGGCTTCGACTGGGAGGAAGCGTCCATCCTGGCCTTTACCGCCTCGCTGCTCGCACTGTTCCGCCGCTCGTTCTACCGGCCCAGCCGATTGCTGGAACTGCCTTTCTCACCGGTGTATCTGGTGGCCAGCGCGTGCGTGGTAGGCGCCTCGGTATGGCTGCTGCTGTTTGCCTATCAGGATGTACCCTACAGCCACGAACTGTGGTGGCAGTTCACCCTCGATGCCGACGCGCCTCGTGGATTGCGAGGGATCCTGGGCAGCGCGGTGCTGCTGGTGATCGTCACCTTGACCTGGCTGCTGCGCACCGCTCGCCCGGTCATTCACCTACCGGACGAAGCGCAACTGCAGCGCGCTCAGCGCATCCTGCTGGCTTCGGACCAGCCCGACGGCGGGCTGGCCCTTACGGGTGACAAGGCACTGCTGTTCCATCCTTCGGGCAATGCCTTCCTCATGTACGCCCGTCGTGGCCGAAGCTTGGTAGCGCTTTACGACCCTATCGGCCCCACCCAGGCGCGCGCCGAAATGATCTGGCAATTCCGCGACCTGTGCGACATCCACCACGCTCGCCCTGTGTTCTATCAAGTGCGCGCGGAAAACCTGCCGTTCTATATGGACATCGGCCTGACCGCGATCAAGCTTGGCGAAGAGGCGCGCGTCGACTTGCGGCGATTCGACCTCGAAGCCAAGGGCAAAGAGATGAAGGACCTGCGCTACACCTGGAACCGCGGAAGCAGGGATGGCTTGAGCCTGGAAATCCATGAGCCCGGCCTGGCACCCATGGAGGCGCTCAAGGAAATCTCCGACGCCTGGCTGGGCAACAAGAATGTACGCGAGAAAGGCTTCTCCCTGGGGCGATTCAGCCATGACTACCTGCAACATTTCCGCATCGCCGTGATCCGTTTCCAGGGCCGGCCGGTGGCCTTTGCCAACCTCCTGGAAACCCACAGCAACGAGTTGGCCAGCCTCGACCTGATGCGCGCCCACCCACAGGCGCCCAGGCTCACCATGGAGTTCATGATGGTCGGCCTGATCCTGCATTACAAAAGCCGGGATTGCGCGCGTTTCAGCCTGGGCATGGTGCCTCTTTCGGGCCTGCAACCACGCCGTGGCGCGCCCCTGACCCAGCGCCTGGGCTCGTTGGTATTCCGGCGCGCAGAGCAACTGTACAACTTCCAGGGCCTGCGCCGCTTCAAGGACAAGTTCCAGCCGGACTGGGAGCCCCGTTACATGGCCGTGCCTGCCGGACTGGACCCGCTGGTGGCCTTGGCCGATACCGCTGCCCTGATTGCCGGCGGCCTGACTGGACTGGTGAAACGCTGATGATCCGACGTTATTGGTTGCACATTCTCTGCGCCCTGCTGGTGGCCTTGCTGGCGGCCATTATCGGCTTTTGGGCGTGGACGCGCCCGACGCCGGCCGCACACCTTGAGCACCTGACGCTTGCCGACGGCAGCAGCCTGACGCGCGCCACCCCGGGCGCGCATGCCAAGTCCTGGGTCGCCATTGCCGTACCGCAGGATCAGGCACTGAACGACAGGCAACTGCTCGATCTGAGCCAGATGGGCAATGCGCAACTGGTGCAGGTCATCCTGCCCCAGGGCAGCTGTGACGCGCAGCGGCAAGCAGTCGCGCAGGCCCTCGATAAGCTGTCCGACAAGCCGAGCCTGGTGGCCGGCATTGGTCCTGGCGCGAGCCAGGCGTGGCGCTGGCTCGCCGGGCAGACGGATGACCGAGCCCAAGCCATCTCGGTCGGCTTCAGCCTGGAGCAGGACCAATGCACGCAATTGCCACACTCGGCCGCCCATGGTCACTGGAGCGTCGCCTGGAACGATAATCCCGATGATGCCAGTGCTGCCTTCGTGCGCGAACAGGCCAATGCCCAGACCAGCATCAGCGACTACGACATCCACCTGCCGCAGGTCCTCAAGGCGCAACTGACACAAGCGCTGGTTGGTCGGGACGGCAACGCCCTGAACATTCCGGTGGTGGAAGTGCCGGCCGGACAGACGACCGATACCGTGACGCTGTTTCTGTCCGGCGATGGAGGCTGGCGCGATCTGGACCGCAACGTGGCGGGCGAAATGGCCAAGCTCGGCTATCCCGTGGTGGGCATCGATACCCTGCGCTATTACTGGCAGCACAAGAGCCCGGAACAGAGCGCCGAGGACCTGTCCGAACTCATCCAGCACTATCGGCAGAAATGGGGCACCAAGCGCTTCGTACTGGCTGGATACTCCTTTGGCGCGGACGTCCTGCCCGCGATCTACAATCGCTTGGCAGCCAAGGACCAGCAGCGGGTAGACGCCGTGATCCTGCTGGCGTTCGCCCGTAGCGGCAGCTTCGAGATCGAAGTCGAGGGCTGGCTTGGCAAGGATGGCAATGAAGCGCCTACCGGCCCGGAGATGGCCAGGTTGCCCGCGGCCAAGGTGGTCTGCATCTACGGCGTCGAGGAAAGCGACGAGAGCGGCTGCACCGCCCCTACCGCCGTCGGCGAACGCCTGCAACTACCAGGCGGTCACCACTTCGACGAGGATTACCCTGCCCTGGCCAAGCGTCTGATCGAGCAGATCCAGGCCCGACAGAGCGCGGCGAAGGTCGCCATCCAGGAATAATTCCGACAGCGGGCGCGCATACCCTGCGCGCGTTCCGCTTCTGGATTCCAATGACCTCATAGCTCCACCTGGGTGCCGAGCTCGATCACCCGATTGAGCGGCAGGTTGAAGAACCTCAGGTTTCCATTGGCGTTCTTTAACAGGAAATCGAACAACGCGCCGCGCCAACGCGCCATGCCGACGAGACGAGAAGCGATGACGGTTTCACGACTGAGGAAGTAGGTCGTGCGCATCGGGCTGAAGTCCAGACCCTCCAGATGACAGAGCGCCAGCGCCGCAGGCACGTCGGGCTCGTCCATGAAGCCGAAGTGCAAGAGCACGCGGACGAAACCTTGACCATACGCCTGGACCTCGAAATGTTCTTCGAGCGGTACACGTGGGCGGTCTTCGCTCACCATCGTCAGCAGCACCACCTGGCGATGCAATATGAAGATCACGTACTTGATCGACACGACCCCTAGCAGCGACCAGAAGATCAGCGCGAGAATGCCCGGCACGCCGTCATGGTTCACCGGCACGCCTTAGCCCCCCGGCAAAGACTTCCTTGAGGGTATACAAGGGACTGGTACCGATATCGCCATAGCCGACTCCGACCGCGGCCACCAGCAGACTCAGCGGTCGTTCCGGCTGTCGCGCGGACTCGGTGTAACTGCTTGCCTGAACCATCGATAATTCCCTGCACATGACCCATGGGTCGATCGACAGCATTGCAAGCTTCGCCTCAGGCCATGCACCTGCCCTCTACCACGCTGATCGACGCCGGTGCGCAACGGCGCGAAGCATAGCGCAGCGTTCGTCGCTTTTCTGCTGGTCAAGAACCTTTACGGTCGCTAGAATTGCGCACTTTTTGATCAGAGGCGCCGAAAGCGCCCGTCAGGACTGCCTCGCCAATGGCCGGGTAGCCTTATTCAATACCGAGGTTAGTCATGTCCACCACTCCAACGCCCACCTCGCCCAAGGTCGGTTTCGTCTCCCTGGGTTGCCCGAAGGCCCTGGTCGATTCCGAGCGCATTCTGACCCAGCTGCGCATGGAAGGTTACGAAGTCGTGCCCACCTACGAGGATGCCGACGTGGTGGTGGTCAACACCTGCGGTTTCATCGACAGCGCCAAGGCGGAGTCGCTCGAGGTGATCGGCGAAGCAATCAAGGAGAACGGCAAGGTCATCGTGACCGGCTGCATGGGTGTCGAGGAAGGCAATATCCGTGACGTGCACCCAAGCGTGTTGTCGGTCAGCGGCCCGCAGCAGTACGAGCAGGTGGTCAACGCAGTGCACGAAGTCGTGCCGCCACGCCAGGATCACAATCCGCTGATCGACCTGGTACCGCCTCAGGGGGTCAAGCTCACGCCGCGCCATTATGCCTACCTGAAGATTTCCGAGGGCTGCAACCACAGCTGCAGCTTCTGCATCATTCCGTCCATGCGCGGCAAGCTGGTCAGTCGTCCGGTCGGTGAAGTACTGAGCGAGGCCGAACGCCTGGTCAAGGCTGGCGTGAAGGAGATCCTGGTGATTTCCCAGGACACCAGCGCCTACGGCGTCGACGTCAAGTACAAGACCGATTTCTGGAACGGTCGCCCGGTCAAGACCCGCATGCTCGAACTGTGCGAAGCTCTCGGCAGCCTGGGTGCCTGGGTGCGCCTGCATTATGTCTATCCGTACCCGAACGTGGACGATGTCATCCCGCTCATGGCAGCCGGCAAGATCCTGCCGTACCTGGATATCCCCTTCCAACACGCCAGCCCGAAAGTGCTCAAGTCGATGAAACGCCCTGCTTTCGAAGACCGCACCCTGGCGCGTATCAAGAACTGGCGCGAGCAATGCCCGGAGCTGGTCATTCGTTCGACCTTCATCGTCGGCTTCCCTGGCGAGACCGAGGAAGATTTCCAGTACCTGCTAGATTGGCTCACCGAAGCCCAGCTCGATCGAGTCGGCTGCTTCCAGTATTCGCCTGTCGAGGGCGCGCCCGCCAATGACCTGGGCCTGGAAGAAGTCCCGGACGAGATCAAGCAGGACCGTTGGGATCGCTTCATGGCGCATCAGCAGGCAATCAGCGCGGCCCGCCTGCAACTGCGCATCGGCAAGGAAATCGAGGTATTGATCGACGAAGTCGAGGAACAGGGCTCGGTCGGTCGCAGCTTCTTCGATGCGCCTGAAATCGACGGCAGTGTGTTCATCGACGGCGACCATGGCTTCAAGCCGGGTGACAAGGTCCGTTGCCGTGTCGTCGACGCCGACGAATATGACATGTGGGCCGAGCCCGTCTGAAGGTCATCGAGCGCCAGTCGCGTGGTTCTGGCGCCCTTGAGATCGAACGCCGCCCTGCTATCCATGGCGCGACGGCGCTCGATCCTGGAGACACCAAAAGCTACAGCGTGCATACAGCGCCATCACGCTGATCCGACGAGAAACAGTCATGTCACTCACTTTGCAGGTGCCTCAGCGCGCCGACTATCCGCGATTGCTCCAGATATGGGAGCAATCGGTGCGTGCCACCCATGATTTCCTTCCGGAAACCTACCTCGTGATTCTGCGCGATCACGTGCTAGGCAAGTACCTCGATGCGGTGGAGCTGATCTGCTGCAAGGACAGCGCCCAGCGAATTCTCGGCTTTGCCGGTGCTTCCAATGGTCAGGTGGACATGCTGTTCGTGGCCCCTGAATGCCATGGCCAGGGTGTCGGCAAGCGCTTGCTGCGTCATGCCATCGATGAGTTGGGTGCCTGGCAGCTCGATGTCAACGAGCAGAACCCCAAGGCCCTCGGCTTCTATCTGCATCAGGGTTTCAAGGTCATCGGGCGTTCCGAGAAGGATGGTCTCGGGCAGCCTTATCCTTTGCTTCACATGGCGCTCGCCGATCCCGCCACGATGGCTGAAAACTGAAGTCATCTGTCTGCAGGACGGGGTTTGGATAGAGATTGCAGGCACCGGGCCGCCTGGGACAGGTACAATGGGCCACTTTTCTTTGCCGTGCGAATACGCCCCATGTCCGAACCCGTCCGCCTGTCCAAACGTCTTGTCGAACAACTCGACTGCTCGCGCCGCGAGGCCGAGCTGTATATCGAGGGTGGCTGGGTCACCGTGGATGGCGTGGTCATCGAGCAGCCTCAGTTCAAGGTCGAGAACCAGCGCGTGGAGTTGCTTCCCGGAGCCAAGGCGCAGGCGCTCGAGCCGGTCACTCTGCTGCTCAATCAGCCACGTGGACAGGACATCGAAGCCGCCCGCACCAGCATGACCCTGGACAGCCTGAGCGAGGCTCACCGCAATCAAGTGCGTCCGCTTCACGGGCACTTCGCTCGCCTGACTTGCGTCGCTCCCCTGCAATCTGGCGCAAGCGGCCTGCAGGTGTTCACCCAGGACTGGAAGGTCAGCCGCAAGATCGAGACAGACCTGCGGCGCCTGGAGCAGGAGTACATCATCGAAGTACGCGGTGAAACCACTCCCGTGGCCTTGGAACGCCTTGCCCGCGGAGTGACCCGCGATGGCCGCGAGCTGCCCAAGGCCAAGGCCAGCTGGCAGAACGAAACGCACCTGCGCATGGCCTTGAAGAACCCGCAACCCGGTCAGGTCGCCGAACTCTGTGCCGCCCTGCGTCTTGAAGTGCTGGGCATGCGACGTATCCGTCTGGGCGGGGTATCGATGGGCAAGCTGACGCTGGGGCAATGGCGCTACCTGGATGGCAGCGAAAGATTTTAAGTACTACGGCTGCCTGCCATCGCAGGCAACCCTCGACAGGATGTGTCCCAATGAACCACAACGATGTACTGCGCAGCTTGCGCTACATGCTCAAAGTGAACGATGCGCAGATGGCCGAGATCATCGGCCTGTCGGGCCTGAAGATCGCCGCGACGGAAGTCGCCCATTACGTCAAGAAAGAGGAAGAAGCAGGCTTCGTGCGCTGCCCGGATCGGGTCATGGCGCACTTCCTCGATGGCCTGGTGATCTATCGACGTGGCCGTGACGACAGCCGCCCGCCTCAGCCGATCGAAGTGCCGGTAAGCAACAACACCATTCTCAAGAAATTGCGGGTGGCCTTCGAACTCAAGGAAGAGGACTTGCATACGATCCTGAAGGCCGCTGACTTCCCGGTCTCCAAGCCCGAGCTCAGTGCATTGTTCCGCAAGGTCGGACATGAGAACTACCGCCCCTGCGGCGATCAGCTGCTGCGTAACTTCCTCAAGGGCCTGGCCCAGCGCGTACGTGGCTGAGCACGGCATGGAACACCGTGTTTCGCCCGTCGGTATCGTGCGCTCCTGCTTCAAGGAGAAATTCGCCATCCCGCGTCAGCCGCGGCTGGCTCCGGCCGCCCGCGGCGTATTGGAGCTATTGCCGCCATTCGACCAAGGTGATGCAGTAGCGGGACTGGAACAGGTCAGCCATGTCTGGTTGCTGTTCTTGTTCCATCAGGCACTGGAAGACAAGCCACGCCTGAAGGTGCGCCCGCCTCGGCTGGGCGGCAACAGGAGCATGGGCGTATTCGCGACCAGAGCTACCCATCGCCCGAACGGCATCGGCCAGTCGGTCGTGCGCCTGGAGGGCGTCGAACCTGGGCGCTTGCTGCTGTCCGGCATCGATCTGCTCGATGGCACGCCGGTCCTGGATATCAAACCTTACGTACCCTATGCCGACAGCATCGCCGACGCTTGCAACCAGATGGCCAGCGACGCGCCGGAGCCTATTGCCGTGCAATGGAGCGATGTCGCCCTGCCCCAGGCCCGCGAGCATGCCTTGCGTTTGGCACAGCCACTGGTGGAGCTGATCGAGCAGTGTCTGGCGCAGGATCCGCGCCCTGCCTATCAGGTCCCGCCTGTCGAGCGGGTATATGGCGTGAAGTTCTGGGACGTGCAGGTACGCTGGCACTACCCCCAGCCTGACAGAATCAAGGTGCTTGAGGTCGTCCACGACCGTTGAGCGCAGGCGACACATTGGCCTGCTTGCCTGGCTGACGTGTGCCAAAGCATAAAAAACGCAGGCCTGAGCCTAATGTTGATCAGTCAAGCCCACAGTCTGCAGTTGGGCTGCTTCGCACCCCTTCGCGGGCAAGCCCGCTCCCACAGAACTCAGGGCCACGCACTCCCTTGTGGGAGCGGGCTTGCCCGCGAAGGGGTGCGAAGCAGCCCATCGGTCTTAACTGACCAGCATTGGACCTGAGCCCGCGTTTTTCATGAAGCGTTCGCCTTACTTCTCGACGAAGGCACGCTCGATCAGGTAGTCGCCCGGCTCGCGCATGCGCGCGGAGATCTTCAGACCGAAGCTGTCGAGGACTTCACTGGTTTCGTCGAGCATGCTCGGGCTACCGCAGATCATGGCACGGTCGTCCTGCGGATTGATCGGCGGCAGGCCGATGTCGCTGAACAGTTTGCCGCTGCGCATCAGGTCGGTCAGACGCCCTTGATTCTCGAAAGGTTCGCGAGTCACGGTCGGGTAGTAGATCAACTTGTCGCGCAGCTGCTCGCCGAAGAACTCGTTCTGCGGCAGGTGCTCGGTGATGAATTCGCGATAAGCCACTTCGTTGACGTAGCGCACACCGTGAACCAGGATCACTTTCTCGAAGCGCTCATAGGTTTCCGGATCCTGAATGACGCTCATGAAAGGTGCCAGACCAGTACCGGTGCTCAGCAGGTACAGGTGCTTGCCTGGGTTGAGATCGTCCAGCACCAGCGTACCGGTAGGCTTCTTGCTGATGATGATCTCGTCACCTTCCTTCAGGTGCTGCAGCTGGGACGTCAGCGGGCCATCCGGCACCTTGATGCTGAAGAACTCCAGATGTTCTTCCCAGTTGGGCGAGGCGATGGAATAGGCGCGCATGAGCGGGCGGCCGCCAGGCTGTTGCAGGCCGATCATCACGAACTGACCGTTCTCGAAGCGCAGCCCCGGGTCACGGGTGCACTTGAAGCTGAACAGGGTGTCGTTCCAGTGGTGAACACTGAGGACACGTTCGTGGTTCATGTTGCTCATGTACAGGCTCCTGAAGAAAAACGCTGCGCTGACCAAGAGCGCGATTGCGCGATAGTTTAGAGGTAGCGACAATATCTGTTAAATGGATTATAAAGATATGCCTTATCGGTTATATAGATATGCGATTTACTCTTCGTCAACTGCAGGTCTTCGTCGCGGTAGCCCAGCATCAAAGCGTCTCTCGAGCCGCCAGCGTGCTGGCATTGTCGCAATCTGCCGCCAGCACCTCGATCACCGAGCTCGAGCGTCAGTCCAGCTGCCAACTGTTCGATCGCGCGGGCAAGCGACTGAGCCTCAACGCGCTTGGACATCAGCTATTACCTCAGGCCGTGGCCCTGCTCGACCAGGCCAAGGAGATCGAAGACCTGCTCAATGGCAAGTCGGGGTTCGGCTCGTTGTCGGTCGGCGCTACCCTGACCATCGGCAACTACCTGGCAACGCTGCTGATCGGCAGCTTCATGCAGGGTCACCCCGAGAGCCAGGTCAAGTTGCACGTTCAGAACACCGCGCACATCGTGCAACAGGTCGCGCACTATGAAATTGACCTGGGTCTGATCGAGGGCGACTGCAGCCATCCCGACCTCGAAGTCAGGCCATGGGTGGAGGACGAGCTGGTCGTATTTTGCGCGCCCCAGCATCCGCTGGCCAAGGTAGGCAGCGCGAGCATCGAGGCTTTGACCCAGGAGGCCTGGATCCTCCGTGAACAGGGTTCAGGAACGCGCCTTACCTTTGATCAGGCCATGCGTCACCACCGCGCCAACCTCAATATCCGGCTGGAGCTCGAGCACACTGAAGCGATCAAGCGTGCCGTGGAATCCGGGCTCGGGATCGGCTGCATATCGCGATTGGCGCTACGCGATGCCTTCCGCCGAGGCAGCCTGGTCGCGATCGAAACGCCCGAGCTGGATCTGTCCCGACAGTTCTACTTCATCTGGCACAAGCAGAAATACCAGACGTCGGCCATGCGTGAGTTCCTTGACCTGTGCCGCAGCTTTACCGCTGGCGTCAGGCGCAGCGACGAGATCGTTCTGCCACCCATTGCCTGACGCTCACCACAGGACCACACCCCATACCAGGGCGATCATGGTCAAGGCTACCAACTGCGCGGCGCTGCCCATGTCCTTGGCGTTTTTCGACAAGGGGTGACGATCCAGAGAGATACGATCGATGGCCGCCTCGACCGCCGAATTGAACAGTTCGACGATCAGGCCGAGCATGCACACCGCGATCAGCACTGCCCGCTCGGCACGACTCACCGGCAGCCAGAAGGCCACTGGTACCAGAATGACGTTGAGCAGTACCAACTGACGGAACGCCGCCTCGCCCCTGAATGCGGCGCGCAGGCCATCCAGTGAATAACCGGCTGCGTTGAAGATGCGCTTGAGGCCCGTCTGGCCCTTGAATGGTGACATGGAGGGATACTTTACCTGTGGAGGGCCGCAGACTAGTGCGGGCCAAGTCAAAAAAGCGTGAAGCCGGGAGCACTCAGCTGCCGGCAACTGATTCAAGTTGTTGCAGCAACAAGGCGGCCTGGGTACGGGTACGTACCCCCAGCTTGCGGAAGATAGCCGTCACATGGGCTTTGATGGTGGCCTCCGAAACGCTGAGTTCATAGGCAATCTGTTTGTTCAGCAAACCTTCGCAGACCATCGTGAGGACTCTGAACTGCTGTGGCGTCAGGCTGGCGAGACCTTCACTGGCGGCCTTGGCCTCGGCGGAGACGTCCACTTTCTCGAATGCCTGGGGCGGCCACCAGACCTCACCGTCGAGGACTTTCTGTACCGCTTCCTGGATCGTTTCCAACGGGCTGGACTTGGGAATGAAACCACTGGCGCCGAATTCGCGCGACTTGACCACCACCGCCGCTTCCTCCTGGGCGGAGACCATCACGACCGGTATCTGCGGATACTGCCCACGCAGCAGTACCAGACCGGAAAAACCGTAAGCGCCCGGCATGTTCAGATCCAGCAGCACCAGATCCCAATCGGCTTTTTCGGTCAGGCGGGTTTCCAGCTCGGCAATACTCGCCACTTCCACCAGGCGTACCTGCGGACCGAGGCCCAGGGTCACGGCCTGACGCAGGGCGCTACGAAACAGCGGGTGGTCATCGGCTATCAGGATTTCGTATGTGGCCATCGATCTATGGATCCTGTTCTGTGCCTGACCCTAGGCAGGTTGGGGGCCAGGCGGGCAACTCAGGGCGCAAACGGCTGGGCCGCCGGCCAGAAAGGTAAGGCGAGGCCCAGGTAACGGCCTCTTCATCGTGCCCGAAGCGGCGCCAAGGATGCCGAGCACGGTTCGGGCGGTCAAGCCAATCGCCCTGGCGTGTTCGCCCACCCTGGCTGCCAGCGCGGACATTATGAAGCATTCCGCGATGTCTGCCCCTTGTACTATAGGAAGGTATGCAGACGCTGATGGACGCTGTCCTGCTCATCCAGCGGCCAATGTCGCTTGGCGCTGAGGTAATGCGTGCTGAATACATCGAGATAGGCGTCCAGTGCCTGTGACGCCTGCTGATCCCCAGCCAGTTCCAGGCACATGGCGGCCACTTCGGCGGTGCAGAAGTGATCGTCTCGCTTGGATCGGCGCAAGCAATAGCGGGACAGTTGTTCAGGCTGCAGACTCAGTACCGGGAAACGATCCAGGTACGGGCTTTTACGAAACATCTTGCGAGCTTCGGTCCAGGTGGCATCCAGCAGGATGAACAGCGGCCGCTTGCCAGGCTGGCGAACCACCTCATCAACCACCCGCTCCTGGGCCACGAATTCACCAGGAAACACGATATAGGGTTGCCATACCGGGCTATCGAGCAGCGCCAGCAGTCGTGCGTCCACATCAGTACGCAGCCAGCCGAATGCCGAGGTGTCTTCGATCAGATCAGCGATGAGCCAACCGGTATTGGAGGGCTTCAACGGCTCGGTGTCATGCATCAGCAGACACATGCCCGAGTCCGCCTGCACCTTGGGTTTCCAGGCACACAGGCAATGACTGAAGATCACCCGGCAATCGGGGCAGCGAGGGGCGCGTGAACCGCGAGCGATGAACGGCTTGACGCTCCGCGCCAGGCGTTCGGCGCGCAAGCGCGCTACGGCATGGCTCATGGTCGCGGGCATCCTTGGAAAAGGGAACAGGGCACAGCAGGGACTCGACTGGATACAGGCGCCCAGTCTACCAGAGCGGAAGGTTTAGCCGTGCAGCGTTCAGGACGACAGCTTTATACTTAGTACAAAGTCGTCATTCAAACGGCCCTTGGCCTGCGCCCTACGGAACACTACTCCCCAGCGCAGGTCCAAGCGCCAGTCATTGAACCAGGAGAGTTACATGCTGCGTCTTATCGTCCCGACCCTGAGCCTGATGCTCGCCCTGCCCCTGGCTGCCAATGCAGCTTCAAAGCAGGACTATGAGCTCAACCAAATGCTGCAGAAGGTTGCCCGGGAAAGCAGCGTCGGGACACCGCGTGCGATCAATGAAGACATGCTCGATCAGGGCTATACCGTCGAAGGCAAATTCCTGATCAACCATTTGAGCGTTCGCGAGAGTCAGGCTCAGCAGATGCGCGCCAATCCGGAAATAGTGCGCGACCAGTTGGGCGCAAGCGTTTGCAACAATCGCGGGTTCCGTCAGTTGCTGGCGCGTGGTGCGGTATTGCGCTACGAGTTTACCGAATACAAGACCAACCGCCCGGTCGGCCAGCAGCTGTTCAACGCCGACAGCTGTGGCCTGGATGGCAAGAAGAACTGACTGACAGGGACTGGTTGTCATGGTCGCTGCGCCGCTGCTCTTCATCGGCGCGCAGCGCGGCAATCAGCCTTCGGAAATAGCGAGACCGGCGCTCCTGCCCTTCCGGTCGTCCGCGACATCGCCTTGATATCCCTACCTGTGTGCCCTTCCCTTCCGTCCATCAGCCTTGACGCATTGCTGGACCCTGCCTGAGGCGCGGCGGCTACCGGTAGCTCGGCATGATCGGCTGCCAGCGTCTAGATTGATAACGATACCACCTTATTTTCACGGCAAACGAAGGAGCCTGCCGCTGAAGCTGATCAGCCGACATCACGACAATATCAACAAGATGGATACTGTCACTGCAACAGACCCGAAGACCTACTGCGCCACTTGACGCTCATGTTCGAGTTACAGCAGCCGGCGGCACGCGTGTGTCGTGGCCGGGAACCACCATCGTCCCGGTGAAAGGCTCTGCTGCAGAAGGAGACGTTGAATGCCTTACCAACCCAACGAACTGCTATTCAATCATTTCAGGGACAATGGCATCGACCTGAGCAAGATCGATGAACAACTGCAACTGGTGGCGCCTTCCAGCGCCAACCTGCCGCTGTACCGCGACATGATGCTGACGGTCCTGCGCATGGCCCATGACGACACCAATCGGTGGCATGCCAAGATCACCTTGCAGGCCATGCGTGAACTGGATCACGCCTTTCGCGCCCTTGCGCGTTATAAAGGCCGACGCAAGGTCACGGTCTTTGGCTCGGCTCGCACTCCTGTGGAACACCCTATGTATGCGCTGGCACGCGAGCTGGGCGCCGCACTGGCGCGGTCGAACCTCATGGTCATCACCGGTGCCGGAGGGGGGATCATGGCGGCGGCCCACGAAGGCGCGGGGACAGACCACAGCCTTGGTTTCAATATCACCCTGCCCTTTGAACAGCACGCCAACCCTACCGTGGATGGGACCGACAAACTGTTGCCCTTCCATTTCTTCTTTATCCGCAAACTGTTCTTCGTCAAAGAAGCAGATGCACTGGTGCTATGCCCCGGAGGGTTCGGTACGCTGGATGAAGCGCTCGAAGTGCTGACCCTGATACAGACAGGCAAGAGCCCGCTAGTCCCTGTAGTGCTGCTGGATTCACCAGGCGGCACTTTCTGGCAGGACGCGTTGAATTTCATCAGCCACCAGCTCGAAGGGAACCGCTACATTCTTCCCAGTGACATGAAACTGCTGCACCTGGTGCACAGCGCCGAAGACGCCGTGGAAGAGATCAATCAGTTCTATCGCAACTACCACTCAAGCCGCTGGTTGAAAAACCAGTTCGTCATTCGCATGCATCACCCGCTCAGCGATGCCGCGTTACTCGATCTGCAAGATGGGTTTGCCGACCTGCGCTTGACGGGTAAATACCAGCAACAGGCAGATAGCAATGTCGAGAGGGAAGAAGGCAACTTCAGCCACCTGACGCGCCTGACCTTTGCCTTCAATGGGCGCGATCAAGGGCGCCTGCGCGAACTGGTGGACTTCATCAATCTGCCGGAAAACTGGGCAAAACCTCGCCCCATGCATACTACACCCCATGCCCGCGAGGCATTAAGGACGACCTGATACAACTCAGTCGTCCAGGTCTCGGCCGCTCAACAGGCGGCCGATCATTTCCATGGAGAAACCACGATAAGCCAGGAAACGCGTCTGCTGTGCTCTACTACGTGGATCTTGCGGACGTTGGCCGGAGAATTTGCGTTGCCAGACTTCCTGCAAGCGAGCCGCCCATTCCACACCACTATCGCGCAGCGCCTGATCGATATCGCCGCGGGCAAGACCCCGCTGGCCCAGCTCTTCGCGTATCCGCGCGGGACCGTAGCCAGCGTTGGAGCGGTAGGATATGAAACTTTCCAAATAGCGAGCTTCGCTGAGCAGCCCCTCCTCGGCCAGTCGATCGAGCGCAGGCTCGATCAACTCCTCGGGAGCACCGCGCTGACGCAACTTGCGCGTCAGCTCGACTCGACCATGCTCACGTCGCGCAAGCAGGTCCATGGCTGTCCGCCGCACCGCGACGGGGGTGTCGAGTATGGCGGACATAGGATCAATCAATAACCGGCGTTAGCGTCGGCGTCGGCTACATCACTGGCATCCGCAGTCACTGCTGCAGCTTTGCCTTCCGCGGCGACAGTGCTTGGGTTAAGCAGCTTGTCGCGGATCATCTTCTCGACCTCGGCCCCAATGGCAGGGTTTTCCTGCAGGAACTTCGCCGAGTTCGCCTTGCCCTGACCGATCTTGTTGCCTTGATAGCTGTACCAGGCACCGGATTTCTCCAGGAAGCCGTGAGTCACACCCAGATCGATGATCTCACCGTTGCGGTAGATGCCCTTACCGTAGAGGATCTGGAACTCAGCCTGACGGAAAGGAGGCGCAACCTTGTTCTTGACGATCTTGACGCGGGTTTCGCTACCGACCACCTCGTCACCGTCCTTGACCGCACCCGTCCGGCGGATATCCAGACGCACCGATGCATAGAACTTCAGGGCGTTACCACCGGTGGTGGTTTCAGGGCTGCCGAACATGACGCCGATCTTCATGCGGATCTGGTTGATGAAGATGACCAGGCAGTTGGCGTTCTTGATGTTACCAGTGATCTTGCGCAGCGCCTGGGACATCAGGCGGGCTTGCAAGCCCACGTGCATGTCGCCCATCTCGCCCTCGATCTCGGCCTTTGGAACCAAGGCTGCCACGGAGTCGACGATGATCACGTCGACCGCATTGGAACGCACCAGCATGTCGGTGATTTCCAGCGCCTGCTCGCCGGTGTCCGGCTGCGAGACCAGCAGATCGTCGACGTTGACACCCAGCTTGCCGGCATACTCCGGGTCGAGTGCGTGCTCGGCGTCGACGAAGGCGCAGGTGGCACCGTTCTTCTGGGCCTCTGCGATGACGGACAGCGTCAAGGTCGTCTTACCGGACGATTCCGGGCCGTAGATCTCGACAATACGGCCTTTCGGCAGGCCGCCAATGCCCAATGCGATGTCCAGCCCCAGGGAGCCGGTGGAGATGGCAGGAATGGCCTGCCGCTCATGGTCGCCCATGCGCATGACCGCGCCCTTGCCGAACTGGCGTTCGATTTGACCCAGGGCCGCAGCCAAGGCGCGCTTCTTGTTGTCGTCCATTGAAATCCTCACGTGATCGACTGGCCCTGATGGCCATACACTGTATAAGTAGCCAGTATTATTCCACAGGGATGCGTTTCCGCAAAGCCCTCCCGCTCATTTACTCTGCACCAAGGTGTAACAGGCCCTCCAACGCGGCGATCACGGTTTGTCTCCGTACGGCTTCGCGGTCGCCGTCGAACCAACGCCTTTCGCTTTTCACCTGCTCACCGTCGGCCCAAGCCAGCCAGACCGTGCCGACAGGCTTGGCCGTCGATCCACCATCGGGTCCCGCCACCCCGCTGACCGCAACCGCGAAACGCGCGCCGCTGGTCGCCCGGGCGCCGCGGGCCATGGCCTCGACCACCTCCCGACTGACAGCACCTACCTCGCTGAACAGCGTTTCGGCCACACCCAGCTGGCGCATCTTCTGGGCGTTGGAATAGGTCACGTAACCAGCCTCGAACCACGCCGAACTACCTGGCACTCGAGTAATCGCCTCGGCGATACCGCCACCGGTGCAGGATTCAGCCGTACTGACTTGGGCATTCAAATGGCGCAAGTGTTCACCCAGGCGGACGGAAAGTACGGTAATGGCATCCATTGAAGGGCTCCTGTCAAGACTGACTCCTACCCTATCACCACGCCGGCATCGAACAAATGGCCGCGTGCGCCACTGACGTTGGCATGCCCAACGCTGCGCAGCCACTCGAAAGCCTGTAGTATTAGCCGTTTCGCATTTGCCCCCAGATCATCCGCTGTAAGGCCCCGAATGTCCGACCTCTCCGCACACACTCCGATGATGCAGCAGTACTGGAAGCTGAAGAACCAGCATCTGGACCAGCTGATGTTCTACCGCATGGGCGACTTCTACGAGATCTTCTATGAAGACGCGAAGAAGGCGGCCAAATTGCTGGATATCACCCTGACGGCCCGTGGCCAGTCGGCCGGGCAGTCGATTCCCATGTGCGGGATCCCGTATCACTCGGCCGAGGGTTACCTGGCCAAGCTGGTGAAGCTGGGCGAGTCGGTGGTGATCTGCGAACAGATCGGCGATCCGGCCACCAGCAAGGGGCCGGTGGAGCGCCAGGTCGTGCGAATCATCACGCCGGGCACGGTCAGCGACGAGGCGCTGCTCGACGAACGCCGGGACAATCTGATCGCCGCGTTGCTGGGTGACGAGCGCCTGTTCGGGCTGGCGGTGCTGGACATCACCAGTGGCAACTTCATGGTCCAGGAGATCAAGGGGTGGGAGAACCTGCTGGCCGAGCTGGAGCGGGTGAACCCGGTGGAGCTGTTGATCCCCGATGACTGGCCCCAGGGCTTGCCCGCCGAAAAGCGTCGAGGCTGCCGACGCCGGGCGCCGTGGGACTTCGATCGCGACACGGCGCGCAAGAGCCTGTGCCAGCAGTTCGCTACCCAGGACCTCAAGGGCTTCGGTTGCGACAAGCTGACCCTGGCCATTGGTGCCGCCGGCTGCCTGCTGGCGTACGCCAAGGAGACCCAGCGTACCGCCCTGCCCCATCTGCGCAGCTTGCGTCATGAACGCATCGACGACACGGTCGTGCTCGATGGGGCCAGCCGGCGCAATCTCGAGCTGGACATCAACCTTGCCGGCGGTCGCGACAATACCCTGCAGTCGGTCATCGATCGTTGCCAGACTGCCATGGGAAGCCGTCTGCTGACCCGCTGGTTGAATCGTCCGCTGCGCGACCTCAAGGTATTGCAAGCGCGTCAAGGTTCGATCCGTTGCCTGCTCGATGGTTATCGTTTCGAAAAGCTGCAACCGCAGCTCAAGGAAATCGGCGATATCGAGCGAATTCTGGCGCGTATCGGCCTGCGCAACGCGCGGCCACGCGACCTGGCGCGCCTGCGTGACGCGCTGGGTGCGCTGCCCGAACTGCAGAACGGCCTGGCCGAACTGGAGGCTCCGCACCTGGCGCGCCTGGCTGCCATTGCCGGGACCTACCCGGAGCTGGCCGGGCTGCTGGAAAAAGCCATCATCGACAACCCGCCCGCGGTGATCCGCGACGGCGGTGTGCTCAAGACCGGCTATGACAGCGAACTGGACGAGTTGCTGGCCATGAGCGAGAACGCCGGCCAGTTCCTGATCGACCTGGAGGCGCGCGAAAAGGCCCGTACCGGCCTTGCCAACCTCAAGGTCGGCTACAACCGCGTGCATGGCTACTTCATCGAATTGCCGACACGGCAGGCTGAACAGGCACCGGCCGACTACATACGGCGGCAGACCTTGAAGGGTGCGGAACGCTTCATCACGCCAGAGCTCAAGACGTTCGAAGACAAGGCATTGTCGGCCAAGAGTCGCGCCCTGACCCGCGAGAAGATGCTCTATGACGCCTTGCTGGAAAACCTGATCGGCCACCTGGCTCCGCTTCAGGACACCGCCGCCGCGCTGGCCGAGCTGGACGTGTTGAGCAACCTGGCCGAGCGTGCGCTGAATCTGGACCTGAACTGCCCCACCTTCGTCAGCGAGCCATGCCTACGGATCGAGCAAGGTCGCCATCCGGTAGTCGAGCAAGTCCTGACCACGCCGTTCGTGGCCAACGACTTGGGGCTGGACAGCAATACACGCATGCTCATCATCACCGGCCCCAACATGGGCGGTAAGTCGACGTACATGCGTCAAACCGCGCTGATCGTTCTGATGGCGCACATCGGCAGCTTCGTACCGGCCGTGAGTTGCGAGCTGTCGTTGGTGGATCGGATCTTCACGCGCATCGGCTCGAGTGACGACCTGGCCGGTGGACGCTCGACCTTCATGGTCGAGATGAGCGAAACCGCGAACATTCTGCATAATGCCACCGACCGCAGCCTGGTACTGATGGACGAAGTCGGCCGAGGCACCAGCACCTTCGATGGCCTTTCCCTGGCATGGGCAGCCGCCGAGCGGCTGGCACAGCTGCGTGCGTACACCTTGTTCGCTACCCACTATTTCGAACTGACGGTACTGCCGGAAAGCGAACCCTTGGTGGCAAACGTGCATCTCAGCGCTACCGAACACAAGGAGCGCATCGTGTTCCTGCACCATGTGCTGCCAGGTCCCGCCAGCCAGAGTTACGGGCTTGCGGTCGCCCAGCTGGCCGGCGTGCCGGCGGCAGTCATCCAGCGGGCTAGGGAGCATCTGGACCACTTGGAGGCTTCCAGCCTGCCGCATGAGAAGCCGTCAACCCAAAAAAGTCGTTCCGAAATCCCGCACCAGAGCGACTTGTTTGCCAGCCTGCCCCATCCGGTCATCGACAAACTCGGCAAGCTGGATCTGGACAACATGACACCGCGACAAGCTATCGAAATGCTATATCAACTGCGAACTCTGTTATAACGCGCTCGCGCGCAAGCTGATAGAATCCCGCGCGGTTTGCCGGAGCTGCGGGCTACTAGCCTGGCCTGCAGCCACACCTGTAAACCGCGCCGCCCCGATCAAGGAGGGCGCGCTGCCGTTGCCTGAGGAGAAAACTAGAAATGACCTTCGTCGTCACCGACAACTGCATCAAGTGCAAGTACACCGACTGTGTGGAAGTCTGTCCGGTGGACTGCTTCTACGAGGGCCCGAACTTCCTGGTGATTCACCCGGATGAATGCATCGACTGCGCCCTGTGCGAGCCGGAATGCCCTGCCCAAGCGATCTTCTCGGAGGACGAGGTCCCTGAGGACATGCAGGAGTTCATCGACCTGAACGCCGAACTGGCAGAAGTCTGGCCGAACATCACCGAGAAGAAGGACGCGCTGCCTGAGGCCGAGGAATTCGACGGTGTGAAAGGCAAGATCAAGGATCTGGAACGCTAGACGCGCTTCAATTCCGAAAAAGGCCCGCGAGGGCCTTTTTTATTTTCTGTAGACGAAAAAAGGGGCGGTATGACCCGCCCACATTTTTTCCGTAGTCCCTGTACTCCAATCATCGTCCTGATGAATCGCGTCTTGCGATGTCCCTGACTCTCGTCCTTGAAAGTCTGTGTCAGTCCGTAGACACAGTTGAGATACTAGCGATTCCAGTGATGGGAGCAAGCCGGAAATCAGTCAAAACGCTACAGGAAACACATTCCAAAATATCTAAAAAAATCTTTTAAATCATCTGCTTATAAAAAATCAGAGGATAGAAAAGGCAATTGTTTACTGCTCCCCATTACAATGACTTACGTCACAGATAAGCAATCTCCTACAAGAAGAGCAGCTATTTTGAGTCGGTGTTATTTCCAACAGATACAAAGACGCCCCGACCAAGCGGGGCGTCCTGTCATGAGCGCCGGGAATTACTGGAACAATGACTCGCTGGACAGGCCATTCTTTTCCAATATCTCACGCAGGCGCTTGAGACCCTCCACCTGGATCTGACGTACCCGCTCCCGTGTCAGGCCTATCTCCAGCCCGACGTCCTCCAAAGTACTGCTTTCATGTCCACGCAACCCGAAGCGGCGAATCACCACCTCACGTTGCTTGTCTGTCAATTCGCCAAGCCACTCGTCGATGCTCTGGGACAGGTCGTCGTCCTGCAGCAGTTCGCAGGGATCGGTTGGACGATCATCTGTAAGGGTATCGAGGAGTGTCTTGTCGGAGTCCGGTCCCAACGATACATCCACCGAAGACACTCGTTCATTCAGGCCCAGCATGCGCTTGACCTCGGCAACCGGCTTTTCGAGCAGGTTGGCGATTTCTTCGGGAGAAGGTTCGTGATCGAGTTTCTGGGTCAGTTCCCGCGCGGCACGCAGGTAGACGTTGAGCTCCTTGACCACATGGATCGGCAGGCGAATGGTGCGGGTCTGGTTCATGATCGCCCGCTCAATGGTCTGACGGATCCACCAGGTTGCATAGGTAGAAAACCGGAAACCACGCTCGGGGTCGAACTTCTCTACCGCCCGAATCAGGCCAAGGTTGCCTTCTTCGATCAGGTCGAGCAGCGAAAGACCTCGATTCACGTAACGCCGAGCGATCTTCACCACCAGACGCAGGTTACTTTCGATCATGCGTTTACGCCCGGCGGCGTCGCCTTTCTGCGACAACCGTGCGTAATGCACTTCCTCTTCTGGTGAAAGCAGAGGCGAAAATCCAATCTCATTGAGATACAGCTGAGTGGCATCGAGTGCACGGGTGTAATCGATGTACTTGTGCTGCTTGAGCGAGGAGCCTTTGTTGGCTCTGGTCCGAACCGGAGATACAGCAGGTTCGTCTGACACCACATCCGTTTCCAAGACGATGCCCGTTTCCATCAGGAGAACGTCATCGTCGATGTCAAACTCCGGCACTTCTTTACTGAGAGCCATTGTTATAGTCCTTTGCTGAGTTCGAACTCAGACTCGAGCGGCACCTGTTCCCTGGTATCGCTGGAGCCTGTCCCCCCACGTCAGGACAGGCCGGGTACAACAATCAACGCCGCGGCAGGAATTGCAAGGGATCGACTGGCTTGCCCTGGCGGCGAATCTCGAAATGCAATTTCACCCGATCAGTGCCCGTGGACCCCATTTCAGCGATAGCCTGCCCTGCCTTGACTTGCTGCCCCTCCCGAACCAAAAGCCTGCGGTTATGACCGTAGGCACTGACATAGGTATCGCTGTGCTTGATGATGATCAGTTCGCCGTAGCCCCTCAAACCACTCCCGGCGTACACCACTGATCCCTTAGCAGCAGCAAAAACAGGCTGTCCCAAATCACCCGCGATATCAATGCCTTTATTCAAACTACCGTTTGAAGCAAATTTTCCAATCAGCACACCGTTGGCGGGCCATGTCCAACCACCTGCGGAAATCTCCGCGGCAGGCACTGGCGTGCCTACGGCAGTCCCGACAGCCGGCGTGTTCGGTACCGGCTTGGCGGGGGTACTGGTACTCGGGGCAGTCGCTACGACAGGGCGTCTGGTGACCGTGGTCCGGCTTGAGGACGAAGGGCTGGAAACCACGGTGGTAGTGCCCGCCGAACCGCTACTGAAACGAATGGGCTGGCCCGGACGGATGGTGTAGGGAGGACCGATGTTATTGCGGGCAGCGAGCTCCTTGTAGTCCCAGCCATAACGGAAAGCGATGGAAAACAAGGTATCGCCAGGTTTGACGATGTATTGCCCAGACGTCACGGTCGGCCGCTTGGGCGCCGCGTTATTGCGGTCGACGACGCGTGCACTGTTGCTACCGCTGCTGGAGCAACCCGCCAGGAAGGTCCCCATGGCCAGCGCGATCACCAGAAGCCTGAAGCATGATAGATCCTTGCGCTGCCGAATGATTGTGTGACCCACCCGCCGCTTCCTCTCATGGTGACGATAAGACATGCAATATTGTTTCAATTGTAACCGAGCCCATCCACGTTGGTTGCATCGGCACAGCCCACGGCCGCCAACGCTTGCCAGGGGCCCCGCCAGATAGACAGGGCAACGCCGTGAGAATTCGTCGCCGATGCAAATATTCCGCGCTGTTTCAGGCCACGGGGCCATTGAGCAGCGGCACGAAACGCACGTTGCCGAGGACCCGACGCGAGAAACCCTGTTCCTCACGAACGATCAGCATCAGTTGCTGCAGCTCTCCCGCAGCCCCGACCGGGATCACCATGCGCCCGCCAGGCGCCAGTTGGTCGAGCAGCGCCTGTGGCACATGCGGCGCCACGGCAGTGACGATGATGCCGTTATAGGGGGCCAGGGCCGGCCAGCCTTCGCAGCCATCCCCCCAGCGGAACACCACGTTGCGCAGGTTCAGCTCCAGCAAGCGCTCCTTGGCACGATCCTGCAGCACCTTGATGCGCTCCACGGAAAATACACGCTCAACCAGTTGCGCCAAAATGGCGGTCTGGTATCCGGAGCCGGTACCGATCTCCAACACCTTGTCCAGCGGGCCGTCCTCCAACAGCAACTCGCTCATGTGCGCGACCATGTACGGCTGGGAGATCGTCTGGTTATGTCCGATCGGCAGAGCGGTATCTTCATAGGCGCGGTGAGCCAGGGCCTCGTCGACGAACAGATGACGCGGTGTGCGTCTGATCGCATCGAGCACCTGCTGGTTGGATATTCCCTCTTCGTATAGGCGCTGGATCAGCCGCTCCCGGGTCCGCTGGGACGTCATGCCGATGCCGTGGCGCATCATGTTGTCCTGTTCGCGCATCAGAGCAGGCCCTCCAGCCAGCCCTCGATACGCTCGAAGGCATCGTTGAAGGTCCGGTCGAGCTGCAGGGGAGTGATGGAAACGTAGCCCTGCATCACCGCGTGAAAATCGGTACCTGGCCCGCCGTCCTCGGCGTCCCCGGCCACGGCGATCCAGTAGCCTTCCTTGCCGCGCGGATTGACCACCTTGGTCGGAGCGGCCGCGCGCGCGCGATGGCCAAGGCGAGTCAATTGAATGCCACGGATGTGCTCCAGAGGCAGGTTGGGGATGTTGACGTTCAGTACGGTACGCGGCGGCAACGTCAGGCGTGATTGCGCCTCGACCAGGCGTCGAGCGATATGCGCGGCGGCCGGCAGGTTGTCGGGCTGGCGCGAGACCAGCGAGAAGGCCAACGAGGTGCCGCCGAGGAAGCGCCCCTCCAGGGCCGCGGCGACGGTGCCCGAGTACAGCACGTCATCGCCAAGGTTCGCGCCCAGGTTGATGCCTGAGACGACCATGTCCGGTGTCTGCGCCAGCAGGCCATTCAGGCCCAGGTGAACACAGTCCGTGGGCGTACCGTTGAGGCTGATGAAGCCATTGGCCAGGGTCTGTGGACACAGGGGCCGATCAAGCGTCAGCGAACTGCCGGCGCCGCTCTTGTCTTGATCAGGGGCAATTACCACGCACTCCGCGTAGTCCGCCAGCGCGGCATGCAGCGCGGCGAGTCCGGGTGCGGTAACACCGTCGTCATTCGAAATCAGAATACGCATGGGCTGTCCGTCTGCCCTGCCGGCACCAGATCGACAAGCTCGCGCACTACGACGGTGGCGAAGCATCCGGCCGGAAGGACGAATTGCAGTTGCAGGATATCAGGCTCGGGATAATGCCATGTCAGCTCGCCAATAGGGAGCCGCAGGATACGCCGTTCCTGGGCCATGCCGGCAAGTGCCAGCCACTCGCACAAGGTCGCGTGTCGATTGCCGATATCGGCTTCGGCTCGCGCCGTAGCGCCTGTGGCGGGCGTCTCGCCTTCTCCCCAGAGTGGACCGGTGGGGTGCAAGTCGAGGATTTCCAGCCGTGGATCGGAACATTCCGACTCGCCAGCCGGAAAAAAGCTACGACTATTTGTGAACGCCAACAGGTCGCCCACTTGCGCCAGCCGCCAGCTGCCATCCTCCACACGCTTCGCCAGTACCTGGTTGAACAGGAAACTGCGCGCTGCCGACAACAGCCTCGATCGCACATTGCGTTGCTCGGGCAGGGCCCTGCGAGCTGCCCAGTCGATGGCGTCATGGACGTTACCGCCTTCGTAGCCGAAGCGTTGGCTACCAAAGTAGTTCGGCACGCCCTGCTGCTTCATCAGCGCAAGACGCGCGTCCAGGGCCCGGCGATCGGCGGCCAGGGCCGTCAGGCGCAGGGTGAAGCCGTTGGCCGAATGGGCGCCACGCTGCAGCTTGCGCTGGTGGCGCACCTGCTTGAGGATGCGCAGACTGTCATCCTCCGCGCGCGACAGGTCAGGATCGGCCTTGCCCGGCAAATGCAGGCTGAACCACTGACGGGTCAGGGCCTGGCGGTCCTTGAGGCCGGCATAGCTGATGGCGCGCGCGGGCACACCGGCGGCGCGAGCCAGGCGGCGGGCCGCGTCCTCGGTGTTGAGCTCACGCTTCTCGACCCATAGCCAAAGGTGCTCGCCCTGACCGGAGAGCGGGATGTCCAGCACTTCATCAACCTGAAAGTCCTCGGCAACCGCCTTGAGCACCGCACTGCCAAGCGCTTCGCCCCAGGCCCGCGGCCCGAGCAGTTCGAACTCGGTCATATGGCCAGCAACAGGGCGACCGCATGCACGGCAATCCCCTCCTCGCGGCCGACGAAGCCCAGTTTCTCGGTGGTGGTCGCCTTGACGTTGACCTGGTCCAGTTCGACTTGCAGGTCCTCGGCGATCAACTGGCGCATGGCCTCGATGTGCGGGGCCATCTTCGGTGCCTGGGCCTCGATGGTGGCGTCGACGTTGCCCACCTTCCAGCCTTTGGCCTGGACGATACCCACTACATGACGCAACAGCACGCGGCTATCGGCGCCCTTGAATCGCGGATCGGTATCCGGAAAGTGCTTGCCGATGTCACCCAGCGCCGCGGCACCGAGCAAGGCATCGCTCAATGCATGCAGGAGCACGTCACCGTCGGAGTGGGCCAGCAGGCCATGCTTGTGCGCGATGCGCACTCCACCCAAGGTAATGAAATCACCGTCGCCAAAACGGTGCACATCGTAGCCGTGGCCAATACGCATAGAAAAACGCCCTGATTGATTCAGGGCGTGATTCTACCTGCTTTGCCCCTGGCTTGGGCGGGCTTTGTCGGGTTACAGCCGACCCAGCGCCATGGCGTGATGCCGCAGGTGTTCCTCGATGAAGGTAGCAATGAAGAAGTAGCTATGGTCATACCCCGGCTGCAGGCGCAACTTCAGGTCATGCCCACCCCTCCTGGCGGCCTGCTCCAGCGCTTCGGGCTTGAGCTGCTTCTCCAGGAAGTCGTCGCGATCACCCTGGTCCACCAACAACCCGGGGCACTGCCCCGCGGGTGTCTCGGCGAGCAGGACACTGGCATCCCATTCGCGCCAGCGCGCGCGGTCCTCGCCCAGAAAACGCGAGAACGCCTTCTCGCCCCACGGGCAATCCATGGGGTTGCTGATCGGCGAAAAGGCCGACACCGAGCGATAGCGGCCAGGGTTACGCAATGCGCAGACCAGCGCGCCATGCCCACCCATCGAGTGGCCACTGATGCTGCGCTGGTCGGACGCAGGAAAGTGCGCTTCGATCAGCGCTGGCAGTTCCTGAACCACATAGTCATGCATCTGGTAATGCCTGGCCCATGGTTGCTGGGTCGCGTTGAGATAGAACCCCGCCCCCAAGCCGAAATCCCACGCGCCGTCCGGATCCGCGGGCACCTGTTCCCCACGCGGGCTGGTATCGGGCGCGACGATGATCAGACCCAGTTCGGCGGCCAGGCGCTGGGCGCCGGCCTTCTGCATGAAGTTCTCATCGGTGCAGGTCAGCCCGCTGAGCCAGTACAGCACCGGCAGCTTGTCGCCCTGCTCGGCCTGCGGCGGCAGATAGACAGCGAAGACCATGTCGCACCCCAGCACCTGGGAATGATGCCGGTAACGCTTGTGCCAGCCGCCGAAGCTCTTCTGGCAGGAAATGTTTTCCAGGCTCATGGCGGACCTCAGAAGTGGATGACGCTACGGATGCTCTTGCCTTCATGCATCAGGTCGAAGGCCTTGTTGATGTCTTCCAGGCCCATGGTATGGGTGATGAAGGTATCCAGTGGAATCTCGCCCTTCTCGGCCATGTCCACATAGCTCGGCAGTTCGCTGCGGCCGCGGACGCCACCAAAGGCGGAACCGCGCCAGACGCGCCCGGTGACCAGCTGGAATGGACGGGTGGCGATTTCCTGGCCGGCTCCGGCCACGCCGATGATCACCGATTCACCCCAACCCTTGTGGCAGCACTCCAACGCCGCACGCATCAACTGCACGTTACCGACGCATTCGAACGAGAAGTCCACGCCGCCGTCGGTCAGGTCGACGATCACTTCCTGGATCGGGCGATCGTAGTCCTTCGGATTGACGCAGTCGGTTGCGCCCAACTGACGGGCGATCTCGAACTTCTCCGGATTGATGTCGACGGCAATGATCCGCGAAGCCTTGGCCTTGACCGCGCCGATGATAGCCGACAGGCCGATGCCACCCAGGCCGAAGACCGCCACGGTGTCACCTGGCTTGACCTTGGCGGTATTGAGGACCGCGCCGATACCGGTGGTGACGCCGCAACCGAGCAGGCAGACCTTTTCCAGGGGCGCCTCCTTCTGAATCTTGGCGACCGAGATTTCCGGCAGCACGGTGTACTCGGAGAAGGTCGAGGTCCCCATGTAGTGGAACAGCTGCTGACCTTTGTAGGAAAAGCGGGTAGTGCCATCGGGCATCAGGCCCTTGCCCTGGGTGGCACGAATGGCCTGGCACAGGTTGGTCTTGCCGGAGCGACAGAACTTGCACTGGCCGCACTCGGGGGTATACAGCGGGATGACATGGTCGCCAACAGCCACCGAGGTCACGCCCTCGCCTACCGCCTCGACGATCGCTCCGCCTTCGTGGCCAAGAATCGAAGGAAAGATGCCTTCAGGATCCGCGCCGGACAATGTGTAGGCATCGGTATGGCAAACGCCGGAAGCGACGACGCGCAGCAGGACTTCACCCGCCTTGGGCATGGCGACGTCGACTTCGACGATTTCCAAGGGTTTATTCGCCTCGAAGGCAACGGCGGCGCGGGACTTGATCATCGTAGGTCTCCAATTAGGACGGTGGCTCAATGGCGCAGTGTAATTGATGTTTTTTTGATGAATAATCGGGCCATGGTCAAAACATTATTGCTGTACAGGGATAATCCATGAGTAACCGCTGGGAAGGCATCGACGAGTTCGTCGCGGTCGCTGAAGCAGGTCAATTCACGGCGGCGGCGGAGCGTCTGGGTGTGTCTTCTTCACATATAAGCCGGCAGATCGCGCGCTTGGAAGAACGACTGCAAACCCGCCTGCTCTATCGCAGCACGCGCCGTGTCACCCTGAGCGAAGCCGGACAGACGTTTCTTCATCATTGCCAGCGTTTGCAGGACGGCCGGGAAGAAGCCTTGCGCGCCATGGGTGACCTGGCCAGCGAACCCAAAGGGTTGTTGCGCATGACCTGCGCGGTCGCTTATGGCGAGCGCTTCATCGTGCCGCTGGCAACACGCTTCATGGCGCTTTACCCACAACTGCGCATCGACGTGGAATTGACCAATCGGCCACTCGATCTGCTGCACGAGGGTATGGACCTGGCCATCCGCCTTGGCCGCCTCCAGGACTCGCGCCTGGTGGCGGCCCGCCTGGCACCGCGGCGCATGTACGTGTGCGCCTCCCCGGGGTACCTGGAACGTTATGGCCGCCCGCACAGCCTGTCGGAACTGGCGCGTCACAACTGCCTGGTCGGCAGTTCCGATATCTGGTCGTTGCAGGACAATGGGCGCGAGATCAGCCAGCGGGTGCAGGGCAACTGGCGCTGCAACAGCGGCCAGGCGGTACTCGATGCAGCCTTGCAGGGCATCGGTCTGTGCCAGTTGCCGGACTATTACGTACGCGAGCACCTGCAAGGCGGCGCGTTGATTTCATTGCTGACGGCGCATCAGCCGCCCAATACCGCCGTGTGGGCGCTGTATCCACAACAGCGCCACCTGTCACCCAAGGTACGGCGGCTGGTCGACTTTCTCAAGGAAGGCCTGGCGCGATTGCCAGAGTACAGCGCGAGTTAAAGAACCTTGTCAGCGTGGACGAATGGCCCAGCGCAGACGCAGCCATTCGAGATCTTCCGGCCGCGTCACCTTGATGTTGTCGCTGCGACCCTCGATCAGGCGCGGCGCTTGTCCGGCCCACTCCATTGCCGAGGCTTCATCGGTAATGGTCACACCCGCCACCAAGCTGTCGGCCAAGGCCCTGTGCAAGGCACCGAGCCGGAACATCTGCGGGGTGAAGGCCTGCCAGATGGTGCTGCGATCAACCGTTGCACTGACCCGACCGTCTTTATCGGCTCGCTTGAGAGTATCCCGCGCCGGTACCGCCAACAGGCCACCGACCGGATCGTCTGCCAGCTCCGCCAGCAACCGGTCAAGGTCGCTGCGCGCCAGGTTGGGTCGCGCCGCATCGTGCACCAGCACCCAGTCATTTTGCGCAGCGCCTTGAGCATGCAACAGCAATAGCGCATTGAGTACCGAATCGGCACGTTCGCGACCACCGGTTGCACATAGAACATGCGAATTGCTGGCGCAGCGCAGGCCTGGCCAGTAAGGATCATCCGCGGCAATGCTGACCACGACGCCCTTGAGAGCCGGGTGATCGAGAAAACAGTCGAGGCTATGCTCGATAAGGGTCTGGCTCCCCAGCTGCAAATACTGCTTGGGACGATCGGCAGCCATCCGGGCGCCGACTCCCGCGGCAGGAATCACGGCCCAGAAAGCCGGCAGGGGCCGGGTCATTGTGGCAACTGGTAGAGGGTCTCGCCCTCCTTGACCATCCCCAGTTCGTGACGAGCCCGCTCTTCCACGGTCTCCATGCCCTTTTTCAGTTCCAACACTTCGGCATCGAGCACGCGATTGCGCTCAAGCAGCCGCTCGTTCTCTGTATGCTGATCCGCGATCTGCTGCTGCAGCTCGGCGACCTGGGCCAAACTGCCGTTACCCACCCATAGGCGATACTGCAGGCCACCCAGCAACAAGAGCAGGACAAGAAACAACCAATAGGGACTGCGCATCGAGGTATCCAGGATTAAAAAGACCGCCGCACCGAAGTCTTCAGGAACAGGCTTCCGATAGCACGAAGCCTGGCCGAGACCAGGCTTCGCTGACAGAACCTGCGTGAAGCGTCCGAACTTTCAGTACGAAGGTTCAGACAGCCTTGGCTGCTGCCTTTTTACCATCTCTTGCTCAGGCGCGAAACTCGCCGCGACCACGGTACTCCGCCTTGGCGCCCAGTTGCTCTTCGATACGCAGCAGCTGGTTGTACTTGGAGACGCGGTCGGAGCGGCACAGCGAACCGGTCTTGATCTGACCTGCGGCGGTACCCACTGCCAGATCGGCGATGGTCGAATCTTCGGTTTCACCGGAACGGTGCGAGATCACTGCGGTATAACCCGCGGCCTTGGCCATCTGGATGGCTTCGAGGGTCTCGGTCAGCGTACCGATCTGGTTGAACTTGATCAGGATCGAGTTACCGATGCCTTTCTCGATACCTTCCTTGAGGATCTTGGTGTTGGTCACGAACAGGTCGTCGCCGACCAGCTGGACCTTCTCGCCGATCTTGTCGGTCAGGATCTTCCAGCCAGCCCAGTCGGACTCGTCCAGGCCATCTTCGATCGAAATGATCGGGAAGCGTTCGGTGAGACCTTTCAGGTACTCGGCGAAACCTTCGGCATCGAACGACTTGCCTTCACCGGACAGGTTGTACTTGCCGTCTTCGTAGAATTCGCTGGCTGCACAGTCGAGGGCCAGGGTCACGTCGGTGCCCAGCTTGTAGCCGGCTTTCTCGACAGCCTCGGCGATGGCGCCCAGCGCGTCTTCGTTGGACGCCAGGTTCGGAGCGAAGCCGCCTTCGTCACCGACGGCGGTGTTCAGACCACGAGCCTTGAGAACCGCCTTGAGGTGATGGAAGATCTCGGTGCCCATGCGCAGACCGTCGGAGAAGGTCTTGGCGCCGACCGGCTGGACCATGAACTCCTGGATGTCGACGTTGTTGTCGGCATGCTCGCCGCCATTGATGATGTTCATCATCGGGACCGGCATGGAGTACTGGCCAGGCGTGCCGTTCAGGTTGGCGATGTGGGCGTACAACGGCAGGTCCAGGTCCTGGGCGGCAGCCTTGGCGGCAGCCAGGGACACGGCGAGGATGGCGTTGGCGCCCAGCTTGCCCTTGTTCTCGGTACCGTCCAGATCGATCATTGCATGGTCCAGAGCTTTCTGGTCGGCAGGGTCCTTGCCCAGCAGCAGATCGCGGATCGGGCCATTGATGTTGGCAACGGCCTTCAGCACACCCTTGCCCAGGTAACGGCTCTTGTCGCCATCACGCAGCTCCAGCGCTTCGCGCGAGCCGGTGGAAGCACCAGACGGCGCACAGGCGCTGCCGATGATGCCGTTGTCGAGCAGGACATCGGCCTCCACGGTGGGGTTGCCACGCGAATCGAGAACTTCACGACCTTTGATGTCGACGATTTTTGCCATTGTTATAAGCACTCCGAGATTGACGAAAACAACGCAATTAAGGAAATCCGGCCCTCGCCTGGCGTTCTTGGACGGGCAGGCCAGGCGAGGCCATTGTCCCTGACCAGTTGGTCAGGGAACGATCGAGCGGTACTTTACCGGAGAAAAGTGCTTCAGGTGGTCGCTGCCCACCTGAAACTTTTCATCGATCGTCCGCACGGGGACGATCGGCCAAGCCCAGAATCAGGCCTTGTTCTTCTGCACCAGCGCCGCCTTGACGAAGCCACTGAACAGCGGATGACCGTCACGCGGGGTCGAAGTGAATTCCGGGTGGAACTGGCAGGCGACGAACCATGGGTGATCCTTGGATTCGACCACCTCGACCAACGCACCGTCACCGGAGCGGCCCGATACCACCATGCCAGCATCCATCAGTTGCGGCAGGAGGGTATTGTTGACTTCGTAGCGGTGACGATGACGCTCGACGATCACGTCCTTGCCATAGCAATCGTGAACCTTGGAATTGCCGGCGATCTGGCACTCCTGGGCACCCAGGCGCATGGTGCCACCCAGGTCGGATGCTTCGGTACGGGTCTCGACGGCACCGGTGGCATCGGACCATTCGGTGATCAGACCGACAACCGGATGCCCGCTGTTACGGTCGAACTCGGTGGAGTTGGCGTCTTTCCAGCCCACCACGTTACGCGCGAATTCGATCACGGCGACCTGCATGCCCAGGCAGATACCCAGGTAAGGTACCTTGTTCTCGCGAGCGTATTGCACCGCGGTGATCTTGCCTTCGACGCCACGCAGGCCGAAACCGCCGGGAACCAGGATGGCATCGGCCCCTTCCAGCAGGCTGGTGCCCTGGTTCTCGATGTCTTCGGAATCGATGTAGCGCAGGTTGACCTTGGTGCGGTTCTGTATACCGGCATGGCTCATCGCTTCGATCAGCGACTTGTAGGCATCCAGCAGTTCCATGTACTTGCCGACCATGGCGATGGTGACTTCCTGCTCGGGGTTGAGCTTGGCATCCACCACCTTGTCCCATTCGGACAGGTCGGCGCCGCCGCACTGCAGGCCGAAACGCTCGACGACGAAATCATCCAGGCCCTGGGCATGCAGCACGCCCGGGATCTTGTAGATGGTGTCGACGTCTTCCAGGGAAATCACCGCACGCTCTTCGACGTTGGTGAACAGGGCGATCTTGCGGCGCGAGGAGGCATCGACCGGGTGGTCGGAGCGGCAGATCAGTACGTCGGGCTGCAAGCCGATCGAGCGCAGCTCCTTGACCGAGTGCTGGGTCGGCTTGGTCTTGGTTTCACCGGCGGTGGCGATATATGGCACCAAGGTGAGGTGCATGAGCATGGCGCGCTTGGAACCGACCTCGACACGCAGCTGGCGGATCGCTTCAAGGAACGGTTGCGACTCGATGTCACCCACGGTGCCGCCGATCTCGACCAGGGCGACATCGGCATCGCCCGCGCCCTTGATGATGCGACGCTTGATCTCGTCGGTGATGTGCGGGATGACCTGGATGGTCGCGCCCAGGTAATCACCGCGACGTTCCTTGCGCAGCACGTGCTCGTAGACACGGCCGGTGGTGAAGTTGTTGTTCTGGGTCATGGTCGTGCGGATGAACCGCTCGTAATGGCCCAGGTCAAGGTCGGTCTCGGCACCGTCGTGGGTGACGAACACTTCACCGTGCTGGAACGGGCTCATGGTGCCCGGGTCGACGTTGATGTACGGGTCCAGTTTGAGCATGGTGACCTTGAGTCCCCGCGCTTCCAGGATGGCCGCCAGGGAAGCCGAGGCAATGCCTTTCCCCAATGAAGAAACAACACCGCCCGTGACGAATATGTAGCGCGTCATGAAAAACCCTAGAAGTCTGCGTTAAAGCGGCCAGCGCCGCCGGAGAAAGCGAAGGAAGGCCGAAGCCCCCGATCACCCGCGTCAATCACAGTGCACCTTGAAAAACTGTCGCGTCTGGACAAACCGGGGGTATGAAACCCGGAAGGGAGCTCGCTCAACATTTCTGGAATCGCCCAGCAAAGAACTGCCTGGTAATCGGCAACTCCTGTGTTTTCGAAGAACGCACAGAAGCTGTATCAAGAAGGGAGGGTAGTCTACCGGAATGTACCTTTCAGCTCAAACCTTGCGCGCTGGTCGGAGGCTGCCAGTGCAACCGACAATCGTCTTTCCCCAGGTTTGGCAGGTTGGCCACCGCCAGCAGGCAATCTTCCCGGTATAGCAATGGCAGGCGCGAACGCACGAAGTGCGGCACCTCGAGTTCGTTGAGCAAGCGCTTGAGATCGCGACGCCCACGCCCTGGAATGTCGAGCACCTCACCACCTCGCCGGTAGCGGATATACAATGCGCCCTGCGGCATGTCGCCACCGATACGGACATGGCCGTTGCCCGGCAATGCCAAGGGTTGGCCAGGCTGCTCCCAGGCCTGCTCGCCCACTGGCGCGGTCAGCCACTCGCCCGATAGCCACCAGATGCGCCCCTGACTACGTTGCAGCAGACCATCGGTCAGGCGCCAGAGCGGCTGGGCATCGTCCACGGCATCGCGCAGATTCTCCCAACCGACCCAATGTCGGGTGTCGGGCAAACGAGTGCGACACGCCAACCAGTATTGCAAGGCGTTGCGCTGGCGTGCCGGAGACAGCCGTAACAGGCTGGCAAGGTCCAGCGACTCGAGCCCAAGCCACGTCATGGCCCAACCAGCGCGCGCGGCGGCCAGGTCGCTGATCGCCAGCTCATCCAGCAGCCCCTGCGCCTCGTTCAGGTGAGCCACCGTGCGCGTCAGACTCCGCTCCGCCTGTGGCCAACGCTGGCGCATCATCGGCAAGACCGCATGCCGGAGGAAATTGCGAGCGAACTCGGTATCGGTATTGCTGGGGTCCTCGATCCATTGCATTCCATGCTCATGGGCATGGCGCAGCAACTGCTCGCGTGGCACAGGCAGCAAAGGCCTGACCAGATGGCCCGGGCCCAACGACCGGACCGCAGGTATCCCCGTCAGACCGCGCAGACCGGCACCGCGCAACAAGCGAAACAGCAGTGTTTCGGCCTGATCGTCACGGTGTTGGCCGGTAAAGAGCACCTCCCCCGCTTCCATGACCTGGGCCAATGCTGCATAACGTGCCTCACGGGCAGCCTGTTCGAGGCTGGCGCTAGAGGCCACCTGGACCTGGATCACGACGAGTTCGACGCCCAGCGCATCGCATTGCCGCTGACAATGGGCGGGCCACGCGTCGCCGGCCGCTTGCAGACCGTGATGGACGTGCAAGGCACGCAACGGGGGGGCGGCGTGATCGCGAGCAAAGCGCGCAAGCAGATGCAGGAGGACGGTGGAATCGAGGCCGCCAGAATAGGCGATGGACCAGACAGGAGCGTCAAGCCAAGAGGTCAAAGCGGGGGTGAGGTCGATCATGGGGCCCTCACGCAAAGGAGTCGCCCCCTGCCCTCACTGGACGCGGACCTGTCGCGCGACGGCGTCAGCCGTTGGTGCCTGGCACGACGCCATCGCGGACAAGCCCCGCCCTGAGCGGACGGGGACAATCAATGAATCAAAGGCCGTAGCTCATCAGACGCTCGTAACGGCGCACCAGCAGCGCATCGTTATCGAAGCCGGCGAGCATGTCGAGCTGCTCGACCAGGTCGTTGCGAATATTGGCAGCCATCTTCACCGGGTCACGGTGCGCGCCGCCCAGCGGCTCATCGATGACCTTGTCGACGATGCCGAGGCCTTTCAGACGCTCGGCGGTAATACCCATGGCTTCGGCCGCATCAGGCGCCTTCTCGGCGGTCTTCCACAGGATCGAGGCGCAACCTTCCGGCGAAATGACCGAATAGGTGGAGTATTGCAGCATGTTCAACTGGTCGCAGACACCGATCGCCAGCGCGCCACCGGAACCGCCTTCACCGATGACGGTGGCGATGATCGGGGTTTTCAGGCGAGCCATGACACGCAGGTTCCAGGCGATCGCTTCGCTCTGGTTGCGCTCCTCGGCGTCGATACCCGGGTAGGCACCCGGGGTATCGATGAAGGTGAGGATCGGCATCTTGAAGCGCTCGGCCATTTCCATCAGGCGGCAGGCCTTGCGGTAGCCTTCGGGGCGCGGCATGCCGAAGTTGCGGCGGACCTTCTCGCGCACTTCGCGGCCTTTCTGATGGCCGATGACCATGACCGGCTTGCCGTCCAGGCGCGCGGTACCTCCGACGATCGCGGCGTCATCGGAGAAATGGCGATCACCGTGCAACTCCTCGAATTCGGAGAACAGGTGCTGGATGTAGTCCAGGGTGTAGGGACGACGCGGGTGACGCGCCAGACGCGCGATCTGCCAACTGGTCAAGTTGCCGAAGATGCTTTCGGTCAGCGTGCTGCTCTTGTCTTGCAGACGGGCAATTTCATCGCCGATGTTCAGCGAATTGTCGTTGCCGACCAGGCGCAGCTCTTCGATCTTGGCTTGCAGGTCGGCAATCGGCTGTTCGAAATCCAGGAAATTCGGGTTCATAGTCATCCGTCTTGGGTCTACGGCCAGGCGGCCGGCCGGTTGATCCGTTTGGCGCCATACCTTAAGGGATCAGGCGCGTTCAGGTCGAGATTAAAAGTTCATCTGTTCAACGATATTGCAAAAAGACGTTCTCACGTCCGAACTGGTCACGCAGGGCCTGAATGAGACCGTCGGCCGGGTCAATGCTCCAACCGTCGCCGAACTGCAGCAGGGCCTTGGCATCGCTGCCGGTATATTCCAAGGTGATCGGGCAGGCGCCGCGGTGCCGCGTGATCAGCTCGCCCAACCAACTCAGACGATCGCCCTTGAGCGCGTCACGGTCGATCTTCAACCTCAGGCTTTCGGCGAGCTTGGTACGCGCATCTTCCATGGTCATCACTTGCTTGACTCGCAGGCGCAGCCCACCGGAGAAATCGTCGTTGCTGACTTCGCCTTCGACCACCACCATGGCGTCGGTCTGCAGCAGGGCCTGGGCCGCCATGAAGGAATCGGCGAACAGCGAAGCCTCGATGCGCCCGGAGCGATCGTCAAGGGTCACGAAGCCCATCTTGTCGCCTTTCTTGTTCTTCATCACGCGCAGGGCGATGATCATGCCGGCTACGGTCTGGGATTCACGCGACGGCTTCAGATCGATGATGCGTTGACGAGCGAAGCGGCGGATCTCGCCTTCGTATTCGTCGATCGGATGCCCGGTCAGGTAGAGACCGAGGGTGTCCTTTTCCCCACGCAGGCGCTCCTTGAGAGTCAGCTCACGGGTATCGCGATGGGCGTCGTAGACATCGCCATCCTCTTCGACCACCAGCCCGCCGAACAGGTCCACATGCCCACTGTCGGCAGTGCGAGCAGTCTGCTCGGCGGACTTGATCGCCCCTTCCATGGCCGCGAGCAATACGGCGCGGTTGCGGTCGATGTTGGCCTGGTAGGCCTTGATCTCATCATGGAAGTACGGGCCGAGGCGATCCAGCGCGCCGCTGCGGATCAGGGCGTCCAGGGTGCGCTTGTTGATGCGCTTGAGATCGACGCGCTCGCAGAAGTCGTACAGGTCCTTGAACCGGCCGTGGGCGCGGGCCTCGACGATGGCTTCCACCGGCCCCTCGCCCACGCCCTTGATGGCGCCCAGCCCGTAGACGATCCGCCCCTCTTCATTGACGGTGAACTTGAACTCGGAGTTGTTCACATCCGGCGCATCGAGGCGCAGCTTCATGCTGCGCACTTCCTCGATCAGCACCACCACCTTGTCGGTGTTGTGCATGTCCGCGGACAACACCGCGGCCATGAAGGGCGCCGGGTGATGGGTCTTGAGCCAGGCGGTCTGGTAGGAAACCAGGCCATAGGCGGCCGAGTGCGACTTGTTGAAACCGTAACCCGCGAACTTTTCTACCAGGTCGAAGATATTGCCCGCCAGATCGCCGTCGATACCGTTGTTTGCACAGCCTTCGATGAAGCCGCCGCGCTGCTTGGCCATCTCCTCGGGTTTCTTCTTGCCCATCGCCCGGCGCAGCATGTCGGCGCCACCGAGGGTGTAGCCGGCCATGACCTGGGCAATCTGCATTACCTGTTCCTGGTACAGGATGATGCCGTAGGTCGGTGCCAGTACCGGCTTCAGGCCGTCGTACTGGTAGTCGGAATGCGGATAGGCAAGCTCCGCGCGCCCGTGCTTGCGGTTGATGAAGTCGTCGACCATGCCCGATTGCAGTGGGCCTGGACGGAACAATGCCACCAATGCGATGAGGTCTTCCAGGCAGTCGGGCTTGAGCTTCTTGATCAGCTCCTTCATGCCCCGCGATTCAAGCTGGAAGACCGCGGTTGTCTCGGCCTTCTGCAGAAGCTCGTAGGTCTTCTTGTCATCCAGTGGGATGAAGTCGATATTCAGATCAGGCAGGCTCTGCTTGGCCTGCTCGCGGTTGATGGTTTCCATCGCCCACTTGATGATCGTCAGGGTACGCAATCCCAGGAAGTCGAACTTGACCAGGCCGGCGGCCTCGACGTCATCCTTGTCGAACTGGGTGACCAGCCCGCCACCCTCTTCATCGCAGGCGATCGGCGAGAAGTCGGTGAGCTTGGTCGGCGCGATCACGACGCCACCGGCGTGCTTGCCGGTACCACGGGTAACGCCCTCGAGCTTGAGCGCCATGTCCCAGATCTCGCGGCCGTCCTCGTCGCTCTTGAGGAAATCGCGCAGGATCTCTTCCTGCTCGTAGGCTTTTTCCAGCGTCATGCCGACTTCGAAGGGGATCATCTTCGACAGGCGATCGGCCAGACCGTAGGACTTGCCTTGCACTCGCGCTACGTCACGCACCACGGCCTTGGCCGCCATGGTACCGAACGTGATGATCTGGCTGACCGCATTGCGTCCGTACGCCTGGGCAACGTAATCGATGACCCGGTCACGGCCATCCATGCAGAAGTCGACGTCGAAGTCGGGCATGGAAACCCGTTCAGGGTTGAGGAAGCGCTCGAACAGCAAGTCGTAGGCCAGCGGGTCGAGGTCGGTGATCTTCAGGACATAGGCCACCAGCGAACCGGCACCCGACCCTCGGCCCGGGCCTACCGGCACACCGTTGTTCTTGGCCCACTTGATGAAGTCCATGACGATCAGGAAGTAGCCGGGGAAACCCATCTGGATAATGATATCCAGCTCGAATTTCAGGCGATCCAGGTAGACCTGGCGCTTTTCCTCGTAGTCGGGCGTGGTCTCCTTCGGCCAAAGCACCGCCAGGCGTTCCTCCAGGCCTTCATGGGAAACATGGCGCAGATAGTCGTCGATGCCCATGCCATTGGGCGTCGGAAAGTCCGGCAGGAAGTGCTTGCCCAGCTGGACCTGGATATTGCAGCGCTTGGCGATCTCGACGGTGTTGGCCAAGGCGTCGGGCAGGTCGCTGAACAGCTCGGCCATTTCCTCGGGACTCTTGAGGTATTGCTGGTCGCTGTAAAGGCGCGGACGCCTCGGATCGTCCAGCGTCCAGCCCTCGCCGATGCAGACCCGGGTCTCATGCGCGTCGAAGTCGGTCTGCTTGAGAAAACGCACATCGTTGGTGGCTACCAGGGGCGCGCCCAGCTTGTCGGCCAAGGCCACGGCGGCATGCAGGTAGTCCTCGTCGCCCGGCCGATTGGTGCGCTGGACCTCGACATAGAAGCGGTCCGGGAACATCGCCATCCAGTCGTGCAACAGGGCCTGCGCCTCATCGGGATTGCCATTGCGCAGCGCCAGGCCGATGTCGCCTTCCCGAGCCGCCGACAACGCGATCAGGCCTTGGCTGGCCGGCGCGATCCACTCGCGCTGGATGATCACCAGACCGTTGCGCTGCCCTTCGACCCAGCCCCGCGACAGCAGCTCGGTGAGGTTGCGGTAGCCCTCGGGGTCCATGGCCAGGAAGCAGATACGCGACAGCGGCGCGTCCGCATCGGGACCGGCGAGCCACAGGTCGGCGCCACAGATGGGCTTGATACCTGCCCCCATGGCCGACTTGTAGAACTTCACCAGCGAGCACATGTTGCTCTGGTCGGTGATCGCCACCGCGGGCATGTTCATTCCCACCAACGCCTTGGCCAGCGGCTTGACACGCACCAGGCCGTCGACCAGGGAGAATTCGGAATGCACACGAAGGTGAACGAAGGAAACCGACATGGATGATCCTATAGCAGCACAAGACAACAAGGCCCGGATTGTACCGGGCCATGCAAAAAACAGCAGCCGCCGCAGGGCGGTATCGATCTATCAGAGTTCGAGCAGCGAACCCACGACGCCTTCGCGGGCTTCCAGCGCCGCGCGTACCGGCGCGAACGAGCGCCGATGGATGGGCGTGGGACCCAGGCGCGCCAAGGCCTCCAGGTGTACAGGCGTCGGGTAGCCCTTGTGGCCGCCCATGCCGTATCCAGGATAGATCAACTCGAACGCACTCATCTCCCGGTCCCGGGAAACCTTGGCGAGGATGGAGGCGGCGGCGATGGCCGGGACCTGACTATCCCCCTTGATCACTGGCGCGGCCGGCACCGAAAGGCGGGGGCAGCGATTGCCATCGATCAGGGCCAGCCTGGGCGTGACACACAGGCCTTCCACTGCTCGCTGCATGGCCAGCATGGTGGCCTGCAGAATGTTCAGGCGGTCGATTTCCTCGACCTCGGCGCGCGCGATGCAGAAGCTCAGGGCTTTCTCGCAGATCTCCTCGAACAGCAGCTCGCGCCTGGCTTCGGTGAGCTTCTTCGAATCGTTCAAGCCAAGGATCGGCCGCGACGGATCGAGGATCACTGCCGCGGTGACCACGGCGCCGCAGAGCGGGCCACGGCCCACTTCGTCGACGCCGGCCACGAGATCCTCGACGAGGTTGAAATCCAGTCCAATCTGCATCTATCGGGCTTCCAGCAAGGTCAGCACCGCTTCGGCAGCCTGGTTCGAGGCGTCGCGGCGCAAGGCGCGGTGGATCTGATCGAAGCTCTCGGTCTGTTGCGCCCCTTGAGTAACGAGGGGAGCCAGGGTACGCGCGAGCGCTTCGCTGGTGGCATCATCCTGCAACAGCTCGGGTACGAGCAAGCGTTGAGCCAACAGGTTGGGCAAGGACACATAGGGGCTCTTGACCATCCGTCGCAGGATCCAGAAGCTCAAGGGCGCCAGCCGATAGGCGACGACCATCGGCCGCTTGTACAGCAAGGCCTCGAGCGTGGCCGTGCCGGAAGCGATCAGCACCGCGTCGCAGGCCGCCAGCGCCTGGTGCGACTGCCCATCGAGCAAGGTCACCGGCAGGTCATGGCCTTCGAGCATCTGTTCCAACTGGCTCCGTCGCGCGGCGTTGGCACAGGGAGTCACGAATCGCACCCCCGGCACCAGCGTACGCAGTTGCTGGGCGGCATCCAGGAACAACGCGCCCAGCCTGCCGACTTCACCGCCCCGACTGCCCGGCATCAGCGCGACCACCGGCCCCTGGCCCAACCCCAAGGCACGGCGCGCAGCCTCGCGGTCCGCCTCCAGGGGAATGGTATCGGCCAGGGGATGCCCGACGAAGCGCACGGGTACGCCCTGCTCCTCGTAGAATCTAGCTTCGAAAGGGAACAGCGTGAGCATCAGGTCGCAACCTTCGCGAATCTTCAGCACACGTTTCTGTCGCCAGGCCCAGACCGAAGGGCTGACGTAATGAACCGTCTTGATCCCTGCCTGGCGCAAGCGCAATTCGATATTGAGGGTGAAGTCGGGCGCGTCGATCCCGATGAAGACGTCCGGCCGTTCGTCGATCAGGGTCTTGATCAGGTCCTTGCGGCGCTTGAGCAGTTCGCGCAGGCGGCCCAGGACTTCGACCAGCCCCATGACCGCCAGGCGCTCCATGGGGAAATAGGACTGCAGGCCTTCGGCCTCCATCAATGGCCCGCCGACCCCGATGAAGCGAATGTCCGGATGCCGTGTTTTCAATGCCCGCATCAGACCCGAGCCGAGAATATCGCCGCTGGCCTCGCCCGCGACCAGTGCCACGCAAAGCTGGGCCATGTCAGCGGGTGATGCCGCGAGCGGAAGTCTGGATCGACTGGCTGAACAGTTCGACTTCCGGGAATTTGCCCGCCAGTTCAGCGAGCTCGGCCAGCGCTTCCTCGACGGTCAGGCTCTGGCGGTAGACGATCTTGTAGGCACGACGCAAGGCATGGATCGCCTCGTCGCTGAAGCCCCGACGTCGCATGCCTTCATAGTTCATGCTGCGTGCTTCGGCAGGATTGCCGAAAACGGTGACGAAGGCCGGAACATCCTTGCCGATCGCGGTGCCCATGCCGGAGAAGCTGTGCGCGCCGATATGGCAGTACTGATGGACCAAAGTAAATCCGGAGAGGATCGCCCAGTCGCCGACATGCACATGGCCCGCCAGCGCCGTATTGTTGACCAGGATGCAATGGTTGCCGATGACGCTGTCGTGCCCGATATGGGCGTAGGCCATGATCAGGTTATGGTCGCCCAGCGTGGTCTCGGAGCGATCCTGGACAGTGCCGCGGTGAATGGTGACACCTTCGCGGATCACGTTATGGTCGCCGATGACCAGGCGTGTCGGTTCGCCCTTGTACTTGAGGTCGGGGGTATCTTCGCCAATCGAGGAAAACTGGTAGATACGATTATGTCGGCCGATCCGGGTCGGTCCCCGGACTACCACGTGCGGGCCGATAACCGTCCCCTCCCCGATCTCTACCCCGGGGCCAATGATCGACCATGGACCCACCTCGACACCTTCGGCCAGCCTGGCCGAAGGATCGATGATCGCCCGAGGGTCAATCGAACTCATAGTGCACGTTCCGCGCAGATGATCTGGGCCGAGCATACCTGCTTGCCGTCGACCGTGGCCTGGCACTCGAACTTCCAGATCTGGCGCTTGCGGCTCAGGAACTTGGCTTCGAGGATCAACTGGTCGCCCGGCAGTACCGGCTGACGAAAGCGCAGGTTGTCGGAACCGACGAAGTAATACAAGGTGCCGTCCGCCGGTTTGGCGTCGAGCATCTTGAAGCCAAGAATACCGGCCGCCTGGGCCATGGCCTCGATGACCAGCACGCCGGGCATGATCGGGTGCGCCGGGAAATGGCCGTTGAAGAATGGCTCGTTGATGCTGACATTCTTGTAGGCACGAATGCTCTGGGCCTCGAAGTCCAGCTCCGTGACCCGGTCCACCAGCAGGAACGGGTAACGGTGAGGCAGGTATTCGCGAATCTCGTTGATGTCCATCATTTCGGGGGGAAGCCTGTAGTAATAATAGGGAGCGCAGGTGCTGACCACACGCTCCTTTTGCAGTCCAAAGAGGAGCCAGCTAGCGACAATTCACTCTTGTCCGGAAAATGTTATCAGCCTTCTGATGGAGGCTGGCCGCCTGAGGTCACGGTCTCGACACGTTTTTCCAGTTGCTGGAGACGCTTGGCCATGTCATCGAGCTGGCGAATCCGCGCAGCGCTCTTGCGCCATTCGCCCAAAGGCTGCATGGCCGTGCCGGAGGAATAGGCACCCGGCTCGGTGATCGAACGCGTCACCATGGTCATTCCTGAGACGAACACGTTGTCGCAGACATCGATATGCCCGACCATGCCCACGCCACCGGCAATGGTGCAATGGCTGCCGATACGCGTGCTGCCGGAAATACCCACGCAAGCCGCCATGGCCGTATGGTCGCCGATCTGAACGTTGTGCGCGATCTGAATCTGGTTGTCGAGCTTGGCGCCATTACCGATGCGCGTATCCGACAGGGCGCCCCGGTCGATGGCGGTGTTGACGCCAATTTCGACATCATCACCGATGGTCACGCCGCCGATCTGCGCGATCTTGCGCCATACGCCCTTCTCGTTGGCAAAGCCGAAGCCCTCGCCACCGATCACCGCGCCGGACTGGATCACCACACGCTTGCCGATGGTGACGTCGTGGTACAGGGTGACACGCGGGGCCAACCAGCCGCCGTCGCCGATCACGCTACGGGCGCCCACCACACAGTGAGCGCCGATCGTCACGTCGGCTCCGATCCGCGCCGCGCTTTCGATCACGGCGAACGGGCCGATGCTGGCCGTCGCGTCCACCTGGGCATCTTCGGCTACCACGGCGCTGGGATGAATACCCGCCACAGCCTTGGGCTTGGGATCGAACAGGTGGGAAATGCGCGCATAAGCCAGGTAAGGGTCCGCAACGATGAGCGCATTCCCGGCGAAACCTTCGGCATCGCCAGCCTTGAGCAGCACGGCCGCGGCCTGGGTGCTGTCGAGGTACTTGCGATACTGCGGATTGGCAAGAAAGCTCAACTGCCCCGGCCCAGCCTCCTGCAAGGTGGCCAGGCCAGTGATCGGCAGCGTCTCGGAACCCTGGAGGGTGGCCCCGAGGGTCTCGGCCAATTGGCCGAGCGTCTTGGTCACGGTCATATCAACGGGCTTGGTTCATGCGCTCGATGACCTGGCGGGTGATGTCGTACTGAGGCTTGACATCGATGACCGCGCCACGCTCGAGAACCAGGTCGTAGCCACCCTTCTTGATCACTTCCTCGACAGCGCCGTCCAGCTTGGGCTTGAGCTGCTTGAGCATGTCGCGGTCAGCGACGGCCTTGGCTTCGTTCAGCTCCTTGGACTGGAACTGGAAGTCGCGGGCCTTCTGCTTGAAGTCGAGTTCCAGGCGCTCGCGCTCTTGCTGGACCATCTTGTCGCCGCCCTTCATGATGCGGTCCTGGATGCTCTTGGCGCTGCTTTCGAGGTTCTTCAGCTTGGTCAGCTGGGGGCCAAACTTCTTCTCGGCATCGACTGCGTAGCGCTTGGCCGCGTCCGACTCGAGCAGCGCCATCTGGTAGTTCAGCACGGCAATCTTCATTTCGGCGAAAGCCGGGGTGGCGGCCAGCGCCGTGGCCACGACGGCCAGTTTGATCAACTTACGCACGATGCACTCCTAGAGAATTCGTTGTCATTAACAAGGGGCAGACCTCAGAAGGTCTGGCCCAGGGAGAATTGGAAGACCTGGGTGTCGGCCTCGTCCGGCTTCTTGATCGGCATCGCCAGGCTGAAGCTCAGCGGGCCCAGGGCGGTGATCCAGGTCACGCCGAGACCGACCGAGCTGGCCATGTTGGAGAAGCCGACCTTCGTGCAATCAGGCTGGTCGCCGCAGTTGGTATCGAACACGTTACCCACGTCCCAGAAGACCGAGGTACGCAGCGAGCGCTGGTCCTTGACGAATGGCAGTGGGAACAGGAGTTCGACGCCACCCTGGACAAGGACGTTGCCGCCGAACGGCAGTGGATCCTGGTCCGGGTCTTCGATGGTGCCGGGCCTGTGATTAGGATTGCCTGGACCAGTACTAGGCGTACTGCGCGGCCCAAGGCTGCTGTCCTTGAAACCACGGACCGAGTTGAAGCCACCGGCGTAATAGTTCTCGTAGAACGGCAGACCCGACGTCGAACCGAAGCCGTCGCCATAACCCAATTCCGTGTGCAGACGCAGGGTGTAGTCGTTGCTGATCGGCTTGAACAGCTGGCCACGGTAGTCGAGCTTGAAGAACGACAGGTCGCTACCCGGAGTGGTCACTTCGGCGGTCAGGCTCTGGGAGTGACCACGGGTCGCCAGCACACCTTTGTTCAGAGTCGACTCGGACCAGCCGGCCGATGCCTTGAAGTTGAGGAAGCTGTCGCCTTCCTGATCGAGGAAGTCGAAGATCTCGTTGACCGTGTAACGACCGGTCTTGATTTCGTCCTGCTGCACGTTCAGGCCGAAGGTAAGGCGCGAAGTCTCGCTGATCGGGTAACCGGCGCTGATGCCGGCACCGAGGCTGTCCACCGCGTAGCTGGCCACGTCGACGTCGAGGTCGTCGTAGTCGGTGCTACGGTAGAAGGCGTTGTAGCCCAGGCTGACACCATCGGCGGTGTAGTAGGGGTCGACGAAGCCGAAGTTGTAGCGGGTCTGGTATTCGCTGCGAGTCAGGCCGATGGAGACCTTGTTACCGGTACCCAGGAAGTTGTTCTGGCTGATCGAACCACCGAGGATCAGACCGGCGCTCTGGGCGAAACCGACGCTGGCGGTGATCGAACCGGAAGCCTGCTCCTCGACGCTGTAGTTCACGTCGACCTGGTCATCGGTACCTGGCACCGGCGGCGTCTCGACGTTGGCTTCCTTGAAGAAGCCCAGACGCTCGAGACGGGTCTTGGACTGGTCGATCAGGTAGGTCGATGCCCAGCCACCTTCCATCTGGCGCATCTCGCGACGCAAGACTTCGTCTTCGGTCTTGGTGTTGCCACGGAAGTTGATACGGTTGACGTAGGCACGCTTGCCCGGATCCACCACGAAGGTGATATCGACGGTGTGATCTTCGTCGTTGGCCTGGGGCACGCCGTTGACGTTGGCGAAGGTGTAGCCTTCGTTGCCCAGGCGACGGGTGATCAGCTCGGAGGTGGTCGTCATCACCTTGCGCGAGAACACCTGGCCCGGCTGCACCAGCAGCAGCGACTTGACCTGGTCTTCCGGCACCTTGAGGTCGCCGGACAGTTTCACGTCGCCAATGGAGTACTTCTCGCCTTCGTTGACGTTGACGGTGATGTAGACGTGCTTCTTGTCCGGAGTGATCGACACCTGGGTAGAGGCGATGTCCATGTTGATGTAGCCGCGGTCCAGGTAATAGGAGCGCAGCCGCTCCAGGTCACCGGAGAGTTTCTCGCGGGCATACTTGTCGTCGTTCTTGAAGAACGAAAGCCAGTTGGTGGTCTTCAGCTCGAACAGGCTGGCCAGCTCGTCGTCGTCGAACACGGTGTTGCCGACCACGTTGATATGCTGGATCGCGGCAACGGTGCCTTCGTTGATGTTGATCTTCAGGCCGACCCGGTTGCGTGGCTGCGGGACGACTTCGGCATCGACCTCGGCGGAGTAGCGGCCCTGGGCCACGTATTGACGCTGCAGCTCGTTACGTACGCCTTCGAGCGTGGCGCGCTGGAAGATCTCGCCTTCGGCCAGACCCGATTGTTTCAGGCCCTTCATCAGGTCTTCGGTGCTGATCGCCTTGTTGCCTTCGATCTCGATGCTCGACACCGAAGGGCGCTCGACCACGTTGATGATCAGGACATTGCCATCGCGGTCCAGCTGGATGTCTTGGAAGAACCCGGTCTTGAACAGGGAACGGGTGGACTCCACCAGGCGCCGGTCATCGGCCTCGTCGCCGACGTTGAGCGGCAAGGCGCCGAACACGCTGCCGGCGGATACCCGCTGCAGGCCGTTGACACGAATATCGGAGATGGTGAAGGACTCGGCGTGAACTTCAGCGATCATCAGTGCGGAGAGGACCGCAGTTAGCAGCAGACGTTTCATGAAGTCCTTTTATTCCAACTGGCATTAAACAACCCACCGCGAAAGGGCGGCGGGTTCGCAATAAGCGAAGCGTTAAAGTCGACCCAGATCGTTGATCAGAGCAAGCAACATCACCCCGACGACCAAACTGATACCGATCTGGACCCCCCAACCTTGTACCCGATCCGAGAGCGGACGACCGCGCGCCCACTCGATCAGGTAAAACAGCAAATGCCCCCCATCCAGTACTGGAATGGGCAGCAGGTTAAGAACCCCCAGGCTTATGCTCAGGTAGGCCAGGAAATTCAGGAAATCCCCAACGCCCGACTGGGCTGAAGCGCCCGCCACTTTAGCAATGGTTATCGGTCCGCTCAAGTTTTTTACCGAGAGCTCGCCGAACAGCATTTTCTTGAGGGACTCGAGCGTGAGCACACTCATGTTCCAGGTTCGCGACAGCCCTTGGCCCACGGCTTCGAGCGGGCCATAGCTGACCTCGCGAAGCATCTCGGCAGGCCATTCGATACCTTGCACGCCCGCGCCCAGGTAGCCACCGGCCGCCTTGCCTTCGCCGCGATGCGCCAAGGTCACCGGGACTTCCATGACCTGACCTTCGCGCTCGATACGCAACTGGACCTTGCTGTCGGCCCGGCTGCGGACGCTATCGACCACCTGCTGCCAATCATTCAGGGCAACGCCGTCCAGGGCCAGCAGGCGATCACCAGAGCGCAAGCCCGCGGCGGCGGCCGGCCCCTTCGGATCGATCTGGGCCAACACTGGCGTGATGGCCGGTCGCCAGGGCCTCAGCCCCAGGGACTGAATCGGATCCGGCTCGTCGGCACCGCGCAACCACTGGTCGAGGACCAATTCATGCTGGCGTTCGACGCTGCCACCCTGATCACGGACATTGACCTGTAGGGTACCGCTCTCGCCAAGGCGACGAACGAGCTGCAGATTGACGGCTGACCAACCGTTGGTCGGCTCACCATCGACAGCGATGATCTCCTGGCCAGCCTGCAGGCCTGCCGTAGCGGCAAGACTGCCCGGCTCCACGGCACCGATCACCGGGCGTACCTGTTGCGTGCCCAACATGGCCAGTGCCCAGAAGAACACGATGGCGAGCAGGAAGTTGGCGATGGGGCCCGCGGCCACGATCGCGATACGCTGACCGACCGGCTTACGGTTGAACGATTGATGCGCCAGCGCCGGCGGGACGTCGCCTTCGCGCTCATCGAGCATTTTCACATAGCCGCCAAGCGGGATGGCCGCGACCACGAACTCGGTGCCCTGGCGGTCGTGCCAGCGAAGCAATGGCGTGCCGAAACCTACCGAGAAGCGCAGCACCTTGACGCCACAACGACGCGCCACCCAGAAGTGGCCGAATTCGTGGAAGGTGACCAGCACGCCCAGTGCCACCAGGGTACCGATAATCATGTAGAGCGCAGTCATGTGTTTCTCCGAATGACGTTCAACGGTGCTCGCCGCGGCCCGCCGACCTCAACGGTCGTGGCGGCTCAGCCATTGCCGTGACAGTTCCCGCGCCCGCTGATCGGCGGCGAACACCGCGTCGAGCGTGGCCACCGCCACCACAGGCTCCCGATCGAGCACCTGTTCGATCATACTCGCGATCTCCGGGAAGCGGATGCGCCGCTGGAGAAATGCCTCTACCGCCACCTCGTTGGCTGCATTGAGCACTGCCGGCGCGCTGTTGCCGGCCTCGGCCGCCTGGCGCGCCAGACGCAGGCAAGGGAAGCGTTGCTCGTCCGGCGCCTGGAAATCCAGGCGCGCAATAGCGAACAGGTCGAGAGGCGCCACGCCCGAATCGATTCGCTCGGGCCACGCCAGGGCGTTGGCGATCGGTGTACGCATGTCCGGGTTACCCAGCTGAGCCAGCACCGAACCGTCGACATAGTCGACCAGTGAGTGGATCACGCTTTGCGGGTGCACCACCACTTCCACCTTCGAGGGAGCGGCATCGAACAACCAGCAGGCCTCGATCAGCTCAAGACCCTTGTTCATCATGCTTGCCGAGTCGACGGAAATCTTGCGTCCCATGGACCAGTTGGGATGGGCGCACGCCTGCTCGGGCGTCACACTGTCCAGTGCCTCATGCGACGTTTCGCGGAAGGGACCACCCGAAGCGGTCAAAAGGATACGCCGCACGCCCACCGTGGCCAGACCCCTGGCGTAGTCGCCGGGCAGGCACTGGAAGATCGCGTTGTGCTCGCTGTCGATCGGCAACAGCACGGCGCCACTGCGCCGCACCGCCTGCATGAACAAGGCGCCGGACATTACCAGCGCCTCCTTGTTGGCCAGCAATACCTTCTTGCCCGCCTCGACGGCCGCCAGGGTCGGGCGCAGGCCCGCCGCGCCGACGATGGCAGCCATCACCGCATCGACTTCGGGCGCGGCCGCGATCTGGCACAGACCCGCCTCCCCTTCCAGGACCTCGGTGGCGCTACCGGCATGGCCGAGGCCTTGGCGCAGTTGCGCGGCAGCCCGGGAGTCGGGAACCACGGCGAATACCGGGCAATGGCGCAGGCACAGGGCCAACAGCTCATCGAGCCGCGAATAACCGCTCAGGGCGAAGACTTGGTAACGCTCGGGGTGACGACCGATCACGTCAAGCGTGCTCAAGCCAATGGAACCCGTTGCGCCCAGCACGGTGATCCGTTGCGGGCGACTCACATCACACCCCATTCGGCGGCCCATAGCAGAACGGCGAACAGCGGAATCGCCGCCGTCAGGCTGTCGATGCGATCGAGAACGCCACCATGGCCGGGCAGCAGATTGCTGCTGTCCTTGATCCCCGAACGACGCTTGAACATGCTTTCGGTGAGGTCACCGATGACCGAAGCCATGACCACTACCGCCGCCCCCATCAGGCCAAGCAAGATCTGGCCAATGCTCCAGTCGCGTGACAAAGCCACACCCAGGGTGATCAGCAGGCTCACCAGCAGCCCCCCATAGACCCCTTCCCAACTCTTGCCGGGACTGACCTGCGGCGCCAGCTTGCGCTTGCCGAAGGCACGACCGGAGAAATAGGCGCCGATGTCGGCGGCCCACACCAGCACCATGACGGCCAGGATCAGCCAGTTGCCCAAGGGCCAGTGCTTGAGCAGGACCAGACCCTGCCAGGCCGGCAGAAGGACCAACAAGCCGATCAGCAGGCGACACGCCGCGCTCGACCAGAGCTCGCTGCTGCGCGGATACGTCAGTACCAGCCAGGTCGCCAGCCCCCACCAGATCACGGAGGCGCCCAACACCCATGGCGCCAGGTCGGGCATGAGGTAGAGCAACATCAGCGCGCCAGCGACCACCGCGGCGTAGGCCATGCGCAGGCCCTGCGCCATCAAGCCGGCCAGGCGCGCCCACTCCCAGGCTCCCAGGGTCACGACGAAGCCGATGAACAGGGCGAAATCCCCCCCATTGAGCAGGAAGAACCCAGCCAGTGCGACCGGCAACAGGATCAGCGCGGTAATGATGCGTTGTTTAAGCATTAAGCACGAGCTCCAGCCTCGACCTGCTCGCTAGTCTTACCAAAGCGGCGCTGGCGCGAAGCGAAATCGGCCAGGGCATTGCGCATGGCCTCGTGTTTGAAATCCGGCCAGAAAAGGTCGGAGAAATACAGCTCGGCGTACGCCAGCTGCCACAGCAGGAAATTGCTGATGCGACGTTCGCCACCGGTGCGGATACACAGGTCCGGCAGCGGCAGATCGCCCGTGGACAGGCAGGTCTGCAGCAGACCCGGAGTGATGTCCTCCGGGCGCAGATGGCCTGCCTGCACCTCGCGCGCCAGGCGCTGGGCAGCCTGGGCGATATCCCACTGGCCACCGTAGTTGGCGGCGACCTGCAGGATGAAGCGATTGCTACCGGCAGTCAGGGCTTCGGCTTCGCGCATCGCAGCCTGGAGCTCGGGATGGAAGCGCGAGCGATCGCCGATGATGCGCAAGGAGATGTTGTTCTCGTTGAGCCGCCTGGCTTCGCGCCGCAGGGCGGAGAAGAACAATTCCATCAGGGCACCCACCTCGTCGGCGGGACGCTGCCAGTTCTCGCTGGAGAATGCGAACAGGGTGAGCACCTCGACCTTGGCCTCGGCGCACACCTCGATCACTGCTCGCACCGCATCCACGCCGGCCTTGTGCCCGGCAACGCCAGGCAGCAGGCGACGCTTGGCCCAGCGATTGTTGCCGTCCATGATGATCGCTACATGACGCGGCACCGAATTGGGTGCCGCCAGCTTGGTCTTTTCCATGAAAAAGCCCTGGCCTCAAACGGCCATGAGGTCTTTTTCCTTGGCTTTGACTGCAACTTCGATGTCGGCCACGAATTTGTCAGTCAGCTTCTGGATCTCGTCAGCGGCACGACGTTCTTCGTCTTCGCTGATTTCCTTTTCCTTGACCAGATCCTTGAGCTGGCTCAGTGCGTCGCGACGGATATTGCGCACGGCAATACGACCGTCTTCGGCAGCATCACGTGCCTGCTTGGTGAAGCCCTTGCGGGTTTCCTCGGTTAGCGCGGGCATGGTGATCAGCAGCATCTCACCCAGGTTGGTCGGGTTCAGGTTCAGGCCCGCGCTACCGATCGCCTTGTCGACGGCCGAAAGCATGTTGCGCTCGAAAGCAACGACCTGCAGGGTGCGCGAATCCTTGACGGTGATATTGGCCACTTGCTTGATAGGCGTGTCAGCGCCGTAGTAAGGCACCATCACACCCTCCAGAATGCTCGGGTGGGCAACACCGGTACGGATACGGCTGAACGCGTGCTGGAGCGACTCCAGCGACTTGGTCATGCGCTCAGCAGCATCTTTCTTGATTTCGTTGATCATGCTACGCCTTCCTCGATCAGGGTTCCTTCGGCGCCACCCACCACGATGTTCAGGAGGGCACCAGGCTTGTTCATGTTGAATACCCGCAATGGCATCTTGTGGTCGCGACACAGGCAGATTGCGGTCAGGTCCATCACGCCAAGTTTGCGATCCAGTACTTCATCGTACGTCAGGTGATCGAATTTCTCGGCATGCGGGTCCTTGAACGGATCGGCAGTGTACACACCATCGACCTTGGTCGCCTTCAACACCACGTCGGCATCGATCTCGATGGCGCGCAGGCAGGCAGCAGAATCGGTGGTGAAGAACGGGTTGCCGGTACCGGCGGAGAAAATTACCACATCCCCGGAGTTGAGGTGGCGAATTGCTTTGCGACGATCGTAATGATCGGTGACACCCACCATGGAGATAGCCGACATGACCAGTGCCGGGATGTTCGAGCGCTCCAGGGCGTCGCGCATGGCCAGGGCGTTCATCACGGTGGCCAGCATGCCCATATGATCGCCCGTGACACGATCCATGCCGGCTGCACTGAGCGCCGCACCACGGAACAGGTTGCCACCACCGATCACCAGGCCGACCTGGACCCCGATGCCTACCAGCTGGCCGACTTCCAAGGCCATGCGGTCCAATACTTTCGGGTCGATCCCGAACTCCTCCGAGCCCATCAGGGCCTCGCCGCTAAGTTTGAGCAAAATGCGTTTATAGCGAGGTTGGCGACCACTCACCTGCTGAGCCATTGCGAGTCTCTCCTGCGGCGTTGTAAAGAAAATTCTGCGCGGGCTGCATGCAGCCTGCTAACTGTAGCGTGGCGCTGCTTCAGCGCCAGCGGAGACTGGCCGGACAAACCAGTTTCCGGTTTGACAAAGAGGCTGCGCGCGTGAGCGGGCAGCCTCTTTGGGGCGACAGACAGGTCTGTCTTATTGCTTGGCAGCAGCCAGCTGTGCGGCAACTTCTTCAGCGAAGTTGTCGACTGGCTTCTCGATGCCTTCGCCTACCTTGAAGTAGGTGAAGGAAACGATTTCGGCGCCGGCTTTCTTGGCCAGGTCACCGACCTTGATTTCAGGGTTCTTGACGAACGCCTGCTCGACCAGGCTGGCTTCGGCCAGGAACTTGGAAATACGGCCCTTGACCATGTTTTCCACGATGTTCTCAGGCTTGCCCTTGATCTTTTCTTCGTTCAGGGACAGGAATACGCCCTTCTCGCGCTCGATAGCTTCGGCCGAAACTTCCGACGGCAGCAGGAACTCAGGGTTGCTGGCAGCCACGTGCATGGCGATATCCTTGGCCAGCTCGACGTCGCCACCTTTCAGAACAACGGCGACACCGATCTTGTTACCGTGCAGGTAGGTACCGACAACGTCACCCTCGACGCGCACCAGGCGACGGATGTTGACGTTCTCGCCAACCTTGGCAACCAGCGCTTCACGCGCGGCTTCACGGGAAGCGATCAGCGGCGCGGCGTCGGTCAGCTTGTCGTTGAAAGCCTGCTCGACGCTCTCGGCGACGAAATTCTTGAAGTCGTCTTGCAGAGCCAGGAAGTCGGTCTGCGAGTTGACTTCCAGCAGGACGGCGACCTTGTCGTCGGCCTTGATGGCGATCGCGCCTTCAGCGGCAACGTTGCCCGCTTTCTTGGCAGCCTTGATGGCGCCGGAAGCACGCATATCGTCGATGGCTTTCTCGATGTCGCCGCCAGCCTTGGTCAGGGCTTTCTTGCAGTCCATCATGCCTTCGCCGGTACGCTCGCGCAGTTCTTTGACCAGCGCTGCAGTAATCTCTGCCATTTCAAAATCCTCTTGGAAAGTTTTTCAACCATTCCACCCGCTCGTCACGGGCGTTCAATTCTGGAAACCTACTGTCTTCACGCCAGCGTAACGATCATGCGGCGCCATGCTGACAGGAGGATTTCAAGGTGGCAAAAAGGGGGCCTAGCCCCCTTTTTGCGTACTGAGTAGACGCAGGCGTCAATTACTCAGCAGCGGGCGCCGCCGCTTCTTCAGCGTAGACTTCGGTGCCGCCAGCAACGTTGTTGCGGCCGCGGATGATAGCGTCAGCCATCGAAGTCATGTACAGCTCGATGGCGCGAATGGCGTCGTCGTTACCTGGAATGACGTAGTCAACGCCTTCAGGGCTGCTGTTGGTATCGACAACACCGATCACTGGAATGCCCAACTTGTTGGCTTCGGTGATCGCGATACGCTCGTGATCGACGTCGATCACGAACAGAGCGTCTGGCAGACCGCCCATGTCCTTGATACCACCCAGGCTGCGATCAAGTTTCTCCAGATCGCGCGAACGCATCAGGGCTTCTTTCTTGGTCAGCTTGGTGAAGGTACCGTCTTCGGCCTGGGTTTCCAGATCGCGCAGACGCTTGATCGAGGCGCGGATGGTCTTGTAGTTGGTCAGCATGCCGCCCAACCAGCGGTGATCGACGTACGGCGAGTTGCAACGAGCAGCTTGCTCGGCAACGATCTTGCCGGCGGAACGCTTGGTGCCGACGAACATGATCTTGTTCTTGCCCTGGGCCAGGCGCTCGACGAACGTCAGAGCGTCGTTGAACATCGGCAGGGTTTTTTCCAGGTTGATAATGTGGATCTTGTTGCGCGCGCCGAAAATGTACTTGCCCATTTTCGGGTTCCAGTAACGGGTCTGGTGGCCGAAGTGCACACCGGCCTTCAGCATATCGCGCATGTTGACTTGGGACATGATAGTTCCTTGATAAGTCGGGTTGGGCCTCCACGCGTCCCAATGACCAACCCGCGAATCCGAGATCCGGGGCACCCAGGCCATCGTGCCGACACGTGTGTGGGTTTGTACTTGCGGGGTAGTCCCCGAAAGCGGCGCATTTTATACCACAGAGCGCCGGTAAACGGAACCCGCCCACGCATCGTCCGTCAGGGTCTTTTGCAGCGACTCGGCAAACGGGCCAGAATGGACCCGTCGGACTCGCCGGACAGGCGGCTTTCTCCCCCTGATGGCCACCCTGCTCTGCTAGAATCCGGCCTTTCCGTTTGTTCGCGCCGTCTGCGGCGCTGTAGAGAGCCTGTAATGACCGTAACCATCAAGACCGCAGAAGACATCGAGAAAATGCGCATCGCCGGCCGCCTGGCCGCTGAAGTTCTCGAAATGATCGAGGAACACGTCAAGCCCGGTGTCACCACCGAGGAACTGGACCGTCTGTGCCATGACCATATCGTCAACGTCCAGCAGGCCATCCCGGCACCGCTCAACTACAAGGGCTTCCCCAAGTCGATCTGCACCTCGATCAACCACGTGGTGTGCCATGGCATCCCGGGCGACAAGCCGCTCAAGGATGGCGACACGCTCAACATAGATATCACCGTGATCAAGGACGGCTACCACGGCGATACCAGCCGCATGTTCCATGTCGGCACCGTGGCGCCGTGGGCCGAGCGCCTGTCCCAGGTCACCCAGGAGTGCCTGTACAAGGCGATCGAACTGGTCAGGCCGGGTTGCCGCCTGGGCGACATCGGCGAAGTGATCCAGAAGCACGCCGAGAAGAACGGTTTCACCGTGGTCCGTGAATTCTGCGGCCATGGCATCGGCAAGGTGTTCCACGAAGAGCCGCAGATCCTCCACTACGGCAAGGCGGGTACCGGCATGGAACTCAAGGAGGGCATGACCTTCACCATCGAGCCGATGATCAACCAGGGCAAGGCCGACACCAAGGTCCTGGGCGACGGCTGGACGGCCATCACCAAGGATCGCAAGCTCTCTGCCCAGTGGGAGCACACCCTGGTGGTGACCGCCGATGGCTACGAGATCTTCACCCTGCGCAAGGACGACACCATCGCGCGCACGTCGGCCTGACGCACACTCTAGTAGGAACGCTTCGATGCCCCAGGTGGATCCCGATCTGTTCGACCGCGGCCAGTTCCAGGCGGAACTGGCGCTCAAGGCAAGCCCCATCGCCGCCTTCAAGAAGGCCATTCGCCAAGCGGGAGACGTGCTCGACCGGCGCTTTCGCGAGGGTCGTGACATCCGTCGGCTGATCGAGGACCGCGCCTGGTTCGTCGACAACATCCTGCAGCAGGCCTGGAACCAGTTCGACTGGCCCGACACGACGGGCATCGCCCTGGTCGCCGTGGGCGGTTATGGCCGCGGCGAGCTGCATCCGCATTCGGACATCGACCTGCTGATCCTCCTGGACAAGGCCGAGCACGAGCGGTATCGCGAGCGGATCGAGCGCCTCCTGACCCTGCTCTGGGACATCGGCCTGGAGGTCGGCCAGAGCGTGCGCAGCGTCGAGGAGTGCGCCGAACAGGCGCGCGCCGATCTGACGATCATCACCAACATGATGGAAAGCCGCACCATCGCAGGCCCGGAAAGCCTGCGCCAGCGCATGCTGGAAGTCACCGGCACGCAGCACATGTGGCCGAGCAAGGAATTCTTCCTGGCCAAGCGCGCCGAACTCAAGGCCCGCCATCACAAGTACAACGACACCGAGTACAACCTGGAACCCAACGTCAAGGGCTCCCCCGGCGGCCTGCGCGATATCCAGACGGTGCTGTGGGTCGCAAGGCGTCAATACGGCACCCTCAACCTGCATGCCCTGGCCGGCGAAGGCTTCCTGCTGGAAAGCGAGAACGAGCTGCTGGCCTCCTCCCAGGCGTTCCTGTGGAAAGTCCGTTATGCCTTGCACATGCTGGCGGGGCGCGCCGAGGATCGTCTGCTGTTCGATCATCAGCGCAGCATCGCCGGGCTGCTCGGCTTCACCGACGAGAACCCCAAGCGCGCCATCGAGCAGTTCATGCAGCAGTACTACCGGGTGGTGATGAGCATCAGCCAGTTGTGCGACCTGATCATCCAGCATTTCGAGGAAGTCATCCTCGCCGACGACAACGGCAGCACGCAGCCACTCAATGCGCGGTTCCGCCTGCATGACGGCTATATCGAGGCGGTCAGCCCGAACGTGTTCAAGCGCACGCCGTTCGCCATGCTGGAGATCTTCGTGCTGATGGCCCAGCACCCCGAGATCAAGGGCGTACGGGCCGATACGGTGCGACTGCTGCGCGAGCATCGCCACCTGATCGACGACAGCTTCCGTAACGATATCCGCAACACCAGCCTGTTCATCGAGCTGTTCAAGTGCGAGATCGGCATTCACCGCAATCTGCGGCGCATGAACCGCTACGGCATCCTCGGGCGCTACCTGCCGGAGTTCGGCCTGATCGTCGGGCAGATGCAGCACGACCTGTTCCATATCTATACGGTCGATGCGCACACCCTCAACCTCATCAAGCACCTGCGCAAGCTGCAATACACGCCGGTCTCGGAGAAATTCCCGCTGGCCAGCAAGCTCATGGGCCGCCTGCCCAAGCCCGAGCTGATATATCTCGCCGGCCTCTATCACGACATCGGCAAAGGTCGCCAGGGCGATCACTCGGAACTCGGCGCGGTGGATGCGCAGGCCTTCTGCAAGCGACACCAGTTGCCGACCTGGGACAGTCGCCTGATCGTCTGGCTGGTACAGAACCACCTGATGATGTCGACCACGGCGCAACGCAAGGACCTCTCCGATCCCCAGGTGATCAACGACTTCGCCCTGCTGGTCGGTGACGAGATCCGCCTGGACTACCTCTATGTGCTGACGGTGGCCGATATCAACGCTACCAACCCCAGCCTCTGGAACTCCTGGCGCGCGAGCCTGCTGCGCCAGCTCTACAGCGAGACCAAGCGGGCCTTGCGCCGCGGCCTGGAGAACCCGCTGGACCGCGAGGAGCAGATCCGCCAGACCCAGGTCGCGGCGCTGGACACCTTGATTCGCGAGGGCACCGACCCTGATGACGTCGAGCAGCTGTGGTCGCAGCTGGGCGATGACTACTTCCTGCGCCATACCGCCGCCGACGTCGCCTGGCACACCGATGCCATCCTCCAGCAGCCGGCCGACGGCGGCCCACTGGTGCTGATCAAGGAAACCACCCAGCGTGAATTCGAGGGCGGCACGCAGATCTTCATCTATGCGCCGGACCAGCACGACTTCTTCGCCGTGACCGTGGCCGCGATGTCGCAGCTCAACCTGAACATCCACGACGCCCGCATCATCACCTCGAGCAGCCAGTTCACCCTCGACACCTATATCGTCCTGGACAACGATGGCGGCTCCATCGGGGATAATCCGCAGCGCGTCAAGCAGATCCGCGACGGCCTGACCGACGCCTTGCGCAACCCCGAAGACTACCCGACCATCATCCAGCGCCGGGTGCCGCGCCAGCTCAAGCACTTCACCTTCGCGCCGCAAGTGACCATCCACAACGACGCCCAACGCCCGGTGACCATTCTCGAGCTGACCGCGCCTGACCGACCAGGCCTGCTGGCGCGGATCGGCAGGATCTTTCTCGAATTCGACCTGTCGCTGCAGAATGCCAAGATCGCCACCCTGGGCGAACGCGTGGAAGACGTGTTCTTCATCACCGACGCCGATAACCAGCCGCTGTCCGATCCGCAGTTGTGCACCCGCCTGCAGGAGACGATCGTCCAGCAGTTGCAGGCCGGCCAGGCCAGCGATGCCAGCCCTACCCGTGTGAACTTCTAATGATTGACGAGACCTCGCGCCGATGAACCATGCCTTGACCCAGCTGCAGCCCTACCCGTTCGAGAAACTCCGCGCCCTGCTGGGCAGCGTGAAGCCGGCGCCCGACAAACGTGCCATCGCCCTGTCGATCGGCGAGCCCAAGCATGAATCGCCCGCGTTCGTTGCCAAGGCCCTGGCCGACAACCTCGACAAGTTGGCCGTCTACCCTAGCACCCTGGGCCTGCCCGCCCTGCGCCAGACGATCGCCCAATGGTGCGAACAGCGCTTCGGCGTGCCGTCCGGGTGGCTGGACGCCGACCGTCATATCCTGCCGGTCAATGGCACCCGCGAGGCCTTGTTCGCGTTCACCCAGGCAGTGGTCAATCGCGCCGATGACGGCCTGGTGGTCAGCCCCAACCCCTTCTATCAGATCTACGAAGGCGCTGCCGTGCTCGCTGGCGCCACGCCGCATTATCTGCCCTGCCTGGAAAGCAACGGTTTCAATCCGGACTTCGAGGCGGTGCCGGTCGAGATCTGGAAACGCTGCCAGATCCTCTTCCTCTGCTCGCCGGGCAACCCGACCGGCGCCTTGGTGCCGCTGGATACCCTGAAGAAGCTGATCGCCCTGGCCGACGAACACGACTTCGTGATCGCCGCCGACGAGTGCTACAGCGAGCTGTACTTCGACGAGGATAACGCGCCGGCCGGGCTGCTCACCGCTTGCGCCGAACTGGACCGCAGCGACTTCAAGCGCTGCGTGGTCTTCCACAGCCTGTCCAAGCGCTCAAACCTGCCCGGCCTGCGCTCGGGGTTCGTGGCCGGCGATGCCGAGATCATCAAGCCGTTCCTGCTATACCGCACCTACCACGGTTGCGCCATGCCGGTGCAGACCCAGCTGGCCAGCATCGCCGCCTGGCAGGACGAGGCTCACGTGCGCGACAATCGCGACCAGTATCGCGCGAAGTTCGATGAAGTCCTGGCTATCCTCCAGCCGGTTCTCGATGTGCAGCGGCCAGATGGCAGCTTCTACCTCTGGGCCAAGGTGCCAGGTGACGACGCGGAGTTCACCCGCGGCCTGTTCGAGAGCGAGCATGTGACGGTGGTGCCCGGCTCGTACCTGTCGCGCGAGGTCGATGGCGTCAACCCGGGAGCCGGACGCGTGCGCATGGCGCTGGTCGCTCCGCTGTCGGAGTGCATCGAAGCAGCGCAGCGGATCCGCAACTACCTCGAAGGCTGATCAAGTCAGCGACGTTGGCCTGGCCAGGGGTCGTGCATGCTTCGAAAGCGGCACGAGGTCCTGGCAGCGGTTTCATGCGTCAGTGCCGATGGCCCGCCTGGGCGGCACGCCCAGGATCCACGTCAGCAATATGTAACGCCGCCCTCTTCACGCGTCGAATCACCCTCCTGGCTCAATCGAACAGGAGTGAAACGCATGCTCGACCTGATGATCTGCCATTGTCCCAGGACCATCGAACCCCGACTCGCCTATGAGATGGCCCTGCAGGAAAACCCGGCCAATGCCCCTCAGACGCCAGGTACTCGGCGCAAGCGTTCGGTGGCGTATTTCGACAAGTTCTGGGCGCCGGGGCGGACCCTGCGCATCTCGTTTACCAACGAACCGGAGCCATCTCTCAAGGACGCCGTCTTCAACGCTGCCTGCCAATGGCTGCCGTACGTCAACCTCGACTTCGTCCTGGTCGATGACGACTTCGACAGCGAGATCAAGATCCATACAGGCGGCAGCCCGCTCGTCAATTACTCGGTATTCGGCACGGATGCGCTGACGAGCGCGGGCGCTTCCATGGTACTGGGGGTGACTCCCGACATGGACGATTTCGAGCGAACGGTCATCCACGAGTTCGGCCATGCGCTCGGGGCAGAGCACGAGCACCAGCACCCCGCCGCCGATATTCCCTGGGACATTCCGAAGGTCTACGCCCACTATGCCGTCAAAGGGCACTCAAAGGAGGTGGTCGATGAGGCCGTGCTGTCCAAGGTCGTCGGTGCAAGCATCAGAAAGACTCCTTACGACCGTCATTCGATCATGCACTACCCCGTCCCGCAGGAATTGACCCTCGGCGACTGGGAAATCGGCGTCAACGACCGGATCAGCGACAAGGACAAGGCTTTCATGCGCCTGGCCTACCCGCGCTGACACCCTCTCATTTGCGCTGACCGAGATTCGCCTCGCTCATGTCCAGTTCCGCCAGCACCTGACGCACGACTTCATCACCGATCAGGTGCTGGCGATGCAGGTTGTACAATTCCAGCCGTTGGGCTCTCAGCGCGTGCAGGCGCAAGCGGCGCTCCAACTGGTCCATCTGCGCCGCCAGCGCTTGCGCTTCGGCGCTGCCGTCGTAGCTTTCCAGCTCGTCACGATACTCGGCCATCAGCCGCGCTTTCAGCTCGGTCGCCATGATCGCCTGAGTGGCGTCCTGCGGTGCCTTGGCATCGACCACCTCTTCGGCTTCCAGCGCATGGATCGCCGCTTCGGCGGTTTGCCGCCATGCATCCTTGATTTCCTGTTGCAGACGATCGTCCTGGCTGTTGTTGACGCCACGCAGAAGGAGCGGCAGCGATATGCACGCACTGATCAGTGAGAGCAGGATGACTCCTGCGGCGATGAAGATCAGCAGATCGCGCTCCGGGAACGCTTCGCCCGCGCCTATCAGCAGCGGTACCGACATGACGCCGGCCAGGGTCACCGCGCCGCGCACGCCACCCAGGGTCAGCAGCCAGCAGGACCGAGCGGTGGGCAGCAGCACCAGCGCCGGGCGACCGCGCCAGCGCCGGACCACACCGATCGCGCGCCAGATGCTTTGCACCCAGATGAAGCGCAGCAGTACCAGCGTCGCGAAGATGGCGACCACTTCCAGGCAACGCCAGGCCAAAGCCGGCCATAGCGTGGGTTCATGGCTGACCACCGCCTTGACGATGTCGGGCAGTTGCAACCCCAGCAGCAGGAAGATCAGCCCTTAGTTTTGTTTTCTAACTCTTGTAAACCCACTGAGATAGTTTAGCATCTGAGAAATGTAAACCTATGGGGAGTGAGCGGTGATGGATGTGATCGGGGGATCTTTGCGGGCTGCTAGCCCAGCGGCGTCTGGTGAAGCGGTAGCCGTCGACGGAACGATGCGTTCACTCCCGGCCAAAGGTGATGTGAAAAATTTGAGTAAGGGCCACCCCAATTGGCTGACCTACAGCGAGGCTCATTGTGATTGAGCCAAAAGGGCTTGCGCCGAAACCAGATGACGACCTGGGCACCTTCCTCGACACCTCCGCACCAACGGAACGCTCCAAATTGCCCCATGACGAGACCAGCGAACCTATTTCTTCCGTCCAAGCGGACGTCCGGGTGAATGAGTCTCCCCAGAACGAAGCAGACGTCGTAGCTCAACTGCCTATCCATGCGGTGAATACATCCACTGGTGTAGCTGTTGTTTGTAGCTATATGGATCATCCGAGCTGGGATCCGACTGCGAATATTTGCTTAAGCTTCCATTACATTATGGTGATGTGCGCCCCGACCCGGGTTTCTGCATGGGCATTCCAATTAAGATTGGCAATTGTCTATTTTCTAGACTTCATGTCCCTATACAACTCTAAACATGCCCCTTCGCTGCACATTCGCCACCTTAAGGATATTACTCCAAGCCTATTCAAGAGCTTCATCAAACATTTGAATAAGATCGGCAAGGGAGCGATTCATGCTTCTAAGCTGAAGTCATGCATTCAAATCGCTTCGAGAGAAACCGGGGTCATCCCAAATGTGGATTTGCCGAAAGTCAGGCTAGATCGTAGATCTGATACTGAACCACTGTCGGAAGACGGCGTGGCCACGCTAACCACGACCACTAAGACAATCGTCGATTCACTTCGAGAAATGATCGCACGAAGAGCTATTATCGACGAGGTCGCCCCGTATACGCTGGAAGAATTGCAGGATCAGTGGATTTGCCGGCTGTCTACACAAGATATATTCACCTGGTACAAATATCGACTACTAAATGATTTGCCTATTCCGAAGGCTCAGCTGATGGTGAGATTAGCCAAATGTTCAGATCCTGAAATAATAGTCATCTCGGAACAGCCAGATTTTCTTGAGCGCTTTACTGAACTCTATAAAACGGCAGGCACAGCAGTTACCATACCGCCGGATTACAATCCCCATCCGTCAAGTACTGCTGGATGGTGGAACACCAACCTTGAGCCCTACCGGGTAGTCAAGACATTTATCACATACGGCTACCCGCTTAACTTCAAACGGGAGAGCCTTGCCATCGAGTACAGCAGCGCCTATCTTTTCAATTATGACGATCTAACTGATCCTGTGAAAATGATAATTCACAAGTTAGCGTACGTTCGAAACAAATTTAACGATAAGTGGAGTAAAACTAAAGGTCAAATGCTGTCAGTGGATGAGCACATGGCGCTCTACTATCCTACCTCAGCGGACATTGCGGGACTTGTTTTATTCATGATGCTTCAGGCTGGCTGGAACAAGGAAACCGTCACTGACATCGACCAAAACAATTATCTGCACGGCCTTACTTCAAGTATCGAAGAGAACATAAAGTTAATCTTTTCAGAGAAGAATAGAGGCCAAGGCGGGGACTTACCATATCTTTCACCAAAACAGATCCTATCGACATCAGACAGCGAAAATCCGTACTCACTATACAATCTGATTTTGTTATCAAAAGACGTATCAGCTCCGCTTGCCGCCTACGTATCACACTTGATAGATCCCACCCGTAATCGGCCGGTCAATAATATGTTTGCATTCCTAAGGCCGCTAAATGCATGGGCACGAGCTGAAGGCCAAGCTGTGGGTGCAATTGATTACGGCGGTGACTTTCCTACCGCTGTGAATCAAATCCTGTCTAAACACATAGTTACCGATAACGGAGAGAGAATAACCAGTGCAAATAATTTAACAGGTCGGTTACGCTCGACATGGCTCTACTACAATGCTGAACATACGCCATACGCGTTTCTTTCTCAAATGATGGGGCACGAATCGCGCGATACTACAGATGAGTCATACGACAACTCTCCAGTCGCACGGGCCAAGCGCGCAAAACGTCTACGGTCAGCGCTTGAGCGAGTAGTTGAGCTACTCCGAGCGAGGAAGTTCCAAGGCTTGCTGTGCAAACAGGCAAGCGCTATAGCCAACGCCGATCTGAGCATTATCCACTTGCCTTACTTCGAGAGGGCTCTATGGGCATGCAGTGATCGCAGTAATCCAGATTGGCCAGGAGCAATAAAGTTGCAGCAGGGCATCAAATGCGAAGCGTTCGAGCATTGCATTTTTTGCAGCAAGCTACGTATTTTAGAGGACTCACTTCCGTTCCTGATCGAGCGGCTCTCTCACATCGATGAACTTCTGCGTGATCGTGCCTATGCCGAATTTGGGTCACAGCTTGAAGCTGAACAACAAGAGATTGAGCTCATCCTAGATAATTGGAATGATGAGGATGCAATTCAGGACGCTATACGGTACCGCGCCGCGAACTCTCCACTGTTGCCTCGCGAAATGCGCGACCTCAAACTTATTTTCAGGACTGGTGAGCTGTAATGACTAACGAAGAATACGCGCATTCACTTCTCGATGAGTTTGAGGCAGACGTGCGTGACTCAGCGGAGCAAGAGCTAGAAAGTCTGTTGTTGGACACTGCAGAAGATTTCAAGACGCACGGGAGTGAACTCCTCGAAAAGCTACATGCATCTGGTGGGGACTTTCCTGTTTCCCCTTCGTCATGCTACCTGGATAGGTTGTGGAAACTAGACACCCCTCGATTCGCGGACGTCGTCTCCATCCATTTCAATCATTCAGTTCCTGGCGCCAACGACCTAAAGCGAGCTCTTTCATTCTATTTGCTTCCTGAAAACTCTCTTTTGCAAGGAATCACCAGCAATAAATCCACACTCACCTACTGTAATGACTTTAGCTCCCTCGAGAAGCACTTGCTCTTGGACAATCACCTGGAGATCAACGCCCAAACACTTGATCTCATAAGTTCAAGGTTAATCACTGAAGCACTTGATAGAGCTAAAAGCACCAATATTCCATTTCAGTATTTTGGACTATACCGAATTGTAAAGCTATGGATAATTCTATCCGATAAAGAGCTTATCCCTGAAGGGCTTCGCATCAAAGTCCCCCTTGATAAAATTGATAGCCCTGAACGTAAGACAGACCTCATGAATACCATGAGGGGCACATACCAGACTTGGGTATCTTTCTCCGAGAGTGACTTGGCGCACCTTATGGAGTATGCGTTATTCTGGATTGAAAAAGCTGCGCCGAAACTCTCGCTTCTGGAACCACATATCAACGCAGTTCTAAAAGCAAACCAAAATGGCAAGATTACACGCTCAAAAATCGATGAAGATCTTGAGAATTCTTTTCGTGTTGTAGTAGACGGCCGCACCGTAATGGAGTTGAACAGGACAAAAACCAGTCATCAACGAGCTGGTAACAATTGGTCGTATACATGGAAAACAAACTGGTATACAGCACTGGATCACGTTAGGAATGCTATCTTTATAATGATTGCGCTGATTAGTGGCGCCCGGGCGTCCGAGCTAGCGCCTCTAAGTATTAATGACATTACCAACGACAACTCCGAAGGCACCGGTAACTTTTGGCTTCGTATCGTACGATATAAAACTGCGAATGACCCAAACTACAACGGGGAGATCGAATATTTGCCGCTACCCGGCTTTATTGCGCAGAGTGCTATCGCGTACAGTAATCTTCGCAACATAGGTCGTAAAAGCGAACGGCACTGGCTATTTCGCAGCAATGCGAGCACGAAGATGCCAAATGAGATTCAGCAGTTTACACCTCAAATCCTGAACCATATTGTCAAACAGCTCAGAGAGTTTCTACCCATAGAGCGATTGCATGTCCATCGCTTTCGCAAAACCATTGCAGAGATTTTGATCAACCAAGATGAGCGAAATATCGACCTCATCCGAGCCCTTTTTGGCCACAAAACCTTCAAAATGACGATGCAATATATCGCACGTAATCCCGCGATGGTAAGGACTGTGGCGTTGACCATCGAGACTTCTTTCACAGAAGAACTCAAGGAAATTATCGCTGCCATCCGTGAAGGCTCTTACTCAGGTCAAGCTGCAATTCGAATATCAGAACAAATGGCGGCGAAGCCCGATGACTTCGAAGGCCGGCGCATCCCCATTTCAATCTTTGATTACGTGTCAAATCTATTGGCGGGTGGAAAACCATTGTTCATCAAACGGACGGCCGTTGGAACGTACTGCGTAACTGCTGAGCAGTTTCGCTCTGACAACCTTCCACCATGCATCCAAGGGCGTGACTTCGGCGACGCTGCCCCCAAGCCAGACCCCTCCAATTGCCACTACGACTGCAGGAAAATTGTGGTAGTAGGCAAAGCGCGAACCGCCCTAACTGACAATATCAAGTTTTATCAAAGGATCCTTGACAACACCGCAGTGACCTTGCCCGCTCAAACAAGAGATGCGATTCTCAACAAAATCAAGTCCTATAAGTTTCACTTAGACAATCTAACACTTGGCAATTTTCACGTCCACAACTCCGACTTCGATGACACACAACAGATTATCGACACTTTGCAAGTTTAATTTGCCCAGCCGAGGTATGTTATGAGCTCAGAAACACGCAATAGAATAATTGAAATAATAATAGATCACCACTATTCATCTGGTGGTAAAAAAATGAAAGTAGAGAAAATTGCTAGTGAAGCGGCCATCAGCCGTCAATCATTAAAGAGATACTACCCTGACTTGGTCGAGTACATCAAGGGTAACAAAAACATTGATGAGCTGCTGCCTGGCCACGAACCTAGTTCCGTTGCCCAACTGCTGCTCAAATCGCAAGAACGTGTTAATCAGTTAGAACTGACCTTGCGACAGATGGAACATAAACATGAAGCAGACATCTCTGACATACGCGATCGCTATATTACATCGCTTATGCAGGGAGATCTCATAACATTTGACAACAGTAATATCAATTTAACTCTCGAGAAGCAGTCCAGTCTGATCGGTATTTATGTTGCTCAAATCGATCAGCTTAAAGCACAGTTAACCAGAGCCACGGCTCAACATGCCGAGGGAACCTTATCAGCTTTAAATGGTTCACGCATCGTCTATGATCTCAACATGAAAGCTGCGAATTCAGCTTATAAAACCAATAAAGACTACTTAGCGTACTCGAACACCAAACACGAAAAAATTCAAAACCAGCTTCAAAAACTCACCGAATTAACAAGTGAGAACATTCATCTTGTCATATTTATCGATAAGTATTTATGTGATCTTCCTTATCTACTAGACAAGCTACCTTCAAACTCTTCAGAGGAAATTGTCCTGCGACTTCCGATCTACGACACCGTAGCACTGAGAGGTTATATCAGAAAGATACCACCGACTATCAACGTATCTATTTATATCCCAGAATGCAGGTCGGTTGCGGATGCCACAGCACAAAGACGGTTTCGTGCGTCGACCGTCCCGCCGGAAGAGCTAGAGCAAGCAGAAAAGGCAGACCACGTCCACCTTTTTAAAGGTGTTGATCGCGTCGTTCACTTTAGCGTAGATGGTGGAAAATAATGATACGCATAACCAAAAAGTACGTATCGTACATCAATCCGGAATCCCACCAAGCGGTCGAACACTTCATATTAATCCACGAAGCCGAAGCCCAAAGCACCTTACTAAGCCATGCAAATTTATTTCTTCAATCCCAAACTAGGCAATCTAAAAAAACTTCCTCTCGGTATGCCAGCATAATATCAATGTTCTATCGCTATCTTTCATCTCAGGAGGAGTTCCGCAGCTTATCCCCTGGGGATTACCACCTTCATGCGCGCAATAAAAACGTGATGAGATGGCAAACCGCGAGAGAAATTAAGCGAAAGGTTAAAAACTCCGTCCGCCCCTCGTCTGAAACTATTTTCGAGGAGGCCAAGCTTTTGATGGGATATTTTCGCTGGTTGAGCGATCGGCAGTTTTTTACTGGCGTGAATGTTCAACTGAAAAATTGGATCCCACCATTCAAAAGCGCAAGATACCAGGAATATGTTTCTTATAAAGCCGTTCAAGTAATTGACTCAACAAGCATCAGTGTTTTGGATAAATTGAATCGCCAAGCATCATCCACGAGCAGCCAACTCATCACCCCTAGTGAGATCAAACAGCTGATGGAGAATTACTCCGACCCTGTTTATTCCGCCTTACTCCACTTCGCGCTGGATACCGCCATGCGCCCTATGGACTTATGTCGGTTTCCGTATTTCGGAAATGGTGAAAATTCTCATATTTTGCCGTTTTCATCAATGACATTTGAGCTTCCGACGGTTAGTTATGCCATCACCAACAGTAAAGGCAAAAAGTCACGGGATATTCTTATACACCGTGATGCCCTCGAGGCTCTTGAGAACAATTATATCAGACCGTACTACGCTGAGCGCGCAAAAAAATATCGCAACCATTATGGCAAGAAGCCAGCGCTGGATATATTGTTCCTTAACAAGGACGGCCACCCTGTTACACCCGATACTATTGCAAGCCGTACCGTGGCAGCCAAGAAAAAAGCACTGATCAAGAATCCTGACCTGAGGAAAAGCCTACGCTTTTATGATGCACGCGACTGGTGGCCTACTCAGTACATCATCAGGTCGTTCGGAGACGACTTGTTGAAATCGAATGAGATACTGTTCAACTACGCTGTTGCGCAGATATTAAGAAATCAAATGGGGCACACTATTATAAAAACCACATTTGACCACTACATTGGGATGGCACGTGTCATTCTGTCGATGCATCAAGGACGTAAAACGGAAATCTTCAGTCCGTCTAACTTCTCAGCCACAGCTTTCATGCAAGCATTCAAGGGGGTTGACGCTTGAGCATAAACGGAACCTTCACGCTGGGCGTCTTAGCCGAATCGTTTAGGACGACATATGAGCTGTAAACTGACAGTTCACGTTATAGACTTAGGATCTCCATTTTGGCAACAACAAAATACGGATGTCTGAAGCTGAGAAAGACTATGCCAGACAGATGGTAAAGCCTGATCATCTGTATCAAACTGCAGAGCAATATTACTTCACGGTTGAAGCCCACCCATGACTAATCGATCGCTACAGCACATCCTCAATCAAGTGATCGAGACCGTTGAGCGAGCGGGTGTCTTGTTGGCACAGGAATGCGCTCGTCTAGGTGGCCGTAGAGGATCAGGCGACAAAGCAGAAATTGATGTCGAAATCGAGGCTCTGCTGCGTGCCGAGCTGCTAGTGCTCTTGGATTGCGACTGGTGGGGGGAAGAGACCGGTCATGTTCTTACAGGTTCTCCTTTTTGCTGGGTCGTCGACCCGAACGACGGCACCACCGATTTCTTGAACGGCCGTGATGGGTCTGCCATATCTGTGGGATTGCTCCACGACGGTAAGCCTGTGCTTGGGGTAGTGCATGCACCAGTCACTGCTGAGAATGCCTCGGATTGTATCGCTTGGGCTGCAGGTATGAATCATTTGCTGAGAAACGGATCGCCTGTCTACGTAGATCTATCCAAGCAGCAGCTGTCCAAATCGAGCCTTGTAATGGTGAGCTCAGCTGCCAGCAACAAGCCGCAGATAAACCAAGAGCTATGTGAGCCTAGTGATTTTTACCCCATGCCGTCGATTGCGTACAGGCTGGCCAAGGTTGCTGCAGGAGACGGAGTATGCGGTATATCGCTTTACCCTGTTTCTGCCCACGATGTCGTGGCCGGTCATGCCTTGCTGATTGGCGCCAAAGGTGTGCTGGTTGACGAGGATGGAAATCCAATCAGGTACCAAACAGAGGCCGAAATGCTTCAGGTGTCTCAACGATGTTTTGGTGGCGCACCGACTGCGTGTACAGACCTGGTGGCTCGAGATTGGGGAAGAGTCTTTGCGAAGGACGCTGGCTAAAATCTAAGTCTAGGCGTGCCCTGGAGGGACGGCTGTCGTAAACCGAGCCCTAGGGGCTCGGCCCGTTGGGCTTTCATCCTCACGCCTTCGCCATCCCTGGCTGCGCGCTCCGCTTGCTTCGAAAAGCGTAAATCACCGCAACACCTGCTAACCCTTCCGGTCACAGACAGCTCTGTGGCGGTCAAGATGCGCCATTTCCTTCGGCCATTTTAAAATAAACTTCTGCCAGTCATGCAAATAAGCACCTTCGGCAACCCGAGTTGAGCCCACGCTTGCGCATAAGAAGCGCTCTCGCCACGGCTCCGGAATAGCGTCGTCCCGCACGATAGATGTCCCAATCGGATGAGACTCAGACACTATCTGATTCGCAACCTCTTCAACGGTGGTGACTCGACCAGGCCCCAGCCAAGCTTGTTCCACCTGGTCAATTTCGTCTAGCACCCTCAAAACACATAGTGCTCTTGGATCCCCAGGGTCTAGATGAGCGAGAACCCATAATGCCCTCCGCCGCCGGCATTCAAGTGCATGGAGCGAATCATAACTGGCCAAAGCGTTGCCCCTAGTGGAATTGGCGATCACGCCCGCCATCCCCAGCAAGCATGCGTTCGACGAACTCAATTGACATCTCCAACTCGCCTTCGGCTTCCTCCAATACGGAGTCGAGCGATGGGTGAGCACCGGAGGCGCGGAGCTTTGCAAACAGTTCAAGGAATTCTCGGCCCTTGGCTATGGGCATTTGGATGCTGCAGTACACCGAGTCCTTCGCGTCTCTGCTCATAGGTGCTCCAAAAATTTGTCGTGATCGGCCCCCCCTGGCGGGTCGGCTGTCGTTAAACGAGCAGCTCGGCAAGGTGGCGGTGTCTCTGCCCTACCGGCGTCTATCCTCGCGCCTGCGCGCTTCGGTTGCCGGCAGCGACTACGGCGAAACGTTCACACCATGTCACTAGCCTTCTCACTCTGCAGCCAATGCCATCGAGACCAGATTTCTTCGCAATCTTCCCTTCAGCACGTCCTGTGACGAGCAATATCAAAAATATTAAACCTCACAATTATTACCACCCCAACCAATATTGTCTAGCGCAACTAATGGTATGCTAACTGCATACTCTTAAGTTGACTCGACAGCGACATCAACGCTTGATAGCCTTCATCAATGCTTCTCAACAGTTGCAATATTTTGCCCCGCCAAAAGTTTAAAATCAGCACACTATGAATATGGACACGCCGCCCTAGATCACTCTCACAGAGTTCAACGACTCTATCCACTGCTACGCGAGCGGTGCAGTGCGCCTGGTAAGCAACTCAGCAACAGGGGGGGTGTACGCTCTCCCCTATGCTCGACGGCAACAGCCATGCGGGAGGAAAGCTCGTGCCCACAATCATCAGCCTCAGCCAGGCGCGACGACGCTTTCGACGACTCGCCGCGCTAGTGGTCAAAGGGCATTCATTCATCATCACCAGGCACGGGAAACCCTACCTGCTGATGGACGCGCCTGAGCACTGGAACACTCCTAAGTCTGGCTTTCTCCAAGAGGAGAACATTTGTACTCCCCTGCAAAACAAGCTTACCAGCTGCGCCACAGCCTTAAGCCGTGATCGAGGACGAAGGGCATGATCGAGGACGGAGTGAACTCACTCACAGCACGTGAGGTTTCTCAGGTTCTGCGGCAGGCGGTATTCGGTCGAAGCCAGATGCGAAAGGCCGGGCCGAAAACTTGGGAAGAGATGTTTGTCGGCCTTTTCGTGATCGACATCGAGGGGTGGCGCATCACCATTTTCAATGACTGTGATGAGCTGGACTACTGCGAGCGTTGCGAAAGTCCGGATGGGAGGATTTGGTGTTTCGACTCTGGAGATCGATACGGGACAGATCCGATTGCCCTGCTCAGCACTTGGGAGCATGGGATGCTGGAGAGCTTGCTGAGATCGCTCTGAGAGTGGCAACACCGTGCTTGGGCAGCAAGTGATAGCAGCACCTATGGCTTCCCTGTCAGAACTAAATCCAGTCTTCTTCGCGGTGGGTCATGAGCTCTCTCCGGTGTTGGGTTTCAGCTCCACATTAGCTCATGCTTCGCGTGCTTTCAATGAGTCCATCGTGGTCAACCTTCCTGCACGCAGCCGGAAGACGGCCAGCAGTCTTCCTTGCTTCATTGACCTCAAACCGAAGGCCGACCAATGACTAAAGAAACGAGCAAGGAAAACGAGAAGCAGGTCTCTGATGCTTACGACCATAAACAAACTCGAAAACGGCCCGCGTTCTTGAGACAGGAAACGCTTGATCGGATTGCCAATGATCATGCGAATGACCTCCGCGAGCTTGGTTCGAGTCATACAAAGCGTTGAGCTGGCTTTGCTGACCAACCCAGCAAGCCAGTCTGGGTTTAGGCTGGGCTGCCATCAAGGTTCGCTTTTGACATGCTGCCAGCGGCAGCCTCAACGCCCTTAAACCCAGGTGAGGCCGAGCCCTTCGGGCGCCGCGATTACCTCCCGTGCCCCAGATTCGCCTCGCTCATATCCAACTCACCCAAGACTTCGCGTACCACTTCATCACCGACCAGGTGCTTACGGTGCAGGTTGTAGAGCTCCAGGCGCTGGGCACGCAAAGCCTTCAGCCGCAAGCGGCGCTCTAGCTGATCCATCTGCTGTGCCAGCGCACGCGCTTCAGCGGTGTCGTTGTAGCTCTCCAGCTCCTCACGGTACTCGGCCATCAAGCGCCCCTTCAGCTCAGTAGCCATAGCGGCCTGAGCAGCATCCGGCGCCGTACCTGCCTCAACAACCTCCTCCGCCTCCAGCGCATGAATGGCTGCTTCGGCGGTGAGCTTCCGGGCCTCTTGGACTTCCTGCTGCAGGGTTTCATCTGGACTCTTGTCTACCCCGCGCAGCAATACAGGCAACGTGATACAGGCCGAAATCAGCGACAGAAGTATCACCCCAGCCGCGATGAAGATCAGCAGATCACGCTCCGGGAACGAGGCACCAGGCGCGATCAACAGTGGCACCGACATAACGCCAGCCAAGGTCACCGCCCCTCGCACACCGCCAAGTGTCAGCAGCCAACATGAGCGCGCGGTCGGTACGAGTAACAGTTCGGGCCTGCCCCGCCAGCGGCGAACCACCCCGATCCCACGCCAGATGCTCTGCACCCAAACGAAGCGCAGCATAATCAGCACCGCGAAGATCGCAAGTACGTCCAGGCAGCGGTATGCGAGTGTGGGCCACAAGGACGTTTCGTGACTGACGACAGCCTTGATGATATCGGGCAGCTGCAAGCCCAAGATTAGAAATATGAGTCCGTTGAAAGCAAATTCGAGGAGTGACCAGACACTACGATTGAGCAGACGAGTGCTGGTCTGTCGCGGCAACAGGTCGAGCCAGCTCTGCATCATGCCCGCAGCCACAGCCGACAGGATGCCCGACACGCCCAAGCGCTCGGCCAACACATAGGCAGCGAATGGCAGCAGTAGCATGAACACCACATGGGTCGCTGGGTCATCCCAGCCTCGGGCAATCATCCACATGCGCAGTCGGCCAAGCAGCCAGCTCAGAGCAACACCCACCGCAAGGCCGCCCAGCGCGACCAATAGGAACGTCACGCTCGCATCGGCCAATGAGAACACGCCCGTAATGGCTGCAGCCAGCGCGAACTTGAACGTCACCAGACCCGATGCATCATTGAGCAGCGCTTCGCCTTGCAGCATATTCATGAGGGGGGTTGGCAACCGTCCCTGTGCGATAGCTGATACCGCCACGGCATCCGTTGGCGAGAGTACTGCCGCCAGCGCGAAAGCGACCGGTAGTGGAATGCTCGGCAAAATCCAGTGAATGAAGTAGCCGGCGCCGACGACGGTGAACAACACCAACCCAACCGCCAGAGCCACAACCGGGCCTCGAATGCGCCATAGTTCGCGCTTCGGAATACGCCAACCGTCAGCGAACAGCAATGGCGGGAGGAACAGGAAGAGGAACAGCTCAGGGTTCAGCGCAACGTGAAAACCCAAGGTCGGCCAAGCCAACAGCGCACCAGCACCGATCTGCACGAGGGGCAGTGGAATGGGAAGCACCCTCCCGACCAACTTGGAGACGCTCACGAGCATCAGCAGGATTAGTACGGTATAAGCTGATTGCATACGACAGGGTTCCTTTGAATCCGAGTACAGCGCGGCGAGTTCGTACAGGAAGACATCGCCATTTGAAACAATATGTTAAGGCGAAATCGGGCAAGCTGACCTCTGCACCAAGGTCGCAGCAGGTCACGTGATGTGTAACCTTATATTGCGAACCCAGCCTTCCGTCCTCGATGTTCAACAGATACTAGAGTCACGACCGATTTAGCTTCAACGTACCTGTCAGCGCTGGCGGCTCCTCTCCGAAGTACACCCGAATTAACGGACTGCCGATTTTGTACTCAGCGCGGGGCACATCCCCAGGCCAGAGTATGGAGTAGGGTTCCTGGGCCGGTTGGAGTGCCCATTTGTACAGGCCACCGTCCAGGCTCGATACATGCTGGGGGCTCCACCGACACCAGTCGGGTAGCTGAATCGTGATGGGGTGGCGATCCTTCCCTAGCACTCCTTGAAAACCTACGATGATGCGCTGCCCCGGTTCTTTGCCTTCAAAAAGCAGGACGATGGCACCTTCTGCCGACGAGATCGGGGGGATGATTTCCTCGAAAAACAGTTGGTTCATTCCTAGATTCCTTCTGGTTTAGAAAGCTAGCTATTGAGATCGTCGATATATCGGTCAGCCTAGCGAAGCCGAGTATCTTCCTGGCGCGAGTTCATGCGTCGGTTTCATCACGAGTCCGCGAGTCAAACCCAGGCGTTGGCTGCTGTTTCTTCGCTGCAAAAATTGTCAGGTGATTGAGGTCTTCGACTTCAAGCCTGTAGCTTTTGCCGGTATCGGAGAGCACCAGGCGCCCCAAGCCGAACACTCGAAAATAGTCAGCGTCCTCCTGAGCGAGAGTGTCGTTGAAGAAGCCTCGAAAACGGTAATTATCCATCTCCTCGCTGGTCACTCGAAGGTAGACACCTTTGCCCTCGACACGACCGATGAACCACATCATGAACCCTCTACCCTTGCGCGGTTCCAGCCTAGCCCCTCCCTGGATCACTCGGGGAGGCAGATCTGGATTGGCTTTCGACACGTTGGGGAAGTAGGACGTGAGCGGCATCTCGCCTTCACCGGCAACCTTCAGACGGAGAGCGAAAAACTCGCTCGTGCTGAGATCCTTGTATGCATTGCGATAGTATTCGACCAGTCGTACGAAACTGCTCGTGCGGTTTCTATTGGTAAAGGAATTACCCTTTGCAACGCCTCGGCAACCCTGCCCTTGGCGTGTAGCAGCCTCGGTACCGGCATCCACCGCGACGCCGGATTCCGCCTTCGGTTTGACAGATGTTCCGTCAAACTCATCAATGAAATCATGAAGTTTTCGTTTGGCCTCTCGATCCTTGGCGGAAGCCTCGCCATCCTGATCACCATCGCCTGCAGCAGGCTCGTCATCTTGCCAAGGGCAACCCTCAACATGACCCACACCACGGTCACGAAAATGCGCTGCCCTGTACGTATCCTCCGGGAGGCTTGCGTAATTTACCCCGGTAATCGTGGGTGGCTTCTTCAGAGCCAGGCATTCGGCGTACGAGCACTGGAAGGTGAAGCGGGCCCTTGGTGCGGGCAGTGAGAAGTACGCTCTGCGCGCTTCTGAAATGGAAACGATGTCCTCAAGCTCCACACAATACGCTTCGGAGATTATGATTTTTGCGGCCATTCCCTGACGTCCCTTTCTCGTGGCTGGAGCCTCGCTGCGTCCCAGGTTACCCAGAAAGCAAAGCCTCACTGACAGAGCGTTATAGTTGGGAAAGAAGCAGCCTGTAAATGCTCAATCTGAAGCGCTCTGGGCTCAAGGGGTTGCCCCAATCGCTCGTATCTGCGGCAAGCGTCATGACATAGTCCATCCTAACGCCAAGATTGAAGGGACGAGCCGATTGACCTCACGGTGGAAGAGGTTCGTGAGGCCATGTGCGTCGTTAGAGCTTTTGCTGACGACCTTAAGCGCAGGATCAACAATGCACTTGATGATGGATCTGCACAGATCTAGGACAGGCACTACCCTATACCGATAGGGCTTGCCATTTGATGCTCCGAGCCGGTAGTAGTCGAAAAAGGGATCACCACCCTTGTCCACCCGCTACGTCGCCCTTCCTAAGGAGCCCTTTCTCGCGGCTCTGTCTCCTCAAGAAGAAGACAGAGTCAGAAGAGGGCTGCAAGATCAACCCAGGCTTCGATCCAACATAATATCTTGAAGAGTGTCGAGAGTAAGCCTAGAGTCACGTTTCATGTGCTCTCGATAAACTGTCAGAAGCCGCGTATACACTTCCGTGTCATGCCTGTTGTTCCACATCGTACTAGGGGAGCGTTTTCTATCATCTGCGTTTAGCCACAAGGCCACTGCAGCCATTTCATTTAGCTGCCCAGATGACTCTTCAAAGCCCGAAAAACTCAGCGGTACACTATTACGCTTACTAAGCTTCTGGATAACGTCAGTCGAATCTCCACCGCTATCGCCATCCATGCACCTGTCAATGGATCTGAACATTTCCAACAAATCAGCGACGTAATTCAAATTTTTAACTGTCTGTGCATTCGGGGCTTTATTTATCAACGCAAGCACGTGGTCACTCTGAAGTTCACCGCTGAGTTTTCTGAGGGCATTTGCATCGAGTTCAAAAAACCAGAAAAACTGCCGCAGATATATTGTTTTAACTATGTCGCCTTGTCTGATTCTGTTGGCTCGATCACTTGACGAACCTCGAGGCGGTTCATTCTGGAACATCTCATACTGAGAGATCTGAAAAAATAGGCTAAGACGCTCGCCCAGAGGAAGCGACTCTGGTGATTCATCACCTCCGCGCTTAAATCTCTCGATTCCGTTTGAGATGAAGGTGCGGGCCACGTCTGAGCGACTAGGGATGTAGGACGAGTCGAGTGAATGGCGAATCTCATCAAGGTCGTCGAGTTGTTGCTGAGATACGCGCATTTCGAGCCGTTGATCTTTGATGTCCATTGAGACTCCCAAGCATGCAAGGTACGCCACACCCAACGTACGGCGATTTACGTACAATGTACGGCGTCAACCGTACAAAACGCAACCCCTGCACGCATGCCTCTCGCTCAAGCTAATGGCTCAAGCTACTGATTAGCGCGCTACAGCCTTGCACGCACACAAGCGCAACTTAACCAACTAAAAGGCTGGTGTTAGCGAGTGAAACGCCGGCTTCGCCTTAATACGCACCGACCCGAGGCTATCCAAACCCCTATAAACCTTGACACTGCTTCCGTCGCTGATCAAAAATGATCAACGGAAGGCTCTAGATAGCTTTCACGACGGGAAGTAGCCATTCTGGATCAGGAGGTCTAGATGCCAAACGTATCGATCGCGCTCATCAAGCAGAGCAACAGAATGCTCGCATCTGGTGCCACAAAAGCCGTGACCGCGCGTTCTTCCAAGCTGTCCCAGGACACGATCAATGGCCTGATGAAAAAGGCATTCGGGCGCCTAGCGCGCTGACTTCGGCTGAAAGACCTTGTCAGCACCGTCTTCCAGCAAGATCACCGACATCTCGCAACCTGCGTCCAATCAAGAAACCGACTCCGGCACCTCGCATTCTCAGGCGGGTGTGAAGGATTCGGTTTTTGCGCAAAGCACTGATTCGCTAGACGTTTTTAGTCAGCTCGTTGAAACGCCTGATGACTTCCTGGGGATGCTGGCCTACTCGCTGTACAAGCGCCACAAGATCGAGTGGCTCCAGGCCCACCCGCAGGACAATCATCAAGCCTTCAAAAAGGTGGCGTGCACCCCACAACAGATAGGGATGTATCGCAGCCAAGCTGAACAGATGGCCAAGAACTTCATCGATATTACGCTTGAGGCGCTTGGAGAGGAGATGCGGGGCACCATCATGACCAACGAAGTCATGACTCGCATGAACCAGATCGAGCCTAACCTCTCAGGCAAAATCGATCAGCTCAAGCCCCCCTTCTATAAGGTCATCGGCAACCACTTTCTCGGCGGTGTTTGCTCAGCAATCGTAGCGGTGACCATCTTCGGTTTCTTCACCCTCTACTCGAAATTCCAGAATGATGGCGGCCTTGAAGGCATGTTCAAGGGCGACAACCAACAAACTGCTTCGGTAGAAACTGAGCCTCGGCCAGCCGTCCCGCCCCTGGAGGCCAAAAAATAACGACTCTGCCCATCGGAAGTCCCTTCGGGGAGAAACGATCAAGCAAGGGCGAGTTATGGCGATGGGATGGACGTAGGAGAGAGGCCCGCAGGTGATAAACACGCGGGCCTTGGTGAGCTATCGACGGTGATAGATGACTCGGGACTCGCCCAGCAGGTCATCCACATCTACCAGCGGAACAGACGATCGAACGCGTCCAGAGCTTGTCTGGCTGCGTCCTGTGGAAATCTGGGATCTGGTCAGGTAACCATCCCCATCTTTCCTGCCTGCCGGCTTACCACTCTGATGACATGAGGATTTCATGAATCCGCTCCGGGGTTACGTTGTCTCCGCAAAGACCAGGTTTCCTGCGATAAGCGCCGGAAACAGTCTTTTTCTGGGACGTACATTGACCATTATCGGCCACCTCTACCAAAAGACCTGTGCCATCCGACGAAATGCTTTCCCAACGTCGGACGTTACCATCGGTGGAGAAGCGCCAATCCAGGCCCAAATCCTCGATGGACGACAGGTCATTCAGTAGATCCATTACTGATTGATAGCGCGAGTCAGGCTCGTACCTCAAGCACTTCTTGATGATGCTCTTGAGTTTTTTTGGCACATGACGAGGAATTTGTGCCAAATCCGGATAGGTTTCCAGGCGCTGAGCCCGCGCCAATTCTGCACCGGTCGTGAAAGCGCCTAGCTGCTGCTGCAGAGAGTCCAGCCCCACCAGCAAACGGTATAGGGTCAAGCCTACCTGGTAGATGTCTGCGCTGTTGTTGAAATCACGGGTCAGCGCGCTTTCGGGAGGTAGATGGAAGCGATATGTAGCTTCAGGGGTGGCATATCCATCGATGTCCATATTCTTGGCGAAGCCAAAATCTGACAGCAGTGCCTCATCGGTGTCGGAAATCAAGATGTTGTCTGGCTTGATGTCGAAATGAAGCAGCCCCTTGGAGTGAATGTTGTTGAGACCACTCAGGAACTGGATGGCGTAGCGTATTAGCTGCCTACAGGTCAGGCCTTCTTCCTCAGCAACCTGGTGCAGCGATCCCCTGCTGTAGTACGGCATGGCGATGTAGATGTGCTGGGTGTCTTTGCAGGCGTACAGCACCTGCACAACGTAGGGGTGGATGCTCTTGTACAGCAGCTGGGCCTCAAGCAAGAAACGCTCTTCGTTGAAGCCATCGGTCTTCACCTGCTTGATCACGAGCTCGGCATCCAAGTGTTCGTCATGGACGACATACACCTCAGAGTTCTCACCGTTTTCGCCGATGCGCTGCTGCTTCCTGAACGACACCTGAGCCGCTTGATAAGGAATCATCGGGAGGCTCCTACAGCAACAAGGATGGCCTCACGAACTGCCGCAGCCTTTCCAGGCGGCCAACCTTCGACGTCCTCAAGCTGGGTCTCACATTTTACGATCGAGGCGAATTCTGTCGCGGTGATCCCCAGGCGTGCGCCAATGCTGGTTTTGCGCCCGACAAAGTAGCTTTTGATGCTGCTGCTTGCGAACGACTCCATGAACACGGCCTCTAGGTAGAGCCGGTCAGCATCTTGGTTTTGAGAGTTGCCCTCTGCCACCCGGATGCCAGCTACGTCGACATGGTACTCCCGTAGGATGTCGAGAATGCTGTGACGAGCAAATTTGAGCTGCTCTGGCTTGTTCAGGATCTGGGGGATGATCAAAGATTCGACGTTCAAGATTTGCTTCGCTTCATCGTCGTAGATGACGAACGTCGCCTTTTTAGGCTCAGCGCGGATACCGAGTGATCGCATGGCTTTCCCTGCATGAAGAGGTGTCGGTTGGGGCTTGAACACTAGCATCAGATCGCCGGCAGCGACCATACGTCGATGGTACCCTCCCAGACGATGATAGGCGGCCTCTTCGAGCCCGAAGCAGCGACCTGCTCATCTCCAAGGGAGCGCGATTGATCACGTAGCCTCGGTCAGCCACCCGCATCACTTGGAATCGCTCCAAGGCTATTATCAGTCCACGACATGCCGAATCACTGCAGAGCTTTGGAGAATGCATAGAAAGGCTTCTAGTTGACTTTTTACATTGACAGACGGCCTAATAGTACAGATGATCGGGGTCACACTGAATTTCCGCTCTACAGGAGGCCGGGCAGAGCCCGGCCTCCTGTAGAGCATTTACTACACCAATCTTTCGCCTCACTGACTAATTCACATCAATGTTTCCCAGAGTAATTTTGGCGCTCGGGAAAGTTGCAAATCCCATACTACAGACAGACAATAATCCCACTGAAAAGTCAGCTGCCGAATTTGTGATCGAACAATTCTGCGTACTTCAACCAAAGCGAATCGTATTTTCCCCAGTCAGTAGCCCCGCTTGCCTCAACAAAAGATAAACCATCCATTTTTTTGGGCTTAGTGAGCACATTACTTGAAAGCTTCCAAAAGTCCCGGATCATTTTGTCGTTAGCTTTCTTCGGAATTGGGTATCGCCCCGCCCACCATACAGACTCTTCATAAAACGCCAATAATCTCTTTTCTTCTTTCGAGCGATTAACCCCCAAAAGATCAGCGAGGTCATTCAGACTGTGTGTTTGAGGAGGGCTCTGGTCACGACTAACCAAAGCCGCCTTCATGACCACCTCTAAGGATTGACCACACAACATATGGTAAACCGACCCACAGGCGATGCTCATGCTGAATCCATGGCCTAAACCTAAATCCTGGGCGACCTTGGCATCATTATCGGCATTCATTGCATACCAGATTGCTCCCGCTGCTGCGTGTAAGTCTCGAGCGCGGTTGAACCAATAATTCTGGTGATTACGCTCTTCAGTCAACGTTGGACGGCGCTCACGCCACTCTAGAAACAGCGAGGCACGGAATGTGACCGTCAACTAAAAGACCGCCAGCCAGCGGTCTTTTTGAAGGTGTAGCTCGGATCCCCGACCTCAGCAACTAGCCGTGAGATTTTAGCGCCGCGCACTTACAAAATGGGGATCCCTTTTGAGGGCCATCATCTCGTCAAGATGCTGCGCTTACTGACGCCAGGATTCTACGACCTCGGCGCCATGCTCCGCTTTCCAGGCCTTCAGGACTGCGTGGTTGCCACCCTTGGTCTGCACCAATTCGCCATTATGTGGGTTCTTATAGACCTTCACTTCTCTTGGCTTGCGGGAAGATTTTTCTGAGCTTGCGGGAGCACGCTGACGGCCACGAGCTTGTGGATCCAGAATGCTGATCACTTCGCGTAGGCTGTAGCCGTACTCACCAAGCAGAGCACGGAGTTTTTTTTCAAAGTCCATTTCAGCCTGGATAGCGCCATCACTTTTCATGGCTTCCAGCTCTGCGAGCTGCTGAGCGAGCTGCTGCTCAAGGCGACGGTATTCTGCGAGGCGCGACATTTGATAGCTTCCTAAATGGTTGATCGGCTAAGAGTACATTCTGTCTTCAGCCAGTCGCTACACCAAAGTGAAAGAAAATAATAATGGGTATGCCCCGCTCCCGCGCTCACACCCTTTGCTGCGGAGAGATGCTGGTTACAAATGCCCCCGGAATTGTCGGGCTCAGCTTTCACCTTATTTTCACGCCGGCTAGAGCAGTCTTGAGTTACCCCTACGTGTGATAGACCTTGCCCGCCTAGCAGCGGGCTTTCTTTTACCCGCAATTTCGCATCGGCCAGGGCCATTCGTCCGCCGAACTGCATGCTTCTCCAAGATTAAGTCGGCCACGATGCACTTGAGTCCATCGACCATGCTGACCCTTACCTTGAGCGAGCAGACCGGTAGACCTGCAGCCGATCTCATTGACAGCCTGCGCTGCGAAATCGAGCACCTACAAAGTGATGGAGGGATACCAGGGTTGGAGGGCGCTACCAGACGATGGCCGCTCTCCTTTCAGACTTCAGCCATCCCTCGCGGCGAGCACGAAGTAAACTGAGATTCGCTCCCCTGCCCTATAACCTACACGACAGTGCGAATGTGTCAGGGACAGTTGCGGCCTATGGTCAATTAACCTTCTTCGATTGCTCCTGTTTACGCTGGGTCGTATCAGCTCCTGAGAATGGGCCATGATCTTCATACGTTGCTAGCCTGGGCCACCAACCAATCGTGCACCGCTCTTCGAGAAGGGGTATTCAATGCACCCTCTCGGTAAGCCAGCACATACTTTTTCCTTGCTGCAATCGGATGCCCAAAAGGGACGATCAATGACCCCTGTTCCAGCTCATCGGTGATGAGCGCTTTCCGTGCAATCGCTACGCCCATTCCCATCCTTGCAGCCTCAATCGTCAGATGATTTCGGTTGAAGGTGTGGCCTCGTCGGACATCGATTCCAGACGCTCCTATAGCTGACAGATAAAACTCCCACTCCGCATGTTCATAGCTACCTCGCCAAGCCGTTATGTCGTGCAGCAACGGGTAGTGCACCAGTTGTGAGGGCGAGTCCAAGGGTGGCTTTCCTATCAACAACGCAGGGGAGCAAACTGGAAACAACTCCTCCTCCAGCAACGGAGTCGTAAGCAATCCGGGTAGCTGCCGTCATTAAGGTCGATAGCCAAATCGAAGTCATCGTCGCGCAGGGATCCACTGCTGTCCTCGGCGACAACTCGCAGTTCCATGTCGGGATAGTCAGCTTGCAGCTCTGGCAAACGAGGCATTAGCCATTTGCTGAGGAATGAGGGGATGCACCTAAGCTTGAAGACACCACCAATCCGCCCCGAATGCAGGATCCTCAGCTCCTCGTTGATCCGACTGTGTACCTCATTGGCAACAGATGCCAGACGCTGACCTTCAGCCGTCAACTCCAAACCTCTCCCGACTCTGTGAAACAACGCAAAGCCCAGGCGCTCTTCCAAGTGTCGGATCTGCTGGCTGATTGCCCCAGGCGTCACATGCAGTTCATCCGCACACCGCGTGAACGACAAATGTCGCGCCGCGCAAGCAAACACCTGAAGTGAGGCATGCATTTGAGCGTTTACGATTCGGCTCATTGAGGAGTCCTGCTAATGCATTGGGTAGGAAGGATCGTTTGTCCCCAGCTCCCTGACAGCCAAAGATAACCATCAAGCAAAGGGGAAAACTGATATCCCCTCGATGAAATTTTCGGAGGTGATTTGCTATGGCGATCAGTGTGTTCGACATGTTCAAAATTGGTATTGGCCCTTCCAGCTCTCACACGGTTGGCCCGATGCGCGCAGGTGCGTTGTTCATAGACGAATTGCGTGCTTCGCAGATTTTGGACAGGACTGAACGGGTTGAGGTGCGCCTTTATGGCTCGCTCTCGGCAACCGGCATTGGCCATGCGAGTGATCGTGCGACCGTGATGGGTCTGATGGGCGAATGGCCTGATCAAATTGATCCCTCCCAAATCGGCGCGCGCATAGATGCTCTTCGTAACACCTCGATCCTCAGCTTGGGGGATCAGCAGCCCGTCGAATTCATATGGGAGCGAGACATGCTTATGCTCGATGAAAGCCTTCCCTACCACCCCAACGGCATGACCCTGTGCGCGTATGGCGCGAACGGGAAGCTTTTTGAGCAGACCTACTACTCCGTAGGTGGCGGGTTCGTAGTCGACGCCAACCAAGCGGCGAGCGGCGTGCTCGACGCCGATCAAACCGTTTTGCCGTATGACTTCTCCAGCGGTGCACAACTGCTCAGGCTTTGTAAGGAGCATGGGCTAAGCGTCTCGCAACTGATGATGGAAAACGAGAAAGCCTGGCGTACAGAAGCTCAGATCAGAGCTGAGATTCTTAAGATCTGGGCCGCTATGGAGGCGTGCGTTGAAAAGGGGTTGGAGGAACAAGGCATTTTGCCTGGAGGGCTGCAAGTCCGCCGACGGGCTCGTCGGCTCCATCAAAGCCTGTTGGCCCTTGAGAAGCCCAACGTCATCGTCTCCACCATGAGCGCGATGGAGTGGGTGAACCTGTTTGCAATGGCGGTGAATGAAGAGAATGCCGCTGGCGGGAGGATGGTGACGGCGCCTACAAACGGGGCAGCAGGAATTGTCCCGGCGGTGCTGCATTACTACATGAAATTCAACCCTGAGGCGTGCGACGACGACGTCATTCGCTACTTCTTGAGCTGCGCCGCTGTCGGGATCTTGTGCAAGAAAAACGCGTCTATTTCGGGTGCAGAGGTCGGCTGCCAAGGCGAAGTCGGCTCGGCCTGTGCAATGGCCGCTGCAGGCCTTTCCGAGATCTTGGGGGCAACCCCTGAGCAGGTTGAAAATGCTGCAGAGATTGGCCTTGAGCACAATCTGGGGCTGACATGTGATCCGGTGGGAGGCCTTGTCCAGGTTCCGTGCATCGAGCGCAATGCCATCGCGGCAGTTAAAGCGATCAACGCGGCGCAGATGGCGCTTCGCGGAGACGGTGAGCATTTTATCTCCCTCGATCATGTGATTCGGACAATGCGAGACACTGGTGCTGACATGCACGACAAGTACAAGGAGACATCGCGGGGCGGGTTAGCAGTCAATCTGATCGAGTGCTGATCCACGCTGATTGAAGGTGGCTCCTCGAAACTGTCGATGGAGCCACCTGGAGCAAATCGCATTTGACGATGACCAAGCGATCAACGATTACTCCTCCATCCCCCTCAAAACAGACAAGGCATGTGCCATAACAGCTGCCTGTCTATCCCGCAGTGGGAAACCGAAGGCGAGCGTTATCGAACTACTTTGCCAACCATCGAGCTCCAGGTCAGTCGGGATACAGCGCTGTCGCGACTCACATCAGAACTCAACGAATCTGAATATTGCGAATCTTGGGAATTCCCAGGATCATCAGAGCCGATACCATCCAGAAAACACTGCTCAAGCCGACCAACCCGCTAAACGAACCGGCGACTATTGGCACAAGAAAGTTTGATGCGTTAAGTGCCGTAAGCCTGATTCCAAATGCCTCACCCTGACGATGCAATGGAGTTACTTGAACTAACATCGTCAATATCATAGGTTGAACACATCCTAATGCTGCGCCCAGTACAGTAGAGCACGCAAACATTATCAGCGGGGTGTGTGCAAATGGGTAAAGCGAGAAGACAATGACTGCCACTATGCACGAGCAAGCAATTATTTGTTTTTCTGAAAAACGCTTACTCAGAATTGGCAAGACCAACCTAATCGCCGCTGCCGCAAGAGCAAAACCGCCCAATATGATCCCTATGGTTGAAGCGCTGTAGCCGGCCTTAAAACCTATAACAGGCACAATAAAAGAATGCACATCCCAAACCGTAGATTGAAGCCAGTTTACAAACAAAATACCCCTGAAATTTGCAGACTTCAAAAGATTCCAGGCAGGCGCTTTAGGCTCACTTGGTATGCTTACACTGCGCGTCGCGATTACCTTACGGGTGAATAACCAAGATGAACATGATAAAAGTGCCAAAAATGCAAAACAATACTGGAAAGCGACATAATCGCCTTTGGCTGGAGCCAGTAAATCTATGATGAGCCCGGCAGCCAATGGGCCCAAGGAACTTGATAAAGCGGGCGATATCGCAAGCCAGCCAAAATAGTTCCGACGGGATTCATCGCTTAGATCAGCCCGCCCGACGTGACGCTGCATGACAATCAAAGTGACGCAGTTTGCAGCTCCCAACGCAACGGCAACCACTGAAATTATCACTATTTCCGGATGCAAGCCCCCCAAGAATAGCATTCCACCGGATCCCACTGCAGCATAAGCCATTGGAGCGTGCAGCCCCTTTTTGTCGGCATAACGTCCAATTGGGATGGCAAGAAATATCTGGCTTGCGGCGAACAGTGCCACAAGCGCCCCTACCGCTCCGTCACTCACGCCTATCGAAAGCGCGTACAGAGGCGCTGCTAGTTTCAACCCTTGAAATGCCGCTAGCATGAGGGTTTGAGCACAGAGTACCAAGAGCAACTGGGAGCGTGACATGTTATGCACTCACTACGGCAGTGTAACGTACATTAACTTTTTCTCGAAAACGAAAAAAATCCTTGAGCCGCGTGGGGCTCAAGGAAAAGTACAAAGGATTAAATCATCTTGCCCCTGTATCTAAGGGTGAGAACGAGAGCAAGAGGCGACAATGATGTGAGCATCATGTGACCGCACCGCATCACAGGTCTCAATTCTGGCATTATCCACCGACGGAATAAAATAAAAATGTGCACGCACCCTATAAGCTAATCTGATGGATCCACCGCTGAGCGGGGAAAATATCAGTGGCGATTCCATGCCATAAATATCTGCCATGGACATCAGCCACTCCCCGCTCAGACTATCGCCCTGCATTACGTCAGGTATCAGCTTACGCTGCAGCTACACGAGCCAATAGACCTTCCAGGGACTCGGACTCAAGCTTCAGTCCTTCAACCAGGTCGTTTTCGTTAGAGAAGCCATCTGGCAGCAGTAGGGCCGACATTGCAACAATGCTCTGGGTGACCGGCATCGGTACATTGGCTATACGCCCCAACGCCAAAGTGAATTCCAAACCGTATGGCACGTCTTCGGAGATGTATCGGGTGTTTACTTCAATAGGCCCGGGCGGCCCACCCCTCTTCTGGTGGAGTTCTTCCGCAATTTCTTTCAAATCTTCGGCCTGGATACCGAATGACTGTTTCAGCTTCTGCCCCAAAGTCTTAAGCTGCCATCCGAAAGTAGAAGCCAAATTCAATCGTTCAGCGTCAAGCTGCGCAATGACTTTGCACACATATGATGTCATGTAATGGTATTGAGGCCAGCTTTCTTTTCGTTCGATGCGCGTCCAGTTAAGGATAGCAAGCGGAGCGTGGAAAACGGCATTGGTATTATTCAATGTCGACATCAGTGGGTTTTCATCCACTACAAAATCACTACCGAATAAATCACTACATACACGCTGCGCATCTTCAATTTTTGAAGCTGGCAAGCAGGATACGCCCAGCGATGGGCGGCGCACCATGATATTGACTTTGTCCTCCGAAACCCTTCGCGCGGTAAGTGCTGTTGTGCCAAAACTGGCGACGACAAGATCTACACCCATGTCTCGCGCGCGCTCCCGAAGATAAAGCGCCGACAACGAGCCCATTGAACTTACGATAACAGTCTGGCCGTTTCTCAAGCTTGGGAGCGCAGCATCAATTGCCTGTCGGTGCGCATTCACAGGCAAGCAGATAATTACCACGTCAGCCGCTGAAACCGTGTCCTCAGGGTTGTTGACTCTATCAACGTCCACACTTCCTTCGAACACACCCGTTGCATGCAACTTGAGGCGTCCCAACGAAGGCTGATCCGAGGAGCGCCCATTCCAAATCGTGACGCCGTTACCACGATTTGCAGTCCATGCCGCGTAAGCAAGGCCAATGCCACCAGCTCCGATAATACCTACTTTGTATGACTGCATTTCCAAATCCCAGGTGAAGCAGTGCCGTCCCGGCTCTCAAAACAAACACCGTGAAACAGCACTGCATTTCGTTACTTGATGATGATAAGACCTGAACCGCTAGCTCAGACTCAGCACCATTCGCCTTCGGGCTCCATGTAAAAGTGACCTTCCCCGGCTTGGTGATACACCCGTGCCGGAGGAATGAAATCATGCGCTTTATACGGAGTTCTCAAAGTACCGGCAGACACTCGCTGCACCTGCTTTCGTGCAGGGTCAGGAATAGGTACTGCGTCAATCAAACGGCGTGTGTAGGGATGTTTAGGATCGTTAAAGATTGCAGCCCGAGGCCCAATCTCGACTATTTCCCCCATGTACATCACCGCCACTCGGTGGCTCACACGCTCAACTACTGCCATGTCATGGCTAATGAATATGAAGCCCAAGCCAAGCTCCTGTTGCAATTCGAGCAACAGATTCACAATTTGGACTTTTACCGATACATCCAAGGCCGAAACCGCCTCGTCAGCGACAATCGTGCCTGGTCTCAACGCCAGAGCCCGAGCGATGCACACACGTTGACGCTGCCCGCCAGAGAACTCGTGCGGCAAGCGCCAAGCAGCATCGGCGGGCAGCCCCACTTTTACGAGCAACTCAATGGCGACCTCTTCACATCGCTTGGTATCGTAAAGCCCATGCACTCTGAGCGGCTCAATGATCGATTGAGCTACAGTCTGTCGTGGATTCAGGCTCGAATAAGGATCCTGGAAGACCATCTGGATCTTCCTGGCACGCTCCATTGGCGTGATAGACCCGAGCTCGACACCCTCCAACTTGACTGACCCATGGGTTGGATCAAGGAGCCCCGTGATGAGTCGTCCAGTCGTCGATTTACCGCACCCGGACTCGCCAACAATCGCAAGCGTTTCACCTTGGCTAAGATTGAAACTGACGTTTTCGACCGCATGCACTCGGCCAGTGACTCGCTTGAAAAACCCAGACCGCACATCAAACCGAGTTGTCAGGCCAGACACCTCCAAGAGGTAAGGCTTTGTATTACGCACACTGTCTTTCATATTGGGTGCAGGGACGTTTTTCCCGGCGGCCATGTCATAGATCGGAAATGGCTTAGGCGCTGGTTCAGCTGCCATTGATCCGAGCTCGGGCACCGCAGACAACAACGCTTTTGTATACGGCTTCTGTGGAGCCGAAAAAATCTCCGATGTAGAGGCCGTTTCTACTAGGTCGCCGCGATACATGACCAATGTACGATCTGCTATCTGGGCAACCACGCCCATATCATGAGTGATGAACACCACCGCCATGTGCTCTTGCGCCTGCAATTCCTTGATCAACTCCAGGATTTGCGCCTGGATGGTCACATCAAGGGCTGTGGTCGGCTCGTCGGCGATTAACACTGCAGGATTGCAAGCCAACGCCATCGCGATCATGACGCGCTGACGCATTCCTCCCGAGAACTGATGCGGGTAGTCGTCGTAACGCTCCTGGGCAGCGGGGATGCGAACCCGCTCCATCAGTTTCAGCGCTTCTTCTTTTGCCTGGGTCGCATCAAGCCCTCGGTGTAACCGCAGTGGCTCAGCGATCTGTTCACCGATGGTAATGACCGGATTCAGCGAAGTCATTGGTTCCTGGAAGATCATCGCAATCCGATTTCCACGGATATCCGCCATCTCCTGCTCAGGCAGGCTTAGCAATTCCTGGCCCTGCAGCCGGATGCTTCCGGTCACCTGCGACGTATTAGCTGGAAGCAGTCCCAAGATGGACATAGCTGAAACACTTTTCCCAGAGCCTGATTCACCCACGATCGCCAGCGTCTCGCCTCGCGCCACACGAAAGCTGAGGTCTTTGACGACTGGAGACCAGCCACCGCCTCGCCGGAATGCGACGTTCAGCCCTGTAACTTCCAGAACAGTTTCTTGGTTCAACGGAAGCGATCCGTTCATAGATGAGGCCTCACTCATGCTTGCTCCGGGCTTATCACGGTTTGCCTGAACTGCACTAAGAGTATTCATGAGCGCTCCGAACGAGTCTTAGGATCGTTTGCATCACGCAATGCGTCACCCAGCAGGCTCAACGCAAGCACGGTCAGCAGAATTGCGAGGCTTGGGAATACCGTAAGCCACCACGCGTCCAAGATGTTCTCAAAACCTTCCCTGATCATGCTCCCCCACGTCGGGGCGGGTGGTGGGACACCCAAGCCGATGAAGCTCAGCGAAGCTTCTGTGCGAATGGCCGTCGCCATCCACAGAGCACCGAGTACGAGAACTTCCGAGATCATGTTGGGCAAGATATGCACAGTCATCAGTCGACCAGGGCCATACCCCAACGAACGTCCAGCCTCGACGAAATCGCGTTGTTTGAGTGCGATGGTCGGAGCCCGGGCGATACGAACAAAAGGTGCGATCTCGGTGATGGCGATAGCAATGATGAGGTTTTCAAGACTCGCGCCGAGCATGGCGGCAACCATGAGCCCAAGCAGGAGCGTCGGAAACGACAGCAGCACATCAACAAAGCCGGTGATGAGGCGGTCTGTCATGCCCCCGACATACCCGGCGATCACCCCGAGCGCAGAGCCAACAACCATCGCAATCATTACGGCAACAAAACCAACGAGCAGCGACACACGTGTTCCGTAAATCAGGCGAGACAGCACATCCCGACCGTAGGTGTCTGTGCCCAGCCAAAACTCCGCAGATGGCGGTTCCAACCGATAAGCGATGTTTTGCTGCAGTGGGTCATATGGCGCAATGAGTGGTGCGAACAATGCGACCAGAACGATCATCACCAGAAGGCCAATCCCAATCCAGGAAAGACGATTCTGAAACAAGGCGTGCCAAAGTGTCGTGGGCTTGGCTACGAGTGGTGCAGTGAGAGTAGTCATTTGATTTTCACCCGAGGATCAACCAACCCATAAACGATGTCGGTGATGATGTTTACGACGATCACACACAGTGCGAAGACGACCATCAGCCCTTGGAGCAGGGTGTAATCTCGGGTGTTGAGCGCACCCAGAATCAATTTCCCCAGACCAGGGCGGTTAAACACGATTTCGGTTAGGACGGAGTTGCCGATGAGCGTCCCAAAATACAGGCCTACTACGGTGACAATCGGGATCAGTGCATTACGCAGCCCATGCCTCAACACCAATCGCATAGGACGAACACCTTTGGCTTTGGCCGTGCGGATGTAGTCCTCACCGAGCACGCTGATCATCGAGGAGCGCGTAACGCGCATTACATACGCCGTCATGATCAGACCCAGGTTCAATGCAGGCAGCGTCAGGGCGTGGAGTTGGGAGACAAAACCTCCGTCTACCAGGCTTCCGATCACTGGGAACCACCGGAAATGGATGGCGAAAACCAAGAGCATCAACATGGCAGAGACAAACGCGGGGAACGACAACCCAGTCAGCGACAGAATGCGGCCAACGTAGTCTGGCCAAGCGTTGCGACGAAGCGCCGCCCAAACCCCAAGGGGCAGACCAAACACGAGGCCAATCAGAACGGATGCAAACGTCAATTGCAGCGTCCACGGCAGAACCAGGGACACCTCCTGCAGCACCGTTTTGCCGCTGGTCATGGAGGCCCCGAAATTCCCCGTGAGCATGTCGCCGAGGAAGTGGATGTACTGCATGGCGATTGGTTGATTTAGGCCCAGTTGCTCGCGCATAGCTGCCAAAGATTCTGCACTCGCCTGGTCACCTAGCATGACAGCAGCCGGATCACCCGGTACCAGACGAACGAGTACAAAGACAGCGGTCAACATCGCCAGCAAAGTCGGGATAGCGAGCATCAGTCGCTTAATCGCAAACTGAATCATGACTGCTCTCCCAAGATGGTCAGCTCAGACGTTGACGCCGTGTCGATTGTATTCAGTCGTATAGGTGCCAGTGGCATGCCTGTACGCGGCGGCCTCATCAGGTTTTTTAAGTTATGAATCATGGCTATTTTTCCTCCACATCAAGTGAGGCCAGTTCCCCAAGTGTTATTGGTTTAAGGGGGGGGCGGATCCGGTAGAAACCAACATCCTCAACTGCTTTTTGTTGCTCGGCTGCAACGATGCTCGCAATGGTGTAGCCGCATTGCCGTCCTTGGCAGGGGCCCATGCCCGCACGCGTAAACGCCTTAAGCTGATTGACGCCTGGCTGGGCTATTGCGCAGGCTTTACGAATATCCCCCGCCGTCAACTCCTCACAACGACAGACCACTGTTTCGTCGGACGGGGTGTAGATGCTCTCGCGAGGGGGATACATCGAGTCCAGCATTGGCCGCAGACGTAGCAAAGTCTGGAGGCGACGGTTCAACGCATCTGTGTGCTTCGACACTGCGTCTGCGGCCATACGACCGGCGCGTTTAGCCATGCCGATTGCTGCCAGCTCACCCCTGACACACGCAGCCTTGGCACCGCCGATTCCAGCGCCGTCACCCGCAACGAAAATGCCCGGTTGATCGGTCTCGCCCCATTCATCAAGATCTGGGACGAGGCATCTTTGCTGTGCACTCCAGCTGTGTTTGCAGCCCAGCGATTGGGTAATGTGGATAGAAGGTATTACCCCTTCGTGGGACAGGAGAACGCTCGCCGGCACTGTGCAGAGTTCCCCACTTTTGAGCCTGAATTGGAGCTGCTCAAGCCTGCCATCACCCAGGGCTCGCAGCTCTTTCACGCCTTTGATTCGACGGGCTCCCGAGCGACGGATTTCATGCAGCCATGCAAGGCCCTTACTGACTTCCTTGAACTCAGCGACCATCGAGCTCGCCCATGGAAGCGCGCGTCGCCAACCGCCTGGAGGCGTTGTATCAAGCCAGCCTGCGACCTTGCCTCCCGCTCGAATAAGTTGTGCCATGTACAGCAGGGGTAACGGCCCACTGCCAACGACCCAAACAGGCTCTGCAGGAATCTGGCGAGACGTTTTCAGAAGGATCTGAGCGGCACCTACCGTGAGGACACCTGGCAACGTCCATCCTGGAAATGGCGCTGGGCGCTCCTGGGCACCGGTAGCGAGTAACACCTGACGGGCACCAACGGCCTCAGCTACACCATTACTCTTGATGAACACTGTCCAGCCAGGCTCAATTTTCCACATCTGAGTGTTGGGTTCGTACTTTGCACCGCATGCACGGAACCGCTGTACCAGCTCTGCACCGGATTTGTACTCGGCACCCAAGATGTCGCCGGTGGCAGTGTGCGCGATGGTTTCAACAGCACGCCAGATTTGCCCACCTGGTGCGGGCTGCTCATCCACCACGAGCACCTGGAGGCCATGCTCGCTAAGAACAACGGCAGCACTCATGCCGGCAGGCCCAGCACCGACGATAATCACATCAAACGTTCGGCTCACGACACTACACTCCGGCGGCCATACTGCCGCTCAACGCGCATTCCATCTTTGACTGTCACTAAACAAGTTTGGGTTGAGGCATTCCCATCCACTACTGCAAGACAGTCGAAGCAGACACCCATCATGCAATAGGGCGCGCGCGGGCTTCCTTTCACTGGGGAGGTTCGGTTAACTGCAGTGCTTTGCCTCAGCAACACCGCCGCTACCGTTTCACCTTGCTCAGCCATCACTGGTACGCCATCCACATAAATCGTGATCGTTATGGCGTGCAGTTCAGGAAGTTTTTTGAAGATCGAAACGTCCATAATGGAAAATCTCTAAATCAGCGGGGATCGATTTTGCGTCGAATGCTTTCGCGTACTCATTGGCGTGAAAGGACGCCAAGGTCACACCCGAGTGGCATGTGGCGATCTCTGCACCGGGGTGGGTCAACGACCTCGCATACACAGGATTTCCATCGGGCGTCATAATCCGGAGACAAGACCATTGGCGAACTAATTTGGCCTGTGCAAGATCCGGAAGAATCTTCAACGCCTTGCGAGTAATCCGCGCAGCGCCTTCGGTAGTGGTCGCGAGGTCAAACCCTACCTCTTCCTGCGTAACGCCAATCATCACCGTGCCTTCCGCTGTTTGCCGCAATCCGCTCCCGGGGACTGGAAGTAGCGGCGCAAGGCGCTCAGTAACCAGGAGCTGGCCCCGCTGCGGGCGGATAGGCACGTTCAGACCCACCATTGGCCCAAGTGCTGCGCACCCCAACCCAGCCGCAATGACGATTCGCTCACACTGCGCGCGGTACTCGCCTGACTGAACCTCAAAGCCCCCGCCAGATAGGCGTCGTATGTTCGTGACTGGGCGATTGTTCTGGAGCTGCCCGCCACGGGCCATGAAGGCCTTTTGCATTGCGGCAAGCAACCGAAGCGGATTCGCATGGCCATCGAACTCGCCGAAACTCGCACCGACAACGGCCTTGCCAATCTTCATTGTTGGAAATCGACGCAGCAGTTCAGCTCGATCTATCATGTGGGCTGAAGGAGCGAGTTCTGGTGTTTGCCTATTCCAGGCATCCATCGCCTTCGCCCGAGCATCGAACTCATCGTCACTGAGGCAGAAGTTCAAGCCCCCCTTCTGCTCGTAGTCCAGTGAGATGCCGCTTTCTTCCTCAAGCTGCGAGGCGAAACTGGGCCACGCCTTAGCTGCGTTAAGTGAGAGGCGCTGATAGCCTGGGTCTCGCATCCCTTTGCCATGAGCCCACACCAGACCAAAATTAGCCTTGGCGGCGCGGTAATCGGTGTCAGCTCCGTCCAGCATCAGAATACGGCGCTTACCACCTGCGAGACCGTAGCCAATCGCGGCCCCAACCATGCCCCCGCCAATGATGATCACATCAAATTGGGCAGTCATTTACTGCTCATCCCGTTTGACCGTAGTGAGCTCGGTGACTGGCGGCTGCAAATTTAGAGCACCGTGGAGGACATACCCATAATCCACGCTGGCAGCTTTAGCCCAGACCTGTTTCAGACCAAACAAAGGGATGGCGCATACGTCGTCGTGAATCTGAACCTGCGCCTTTTTCCACAATTCGAGTTGAGTCTGCGGATCAGCCTCGACCCTGGCTTTGCGGATGGCATCGTCAGCTACTGAGCAATGTCCGAAATTCGACATTGCAGCGGGTGCGCCGATGGCAGACGCCGAATCGTAAAACTCTGTCAGCCAGTAGTCGGCGCCCGGGTATCGAGCAGCACCGTAAAACACGATCGCGCTCTGGTCTTGACGGCTTTTGGCCTGGTAAGTCGCGTGATCCACCACTTCCATTTCCAAGGTGACACCTGCCTTGGCCAGCTGTGCTTGGATAATCTCCATGATCGGCAATTGCGGGGCTGCGTTGGAAACAACCGATTTGAGTTTTAACCCGTTGGGATAACCCGCGCTGGCCAACAAGGCTTTCGCGTGCGCAGGATCGTAAGCGTATGGCCCGACACTGCAATCAAGCCCCTGGTAGCCATTGGGTATGATGGAGCATCCGCCATCGGCTACATCTTTACCCGCGTAGCGAATGATCTCATTGATGTTGACCGACGCAGCGATAGCTTGCCGAACCTTGACGTCGTCTAATGGCTTGATATTTCGGTTAAGAAAGAGAGTACGGAATTCGGCAGGCTCAAAAACGTCTACGGTCACACCACGAGCCCTGCTGCGCTCGACCCAGCGCTGCTCGCGCTTGCCGAGCATCAGATCAAGCTCATCGGAGGCAAAAGCCAACTCGCGAGCGCTATCAGAAGGGATCATCCTGTAAACAATCGCGCCAAGCTTTGGCTTCCCGCGAAAATACTGGTCGTTGGCCACCAATTTCACATACTGCTGGGTGATGTGCTCCGAGAAAGCGAATGGGCCAGTTCCGATTGGCGCTTGGCCATAACGCTCACCCAGCTTCTCCGCTGCGGCCTTACTGACGATCTGACCGCCGTGGTAGTTCGATACCCGGCCAAGGAATGCAGTATCCGGATATTTAAGGGTTACCTTGACCGTGTAGTCGTCCAGTGCCTCAACTTTCTCCAGAGCAGTAAAGTTGGCTGAAAAGCTGGAGCGCTTCGGGTCTGCTGCCCTTTGCAGGGAGTAAACCACGTCGGCAGCCTTTAGCTCGCCATAACCACCATGGAACATCACCCCTTTGCGGAGGAAGAAAGTCCAAACCTTTTTGTCATCAGACGATTCCCAGCGCTCAGCGAGATCCGCTTCCAGCGCGGCTGGATCTGAACTGCCTGGGGGGAACCGTACCAACGCATTGAACATCTCGGCGACGATGCCTTTATCACCGATCAGTGAGGCACGATGCGGGTCGAGACTGGTGATATCAGCAATACCTGGACTGACTGAGATCGTTGCGCGTTCGCTATCTTGAGCCGATGCCCAAGGACTGACTCCCGACAACGTTATCAACGCGGCAACGGCGCTCATTCGGAGGGTCAAACCTATTGCTTTCATTTTTCACGACTCCGGGGATAAAGGTGCTGATTTCAACCAGTCAGTTCGTTCAGCTTGGCTGGGCGGTGGGGGGCTTGGTGCAAATCCCTGACCTGTATGCTTTTTAGCAATGGCCAGGCCAACTCAAACTATCTAACTGATTTAAAAGGATTTTATTTTTAGAATATGCTTAGTCCATAGCAACTAAAACATTAGCCAATGCCTTTTTCCTATGGAAAATAAGAACCTTTCCATACAAGTGCCCCACCGTCGGGCGCGCTTGGCTCTGGAGCGCTCCAAAATGAAACGTTGTAGTTACATCCGCTACCTTCCGTAACATTGCGAGCGTAAACTCGAAACCACAGAAAATGCGGATACGACGCAGTTGCGATAACTGGGCGCACATAAGATAGCTTTAGTGAGTTCCAGGAGGGCAAATCCTTTCAAGTAGCCATCGGGTTGAGCGAGCCTCGGCGAGAAGATTCACGAAACACATCGTTAGCGATGTCTCTTTGGAATAGATTTGACTGCTCCAGAAGGGCGGTCTCAAGGAGCAAGTGCAACAGTCAGTTAACTTTTCTGCACTTGCTAAGCGAACGCAATCCCGCTTCCAAAACATCATCATCAATGGACGTCTGACCGAACCGAGCCGATCTGCTTGCACACGATTTTCACTGCCGAAAGCTTACCCCATGACAAGCTCTTCCGTCGCTGAGACAGCGGCTATACACAACCCCCCTTTCATCGCTTAAACAATGGCTATACACAACCCCCCCTCTATCGGCGATTTGACGGCCTGCAATGCCACGACAGAAACACCCATCAGACGCCTCCACCAGGTAACTGGTTGGAGCTCAAGCGGGCCTTGCTCGTCACGATCAGTTTATCGTTTCGAGCTTGTTGGTCGCGCTGAGCTGAAGATAATCCACCAGCACCTCAACCGGAAATTTCCAGCCCAATGTCTGGCGAGGACGGGTGTTGAGCAAATCGGCTATTTCGTCCAGCCGTGCCTGCGTCACCAGCGAGAGGTCTGTGCCTTTGGGAAGGTATTGGCGTAACAACCCGTTCGTATTTTCATTGCTGCCACGCTGCCAAAGCGAGTGTGGATCGGCGAAGTAAATCTTCATCCCCGTGCGTGCGGTGATTTCGGCATGACGGGCCATTTCGCTGCCTTGATCATGCGTCATGGTTTTTAATAGCGATGGCGCCATCCGCGACATTTCCCTAACAATGGCTTCCGTCGCCGCCTCTGCGGTGGGGGCTTCGAGCTTGGCGAGAATTACATAACGGCTCGTACGCTCGACCATGGTGGCAACCGCTGAGCGATTATTGGCGCCCATGATCAGGTCGCTCTCCCAATGGCCAGGTACCAGACGATCTGTAACCTCAGGGGGGCGTAGGTGAATACTCAGCTGTGCCGGGTAGCGTTCTCGACGCACATTGCTCTGGGTTCGCTTACGACGTTTGCCGTTACCCTGACGCAAATAACTGACCAGCTGACGTTTCAGTTCGCCGCGTGGGTAGGCATAGATGGTGAGGTAAATAGTTTCGTGACTCACATGTCGCTCGGGTTGGCCGGGCCAGATACTGCGTAGTCTGCGGGCAATTTGTTGCGGTGACCAGCCAATGCGGAGCATTTCGACAACCACCTGAAACAGCTCTGAATCTGGAGACAAACGCCGCTGGCGGCGGGGTACCTGCCGAAGCTGTTGAGCCCTGCTGGCAGCCTGGGCGGCGTCATAGTGATGCTGGTGGGGGTTACGTCTGATCTCACGACTAATGGTGCTAGGGTGACGGCCCAGCAAAGCGGCGATAGCTCGCAGTGGTTGCCGTTGAAATAGCATCACCATAATGGTGACGCGCTCCTGGGTACTCAGGTGGTTGTATTGGGTAGACATGGCAACACCTTACATCAGGCGTTGCACTTGCTCCTTGAGACCGCCAAGCCCTTTACCAGCAAGTCGAAAAGCTTTTGATTAGTCGATGACGCTACCGTAAGCTAAAAAGATCATGTCTTTATGCTATCGACAGGTGGAGTGCTATGGAGAACAGGATCACCCTTCGTCACTTGGAAGCGTTCCGGGCGATCATGGTGCGAAAGTCGGTGACCGGTGCCGCAGAGATGCTTGAAGTGACCCAACCGGTAGTCACGAGATTGATCGCCGACCTAGAAGAACGGATAGCCCTGACACTGTTTACAAGAACTAAGGGGCGCTTGGTACCGACCCCTGAAGCGGCTCTACTCGTCAAAGACGTCGAGCAGTCGTTGTTGAGCATTGAGCGCATCGCTAATGCGGCTACCAATATCAAATCTTTGAAAATGGGGCGGCTTGAAATAGCAGCATCGCCAAACATGGCGCTCTCTTTCCTGCCACGCGCCATTAATAGTTTCACTTTGGCCCATCCCGACGCTCATGTATCAATGCGTATGCACAGCTCCCCCACAGTTCTGGATATGGTGCAACGGGATCAGTGCGACCTGGGCTTCGCCATGTTCCCGGCACGCTCCACCAAAGCAGGAAATAGTGAAACCCTGGTATCTGCTAAAATGGTCGCAGTAGTACCCAAAGCGCATGCCCTCGCCACAAAAAGAACTTTACGACCAGAACACTTTGAGGGCGAACGCTTCATTTCCATGATGCCTCTTATGGAGTCTAGGATGCGGATAGACTCCTTGATGCTTTCTCATGGCGTGAAACGGCACGTAAACTGCGAGACCCAGACTTCCGCCGCAGTTCTACAGCTAGTGGAAGCTGGTGTAGGAATTTCGATCATTGACCCTTTAACAGCCTGTGGCTATACAGGCAGCGGTGTGAAATTTATAAATTTCGAACCAGTGATAAGAAATGATTACTCAATCGTGATATCACAGAGAAACTCATCAACCCTGATATTAAAACCGTTCATTGACCATGCAAAAAAAGAAATCCTAAACATGGTTCCTGCGCATCTGCTAATCCGAAGCTAGTCGGTACAGCTAGGTGGATAACACTCTCCGCCCTGGCGTCTATGGAGCCAGGCGGCGAAAGACTGAGCGAACATCCCTGTCACGCTCAGTCATTAGAGTTCCACTGTCTCGAACTCTGGGAGCATCACTCAGAATTTCGAGGTAACTGAGCTAAAAGCCTCAGTAAGATGCTTCCGCCTTAGGGGCGGACTTAAAACCGCTGATACGAGCGGAAGGCAGCTTTAGGATGACCAGTGCCGACACAATAGCAGCAGGGATGAGCAAGAAGGCTGGAGACGCCGCGATTTTGGTAACAGAGATCAACCAGGTCGAGATCAGTGGTGCGAACCCGCCGAAGCAACATACCGCCAACGTGTAGCCTACGGTCATCCAGGTGTTGCGCAACCGCGTTGGGAAAATTTCGCAGATAGTAGCTGGCCCAGGACCGGAATACATTGCGAAAAGTGCGCTCAAGCAACATTGCAGCATAACGACCTGATGGAAGCTGGCACCGCCAGACATCATATTCAGGATTGGGTAAGCAAGGGTAGCGGTGCCAACACATGCGAGGAGTAGAAGCGGCTTACGCCCAAATCGATCGGACAGGGCGCCGGCAACTGGAATCAACATGATCTGAAGGAGTAGTGCAATGTTACTAGAGGTCAGAGCCTCAGTCCGGGTAAGACCTGCGTGACTTTGCGTATAAGTGACCATGTACGCTGAAACCAGATAGGACAGTGTAGTCCAGAAAATGGTGAAGCCAAAAGCCTGCAAGCCCAATACATATGGCTTGGTTTCAGTTGGGTTCACAACCTCAGTTTTACTATTGACGTATTCTGGGGTTTCCTCAGCATGAGCTCGCAAGAACAAACTGAATGCAAAGATCGCAAGACCACCTGCGATGAATGGCACTCGCCACCCCCAATCCAGCAAGTCCTCAGCAGGAATCAACAGGAGTGCAGATGCAACTAGGGATGCTAACAATGCGCCACCGGAAGAACTTACGCTCTGAAAACTCCCGAAGAACCCTTTCCGACCCGCAGGAGACCATTCCACGATATAAGATGCAGAGGTGCCCCATTCGCCACCTGCGGCGAATCCTTGGAGGCAGCGCAACATGACTAGCAGAATTGGAGCACCAACACCGATAGTCTCGTATGTCGGAATCAGACCAATACCAATACTGCCGATAGCCATACAGATAATCGTCAGCAACATCGCAGGCTTGCGCCCCCTTCTGTCACCAATTCGACCAATTACGTAGCTTCCGAGGGGTCTTGCAATGAACCCGGCGCCGTAAGCAGCAAACGTCTGCAATAAGGATGTTGTTTCATCCACGTTCGGGAAAAACAATTTAGCGATGGTCGTAGCAAAAAACGCATAGACCGCAAAGTCGTAAACTTCGAGTAAGTTCCCGCTTCCAGAAGTGGCCACGGCGAACCAGGTCTTCCTGGTAGATATTGTTTTAGTCATGATTTTCTTCTATCGAGTAGGGCGCCGCACGTAACGCCACCGTGCGGGGCAATGATTCGTTTTTATTTTCCATCCCGCATAGCAAGGCTCGAAGGGTGGATCAAATCCAGCTACGCATCTGCTTCAACAATCGCTGAAGCACCAGACAAGTCGCCGAGCTTTTCCCCTTCTCTAATCCGCCGACAGTTCTCGACACCGCGAACCTGTTTGGCCAGCGCCGTTTGAACAACTTCATCAAGTTCTGACGGACTCAAGACAAGAACTCCGTTCTCGTCACAGATCACGATATCACCCGGACATACAGCAACGCCGCCACAGGAGACAGGCATGTTCAACTTGCCACCCAGCCCATAGATTCGGGTAGTAATCGGAGACACACCACGACTCCAGACTGGGAAATCATGCTCTTGAATTTCATGTGGATCGGTACACATGCCATCGATCACTGCAGCACTCGCACCGGCAGTCACAGCCGCCTGCGTGACACCGCCACCCCAACAGGCATGTTTGCGATCACCCAAGCGATCAATCACCACAATGTGGCCAGGCTTAAGCAAGCCCAGGGTGTAATGCAATAAGGTTGAGTCTTGAGCAGGCAGCGCCAAAGTCACTGCCGTACCAACGACACGCTTACTATTCCCCAGGGCTTGAATCTCGCCATCCATGAATCCCCAGTGACGAAGATGACCGACCGTAGCGGTTTCGACCTCTAGGAGGATCTTTTCCAGCTCGGGAGTGATGGGATCCGGCATATCTCCTATCAGAAACTTTTTCATTTCTGAAGCACCTTGTGCGAAGCCAGCGGGATTTGCTTGCGTACCGCTGCGATGCGCTCAGGTTCAATGTTGGCAGTTACGTAGCCGACACCATCCGACGCCTTGGCGATAATGTGTCCCCATGGATCACAAACCAGCGAATGCCCGTAGGAGTAGCGAGTCTCACCGGACTGTTCGAATGGGCCAGTTTGACCTGGAGCCAGGAAATAGCATTGCGTTTCAATTGCCCGGGCGCGGCAGAGGACATCCCAATGGTCTTTACCAGTTTGAAGGGTAAATGCCGCAGGCAGTACGATTACATCAGCACCCAACGCAACCAGCTTTTGGAAAAGCTCCGGGAAGCGAATGTCGTAGCAGATCGCAAAGCCATACTTAAGGCCTTCAATATCGACCACCGATACCTCTGTACCTGGCGCTACTGCACTGGACTCGCCATAGCGCATACCGTCGGGAGTTACGATATCGAACAGATGGATTTTACGGTAGCGACCAAGCTCGTTGCCTTTGGGATCAAAAACGACCGAGGTGTTATAGACGCGGCTACCGTCAGGCGTGCTTTCATAGAAGCTACCGGTGTGAACGTAGACGTTGCAGTCCTGTGCCAGTTTTTTACACATTTCATAAGCCGGCCCCCCGCTATGCGGCTCGCCAGCTGCGATCTTTTGTTCAGGTGTACCACCCGCCCAGTCAAAGTGTTCAGGAAATACAACAAGACGTGAACCGTCTCGATCGATTGCCTCTCGTGCGAGACGATCAGCTTCGGCCAAATTGAACGCCTTGTCCTGTACTGAATTCACCTGAATAAGAGAAACTTTCACAATCAACCCTCGCTTTTGATTAAACTTCTGGCAATCTGTCTCAGGAGTGTTCATCCGAGACGCTTTCCGCATATATCTGTGTCAGATACTGCATTAGTGCATGCGCCGCTCTATTTGGGTGTAACGACGACGAGTTGATTACGCCAATCTTGAGTTCAAGTGCATTTTCCAGACCGAATGACTGAAGTTGGCTATCAGCCCTCTCCATCAAGCTGAAACTATTTACAAACGTAACTCCAAGGCCACCACGAACCAGCTCGATCGCCGTACCAGCTCCGCCAACCTCAATCGTGTAATTAGGCGTCACCCCAGCTTCATAAAACCATTTATCGACCATTGGCCTGATAAGCCCCGTGGCCTTAAGAGCAACTATAGGCACTCCATCTAACTGGCTTGCTGTAACAACCGCGCCTTGGGAAATTTTAGCGCTAGGCGATGCAACACAGATAATTGGACTGCTGAACAACGTAGAGCTTTGATCTTCCAGACCTGGCGAAATTGACAATATTCCCAAATCGGCTTGACCTGAATTGACTCGATGGGTAATGAGCTCTCTGTGCTCAACATCCAAATCGATTTTGATACCTGGATGTAACGCTGCGAACTTGCCGATACCATTCACAATCCGTCCGGCAGACAGAGCCTGCGTGATTAGAATGCGCAACTCGGCGTTGCCATAATTCGCGATCTTGTGAGCTACTGCCTCAACGGACTCAAGCCCCTGATAGAGACGATCTACCTCAGCGAGTAACTGAATCGCCTCCGGTGTCGCACTGAGTTTTCCTCCTTGTCTATTAAACAGAGGAAATCCAACAGCGGTTTCAAGCCCAGAAATCATGTAACTGATCGCGGGCTGGGTAACGGCCATAGCCGCACTAGCTCGCACCATGCTTCCTTCGCGCATGACCGTTCTGAATGCTTCTATCTGCCTTAATTTTATAGGCATGTGTACTCCCTATCGCAGACGGTTTTTATTTATATCCGTCGCGTTCAGTTAATACCCTAACCATTTGAAGACCAGCCCCACGCAATGAGACCAGATCTTACCGAGCACACCATCAGCGATTGCCTACCCTTTGCGTCCTGCAGTGCTGACGAAGCTCCTTGCATCATGTTGGGGCAAGCTTGCAGAGAGCGACTACCCTTGGCGTATGCTGTTAGGGACAGTTTGTGGCACCTTGGCCATCATGGATAATCAAAAAATTGCGCCACCCTATAATTTTTTCTTATACGCCTAGAAAACAAAATAAAAACCCGCATCCGATATTCCTCAAATTTGCGCCATCGCTTACGAAGTCACCGACCGCAGGACTCACAGCCGATGACTTCGCACCAACTAAAGTTGGTTAACCCGATTTACCAAAGTGCATAAGTGTAATTAACGAAGAACCTAACTTGATCCTGATCTTTTAAGGTCGAGGCGGGCAAGCCGGTTCTGAAGACACCTTTCCGAAGAGTGAAACCAAGCCCTTTGAATGTTCCAGACTGCAAAACATAATCTAGACGGTAATCACTTTCCCATTCATTGTACCTTCCGGTCGTCGTATTACCCGTGCCCCGTATATCCTTACCACTCACATACGTCCACCCCGCCTTTAGGCCTGGAACACCTAGGGCAGCAAAATCGTAGCTGTAAAGGCCAAAAGTAGAATTTTCGCCCGCACGCGTGAAGCTATTCATCATAACGTCGGTATAAAGATAAAGGGACTGGACACCCCCTTCACCTTCTGGTCGCCCTCGACCATCAACCACGTTGCTACTATTGACGGTTGCAAAGCCGGACTTATCGCTGACTTGTTGATGCCCTAAAGTCAGCGCATGACCGCCCGTTTTATAGGTGAAAGCCAAAGACCAGGTGGTATTATCTATTTTTCCGTTTTTGTTATAGCCGTTACGCAAGGCATAGCGAGTGTCCGTACCATTTCTACCATCAGAGTCACTCTTAAAGTAACGCAAATCAGTTGTGAGCGATTGACCAACTCCCACATCGAACGAATGAATAAGCCCGAGGAAGTTCTGACTATAGTAGTCTTCTAAGTTTGCATAGTAGTATTGAAGCTTTAGATTTTTTCTGACGTTCCAGTCACCACCGGCAAAAGCAAATCCATCACTGCCCTTGGTACCCCCGCCAGCAATCCCCGCCCAGTTGCTGGATGCTCGTCCAATAGCACGATTTAGAAATCCGCCGTTCAAGGTCAGATTCTCAAACTCATTTGATGTCAAAGCAGCACCCTGAAAGCTCGCAGGCAACAGGCGTCCGTCATTTGAGATCAGCACTGGTAGATTGAAAGTCAGCGCGTTGCCAGCTTTCAACTCGGTCTTCGAGTATTTGAAGCGAGCATTCCCTCCGATCCTAGACCAGTTGTCGACAGGTGAGCCGTCAGTCGTGACCGGAGAAACAGTATTCACCGTGGATGCATTGTGGGGAGAAGTTCCACCACTTAAGGTAAATCCTGCTAGCGCTTGGAGATCAAGTCCTAAGCCCACTGCCCCTCCGGTGTAGCCCGACTGAAAGTCGAGCCTTAAACCGGTCAAGGTCTGCCGCTGATCCGCCCCACCCGTGCTCCGTTGATCCCCATCGTAGTACAAGGTGCGAGAACTGATGGATGCCTTACTGTCCTCAAGGAAACCCACCGCGTAGCCTTGTTGCGCCAAGGTGCCGCATGCCAAAGCAGCCAGTATTCTTTTTACTTTTGTCACACTGCCACTCCATACCTATAAATATTACTTATTGTTAATTGGCTTTATTTATATGATTCACTTAATGCACGAACGCAATCACCCATCAATCCATCGTGGATTTTAATTTCCCTATTAATACTCTGATCCGCACACAACACCGGAGCAAGAACAATGCCAGCAAACGGACAGCTCCTTTATTTACTGGAATCTAGGGCGTTAACTTGAGCCAGGCTATTACTAGCGCACATGACATAATGTTTTAAAGCTATACCATGAGATCAGCTAACGTAGACAACCGTATCACTGCGCACTTTTTCGACGCACCGTGCGCCGTCGTGGTGAGTAGGACTGTTACTCTCAGCCGACATCTGGCGACTCACAGCCATTCTCGTGGAGAGACATCTAAGGGTTTGCCCTAACGCATGATGTATGAATTCGTACTATGCACTGAATTAGCACAAGTCGAACACCGGTACAGGGCAATTAAAATTTGGGATGAGATGTAGAGCGAGAGGAAATGACATCTACCAGGAGCGCAGACGTCTCTGGCGAGCAACAGCAGCCGCATGGTTTAGGCGATCTGTCACTGAATGGAGTATTCGAGATGGGTATTTTGTCTTGCTTAACAGTACGAAGCGATATTGCCGACTTATTTTTTTGGCATCGATGATTGGCTAGCCAAATACTGGCTAGCCAATTCACTCACCTTCAAGGCGTTTCCTTGAGGGTTGCTTTATCAGTTACACTGGGCGCTCGCCTGCAGTAGTAGTGCGATGCATAATACGGATGTGCTCAGGACTAAAAGAGTCGCGACGGTGCATGGTGCAGCGGTTATCCCACATAACCATATCGCCAAGACGCCACTGCTGAACGAATATCTCTCCTTTCAGCGTGTGCTCCCACAGTTGAGCCACGAGATCGTTGCTTTCATCCATAGGCAGACCTACGATCCAGGAATCCTGCTCACGTACACCCTTTGCACCCAGATACAGAGCTTGTCGACCACTATCACCATGTACCCGAACGAGCGGATGCACGATCCCTGGCCACTCACGGATGTCATCGGACTTAGGCACCTGCTTGTTCAGTCGCAGACCTCCCGCCGCGTCATAAACGCTCTGGAAGAAGATCTGCCTGCCTTTGACTGCGTCCAGCAAATAGGACGGCAAGGTCTCGTAAGCCTGGTACATCGATACCCAATAGGTGTCACCGCCAGTGGGCGGAAGTGCAATGGAGCGCAGCAGTGCTCCAGCTGGTGGACGCTCGTAGAACCAAGTATCAGTGTGCCAAGTCGCTTCGCTGTTACCCAAAGCACCCGATGGCTTACCGTCTTTAGTAGTGTTAGCAATCACCAAAATTTCTTTTTGCGTTGGATGAGCGCCCTCTTGCAGCTGTTTCGGGTGAATAACAGCTTCCCCGAAGTGATGAGAGAACTTGATGTGCTGCTCGTCGGTGATGTCGATATCGCGGAAACGCACAACACCGTACTGGAGCCAGATTTTTCGTACTTCGGCCACATCCTGAGCATCGTAGTCGTTGAAATCAAAGCCTACGATGTCCGCGCAGACGTCACTGCCATTCGAGACCGCCGTGATCTTGTTTTTGGTCAGCATGTTCTTATTCCTCACCAGCTGAAGGTTACGATCTGTGCCTAACCTACAGCTGCATTCTACTTGATCTCCAATAATAATCAGCGAGCATTAATAACCTTGGCTTATCAATCGGTCAGTTGTCCCCAACGCAAGCCTTTGTGCTAAAGCGGGGAGAGATAGGCGGCGCCTACTCATCCATTATTCTGATCAATCCATTTGACATCCATGGCTCACCCCTATAAATCAAGACAGCTAAACGGGAGCATCCGATGGATCTACGTCAGATCAAGACATTCGTAGTCGTTGCAGAAGAACTGCATTTTGGCCGTGCCGCTGCCCGACTGCAGATCGCCCAACCTGCGGTGACGGCTCAGATTCAAGCGCTTGAGAGGCAGCTCGGCGTTCCGCTACTGATACGGTCAACCCGTCGTGTGCAGCTCACAGAGGCCGGGATGATCTTCAATTCACGGTGTATCGACATCCTTCGGGACATCGACCGCACGTGCCTTGCTACCCAGGCGGTCGCGGGTAAAGACCTCCATCAGATCACTATCGGTACCATTTACCCCGCGACGTTCGGTGTGCTCCCCAATTTCGTCTCAAGAATCAATCAACGCTTCCCTGAGGCTCGGATCCATATTCATAACGGGAACACAGTCGGTATCGTGAGGGAAATTGAGCGCGGCAACATCAATCTCGGTTTCATTCGTCCCGTTGAAAACATCGGCTCTCTTCGCTGGCAGTCAATCCATCGCGAAAAATATCTGCTAGCGATCGCACGCGAAAACCCTTTGAGCAGCAAGAGCATCGTCACACCTGACGATTTGCGAAAGCAGAAAATAATCGCGTTCTCTAGGGCATATAAATCTCAGACAGATGACAACTTTCCCGAAGAGTTCAAGAATTACGATCTGAACCAACAAGTTGTTTATAGCTGCAATGACACTCAAGCGATGCTGGCAATGATAACGGCTGGGATTGGGGTGGGGTTCGTTCCAGAATGGGTTAAATCCATTCCCGGGCAAAACTTTGAGCTGCGCGAAGTTGAGGGCCTGGAGCGACATATCGGACTAGGTCTGGCTTGGAGCGTAGATGATCCAACCGTCAATCGGGACAGTATTATTGAGTTATGTCGAACACTGATTGGTAGCGAGATCGACTGGCCCCTGTGACCTTAAGGCAATAGCTATACCAGTTGTAAAAGCTCCAAGGCGACAACCCGCACGGCCAACTCAATTCCAAGATGGGTTGGCAAACCGCTCCACCAGAAAGTTGATCAGCACACGCACCTTCTGAGGCAGGTGCTTGCGAGTCGGGTAGACCGCATAGATGCCCAGTTCTACCGAACGGTACTCGGGCAATATCTCCACCAGATTCCCTCCGCGAATGTCCTCAGCGACCATAAAGCTTGGTTGCAGTGAGATCCCTTCACCGGACAGGGTTATCGCCCGGCAGGTGTCTCCGTTGTTACACCGCACCACCGAGCGGGTACGCACACCTTCCTGCCCCCTGGGCCCCTCGAAAAACCATTCGCTGCCGCTGGCATAGTTGCTGTAAGCGATCACCCCGTGGTTTGCGATATCTGCCAGTTCGCGAATTGGAGGGTGGCTCTCCAGGTATGCAGGCGAAGCACACAGACGCATACGAGTGCTTGCGAGCCGGCGCCCTACCAGCGTTGAGCTCTCCATCCTCGCAATCCTCACAGCGATATCGAACCCTTCTTCGACGAGGTCGACGATTCGGTCATTCAGGGAAATGTCGAGCTCAACTTTGGGGTAGGCACGCATGAAATCACCCCAGACTGGAGCCAGGTGCAACACGCCAAAACTCAGCGGAGCATTGATTCGAATTACGCCACTTGCCTCTGGGCCTGCAGAGGAAACGGCTGACTCAGCCTCCGCCATCATCGTCAGGACATCCCTCGCCTGCTCATAGAACTGGCGGCCTTCCTCGGTCAGGGAGAGGCTCCTGGTTGTGCGGTGAAGCAGCCGTACACCCAACCGCTCCTCCAGCCCGCTCACATACCGCGAAACTGCTGCCTTTGAAATGCCCAGCGGCTCAGCCGCGCCGACGAAGCTTCCCCTGTCCACGACGGAGCAGAACACCTCCATCTCCAAGGCACGATCCATAACAATCTCACTAAGCGGAACAATAAGTCTCAGTTGAGCGCATTTATCTCACAAAATCAATCAAAGACAATGAGCCCATCACAACGCAATTTCAAATCACCCACAGAGGTCGCTATGAAAATTACCCTTATCGGTACCGGCAACATGGGCTCAGGTTTTGCCAAACAACTGAATGCTGCAGGGCACCAGGTACGCCTCACCGGTCGCGATTTGAACAAGGCCAAGGTACTTGCCGAGCAGTACAGCAACGTCACTGCTTATGCCGCCCCTGAAGCACTTGGCGATAGCGAAATCATCATTGTCGCCACCGCTTACGACGATGCGGCTGGGGCTTTGCAGAGCCTGGGTAACCTCAGCGGCAAGATCATCATCGATATCACCAACCCGCTGAGCGCGGACTACATGTCGCTCACTGTCGGACACTCCACCAGCGCTGCTGAAGAGATTGCGAAAGCTGTACCGCAGGCTCTCGTTGTCAAAGCGTTCAACACCCTGTTCGCCCAGGTGCTGGCTGACGGCCCACAGTTCAGCAGCGAGCAAACAGGTACCGTTTTCGTCGCCGCCAATGACGAGCGTGCCAAGCAAACCGCAACTGCATTGGCGCGCAGCCTTGGCTGGAACGTAGTTGATGCAGGCGGCCTGGTTAACGCTCGCTATCTGGAGCCACTCGCAGGCTTGAACATCTACCTCGGCTACGGCGCAGGCATGGGCACCTCCATTGCCCCTACCTGGCTGTCGAAGTAATCCCAAGGAGACTTGGCCATGAGCACGCCATTTCCAACGCTATTTGTGTCTCATGGTGCTCCCATGTTCGCGATTGAGCCCGGCCTCGCTGGTAAGAGGCTGGCCGAGCTCAGCCGAGAGCTTCCGAGGCCCGACGCCATCGTCATCTTGTCTCCGCACTGGATGACACGCGGCGAAGTCAGGGTCACTGCGAGCACCGCCCCAAAGACCATCCACGACTTTGGGGGCTTCCCGGAGGCCTTGTATCGCTTGCAGTACCCGGCACCAGGTTCACCGGCGCTGGCCAAACAGGTCGTAGATCTACTGAGAGCTTCCGGATGGAAGTCCGAGCTCGATCATCACCGAGGTCTGGATCACGGCGCCTGGGTGCCTTTGATGTACTTGGCTCCTGAAGCCGACATCCCGGTAGTTCAGGTATCGATGCCCTCGTCGCTGGATACCCAAACGGCCTGGAAGCTTGGGGAAGCGCTCAAGCCGCTGAGAGAGATGAATGTGCTACTGATCGGTTCGGGCAGCCTCACGCACAACCTTTACGAGTTCCGAGGTCATGGAGCAGCGGAGGCAGAGTACGTGAAGCAATTCGCTGCATGGACGAAACAAGCTCTTGAGGCACGGGACACCAGTGCCCTGCTGGGCTATGAGGCGCATGCGCCTTCGGCCAAACGTGCACATCCGACAGACGAGCATTTCCTGCCACTGTTTATCGCGCTGGGTGCGGCTGACCAAGATTTCGAAACTCGGGTGCTGGAAGGCGGAGTGACTTACAGCGTTCTCGCTATGGACAGCTATCTATTCGACTCGCCTCACCGTGACGCAACCAAATTCACTGAAGGTAACGCTTAGCATGTTGAACCACACCAGTTTCTCCAACCTGGAGCGCGACCCTAAAACCGGCCTTCTCTACCGGAAGGCAAGCAACACCGAAAACCCGAAAGCGCGATTGCTGCTGCTTCACGGCGTGGGTTCAAACGAAGAGAACCTGGCAACAATTGCATCGTTATTGCCTAAAGGCCTGGAGTTGTTGCTCCCTCGTGGCCCGCTGCAAATTGGCCCTGAGCAATTCGCCTGGTATCAGGTCACATTCACCAATCAGGGCCCCTCCTTCAGCGAAGAACAAGCTGAGAAAAGCCGCCAATTGCTGACCCAGTTCATCGGTGAACTGCCCGAGCTACCAACGGTGATCGCCGGCTTCAGCCAGGGCGGAATCATGAGCTCAAGCGTGGGCGTAACAGAGCCAGAGCTGGTGAAGGGATTCGCGCTCCTCAGCGGCAGAATGCTGCGAGAGATAGCACCTCTAATCGCCTCTGGTGATCGCCTCAAATCAACCTCGGCTTTCATCGCCCACGGGCTGAAGGATGGAGTGCTGCCAATATCGTGGGCCGAAGAGGGGAATGACTGGTTAGGGCAGCTTGGCGTTCCACTTGAAGTGCATTTCTACGACATGGCTCACCAGATCGTGGACATCGAGTTAGCCGACTTCTCGGCTTGGCTCAGCAAAACCTTGAACCTCAACATCTAACAAATCGGAAACGACCATGATCGACACTCGCACCGCTCCTTACGCCGCATCATTCATGCGCATCGCCCTGGGCATCATGTTCCTTGCCCATGGCCTGACCAAAGTCTTCGTATTCACCCCAGCGGGTACAGCAGGCTTCTTCGACTCCATCGGGTTTCCCGGCTTTATGGCTTACCCGGTCATGGCCTTCGAGGTGATTGGCGGCATCCTTCTGATCACTGGCGTGTACAGCCGGTGGATCGCAGCAATCGCCGTCGTTCAACTGTTCGTTGCATCTACCGTTCACTTCGGCAACGGCTGGAGCTTCACCAACGCGAACGGTGGTTGGGAATACCCGATCTACCTGACCGTCTCGGCTTTGGTTGTCGCTCTGCTAGGCGATGGGAAGTTTGCGCTGAAGCCCTCCACCAACGCTTGACCCACAGATGGAGCCCTTGATGATACCAAGGGCTTTTCCAACTTGGATGCAGATTCCGGGCTTCCATACCTTGCTAAAGAAGCAAATCCATACTCTCGGCACACCGTCCAAGGCTCAGCTCAAGGCTCTCGATTTCTTTGCTGCCAAAAACGCCGCAGTCCATAGCTGGTCGGCCAGCCACTCTGCTTCATTTGCGGTAAAGATCCAAGCGACCTACCCAACTTTGAGCATGATTGCATCCTTGTGAGGCATGACTGAGATGTCATAAATAGCCTGACTCTCGTCTTCAAAAGACACTTGTGGTGCAGGATCCTGAAACACTCCGCTAGCGACAAAGTTAGGCCCAAAGCCGTACCCGTTGGGCCGGTGCGTCCGGCGCGCTACAGTGCCTCAACACCACTTCGCTCAAGTAGCAGTCCAGCTCGACCTGCTTTGGCAAAATGCATCCAACCCCGACAACGCACGTCTACCGCTTCCCCGTCATTGTCAGCGCTAGGCCTGTCAGCTAACCCATCGACAGTGCCGTAGCACGAAAGCTGCCACGTATTGACGGCTGTCCAGAGCTCATCGAGCCTCCTCCAGCCACCATCCAGTTCGACTGAGAAAGGTTCAGAACCTGTCGCTTGCTCTACCATTCCGATGACATCCGCATCGGAAAGGATCACGTCCTGTAGCTGCCGATCGCAGTAGTCATTTAGAAAGTCTGAAAGGTCGGGAAACACTCCATCGCGACACGCGACAATAGCATCGATGAAGTCCTGCACGATGAATGCTTGCAACAAGTCAAGCTCAATCAGCCGGGACACTCCGCCCTCGTAATCCAGAACGATAATCTCAGCATCAGACAGATGGTACTTCAGGCTTGCGTTACCCTCCTCGATCACCAGGGCAGCATATGTTCTATACCCCAGGAACGCGGCAACGATCTCCAGCGCAACACCGTGCTGGACTTTAATGCCCTTGAGAGTGAGAGATTTTTTTGCTGCAAATGCAGCTGATTTGATGAAGTCAGTCATCCACAAAAATTCCGGGGTAATGTCGCTGCGCTGGGCGTTTTGTCACTAGCGATTAACCGGGAATTCCGGAATGCGATAGCAGGAATGAAGCGGGGTATAGCGATCTCTTTTTCAAGCCGTCCAGAGCTTTGGCGGAGAGCCGAAATCGATGATATCGAATGGCTCGCAACGGTACAAGCCTGTAAGTTCAAACCATAAATCTGACATCTTTTCGGCTATGGCTATGGGCCGAAGGGCTCCTTTAAAGATGCCAGGGGACAAATACCTCCTAGGGCTGGACTCCCTCTTCGCCGAAGTAACTGGATACGTTCTGGGCAAATAGCTTAGAGCCAGTGAGCAGGCAAGCGGAGCGCGCAGGCCAACGGCCGAAGACGTGAAGGATCAAAGCCCGCAGGGCCGAGCCACTTCGTGGCTCGGTTTACGAGAGCCTGGCCGCAAGGCGGCACGCCCTGGCTACCTCGCATACAGATGAGATTCCCCCTCTCCGGAGCGCCTGGATCAGGCCCAAATCATCTCAAGCATTTAGCTCGCTGTGCTGCTAAAAAAGTCGCTACCCACATCTGCTCAGCTAGCCACTCCGCCTCGGACGGAGAAAGCGTCCAAGCCACCCTCCCGAACCTCATTGTGACCGAACCGCCTTCGATACTAATTGAAAAATCGTAGATGGCCTTTTTGTCATCACCGAGTTCAACAATCGGATCAGGATCGTGGAAAGTCCCACTCGCAACAAAATCCGCTCCAGATCCTCCCCAGTACATTTGATCACTTCCCGGCTGGGGCTTTGACATATAGGGCGCGATGAGATCACTCCAGCACGCGACACGGTGAGCAAGGTTTTGTTCTTCTTCGATGGAGTGCCGGTGCTTGGCCAGATGAATGAGCGAATAACTCAAACCCGTAGCCACTTGAACTGCTTGAATGAGCGTGTACGCCACTCTGAAATCATCAAACCACGTATTTATGACGTCTGAGGCCTCAAGTTTTACGGTAGCACGGTACTCTTCAAGCCCTTCTGGGAAATTGAATGATGTCGATATCTCGAATGAAACCTTCGGATTGCGGTGCTTGCTGGAAGACATAATGCTCTCGAAAATTGCTCTTAATTATCAAAACGGTTCGCTTTGAAAAACCTTGAGCTTATTTTCGATTTTTTGTTTGCTGGCCCTCGGGTGCCTCAATGAATTATTCTGTGCCACGAGACACAGCACCGAACTCGGTCGTATAGTTGGGAACGTGCAAAGCGAGCGGCGCGCGCAGGCAAAGGGCCGGTGGAGTGCGGATGGAAGCCTTTGAGTGCAGAGACGACGTAGGGGCTCGGATCACGACAGCCATCTCGCAGGTCACGCCAACAACCGCTCGCTTATGCCAATCAAGCCTGCATCCCTTGTGATGCACGAATAGGCCGAAGCTCAACTGGAGGGGATTTCAGAATGCGTCACTCTCTACCTTGATATCGATTGCACCCATTGCACCTAGATGGATTTTCCGGCATGGCAACTCTCCCAGAAACCCTCGCTCGATGAGCATTTCTGGAACGGCATCAAGCAGGTCATCCACTTCCAACCTTGCCATTCCAGCAACCGTCCTCTCGCCAACCAGTACCGCAAGATCAAAATCTTGCAGCGCAACAAACGGCCCTTCCCGACTATAAGACTCAAAAATCCCGGAGGCCAAAATGATCACCTCCCCTTTCTTGACAATCATAATCAAGCTCCGAGATCAGGTTGCACAGGGACGTTCCTTAAGGGAGCGCCAACTAAGAAATCACTGAAGCACCGGCGATGTCGGATGTAGCACTGACGACAGACGCAGAAACTCGCGTAGGCTTGAACGCCCGTTTCCACGCTGGAAGGTGGCGAGCACATATCGTGAGTTTTCAGTTGTGAGCACCCAAAACTTGCCCTCCTTCTCAGCCTTTTGAACATCCGACGTACGAATCAGGTGTCCATCGGCAAATCGGCCGTACTGGTCTTTCCGGCGATGACCAAAGACAACACCCACCCCCGCCCGAGCACCGATATACGCACCACAGAGATAAGCAGTAACGGGCTGCTCAAAGCCTTGCTGCTGCGCTTTTAGGATTCGATTTAAGTCAAAATCGCTGTGGCGCTTACTATGAAGATCAACAAATACATCAGTCATGACACTCTTCCGAATTGGCAGACATTGGGCGGATCATGCCCGCCAGAAAGATGGGACAAAGGTCGGTCAGCGAATCGACATCGAAGTCAGGCTCGTGGGAGCTGTGGTAGGCAGCACCAGATTCGACTTCCAGCACGCTAACTACGCAACCACTTTGATCCTTGCCTAAAGCGACCTTCGTCAGCGGCTCCATAAGCCAACCACCCTTCCCGTTCATGTAGGCCGGCGTAACAGCCTGGACGTCAGTTATGAATGTGTCATGGGTCTGGCTTACCAAGAGCACCTGGAGCCGCTTCTCGGTTTCAACCATAAACACTTCCTCACTGGTGCGCCCGTCCTCAGTGGACTGGGCGACGACGTGGTACCAATGGGTACGCAGCACCCGAGTAACCTCTTGCCATTGACACTGCCCTTCGCCAAACATACCGGGCAGGCCAATCATCGTAGCAGTGTTTGTTCTGAACATTGTGCGCCTCGACATAGCTCGGAGCTGTTACAGCAACCCCGGCTAAAAAAATGAAAAAATCGTTTTCAGGCTGGCGGTCTGTTCATGGCCCGGCCCCATGAGGAAGTACACGCTGTTCCTAGTCTCGAACAGAACACCGCCTTCGAAGTAGATGCACATACTCGAGCGCACCCAGTCACCTGGCTGAAAGCGCCCTCGACTGTCTTCGATGACCTTGTGGGCAAATATAAACAGCGGGAGGTGGCCTGAGGCGTGAACGCGAGCGAGCTCTTCATCAGCTAGATCGGCACGGAACACTGTCCATTGCTCAACCAAACAGAAGGGTTTCAGGGGACGACGGCCGGAAACGAATCGCGCTGCTTCTGCTGCGTCTAGCTGCGAGCCGGCTGCTGGAGTGGGCCTAGCTTTCAGTAAATCGGATTGAACCGGATCGTCCACGCTCCACCAACCTTGATTACGAAGAAATTGACAGAAGGGTGAGCTTTCACCGACCCGCGATGTCCCAGCAGCAAAAATTCCACAACTCGAATAAATATATAGATTTGAGTGATCAATAGCAAACGCGGCATACCGTCTGCTTTTATAGGGGTAATCGATATGTCGCTGCGTCGACCCTTCGCCGCCGTCCTTCAGTTTCTACGTGTCAGACAGGGTTTCTTTCAGCACTCTATAGCCGGGGGGGTTACTCAGTCTCACATCAGCCAGCTCGAATCTCTCAAAACGAGCGCGACTATAGATACGACGATTGAGCTAGCCGCCGCGCTGAACATTGAGGCGACAGCCTTCTTCGCGATGGTGATAGCTGCTGATCAGAAACGATCACCCAGAGAGGTACTCCACTCAGCAATCTTGGCGTTGGAAGAGCTGGGTTTGGCAGACGAGCAGATGCCTGACGAACCTTCCAGGCTCGAGCCACCGAGAGTGGCTGGCGCTAGGGAAAAAAAGCGTCTAGTGCAAGAGCTAAAAGCGCGGGGCATGAGTCGCAGCGAAGTCGTACGAGAGCTAGGTTACTCAACCGCTACGGTGGGCAGACTGTGGCGGGATTCATGAGTTTTACGCAGTGAATTTTTGGAATAGCTTCACAACCAGCAGACTCCACATCGGTCACGAGCTGCCTTAATCCATCATGCATTCGAGCATTGCCGCTGCACAATAGACGAGGTTCTCGCCTTTCGATCTGGGTGTGCTTCCCCTCCCCTCGGCGCTTCCATGCTATCAAGCATGTAGAGAGTAGCTACAAAGTGCTGCGGCCAAAAATGACGTTTTTGGAGAGGTGCAGTAGTGAGATGTAAACCTTCAACGCTAGCAAAAGCGGGTTGTTTACAATTTTAGCTAGGCTTGCGTCCCCGTGTGACAGCGGAAATTGAGGGCTGTGTTTACATTTCCCTTAGGAAATCTCGTCAAAAATTTCACGTTTACATTTTTCGAAGATTTCACTTCGATGCCATCATACGAACAGAGCGAAAGCACGCTTAGACCCCTTGAAAATAGGGAGGGTACCAGCTAGGATCAACGATAATTCATTCTCAAAAGAGCCTGGCTGGAGGGTTTACATGAGAATGACAAAAAAACTAGGGCCGCGTTGAACGCGAACTCCAGCAGCGACCAGACGCTGCGGTTGAGCAGGCGCGTGCTGGTCTGGCGCGGCAACAGGTCGAGCCAGCTCTGCATCATCCCCGCCGCCACGGCCGACAGGATGCCGGACACGCCCAGTCGTTCGGCAAGGACATAAGCGGCAAACGGCAACAGCAACATGAAGACGACGTGGGTAGCCGGATCGTCCCAGCCACGAGCGATCATCCAGCGGCGCAGGCGACCGATCAACCAACTCAGCGCCACGCCCACCGCCAGCCCGCCCAATGCCACCAGTACGAAGGTAACGCTGGCATCGGCCAGGGAAAACACCCCGGTAATGGCCGCCGCCAAGGCAAACTTGAAAGTCACCAGGCCGGAAGCATCGTTCATCAAGGCTTCGCCCTGGAGCATGTGCATCAGCGGAGGCGGCAGACGGTCCTGGGTAATGGCCGATACCGCCACGGCATCGGTGGGTGAAAGTATCGCGGCCAGGGCGAAGGCGACCGGCAACGGAATGCTCGGCAGCAGCCAATGGATGAAGTAGCCGGCACCGATCACCGTGAACAGTACCAGCCCCACCGCCAGGGCGATCACCGGGCCACGCAGGCGCCACAAGGCGCGCTTGGGCATGCGCCAGCCATCGGCGAACAGCAGCGGTGGCAGGAACAGGAACAGGAACAGCTCGGGATCGAGCGCCACATGCAGCCCCAGGCTCGGCCAGGCCAGCAGCGCGCCGGCGGCGATCTGCACCAGCGGGAGCGGCAAGGGAACCACTCGCCCAACCAGTTTCGAGACACTGACCAGCATCAGAAGAATCAGGACGGTATAGGCTGACTGCATGTGGCAGGATTCCTGTAGCGTTTGAAAAAGCGTGTCCGGGCAGATCCATCAGTGTGAAACATGCCGATGAAACAATATGTTACCGCTGTATCGCTCCCTTTGGCTTCTGCACGAAAGTCGCAGGCCATCGGGGATCGTGCAATTCGATGCCGCACAGCGGGCATACGGTAGCGGCCCAGAGCCAATGATGCCGGAAGGCATGCCACAGCCGTGGCGCCCTGCCCGACGATCCCGCATAATCGGACCCACCCATTCTTCAAGGAGTTTCGGGACATTCGATTCGATCGGATGCCCAGGTATTCAATGGCGAACATTCTTTACGGCATCAAAGCCTGCGACACCATGAAAAAAGCCCGTACCTGGCTTGAAGAACAGGCCGTCAGCTATTCGTTTCATGACTACAAGACCCAAGGCATCGACCGCGACAGTCTTTCGCGCTGGTGCGACGAGCACGGCTGGGAGGTTGTCCTCAATCGCGCCGGAACCACCTTCCGCAAGCTCGATGAGGCCAGCAAGGCCGACCTCGACCAGGCCAAGGCCGTCGAGTTGATGCTGGCGCAACCGTCGATGATCAAGCGACCGGTACTCGACCTCGGTGACCGCACCCTGGTCGGCTTCAAGCCGGCGCTCTACGCTGCAGCCCTGGGCTGACACGTCCACGCTCCAACCCCCTATTCGCAAGAGGTAACTGCATGTCCAATTCCCTGTTCAGCCTGGCCTTCGGTGTCGGCACTCAGAACCGCCAGGGCGCCTGGCTGGAAGTCTTCTACGCACAACCCCTGCTCAACCCGTCCGCCGAGCTGGTCGCCGCCATCGCGCCGATCCTTGGCTACGAAGGCGGCAACCAGGCCATCGCCTTCAGCCACGCAGTGGCTTCGCAGCTGGCCGAAGCGCTCAAGCATGTCGACGCCACCCAGGCCGCCCTGCTGACCCGCCTTGCCGAAAGCCACAAGCCCATGGTCGCCACCCTGCTGGGCGAAGACACTGCCTTGTCCTCCACCCCAGAGGCCTACCTCAAGCTGCACCTGCTGTCGCATCGCCTGGCCAAGCCACACGGCCTGAGCCTGGCGGGCATATTCCCGCTGCTGCCCAACGTGGCATGGACCAGCCGCGGCGCCGTCGACCTTACCGAGCTGGCCGAGCAGCAACTCGAAGCGCGCCTCAAAGGCGAGCTGCTGGAAGTCTTCTCGGTGGACAAGTTCCCGAAGATGACCGACTACGTGGTCCCGAACGGTGTGCGTATCGCCGACAGCGCCCGTGTACGCCTGGGCGCCTACATCGGCGAAGGCACGACCATCATGCATGAAGGCTTCGTCAACTTTAACGCCGGCACCGAAGGTCCTGGCATGATCGAAGGCCGTGTCTCGGCGGGCGTGTTCGTCGGCAAGGGCTCGGACCTGGGCGGCGGTTGCTCGACCATGGGCACCCTGTCCGGCGGCGGCAACATCACCATCACCGTCGGCGAAGGCTGCCTGATCGGCGCCAACGCTGGCATCGGTATCCCGCTGGGCGATCGCAACACCGTCGAGGCAGGCCTGTACATCACGGCCGGCACCAAGGTGCAACTGCTGGACGAGCAGAACCAGCTGGTCAAGGTCGTCAAGGCCCGCGACCTGGCTGGCCAGCCTGACCTGCTGTTCCGTCGTAACTCGGTCAGCGGCGCGGTAGAGTGCAAGACCCACAAGTCGGCCATCGAGCTGAACGAAGCCCTGCACGCACACAACTGAGAACCCGGACCGGTTCGAAGTGGTAATATCGGGCCTGGCCTAATGCCAGGCCCGATATCCAGGTCCCTGATCATGTTCCAACCCTCTCCCTGGCGCGCGGATTTTCCTGCTATCGCCGCCCTGCAACGGCAGCACCAGACCTACCTGGACAATGCCGCTACCACTCAGAAGCCCCAGGCAGTGCTCGATGCCCTGAGCCATTACTATGGCCATGGCGCGGCCAACGTGCACCGGGCCCAGCATCTGCCGGGCGCTCTCGCGACCCAGGCCTTCGAAGACACTCGCAACAAGGTGGCCGCCTGGCTCAATGCCGACCCGCAGCAGATCATCTTTACCCATGGCGCCACATCGGCCCTGAACCTGCTGGCCTATGGTCTGGAGCAGGACTTTCAGGCGGGTGACGAAATTGCCGTGAGCGCCCTGGAACATCATGCCAACCTGCTCCCTTGGCAACAGCTGGCGCGCCGCCGCAATGCGAGACTGGTCATCCTGCCGCTGGATGCACACGGTCGTATCGATCTCGAACAGGCCCTGCAATTGATCGGTCCGCGCACGCGCTTGCTGGCCGTCAGCCAACTGTCGAACGTACTGGGCACCTGGCAACCCCTGCCATCCTTGCTGGCCCACGCCCGGGCGCAAGGCGCGCTGACGGTGGTGGATGGGGCGCAGGGCGTGGTCCACGGGCGCCATGACCTGCAGCAACTGGAATGCGACTTCTACGTGTTCTCCAGCCACAAGCTGTATGGCCCCGATGGTGTCGGGGTGCTGTATGGCCGCGACCGTGCACTGCAACGCTTGCGCCACTGGCAGTTCGGAGGCGAGATGGTGCAGATCGCCGACTACCAGGCGTCCAGTTTTCGTCCCGCGCCTCTAGGGTTCGAGGCCGGTACACCACCCATCGCCGGCGTGATCGGCCTGGGCGCGACGCTGGAATACCTGGCCAAGCTGGACGCCAACGCCGTTGCCGCCCATGAAGCCAGCTTGCATGGCTATCTGTTGCGGGGCCTGAGCGATCGCGAAGGCATTCGTGTACTGGGCACACCTGACACGGCACTGGCGAGTTTCGTCATCGAGGGCGTGCACAATGCCGACATCGCCCACATGCTGACCGAACAGGGCATTGCCGTACGGGCCGGTCATCACTGCGCGATGCCGTTGCTCAAGCGCCTGGACCTGGACGGCGCGATTCGGGTATCGCTGGCGCTCTACAACGACAGCGACGACCTGCAACGTTTCTTCGACGCGCTAGACCAAGGCCTGGAGTTGTTGCGGTGAGCCTGCCCGACGAAGCCCGACAGGCGCTGGAAAGCTTCGAGCAGGCGCGTGGCTGGGAACAACGCGCCCGTTTGCTGATGCAATGGGGTGATCGTCTGACGCCATTGTCGGCGACCGAGAAGACCGACGCCAACCGAGTCCATGGCTGCGAGAGCCTGGTCTGGCTGGTAGCCGAACGGCACGACGGTCATTGGCAGTTCAAGGCCGCCAGCGACGCGCGGCTACTGCGCGGCTTGCTGGCACTGCTGCTGATCAGGGTGCAAGGCCTGGACAGCCAGGCGCTGTCGCAACTCGACCTGCCAGGATGGTTTGCCCAACTGGGCCTGCAACGCCAGCTTTCGCCCTCGCGCAGCAACGGTCTCCACGCCGTGCTGCAGCGCATGGCTCAGTTGCTGTCCGGCGCCTGAAGCCTGGGCCGCTCGGAAGGACGCCGAGCGCCGGCCACGAGTTTTTCCATCGCCTTGCTGGCGGCGACCATGCCGAAGGTCGCGGTGACCATCATCACCGCGCCGAAACCGCCGGCGCAGTCCAGCCGAACTCCTTCACCCACGAAGCTTTTCTGCAGGCACACCGTGCCGTCGCCCTTGGGATAGCGCAACTGCTCGCTGGAGAACACGCAAGGCACGCCATAATTGCGCGAGACATTGCGCGAGAAGTTGTAGTCACGCCGCAGAGTCGAACGGACACGCGAGGCCAGCGGGTCATTGAAGGTCTTGTTGAGATCGGCGACCTGTACCTGGGTCGGGTCGATCTGCCCTCCCGCGCCGCCGGTCGTGATGATGGCGATCTTGCGCCGACGACACCAGCCGATGAGCGCGGCCTTGGCTTGCACGCTATCGATGCAGTCGACGACACAGTCCATTTCTTCGGTGATGTATTCGGCCATGGTGTCGCGGGTGACGAAATCTGCAACGGCATGCACGGTGCACGCGGGATTGATCGCGCGCAGGCGCTCCGCCATCACCTCGACCTTGGCACGACCGACCTGACCTTCCAGGGCATGCGCCTGGCGGTTGGTGTTGCTGACACAGACGTCATCGAGGTCGAACAGGGATATTTCGCCGACGCCGCTGCGCGCCATGGCCTCGGCAACCCAGGAGCCGACGCCGCCGATACCGACGACCGCAACATGGGCGCGGCTTAGGCGCTCCAGCCCATCGTCGCCGTACAGCCGGGCGACACCGGCGAAACGCGGATCTTCTATACTCATGGCCCCACCCCAACAAAACCGGCGCGCATTATAGGCTTCCAGGCGTTGAAAGCCAGCGGTGCGAATGGCCGGCGATTGTTAGCATTCGCCTCTTGACTGAAGACAGGCCCTTCCTAAAGCACCCATCGTAGGCGTTATGTCTGACATTACCTTCAATCGGGGAAAACATGAGGGTAAAAATCTTTGTAAACGTCCTTTATCTGGTCATCGCTCATGCCCAATACCTGCACTAGGGCCGTGCTGAACATGCAAGGAATAGACACCAGGATAATGAGGAGACTGATGCAGGTTCATTAGTTTTCTCATGCCCGGGCGCATGGAATTATCTGCCCAAGGCCTGCGCCTCGTCATTCCCGAATAGATTGAAAAATGCTTCCCTCGCATGATCTGCAAAGAATTATCCGAGCCATAACCAAAAGTCGGTGGGCAGTGCTTTGCCGTCGCCATTCTGCTTCATGATCAGACGTGGTGAAGCGGCCGCCGGGATCATTCTGCAAGAATCGGCCAGCGGCAGATGCCTTACTAACCTTCGAAGAACGCTTGCGACGTCCGCACCATCCTTGCCCGCATGCAGAGAGCCTGTCACGCACCGGGTCACGCCGCCTTCAGTCATGCTTTAATGTCCGACTTGAAAGAAATGAATTACAACAGAGCGGGCCCAGAACTTCAGCCTTTGAAGAAAATCCAACTCGTTACCTTCCCAGGGAAAGCGTTGGACCCGCGCCCGAGTGGCGCCTGCCCGTTCCCTCTTCGGAACCCGAGCACTCTATGTCATCGCGAAAATTAGGCATCAACCTGGTGGTGGTCCTGGCCATCGCTGCGCTGTTCACCGGGTTCTGGGCGCTGATCAATCGCCCGGTGTCTGCTCCGGCGTGGCCGGAGCAGATCTCCGGCTTTTCCTATTCGCCGTTCCGCCTGGGCGAAAGCCCGCAAAAGGGCCAATACCCGAGCGAAGACGAAATGCGCCAGGATCTGGAGCAGATGAGCGAGCTCACCGACAGCATCCGTATCTACACCGTCGAGGGCACCCAGGCGCAGATCCCGCGCCTGGCCGAGGAGCTGGGTCTGCGGGTCACTCTGGGCGTCTGGATCAGCCCCGACCAGGCACGTAACGAGCGCGAGATCGCCACCGCCATCGAGCTGGCGAACAGCTCGCGCAGCGTGGTTCGAGTCGTGGTTGGCAACGAAGCGCTGTTTCGCGAGGAAATCACGCCCGAGGGACTGATCCAGTACCTCGACCGCGTACGTGCCGCGGTCAAAGTGCCGGTCACCACCAGCGAGCAGTGGCATATCTGGAAGGCGCACCCGGAGCTTGCGCAACATGTCGACCTGATCGCCGCGCATATCCTGCCTTATTGGGAGTTCGTGCCGATGGCCGATTCGGTCGAATTCGTGCTCGACCGGGCCCGCGACCTTAAACTGCAGTTCCCACGCAAGTCACTGCTGCTGTCGGAGGTAGGCTGGCCGAGTAACGGCCGCATGCGCGGCGGTGCCGATGCGACCCAGGCCGACCAGGCCATCTATCTGCGAACCCTGGTCAATACCCTCAACCGCCAGGGCTACAATTACTTTGTCATCGAAGCCTATGACCAACCGTGGAAAGCGAGCGACGAGGGTTCGGTCGGCGCCTACTGGGGAGTGTTCAACGCCCAGCGCCAGCAGAAATTCAACTTCGAGGGTCCAGTCGTGGCGATCCCGCAATGGCGCGCCCTTGCGGTAGCTTCCGTGGTTCTGGCCATGCTCGCCCTGACCCTGCTGCTGATCGACGGCTCGGCCCTGCGTCAGCGTGGGCGCACCTTCCTGACCTTCATCGCTTTCCTGTGCGGCTCGGTGCTGGTGTGGATCGCCTACGACTACAGTCAGCAGTACAGCACCTGGTTCAGTCTCACGGTCGGGTTTTTGCTCGCCCTGGGTGCCCTTGGCGTCTTCATCGTGCTGCTCACCGAGGCCCACGAACTGGCTGAGACGGTATGGACGCACAAGCGTCGGCGTGAATTCCTGCCCGTACAGTCCGATACGGCCTACAGGCCCAAGGTATCGGTCCACGTGCCGTGCTACAACGAGCCGCCAGAGATGGTCAAGCAGACGCTCGATGCCTTGGCGGCGCTGGATTATCCCGATTATGAAGTGCTGATCATCGACAACAACACCAAGGATCCCGCGGTGTGGGAGCCGATCAAGGCGCATTGCGAGCTGCTCGGCGAGCGCTTCCGCTTCTTCCATGTCGCGCCGCTGGCCGGTTTCAAGGGCGGCGCGCTGAACTACCTTATCCCGCACACTGCCAAGGATGCCGAAGTGATCGCGGTGATCGACTCGGATTACTGCGTCGATCGCAACTGGCTCAAGCACATGGTGCCGCATTTCGCCGATCCGAAGATTGCGGTGGTGCAGTCGCCCCAGGACTATCGTGACCAGGACGAGAGCGCCTTCAAGAAACTCTGCTACAGCGAATACAAGGGCTTCTTCCACATCGGCATGGTCACCCGCAACGACCGCGACGCGATCATCCAGCATGGCACCATGACCATGACGCGGCGTTCGGTGCTGGAAGAGCTGGGGTGGGCCGAATGGTGCATCTGCGAAGATGCGGAGCTGGGCTTGCGGGTGTTCGAGAAAGGACTGTCCGCCGCCTATGCCCACAACAGCTATGGCAAGGGCCTGATGCCCGACACCTTCATCGACTTCAAGAAACAGCGCTTCCGCTGGGCCTATGGGGCCATCCAGATCATCAAGCACCACGCCAGTGCCCTGCTCAGTGGCAAGGGCAGCGAGCTGACGCGGGGCCAGCGCTATCACTTCCTGGCCGGGTGGTTGCCCTGGATCGCCGATGGCATGAACATCTTCTTCACCCTGGGCGCGTTGCTCTGGTCTTCGGCGATGATCATCGTGCCGCAGCGGATCGATCCTCCCTTGCTGATCTTTGCCATTCCACCGCTGGCGCTGTTCGTCTTCAAGGTCGGCAAAATCATCTTCCTCTACCGTCGAGCCGTCGGTGTCGACCTCAAGGATGCGTTCGCCGCGGCCCTGGCTGGCCTGGCGTTGTCACATACCATCGCCAAGGCCGTGCTGTACGGGTTCTTCACCAGCAGCATGCCATTCATCCGCACACCCAAGCATGCGGATAGCCATGGCTTGCTGGTCGCGATCTCCGAGGCTCGGGAAGAACTGTTCATCATGCTGCTGCTGTGGAGCGCGGCGCTCGGAATCTGCCTGGTGCAGGGCCTGCCAAGCGCGGACATGAAGTTCTGGGTAACGATGCTGCTCGTGCAGTCGCTGCCTTATCTGGCAGCGTTGGTCATGGCCTTCCTGTCTTCGTTGCCTCGAGTACAGGCCACGAGCGAGGTCGAAGCACTGAGCAATTGAAGCTGTCAGTAGCTGGTGCCCCTGGCTGATAGGGGCATTCCTGCCCTGGTGGTCGTCGATCGCGGGTTGCGGCGGCGGGCGCGATGCTTCAGGAAGGGATTTGCTATAGGATAACGCGCTTTGTCTACCCGCCTTGCCTTGCCCCGGAGTACCCAATGACGGCACCAGCCGAGCTCTCGCCTACCCTTCAATTGGCCTGCGACCTGATCCGTCGTCCTTCGGTCACGCCCATCGACGCCGATTGCCAGGCCCAGATGATGCAGCGCCTGGGCGCCGCGGGTTTCCTGCTGGAGCCGATGCGCATCGAGGATGTCGACAACTTCTGGGCCACTCATGGAACGCAGGACGGCCCGGTGCTGTGCTTTGCCGGGCATACCGACGTGGTTCCGACCGGACCGGCGCAGGAGTGGCAGCACGAGCCTTTCGCTGCGCTGATCGACGACCAGGGCATGCTGTGCGGCCGCGGCGCGGCCGACATGAAGGGCAGCCTGGCGTGCATGGTGGTAGCCAGCGAGCGCTTCGTGCAGGACTATCCCGATCATCGCGGCAAGGTGGCCTTTCTGATCACCAGCGACGAAGAAGGGCCGGCGCATCACGGCACCAAGGCTGTCGTCGAACGCCTGGCCGCGCGCAAGGAGCGACTTGACTGGTGCATCGTCGGCGAGCCGTCCAGCACCAGCCTGCTCGGTGACGTGGTGAAGAACGGTCGTCGGGGTTCTCTCGGCGCCAAGCTGACCATACGCGGCAAACAGGGCCACGTGGCCTATCCGCACCTGGCGCGCAATCCGATCCATCTGGCCGCGCCGGCGTTGGCCGCTCTGGCGGCGGAGCACTGGGACAACGGCAACGCCTTCTTCCCGCCGACCAGCTTTCAGATTTCCAACCTCAATTCCGGTACCGGGGCAACCAATGTCGTGCCCGGCGAGTTGACCGCGCTGTTCAACTTCCGCTTTTCCACCGAGTCCACCGTCGAGGACCTGCAGGCACGCGTCGCAGCGATCCTCGACAAGCATCAGCTGGAGTGGTCCATCGACTGGGCCTTGTCGGGCCTGCCGTTCCTTACCGAGCCGGGTGAGCTGCTAGATGCCGTCGCGGCGAGTATCAAGGGGGTTACCGGTCGCGAGACCCAGGCGTCGACCAGCGGTGGTACCTCAGATGGCCGTTTCATTGCCACGCTGGGCACCCAGGTGGTCGAACTGGGCCCCGTGAATGCCACCATCCACCAGGTGGATGAGCGAATCCTGGCCAGCGATCTCGACCTGCTGACCGAAATCTATTATCAGACCCTGGTACGGTTGCTCGCCTGATGCTTACCTGCCCCCTGTGCACCGCCGAACTGACGCCGCTCGACAATGGCGTGGCCTGCCCGAACGGACACCGTTTCGATCGGGCCCGCCAAGGCTACCTGAACCTGCTGCCAGTCCAGCACAAGAACAGCCGCGACCCAGGCGACAACCTGGCCATGGTCGAGGCGCGGCGCAACTTCCTTGACGCAGGCCACTACGCCCCCGTGGCACGGCGCCTGGCGGAACTCGCCGCTGAACGTCAGCCCCTCAGCTGGCTCGATATCGGCTGCGGCGAGGGTTACTACACCGCGCAGATCGCCCAGGCCCTGCCCGCGGCAGCGGGTCACGCGCTGGATATTTCTCGTGAAGCCGTGAAGCGCGCATGCCGCCGCGATCCCAGGGTGACCTGGTTGGTCGCCAGCATGGCGCGCGTGCCCCTGGCCGACGCCAGCTGTCAGTTCATCGCCAGTGTATTCAGCCCCCTGGATTGGCAGGAAGCTCTACGCCTGCTCAGCCCGGGAGGTGGGCTCATGCGGGTCGGACCGACCAGCGGCCATCTGATGGAGCTGCGCGAGATGCTCTACGATGAAGTACGACCTTACGCCGATGACAAGCACCTGGCGCTGGTACCCGAGGGCATGGCGCACACCCACAGCGAAACCCTCGAGTTTCGCCTCAGCCTGGTCGACCCCGAAGCTCGGGCGAACCTGCTGGCCATGACGCCACACGGCTGGCGCGCCAGTGCCGAAAAACGCGCCCGGGTGATCGATCAGCCCGAGCCGTTGGAGGTCACGGTTTCCATGCGATATGACTATTTCGTGCGCCAGGCCCGCGCACACTCGGAGCCCCTCGATGCGCCAACCTGATATAGAGATCTACCTGAAAGACTCGGATGCCGACCACAAGCAGATCGCCAGCTGGCTGAGCGAAGCCTTGGGCACCTGCAGCGAGTGGCAACAGAAAGGCCAGACCTGGAAATGCATGGCCGGTAACATTCCGGTTACCTGGGTACCAAAGGCTGTAGGGAAATGGAACAGCCTGTTCCTGGAAAGCAACCAGACGCCGTGGCAAGACGATATCGCTTGTGCCCGCGCGGCCCACGAGGCCCTGCAGGTCGAAGTGCGCTGCGCACCCGGTACCTGGACGGAGGAAGAGGGCGAGGAAGATGCCGATCGATGGATCCGCATCAGTGACGACGGTGAGGAAGAGATCACCTGGCGCACCCACTGACAACGCAAGCCGAGCGCCTCGAGCTGCAAGTCACCGTCGACTTGCAGCGCGTTCAGAGAAACCTCAGAGGCCGACCACGTCCTCGGCCTGCAGGCCTTTCTGGCCTTCCACCAAGGCGTATTCCACCTGTTGACCCTCGATCAGCGTGCGATGCCCCTCACCGCGGATAGCCCGATAGTGGACGAATACATCCGCGCCACCGTCGCGCTGAATGAAGCCATAGCCCTTGGCGTCATTGAACCACTTCACGTTCCCAGTCTCACGAGACGACATCTGCACTACTCCAGTTTTTTTATTTTCAAGATCGCCTTGCCGACACCGGGTCACCACCCGGTGCCTTCACAGCTTGTCGAAATACCCTGCAAGCTGCGGACCGAGTATATGACAGCAAACAAAGATTTTTCATGACCGGGTGCTTTTTGCCGAAGCTGTCTGGATACGGCACACTCTCGGGCTTGGCTACTCCATGACCTTTCATCCAGGGCACCGCTTCCAATGACCCGTTCCCCTTTGCGTCGCATGATCTTCGGCGCCCTGCGTCGCCTGCTGTACCTGTGGGTGCGCTCCGAGACCATCAACCAGTCGTCCCTGGGGCCGGTGCTGGACCGCGGCCGTCCGGTGTTCTATGCCCTGCCCTCGCCTTCGCTCACCGATCTGGCCGTGCTGGACCATGAGTGCGCCAAGGCTGGGCTGCCACGGCCTGTCCTGCCCGTTGCCGTGGGCGCGCACCAGGAACCGGCGGCATACTTCTACCTGACGCCGGAGCCGGACTGGCTTGGTCGCCATGACAAGCGCGGGGCGCCGCCCACACTGCAACGTTTGGTCACCGCTGTGAGCGGACATGCCCAGGAGGACGCCTTGATCATCCCGGTCAGCGTGTTCTGGGGCCAGACGCCCGCCAGCGAGTCCAGCCCCTGGAAACTGCTGTTCGCCGACAGTTGGGCGGTGACTGGCAGACTGCGAAGATTGCTGACCGTCCTGATACTCGGACGCAAGACGCGCGTCCAGTTCAGTGCCCCCATTTCCGTGCGCGAGCTGGTGCAGCACGGCAAGAGCCACGAGCGCACCGTGCGCATGGCCCAGCGGCTGTTGCGAGTGCATCTGCGCAACCTCAGGACGGCGGTCATCGGCCCGGATATCTCCCACCGCCGACATCTGGTCAAGGGCCTGATACGTGATCCCCAGGTGCGCCAGGCCATTGCCGACGAGGCCCAGCGCGAGCACATCCCACTGGCCAAGGCCGAAGCGCTGGCCTTGCGCTATGGCAACGAGATCGCCTCGGACTACACCTATACCGCCATCCGCTTTCTCGAAGTCGTGCTCAGCTGGTTCTGGAACAAGATCTACGACGGGATCAAGGTCAATCATATCGAGCAGGTGCAAGGCATCGCTCCTGGCCACGAAGTCATCTACGTCCCCTGCCACCGCAGTCACATCGATTACCTGTTGCTGTCCTACCTGCTGTTTCGCAATGGCCTGACCCCGCCGCATGTCGCCGCCGGCATCAACCTCAACATGCCGGTGATCGGTGGGCTGCTGCGTCGGGGTGGGGCGTTCTTCATGCGTCGCACGTTCAAAGGCAATCCGCTTTACACGGCAGTCTTCAACGAGTACCTGCATACCCTGTTCAGCAGGGGCTTCCCGGTGGAGTATTTCGTCGAGGGTGGCCGTTCGCGCACCGGTCGCATGCTGCAGCCGCGGACCGGCATGCTGGCGATCACCGTGCGCAGCTTCCTGCGCTCGTCACGAACGCCGATCGTCTTCGTACCGGTGTACATCGGCTATGAACGCGTGCTCGAAGGACGCACCTACCTCGGCGAGTTGCGTGGCGCCAGCAAGAAGAAGGAGTCGATCTTCGACATCTTCAAGGTCATCGGCGCCCTCAGGCAGCGCTTTGGCCAGGTGTCGGTGAATTTCGGCGAACCGATTCGCCTGGCCGGCTTCCTGGATGAGCAGCAACCTGGCTGGCGCGAACAGGAGCTGGGGCCGCAGTTCCGTCCGGCCTGGCTCAGCGAGACCACCACCCGCCTGGGCGAAACCGTGGCACGGCACCTCAACGAGGCCGCCGCGATCAACCCGGTCAACCTGGTCGCGCTGGCCATGCTGTCCACCAGCCGACTGGCGTTGGACGAGCAGGCGCTGACGCGCATCATCGAGCTGTACCTGGCCTTGCTGCGTCAGGTGCCCTACTCGTCCCACACCACATTGCCTGAGGGCACTGGTGCGGACCTGATCAGCCATGTCCGGGACATGGGATTGCTGGCCGAGCAAAGCGACGCAATGGGTCGCATCCTCTACCTGGATGAAGCCAATGCGGTGCTGATGACCTACTACCGCAACAACATCCTTCACGTGTTCGCCCTGCCCGCGTTGCTGGCCAGCTTCTTCCAGAGCAGCTCGCGCATGAGCCGCGAGCTGATCGGTCAATATGTCCGGGCGCTGTATCCGTACCTGCAGGCCGAGTTGTTCCTGCGCTGGCCGATCGAGCAGCTCGACGAGGTCATCGATCAATGGCTGGTCGCGCTGATGGATCAGGGGTTGTTGCGTCGCGAGAACGGGATCTACCTGCGTCCCGCTCCGAGTTCGCGCCAGTTCGTCCAGCTGACGCTGCTGTCGCGGGCCATTACCCAGACGCTGCAGCGCTTCTACATGGCTACCGCGCTGCTGCTCAAGGGCGGTCAGAACAGCCTGAGCGCGGAGGCGCTCGAAGACCTCTGCGTGATGATGGCCCAGCGGCTGTCGATCCTGCATGGCCTGAACGCGCCCGAGTTCTTCGACAAGTCGTTGTTCCGCCACTACATCCAGACCCTGCTCCAGCAAGGGGTCGTGCAGGCCGGAAGCGATGGCAAGCTCGGCTACCATGAGAAGCTTGGCGAAGTGGTGGAAGGCGTGGCCAAGCGAGTGTTGTCGGCGGAGCTGCGCCTGTCCATTCGACAGGTCGCGTTGCACGGTGAGGAGGCGGTGCCAGGGCCCACCGCCTGAGCCGATCGCAACCTCTGGGCGACCCTTGCGGGAAAAATCCGTTAAAGTCCGCGGGGCTGGCCACAAGCCAAACCCACGGACTCTGGAGATTCCATGAAAAAGCTCTTCATGCTGTGTTGCGCATCCTTGCTCGCAGCCTGCTCGACCGGCCCCTCGACACCGAATGCCTCGCTCGATGGCGAAGTCTTCTATCTGCAGCGTATCGCCCTGCCGCCCAGCGCGACCTTGAGCGTCAGCCTGCAGGACGTGTCGCTCATGGACGCGCCCGCCGTGACCCTGGCCAGGCAGAACGGTCCGATCAAAGGCAGCGTGCCGTTGCCTTTCCACCTCGAATACGATCCTGCCCAGGTCAAGCCGGGTCATCGCTATGCCATCAGCGCGCGGATCGAACTGGACGGCAAATTGCTGTTCATCAATACCGAGCAGCATGCGGTCCGCCTTGATGGCCAGGATTCGCAACCTCTGCGGATCAAGGTCGATCAGGTTCGCTGAGCATCGTTTTATCCCATAAGGAAGTTGTCATGATTCGCTCCCCCCTGCGCTTTACCACCCTGTGCGCCGGCTTGCTGCTCTCGGCCAGCGCCCTGGCCCTTTCCCTGGGCGACCTGACCCAGAAGGACGCTACCGGTGGCCTCAAGGACGCTCTGACCCAAGGCGCCCAGATCGCCGTCAGGCAACTGGGCACTCCGGGCGGTTTCAGCAACAACCCCGATGTGCGGATCGAGTTGCCCGGCAACCTCGGCAAGGCCGCCAAGGCAATGAAGATGTTCGGCAAGGGTGAACAGGTCCAGGCTCTGGAAGACAGCATGAACAAGGCTGCCGAGGCAGCGGTGCCGCAGGCCCAGGCAATTCTGGTCGATGCCGTGAAGAAGATGACGGTAGCCGATGCCAAGGGCATCCTCGGCGGTGGCAACGACTCGGCGACCCAATACCTGAACCAGAGCAGCCGTGAGCTGATCCGCGCCAAGTTCCTGCCGATCGTCAAGCAAGCCACCGACAAGGTCGGCGTGGCCCAGAAGTACAACAATTTCGCGGGCCAGGCGGCGGCATTGGGCGTGCTCGACGCGAAGAATGCCAACGTCGAGAGCTATGTCACCGAGCAGGCGCTCGATGGGCTGTTCGAAATGATCGCCAAGCAGGAACAGAGCATCCGCGAGAACCCCGCGGCAGCGGCAACCAGCCTGGCGAAGAAGGTATTCGGGGCGCTGTAATCGCCGATGGCGTCAGCGCTCCTACAGACGAGAAAGGCGATTCTTGGGTTAATGCTAGTGAGTTAAGAGGAAGCAGTCGGTTCAAATGTTGGTGCTTGGCCTTCGGCTTCTAGAATCTTCAGTGGCGCTGCTGGCCTATCGCGGGACAAGCCCGCTCGCCACTGGAAATACTGCGCACCGGTGGCGAGCGGGCCTGTCCCGCGATAGGCCAGCAGCCTCACTGAAGAATTCGGAAACCAAACAAGAGCGTCAGCTAACGAAATTTGATGACTTTTCCTTAGCTGACCCGCATTGACCCGAAGGTCGCCTTTCTCTTGTCGGTCGGATCAGCGAACCGGCGCTTCAGCGACGCCCAGATCGTCGACCGGATAGGTCTGGACGATCGGCGAGCCACCGGATGCCAGCTCCGATTGCAGCGTGTCGGTATCCAGCTCATTGACCCACTTGGCCACGACGATGGTGGCGACAGCGTTACCGATCAGGTTGGTCAGGGCACGCGCTTCGGACATGAAGCGGTCGATGCCGAGAATCAATGCCAGACCCGCGACCGGCAGGTGGCCGACGGCAGAGAGGGTAGCGGCCAGGACGATGAAGCCCGAACCCGTGACACCCGCGGCACCTTTGGACGCCACCAGCAATACCAGCAGCAGGGTGATCTGGTGAGTGATGTCCATGGTGGTGTCGGTGGCCTGGGCGATGAACACTGCGGCCATGGTCAGGTAGATCGAGGTACCGTCGAGGTTGAACGAGTAGCCGGTAGGGATCACCAGGCCGACTACGGACTTCTTCGCACCCAGACGCTCCATCTTGGTCAGCATGCGTGGCAGGGCCGACTCCGAAGAGGAGGTCCCCAGCACGATCATCAGCTCTTCACGGATGTAGCGGATGATCTTCAGAACGCTGAAACCGTGGGCGCGGCAGATACCGCCAAGCACGACCAGGATGAACAGCAGGCAGGTGACGTAGAAGCACGCCATCAGGTAGCCCAGCTGGACCAGCGAGCCGACGCCATACTGGCCGATGGTGAAGGCCATGGCACCGAAAGCACCGACCGGGGCCAGCTTCATGATCATGTTGATGATGTTGAACATGACATGGGCGAATCGGTCGATCATGTCCAGCAAGGGCTTGCCGAAGCTGCCCAGGCGGTGCAGGGCGAAACCGAAGATCACCGAGAACATCAGGACCTGCAGGATATCGCCGTTGGCGAAGGCGCCGACCACGGTATTGGGAATGATGTTGAGCAGGAAGCCGACGGTGGTCTGCTGCGCGCCGGCGGCGGCGTAGGCTGCCACGCTGCTGGCGTTCAGGGTGGAGACGTCGATGTGCATGCCCGCGCCAGGCTTGACCACGTTGACGACGACGAGGCCGATGATCAGGGCGATGCTGGAAACGATCTCGAAATACAGAAGGGCGTAGCCGCCGGTCTTGCCGACCGACTTCATGCTCTGCATGCCAGCGATGCCGCTGACGACGGTGCAGAAGATGATTGGGGCGATGACCATCTTGATCAGTTTGACGAACCCGTCACCCAAGGGTTTGAGGGCAACGCCGGTTTCAGGATAGAAGTGACCGAGCAGGATACCGATGGTGATCGCGACCAACACCTGGATATACAGCGATTTGTACAGCGGCTGACGTGGCGTCATGGCTAGTTTTTCCTCGAGTGTGCCGGATCACCCTTCCCAGGGCGTAATGGCACCTAAAGCGCGAACCCTCCTGCACTTGGAGGGATTTGTTGTGTCGAGCTGCGTGGCAGAACTCTATCTGGTCAATAGCAAGGGCGATGCCAGAATGCCCGGAACGGGTGCGAAAGCCCTGTTCTCAAGGGGCTGGTGCGCGTTCAAGGTGCAGTGACGGGTCGCGTCATGGCGGAAAACCGCCTAAGCAAGGCTTCCATGCCCCGCCAATGGCGGGAATCCGCCCGGTCACTCAAGGCTTAATCGGATATGGAATGCAGCGCCCCCCAGAGGCGAGTCTTCCAGGGTGAGACGGGCGTCGTAACCATCGAGGATATCCTTGACCACCGCCAGTCCGATGCCTTGCCCTGGGTGCTGACGGTCCAGGCGCTCCCCTCGTTGGAGGATGCGCTGGCGCTGATCGACCGGAACTCCCGGACCGTCGTCCTCGACACAGATCACCAATTGCCCAGGAGACGCCTGCAACCGGACCCGGACTTGCCCCAGGCAGAGCCGAAAGGCATTTTCCAGCAGATTGCCGAGCAGTTCGAGCAAGGCGTTGCGCTCTATCGGCACCCGCGCCTGTTCGGGTACCTGAATGCTGAAGGCGACCCGTTTGTCGCCGTAGACCTTCGCCAAGGTACTGCCAAGGCTCTCCAGCAACGGGCGCAACGGCACCTGATGCCTGACCAGCCCGCTCTTGCGCAGACTGGCACGCTGCAGCTGGTAGTCGATCTGCTGGCTCATGCGCTCGATCTGGGTCTGCAGCATCAGGGCCTGTTCGCGCTCTTCCTGGCGCCGGGCCATGCTTTCACTGACGCCCTGCAGCACCGTCAGGGGTGTCTTCAGGCTATGCGCCAGATCGCCAAGGGAGTCACGATAACGCTGGCGCTGTTCGCGCTCGCTGTGCAACAGGCGGTTCAGCGAGCCAGTCAGACGTAGCAGCTCGCGTGGGTGCTTGCGGCTGAGACCGTCGCGCGCCCCTGTTTCGACTTCGTCGAGTTCCACGCTCAGCCGTCGCAACGAGCGCAAGCCCCAGGTCAGGCCTGCCCAGAGCAGGAGCATCAGGGCCAGGAGCGCGGCGCCGAAGCCCAGGTAGAGCTTTTCGCGCAAGCCATCAAGGGTCTGTTGATATTCACGCACCGGCTGCAGCGCGACGATACTGAACGCCGCACTCTTGCCACCCAGCAGCTTGACCTCGACGTCGTAGACGAAGAATTCGTTGCCGTCGTCCTGGCTGATCCGGGCAAACTCGTTGCCGCGTCCATCGTAACGGGGGCGGTAATTGATGCTCTGACTGGCGGTGGCCCGGGATTGCCAGACCAGCTTGCCCTGCCGATCGAAGATATAGCCGAGCAGGCCGGTATAAGGCAGGTTGTAGCGCTCGTCAGGCAGCAGAGTGGGCATCTGCAGGTGTCCGTTCTCGATGCGGGCGGCAGAAATCAATGTCGTGACATCCGACGCCAGACGCTGCTCGATCGACTCCTCCAGGGCAAGGCTGAAAGCCTTTTGCAGGGCCGGCAGCAGCGCGAGCATGAACAGCAGCGCCAGCACCGCCGCAGCGAGCATCAGACGCAATCGCAGCGAGCGGATCATCGGCAGCGCTCGGTGAACACATAACCAAGGCCGCGCACCGTGTCGATGGGCTTGAAGCCTTGCTCGCCCTCGAGCTTGCGGCGTAGTCGACCGACCAGGACCTCGATCACATTGGGGTCGCGGTCTTCGTCATCCGGGTAGAGCTGCTCTATCAGGCGGTCTTTCGCCACCACCTGCTGCTGATGAAGCATGAGGTATTCGAGAATTCGGTATTCGAAGGCGGTCAGCGCCAGCGGCTGATGGTCCAGGCTGGCCTGCTTGCGATTGAGGTCCAGCACCAGCGGGCCGGCAGCGATGTTCGCCTGGGTGAAGCCGCTGGAGCGACGCAGCAAGGCATTCAGGCGGGCTTCCAGCTCCTCGAACTGAAAAGGCTTGACCAGGTAGTCGTCGGCGCCCGCTCCCAGGCCTTCCACCTTGTCTTGCCAATTGCCACGGGCGGTGAGGATAAGGATGGGGAAGCGCTTGCCATGGCCGCGCAACTGACGGATCAGGTCCAGCCCGCTCATGCCGGGCAACCCCAGGTCGATCACAGCCAGGTCATGGTTGTACTGCTCGGCTTGGTATAGCGCCTCTTCAGCATCGGCTACCGCCTGCACGATATGCCCATGCTCGGTCAGGCGGCTGTCCAGATGGTGGCGCAACAGCGCCTCATCCTCGACCACCAGCAATTTCATTGGCCTCTCCTTTCGTTGAGTGTCGTTGCGCGGCCGTTCGGGGGACACAGCATAGACAGCGTACCAGCCCTGTTCCAGCCGGGCCGGTAGGCTGCAGGCACGGACATTCAGAAGCGGTAGTTGGCCGACAGGTAGGTCTGGGCACTGCTGGTCAGGCGCAGGGCTCCGACTTTCGCGCCACCACGCTCGACCAGTTCGGTACTGGCGTTGCTACGCAGGTAGCGGTAGCCGAGTTCGACCGAGGCGTTGTCACTGATGTCCTGCAGCACGCCGGCCTGCAGACCGACGGCGTAGCCCGTGTCGGTGTCACGACTGTAGCCGGACGATTCCTGGCTGAGCTTGGTCAACCCGAGGCTGGCGCCGCCGAATAGCCGAGTGCTGTCGGCGATCGGATAGAACCTGTCATAGCTGCCGAGCAGATTCTCCTGACGCAGCTTGAGCCCACTGTGATCGTTGGAGACGTTGTCGTAGGTCAGGTAGTAGCGGCCCTGCTCGTTGATCTTGCCGAGGCGTACACCCCAGGTACCGTCCTTGTCGATGATGCCATCGGTGTCGAGGTGGTCGGTATTGCGGCTGAGAAGTCCGGATTTGCGTACCTTGTCGCTGGTCTGCCCATAGGTCAGGCTGGCGAAGTTGTCTTCCGCGGCCTGGGCAGCGAAGCTGGTGGCGCAAAAGGCTGTGGCAAGCATCAGGGTGCCGAATGTCTTCATGGGTAGTGCTCCAGTAGGATGCGCTGCATCGATCTGGAAACAGAGTAAGCGGGCTGTCCTGAACGGCTGCTGAACCCTTGCTGAACCTCGGCTGAACGATCGCCTCGTCGCTTCATGACGAGTGTCGGCGCGCGCCTCCTGCTTTCCCAGTCCTTCGACTCCGACAAGCCGCTCCTCGATATGTCCAGGGTAGGTTCAGGACCGCTTGAAGCTGTTGCACGCATCGATGACGGTCTGGATGGCCTCGGCCCCCATGGTGGGATCGACCGGCAGGCTGAGGACTTCGTCATGAATCCTCTCGGTAATCGGAAGACTCAGGTGGTTATAGATGGCATAGGCCTGCTGCTTGTGCGGCGGGATGGGGTAATGCACCAGTGTCTGTATGCCCAGGGCGCCGAGGTGTGCCTGCAAGGCCTCGCGACGGGAGGTGCGCACGACATAGAGGTGCCACACGTGGCGGGCCGCGATCTCGTTTACGGGTAGACTGATATCGGCGTTTTCTATCCCGGTGGCATAGCGATGAGCGATGTATTGCCGCCTGCGAATTTCGTCGTCCAGGTACTTGAGCTTGACGTCAAGCATGGCGGCCTGAATTTCATCCAGACGACTGTTCACCCCCGCATAGAGGTTCTTGTACTTCTCATGCGAGCCGTAATTCCTCAGCGCCCGCAGGACGTTCGCCAGTTCTGGATCGTCCGTGGTAATGGCACCGCCATCCCCGAGGGCTCCGAGATTCTTGCCGGGATAGAAGCTGAAGCCCGAGGCATCGCCCCAGCTTCCCGTGCGTTTGTCGTCGATGGACGCGCCATGGGCCTGGGCCGAATCTTCCAGCACCAGCAATCCGAACGCTTGGGCAATGGCATTGATCGCCGGCATGTCGGCGATCTTGCCGTAGAGGTGTACGGGCAGGATGACCTTGGTCTTGCCGGTGATCGCCTCCCTGACTGCTTGCGGATCCAGGTTGAAGGTCGCCACGTCAGGTTCGACGAAAACCGGTACCAGGCCACTTTCGGTAATCGCCAGGACACTGGCAATGTAGGTGTTGGCCGGGACGATGACCTCGTCTCCGTCACTGAGACGCCCCAGTTGCTTCCAGGCCTTGAGCGTCAGGGTCAGGGCATCGAGCCCGTTGGCCACGCCGATGCAATGGCCAACTCCGCAATAGGCCGCGAAATTCGCCTCGAAGCGCTCCAGCGCCTTGCCTGCGATATACCAGCCGGAGTCGATGACCTCGGCGCAGGCCTCGAGCAGTTCTTCCCGGTACTGCCGGTTGACGGCTTTCAGGCTCAGAAAATCAATCACGCTTCAACTCCTTGATCACCTTGGCCGGATTGCCTACCACAACGCTGTATCCAGGCACATCCTTGGTAACGACGGCACCCGCCCCTACCATGGCGTACTCTCCGACAGTGATGCCGGGCAGCAACGTCGCGTTGGCACCTATGCTGCAACCGGTCTTGAGCACCGTACTTTCGTATTTTTCGGGATACTGCTTCGAACGAGGGGCCTTGTCATTGGTGAACGTGGCGTTCGGGCCGATGAACACATCGTCTTCGATGACCATGCCGTCCCAGAGATAGACGCCGCATTTCAGCGTCACGTTATCCCCTACCGTCACGCCGCCTTCGATGAAGGTATGCGCGCAGATATTGCAGTTCTTGCCGATCCTGGCGCCTTTGAGAATCACGGCAAATTGCCAGACCCTGGTCTGTTCGCCGATAGCGTCGGTCTGCACATCGGACAGGGCGTGGATACTAGGCATTGTCGACAAGGCTCCGGAATTCCTGGTAGTCACGGATATAGTCGCGTTCGTCGTACACTTCGCTGGCGGCGACCATCAGCACGCAGTCCTCGCTGAAGTCGTGCATCTCCCGCCACATCATGTTCTTCACCAACAGCGCCTTGTCCGGGCTGTCCAGGATGTGATCGATTCTATTAGCGCCATCATCCAGGGTAACGCGGCAGCTGCCCGATACGCAGACCAGCAGTTGCTGGAGATCCCGATGCGCGTGAAAGCCACGGCTGACGTTCTTGCGGGTACCAAAGATGTAATAGATTCGCCTGATCGCGAAGGGAATGTTCAGATCCTTTTCGATGCTGATCAGGCTTCCGCGGTCGTCACCCAGGATGTTGAGCCGAATCTCATCGACGTGCCCCGGCAGCACGAACGGGGGGAGATCGGCATCGACGGCAAGCGGCGCCAATGCGTCCTTTTCACTGACGATGAGGGCATCGAGCACAGGCCAGTCGATCGCCAGGTCCGCATCGTCCCAGGCAATGCTGCGCTCACTCGCCTTGGAATAGGTATCGGTGGTCTTGTAATGGAACACGGTGTCGTCCTCGAGCGCCATGAAACCATGGGCGAAACCTTCCGGAATCCATAGCATCCGTCGATTGGCCGCGCTCAACTCCATGCCGACCCACTGTCCGAACGTGGGCGACCCCTTGCGGATATCCACGGCAACGTCGAATACCGCCCCTTGACTCACACTGACCAGCTTGCCTTGCGCATGCGGAGGCAATTGGTAGTGCAAACCACGCACCACGCCCTTTCTGGACATCGAACAGTTGTCCTGGACGAAGGGCCGTGGCACCGGAAGATCATGGGCCTTCAACAGGCCATGGAAAGTCTTCTCGTTGTACAGCTCATAGAACCACCCTCTGTCGTCCGCGAAGATCGTGGGTTCCATGACCACGACATCAGGAATAACCGTTCTTGTCAGTTTCACACGCATACCTCATGAATGAGCGCCCATCACCTGCGACCACATGATCTCATGCCAGTGCCTGCAGGTTGCACAGTCGGAGGCGTTATTTGCGTCTGGAAGCTAGAGTAAGCGGGACGCTTTGAACGGCGGCCGAATCCGCTGCATTGCCCTGCTATCGAGGAGTACTACCATGCGTTCCCTGCTCGCCCTGGCTCTCATCTGCAATGCCGCGCTTGCCCAGGCGGCGGTCCAGACCCGCGAAATCCCCTATCAGGACGCCGATGGCCAGCGCCTGGTCGGCTACTATGCCTACGACGATGCGGTCGACGGCAAGCGCCCCGGCGTGGTCGTCGTGCATGAATGGTGGGGGCTCAACGACTATGCCAAGCGCCGCGCCCGCGACCTGGCGGCGCTCGGCTACAGCGCACTGGCCATCGATATGTACGGCGATGGCAAGAACACCGAACATCCGGTCGACGCCAAGGCGTTCAGTTCGGCAGCGCTGCAAGATCCGCAAGCCGCCGCCAAGCGCTTCAATGCCGGGGTGGAACTGCTGAAGAAGCAACCCGGCACGGACACCGACAAGCTGGCGGCGATCGGTTACTGCTTTGGCGGCAAGGTGGTACTCGACGCCGCGCGGCGCGGCGAACCGCTGGCCGGCGTGGTGAGCTTTCATGGCGCTTTGGTCACTCGGACGCCAGCCACGCCCGGCAGCGTCAAGGCCAAGGTACTGGTCGAGCATGGGGCCGCCGACAGCATGGTCACCGAACAGCAGGTCGAGGCGTTCAAGAAGGAAATGAACGATGCCGGCGCAAGCTTCGAGTTCGTCACCCTTCCCGGGGCCAAGCACGGTTTCACCAACCCGGACGCCGACCGGCTGGGGCATGCCGGACATGATAGCCACGGCGGCCCCGACATTGCCTACAGCAAGGACGCCGATGAGCGCTCGTGGGCCGATATGCAGGCGTTTCTTGACAAGCTTTTCGTCAACTGAAGCGAAGCAGTGCTCGTGGTCCGCTCTGGCCCGGTAGCCGAGCGCAGCAAGCACCCCGATCACCGCGACGACAGGGCCCGTCTGCGTGCACCAGGCTCCCCCGCAGCGCCGAGCGCTGGCACAATAGCCGTCATGAATACACTTCCCCGCTGCTGTACCTCGCTTGAGCATCACTGGCCTTTGCCGCGCCCGGTTCCTGGCGCGGCATTGGTCAGTTGCAAGTTCGATCCGTCCTGCCTGGCCGCCGACGACTTCGAGCGCGCCGGGGTCGAGCGGACTCCCAGCCTGCAACGCTCGGTGGCCAAGCGCCAGGCCGAGTACCTGGCCGGCCGGGTCTGCGCGCGCGCGGCGATACGACGGCTCGACGGTCGCGACCATGTGCCGACGACCCACGAGGATCGCTCGCCCATCTGGCCTGCGGGTGTCCATGGGTCGATTACCCATGGCCAAGGCTGGGCCGCCGCGGTGGTCGCCGCCGATAGCAGCGGCCAAGGCCTGGGACTGGACCAAGAAACCCTTTTGGGCGATGAGCGCGCGGAGCGCCTGATGGGCGAGATCCTGACACCGGCCGAGGTCCTGAGGCTGGACCGCGAGCACCTTTCCTTGGCTGTCACCCTGACCTTCTCGCTCAAGGAAAGCCTGTTCAAGGCACTCTACCCCCTGACCCGGCAACGCTTTTATTTCGAACACGCCGAAGTGCTGGAGTGGACGCTCGAGGGGCATGCCCGGCTGCGTCTGCTCACCGACCTGTCTGCGCAATGGCGCAGCGGCCAGACGCTGGAAGGTCAGTTCAGCCTGCGAGACAGGCAGTTGCTCAGTCTGGTCAATGTCTGAGCATCACGAATGCGCCTGCGAACGCGGCCATGCAAGGCTGAAGCGAGCGCCTGCCAAGACGGTGCCATGGCCCACGATCGCCCGCCCGCCGTGCCAATAGACGATGCGGCGCACGATGGACAGTCCCAATCCATGCCCGCCTGACGCGCGGGCGCGGCTGTCGTCAAGCCGCGTGAACGGGGTGAAGATGCGATCCCAAACGTTTTCCGGTATCCCCGGGCCGTCGTCTTCGACATCGATACGACAGTCCTCGGCACTCAACTGATAGGTCAGACGCACCTGCGACTCGGCATGGCGCAGGGCATTGCTCACCAGATTCTGTAGCGCCCGGTGCAGGTAGCGCGGCTCGGCTTCCACCCAGGCGCCCGCGTTGTCGCCGCCCGAGCATGCGCCACGGAGCAACCGCACATCGGCGCGCAAGGGCGCCAGTTCGGCGATCACTCGCTCGAACAGGGCATCGAGGTCCACGGGCTGGAAATGCAACGCTGGCGCGCCCTGCTCGAGCCGGGCGTAGGTCAGCATTTCATCCACCAGCCTGTCCAGGTCCTGGATATCGCCGTCCATTCCGAGCAGGTGCTTTGCACGGGCCTGTTCGCTGCTGGCGCTCTCGATCATCTCTAGACCGAAGCGCAGCCGTGCCACCGGCGTGCGCAGTTCGTGGGAAACGGCGCGAACCAGTTCACGCTGCATCTCCAGGGAACGTTGCAGGTGCTCGGCCATTGCGTTGAATGCCGCGGCCAGACGCCCGACCGAGTCAGCATCATCCGCCGGCACGCGGGTGTTGAGGCTGCCTTGGGCAATGCGCGTCGCGGCGACTTCGAGACCGGACACACGGCGCTCGAGCTGGCGTACCAGCAGGTAGACCACCAGGCCGATCATGCACAAGCCAAGGAAGGCGATCAGCACCAGCAATTGCGGCGGATAGGGATTGAGCTGGCGAAGCGGGCCGATTTCCAGCACCCAGGGCGAGCCTGACAGCCCGGAGAACACGCGAATCGAATCGCCGTCCTTGTCCAGCGCCATCACCGTGTCGCCCTCCTCCACTCGGCGTCGCTGGTCGTCGTCCAGGCTGGCGCGTTCGATGCGTTGCAAGGCGATATCGAACCCGAAGCCCTTGCTCGTCTTGATTTCGGCCAGACGCCGCTGTTGCTCGGTGACGGGATAGCGCACCAGTTCATCTGCCAGCAGGTAGAGAGTAGCGCGCGCCAGCTGTTCGCTGACCTGCTTGATCTGCGCCACCAGCAACAGATCCTCGCGCCCGACCTGCCGCAGTACCTGGGCCGCATGCGGGCCGGTCTTCTCGACGACCACCAGGCCGCTCTGCAGACGGCTGCGCTGGCTGGCATCGAGGGTACGCATCGCCATCGGCTGCAGGTCCAGCGGCACGCCCAGCAAGCGCTCCCAGATCAGCAGAGATCGCGTGCGCTCGACGTCGGTCTGCCCGGCCAAATTGTCGGCCATCAGGCTGAACGTGCCTTGCGCCAGGCGCTCGCGGTGCTGGCCGGCGCGCACCTCGTTGACCAGGTGCAGGCTGAGCCCGCCCAGGATCCCCACCAATACCAGCACGGCGAGCATGCCGCCGTAGATGCGCAGGAAGATCGAATTCATGGGCGTGGGGCCGGTGCCGCTTGCGCGACGAACAGGTAGCCCTTGCCACGAAGAGTCTTGATCATGCGGGGATGTATCGGGTCATCGCCTATCTTGGGACGAATCTTCGAAATGCGGATATCGATGGAACGGTCCTGGCCGTCGTAGCCGACACCGCGCAGAGAGGTGAAGATCTCCTCGCGCGACAGTACCCGTCCGGCATTGCTCACCAGCAGCCAGAGCAGGTCGAACTCGGCTCCTGTCAGCTCGATGCCTTGCTCATGCAGCCAGGCCTCGCGCAAGCCCTGGTCGACCCGCAACGCGCCGAAGCACAGGCTCCGAAGCTTGCTGTCGGGCGACTCGCCACGGCGCAGCAGGGCATGGATACGGGCCAGCAGAAGACGCGGGCGTACGGGTTTGCAAACATAATCGTCGGCACCCAGGTCCAACCCTTGTACCTGGTCCAGCTCGTCGCTTCGTGCGGTGAGCATGAGGATAGAGCCGGTATAATGCCCGCGCACCCTGCGGCAGATACTCAAACCGTCTTCGCCCGGCAGCATGAGATCGAGAATCACCAGGTCCGGCTGACTGTCGAGGATGCGCCGCGCGGCACGGGCGCCATCGTGCTCCACCGCGACCACGTAGCCATTGGCGTGCAGGTACTCGGCGGTCAGTTCGGCCAGCCGCTGGTCATCCTCGACGATCAAAATGCGGTTGCCTGACGTTTCCACGGCGCACCTCGGCTGTCTGCGGGTCGGCTTGAGGGCGATCGCGCCCAAGGCATTGTCGATCGAAGATACTACGTCGCGAACAAGATTCGATGCCAGCCTTCGGCATCGCTCGAAAGGGATGATGAAGGCGAATTTCGTGCCAGGCACCTGCTGCAAAAAAAACTCTGTCGAGCTTTCGGTTGTGGAAAAATGCTGAAAAGCGCTGGGGACAAGGCCTACAGCCAACGTACCGAAATCACTCACAATCTACTCACAACTTATCCACAGTCCGTCGCCTTGCAAAGGACCGGATACCGCATTATCTTGTATCCCCATCGCGGCGAAACACTACATCTTGGGTTTTGAAGCTTTTCCCAAGCACAGGTCAGGCACGAAACTCAAGTGCTTTTTCCTTTATGTATTCAAGTGATTTCAGCAGCCAAACCGCTCCTGCGGAGGCGACCAAGGCAAGCCCGCTCGGGGTCTTGTGAGGTGGGGTGATGCAGGCAGGGCCTGCCACCCGGTAGCAACGGATTTGGGACTAGCCCAGAACTTTTGACTTCGGCCAGGGAGCGGCAAGCAATTGCCTTTTTTTTCCTGATCTGTCCCGAAGTGCGTACGCCCGCCCGGGCGGATGCGTGCGTTTGCGCCCATCCCCCGCGAAGGTAATCGAACAGATGGACGGAACGGTGGCGCCTTCGGGGCGCCTGGACAAACTTAGAGACTGTGGAGACACCCATGCAAACCGACGCAACTCGCGAGAACCCGCAGGCCCAGGTGCCGCAGGCCGCCGATTCGAACCAGGATCTGGCCGCCACCGCGCCTGGCCAACTGCGCGTGATCAAGCGCAACGGCACTGTCGTCCCCTACACCGACGACAAGATCACCGTCGCCATCACCAAGGCGTTCCTCGCAGTTGAAGGCGGCACCGCGGCCGCCTCGTCGCGCATCCACGACACCGTCGCGCGCCTGACCGAGCAGGTCACCGCCACCTTCAAGCGTCGCATGCCCTCGGGCGGCACCATCCACATCGAGGAGATCCAGGACCAGGTCGAACTGGCCCTGATGCGCGCCGGCGAGCAGAAAGTCGCTCGCGACTACGTGATCTACCGCGACCAGCGCGCCAAGGAGCGCGCCACTCGCGCCAACGTCGACTCCGTGGTCGAGCCGCACCCGAGCATCCGCATCACCTTGGCCGACGGCAGCCTGGCGCCGCTGGACATGGCGCGTCTGAACACCATCATCACCGAGGCCTGCGAAGGCCTGGCCGAAGTCGATGGCGAGCTGATCCAGCGCGAAACCCTGAAGAACCTCTACGACGGCGTGGCCATCAAGGACGTGAACACGGCCCTGGTGATGACCGCCCGGACCCTGGTCGAGCGCGAGCCGAACTACTCGTTCGTCACCGCCCGCCTGCTGATGGACACCCTGCGCGCCGAAGGCCTGACCTTCCTCAACGTGGCCGAGAGCGCCACTCACCACGAGATGGCCGAACTGTACGCCAAGGCGCTGCCAGCCTATGTGGCCAAGGGCATCGAGTTCGAACTGCTCAACCCTGCCCTGGCCGACTTCGACCTGGAGAAGCTGGGCCAGGCGATCCAGCACGAGCGCGACCAGCAGTTCACCTACCTGGGCCTGCAGACCCTGTACGACCGCTACTTCATCCACAAGGATGGCGTGCGCTTCGAGCTGCCACAGGTATTCTTCATGCGCGTGGCCATGGGTCTGGCGCTGGAAGAGAAGGACAAGGAAGCCCGCGCGATCGAGTTCTACAACCTGTTGTCGTCCTTCGACTACATGGCTTCGACTCCGACCCTGTTCAACGCCGGCACCCTGCGTCCGCAGCTGTCGAGCTGCTACCTGACCACCGTGCCGGACGACCTGTCGGGCATCTACCACGCGATTCACGACAACGCCATGCTGTCGAAATTCGCCGGTGGCCTGGGCAACGATTGGACTCCAGTGCGCGCGCTGGGCTCCTACATCAAGGGCACCAATGGCAAATCCCAGGGCGTCGTACCCTTCCTGAAAGTGGTCAACGACACCGCCGTCGCCGTGAACCAGGGTGGCAAGCGCAAGGGCGCTGTCTGCGCCTACCTGGAAACCTGGCACCTGGACATCGAAGAATTCATCGAGCTGCGCAAGAACACCGGTGACGATCGCCGTCGTACCCACGACATGAACACCGCCAACTGGATCCCCGACCTGTTCATGAAGCGTGTCTTCGATGACGGCAAGTGGACCCTGTTCTCGCCCAACGAAGTGCCGGACCTGCACGACTTGACCGGCAAGGCTTTCGAAGAGCGCTACGAGTACTACGAAGCCCTGACCGAATACAACAAGATCAAGGTATTCAAGACCATCCAGGCCAAGGATCTGTGGCGCAAGATGCTGTCGATGCTGTTCGAGACCGGCCATCCATGGCTGACCTTCAAGGATCCGTGCAACCTGCGTTCGCCACAGCAGCACGTGGGCGTGGTGCACAGCTCGAACCTGTGCACCGAGATCACCTTGAACACCAACAAGGACGAGATCGCGGTCTGCAACCTGGGCTCGATCAACCTGCCGAACCACATCGTCGATGGCCAGCTGGACACCGTCAAGCTGCAGCGCACCGTCAACACTGCCGTGCGCATGCTCGACAACGTGATCGACATCAACTACTACTCGGTGCCGCAAGCGCGTAACTCGAACTTCAAGCACCGCCCTGTCGGCCTGGGCATCATGGGCTTCCAGGACGCGCTGTACCTGCAGCACATCCCTTACGGCTCCGATGCCGCCGTCGAGTTCGCCGACAAGTCGATGGAAGCGGTCAGCTACTTCGCCATCCAGGCCTCCTGCGACCTGGCCGACGAGCGCGGCGCCTACGAGACGTTCCAGGGTTCGCTGTGGTCCAAGGGCATCCTGCCGCTGGACTCCCAGCAGATCCTGATCGAGGCCCGTGGCGCCAAGTACATCGACGTCAACCTGGAAGAGACCCTGGACTGGGCTCCGGTGCGGGCTCGCGTACAGAAAGGTATTCGTAACTCGAACATCATGGCCATCGCGCCGACCGCGACCATCGCCAACATCACCGGCGTGTCGCAGTCCATCGAGCCGACCTACCAGAACCTGTACGTGAAATCGAACCTGTCGGGCGAGTTCACCGTGATCAACCCGTACCTGGTACGCGACCTCAAGGCTCGCGGCCTGTGGGACTCGGTCATGATCAACGACCTCAAGTACTACGACGGCTCCGTGCAGCAGATCGAGCGTATCCCGCAAGAGCTGAAAGACCTGTACGCCACCGCCTTCGAAGTCGAGACCAAGTGGATCGTCGACGCGGCCAGCCGTCGCCAGAAGTGGATCGACCAGGCCCAGTCGCTGAACCTGTACATCGCCGGCGCTTCGGGCAAGAAGCTCGACGTGACCTACCGCATGGCCTGGTACCGTGGCCTGAAGACCACCTACTACCTCCGTGCCCTGGCCGCGACCAGCACCGAGAAGTCGACCATCAACACCGGCAAGCTCAACGCCGTTTCCAGCGGCGGCGACAGCGCTCCGTTGCAAGCCGCGGGCCCCGCGCCGGTGCCGAAGGCCTGTGCCATCGACGAGCCGGATTGCGAAGCCTGCCAGTAAGGCCTCGCCGAGGCTTCCCCAGGGAAGCCTCGATGCATTCTCCGCGACACCGCGGACCCTGTGGGAGCGGAGGTCGGCAAAACCCACCGCCTCTCCCCCAGTCAGACACAATAAGCCGTGGACCCAACAGCCACGGCCGCCCCAAAAGGGCCAATCCAGATTTGCGTGCATCGCAGCACCCAACCGGGGCCAAGGCACCGCAACCAAGATCCACCGGCCATACTCCATAGATGGCCCTCAAGCAGGAGAACCTCCCCATGCTGAGCTGGGACGAATTCGATAACGAAGACGGCGAAGTCGCCGCCAAAGGCAGCACCGCTGCCCAATCTAGCGCCGCTGCCAACCTCGACAAGCTCGATGCCGCAGGCGGTGTCGCGGCTCAGGAAGCTCGTGTCGCCACCGCCACCGATTCCGAAGCGGTCAAGCGCGCCAAGGCTGCCTTGAACGAACTCGACATCGCCGAAGGCCTGGCCGAGCTGGAAGGCTCCTCGGCCCGCGTCGCGGTCGACGAGAAGCGCATGATCAACTGCCGTGCCGACCTCAACCAGCTGGTGCCCTTCAAGTACGACTGGGCCTGGCAGAAGTACCTGGACGGTTGCGCCAACCACTGGATGCCGCAAGAGGTCAACATGACCGCGGACATCGCCCTCTGGAAGAACCCGGAAGGCCTGACCGACGACGAGCGCCGCATCGTCATGCGCAACCTCGGCTTCTTCTCCACCGCAGACTCCCTGGTTGCCAACAACCTGGCCCTGGCCGTGTACCGCCTGATCACCAACCCCGAGTGCCGCCAGTACATCCTGCGCCAGGCCTTCGAAGAGGCGATCCACACCCACGCCTACCAGTACTGCATCGAGTCGCTGGGCATGGATGAAGGCGAGATCTTCAACATGTACCACGAGATCCCGTCAGTCGCGAAGAAAGCCGCCTGGGGTCTGAAGTACACCCGCGCCATCTCCGACCCGGAATTCAACACCGGCACCGTCGAGACCGACAAGGAGCTGCTGCGCAACCTGATCGCCTACTACTGCGTTCTGGAAGGCATCTTCTTCTACTGCGGCTTCACCCAGATCCTGTCGATGGGTCGTCGCAACAAGATGACCGGCGTCGCCGAGCAGTTCCAGTACATCCTGCGTGACGAGTCCATGCACCTGAACTTCGGCATCGACGTGATCAACCAGATCAAGATCGAGAACCCGCACCTGTGGGATGCGGCGATGAAGGAAGAGGCCACGCAGATGATTCTGCAGGGTACTCAGCTGGAGATCGAATACGCGCGTGACACCATGCCTCGCGGGGTGCTGGGGATGAACGCGGCAATGATGGAAGATTACCTCAAGTTCATCGCCAACCGTCGTCTGACCCAGATCGGGTTGAAGGAAGAGTATCCGGGGACGACCAACCCGTTCCCGTGGATGAGCGAGATCATGGACTTGAAGAAAGAGAAGAACTTCTTCGAGACGCGGGTGATCGAGTATCAGACCGGTGGGGCTTTGAGCTGGGATTGATGGGTCCCGGTTCATGTCTGCATGAAGGCTGCCCTGGGGCAGCCTTTTTTATGATGTGGAAAGCCACCTGGGCCGATCTCAACCGCCCAATGCGTCGGCAATGGGTCATGCCTTTCTCTGTATCAAAATCAGATTTTTCCTACTTTTAATACTTTGACTCGTTCTCAGGTCATCCTTTCGTTGTCATCGGCGCCTGAGAAACGCCTCACGTGATGCGGCTTGTTTTGCCTGTGGTTTACTCCTGCGCGCAGAAACACGTGTTATGTCGGGAGTGGACTAATAAAAGACCCGAAAGGGGAATATGTCCGGCCCTCTACGTGGGGTTTCTTAGCTCCCGACACCCAGCTCCAGGAAAGCTGTCATAACACGTAGGGGTAATGGAAATGCCTAACGAAGCGAACGTTCGCTGGCTTTTCGGGCATGCGTCACGCCTGTTCGAATCCTTGAAGTCGAGGAGATTCGGCCATGGCTGACCTCCACGAGGCGATCCTCTTCACCCGTCACAACCGCCCTCTCCACATGGTCTGGCTCGAATCCCAAGCCTGGTTCTGCGCCCACGAACTCGGACGCCTCACAGGCCGCTACTTCGACAAACACTGCATTCGCAAACTCGATCCCGACCAGCATCGCAACGTGCAACTGCTGCGCAACGGCCAGTCCAGCAGACCACCATGGTCAGCGAGTCAGGAGCCTATACCTTGCTGGCGCATCACCATATTCCGGAGAACCGTCATCTGTGCTGGTGGCTGGCCCACGAGGTAGTGACGGTGCTGCGCGATGGACAGGCGAACTGGAAGGACGATGCGCCGCGACTCGGGCAGATGTGCTGGTCCGGGAAGCGAACGGCGACGCTGTTGTATTGGCAGAATGAGCCATGGGTGCGATTGCGGGATATGCCAGTAATGATGGCTGGAAAAGTGGTTGAGCCTGGGCCGCTGGAGAAGCGGAAGATGAGTTGGCGGGAGTTTGCGCAGCGGGCTTTGCGGGTGCATGGGTGTAAAAGCGGTCGTTGAATAGCCTTGCGCTTCAACGCATCGACAAGTCTGCGCCAACAGGTACAGCGCGGATTTTGGCCGGGCAGTCCAGTCTGTGGGAGCGGGTTCACCCGCGAATGTGGCAGAGAATTCACCGGCGTATTCGCGGGTGAACCCGCTCCCACAGAGTCCGTTGCAAGCATCGGACGGCTACAGCCCCTACCGAGGGAATGTCCCCTTCAAGAGTCACAGCCACCACCGCCTGTCAGTCATCGATACGCTGAGTGGTGGCGCAACGTGACGAGAAACATTGCATCGAATGGCAGAGAGTGTCAGCCCTGCTGACATTTGCGCTGATATCGATACAGACTGCGCGCCGCTTCGATTATTCCTGGAACGCAGGCCTGATGTTCTTCGAAGCTCATCTGGTCGAGCAACTCGAAGTTGTCTTCCAGACCGTGCAGGGAGATTGCCTTCAGATGCGCATCCTGCGTTAGCGGCAATTCGGTCCAATTGGCCACTTGAACACCGCGCATATAGCCGAAGCACCACTCTTCCATCACGATCACCGGGCCGTTTTCATTCTCCGACACCTCGAACACCGGCTCGAAGGTCTCGAGTTCCTCGGCCAGCTGGGTCTTGATCTCATCGTAATAACGCAGCATCAAGGCCGTATAGGCTTCTTCCTCGGCTGGTTTCTTGAACTTGGGCACCTTGCCGCCGCTGACCACAGGCAGCCAGTGTTCAGGGGTGACAGTATTCGGTGAGCTGGCAAGCGCCACGAAGAAGCCGTTCAATTCGGCCATGTTCAATACGGAAAAGTCGTTGCCGTACTTGAACAGGAGATCTTCCAGACGATTGAATTCTTTCTCGGTGAGGGGGATGAGCATGGGCTGGGTGTCCGCAATGGAAATTTGTCAGCACCGTAGCACAGATCAGGCGGGATCAAGGATGGTGGGGGGCTAGCAGCGGTATCGGCCTCGCGCCTACCAAGGCGCGAGGCCACTTTCCAGGAGTTCAGGCAAGAAGCTTCACAGTCTCTTGGGCAGGTGGCTAGGTAGATGCGCTTGCAGGTGACTTCCCAACAATAACCAAAGCAGCACTCTGCATTTGCGTGGGCACAGGAACCCTGCCAGGACGATACCCTTTGCCTGCAAATCCATCTCCCCTCCGGTAAAGCCATAAGAGGCCTGAGCGGTGGAGCCGCTACCCGTGCGGCTCGCGACAACGACTGGCAGGCGCGTGGCTATCGCCTCAAGACACTGTGCCCACGCCTGCGAAACATGACCAGCACCGAAACCTGCGACTACCAGTCCTTCGTAACCTGCCTCTAGCACGCGCTCGAGCAATGATGCATCGGCGGCCAGACACGCTTCCAGCAGTGCCACCTTGTGTACCGCACGCACAGGTTCCGGCAGCACCGTTCGGAGTACAGGTGCGCGTAGATAACAGGGCTGACCCTCGACCATCACGCCTTCGGGCCCAAAGCCGGGTGAGGAAAATGTCGCCATCGCCAAGCTATCGACCTTACGCACCCGGGCGGCGGCATGAATCTGGTCGTTCATTACCACCTGCACACCCCGGCCACGGCTCGAGACTGCAAGTGCGACCTGTACCGCGGCCAGCAAGTTGGCCGGGCCATCGGCGCCTGGCTTGTCGGACGCGCGCATGGCGCCGGTGAGTACCAGAGGCGCCTCATGGGGCCATAACAGATCAAGGAAATAAGCCGCCTCTTCCAGGCTGTCGGTTCCCTGGGTCAGAATCACCGCATCTGCGCCCTCTTCCACCCGTGTCTTGGCCCATCGCAGGGCCTCCATCAATTGCACGAAATCCAGGGAAGCACTGGGGAGAAGGCATAACGTGGTAGCGCTGATCCGCGCCAGTCCGGCCAGTTGCGGTAGGGACGCCAGCAGGTCCGAACAGTCGAGGCGGGGCATCACCCCCCCGCCCGATTCGTGGGCCTGCATGCTCACGGTTCCGCCCAGGCTGCCGATCGCAAGAGAAGGCAAATCTTGGGGCACACTGCCCTGCCAGCGATATTCCACACGGATGCTGCCATCTGGCAGCTTGCGCAACCCGTGGACCGAGCTGTCGGTGAGCAATCCGTCCTGGCGTTTCAGGCAATGGCTATACAATGATTCTCCGATCTCTTCGATATTCATGAACAGAAGGCATTCGTCGAGCGCCGCCAGTCCGAGGTAGGAAGGCGCCTCAAACTTGAGACCTCTGCTGTCGCTCACCGCATCTGCCTCCAAAAACGGTGCGGCGTAAGGAAAGCCTTGTTCATCCACGCGTCCATGGACCAACTGCAGATGACTACTGAAGCCGAACATGGCCGTGCGTAACGGATACAGGCAGCATACGTCGTAGAAAGCACCCCAGCTTCCATCGCCGATACCGAAGGCATAGAAGATCGCCGACTCGTCATCGGTCATGCCCAATCCACCAAAGTCGCCAGGGCTTGCTTCGCTCCATTCGATGATGGCCGGCAGTCTGACCAAATCGCGAAACGAGAGCCGACGGTAACGTTCAACGATGGCGGCCCAGAACGCTTCCCATCCAGGGCCGCCATATGAAGCAGCAATCTGTCGAGCCATGCGCTCTGTAAACCGATGCCATTTGTCATGGACGTCTCGCAAGACAGACGCTGGTGGTGGCGTTGTCCCATCCTCATTCCGCCATATCAGCAGCGTAGGGGCGCCCTCCTCCATCAATTGCCCTTCCCGCAGGTAGATACCTGTGGCATTCACCCACGGAGTACCAGGATTGGGAAATCGGTAATATGTAACTCAAAAAGCTTCGCGTAATACGCCATCAATGAACGCCCATCCTTTGGCGCTTCACCTGTGCGATTGAAAAACGGCATGCGCATCGCGCCCATTTCGAATGGCGTGGAGGGGCGTTTGTGGTCACCTGTTTCATTCAGAACTGTCAGATGACGTCCGCCGACACGTTGCGACTGTTCGATCAACGTAATGTTGGTAAAGCCGCAGCGCAGCAGCTCCCTGGCCGCAGTCAAGCCTGTCACCCCTGCTCCGACGATACAAATACGGTGATCTTGCTTCGTTGCGTGCGCGACGCCCCCTGTCTGTTCGACCAGACGACGATAGTCGAAGCAAAGATCGGGAGGATTAGGGAAACGCGCGGCCCATGGATTGAGCTGGGCACTCTGCTTTGCAGCAATATCGGCGGGATGGTTGTAAGTGGAACCGATGGTCATTGGCCAGCTCTCAATAGATAAATGAGGGCCGAGCATGACCAGGACTGAACCATTGGGGTCGCTAACTATCTAGCGCACTCGAAAGCTGTAATCGGTGTATGGAAGTCTATGAGGCAGCGATCTTAGGGCATATCAGCCGTCTCGACGCCACCTCCACGTCGGTCTGCAGATGCAGATCAACGGGGAAGCGACGATTCGACGACCTGATATGCCCTCGATCAGCTCAGCACTCAGACAGCGAGGGCACGCTCACGCAGTTCGCTGTTGAGGATACGGTCGTTCTCGCTGTAATCGACCGGGCAGTCGATCACATGCACACCTGGGGTCTTGATGCAGTGCTCGAGCAGCGGCAGGAAGCCTTCGGCGCTTTCCACGCGGTGACCATTGGCGCCGTAGGCTTCGGCGTACTTGACGAAGTCCGGGTTGCCGTAGTCGAGGCCGAAATCGGTGAAGCCCATGTTGGCCTGCTTCCAGCGGATCATGCCGTAGCCGTCGTCACGCAGGATCACCACGGTCAGGTGCATGCCCAGGCGCACGGCCGTTTCCAGTTCCTGGCTGTTCATCATGAAACCGCCATCGCCACAGACCGAGATCACCGGACGGTCCGGGTAGACCAGGTGCGCGGCCATGGCCGAGGGCAGGCCGGCGCCCATGGTCGCCAGGGCGTTGTCGAGCAGCACGGTGTTGGGCTTGTGCGCCTTGTAGTTGCGCGCGAACCAGATCTTGTAGATGCCATTGTCCAAGGCGACGATGCCTTCGGACGGCAGGGCGCGGCGGATGTCGGCGACCAGACGCTGCGGGTAGACCGGGAAGCGGTCGTCGTCGGCACCTTCGGCGATCTGTGCTTCGTTGGCTTCGCGAATGGCCAACAGGCGGGTGAAGTCCCAGTGGCTGGTGTCGCTCAGGGCTTCGCCGATCTGCCAAACGGCGTTGGCGATGTCGCCAATCACTTCGATCTGCGGGAAGTACACGGCATCGACTTCGGCGGAGCGGAAGTTGATGTGAATGACTTCGGTGCCGCCACGAACCATGAAGAACGGCGGTTTCTCGATGACGTCGTGACCGATGTTGATGATCAGGTCGGCGGCTTCGACGGCGCGGTGCACGAAGTCACCGGACGACAGCGCAGCGTTGCCGAGGAAGCGCGGGTGACGCTCGTCGACCACGCCCTTGCCCATCTGGGTGGTGATGAATGGGATACCGGTCTGGTCGATCAGCTGCTTGAGGACCTTGGCGGTCATCTTGCGGTTGGCGCCGGCACCAATCACCAGGATCGGGCTGCGGGCGGTCTTGAGCTTCTCGACGGCGGCCTCGACGGCCTTGTGCTCGGCCAGTGGACGACGAGCCAGGCTCGGCGGGATGGGCAAGCTGTCGGTCTGCTCGGCGGCGATGTCTTCCGGCAGCTCCAGGTGCACCGCGCCGGGCTTTTCCTCTTCGGCCAGACGGAAAGCTTCACGCATGCGCGACGGGATATTGTCGGCCGAGGCGAACTGGTGAGTGTACTTGGTGATGGGGTCCATCATGCCGCACACGTCGATGATCTGGAAGCGGCCTTGCTTGGACTTCTTGATCGGCTTTTGCCCGGTGATCATCATCATCGGCATGCCGCCGAGATAGGCGTAGGCGCTGGCGGTCACCAGGTTGGTCGCGCCTGGGCCGAGGGTCGACAGGCTGACGCCGGTCTTGCCGGTCAGGCGGCCGTAGGTGGCGGCCATGAAGCCTGCGGACTGCTCGTGCCGGGTCAGGACCAGCTTGATCTTCGACTTGCGCAGGGATTCGAGCAGGTCGAGGTTTTCCTCGCCAGGAATGCCGAACACATACTCGACACCTTCGTTTTCCAGGCATTGCACAACGACATCGGCGGCCTTGGCCATCTTGCTAATTACCTCAAGTGATAATGCGGTGATGAAGTCCAGAATATTCAGCGCGGTGCGCTGACGTCGATCTGCCCAGTAGCCAACAATACGGCACGGACAAAGTCTTGACGTAGGCAATGCGAGATAAAGTCACGTATTTATTAGTGCGCTTTTGTCGCACCTGGTGGAACTGCCCCGAGACGTTGGGATATGCCGAGCATAGGATGGCGCCAGGTGCTCTTGTTCAGTACACAGGCGCCATCATTTCGCTCGTCCCGCTCGTCAGGCAGGTAGATATTTCGTTAGTACTCCCACCAGAGGGACCAGCACTAAAGTGCTCAACGCCATTGCCAGCATGCAGCCTATGTAAGACGGCAGGTACGTGGGTAGTCGTAAGTTGATGGCGCATGCCAGGGGCGGCCCGATCAATGCGCCAAGGCCTGCGCTGAGTGCTACCACGGGCCAACTGCCTCCGAGGGTCAATATCGCTACCGGCACAATCGAGACGACAGGAATATACGTCGGGTACCAGCCATGGCTCATCCAATGTCGACGCCACACCAATACACCTATCAACGAAGCCAGCGCCTGACCAATGATTATTTCTGGTAAGAGCACGGATCCATAGGCAGGACTGGCAGGGGTCAATGCGTACGCAGCGAGCGCCCCCGATAGCAAACCGAAACTGGCAAGCTCATTTCCCAGGAAGAACGCTTCGCTGAAATCGGCCAGCACGCGGCGCAGTATCCAGACCAGGCCATAGCCGCCCGTTTGCGCATGCTCCTTCGCTACGGTAATAACGTTGGGCTGGCTATGTCGCACCTTGGAAAACTTTCTATTCAAGGTAAATGCCACTACACCCGCTAACGCCATCCCCGTAACGCTACCTATGGCTGGCGGTAGTGCCAGGGGAACGCACACGTAGTTGACCAACAGCAAGCTGGCTGGGGTTACCAGCAAAGGCCCAAGTAAGGCACCTGTCAGAGCGACTTTCCACCCCTTGCCGTACATCAGCACCCAAGCAGCCGGCACTGATACGAAAGCGACGAATGTCGGTTGCCACGCGCCTGCGTTCAGGGTCCAGCCCCAGAAAAGATGACTGAGCAGAAGACCCAGTAGCGAACTGGTGACTAGCCATGGCCATAAACTGCTGGCATAGCACATGCTGAAACCCTGCCAGCAACGGCCATGACGCTGAGCCCAATGAGCCAGCCAGGCACCCGCAAGTAAGCCTAGGGCTGGAAGCTCGTGCTTGTAGAAAGTGATTTCACTTATATCTCCAAGGAACCAGCGCAGGCGGCCCATGGGTTCGTGGAGGTTCAACAGCAGATGCGTATAACTTGGCCAGATCCCTACCCAGTACCGGGCACGACCACTCCCCACTTCGATTAGGATAGCGGTAAAAAGCGAGATCGAAAAACAGAGTACGAATTGGGCCAAGAAACTGCTCTTGGGTGAATAGAGCGATTTGTCCATTTGCAGCCCCCTTCCTATTGGATAGTCACCAGTAAACCGGGGAATACCTGCCTAGATACAGTCAGGCAAATCGCTTTTGCTTGAAGGAAAAGTCGACATGCGCTCAATGGGCATGTATTGATGTCGATTTTGAGGAATGGAGGGTCGAGCGGAAGAGGCGCAGGCACTTACCGTACGTTCTTCAGAGTCTGATTGCTGCGCTGCGAACGATGTATTCGGATCCCGGAAAAGACAAAACCCCTACCTGCTTGCGCAGATAGGGGTTTTGCGAAATGAATCTTGACGATGACCTACTCTCACATGGAGAAGCTCCACACTACCATCGGCGATGCATCGTTTCACTACTGAGTTCGG
>NZ_JAAMQM010000049.1 GCF_013523055.1 Pseudomonas capeferrum | reverse complement strand
TTTTTGTGTGCGCCAGGCATGGCGCGTTGCGCGTAAGCGCAACCCGCTTGGCTGTGGTGGCCAAGCGGGTGACTTGGAGGTGAAAGTCCTCTACACACCCGGCAAGGGGAAGTGTTAGCCGGAGGCAAGGGTGTCGCGGGTGACCGCGAATCTGAAGGAAGCCCGAGGCAAAATGCTGGCCTGACGAACAGGAAGCGGATAGAGGCGGCACAGCGGGGTGAGGTGGCACAAATCGCCAAAGCCCAATACTTGCACGGAACGCTGTGACGTAGATCCGACAGGCATAAGCAGGAAGGTCGCGCGAATTACCCTGGGAGATCTGTACGTTTGCCATTGTGCTACCGCGCGTCGAAAGGCGACGGGATGAGCGTGCAGAAGTCAGCCGAAGCCGTAGTAAGTGGCGGTTAACCGCGCCACCAAGGGCCGAACAGGTTATGCCGCCAGTAGGCGTCGCCGTCTCGTTGGTAACCGTAATGCAGAAATTTCCCACAGCGGAAACTGTCATCCCGAGCTCCGGCCAGAAGCCGAGGGTGACGCCTGACAGTGCAAAGGTATCGACGGCGTCCGTGACGTGGACGAACGCGGAGCCGGACACGCTGATGGAGCGGGTGCTTGCACCGGCCAACCTCAGACGTGCGTATCAACGCGTGGTCAGCAACAAGGGAGCACCGGGTGCCGATGGCATGACGGTTGCTGACTTGGCGGGCTACGTGAGACAGTATTGGCCAACCCTCAAGGCCAGGTTACTGGCCGGTGAATACCAGCCCCAAGCAGTGCGAGCGGTTGAAATTCCCAAGCCGCAGGGCGGCACACGGCAACTGGGAATCCCCAGCGTCGTGGATCGCCTGATCCAGCAAGCACTGCAGCAGCAGCTCACACCTATCTTCGACCCACTGTTCTCGGACTACAGCTATGGTTTTCGTCCGGGCAGAAGTACGCATCAAGCCATCGAGATGGCTCGTGCTCATGTGACAGCGGGACACCGCTGGTGCGTGGAACTCGATCTGGAGAAGTTTTTCGATCGGGTCAATCACGACATCCTCATGGCCTGCATCGAACGTCGGATCAAAGACAAGTGCGTACTCAGGCTTATCCGCCGCTACCTTGAAGCCGGGATCATGTCGGGCGGTGTCGTCAGCCCACGGCAGGAGGGGACGCCGCAAGGCGGCCCGCTTTCGCCGTTGCTGTCGAACATCCTGCTCGACGAACTCGACCGCGAGCTGGAGCGACGGGGCCATCGCTTCGTACGTTATGCCGATGATGCGAACATCTATGTACGCAGTCCCCGGGCCGGCGAACGGGTGTTGGTCAGCGTCGAGCGCTTCCTGAGAGAACGTCTGAAGCTGACGGTGAACAGGAAGAAAAGCCAAGTGGCAAGGGCGTGGAAGTGCGACTACCTAGGCTATGGGATAAGCTGGCACCAGCAGCCAAGGCTGCGCGTGGCAAGGATGAGCCTAGACCGCTTACGCGACCGGCTCAGAATGCTGCTGCGCAGCGTACGGGCTCGCAAAATGGCGACTGTCATCGAGCGGATCAACCCCGTCCTGAGAGGCTGGGCTAGCTACTTCAAGCTCAGCCAGAGCAAGCGGCCGCTTGAGGAACTGGATGGTTGGGTCAGGCACAAACTCCGCTGCGTCATCTGGCGTCAATGGAAGCAGCCTCCCACGAGGCTGAGAAACTTGATGCGCCTGGGGTTGAGCGAGGAGCGTGCCAACAAGTCAGCCTTCAATGGCCGAGGTCCATGGTGGAATTCGGGAGCGCAACATATGAACTACGCGCTGCCAAAGAAACTGTGGGACCGGCTCGGGCTGGTCTCGATACTGGATACGATTAACCGGCTTAGCCGCGTAACCTGAACCGCCGTGTACGGAACCGTACGCACGGTGGTGTGAGAGGACGGCGGGTGTGAATCCGCCTCCTACTCGATTT
>NZ_JAAMQM010000048.1 GCF_013523055.1 Pseudomonas capeferrum | reverse complement strand
TCCGCGGACGCCAGGTAGACGTTGGTCGCGTCACCCAGGCGGTTCGGGAAGTTACGGGTCGAAGTGGAGACCACGGTGGAGCCTGTCTGCACACGTGCCTGGTTACCCATGCACAGCGAGCAGCCCGGCATTTCCATGCGCGCGCCGGCCTTGCCGTAGATGCCGTAGTAGCCTTCTTCGGTCAGCTGATGAGCGTCCATCTTGGTCGGCGGGGCCAGCCACAGGCGTGTCGGAATGCCGCCCTTGACCTTTTCCAGCAACTTGCCGGCAGCGCGGAAGTGACCGATGTTGGTCATGCACGAGCCGATGAACACTTCGTCGATCTTCTCGCCCTGGACGCTCGACAGCAGGCGGGCGTCGTCCGGGTCGTTCGGCGCGCAGAGGACGGGCTCCTTGACGTCGGCCAGGTCGATCTCGATGATCTCGGCGTATTCGGCATCGGCATCGGCAGACAACAGCTGCGGGTTGGCCAGCCAGGCTTCCATGGCCTGTGCGCGGCGCTCCATGGTGCGTGCATCGCCGTAGCCTTCGCTGATCATCCAGCGCAGCAGGGTGATGTTGGACTGCAGGTATTCGGCGATGGCTTTTTCCGGCAGCTTGATGGTGCAACCCGCCGCGGAACGCTCGGCCGAGGCGTCGGACAGCTCGAACGCCTGCTCGACGGTCAGCTCGTCCAGGCCCTCGATCTCGAGGATGCGGCCGGAGAAGGCGTTCTTCTTGCCTTTCTTCTCGACGGTCAGCAGGCCGTTCTGAATGGCGTAGTAAGGGATGGCATGGACCAGGTCACGCAGGGTGATGCCCGGCTGCAGCTTGCCCTTGAAGCGCACCAGTACCGACTCGGGCATGTCCAGCGGCATGACGCCGGTGGCGGCGGCGAAGGCGACCAGACCGGAACCGGCTGGGAAGGAGATGCCGATCGGGAAGCGCGTGTGCGAGTCGCCGCCAGTGCCGACGGTGTCAGGCAGCAGCATGCGGTTCAGCCAGCTGTGGATGATGCCGTCGCCTGGACGCAGGGACACGCCGCCACGGGTACGGATGAAATCCGGCAGGGTGTGGTGGGTGTTGACGTCGATCGGCTTTGGATAGGCCGCGGTGTGGCAGAACGACTGCATGACCAGATCGGCGGAGAAGCCCAGGCACGCCAGGTCCTTCAGCTCGTCGCGGGTCATCGGGCCAGTGGTGTCCTGGGAGCCGACGGTGGTCATCTTCGGTTCGCAGTAGGTACCCGGACGTACGCCCTGGTTCTCTGGCAGGCCACAGGCCTTGCCGACCATCTTCTGCGCCAGGGTGTAGCCCTTGCCGGTGTCGACCGGTGCTTCCGGCAGCTTGAACAGGTCGGCCGGACCCAGGCCCAGCTCGGCGCGCGCCTTGTCGGTCAGGCCGCGGCCGACGATCAGCGGGATACGGCCGCCAGCGCGGACTTCATCGAGCAGGACTTCGGTTTTCAGTGCGAAGGTAGTGACCAGCTCGTCGCTGTCGTGACGGCGTACTTCGCCCTTGTAGGGATAGACGTCGATGACGTCGCCCATGGCCAGGTCGGTGCAATCGAATTCGATCGGCAGGGCACCGGCATCTTCCATGGTGTTGTAGAAGATCGGGGCGATCTTGGAGCCGAAGCAGAAGCCGCCGGCGCGCTTGTTCGGCACGTACGGGATGTCGTCACCGAAGAACCACAGCACCGAGTTGGTGGCGGACTTGCGCGAGGAACCGGTACCGACCACGTCACCGACGTAGGCGACCGGGAAGCCCTTGGCGCGGACTTCCTCGATCTGCTTGAGCGGGCCGATCGAACCGGGCTGCTCGGGCTCGATGCCGTCGCGGGCCATCTTCAGCATGGCCAGGGCGTGCAGCGGGATGTCAGGGCGCGACCAGGCATCCGGGGCAGGGGACAGGTCGTCGGTGTTGGTCTCGCCCGGTACCTTGAATACGGTCAAGGTGTATTTCTCGGCGATGGCAGGCTTCTTGGTGAACCATTCACCGGCAGCCCAGGAGTCCAGCACGGCCTTGGCATGCGCGTTGCCGGCCTTGGCCTTTTCGGCCACGTCGTGGAAGGCGTCGAACATCAGCAGGGTG
>NZ_JAAMQM010000047.1 GCF_013523055.1 Pseudomonas capeferrum | reverse complement strand
GGATAGAGCACCAGCCCGACACACCAGCAGCAACAGCACTGGCAAAAGCATCACCAGACGCACCAGTATCATCAGATCAAGAATCAGTGGTGACAGGGAGTCCACAGCATTCGCACTCCCCGAGACAACCAGTTAGTTTTGCTGACATTCTGAAAAGCTGGGAGTAGCAAAAGGCTTGCGGCTGGCTCGGACTGGGATAGGCTCGGAGCTAGAGCCTGAGCAAATTTCGGTGGCAACTTCCCCTAGGAGGACAGCTCAGTCCAACCAGAGGAAGCAACCGAGGATAGAGGGCAGGCCCGTCGCCTTCACCATCGCATCATCGGGGTTGATCACGGATGCTCGCATCAACCTGAGTCGTTTGCAGGAAGTCACTCATCCCTGCTTGATCGTGGCCGACTCCATCGTGAGAGGGCGTCGCTCGGGAGGCTCTCGCCAACGTCCGAACACTGCAACTACACACGACAACTTCACCACTGGCGACTGTGACCAATCCCGCTCCTGATCGCCTACCAGCACACATACGCCGAAGTGACACTCATCCTTCCACCAACGTAAGTGGCAGACCATTGAGCAGAGGGGGTTGTATTGGAATGAGCACCCGATAGAATGGGAACACTAGGCCAAAGCAACTCATCCTTGCTGGTCTACGGGTCTTGCAGGATTCGTACTCCTGACAAAACCAAATCTGAGAGCCCTGACTTGCCGGTCGGGGCTTTCGTCTTTCTGGTGATCGCATCGTACCTCAGACCGCCTCGGTCAATGCAAGCGTTTACGCTTAAGCTTGCCAAAATGACAATCATCCGGCATGATGCTCGGTCTTGATCGGACAGCGGATTAATTCCGGATGGCGATCAACATCCTTCTCAAGTACACCATCTCGACTCGAACCCATACGGCATCTGCCTTGTAGACAACCATTGTTGGGCTTCGCTGTGCCCGATTACCAGTGGCTTGATTAATATCCTTTATCTCTTGTAGTACTCTTAGAGAGTAAACCTATCCATACACACAGGGAGGTGCATTACCGTGTCCAATCCATTCCGATACACATTAGTAGAAACATCGACGTACAGAGGTTACCCAGTACTGTTCGAACCCGGTAACCCTAGTCACTCTGCACTCATCAAAGAAGCTCTTGATCGTTACATCGACCAGATCGAAGCCATCACTAGCCACTACTCTGATGTGTTCTTAGTCAGATTCGATCTACATCTGCCAATACCAATCGGCAGTGACCTAATCCCAGCAGATGAATCCAACCGACGAGTAAGCCAGCTGTTCCAAATTCTCAAGGAGAACAAGTTCAGGCAGCCCATATGGTCAGGCCAAAAGATTAAGAAAAGTGCCTACGGATGGTGCAACGAACTGGAGACAAGAAAACAGTTGCACTATCACTGCTGGGTCGCTGTACCCAAGGGCCGAGTGGAAAATGCTGGCTCTATCCGGAAGCGAGAAGATGGCAGCTACGACCTGTACGGCCTGATTGGGACGGTATTTGGAATCTGGCAGCAGCTGAACCCTGAGGGGTACGCCCATGTACAATGCAATGCGTTGGACTCAAAGCGAATCAAAAGTAACAGTCCAGATGATCTAGGAGAAGCAATCAAGTGGATCAGCTATCTAACCAAAGTCAGAGGCAAAGTAACATTTGAGGATGATGACGGTGATCCAATCCGAGTCCGCCGGTTTGACGGATCACGACTAAAGCCTGCACCAAAACCTCAAGAACAGGCGGATAAACTCACAGAAATGGCAGGTTAACAGGAACTCTGGATACACCGATCAGCTCTTTTTTCGCAGCAATGCCACGTAAACACTGGCTTACAGGGCTGTTTGCTAAGCAAGGTCGTCTCTCTCTCCAGCTTCTTCCCCACAAAACCAGTTTCGGACAGATAGTCATCAGGGCATAACCTGATGAATACGATCCATGAATACAGTTTATGTGAGAAATCCGTGTTCATCAGGGTTGATTCTAGGTGTGAATACATGTATCTTTCAAACGTCTAAGACTTTGATGAATACAGGAGCACCATATGGCACAGGTAGGATACATACGAGTCAGTACCGTAGATCAGAACACCGAGCGTCAACTAGAAGGCGTACAGCTTGACCGTGTGTTCGAAGACAAATGCTCAGGAAAAGATACCAAGCGGCCAAAGCTGACTGAAATGCTGGCGTATGTTCGAGATGGTGACACAATTCATGTTCATGACATCAGCCGTATGGCTCGCAATCTCGAAGACCTGCTAGCAATGGTGAAACAAATCAATGCCAAGAACATCGCCATCCAATTCCACAAAGAAAACCTTCGCTTCACTGGTGAATCTAACCCGATGCAGGAACTGATGCTGTCAATGCTTGGAGCCGTATATCAGTTCGAACGGTCGATGATGTTAGAACGTCAACGTGAAGGAATTGCCTTGGCGAAGGCAGCTGGGAAATACAAAGGCGGCAAACCAATGATTGACAAAGAAGCAATCGTTAGGGAACTGAGTTCAGGAACTTCCATTCGCAAGACAGCTGAAAAGCTAGGAGTAAGCATCAGTACTGTTCAGCGAGTAAAGGAAACTATGTAAAACTTGATCCTAGATCGTCCGAAGGATTTGTAGAATCTGAACTCATCCAATTGCCATCAAACCTAGGGGTTGTTCAATACTGGCACTCTTCCTCTAGGAATCTGGATTAAGAACGATCCCAGACGGTGATCAAATACGTCATCAGAACGCCAAAATAAGCGATTTGAGAGGGTTTCGGAGAGCACCCTATGCTACCCCACAGGGTTACCCTCAAAGCCTCTTAAAACGCACAGAAAAGCCAGCTAGTTATTTCTAGGAAAACTCCAAAGTTACCAAGGTCAGTCGTAGGTAGCTTGATACCTCAGGCAAAACTCTGGCAATCCTGAATGCTACGCTTTGCACACATTTGCACACTCAGGCCGAAGGTAATGTTGCACACCATTCAAGAGGCAATGAAACTGGCAGGCGTCAGCAGGCGTACCCTGTACAACCACAGTGACGCAGGGCGTATCAGCTATAGCATTGGCCCAGATGGAAGGCGTCGATTTGAGACAGCCGAACTGGAACGTGTGTATGGCAAACTGCAGCAGGTTGCACAGCCAGCTACACACCAATCTGCACAGCTTGGCACACCAGTCCTGTCTACCAATGATCTGGGTAAAGTGATCGAGGAAGCTGTTCAGAGAGCCACAATCCGCCTGGCAACTGAAATCGCTGAACTGCGGGCAATGTTACTGCGGATAGAGCACCAGCCCGACACACCAGCAGCAACAGCACTGGCAAAAGCATCACCAGACGCACCAGTATCATCAGATCAAGAATCAGTGGTGACAGGGAGTCCACAGCATTCGCACTCCCCGAGACA
>NZ_JAAMQM010000046.1 GCF_013523055.1 Pseudomonas capeferrum | reverse complement strand
CCCACAAGAAGTGCGCAGTTCCTGAATTCAGCGCTCAACTTGTGGGAGCGGGCTTGCCCGCGAAGGGGTGCGAAGCAGCCCCATTGGCCTTAACTGACAAGCATTAGCCACACAGGCCACTAGATACCCATTGCCCAGATCTGGCGTCAACCCTCTGGCATGCAAGGATCGCGCAGGTCCGCCCGCCCGGATGCCGCTAATGGCCAAGTGCTGTCGCTTATCGGTGGGTGAAGGTCGCTGGCAGATCAGGTCGCCACGCGGGTCAGGCCGATGATGCAATCTCCGAGACCTGACGAGGGGATGCTTTGATGAACATGCGACGACTCCTGGGTGTAGGCACCGCGATGGCGATAGCCATGAGCGGTGCACAGGCAATGGCCAAGGAAGTGAGCCTTGGCTATGTCGACGGCTGGGCAGACAGCGTGGCCACCACCAACGTGGCGGCCGAAGTGATCAAGCAGAAGCTTGGCTACGACGTGAAGCTGCAGGCGGTAGCGACGGGGATCATGTGGCAAGGCGTGGCGACCGGCAAGCTCGACGCCATGTTGTCGGCCTGGTTGCCCGTGACCCATGGTGAATACTGGAGCAAGAACAAGAACAATGTCGTCGACTACGGCCCCAACTTCAAGGATGCCAAGATCGGTCTGATCGTCCCGGAGTACGTGAAGGCGTCCAGCATCGAAGACCTCAAGACCGATCAAAGCTTCAAGCAGAAGATCGTGGGCATCGACGCAGGCTCAGGTGTGATGCTCAAGACCGACCAGGCGATAAAGGACTACGGCCTCACCGGCTACAAGCTGCAGGCCAGTTCCGGGGCGGCGATGACGTCCGAGCTGGGTCGCCAGTACGACAAGCAGCAGTCGATCGCCGTGACCGGCTGGGTGCCGCACTGGATGTTCGCCAAATGGAAGCTGAAGTTTCTTGAAGACCCGAAAGGCGTCTACGGCGCTGCGGAGACCGTCAACAGCATCGGCAGCAAGGAGCTGGCTGGCAAGGCTCCGGAAGTTGTCGAGTTCCTCAAGAAGTTCTCCTGGCAGTCCAAGGATGAGATCGGCGAGGTCATGCTGGCGATCCAGGACGGCGCCAAGCCGGAAGCAGCGGCCAAGGACTGGGTGGCCAAGCACCCGGATCGCGTCAAGGAGTGGACCGGCAAATGAGTGCAAGGCGCAAGGCGGCGGGCGTTGAGCTTGCTGTCATTGCGCCAGCCGTTCGCTCGCAGGTTCAAGAAAGACTCCGGGGCCAGCATCAGTCGTTAGAAAATAGCGTTCGGTTTTGAATGTTGGAGCTTAGCCTTTGGCTCCTGGAATCTTCTGTGAAGCTGATGGCCTATCGCGGGGCAAGCCCGCTCGCCACCGGAACCATATCCCGGCGCCACCACCCGGTGGCAAACCTGCTTGCCATCGGACTGTAGCTGGGTCACCCGGCGGCAAGTCAGCTTGGCATTGGACTGTAGCTGAGTCACCGGCGGTAAGTCAGCTTGGCATTGGACTGTAGCTGGGTCACCGGCGGTAAGTCAGCTTAGCTTGGCATTGGGCTGTAGCTGGGTCATCCGGCGGCAAGTCAGCTTGGCATTGGACTGTAGCTGAGTCACCCCGGTGGCAAGTCAGCTTGGCATTGGACTGTAGCTGGGTCACCGGCGGTAAGTCAGCTCAGCTTGGCATTGGGCTGTAGCTGGGTCATCCGGCGGCAAGTCAGCTTGGCATTGGACTGTAGCTGGGTCACTCAGTGGCGAGCCTGCTTGGATTTAGACTGTATATTGGTTACACCGCGTACCGGTGGCGAGCGGGCTTGCCCCGCGATAGGCCATCAGCTTCACAGAAGATTCCCAAGACCTGAAACCAAGCTCCAGCCTCTGAAAATCAACGAGAGTTCCTGACGATCGGCATTGTGCTCAGGAGTTCTGAAGCGGAAAGCTGGCCCTGAAGCATGTCCCTTCGGCCGCGGTCGACGAAACCGTGATCGATCCCCCGTGGCCTTTCATGATCTGCGAAGCAATGTACAGACCCAGCCCGAGACCTTCCCCATGGGGGCTTTCCTGTGACCGCGTATAGGGCTCGAACAATTGAGGCATGAGCTCGGCAGGAATGGGATCACCCTGGTTTCGAACCGTCAGGACCAACTGGTCACACTCGACCTGCGCCTGGACATGGATCGGTACTTCGACATCACCGTGCACGACCGCATTGCCCAGCAAGTTCGACAGCAGTTGTCCCACCCGCACCGGATCGCAATCCACGCACGCGGGGATCGACATCGACTGTTCTATGATGGCTTCAGGATGGGAGAACCGAACTTCATCGATGACCCGATCCAGCTCGATCTCGAGCAGATCGACCCGCTGTCGCTTGACCGGGATTCCCTCGCCGAGCCGTCCGCGAGCGAAGTCCAGGACATTCTCGATCAGCGTGCTCATGCGTTGCGTGCTGGTGCGAATGGCATCGATCAACCTTCGCTGTGGGTGACCCTCGACCTTGGTCTCGAGCAGGTCCGCGCTCATGCGTATGGCGCTCAAGGGCGTGCGCAGGTCATGCCCCAGCACCGCGATGAACTGGTCGCGCAACCTCCCTGTCGCCTGGGCATCCGCCAACTGGTCCTGACTGTTCTCGACCGATGCCTGCATGTCCAGGTTGGCGCCGATCAGTTGCGCGAACAACTTCAGGGTTTCGATGGTTTCCGGCTTTTCCACGTCATGCGCACTGGGATCGATAGCGCACAGTGTCCCGAAGAACTCGCCGTTGGCGCGAATGATGGGAATCGAGACATAGCTTTCGAGCTTGTAGATCTTCGGCGTATGGTGCGAGGCATACAGCGGATGCGCGCTAGCCTGGCCGAAAACCACCGGTTGCCGGTGTTGCCTGATCTCATGGCAGATGGTCGTTTCCAGCACCAGTTCGTCGCCAGGGGCCAGTCCGAAGCTGAGCGAATCGTCGACCGCGCAGGTCACCCAGCGCTTGTCGGTCACCCGGGCCACCGCAGCGAAGCGCATCCCCGTCACGTGCTTGACCAGACGCAGAATCATCGGCACGGATTCGATCTGCGCGACGGCACGGATGTCGGGCGCGAACGTGATAGCTGGCATTCGGAGCACTCCGACGTTTCAGTGTGTGCGAATGATACAAGATAATGGCGTGCCAATGATCAATAACCAAGGGCGGGCCGCTGTGTGGAGCGGCGGTTCGCCGATGCGATTTACCCGCGAAGCAGGCCACGCGGTGGATGGCACGGGCTTCGCTCGTATTCGCGGGCAAGTCGCATCGGCGAACCGCCCTCCACAGGAACTCATGCATTTCGAATTTTGAGTAAGCCAGTTGCTCAAAACCGGCACGCCATGGGAGAGCAAACACAATCAGGACCTGAATGTGCAGCGCCGGCTCAAGGCACCGCCTGATCCCTGTGGGAACGCCTGCATTTCGAATTTTGAGTAAGCCAGTTGCTCAAAACCGGCACGCCATGGGGAGCAAACACAATCAGGACCTGAATGTGCAGCGCCAGCTCAAGGCACCGCCTGATCCCTGTGGGAACGCGTGCATTTCGAATTTTGAGCAAGACAGGTGCCCCATAGGGCGCGGGGCCGACAGTGGTCAGCCAGTGGGAATCCCGAAGCGTGCTAGAGGGCGGACCCCTGCGAGCCAGTAGCGCTGGGGCGCGTTTTCAAACCCTGTTGTCGGCAACTCGCCGGCCGCTGAAGACGTTCTCTCGTCCCTCTAAGACTAAGGTCGTCTGGCTAGCGGCCGAAGGCGGCATAAAGTACAGCTGAGTTCTACCTAACCTATGCTGCTAGGACAAAAACAAAATGAACGACAGCATCTACCTCTCGATACAAAACAGTCCGCGCTTCAAGGAGCTGGTCACCAAACGGGAACGGTTCGCCTGGATTCTCTCGGCGACCATGCTCGGGCTCTATTGCGCTTTCATCCTTCTGATCGCCTACGGTCCCCATGTACTGGGCGCCAAGCTCAGTCCTGACTCTTCGATCACCTGGGGCATCCCCCTGGGCGTCGGGCTGATCGTTTCCGCGTTCGTCCTGACAGCGATCTACGTGCGCCGCGCCAACGGCGAGTTCGACGACCTGAACAGGGAAATCCTGAAGGAGGCGCAGCAATGAGCCGTCATCTGACGCTGCTGGCCACCCTGGCCGTCGCTGCATTCGCACCCGCCGCCTGGGCCGCCGACGCCCTCACCGGCGAGGTGCAGAAGCAACCGCTCAATGTCCCGGCGATCCTGATGTTCGTGGCCTTCGTGGGTGCCACCCTGTGCATCACCTACTGGGCTTCCAAGCGTAACAAGTCGGCCTCGGACTACTACGCCGCGGGCGGGCGCATCACGGGCTTCCAGAACGGCCTGGCGATTGCCGGTGACTACATGTCGGCGGCCTCCTTCCTGGGTATTTCCGCGCTGGTGTTCACCTCCGGCTACGACGGCCTGATCTATTCGATCGGCTTCCTGGTCGGCTGGCCGATCATTCTCTTCCTGATCGCCGAGCGCCTGCGCAATCTGGGCAAGTACACCTTTGCCGACGTGGCCTCCTACCGTCTCAAGCAGAAAGAGATCCGCACCCTGTCGGCCTCGGGCTCGCTGGTGGTAGTAGCGTTCTACCTGATCGCGCAGATGGTCGGTGCCGGCAAGCTGATCCAGCTGCTATTCGGCCTGGACTACCACATCGCGGTGGTCCTGGTCGGTATCCTGATGTGCCTCTACGTGCTGTTCGGCGGCATGCTGGCCACCACCTGGGTACAGATCATCAAGGCCGTGCTGCTGCTCTCCGGTGCCAGCTTCATGGCGCTGATGGTGATGAAGCACGTCAACTTCGACTTCAATGCCTTGTTCTCCCAGGCCATTGCAGTACACCCCAAAGGCGAGGCGATCATGAGCCCCGGCGGCCTGGTGAAGGATCCGATCTCGGCCTTCTCCCTGGGTCTGGCGCTGATGTTCGGTACCGCCGGCCTGCCACACATCCTGATGCGCTTCTTCACCGTCAGCGATGCCAAGGAAGCGCGCAAGAGCGTGCTCTACGCGACCGGTTTCATCGGTTACTTCTACATCCTGACCTTCATCATCGGCTTTGGCGCGATCCTGCTGGTCAGCACCAACCCCGCGTTCAAGGACGCGGCGGGCGCGCTGATCGGCGGCAACAACATGGCGGCGGTGCACCTGGCCGATGCCGTGGGTGGCAGCGTGTTCCTCGGCTTCATCTCGGCGGTGGCCTTCGCCACCATCCTGGCGGTGGTCGCCGGGCTGACCCTGGCCGGCGCCTCGGCGGTGTCCCACGACCTGTACGCCAGCGTCTGGCGCAAGGGCAAGGTCAACGACAAGGACGAGATCCGCGTATCGAAGATCACCACCATCGCGCTGGCCATCCTGGCGATCGGCCTGGGCATCCTGTTCGAGAGCCAGAACATCGCCTTCATGGTCGGTCTGGCCTTCTCCATCGCCGCCAGCTGCAACTTCCCGGTGCTGCTGCTTTCGATGTACTGGAAGAAACTGACCACCCGCGGCGCGATGATCGGTGGCTGGATGGGCCTGGTCAGCGCCGTGGGGCTGATGATCCTCGGTCCGACCATCTGGGTGCAGATCCTCGGTCACGAAAAAGCGATCTACCCGTACGAGTACCCAGCGCTGTTCTCGATGGCGATCGCCTTTGCCGGCATCTGGTTCTTCTCGGTGACCGACAAGTCCAAGGCGGCTGATGAAGAGCGGGCCCTGTTCTACCCGCAGTTCGTTCGCTCGCAAACCGGCCTCGGTGCCTCGGGGGCCGTTTCCCACTGACCGTCACACCCTATGAATGAACAGGCCGCCGCTCAGGCTAATGCTTGTCAGTGAAGGCCAATGGGGCTGCTTCGCACCCCTTCGCGGGCAAGCCCGCTCCCACAAGAAGTGCGCAGCTTCTGAATTCAGCGCTCAACTTGTGGGAGCGGGCTTG
>NZ_JAAMQM010000045.1 GCF_013523055.1 Pseudomonas capeferrum | reverse complement strand
CGGCAGGGCGGGTTCCGTATCAATGCTGAGGCTCATCTTTCAGTTTCTGAAATCTCCTTGAAGCTCATGGCCTCTCGCGGGACAAGCCCGCTCACCACCTGATACCTGGTTGAGTCGAAAGGGCTGTAGAACCATCAGTCCGCCGTCCTGAGCCCGCCTGATACCGGGGTGGCCCCTCTTTCAGCGACCGCGCAACCGGTGGTGAGCGGGCTTGCCCCGCGAGAGGCCATAGGCCTCACCGAAGATGTCAGAAGCCGAAAGACAAATCTCGGCGTTTGAAACCGGAGTGCTTTCCGTAGCTGACAGACATTCGGACAAGCTCGCTCTTGGAGCACCCAACTCAACCGTGCCGCAGAAAATCCACGACACTGCGGTTGAACATCTCCCGATGCTCCACCTGCACCCAATGCCCACAGCGGTTGAGCACGATGAATCGCGCCTGGCGCGCGCCATCGATGATGCGCTGCGCTCCGCCGACCGGGTTGAAGTGGTCGTCGTTGCCCCAGAACCCGAAGATCGGGCATTCGATCTCGCCCAGCCGCGCCTGCATGTTCGGCACCATCATGGTGCTGAACAGATTCTTCGGCTGGGTTTGCGCGACCGCGACCCGCTCCAGCAGCAGCTCCTCGGGCAGAATCGAATCATCGAACAGCTGCAGGCGCATCATGCTGCGCATCTCCTCGAGGCCGATGGGACCCGCGTTGAACAGCTCGACCATGCGCACGATCCCGGCCATCTGGAAGTAGGTCTCGCGCTCTTCGACACCGCCGGGTGCCAGCAGCACCAGGCGTTCTGGCAATTGCGGGAAGCGCAGCGCCAGGCCCAGGGCAATCGCGCCGCCGAGGGAGTTACCGAGCAGCGTGCAGCGCGAGACGCCGATCTGCGCGAGAAACGCGCCTACGCAGTCGACGAAGAAGTCCAGGTCGTACCGCACATCCTCGGGCTTGTCCGAGCGGCCAAAGCCGGGCAGGTCGAGCAGGACGTTGCGATACCCGGCCGAGGCGAGCGTCGGGTAGTTACCCTTGAAATTGCTGAAACCACTGGCGCCCGGCCCGCTGCCGTGCAACCAGAGCACCACCGGACCGCTGCCTTCATCCAGGTAATGCAGGCGCAGCCCGTTGGGCAGGGTGGTGTAGTGGCCTGTGGGCAAAGGCAGGTCGACGGGTTGATTCATGCTGATTCTCCAGGGGCGCGGATTCGGGGGGCGCAAACCGGGCAGCCGACACGCTGCCTGAAGGGGAAAGCCAGGCCGGCCCGGTGCGCGCATCTGAATCCTGTGCCGCGACGATGGCGCACACATCGTCCATTCAGACCACGCAGAGACGCCGAGCAGTGGCCTGTGTGCCTGAATCGTGCACTCGACTCGCCGCCAAGGTTTGCCGTGCTGGTCGTCATTGCTCGCCGTAGCGGGCGCTACGACTCGTGATGGCCTTGTATGGCAAGCCCTGGCATTCGCAGTTGATCACGCGATCCCACCGTGCGGGTCACTAGTCCCATCGGACGATGTTGGGCCCAGGCCGGCGGCGAATGATGGCGATGACCAACCCGCAACCATGGAGAACGCTATGAAACTACAGAACAAGGTGGCCTTCGTCACCGGCGCCGGGCAAGGCATGGGCCAGGCCATCGTGCGCCGCTTCGTTGCCGAAGGGGCGAAGGTGGTGGCTGTCGACCTCGATCAGGCCGCCCTGGCGGCAGGGCTGGCCGATCTGGGGGACGCGGTGCTGGCACTGGCCTGCAACGTCGCCGATGCGGCGTCCGTGGCGGATGCCATGGGCGAGGTCGAGGCGCACTTCGGCGGTCTGGACATCCTGGTCAACAACGCCGGTGTCGGTGGTCTCGACGCATTCCTGGAAACCTCGGACGACAGCTGGGCGCGGGTGATCGGCGTCAATCTGGGCGGGACCTTCCTGTGCTGCCGCGAGGGCGCGCGGCTGATGGTCAAGCGCAAGCGCAAGGGGGTGCTGATCAACCTGTCGAGCACCGCCGCGCTGACCGGCGACGGCCCTGCCCACTACTGCACCTCGAAAGCCGCGGTCATGGGCCTTACCCGTTCGATCGCCCGCGAACTGGCGCCTCATGGCATTCGCGTGAACACCCTGGTGCCGGGTCCGACCAATACCCCGATGATGGCCGGGATTCCCGAGGACTACATGCAAGCGTTGCTGAAGAACGTACCGCTCGGGCGCATGTGCGAAACCGACGAGATCGCCCGGGTAGCGGTGTTCCTGGCGAGTGAGGACGCCAGCTTCATCACCGGCCAGAACATCGCCGTCAACGGCGGCATGGCCTTCATCTGACAGGAGAGCACCTGATGAGCAAACGTCTGCAAGGCAAGATCGCGTTCGTGACGGGCGCCGGCTCCGGCATCGGTGAAGCGACCGCCATGCGCTTCGCCGAGGAGGGCGCCCTGGTGGTGCTCTGCGGGCGCCGGGCCGAACCGCTGGAAGGGGTACGGGAAAAGATCCTCGCCGAGGGCGGGCGTGCCGAGGTAGCGGTGGCCGATGTCAGCGACGAGAACGCCTATGTCACCGCCCTGCAGGACACGGCGCGGCGCCACGGGGGGCTGGACATCCTGGTCAACAACGCCATGGCCTACACCTGGGGCGGCATCGACGGCCTGTCCACCGCCGACTGGCACGCCAACTTCGCGACCACCGTGGACGGCACGTTCTGGGGTACTCGCACGGCGATGCAGTTGATGAAGGACAAAGGGGGCTCGATCGTCAACATCGCCTCCATCTGCGGGCTGTTCGGCACCGCGTCGATGGCCGGCTATTCGGCGGCGAAAGCGGCGGTGATCAACTTCAGTCGCGCCGCCGCCAGTGAAGGCGCCGCGCGCAACATCCGCTGCAACGTGATCATTCCCGGCGTCGTCGATACGCCGGCTACCGCCGGCATGCTCGGCGACGCCAAGACCCGGACCAACACCGAGAAGGTCATCCCCATGCGCCGTGTCGGCCTGCCGCGCGAGCTGGCCAACGCTATCCTGTTCCTGGCCAGCGACGAGGCGTCCTACGTCACCGGGGCAAGCCTGGCGGTGGACGGTGGGCGCGGTTCCGATCTGTACACGGTACTGGACTGATGGGTATGGAGATCGCTTCGCTGCTGCAACGCATCGATCGCCTGGAATCGCTCGACGCGATCCGTCAACTGGCCGGCAAGTATGCGCTGGCTCTCGACATGCGCGACATGGACGCCATGGCCAACTGCTTCGCCGAAGACGTGCGGGTCGGTCGGGACAAGCATGGCCGTGCGCACCTCAAGGCCTGGTTGGACGAGACCATGCGCAAGCAATTCCACGGCACGTCCCATCACCTGGGTCAGCACATCATCGAGTTCAGCGACCCGGATCACGCCACTGGGGTCGTGTACTCGAAGAACGAGCATGAAACCGGGCCGGAGTGGGTGATCATGCAGATGCTGTACTGGGATGACTACGAGCGGGTCAATGGGCGTTGGTGTTTCCGTCGACGCTTGCCGTGTTACTGGTATGCGACGGATCTGAACAAGCCGCCGATCGGTGGCTTGAAGATGCGCTGGCCGGGGCGTGAGCCTTATGCCGGCAGTTTCCACGAGCTGTTCCCGTCGTGGGATGCCTTCTGGGCGCAAAGACCGGACAAGGATGCCTTGCCGGAGATCGCCGAGCCCGCGCCCCTGGAAGGGTTCCTTGCTGCGTTGCGGCGAGGAGCGGGGGACCCGAGGATCCGCGTGCGCTGAGTGTTGATTGCAGGGTCTTGTGCCGGCTGTACCGGCCTCTTCGCGGGTAAACCCGCTCCCACAGGGTCCACAGGGGTCCGCATGCCCCAGGGCTTGGAGCTGTGCAGGACCTCATGCTCCTAGGCTTGGAGCTGTGCAGGAGCTCATGCTCTTAGGCTTGGAGCTGTGCAGGAGCTCATGCTCTTAGGCTTGGAGCTGTGCAGGACCTCATGCTCCTAGGCTTGGAGCTGTGCAGGGCCGCATGATTCTAGGCTTGGAGCTGTGCAGGGTCTCATGCTCCTAGGCTTGGAGCTGTGCAGGACCTCATGCTCCTAGGCTTGGAGCTGTGCAGGACCTCATGCTCCTAGGCTTGGAGCTGTACAGGGCCGCATGATCCTAGGCTTGGGGCTGTGCAGAGCCGCATGATCCTAGGCTTGGGGCTGTGCGGGTCGGCATGATTCTGGGCCTTGGAGCTGTGCGGGTCGGCATGATCCTGGGCCTTGCGGCTGTGCGGGTCGGCATGATCCTGGGCCTTGGAGCTGTGCGGGATCAGGTGGGAGCGGGTTTACCCGCGAAGAGGCCGGTGCAGTCATAGCCCACTTCTGCCATATCCAGAAACCATCAGCCATCCCAGGGCCCCACATCAGCCGCTATTTTCATGAGGAGTCCACTTTCAAGGATGATCCTCATGCCCCTCGCTCAATCCCATCTCCTTCGCCGCGGCCGTTTTTCCGAGCCGGGCAGGCTCTATCTGCTCACCACCGTTACCCACCGACGCAGACCACTGTTTCGCGATTTACACAGCGCTCGACTGGTCATACAACAACTGCGTCAGTCAGATCACGAGCAAGCCTGCCAGTCACTGGCCTGGGTGGTGATGCCTGACCATGTGCACTGGTTGATCGAGCTGAAGTCCGTGACCCTTGGCACATTGATGCGCAGGTTCAAGTCACGGTCCAGTCACGCCTTGCACAAGGCTGGTGTCGAGCATCACCCGGTATGGCAATCCGGGTATCAGGACCATGCCTTGCGCAGGGAGGAGGATATTCGGCAGGCGGCCAGGTACATCGTTGCCAACCCACTGCGGGCAGGGCTGGTCGATAGCGTAAGGCACTACCCGCATTGGGATGCTGTCTGGCTTTGAATCGACGTTGAAACATTCGCGGGCAAGCCCGCTCCCACAGGGAGCGCAGGTCTGCTTCCACAGGGGGCGCAGGTCTGCTTCCACAGGGTGGGCAAGCCTGCTCCACAGGGGGCGCAGGTCTGCTTTCACAGGGTGGGCAGGTCTGCTTTCACAGGGTGGGCAAGCCCACTCCCACAGGGTAGGGCAGGTCTTTATCGCTTCAGCGCAGCCGCGGCTCGCGCGGCATGCCCAGTGCCCGCTCGGCAATCACGTTGCGTTGGATTTCGTTGCTGCCGCCATAGATCGTGTCCGAGCGAGTGAACAGGAACAGCGACTGCAAGCGACTCAAGCCATAAGGCGCACTTTCCAGCACCTCGGCCGCATCCCCCAGTACATCCATGGCCAGCTTGCCCAGGTCGGCATGCCAGGTCGACCAGGCCAGCTTGTAGATCATCGCCTCGCGATTCAGGCTGCCATCCTGCGGGCCGGACAACATGCGCAACGAGTTGTAGCGCAGCACCTTGAGCCCCGACCACGCCTGGGCGATGCGCTGGCGCAGCAATGGATCGCGGGCGGCGCCGTTGGCTCGGGCGATGCGAATGACTTCGTCCAGCTCGTTCTGGAACTGCATCTGCTGGCCCAGCGTCGACACGCCACGCTCGAACCCGAGCAGGGCCATGGCGATCTTCCACCCATCGCCAGGCTTGCCTACCAGGTTGTCGATCGAGGTCGTGGCCTGGTCGAAGAACACCTCATTGAACTCGCTGGTGCCGGTCATCTGCTGGATCGGCTGCACGCGTATCTGCGTCTGCGCCATCGGCACCAAGAGGAAGGACAGCCCGTGATGACCAACGCTGCCGGGCTCGGTACGCGCCAGCACGAAACACCAATCGGCCTCGTGGGCCAAGGAAGTCCAGACTTTCTGCCCGCTGATCAGCCAGTATTTACCGGTCGCGTCGAGCCGGGCTCGGGTCTGCACGTTGGCCAGGTCGGAACCGGCGCTGGGCTCGGAATAACCTTGGCACCAGAATTCGCGCCCACCGAGAATGCCTGGCAACAAGCGCTGGCGCTGCAGCGCTGTACCAAAGGCGGCCAGGGTCGGTCCGACCAGCCCTTCGCCGATATGGCCCATGCGTCCCGGCC
>NZ_JAAMQM010000044.1 GCF_013523055.1 Pseudomonas capeferrum | reverse complement strand
CCATGCTATCCAGGTCCACGCCGAAGCGGCGGGTTATAGCGTGGTACGCGAGTATTGCGGGCACGGAATCGGCCAACAGATGCACGAGGCCCCGGAAGTGCTGCACTACGGACAGCGCGGCAGCGGCGGCACAGGAAACCCCAAGGCGGAAGATAAGCATCAGCCTCCTACCTAGCGGACAATTCTGCGCTCAGCCTGCGCTTCAAACCGCTACCGACAAGCCGCTTTCCGTTCCTCCTCCCGCAACGTCAACACCTCATACCCGTCCGCCGTCACCGCGACCATGTGCTCCCACTGCGCCGACAAGCCCCCGTCGCGAGTGATCACCGTCCAACCATCGCGCAAGGTCCGTACGCCCCGACCTTTCTGATTGATCATCGGTTCGATGGTGAACACCATCCCCGGCTTGAGTTTCAGGCCGCTGCCGCGCTGTCCGTAGTGCAGCACTTCCGGGGCCTCGTGCATCTGTTGGCCGATTCCGTGCCCGCAATACTCGCGTACCACGCTATAACCCGCCGCTTCGGCGTGGACCTGGATAGCATGGCCGATGTCACCGAGCGTCGCTCCCGGACGTACCTGCTCGATACCTTTCCACAGCGCCGCATACGTGGTGTCCACCAAGCGGCGGGCCTCTTCGCTGATCGCGCCGACGCAGTACATCTTCGACGAGTCGGCGATATAACCGCCGCGCTCCAGGGTAATGTCCACGTTGACGATCGACCCCGCCGCCAGCACCTGGCCAGCGTCAGGCATGCCATGGCAGACCACTTGGTCGACCGAGGTGTTGAGCGCGTAGGGGAAACCGTATTGGCCCTTGCTCGCGGGACGCGCCCGCAGGGTCTCGACGATATAGGCCTCGGCCCGATCATTGATCTGCATCGTGGTGACGCCGGGGCGGATGAACCTGTCCAGGTCGGCGAAGACTTCGGCCAGCAACTGACCGGCGCGGCGCATCAGCTCCAGCTGCGCGGCATCCTTGATGACGACCTGGCTCATTGGACCAGCGCCTTGAGAGTGGCCTGTTCCTGGCGCAACAACTGGCGCAGCAGTTCCTGGTAGGTGGCTTGGGGGTGCAGCTCGGCAAGCATGCCGATGCGAATCCAGTATTCAGCCTGCGCATTGATCGAGCGCGACAGCGCATTGCTGGCCACGCGCAGGTCTTCATGCAGGTTGTCGGAGATCTTGACGATGCCCATAGTGGCAGTCCTTGAATATATGAAACGTATATGGATCATATAGGATAACCGTCCCACTGTGCCACCTGCTGGTGCGCGCATCACCAAGCAGGTGCAGTCTGCGCGTCGTCGGCGATCTCGCTGGCGACCGATCCTGCCGCCCTGTGGCAGGCGGTTGCGGCCTCGCGAAGCATCCGCCCAGGTGCGGCCGTTCTTTCGCGGCGACTGGCCCGACTTTTGCTGATTTGCCTGTATAGGGTCGTCAATGCCGATGACCCAACCCTTCACGACAAAGGCGCCGTGTTGCCCTGTTTGCTGACGCAAGCGGGGCGGCCGGCGCCTTTGTCGTTTGTGCAGGCAGGAGATCGACCGATGAGCAGCAGCGAGGTTCGCAGCGTTTGCCCGTATTGCGGGGTAGGGTGCGGCATCGTCATGTCCGTGAAGGACGGCAAGGTCAGCAAGATCAGCGGTGACAAGTCGCACCCGAGCAACTTCGGCAGACTGTGCACCAAAGGCCTGACTGCCCACGTGCCGCTCGACGCCGCCGGACGCATGCAGCATGCCTTCATGCGTCAGCGGCGCGCCCAGGACCCGGTGCAGTCGGCCACCGCCGACGCCATTGCCGAGGCCGCCCGACGCCTGTGCGCGATCATCGACGAGCACGGGCCGGACGCCGTGGCCCTGTATGTATCGGGACAGATGTCCCTGGAAGCCCAATACCTGGCCAACAAGCTGGCCAAAGGCTTCATCCGTACCCGGCACATAGAGTCCAATTCGCGTTTGTGCATGGCCAGCGCGGGCAGTGGCTACAAGCTCTCGCTGGGCGCCGACGGCCCGCCCGGCAGCTACCAGGATTTCGAGCACGCCGACGTGTTTCTGGTCATCGGCGCGAACATGGCGGACTGTCACCCCATCCTCTTCCTGCGTCTGCTCGACCGTCTGAAGGCCGGGGCCAAGCTGATCGTCGTCGATCCCAGGCGCACTGCCACCGCCGGCAAGGCCGACCTGTTCCTGCAGATCAAGCCCGGCACCGACCTGGCCCTGCTCAACGGTCTGCTTCATCTGCTGCATCGGCAGGGCCGTACCGACACCCGATTCATTGCCCTGCACACCGAAGGCTGGGAGGCGATGCCGGACTTTCTGGCCGACTACACACCTGCGCATGTCGCCACGCTGACCGGGCTGGCGGAAGCCGATATCCGTCAGGCGGCCGAGTGGATCGGGACGGCCGGCAACTGGATGAGTTGCTGGACCATGGGCCTCAACCAGAGCGTGCACGGTACTTGGCACAGCAATGCGTTGTGCAACCTGCACCTGGCCACGGGCGCCATCTGCCGCCCGGGCAGCGGACCGTTCTCGCTGACGGGCCAGCCCAATGCCATGGGCGGGCGCGAGATGGGGTACATGGGCCCGGGCCTGCCTGGCCAGCGATCGGCGCTGGTCGAAGCCGACCGTGCCTTCGTCGAGCGGCAATGGGACCTGGCGCCCGGCAGCCTGCGCAGCGAAGGCGGGGAGGGCACCGTGGCCTTGTTCGAGCAGATGAAGACCGGCGACGTCAAGGCCTGCTGGATCATCTGCAGCAATCCGGTGGCCAGTGTCGCCAATCGCCAGCAGGTGATCGATGGTCTGCGCGCTGCCGAGTTGGTGATCACCCAGGATGCCTTCCTCGACACCGAGACCAACCGCCACGCCGACATACTCCTCCCTGCCGCGCTGTGGGCCGAAGGCGAGGGCGTGATGATCAACAGCGAGCGCAACCTGACTTTGATGCCGCGCGCGGTCGAGCCTCCCGGCGAAAGCCTGCCCGACTGGCAGATCATCGCCCGCGTCGCCTGCGCGATGGGCTATGCCGAGGCCTTCGACTACGCCGATGCCGAGGCGGTATACGACGAGATCCGCCGCTTCTGCAACCCAGCCACCGGCTATGACCTGCGGGGCATCGGCTATGCCGAGCTGCGCGAGAAGCCTCGTCAATGGCCCTGCGCGCCGGGCCGCGAGAATGATCGCAACCCGATACGCTACCGGGTCGACAGCCGTGGCGAGGCCCGATCGAATCCCGCCGAGGCTGAGCAGCCGACCTTGGTCTTCCCGACCCCGTCTGGCAAGGCGCGCTTCTTTGCCCGCCCGTGGCTTGCGCCCGCCGAGCTACCCGATGACGACTTTCCCCTGGTACTCAATACCGGTCGCGTACAGCACCAGTGGCACACCTTGACCAAGACCGGCAAGGTCCCCGCCCTGAACAAGCTCGAACCCGGTCCCTTCATCGAAGTGCATCCCGAGGATGCCGCACGCCTGGGCATCGCCGACAGGGACCAGGTGGCCATCCGTTCTCGACGCGGCCAGGCCGTGTTGCCGGCGCGCGTCACCGATCGAGTCCTGTCGGGTAGCTGTTTTGCGCCGTTTCACTGGAACGATGTCTGGGGCGAGCAGTTGGCCATCAATGCCGTGACCTGTGATGCAGTCGACCCGTTATCCCTGCAGCCGGCCTTCAAGCACTGCGCCGTGGCCCTGGAACGGGTAGGCGGCGAGCGCATCGAAGCCCTTGACCTGACGTGTGAGCCGTCTTCGGAGCGCATTGCCATGCCGACTTCCTCTGTATCCCGGCTTCTGGGCCTGGACAAGCTGCCCCTGCCTGTACTGGCCGAAGACGAACAGCATTACCTGCAAGGCTTCTTGCTCGGCCTCGACCAGGGACGCGTCGGCGGCGTACCCCGCCTGCCGGTAGGCGCACCCCTCACGCCGAAACACCGTCTGTTCGTCGATGGTCTGCTCGCAGGCCTGTTCGCCCAGTCAACGGCGCAGGCGCCGGAAGTGGCAATTGCCGAGCGTCGCCCGCATCGGGTGCTTTGGGCGTCGCAGACCGGCACCAGCGAGGCCCTGGCCGAACGCTGTGCGCAACGGCTACGCGACGAGGGACTGGCAGTCGAGCTCAGTTGCATGGAAGCGATCGAACCGCGGCACCTGCAAGGCGCCGCCAGCGTCCTGCTGATCGCCAGCACCTTTGGCGACGGCGAAGCCCCGGACAGCGGCTCGGCGTTTTGGCGGGCGCTGCAGGGAGAGCGAGCTTGCTCTTGTCGGGAAGTGCCCTATGCCGTACTGGCGCTGGGCGATTCGAGCTACGAACAGTTCTGCGGGTTCGGTCGCAAGCTCGACCAGCGCCTGGCCGAACTCGGCGCCCAGCGGCTGCTGGAGCGGGTCGACTGCGAAGCCGACGTCGACGAGGCCTTCGACCAGTGGCTCGAAGCCTTGCTGACGGCCTTGAAGCCGGGCGCCACGCCGCCGACCGTCGTCGAGACACGCACGGTGATCGGCTACAGCAAACAGAATCCCTGGCAGGCGCGAGTGTTGGAAAACCGTGTCCTCAATGGTGTTGGCGCCAGCAAGGAAACCCGGCAACTGGTGTTCGATCTGCGCGGCGGCGATTTTACCTACGAGGCTGGCGATGCCCTCGGCGTCTGGCCTCGTAACTGCCCGGCACTGGTCGAGGAACTGCTGGGTCTGATGCAGCTCGACAGTGCGCAGTCGATCGAGCTTCCAGGCAAGCCGATCATGCCCCTGGCGGTCGCACTGCAAGAGCATCTGGAAATCGCCCGCGTCACCACGCACCAACTCGATATGTTCGCTCGCGCTGCCGGGGCCGAGGATCTGCGTCGCCTGCTGCTTCCCGAGCACAGCTGCGAGCTGAAGGACTGGCTCTGGGGGCGGCAACTGGCCGATGTGCTGCGTGAGTTCCCGCAGTCGCTGTCGGTGTCCGCCTGGCTCGCGCTGCTCAAGCCGCTGCAGCCGAGGCTGTACTCCATCAGTTCCAGCCCCAAGGCCCATCCCGGCGAAGTGCACCTGACCCTGTCCACGGTGCGCTACGCTGCGCGCAAGGGTGTGTGCTCGACGTTCCTGGCCGACCGCGCCGACGATGCGCGCGTGGCGATCTTCCCGCAGGCTTCCAAGCATTTTCGCCTGCCCGAAGACGACAGCCTGCCCGTGATCATGGTCGGCCCCGGGACGGGTATCGCGCCGTTTCGCGCGTTTCTCCAGGAACGCGAGGCGCGCGGGGCCCGTGGCCGCAACTGGCTGTTCTTCGGCGAGCAGCATGAGGCTTGCGACTTCTATTACCGTGACCAGCTGCTGGCCTGGCAGGCCGGCGGGCACCTGCGCCTGGAAACCGCCTTTTCCCGCGACCAGGCGCAAAAGATCTACGTCCAGCAGCGCATGCTCGAGCAGGGCGCGGAGCTGTGGCGCTGGCTGGAGGAGGAGGCGTACTTCTATGTCTGTGGCGATGCCCAGCGCATGGCCAAGGATGTCGACAACGCGCTGCGCCAGCTGGTAGCCGAGCATGGCCGGATGAGCGCGGCGGCGGCGGATGCCTACGTCGAGGGGTTGAGTCGCAGCAAGCGTTATCGCCGGGATGTGTATTGAGTGCTTCAGGATGGTGAACGCTGCACCGTGCTCATGCATTTCGAGCCGATCTTTACAGGAGTTCGCCCACCCCGTTGGGCCGCGCTGCCGCGCGGACAACATTTCTGAAGCCGCCGCTGTAACTGTGGGAGCGGGTTGACCCGCGAACAAGGGCGCAGCCCTTGCCGTACACAGAGGGTGGCAAGGCTGGCCTCTTCGCGGGTAAACCCGCTCCCACAGTTACAGCGGCGGCAGAGAAGACACTGAAATCAACGAGATAACATTTTCCAGTCAGAGTGGTCTTGCGCCGTGGAGAGGGTGAATGGGCAGATACCTCGTCGAAGCGTTGAGCCGCAACAAGCGTTATCGCCGGGATGTGTATTGAGTGCCCCAGGATGGTGAACGCTGCACCGTGCTCGTGCATTTCGCGCCGATCTTTATAGGAGTTCGCCCACCCCGTTGGGCCGCGCTGCCGCGCGGACAACATTTCTGAAGCCGCCGCGGTAACTGTGGGAGCGGGTTTACCCGCGAGCAAGGGCGCAGCCCTTGCCGTACACAGAGGGTGGCAAGACTGGCCTCTTCGCGGGTAAACCCGCTCCTACAGTTACCGCGGCGGCAGAGAAGACACTGAAATCAACGAGATAACATTTTCCTGTCAGAGTGGTCTTGCGCCGTGGAGAGCGTGAATGGGCAGATACCTCCGTCGAAGCGTTGAACCGCAACAAGCGTTATCGCCGGGATGTGTATTGAGTGCTTCAGGATGGTGAACGCTGCACCGTGCTCGTGCATTTCGCGCCGATCTTTATAGGTGTTCGGCCATCCCATTGGCCTGCGCTGCCGCGCGGACAACATTTATGAAGCCGCCGCGGTAACTGTGGGAGCGGGTTGACCCGCGAACAAGGGCGCAGCCCTTGCCGTACACAGAGGGTGGTAAGGCTGGCCTCTTCGCGGGTAAACCCGCTCCCATAGTT
>NZ_JAAMQM010000043.1 GCF_013523055.1 Pseudomonas capeferrum | reverse complement strand
CGCGGTGCATGGCACCGGCTTTGCCGGTATTCGCGGGTGAACCCGCTCCCACAGGATCGCCTCTGCCAAGCAGTCTGCTTCTGGCCGTGAGCAGCCCCCCGCGAAGGTCTGCTAGGGGCCGATATCAGGCACTCGCAAGGGGCTGCTATCAACCCATAGCAGACCTTGGCTTTCAGAACAGTCTCCGCGAGAAAGCACCGGCGAGCATGCGAGGTAATCAACGCCCGCAAGCGCTGCGCATACCCTGTGGGAGCGGGTTTACCCGCGAAGAATGCGACGCGGTGCATGGCACCGACTTTGCCGGTGTTCGCGGGTGAACCCGCTCCCACAAGGATCGCATCTGCCAAGCAGCCTACTTCTGGCCGTGAGTAGCGCTGCGCGAAGGGCTGCATTAGGTTGAAAGCAACCAGCCACACAAAGACAACGAATCTCAAATCGCCCGCTTTGATCTCAACAACAACGCTGATGTTTACGCACAGCATTTCATTGGTTGTACGACTGGCCAGCGCGTGCACACCGAAACTTAACGCGAACCCCGCTCAGGCTAGCCCCGGCCTCGATGAAAGATCGGTGCCCAGCTTCTGTCGTACTTGCAGCGCAAAGGACTGCAGGGCTGGCAGATATCGTTCGGCAGCCTGTTGAATACTCATTGCCTTGGCGATGTAGATCAGGCTCACACAGCCCAGCAGGCGCTGGCTATCCTGGTCATGCAGGGGCACCGCGATGGAGGCGATCTTGGCTTCCCGGTTCCAGCCCATGTAGTTCTCGCCGTAACCCCGATGACGCGCCTTGCGCAGGATGTTGTCCAGCGCCAGCCGGTCGCGGGCCAGGTGGTATTCGGGTCCGTCGCGGGTGGCCAGCAGCGCCAGGATCTGCTCGCGTTCCGCTTCGCCGCAGAACGCCAGGTAGGCCAGCCCCGTTGCCGTCTGCAGCACCGGCAGGTGACGGCCGACCATCGAGCGGTGAAACGACAGGCGGCTGAATCGGTGCGTGGTCTCGCGCACCACCATCTCGTCGACCTTCAGCGTGCAGATATCGGTCGGCCACAGTACACGCTGCAACAGGTCACCCAGCAACGGTGCAGCGATGGCGGAGATCCACTGTTCGTCGCGAAAGCCTTCGCTCAGCTCACGCACCTTGAGGGCCAGGCGGAAGCTGTCGTCGGATTCGCTGCGGCGCACGTAGCCTTCGTCCTGCAGGGTCTCGAGCAGGCGCCGAACAGTCGTGCGATGCAGGCCGGTGATTTCAGCCAGGCTGGACGGGCTGGCACCCCCGTCCAGCCGGTTCAGGGCGTTGAGCAAGGCCAGGCCACGGCTTAGCCCGCGCACAGTCTTGTAATCGGAATATCGGTCAATATTCAAAAAAAATCCTTATAAAACAATGATGTGCACTTAATGCACAGCAGCGTTGTTTTTCATTGTAGGGCAATCAGCGCCGTTCCTATACTCGCTGCAACAACTACAACACCCTGACAGGGGAAACCATCATGCGCCATGCCTGCCTGCCGTCCTTAACCATTGCCTGCGTCTTCCCACTTCGAAGCGTAGCGATATTCCGCTAGACCCCGTACCCGTTAAAACGCCCATTGATCCCCCTTGCGCCTGCCTGCGCGAGGACGGTCGCGGCTTGCCTGGAATACTCCGGGGTCGCAGTGGGGCAGTGTCGAGGATTACAACAATGAACAAGACGCATCCAGATCGCTTCCAGGCCGACTACACCGCAGACGTGGTCATCATCGGTGCCGGCCCGGTAGGGCTGGCCATCGCCAACTATCTCGGCCAGGCCGGGGTGCAGGTGCTGCAGATCGAGAAGCTCGACCAGCTGATTGACTACCCACGCGCCATCGGCATCGACGACGAGTCGCTGCGTACTGTGCAGGCCATCGGCCTGGTCGAGCAGGTGCTGCCGCATACCACGCCGTGGCATGCCATGCGTTTCCTGACCCCCAAGGGCCGCTGCTTCGCCGATATCCAGCCGACCACCGACGAGTTCGGCTGGTCGCGGCGCAACGCTTTCATTCAGCCTCAGGTCGACGCCGTGCTGCACCGCGGCCTGGCGCGTTTTGCCAATGTGCGCACGCTGTTCTCCCGCGATGTGGTGGAGTTCCAGCAGGACGAGCAGGGCGTGTGCCTGCGCATGAACGGCCCCGAAGGGCGCCAGGAAACCGTGCGCGCCCGTTACCTGGTGGCCTGCGACGGCGGCAACAGCCTGATCCGCCGCACCCTGGATATCTGCTTCGAAGGCAAGACCGCGCCCAACCAGTGGATCGTCATCGACATCGCCAACGACCCGCTGGGCACCCCCAACGTCTACCTGTGCTGCGACCCGATGCGCCCGTACGTTTCCGCGGCGCTACCCCACGGCGTGCGCCGCTTCGAATTCATGGTGATGCCCGGTGAGACCGAAGAGGAGTTGGGCAAGCCTGAGAACATGCGCAAGCTACTGGCCAAGGTGCTGCCGGACCCGGACCGCGTCGAGCTGATCCGCAAGCGCGTGTATACCCACAACGCTCGCCTGGCGGGCCGCTTCCGGGTCGAGCGGGTGCTGCTGGCCGGCGACGCTGCTCATATCATGCCGGTCTGGCAGGGCCAGGGGTACAACAGCGGCATGCGCGACGCCAGCAACCTCGGCTGGAAGCTGGCCTTGGTGGCTAAGGGCTTGGCCGGCGAAGCGCTGCTCGATACCTACGAGCAGGAGCGCCGCGACCACGCCAAGGCGATGATCGACCTGTCGGTGCTGGCGGGCCATGTGCTGGCACCGCCCAAGCGCTGGCAGGGCACACTGCGCGACGGTATCTCGTGGGCGCTGAACTACCTGCCGGCGGTCAAGCGCTACTTCCTGGAGATGCGCTTCAAGCCCATGCCGCAGTACACCAAGGGCGCGCTGGTCACCGAGCAGAACAGCAAGGCGACGCCGGTCGGGCGCATGTTCATCCAGCCCAGGGTGGTCACCGAATCGGGCGAAATCCGCCTGTTGGACGACGTGATCGGCAGCAACTTCGCCTTCATCGCCTGGGGCAACGACCCCCTCTGGGGCTTGAGCGCAGCCCAGGTGGACGCCTGGCGTGCGCTGGGTGCCTGCTTCATCCAGGTGTTGCCGGAAGTTCAGCTCAAGGCCGGTCGCGAAGTGCCGGACGGGGTCATCCGTATCGGTGACAGCACTGGCCGCCTGAAGGAGTGGTTCGGCCGCTACCCGGTGTCCATCGCGCTGTTGCGCCCGGACCGTTTCGTCGGTGCCGTGGCCATTCCACAAACCATCGGCCAGGCCAGCGACGCCCTGCTGCGTGCGTTGGCTGTCCAGCCCCAGGCTGACCAGCAAGCGCCGTTGGCGTCCAAGGTGGCCTGAGATGAGCGCTTATCTGCACTGCCTGTCGCATACCCCATTGGTGGGCTACGTCGACCCGGCGCAAGCCGTGCTGGCCGAGGTGGACGAAATGATTCGCGCCGCCCGTGCGCGCATCGCCGCGTTCGACCCCGAGCTGGTGTTCCTGTTCGCCCCGGACCACTACAACGGTTTCTTCTATGACGTGATGCCGGCCTTCTGCATCGGCATGGGCGCCACCGCCATCGGCGACTTCCAGAGCGCGGCCGGCCCGCTCGACGTACCGCGCGAGATCGCCGAGGCCTGCGCCAACGCGGTGCTGGAAGCGGGGGTAGATGCCGCCGTTTCCTATCGCATGCAGGTCGACCATGGCTTCGCCCAGCCGCTGGAGCTACTGCTTGGCGGCCTGGCCGAAAAGCCAGTGATCCCGGTGTTCATCAACAGCGTGGCGGTGCCGCTGCCAGGCTTTGTCCGTGCCCGCCTGCTCGGCGAGGCCATCGGTCGCTTCGCCCGGGGCACCGGCAAGCGCGTGCTGTTCCTCGGCTCCGGCGGGCTGTCGCACCAACCGCCGGTGCCAGAGCTGGCCCATGTCGATGCGCGCGTGGCCGACCGCCTGATGGGCAGTGGTCGCGACCTGCCGGCCAACGAGCGCCAGGCTCGCCAGCAACGGGTGATCAGCGCCGCCGAAGGTTTCGTGCGTGACCAGCACACGCTGCATCCGCTCAACCCGGCCTGGGACAACCACTTCCTCGACCTGCTGGAGCAACGCCGCTTCGGCGAGCTCGACGCCATAGCCAATGCTGAGCTGTCGGCGCTGGCCGGCAAATCGACCCACGAAGTCAAGACCTGGGTGGCGGCCTTCGCCGCCCTCGCTGCGTTCGGCGATTACCAGGCCAGCGAGCGCTACTACCGGCCGATCCCGGAGTGGATAGCCGGCTTCGCTTCGCTCAGCGCCCATTCCCTTACCTAATGAACAGAGGACTCCCATCATGACCAGCATCTCCCTCAGCGAAGCCGGCAGCAGCCGCCTTGACCGTATCCGCGAAGGCGAGCTCGACCTGCAAGTGCATTACAACGACCTCGGCGAGGGCGCCGAAACCGTGGTCATGTTGCACGGCTCCGGCCCTGGCGCCAGCGGTTGGGCCAACTTCAGCCGTAACCTCGAGCCGCTGCTGGCTGCCGGCTACCGCGTGGTGCTGATGGACTGCCCGGGCTGGGGCAAGAGCGACCCGATCGTCTGCCGCGGCTCGCGCTCGGACCTCAACGCCACCGCGCTCAAGGGCCTGCTCGATGTGCTGGGCCTGGAGCGCGTGCACATCCTCGGCAACTCCATGGGTGGCCACAGTGCCGTGGCCTTCACCCTGAGCTACCCCGAGCGTGTCGGCAAACTGGTGCTGATGGGCGGTGGCACCGGTGGCGCCAGCCCGTTCGTGCCGATGCCCACCGAGGGCATCAAGCTGCTCAACGGCCTGTACCGCGAGCCGACCATCGACAACCTGAAGAAGATGATGAACGTCTTCGTCTATGACCCGAGCGATCTCACCGAGGAGCTGTTCCAGACCCGCCTGGACAACATGCTCAGCCGCCGCGACCACCTCGACAACTTCGTCGCCAGCCTGGCCGCCAACCCCAAGCAGTTTCCCGACTTCAGCGCGCGCCTGGCCGAGATCAAGGCCAAGACCCTGGTCATCTGGGGCCGCAACGACCGCTTCGTGCCGATGGATGTCGGCCTGCGCCTGATCGCCGGTATCGCCAATTCCGAATTGCATGTGTTCAACAACTGCGGCCACTGGGCGCAGTGGGAGCACGCCGACACCTTCAACCGCCTGGTGTTGGACTTCCTCCAGCATTGATTGAGGTACACCCCATGACCATCGATTCGCAAACCCTTGAACGCCTGGCCGCCGACCTGCGCCGCGCCCAGCAGCAGGGTGAGGCCATCGCCCCGCTGCGCGATGCCATCGGCGCGGAAAACGCCGAGGCGGCCTACGCCATCCAGCGCTTGAACGTCGCTCACGCCCTCGCCGAAGGCCGGCGCCTGGTGGGTCGCAAGATCGGCCTGACCAATCCCAAGGTGCAGGCCCAGCTGGGTGTCGACCAGCCGGACTTCGGTTGCCTGTTCGCTGACATGTGCTATGGCGACAACGAAAGCGTGCCTTACGCCAGCGTCATGCAACCGAAGATCGAGGCCGAGATCGCCCTGGTGCTGGCCCATGACCTGCCCAGCGCGCAGACCACCTTCGCCGACGTGATCGCCGCCACCGGCCATGTGCTGCCGGCGCTGGAAATCGTCGGCAGCCGCGTCCAGGACTGGAACATCCGTTTCGCCGATACCGTGGCCGACAACGCCTCCAGCGGCTGCTTCGTGCTCGGGGGACCGGCGCGCCAGTTGCACGACCTCGATCTGCGCGGCGCGGCGATGCGCATGACCCGCAACGGCGAGCTGGTGTCCAGCGGCACCGGCGCCGAATGCCTGGGCCATCCGCTCAACGCCGCAGTGTGGCTGGCCCGCACCATGGCGCGCCTGGGCGAGCCGCTGCGTGCCGGCGACATCATCCTCACCGGTGCCCTCGGGCCGATGGTGGCGGTGGCGCCGGGCGACCATTTCGACGCCGAGATCGACGGCCTGGGCCGTGTCGGCGTGACCTTCAGCGGCGAATGACGGAGACCCCCATGAGCCATAAACGCAAAGTTGCCATCATCGGCTCCGGCAACATCGGCACCGACCTGATGATCAAGATCCTGCGCAATGCCCAACACCTGGAGATGGCTGCGATGGTCGGTATCGACCCGGCGTCCGATGGCCTGGCGCGTGCCGCCCGCATGGGCGTGGCCATCACCCATGAAGGGGTGGAGGGCCTGACCCGCCTGCCGGAGTTCAAGGACATCGATTTCGTCTTCGACGCCACCAGCGCCGGCGCCCACGTGAAGAACGACGCCTTCCTGCGCCAGCACAAGGTCGATCTGCGCATGATCGACCTGACCCCGGCGGCCATCGGCCCGTACTGCGTGCCGGTGGTCAACCTGGAGCAGCACCTGCAGGCGACCAACGTCAACATGGTCACCTGCGGTGGCCAGGCCACCATCCCCATGGTCGCGGCCGTGTCACGTGTGGCCAAGGTGCACTACGCCGAGATCGTTGCCTCGATCGCCTCGAAGTCCGCAGGCCCCGGTACCCGCGCCAACATCGACGAGTTCACCGAGACCACCAGCAAGGCCATCGAAGTGATCGGCGGTGCGGCCAAGGGCAAGGCAATCATCATCATGAACCCCGCCGAGCCGCCGCTGATGATGCGCGACACCGTGTACGTGCTGAGCGAGGCTGCCGACCTGCAACAGGTGGCGGCGAGCATCGAGGAAATGGCCGCCGCGGTGCAGGCCTACGTGCCGGGCTACCGCCTCAAGCAGCAGGTGCAGTTCGAAGCGGTACGCGACCTGAAGCTGCCGGGGCAGGGGACTTTCACAGGCCTGAAGACCTCGGTGTTCCTCGAGGTCGAAGGCGCTGCCCACTATCTGCCGGCCTACGCCGGGAATCTCGACATCATGACCTCCGCCGCGCTGGCCACCGCCGAGCGCATGGCCCTGGCGATGGGAGCTTTGGCATGAACGGCAAGAAACTCTATATCTGCGACGTGACCCTGCGCGATGGCATGCACGCCATCCGCCACCAGTATTCGCTGGATGACGTACGCGCCATCGCCACCGCCCTTGACCGGGCCAAGGTCGACGCCATCGAGGTCGCCCACGGTGACGGTCTGCAGGGCTCCAGCTTCAACTACGGCTTCGGTGCCCACACCGACCTCGAATGGATCGAAGCAGCCGCCGACGCGGTCAGCCACGCCAAGATCGCCACGCTGCTGCTGCCAGGGATCGGCACCATCCACGACCTGAAGAACGCCTACGACGCCGGTGCTCGCATCGTCCGCGTGGCCACTCACTGCACCGAGGCGGATGTGTCGCGCCAGCACATCGAATATGCCCGCGAGCTGGGCATGGACACGGTGGGCTTCCTGATGATGAGCCATATGCAAACGCCCGAAGGGCTCGCGCAACAGGCGAAGCTGATGGAAAGCTACGGCGCCACCTGCATCTATGTGGTGGACTCGGGCGGGGCGATGAACATGGATG
>NZ_JAAMQM010000042.1 GCF_013523055.1 Pseudomonas capeferrum | reverse complement strand
ATCGGCGCTCGCGGTCCGGGTCGAATTGCGACAATTGCAGGTTCCAGCCCTTGCCATAGCCCGAGTCATGGAGGTTGAGCGGGCTGTAGCGCAGCGCCAGGTCAAGTTCGGGGCCGAGCAGGTCGTTTCCTGACAATTTAGGCAAGTCTACGGAAAGTGTGTACAGCCCTGTTCGAGGGTCTACGCCATTTTGCATATGGCTCAAGAAGTTCAAAGCATTGGAATTCACATTGGATGTCGCGGTCATGAAAGGTTCCTCACGTGCAGGGTGGCTGCGAGCCCTGCGACACGCTAACAAGCTTCCTGACTATTGCCACCTGATAAAACTGCTAGTTTCGAGCGGTGTTGATCAGGTGTAGAAAGTCCCTTGGGAAAGCCTGAATGGGCGGTTGTTTGTATAACTAAAATATATTGGCAACTCCGCTAATCCACTGTCGAGGGCCTTCGTCATGGCAGACTATTCACTTGCCGAACTCGTTGAATGGATGACGTTGGAGTCACGGCTGTCCAAGTGGGGAATGATCTCCTGTATGGATCGGAGCGTACTCAATACGCTACTTACTCAGGAATATATACGGCGGTTCAAGACTACCTCCTGTCTGCCACCCGTGACGGGCAGCATTCCGAACGGTGATCGGCGCTTTGCCCTGAACGGTTTCACACTCAACCGGCCTCAGCTGTCGTTTGAGAACGTCGCCCTCAACGATTCCAAAGCGCGCTTGCGCATGAATGTGGTCGGCGGCACTCAGCTCGGGCTGAAAAACGTGGCCGGGGATTGGTACACCCAGGAGATTCGAGAAACCAGCCCGCTGCAAGGGCCCGAGCTGAGCCTGAACCTGAGGCTGGATGAGGTGCCCGGGACGGTCGGCGAGCGGGGGGAGCTGCGGCTCGACCTGAAGCGCAGCGATGACTTCCGCATGACGATATCGGATGATCAGACAGACCAGGTGTTGGTGGGGGCGTACTTCCAGCAGAAATTCGGCGCGCTTCCCGAGGAGCAGCGGGCGTTCCCAATCGGACGCATCGAACGGGGCGCTAGCGAGGTGCTGCGCCCTCAATCGTTCCTTATGCGCACTCAGGCACGACGCCGGACGGCAGATGACCCGGAAGGAGCAGTGCTCGGCTTCATTCGCTGGGAAGGCGATACGGAAGGCGAGATACCTCGTCAAGATTCGGACTTCAGGTATCTGATACCCAAGGACGGCGATCATTCGGCCACCGTGCTGTTCGAGCCCAATAGGGTGATGACGGAGCGACTGGTAAGGCAAGTTAAGGGAATGGGCGAAGATGTCGAGTTTGAGATCAGGAAACAAAGTAATAGCCTAACGGCTGTCGCTAAAAGGGGGAACATTCGGTTTCCGCAGCAGGATTTCTTGTCGATCGAGTTCGAGATCCCTCTTCAGTATGGTTTATACCTATACCCGAAAATCGATTACAGAGTGTTCGATGCCCATCTGGATATAGCGGCGGAGGGGCTCGTGGTGACCCAGGAAGATGACACTTTCACGGTCGGATGTGCCTCTCGTGGGGTGATCACTTGTCAGATTCTCGACCTGGACGATCGTGATGGATACCTGAAGCCGCTGCTTGAGCAACTCGGGTTTGATTTGACAGATTTCAAGAAGCCTGTAAAAGCAGGTTTCATGGCTGAGTTCTCTTCTCGATACGAATTCGAAGATGCCGAGGGCGGTCGTCTAAAACAGCTTGGGTTTCAGGCGGTACTACACCAAGACGAACTGCAGTTTGGCGAAATAACGCCCCCCGATATCCCGCCGGATAATTTTCCCGAATGGCTGATCGAGTTCATGCAGATCCTGATGCGCGTGACAGTATCTGGCATTACCGAAGCTATCGGCAGCAGCGATAGCATCAGTGCTTTCCTGCGCGGGAATCTGCAGAAGGACTTCGCGTTTGCTCCCTCCATCAAACCCTTTATACAGGACATCATCAAGCTCAATTTCGGCAACACCATCGTCGGTGAAGAGCTGCATTCCCCCCGTGACATCGCTTTCTTCGGTCGGGTCAACCCTGAGCCAACTCGGTTTGTCGTAAATCCGGTGGAGCACAACCTGGTGGCGGGCACGACCCAGCAGTTCGCCGCAGTACCGGCCGCCAGCAACCTCAGTTGGTCCGCGGAGCCGGTGCTGGCTACGGTGTTGGACGAGCAGATCGGTACCATCGATCCCACCACCGGCCTGTACACGGCCCCGGCTGCCGACACGTTCGAGGGCCCCTTCGTGCGGGTACGGGTCACTGCCGTCAATCAGGACAAAAGCTTCAGCAGCTCGGCGTTGATCACCGTGCTCAAACGCGCCCTGCAGGTCAACCCATTGGCCTATGTGGTCCAGGCCAAAGGCAAGGTGAACCTGGAGGCGGGCTACCTCGGCGATCCCGGCAAGCTGCGCTGGGCGCTCAAGGATCCTGCGCAAGGGGGCGTGCTGGCAGGCGCTGGCCTGACAGCGGTCTATACCGCGCCCGAGGTCATGCCGCCCTCGGACCCCGACGACCCCGAGAACTCGCGTGTCGCCTACATCGTCGAGGAGGTGGAACTCAGCGAGACGACGGGTGGCCTTGCTCAGATCGGCGTCGTGATCGCGGAAAGTGGGACCAAAACGCCCATGCTGATCACCAAGGCCGTGGATCTCGCCGCGGGCACAGTCGCGCTTCAAGGTGTGATCAACGGCTATCCACAGGCTCAAGATAAAACCACCTGGGCGGTGCGATGTGGACCTGGTTCGATCGATCCGAACACCGGGGTCTACACGCCAGGCTCGACAGGCGAACACGCATTTGCGTTGCTCACCGCAACCTTTGATACCGGGTTCGTTGGCGTCTACGAGGGCTACGTGCTGCAACCGCTGCCGCTGGCGAGATTTGAGGATGCGGTGCTCGGTACCGGCGTTTATGAGGTACAGCCTACTGATCAGCAGGATAAGCAATAATCGATAAAACAATATCGACGCTGGTCGAGTGAGGGTAGGCAAGCATTGACCTACCCGGCTGCAGATTAAATATCGGTGTGCATGGTGTCGCGTTTGATAATGGGCGACGCGCACGGGCTACCTGGTAAAACTGCTAGTTTCGGCGGCTAACTCGCGGGTGTAAAACATACTCATGGTGATTGACCCTCAAGGGGTCGGCTAAATGAACGATACGGCGCAGGAGGCTGCCCGATGAATGAAATTATCCAAACGCCTGGCATTAGAGAGGAAGAGGCTGCGCCCGAAAAACTGGCACTGCCCTTGCCATCTGTCCCATGTTTGGACGGCGATTCCCTTGACCTTGAAAAGTTGGACAAAGCGGACCTGCTGACTTATATAAAGTATGACGGTATCGAAATCGGTGATGAACTCTGGCCGCAATTCTTCGGTCGTGGCTCTCTGGGGGAGGTTGTCGATCGGGAACGAACACCGCTTGTTATTCAGAAATTGGAAGAGGATGGAAGTTTCCAGGTCGCTCTGCGCAATAACTTACTTGTGCGGCTGGATCAAGGGATCGCTTTCTATTCCTATGCCAGAACGGTAGGCACTGGCGAGGGGCAAGGGGGAAGACGGCTCCAAGATCAGTCGCCACGGCTTCTGTTTTATGTGAACAAGCAGGCCCCGCTTTCAGAGCAATTACCCGTGCCTCACTTCAAGGACAGTGACGGGTTGGTGGTCGACCGGGCTCGGGTGACCGGGAACGGTACTGTGGTGGTCGGCGCCTACCCGGCGATGGCGGTAGGGGACACAGTCAAGCTCACCTGGAAAGACGCCTACATGAGCGAGACTTTCTCCAAGGTTGTGACGCCCGAGGATCTGGGTAACCCGCTGGCATGGGTGATCGACAGTTCATACCTTGAAATGGCAGGGGGCTGGTGCGAGATCTCCTGCTCCATCGGCTATGCCGATAGCGACTCGGTGAGCCGGTCCCCCACTCAACACCTGACCCTCCTCACCGGCAACCCTGCACAGCTTCCGAGCTTGCCGCCACCCGATGTGGAAAATGACTCGGGCGAGCATCTCGACCCGAGCGAATTTCCCGATGGGCTGATGGTCGAGGTCGCCGATTACGGTATGCAGTACGCTGATGAGGTGCTGTTACACGCCTCGGGCACGGCCACTCATCGGGCCAGCCTGAGGGTCGAACGCACGGTGCTGGACAGTGGCCGGCTGCGGTTCGTTATCGCTCCCCAGTGGTTGCAGGACAATATAGGCAAGACGGTCAGCCTGACCTATCAGTGGGCCAGAGCAGGCGCTGCGGCGGACTCTGCAGCACTCGAGCTGACCTTGCGCAAGCCGCTGGACCTGAAATTGCCGGTCATCGATGAGGTAACCCCCAAGGATCCCGAACCACCGGAGTTGCCTGACCCTGACATCGAGCAATACGGTTTCATTAGCCCCTTTAAATTGTTCTTGGGCGCCTACGTCGAAGTGCCTAGAGAGGCGCAAACAAGTGGCGGCAAGCTCACCATGTACTGGGACGGCTATGGCGAAAGGGGGCAGTACAGTACCCGCGAGCCTGTCTTTGGCAATAACCTTCGCTACCACATCCCCCCTGCGGCGGTGCCCGCCAATCTGGGCAAGCGTCTGAAGGTGTATTACACGGTCGAAATGCCGGAGAAGGCGCCGCAACGGTCGCCTGTCTACGGCCTGAGGATCGAGGATCTGCCCTCGTCGAGCTTCGAATCCATTCAATGTCCTGATGCGCCAAACGGAAGGTTGTCGCTGCAGGGGGTGAAGGACGCTGTGAGATTCATATTGACCTCGAACAGCTGGAGGTTCTTCGATCAGGGCCAGATTGTACGGGTGTATATAACCGGTAAGGGCAAACCCGAATATGCACCGCTGCCGCCCGAAGTAATACGCGATAACGTTCCCGTTAGCGAAGATGAGTGGAACGAAGGCGAGCTGGTCATGCGCCTCTCGAGGGCATACCTCGATAAGTTGGAATTGAACAATGCCTTTGAGGTGTATGTAGAAGTCAGCTTTGATGGCGGGGATAACTTCAAGAGCATTGCGCCTGCGGACATCCAGCTGGTGGCGTGAGCACCCCGTTGTGTTGGCATGAATTCCTTTGATTTATTTTTGCATGTTATTTCTAGTCGCATCATGTTGGCTATTTATTTATATTGAGGATGCAGACAATGGCAGACTATTCGCTTGATCAACTCATCGAATGGATGAAGTTGGGATCACGCCTGTCCAAGTGGGGGATGATCTCCTGTATGGACCGGACTATACTCAATACGTTGCTTACGCAGGAATACATTCGGCGGTTCAAGACAACCTCCTACTTACCACCGGTCAGTGGCAGTATTCCTAACGGTGACCAGCGCTTTGCCCTGAACAACTTCGCACTCGACCGGCCGCGGCTGTCGTTCGAGAACGTCGATCTCAACGATTCCAAAGCGCGCTTACGCATGAACGTGGTCGGCGGCACGCAGCTGGGGCTGAAGAATGTGGGGGGAGTCTGGTACACCCGGGAAGTTCGCGAGACCAGCCCGTTACAAGGGCCCGAGCTGAGCCTGAACCTGAGGCTGGGTGATGTCCCGGGTACTGTCGGCGGGCAGGGGGAACTGCGGCTCGACCTCAAGCACAGCGATGACTTCCGCATGACGGTATCCGATGACCGGATCGAACAGACGTTGGTGGGGGCGTTCTTCCAGCAAAAATTCGCTGAGCTTGCCGATGAGAAACGTGTGTTCCCCATTGGGCGCATCGAGCAGGGCGACAATGAGCTGTTACAGCCTCAGTCGTTTGTGATGCGCACCCAGGCACGCCGCCGGACGGAAGATGATCCGGAAGGTGCAGTGCTCGGCTTTGTTCGCTGGCAAGGCGATAGCGAAGGCGATATCCCCGGCCCGAATTCGGACTTCAGGTATCTGATACCCAAGGATGGCGATCATTCGGCCAGCGTGCTGTTCGACCCCAAGCGCGTGATGCTGGCGCAACTGTTGCGGTCCTTGAGCGAAGTAGCACAAGGTGTGGAGTTCGACATCACCCGCGACAGTGAAAACCGGCCGACGGGGGCGACGGCCAAAAGCGGAAAGATGCAAGTGCCTGAGCAAAGGCTGTCGCATGAGTTCGATGCTGACAACATGCGTTTGATCGTCGACCTGACAGTGTTTGCGATCGACATGGAGATGGACAGAGTACTGAACGTGAGCCTGGAGGGTGACACGGTCGAGATCGAATGGACGCTCACCGGAGTGCTGGCTGTCCAGCCGCATGACCTCGACAGCAAGGATGGGCGACTGAAACCCATGCTTGAAATGTTGAAGTTTGATCTGAGCGATTTCAAGAAGCGCGCCGAGGACACGTTTGAGTATGTGGTCAGGTCGTATTACAAAATGGAGGATGTCGAGGGAGGGCGCCTTAAACATATTGCGTTTGAACTGATAGAAATCAAGGCGCCGGCACCTGCAATTGGCGAAATAAAGCAACCACCCAGGGAGGAAATACCTCCAGAGGACTTGGCCGCTTACTTAATCGTAGTGGCAATCCTAGCCTATCCGCTTATCGCAATCGCGATTGCGATAGCCGCAATTTTCAAAGCAGTCAGTGAGCTTGAAATCCCCAGTGTCGAAAGCATTCTGCGCGACTCACTGGAGAGAGACTTCGGCTTTGCGCCTTCCATACAAGCCTTGATCCACGACACCATCAAGCTCAATTTCGGCAATGCCATCGTCGGTGAAGAGCTGCATTCTCCCCGTGACATCGGCTTCTTCGGCCAGATCAACCCTGAGTCCACCCGATTTGTCGTAAACCCGTTGGAGCACAACCTGGTGGCGGGCACGACCCAGCAGTTTGCCGCAGTACCGGCCGCCAGCAACCTCAGTTGGTCCGTGGAGCCGGTGCTGGCTACGGTGTTGGACGAGCAGATCGGTACCATCGATCCCACCACCGGCCTATACACGGCCCCGGCTGCCGACACGTTCGAGGGCCCCTTCGTGCGGGTACGGGTCACTGCCGTCAATCAGGACAAAAGCTTCAGCAGCTCGGCGTTGATCACCGTGCTCAAACGCGCCCTGCAGGTCAACCCATTGGCCTATGTGGTCCAGGCCAAAGGCAAGGTGAACCTGGAGGCGGGCTACCTCGGCGATCCCGGCAAGCTGCGCTGGGCGCTCAAGGATCCTGCGCAAGGGGGCGTGCTGGCAGGCGCTGGCCTGACAGCGGTCTATACCGCGCCCGAGGTCATGCCGCCCTCGGACCCCGACGACCCCGAGAACTCGCGTGTCGCCTACATCGTCGAGGAGGTGGAGCTCAGCGAGACGACGGGTGGCCTTGCTCAGATCGGCGTTGTGATCGCCGAAAGCGGGACCAAAGCGCCCATGCTGGTCACCAGGGACGTGGACCTCGTCGCGGGCACGGTCGCGCTTGAGGCTGTGATCAACGGCCGTCCACAGGATCCCGATAAAATCATCTGGGCGGTGCTGTGCGGACCTGGTTCGATCGATCCGAATACCGGGGTCTACACGCCAGGCTCGACAGGCGAACACGCATTTGCGTTGCTCACCGCAACCTTTGATACCGGGTTCATTGGGGTCTACGAGGGCTACGTTCTGCAACCGCTGCCACTGGCGAGCCTGGAGGATGCGGTGCTAGGCACTGGGGTCTTTGCGGATGCGTACGCTGATCGGAGGGCTGAGCAATGAGCAACAGTACAACATCGGCATTGACCGAGTGGATGCAGAAAAACCCTGACCTGCTGGGCTGGGAAAGCATCACCGCGGTCCCATTGGCGCAGGCCAATCGGTTGTTGAATCAGTCCAATATCCGCCGTCTGAGCCTGGGCCAGGACATCAATAGTCTTTCTGGCGCCATCGAGATGGAAATGTCGGATGTCGCTTATCACCTGGCCGACTATCACCTGTCGGTGCAGGCCCTGAGCGTCAGCCGTGCTTCTTACGACACCGCGCGAATTGACATGCTGGCGCACCTGCAAGGGGGCACGCTGGTCAAGGCCGAGAAGCCTTACAAGGTGCTGAGCCTGTCGGTTCACGACGCCTTGGATCGTCTTGCCGTGACGCTGGAGATGTACCCTCAAGGCAAGGATGGCGCGTTGATCATGGACATTGCCAAGGGTGAGAACGTACGCCTGGCCGTGACCGAGGATCCTGCCGGACAGGCCCAGGCGGGGAGCTGGCTGCAAGGACAACTCGAGCGGCAAGATCAGGAAAAACGCGATGTTGTACTGGCTGAGGGCGCGGCCGATTCCCCCGCTTTGGGCCTGGGCACGGCCGCCCTGCGCACCCAGACAGGGCCTGAGGGGCCGGCCTTGCTGGTATTTGCTTCTTCACAGTCTGGTCGAGGTGGCAGTTTCCCTGGCCAGAGCACTGGCTTTCCCAACTTGCTTGCGCAGTGCCAGCCCGATGAAGCCGCTCAGTTGCTGAATATGCGCCTGTTGCATCGCAACAGCTTCCGCAAAGGCTTCACCGAGATGCTGGTGGGCGGGCGATTCGAGGAAATGAAGGATGAAACCGGCATGCTCACGGGGCTTAGTGCCGAAGCCGGTGAGCTGCGAATTCCCGCTACCCATTACCAGAGCCGTGATTATCTGTTCAACGGCGAAGCCTTTCAGCTGCACACGGCAGGGGGGCTAGTGGCCAGCTTCGAGCAGAATGCAGCCAGTCAGCGCTGGCAGGGGGAATGCAGCATCGCATTCAGTTGCCTGCCCAATGACGCCGATGTCCCGCTTGAGTTCGAAGCGACTTTCGAGCTTGACTTGCCCCATCGCTTCTATCTTGTGGCTTCAACGGAGCCTGACCGAGGGATGTTGGAAGGACAATTCTTCGCGCCTTGGCCGCATGCGCAGGAGGCGAGGGCAGTGCGTGGCCTGCCAGATGAAATCGACGATGAACTCAAAGCGCAGGCCGAGGATTTCGCCGCTCATGCGGTCAAGCAGGCAATCCTGATCGCAATGGCGAAAACGCTCGATTCCCGGTCGCCGGAGCAGTGGGTGGAAAGCTTACAGATCGGGGGTGCTGGTCACCTTCAGGCAACCGCCTTCGAGCATTCTGCTGCCCTGGCGGTATTTGGCCCGCTGCGCGCCGGAGCTGCGTTCGGTATCGACAATGATGATGTGAAGTTGCTTGCTGGCGCGCGCCATACCTTCGTCGTCGAGAATCCTCCTGAAGGTGAGTTGACCTGGTCGCTGCGAAGCCTTCCGGGTGGCCCATCCAACCCGGGGACCATTGACCAAGGCGCCTATCGTGCCCCCCCAAAGCACACCCTGCAGGGCCGCTCGGGTCACGTATTGGTGCAGGTCAGCGATGGCAAGGGTGCTCAGGCTGCCGCCATCGTCACGGTACTGCAGAACGAACTGACGGCAAATCCCTTTATCACGACGTTGCAGGCGAACGAAGAGCGGGTATTGACGGCCGCGGCCTTGGGCGATGTCGAGGTGCAGTGGGCGCACGCTAATGAGGTTCCGGGTGAAAGCGGTGAGCTGACGGAAGAAGCGCAGGGGCGGCGTTGTCGCTACAAGGCCACGCCTGCGGTCGAAAATAAAACCTACGTGCTAGATGAAATCCACGTGCGGAGCGCCGGTTCCGACGAGGCACAGAGCCTATATGTACTGGCCATTCAGCGACTGCCTGGACTGGTTGTCACCTTGGCCGAAGAGCCGCGCGGCGATGCCATGCAGTTCGTCGCCTATCTCAACGGCAGACCGTTCGCCGCGAAGTGGCGTCTAGGTGCGGGCTCAGGGCAAATCGACGAAGCGACCGGGCTCTACCAGCCAGGAAGCGGTAACCAGGCGCCTGGCATCCTGGTATTTGCAGAGGTCGATACCGGTGGCCTCGGCATTTTCGAGGGGCACCTGATCATGCCGCTGGGCATCGCCCGTTTCCCCGCCTTGAGCCGCCAGATGTTGGCCGCGCCAGCGAAATCCGCATGATGCGCATCGATCATTTTCAGGAGGACTCGACCATGTCCGGTAATTCTCTCGAACAAGTGCTTGCTCGTATGGACAGGCGCAACGTCACGCTGGGTTGGGGCGCGATTGCGGCATTCAGCCGCTCGCGACTGAACGACCTGCTGCGCGAGCAATACCTGCAGCGCCTGAGTACCCTGCGTTTTCTGCCTTTGCTCAACACGGATGTCGATCATGACGACTATATCCGTACCCGTAGCGTGTTGAGGAAACTGGAGTTCGGCGCCCCGTTGCTGTCCTTCAACACGGCGTCGCTGAGTGATTCCAGAGCGCAGCTGACATTCCCGATCGTGGCGGGCACGTACCTAAGCCAATCGCCCCTGGCAGAGAACCTGTTGACGCGCTTCATTATCGATGAGGCCATGGGCTACACCTTGGTGATGGACATCGATCTGAAGTTGGTCACCGGTGAAATCGACCGGCGTGGCCGAGTGACGCTGGATCTTGCCCAAGCAACCGAGTTTCGCTGCAACCTGGCTGGGCAAAACGAGAAGATCAATAGCTTGCTCGCCGGTGCCATCAAGGAACACTTCAGCCAGTTGCCACACCACCGTGGCCGGTTTGAGCTCGGTATGCTCGACTTCGACGGCTACACCCCGCTGACGCCAACACACTTCATCATTCGCACCCAGGCTGCACCAGGAGCCAAAACGCTGGGTGCGGACAATTACGGAGATGGCGCTGTCCTCACGTTCATCCAGTTGCAAGCCAACAAAGCACCGGGTGAGCTGCCCGCGTCCAATTTCCCGTACCTGATCCCGGATGATCGCAACGCTGATGACAGCGAGCGTTACACGGCAACCTTGGTCGTGGACAAGGAACTGCTCAAACATGTCACGGATGAACGCGTGGACGTGTTGACCTCTCTGCTGTTCCCGCAATCACACGCTTTCGTCGAGCGGGAGCGGCACACCCCCCATGACCTGGCGATTTTCGGCAGCATCGAGCCGTTACCGAGTGTGTTGAGCATCGATCCACCCTTTCAGGTGGTGCGCGCGGGTGAGCGACAGCAGTTCACTCTGCATGACCAGACAGGCAAAGTGGTAACGGCTACGCGCTGGTACGCTTCCAGCCGGCAGAGTCATTCTGCGGCAGGGGATGGCGAGATCGATGGCAACGGGCTTTACAGCAGTGTCACGGCGCAAAGCATCGGCTACCACAGCTTGACCATCATGGTCACCGCCGAATACGAGGATCAAAGGGCCACCGCGCGGTTGCTGGTTCAATTCGAGCCTACCCAGGTCGCGCCGCGGGTGGCGGTGTTCACACCGCAAACGCCAATGGACTTGGGCGCGATCATGCGGGGTGGCGAGACCATCGACTGGACACTGCTGGGTGCCACTCGTGGCCAGCTCAATCGCAATCAGGGGACTCGGGTTACCTTCCAGCCCGAAACGGTTGCCAGCAGGCGCCAGCTCAGTGTTCAGCAAGTACAAGCCAAAGGCAAAGAACAACGCCAATCGGCGCTGGTGATGCTCAATGGTCTGCAATCGATGGTCATAGAACCTGCGCGGGTCAAAAACCTCGAGGGTGGTCAAACCCTCCAGCTGGCTGAGCGCGATCCAGCCTTGCTGCCCGAAGCACGGCGGCGCTGGGAGCTGATTGGCCCAGGCACGCTGGATGAGAACGGGGTCTTTACTGCGCCTTCGGGAGACCAGCAGGGCACTAGCGTAGTGACCTGTAAACTGGTGCAGAACGGGGTGGTGCTGGCGGCTGGCTATAGCCTGCTGGAAGTCGGCGAGGACGAACCTCAGCCAGAGTCGTCTTGGACCGAGATCGCAAGTTACACAGTGAGTGTGCCAGGGGGGGATAGTAATGCAACGAAGAGGCAACTTCTCAATAACGGTTTTCAGTCATTGCGCTTGCAAGTGGTCATCAAGACCCAGAAGGCCCCGGATGGCAAGTACTATCGGCTGAGTGCCGATGAGCGTGCCAGCATCGGCTTGAACTTTGAGATTTCAAAGGCGCGCGTGATGGCCTTGGGCGATGAAGATCCGAGCGAGGGTATTGAAAAGGGTGATCCGAACCTTTGGCAGACCCGCCAGTTGCCCAACCGCTTCCAGCTCGCCTATGGGCAGTTGGCCGAGCCTGCCAATGCAATGCATAACGAAGAGGCTATCACCCGTCAGGATATTTACCTGCATTGCGCAGATCGAGCGGGGCTTGCCACCAAGTTTTACAGCAGTTTCTACGTCGATTTAGGAGGGACAGAATCGTCCAATAAAAGTGAAAGTGAAAACACCCGGATAGAAATCATACCTAAAGACGTACCCGATGCCAGCGCTTTCCAATATAGCTGGGAACGCGTGCGGGTGGAGGGCGGCGTCGGTAGGCCCGAGGATCCAGGCGATCCCGATTTTGATTATTACCTGAGAACGATTGACTACTGGAAACTGAAGGTTATCGGCAGCCGGTTCGTCACCTGTCAATTCTTACCCCTGACGGCGGCGGATGATCCTGTCAGTACATCGATGATTCGCTGGGAAAGCGAGAATTCTCTGGAAATCATGTTCAGTTTTACCGGATATATATTCAGGGATGCACTAGAGACGTTCGACACCAAAATCCAGTTCGACGAGGATCTGAAGACGCTGATGAAGGGGCGTGAGGAACTGGACAAGACTGTGAATACAATGGTGTTTGAGACAGGCTCCTTGGTGATCACCAACCACCGAGTCCCGGACTTCAATGTGATTGCGTCAGACAACGGTGGGCCTCGTGACAGGCTATCGCGCCCTGTCGCGGTTTTACTACGGGACCATCAGGGCAATCCGCACTACCGGCAGATTGATTTCCGTCCAAGTGACCAGATCGGGCACAGGAACTATCTGGAGCAATCACTGTTCACTCCCGTCTAGGGCAGGCGAGTTGCCTGGCGACAGGCGATTCATTTGGATATGGGTCGAGGAAACGCTGTCATGAATAAAATCACAGTATCTGTTGTGAGCTGCCTGTGTGTCCTGCTGTCAGGCTTCGAGGCCGGGCACAGTGCAACACCGGTCATTAAAGATTCGGCATATATCTATTTCACGGGTAAAAATGACCAGGATGAGCCTGGCGGAAAAAGTTGCAGTCTGCCGATTGAGAGGGGTGACACGCCTATGGGCGATACGGCCTGCAAGAATGACGAGGTTTATTATTATCGGTTTGATAATGTGCCCTCGGCCACCCTTATTACCCTGGATGCCGAGAATGAATGCCGGGATGCCAGTAACCCGGGTGATTGGCAATTCACCTTGCGGTCGTATATCAATCCGACAACCACGGGGTGGCGAAAGGTCTCCGATCTGCAGAGCCTGAAGTCAGGCGATATCGTCACCGCCGGCGTGATGTATGAGCAAGGTTATTACAAAAAGGGCGACGTGGCTGGGAAGTTGTCGTGCGTCAGGATTCAGTACTGATTTACTGAGATCCCTGTATTTTTGAAGAGGAAAAATTCATGACTGCGTCAACTTCCGTGCATTCCAACGCCTTCAACTTCATGAGCTACCTGAACAGCGGCGTGGACCCGCGTACCGGTTTGTATACGCTGGCTATCGATTTTCCGACCGTTACAGGTAACGACCTGCTCGGCCCCGAACTTGACCTGGCGCTGCGCTACAGCCCGCTCAACCTCCATGACTCGGGCTATGGCAAGGGCTGGAACCTGCAATTGTCGCAATTCGACCCGGACCGCGAGCGCCGAT
>NZ_JAAMQM010000041.1 GCF_013523055.1 Pseudomonas capeferrum | reverse complement strand
GCCAATGGGGCTGCTTCGCACCCCTTCGCGGGCAAGCCCGCTCCCACAAGAAGTGCGCAGCTTCTGAATTCAGCGCTCAACTTGTGGGAGCGGGCTTGCCCGCGAAGGGGTGCGAAGCAGCCCCAATTGCAGATTGCGGTGCTTGACTGACTGGCATTAGCCGCTCAGACGGCCTGTTCGTTCATGGGACCAGCACAATTCTCCTGGCAACGGACTTCCTGTGTGCGCCTGCGGTCACTGCCGGACGTATCGCAATGTTGTGTGCTTGGGAAATTTCCGAGGCACTGTAGGAGCGGTCCTGCTTTGTTGCCTGACACGTAAGCGAATAATCCTCCTCGCCAGCGGCATTCGGCTGACATGGCACGCCCTGTGGCGTCACCGCAGGTGTTCAAGGAGAACGATTCGTGAAATCCCTACTCAAGGCCCTTCCCTTTGCTCTGTTGGTCGCAGGCGCTGTCCAGGCGGCCGATCCGATCGAAAAGCAAGTGTTGGTTACCGCCGTGGTTCCGACGGCCGCGTTTTATGTCGAGCCGATCGGCAGCGACTGGATGAACGATCCGCAGGAGCTGCCTTGGAACCCCATCAAATCCACCTTCGGCGAAATCCGCCACCAGCTGCAAGCCAAGAGCACCGTCGGCCCGATCACCGGCTACCTGCTGGCCTCGCCTGTCATCACCAGCGGCCTGGATGCCATCGACCTGAACGTGAAGGTGGGCGCCACCGACCTCGAGACCACTCCCAACGAAATCCTCAACGCCAGCCAGGCGCTCCCAGGCACCGTGATGGACTTTGTCATCACCGCCAAGACCCCTGCTGGCGGCGCGTTCACCCCCGGTAACTACCAGGGCCTGGTCAGCATGATGTTCGAAACCGCCGCGCCCTGATCCACCCGCCAGACAAGCCCCTTCACCCTTTTTGTTCACCCCTGCCCATGACCCCGGTCATCGGGCGGGGGAGGGCATTGCTTGCAGGCAGGGCCATGAGCAGATTTCATTCTTTCATTTCGAGATGCCCGGCGTGGCTCGCGCTCGGCGCCAGCCTCTGCGCGCCGCCGGCCTGGGCCGACACGCCCTCGCCAGTCCTGGCGGCGGTCGCCCAGGCCCAAGGTCTGCCCCGCGAATTCGAGGCGCACTTTTTCGATGTGCCGTTGGCCGTGCGCGTCGAGCTCGATGGCCGCTACCTGGGTGACGCCATGGTGGTGCTCAGCCGCGACGAGCGCGTGCAGTTGCTCGAGTTCACCGATATCCAGGAAAGTCGCGAACCCGCCGCCGTGCGCCGCCGCTGGCAAGCCCGTCTGGCCGAGGGCCGCGCTCTGGGCGACTGCGAGACCGACTGCCCGGACGGGCTGCGGGCGATCCACTACAGCTTGGTCAATTCGCAGCTTTCCTTGCTGACCTCCGATGCCGAAAAGAGCGGCCCGGCCGCCGTGTACCATAGCCTTCCCGAGCACGGCAGCTATGGCCTGCTGCTGCGCAACCAGCTCAACCTGGTCGGCGATGGCGGGCAGACCAGCGGCCGTTACGCCTTACAAGGGCAAGGCAGCCTGGGCAACTGGACGACCCTGGCCGACGCCCAGTTCGACCGTGGCAGCGACCAGCGCGAAGGCACTCGCTATCGCCTCGACCAACTTTATGCCGAGCGCCTGGTCGACGAGCATTTCTATCGCCTGGGCTACTTCACTCCCAGCGCCCAAGGCCTGACCCGCCAGCCACGCCTGCTCGGCAACAGCCCCGACACCACCCTGGGTCTGATGTTGGGCAGCAGCGACAGCCTGCTGATCGAAAGCGGCCAGCCCAGTACCACGCCGGTCTACGTCACGCCCAACCGTCAGGGTATCGCCGAGATCTACCGCAATGGCGTGCTGATCAACAGCCAGCCGGTGCAGCCGGGGTTGCAGACCCTCGACACCCGCGTGCTGCCCGGCGGCATCTACCAGATCGAAGTGCGCCTGATGGAAGATGGCCAGGAAACCTCGCGCTCCGAAGCCTTCATCTACAAGCCATCGAACTGGAGCAACAGCGAAAGCCGCTGGCGCTACAACCTCTTCGTCGGCCAGCAGACCAGCGCCCTGAGCAACTGGGACGACGAACACGACGACAGCCTGAGCAGCGGTGCGATGGTCAACTACCTGCTGCACCCGCGCGCCATCGTCGGCGTATCGGCCCAGCGTGTCGACGACGCCATGCAATACGCCACCTCGCTGGACTGGGACGTGCGCGACCGTCTGAAACTCTATGCCAACCTGAACCAGACCCAGGGCCTTGGCAGCGGCTACGACCTGCAGACCCTCTACAACCACGAGGCAGGCTCGCTGGTGTTCAGCCATAGCCGCGCCTGGACCCAGGCCAGCCGAACGGTTCGAGGGGCACTGGCGCGCCAGCGGGAAACCAGTCAGACCTCGCTGTCGGCAAGCCATCGCCTGAGCCCGCGCAGCACCGCCACCGTGCGCCTGTCCCACAGCACCGGCGCCGTCGAGGGGCTGGGCGTGGACCTTGGCTGGACACAGTTCGACAAGCTGGCGGGGTCGGACGCCAACTGGCGCTTCTCGGTGTTCGACCGTCCCGGCAGCGCCAGCACCGGCGAAAAGCGCAACCGCGGCGTCAACCTCAGCCTGAGCATGAGCCTGGGCAGCCCCGGCCGGCGCCTCGCCGCCACCCTGGGCACCCGCACCTCGCGCGACGGCGGGCGCGACCAGAACGCCTCGCTCGCCTACCAGCACGACGTCGACTACGGGGCGCTGCGCACCCTCGGCGCCACGGCCACGCTCGACCGCTACGGCGCGGGGGTCGGCGGCAACGCGCAGTTCGAAAGCGACTTGCTGAGCGGCGATGCCTATGCACAGAGTTCCTCTTACAACGGCAAGCTGAGCGCCGGCCTCAACCTGCAGAGCGTGGTGGCCCTGGGCGCCGGCAAGCTGGCCGCGACCGGGCAGTACCTGGCCCACGAAGCGGGGCTTATCGTCGATGTGGAGTCGGATATCGATGGGCTCGAGCTGCGCGCCGACGACTTCCAGGGGATGGGCGCAAGCCTGCATCCCGGGCGCAACGTGCTGCCGGTGATGGCCTACAAGCCCGGGCAGGTGCAGATCGATTTTCGCGACAGCCATGCCCCTGCCGCGGTGATCCAGCCCAACACCTTCGACTATCACCTCAACCGCGGCGGCATCGAGTACCGCCAGTTGCGCGTGATGCGCACCGTGACCGTGCTCGGTCGTCTGCTCGACGAGAACGGCCAGGGCCTGAGCGGTGCCCAGGTGATCAATCACGCCAGCCGCAGCGTCACCGAGCCCGATGGCTACTTCGCCGTGGAGATGAGCGAGTCGACACCGGTACTCGAAGTGCGCCTGGCCGGTCAGCGGGCCTGCCTGCTCAGCCTGGAGCCCAGCCGCCTGACACGGGAAAACGATGTCCTGATGGCCGGCGACCAGCGCTGCCGCCCGGAGAGCCTGGCCGAAGCGGACCGCGCCGGACGGGAGGGCAGGTCATGAGGACAAATTGTGTTGTAGGACGTTTCCGAAGTTTGTTTCAGACGCTTCTTTCCTTGGTTGCAGACCTTTCAGACGGGGGCGAGGGAGTAGCATTGAATGGCCATTATTGGAGGGGCGGGATTTCAGGATGAACAGAAGAACACGGAGCATGCTGACGGTCCTGCTGATGTGGCCGTTGACGCTGCAAGCGGCGCCGGAACTGAATATCGGCGGATTGTACGATTACATCGACGCGGGCAAGAGCACGCTGCTCAAGCGGGTGCGCAACGGCGGTGATACCACCGCCTTCGTCAAGGTCAGCGTGGCCGAGCTGGTCTACGACGACAAGGACGTGGCCCGCGAGGTCAGCCTGGAAGCGCTGCCGCTGGAGCGGCGTGGGCTGGTGGTCAGCCCGGCGCGGCTGATCGTGCCGGCCCGGGGCTTGCAGTCGGTACGGCTGCTGTACCGCGGCGAGCGCGAACGCGAGCGGTACTTTCGCGTTCGCTTCATCCCGGTACTGCCCGAGGTCGACGACGGCTTCGCGGTGGACCAAACCCAGGCCGATGCCTACCGCGACAGCCTCAAGGCCGGCGTCAACCTGCTGGCCGGCTACGGTTCGCTGCTGTTCGTGCGCCCCGCCCAGACCCGCTACCAGACCCGCGCCGTGGGCGACAACGGCAAGCTGACGGTGATGAACGAGGGCAACAGCACCGTGGCGCTCGATCATTTCCGCGTGTGCCAGGCGGCGAGCGAGCAGTGCGGGCCGGCCACCAAGCATCACCTGCTGCCGGGGCGCACCCGGCAGTTCGAGGGCGAGCCTGGCCAGATGTTCGAGTTCGAGCTGCAGGAAGGCGAGCAGCGCAAGCAGATGGCGGTGCAAGGATGATCAGGGCCGCTGGTTTGTTGGCACGCTTGCGCCTGCATCGACGCTGGTTGGCTGGCCTGCTTGCGTTGGCCGCGCCATCGCTTCACGCGCTTGAGGTCACGCTGAGCGCGCAGTACCGCGGCGAGAGTTCGGCGCGATTCGAGCACACGACGCCGCCTGCATCATCGTGCGGTTTCTTTCCTTCGATATGCGCTCGCGATCCAACCGTGGATCTGCCTATCACGTACAGCAAGCGCACCGTGGTAACGCCAGAGTCGCGTGACAAATTTTTCGTGAGGTTTCCAGAACGCAGGCAAGTCACCGTCTATAACGACCAGACCGGTGAGACCCACCAGCTCGTGCTCAATTTCATAAAAGTCACGCAGCGGGTAACAAGCCCGAACCCTAACCAAAACCCGACCAATGGATATGCCTACGGCGATTGCACTATGCAGAGCGGCCGTTGGCCGACCCAGAATCAGCACCTCTATTACTGGCGCATCGATAGAACACCGGCAGAGTGCTGGTCCAGACACAACCCATACTACTGGGGCCAGCAGGAGGATGTAACCACATCGGATTTGAGCGTTGCCTATACCCTTGAGCTCCCCCCCACTTACCGCGTCAAGCCAGGCATCTATCGTGGAAGCGTGACCTACAGCATCGGCACGGGCGGCGATTTCGACTTCGGCAACGAAGTCACCGCGCTGAACGACAACAGTCTGACGATCAACGTCGTGTTGGATGTCCAGCACACCTTTCTCCTGGAGTTTCCGCAGGCCGCCGATCGCGTCGTGCTGGAGCCGCCCGGCGGCTGGAGCGCCTGGCTCGAAGGTGGGCGGGTCCCGACGCGCCTGTATAGCGAACTGTCGATGCGGTTGTGGTCGTCCGGGCCGCTCAAGGTCTACAAGCTGTGCGAATACGACGTCGGCGATGTCTGCGGCATACGCAACCGCCGGGGCGAAGAGGTGCCGCTCAAGGTCGCCATCACGCTTCCCTACGGGATCCGTTACCAGGGCTGGCAGACGGTCAGGCAAAAGGCGCTGCCGACCGGACGAGCGGCGGCGCTGGAACTCGAGTCGCAGCTTCCCACCGCCAATGGCCCCGGCCAGCTGCACTTCGAAGTGGCCCAGGACGATCTGCGCCCCATGCTCGATCGTGGCGCGGAGCTGTACAGCGGCAAGGTCACCGTGGTGTTCGATGCCGAGATCTAGGACGCCGATGTTTCCAGCGAGGAAGGACTATGTACAAAGCACTCGTGGTCGATGACCACCCCTTCATCCGCTCCAGTGTCTGCCTGCAACTGCAACGCGACGGCGTCGAGATCATCGGCCAGGCGGACAACGGCGTCGACGCCATCCGCCTGGCTCGCGAGCGAGCGCCGGACATCGTCATCCTCGACATCGTCATGCCCGGCCTGGACGGTCTGCAGGTGATCGATCGGATCAAGGCCTTGGGCCCTTCACCGAAAGTCCTGGTACTGACCTCGCAGCTGGCCGGCAATTATTCCCTGCGCTGCATGAAGGCCGGGGCCGCCGGGTACGTGTGCAAGAGCGACGACCTGTGCGAGCTGAGCAAGGCGGTCCTGGCGGTGCGTTCGGGCTACACCTATTTCCCCGAAGTGGCCCTCAGCTCCGTCCATCGCCAGGACATCCAGGCCTCCGAACAGCAGTGCCTGGCTTCGCTCAGCGACCGCGAGATGGTCATCCTCCAGTACCTGGCGCGCGGCCTGAGCAACAAGGCGATTGGCGAGGCGATGCTGTTGAGCAACAAGACCATCAGCACCTACAAGGCTCGCCTGATCGAGAAGCTCAGGGTCAACTCGTTGATCGACCTGGCCGATGTGGCCAGGCGCAACGGGTTGGCCTGACCGCCCACTCGTGCGTGCCCTGGCCATGCTGCTCTGTCACCTGATATGCCTGGCGCCCCTGCAGGCCGCGGAGCTGCCGATGCTGTACGGACGCGCGTCGCTAAGCGGACCTCGGCTGATACCCGACGACGACCAGCTGCGCTGGCTGTGGCAGCGCAGCGGGCTCAAGCTCGGTATCGTGCTGCCCGAGAACCCGCCTTTCGATATCCTCACGACCGGTCGTGAATACGAGGGCATCACCGCCGACTACGCAAGTCTGCTGGGCCAGCACCTGCAGCGGGAGGTACAGGTACGCACCTTCTCGTCCCTGGGCAACGCCATGGCGGCCTTGCGCGAGGGAGACGTCGACCTGCTCGGCAGTATCACCGCGCAGCAGGCGCGCGAGGCCGGTGTGCTGCTCTCCACACCCTATGCCCAGGACCGGCCGATACTGGTGGCGCACGATGAGCGACCCCCGCAGCGTGAAGCCGGTGAGCCGGTGAGGCTGGCCATGCGTGAAGGCTACCGCGACCTGGACAGTGTCCTGGCGCGCTTCCCGAATGCCCAGGTCCGGGTCTTCCCGTCCACACGCGGTGCCGTGGGCGCGGTGGTGTTCGGCCAGGCCGACCTGTACCTGGGCGGCGAGCTGGAGAGCCAGTACCTGATCGGCAAGGGCCAGGTGAAGAGCGTCGAGGTGATCGCCTACCCGGACCTGGCGGCGCAGCCGGTCGCCTTCGCGATGGCCGTCAAGGACGCGCCCCTCAAGGCCCTGGTCGACCGCATGCTGGCGATCACCCCGGCGCAGGAACATGAGCGCATCCGGCATCGCTGGGCGGTAGAGGCCGAAGGCGTGCGCGAGCGCGGTCCGCTGCGGCTGACCCCCGCCGAGGATCGCTGGCTGAGTACTCACCCCAGGGTCAGGGTCCTGCTCGGTGATCAGTTCGTGCCGTTCAGCTATCGCGATGGCGAAGGACACCTGCGCGGGCTGAGCATCGACATGCTGCGCCGCATCGAACGCCTGACTGGCCTGAGTTTCGACCTGGAGGCGGGTGGTACCGTGGAGGAGATGATCGAGCAGGTTCGCCAGGGCAAGGCCGAGGTCATCGCCGGTCTGACACCGAGCCCGCGGCGCGAAGAGCAGCTGGCCTTCACCCGCGCCTACCTGAGCACCGTGCGGGTCCTGGTCACGCGCAACAGCGAACAGGCGCCCGACAGCCTGGAACTGCTGCAGGGCAAACGCCTGGCCGTCATCGGCAGTGGCGCGCCCGCCGAGTACCTGCGCCAGCATCACCCTGGCATCCGTCTGGTCGAGAGCGATGGGCCGCTGGATGCCATCTGGCGAGTGGCCAGCAGTCGCGCCGATGCCGCCGTGCTACCACTGCTGGGGGCATGGGCGCTGACCTCGCGCTTGCACCCCGGACGCATCAAGATCAGCGCCACCTTGCCCATGGAGCCTGCGCATTTTGCCCTGGCCACCGCGCGAGGCGCGCAGGAGCTGCACAGTATCCTCAACAAGGCCCTGCTGAGCCTGTCGCCCCATGAAATGGACATGCTGGCGCATCGCTGGCGCGGCGAGGTGATCGTCGCCGATACCTTCTGGCAGCGCTATCGCTTCGAGATCCTGCAGGGTTTTGCCGTGGTTGCGCTGCTCCTGCTGGGGGCCTTGGTCTGGGTTCGCTATCTGCGCTACCTGATCGGTGTGCGCAAGCAGGCCGAGCGGGCGCTTGCCGAGCAGTTGGCCTTCATGCGGGTGATGATCGATGGCACCCCCCATCCGATCTATGTGTGCGACCGAGAAGGGCGCTTGCTGACCTGCAACAGCAGTTACTTGCAGGCCGTGGGCGCCAGCCGGGCAGCGGCGATCGGCCAGCCGGTCGGCAGCGCCGAGGGCATGGCCTGGCAAGGCGTCTGGCGCGAGGTGCTGGCGGCGGGGGAGGCGCGGGTGGAGGACTGCCAGGTGAGCCTGACCGATGGCCGGCGGATGACCTTCTATCACTGGATGCTGCCCTATCGCAATCAGCGCCAGGAGCTCTCCGGGGTGATCGCCGGCTGGATCGATGTCACCGAGCGCCAGTGCCTGCAGCTCCAGCTGCAGCGCGCCAAGGAAGACGCCGAGAGCGCCAACCATGCCAAGACCCATTTTCTCGCCACCATGAGCCACGAGATCCGTACCCCCATGAACGCCGTGCTCGGCATGCTCGAACTGGCCTTGCGCAAGGCCGAGCAGGGCGTGCTCGACCGGCTGTCCATCGAGGTGGCGTCCGACGCCGCCCGTAGCCTGCTGGCGCTGGTCGGCGACATCCTCGATGTCACCCGGATCGAATCCGGTCATCTGGAGCTTGCTCCGGCGCCGGTGCAGTTGTCCCGGCACGTGGCCGGCGTGGTGCAATTGTTCGAGCAGCAGGCACAAGCCAAGGGGCTGCAATTGCTGCTGGAACTGGAGGGTGAAGTCGACACTCAGGTCATGCTCGACCCGCTGCGCTTCAAGCAGATCCTCGCCAACCTGATCAGCAACGCGATCAAGTTCACTCACAAGGGCAGCGTGCGCGTGCGCCTGCGGGTCACCTCCCAGGGGGACGAGTGGGCCGCATCGTTGCGCGTGGAGGATACCGGCATCGGCATCCCCGAAGGCGAGTTGTCCAGGCTTGGCAGCCTGTTCTGGCAGGCCAGCAACAATCGCCAGTCGGCGCGGCGCGGCGCCGGTCTGGGGCTGTCCATCAGCCGTACGCTCTGTGAATTGATGGGCGGGCGGATGAAGCTGCGCAGCACTCAAGGCGTGGGTACGCGGGTCGACATCGACCTGATGCTCGAAGCGGTCACCGAGGGTCTCGCGCGACCGACGGCGGAAGTGCAGGGCGGGCTGCCGGGGCAGGCCGGGCTACGGGTGCTGGTGGTCGACGACTACCCGGCCAATCGCCTGCTCATGAGCAACCAGCTGGCCTACCTCGGGCACCGCGCCAGCCTCGCCGAGGATGGCGCCCAGGCGCTGCGATTGTGGTTGTCCAAGGGTTTCGACGTGATCATCACCGACTGCAACATGCCGGTGCTCGACGGGTATGCGTTGGCCAAGGCGATCCGTGCCCACGAACGTCGCCGTGGCTTGAGCCGATGTCGCGTGCTGGGCGTGACCGCCAATGCCTTGCCTGCCGAGCGCAAGCGCTGTCGCCAGGCCGGCATGGACGACTGCCTGTTCAAGCCGTTGAGCCTCAAGGCGCTCGCCGAAGTGCTGGACGCGCCGCTGGCCGCCAGGCGCGCGAGGGACGAGGCGGGCGGGGACGAGCAGGCGCTGGATTTGAGCAGCCTGCAGCGACTGACCGGGGGCGATGCCCAGGCCCTGCGTGCCTTGCTCGATGACCTGCTGGAGAGCAACCGACAGGACCTGGACCAACTGTCGGCCTATCGCGACGGCGACGAACCCGGCGGTCTGGCCGAGTTGGCCCATCGCATCAAGGGTGGCGCGCGCATCATCAAGGCTCGCGTGTTGATCGAGGCATGCGAGCAGCTGGAACGCAGCTGCGCCAGTGGAGAGTCATCGCCGACACTGCTGGCCGAGCAATGCGAGGCGGTGCGCCAGGCCATGCTGGCGCTGGAAGACAGGCTGCAGCGCCACGGCGAGGCTGCGCCTGGGTCGGGACGGCTAACGCTGTGAATACCACATGCCGCGGTCTAGGGCTGCGGGCGACAGGGAAGGAAAGGACATGCCGGCAGCTTCATTTCGTGTGTTGGTCCTGGAAGAGCATGGCTTCCAGCGCTCCCTGGCGGTCAAGACGTTTGGCTACCTGGGCTGCCAGGAGGTCTACCAGGCGATGGACGCGCGCCAGGCACTGGCCATGTTGCTGCGTATCGGCGCTGTCGACCTGGTGGCCTGCGGCCTGCGCAGTGGGACCGCTGGTGGGATGGATGGGCTGGAGTTCCTGCACCGCGCGGGCCAGGCCGGGCTGGCCAAGGCCGTGCTGATCACCAACAGCCTGGAGCCGAGCATGCGCCGTGGCGTGCGACAGATGACCGAACGCTTGGGCATCCGTTTTGTGGGGGACGTGGAGCCGCCCTTGCCCGAAGAGACCCTGCGCCGATGGCTGCATGCCTCGGTACCTGTCGAAATGGGGCCGCAGTTGCCCCCGGTGAGCTGGCCGGGCGAGGAGCAGGTACGCTGTGGCATACGGGAACGACAGTTCGATGCGCTGTACCTGCCCAGTTTCGACCTGCGCGACGGGCGGATAAGCGGTGTCGATCTGATCCCGCACTGGCATCACCCTCTGCTTGGCGACCTGGCGCCGGAGATCTTCCTGCCCGTCGTCGAGCGGTGCGGGCTACTGGACGATCTTGCATTGCTGTTGCTGGAACAGGGGTTGTCGCTGTGCCGGGAAATGCTCGACGAGAAGCGCGTGATGCGGATTACCTTGGGACTGCAAGGTACCCAGCTGCTTGAGCGTTCATTGGTATTGCGCATCAGAAAGCTGCTACGCAAGCACCGCGGCGAGGAGCGCCACTTGTGCATCGAGTTGACTGGCCGCAGTCTCTATCACATCACCGTGCTGGAGCTGGAGAACCTGCTGCGCCTGCGTGCCTTGGGGTGTGAACTGGGCCTGGCCGAATTCGGCAGTGATCAGGCCGGCAGTCAACTGCTGTGTCAGTTGCCGTTCACCCGAATCAAGCTGGCCGAGCAGTTCGTCCAGGGTCTGCCGCATGAGCCCCGTTGCCGTGCCGTGGTGCAGAACTGCCTGAGCATGTCGCAGGCGCTCGAGCAATTGATGACCGTGACGGGCGTGGCCAATGCCGAGCAGCTCATGGCACTGCTGACCATGGACTGCGAGAGCGCCCAGGGCGACTATCTGGCCCTGCCGCTCGAGCGCGAGGAGCTGCTGCGTCGGGTGCGTGCCGATCAGCGTCTGACGCCCCCCGAGCCCTGAGCGGCTGGTTCAGCAAGACGTCATATACGACCCAACAACAACAGGACCAGCAGGACCACCAAGATGACGCCGATGATACCCGATGGACCATAGCCCCAACTGCGCGAGTGTGGGAAGACCGGCAAGCCACCAATCAGCAGCAGAATCAGGATGATGATGAGGATCGTGGTCATAGCGAATTCCTTGCATGAGCTGAGGGAGAGCGGTAACGATGCAATCTCGGCCGCTTATCATGTCGGACTGGTAGGAGACGACAAAGATTCAATCCGCGCACCGGGTTGTTTCGGTGAAAGCCGCTCCCCAGAGCGCAAACCGTTTATTTGACACTTGAGCCCCCAGTGTCTGCGCCACCCGCGATCAGACCGAACCAGGCCGACCCCCCGACTCCTGTGGGAGCGGGTTTACCCGCGAATGCGATGTTGGATTCACCGCCGCATTCGCGGGTAAACCCGCTCCCACAGGGACGAGGACCACCGCCGAATGTGTCTAGGGTTAGGCCGGCAGGTTGCTCGCGAGCAAGCAACACGCATGAACCTTCATTCGCCACACCGATCCCCCCGGGACTCCGGTGGGAGCGGGTTTACCCGCGAATGCGATGTTGGATTCACCGCCGCATTCGCGGGTAAACCCGCTCCCACAGGGACGAGAGCAACCGCCGAATGTGTCTAGGGTTAGGCCGGCGGGTTGCTCGCGAGCAGGCGACATGCATGAACCTTCATTCGCCACACCGATCCCCCCGGGGCTCCGGTGGGAGCGGGTTTACCCGCGAATGCGATGTTGGATTCACCGCTGCATTCGCGGGTAAACCCGCTCCCACAGGGACGAGGACAGTCGCCGAATGTGTCTAAGGTTAGGCCGGCGGGTTGCTCGCGAGCAGGCGACATGCATGAACCTGCATTCAGCCAATTGATGCTACACCGGCCACGGGTCGGCTTGGCTAGACTGGCAGGCATCTGTGCTCCCGTTGAGAGGCTTGCCACCATGCACGACCGTATGATGATTACCGGAGCCGGCTCCGGTCTCGGGCGCGAGATCGCTCTGCGCTGGGCTCGCGAGGGTTGGCGCCTGGCTCTGGCCGATATCAACGAGGCCGGCCTGGAGCAGACCTTGGCCCTGGTCCGCGAGGCGGGCGGGGAGGGCTTCGTCCAACGTTGCGACGTGCGCGACTACAGCCAGCTCACCGCTCTGGCGCAGGCTTGCGAGGACAGGTTCGGCGGCATCGATGTGATCGTCAACAATGCCGGAGTGGCGTCCGGAGGGTTCTTCGCGCAGCTGTCGCTCGAAGACTGGGACTGGCAGATTTCGATCAACCTGATGGGTGTGGTCAAGGGCTGCAAGGCGTTCCTGCCGCTGCTCGAGCGCAGCAAGGGGCGGATCATCAACATCGCTTCGATGGCCGCGTTGATGCAAGGTCCTGGGATGAGCAACTACAACGTGGCCAAGGCAGGTGTGCTGGCGCTGTCGGAGAGTCTGCTGGTCGAACTGCGGCAGCTGGATGTCGCCGTGCATGTGGTCTGTCCGTCGTTCTTCCAGACCAATCTGCTCGACTCCTTCCGCGGTCCGACACCGGCGATGAAGGCCCAGGTCGGCAAGCTGTTGGAAAGCTCGCCCATCACCGCCGCCGAGATCGCCGAACACATCCACCGACAGGTCGGCGCCGGCGAGTTTCTCATCCTGCCCCACGAAGCGGGTCGCCTGGCCTGGGCGCTCAAGCAACAGGCCCCTGAGCGTCTGTACGATGAAATGACCGAGATGGCCGTGAAGATGCGGAACAAGGCTAGATCCGCGGGAGAGTAATGCGCAGCGTTGTGTCTCGACATCCCGAGGATCGTGGATGGCCATGCGGCGCATGATCTGAAGAACGCTTGAAACCCTCCGCTCGCTTCTCGCTGTCCATCGCTCGCCAAGCCAAGGAGCCCCTGACAGCGATCGGGTATGCTGAGCGCTTTTGTTCGGTGAGGACGGCGGGTGTGATCAACTATTTCTGGTTCTTTGTCGCTGCGTTCTTCGAGATCGCGGGGTGTTATGCGTTCTATCTCTGGTTGCGGCTTGGCAAGAGCATCTGGTGGGTCGTGCCGGCGCTGATCAGCCTGACCTGCTTCGGTCTGGTCCTCACCCGTGTGGAAGCTGCTTATGCCGGCCGCGCCTATGCGGCCTATGGTGGCATCTACATCGTTTCCTCGCTGCTTTGGCTGGCGCTGGTGGAGCGGGTCCGGCCACTGGGGAGCGATTGGGTCGGGGCGCTACTGTGCGTGGCAGGCGCCGGCATCATTGTCTTCGGCCCGCGTTTGCAGCAGGGTTAGACGGGGTTTTCTGTAGGGGGTTTTACCTATAACTGTAGGATGTGGCTAATTCGTAGTCTCTCTATTGAGTAGCCGAATGTACTCGGCGCAGTCTCCGATTTTCCCTTGGGCTAGAGGATCGGAGCATGTTGGTAATTGGACGCGAAGTAGGGGAGGTGATCACCATCGGCGATGACATCCGCATTCACGTGCTGGCACTGGAAAATGGCATTGTGCGGTTCGGTATCAGCGCGCCGCGGTCGGTCGAGGTGCATCGGTCGGAGGTGTACCAGCGGATCAAGGCGGGGGCGGAGGAGAAAGAGGGGCGGAGG
>NZ_JAAMQM010000040.1 GCF_013523055.1 Pseudomonas capeferrum | reverse complement strand
CTGGGGGAGGGCTTCGCCACCTAGTAGTAGCGACAGACCTTTTACACTTCGCGTAAAGCCGCATATACCGTGGGACGCGTAATATCCAAACGGCGAGCAATCTCTGCAACGGGCACACCTTCGGCCTTGAGGGCACGCGCCTTTGCCTTGCGGTCACTGATTGCGGCAAGGTACTCCGAGCGTTCTTGCATACCTGCTGCACGTCGTTTTACACGCTGCCTCTCCGTATCACGCTCGGTGGCCAACGCCGGCGTGATGATCGTCTTGAGCTGACGCTGTTCAGCATCAGTGATGCCAAAAATATCAATCAGAGTCTGATTTTTTGGCGTGTATAGCGCAGGCCATTTGCGACCCGCAAACTCAACCGTTTTGCCGGACGCATAATCCAGGGCTTTTGCTCTAAGTGTGCCTAGCTCATCGACTGCAAAGGCCCAGGTAGGATCAAGCTGCTTTGCAAGCTCACGTGCTTCGAAGTGGAAAGTCGAAGGGTTAACCGTGCCAGACAAACAAAGAAAATTAAGCTGCCAATGCAGGGACAGCGTGCGCATTGATGCGCCGTTGCTGTCCACCCATCCACCTCGTAGATCTCCCAGTTTTCGCAGATCGTTGAGCCGGTGCCATGCGAGAGCCCGGCAGTTGTAGCCTTTGAAGATCTCGGCACGAGGATTGTCTATCGCAAGCTGTAGACGCTGCTGCTTCTGCTCAAGCTTTGCTGCTCGAGCTCCTCGCTCACGCTTAATCTGGTCTCGTGTATAGGGCAACAACTGCTCGGCCAGCTGTTCGAAGTCATAGCGCACAGGTGACGATGCAGAACCTTGAACATCGACTACTTCGACACGCTGTCCAGATACGCTGTGCACCGACTCTACAAGACGCAGTACACGCGATGCGTCTCTTGCTGCACGGTCTGCGCCCAGGGGCTCCAAAGCTGCAACCAACGCCTTTTGGCATGCGTTCCATCTAGGCAGCGCAGCGCTTGGGAGCGTCTTCTCAAAGAACCACTTTGCTTGCAGGCCACGACCACTGAATACGACGAGGGACGGCAGGGGGATGTTGTTATCTGAGCACCAAAAATGCAGTGTTTGGATCTGCCCAGCAATCGACCGATCTTTCATCAAGTCCGATTTGTAGGTGTCAAGATCGACAAAGAACAAGCCAACCCTAGCCAAGTTCACTACACGTCGATTTGGCACCGTAAATTCGGCCTGGCTGATCCAGGTGTCACGCGTGTAATCAACGAGGCTTAGCACCTGGGCCATATCGGTCAAGGGGTAGCTTTTCTGGATTTTCTTACCCTTGGTGTCGGTCGCGAACAGAAGGGAGAAGAAGCCGTGTCGATCTTCGAACGGGTGATAAAGCTGGGCCTCATCGAGCGCGTCGAAAAGCTCAAACTGGGAATCACCAGGTAGGATTAGCGCTGATGACATTGGCACCGCCTTACAAGCACGCTTGGTGCTGTGTGGCGGCGGCCAAAGGTTGAAAGTGCTCCAATGCTGAGCATATACTGACTCCGGATCTGCGGAGATTCAGTGCGTCTCGGGCCGCCAAGCTGATGCGCACTGGATCTCACGGTCTACTTTTTTGGTGTTTCAGAGCCCGGCCTGCAAGCCGGGCTTTGTCGTTTCTAGCGTTTCAATAATTCCAAATTCTGATTGCCAATCCACTCATCTCGGTAGATTTTTGGCTGAGCAATCCAGCAGTTATAGCAAAATCATCACATTCCACGCTAGCCAGCAAATCACTGGCTTTTGAGGCGATCATCCATTTTGGCTGATTCTCCGGGCCTTTTTGATACATAAAAATCTTGTGTCACCCCTTCGTCAGAGTGCCTTTGTGCTCCTGCACAGCCCTTTCAGCGGCCTCCATGGCTTTCGTCAAGCGCTGCTCATCAGCTTTTCGCTCAAACTCAAGTTGCTCGGCCTGACCATCCAGCTTCATCCGATCCTGCATAGCCTGGAGCCCTGAATCTACGCGGCTTTCAGCGCGATCAAAAACAGCAGGAAACCGACGCCTAGCCTCAGCCTCGATATCGAGGCTATCAGGTCGTTTCCCCTCCCCCTCAAGCGCTACACGCGCATATGCGTGAGTCGTAAGCTGCGCAGCAGCGAGCTCGATGCCAGCGCAGACCCTCGAATCGCTGAAAACGGCTCGATAAGCCTGATCTACCGGGAATTTTTGTCTGGCCATCGACTCCAGAATTTTGGCTTCAATACGCTCATTAGTGACCTGCAGGTTGCGATCCATTAAGTCGGACTGCACGCCGTCGCGTGCTTCTCTAAACCACCCACTTCTCAAGGTTCTGATGCCGCCCACAGACTGGTAGCTGCTCGAGTCAAGCTGCGACCAAGTAAGCGCCGACTGTCCGAGCTTCAGGCTGGTTTTCTCAAGCTGAATTTCTTGGCGAATGTCCTGCAGCAGGTCTTGAGCTGCCGGCGCTGAATGGCCAGGGGCTGATACAAGGGCGACCGCCTGCAGGCCCTTTGAGAAGCCCGGTAAATGGCCATAGGCGTCAGGCTCCTGTACGACACCAGTGAGGGCTGAAAAACGCTCACACAGCTTCTCACGCTCGCCGGCAGTGAGCTTTTCATCGGTGCGAATCCAAGCCTGATATTTGCCGGCAACCTCGACCACAGCTGAAGCCGAAAACCCTCTATCAGCTAGATCCTGAACCGCCTCGGCTGTCAGGCCGGTCAGCAGGATCACTCCATGAGCATCGTCGTTCAATGGCCGGGCTGCAACACTGCCGCTGCGGGCAAAATAATCCGCCAGACCCCGTACAGTACGTGAGTTTTCGAGCTGTTTACCCGTAAGGGTTTTCCTGGCTGATCCTCTTTTTTTGCTGGGGTCGCTGAAAGCCAAATCAAAGCCGCTGGCTCCGACCGCCCTGGAAAACTGAGCAATTTCTCGGTCACGCCATCCGGCGTCAGTCGCCCTGGATGCGATGCTGGAAAGCTTGGCGCTATTAGGCCTTTCGTAGCTGTAGCTACGTCGGGTCGATCTGCCAGGCTTGCAGAGGCCAAGCAGTTTGTTGACGGTCGCCTGGGCCTCAGCAAGGCGTTTTTTTATCACCGCGTCATATTCTGCCCACCCGCGTTTCTGCCGGGCAGATGCCTCCTGGGCTTCTTTCATGGCTCCTTGATATGCGAGCTTGAGCAGGTTGTCAGTTGCTTCATCGCCCGTGTGCATAGGCCCAACGCCAGAAACATCTACCCCCGAATCAATACCACTGCCAGTGTTAGCAAGCTGATCAGAAACGATGCTGCCGGCGCCATGGATAGCAGAACCTCCAGGCTGGTTTTCTTGACCGTGCTTGGCTCCTGAATGAGTTTCAGTGCTGCTGTCGCCTCTTTCAGGACTGTCGCTACTTTGCCTAGGTAATCCTGTGCTGCGCCCACGGTCGTCCTGAGGTGATTCGTCACGTCCTGCGCCTGTTGCGTCACGACCAACAACGCTTGGGTCGGCTCTATCAGCCCCCTGGCGATTAAGTCCCCATAGACTGCCGCCGTCTGCTGAACCTGGGCTATGGCTTGCTCGATCTCCGCCGGATTCAAGTGTTTTAGGGTCTCCTGCAGGTCGATCACGCTCTGCATGCTCTTTAGCTGCGCTGCTGTACTGCCTGAGTTGCGCATAGTCTCTATTTTGCTCATAGGACAATCCCCTCTCGAAAAGTGCTTTACCAGTGTACTTTTTACCAAGTTGTGAGCCTTTAAATCCGACGCCATCTATCGCAAAAGAAAATCCATTGAGCTTGTCTTTACTAAAGTTTGCCCGAATTTCCACACCAGCCAGGATTAAACGTTCAGCGAATACAGTAGCGGTGGGCTTGTCGGCTATCGCCTTATCAATTATTGCAGCCAGTGCAAAGCGTTTCGGCGCTTCCTCTGTCCGCTCAAATTTTCCAACTTCGCCGGACTTCGGCCTGACAACATCGGGCATAACAATCCGGCCATCAACAGTTGAAGGGCCTTTTGTCATGGTCAGTTGATAATCTTTTTCCAGCGCCTGGATATGTTTTGTTGAAATGAGGTTTTCATTTTTCCCCAGATACAAATTTCCATCTAGGGCAACGCGACTTGCTACTATATGAATATGCTGCCCTTCCGGTTCATCATGCAATACATAGACGCGAGGGTGCTTGTCGCTAAATCCCATTCTAGTCATGTAATCATCAGCTATTGCCGTCCACTTTTCTTCAGGAAGTTTCTCGCCCTCCGGTAATCGCAAGGAGTTATGCCACACCGGTTTTCTCACATCAGGTCGAACCCTGCGAGCGGCGCCAAATTCCGAGCCAAGTTCTTTGACAGTGGTGCCGGACATATTGCCGCCAATGACCTGTCCAAGCTCCTGGCCATTGTCATTGTCCAGGGCATAGCTGATGACGCCGGCAAAGCCGGAGCCCCGCTTGATCTTCTGCATACCCTTCATTTGCCGACCTCCACCAACGCTGCACGCAGCTCACGCACCAAGTCGCGAACAGCCTGCAGGTCAGCGTCTACAACGCCAAATGCCCCCAGCTTGCGCACCAGCTGGTTGAGGTTGTTCGCCAGGCCGGCAGTGGCGGCCCAGGCTGAATAGTTGGTTTCTGGTATCGAAACGCTGTATGGGGTTTTGCCAGCGAACAGTTGATGCCTGGCATACGGCGACAACTCGCCGGGGGTTTTTACGCGTGTAAGCAGTTCTGCATATTCGGCTTCAGTGAAATACACACTGACACGCCGGTTGCGTTTTTCTTCTTTTGGCTTGGGCACTGGCCCATGCCGCCGTTTCTTCGTTTCCGCTGTCATGGCTTTTCGCTCTTGTTGTTTTTGATTTTCCCCCCAAGCATAGCGCCGGGGCCAGGCTGAGAAGAGGGAGCAACGCGACCAAATCGAGGAACTCGGCGGAGCCGAGTTAGCCCTGGCTCCTTAAGCTCTTCCGCTTTTAATATCATGAAAAATGAGCGACCAAGACGTCAAATGCTTTTGATCACAATGCATTGCCATGAGATAATCAGAGCAAGAAAATCTTTAGGGTAATGTCAATATGATAGTCATAACATTGAAAAAACAGCTCAGAGAAAGCCAGGAAAATAGTGATGATCTGAAAAGTCTCCTGAAGGACAAAGAACTGACTACCAACCAACGCAGGTCAATAGCAGCAAAGGTCTTGGGTGTTCACCGACGCTATAGACAAAGCCTGCTCATTGAAATAACTTCCTGGGCACTTGAATCAGATAGGAGCCAGGCTTCTAAACACAAAATTGAAAAATGGCAAGAAACAAATTTTGGCCATTCGATCTCCAACAACAAACTTACCGCCTGGGCTGATAGCAGTCGGGGTTGTGGTGAAAGGGCAAAACTGGAAATTGGTGAAGAAACAACAGCCATGGCAAAAGAGCTATACAGCTTGTTTGAGTGCGCACTAAAAAGCGAGCTTGACGAATCTCGACTGCGAAAACTTTCAGGGAAGATCTTGGAGGACGATCTGGGCATGTAATGCCCGTTTAACGATTATTAGCACAGAGACCAGTCTCTGTGCAAAGAGTATTTGTTTGTCCGACGCCAACTTGGGCTGGTCTAGCAGACCAGCCCCATACAACCTGGGGACTGGTCTTTGAGCAGCTGCACTCCTAGCAGAGCAGAGCAAAAGTCAGATCAGCAACTGGTTGCCAGCGGTAGTCCAGCACAATCACTAATGCTCAGAGACTGGTCTCCTAGCTACTGCCTAGGTGCAGATCAAGCAGCCAGGGCATTTGCAGACAAAACAGCACACAGGTCGGACAGGCAAGAGAATGTACTGCGGTATAGGTGCTACCCCACACCGTGCAGGAGAAGGTGCAGATACGATAGGCTTGATCTCTTCGACTTTCTCAAAGAAAAATATGCTAGGTGCAAGTAATGGCGACAGTCCTTTCAATGCTCTCTAAGACCCTTTGGATTCTGCTGGCTCTCTTTATCGGCGTTTACGTTCTCAATTTCATTTTCGTTGGTGAAGCTTTGATCACATGGGATTTTTATACATGGCTAGCCCACGTAATCGTTATCTCTCTCTGGTCATTGCTGGCATTGGCTCTCGGGTTTGGTGCCAAAAAGCTCCGAGCTAAGGCGGGCTAAATCTCCTGTCAAACTCTATGCAAGAGTCAGATCAAGAGCGGAGTGACCGCCTGGTAATGGAGCCAGAGCGGCTGCCGACAAAACAGGCCTTAGGTCAGCCAGGCCAAAGGACTCCTGCGGCGTAGCCGCCTCCCTCTCGAGCTCCCAATAGCCCTGGAGCCCGCCAGGCTGGCATTGGTGCGCACTGGCGGCCTTTTGATTGCATCGGACAGCTAGCCGGCTGCGCCGAAGCAGCGACTCCCCCCACTTTCCACCTGGTAAACCTCAGCAGAATTCTGTCTGGGCCAGATACGGAAACTTAATAATCCGCATGCGGAATATTAAAGCTCCGCACTTTACTAGAATACGGATTTTCTATAATCCGCATGCGTATCATTATAACTCCGAATGCGGATCAAATAATTTCTGTATGCGAATTTATAAATAAATGTATACGGATTTATTAAACTCGTGATTGCTATTATGCAGATCTTTGTCCGAGCCACCACCAGGCCTGAGAAATCGCTTGATAATTATTAATTAATAATTAACAATTAATAAATCACAACGCTCAACCTGGGGGTGAGCATGATCACGATTGTGGGCTGTAATAAAGGCGGTGCGGGCAAGTCGACGACCGCCACCAATATCGCTACAGGTCTTGCTCTACAAGGCGCAGACGTGTGTTTCGTCGACGCTGATCCGCAGCGTTCGTCTGCCGAATGGCACGCCGAACGAGAAGCCATGGGCTTGAAGCCAGGCTTCACCCTGATCGAGAAACTGGGCGCGATCACATCGACGTTGCGCAGCCTGGACAGCCGTTTCGATCATGTCATTGTCGACGTTGCCGGGCGCAATTCCCGCGAACTGGTTACTGGAATTCTTGCCGCGCATCAGGTAATTGCACCTCACCAGTGCTCGCAATTTGATCTCAATACAATGGGAGAATTGCAGGATCAGCTCCTGGTGGCTCGTGACTACAATCCAGATCTTCGTGTGAGAATTTATCATGCCCTGGCTTCAACTCACGCGAAAGTCAAAGACAAAGAGCGCGAGGAATTCCTGGGCTACGTCGCGGAATTCCCGGAGTTCGAAGTGCTGAGCGCGATTGGCTACTCACGTAAGATCTACAAAGATGCCGCCAGCCAAGGCCGTTCGGTGCTCGAGCTGGGTAAGAACGAAGGCGCCGACGAAATCGCCGCCCTGTTGAAGGAGGTTTTTTGATGGTCAAGCCCCGCAGTAAAACCGCCGCCGCTCAACAAATTTCTGATGCAGAAGCAAATAAAATTGCTGATCGTCTAGCTGACAAACCCTACGGCAAGCAAAAAGAAATTCCATCCAGGATGGAAGAGAAAGCGCAGAATATTAGCGTCAGCCTGCCGCCCTCGATGATCGAAAAACTGCAGGACACCGCCCTGGCCAACAAGCGCGCAGGCGGCGACCAGCGCACCGTGAGCGCAATCATCAAAGCCGCCCTAGAGCAGGCCGGGTACTAATTAATAATTAGCAATTAATAATTATTAATTATTAATTATTAATTATTAATTATTAATTCATAGGAGCCCTGCTAAGGGCCCCTTTCCCGCTTACTTGCCACCCTCTCCTGCCGACGTTTTCGGACGCAGATAGCCAGCGCGCTTCATTTTCAAGCGCATCGCATCGAGCCCTCTCCAGATCGCCACGATCTCAGCTTGGGTCAGCTCTCGACCCAGTATTTCCGGGTTATCTAGCGCCTTGGTAGCAGTCTCCAGGTTTTTGGCCAGCTTCTCCAGAGCATAGCCCGTCATTAGCTTTTCGCTGCGCTGCTGACGCTCGTCCAGAAACGCTTGCAGCTGCTGCTGCTCTGCTTCATCGAGGAGGTCTTTGACATCCTCTGGCACGCTCGTCGACCACAAATCAACGCTTACAATGGTCTTGTCGACACCACGACCTGGAACACCATCTGCACCAGGAACATACGTGGTGCGGATGCACATAATCTTTTTAGCTGAAGTCTTGAAGCGCATTGCATGCCCTCTTCTTGATCCGTATGCGAAAATTATTACATACGCATGCGGATTCGGTCAACTACGTATATGAATAATTTTTGATTCGCATGCGGATTTATTTATTTACGCATACGTAATATTTTAATCCCGCATACGGGCAGAATAATATAAGCATGCGAATTTAATTAATTCCGCATTAAAAGTAGACCGTTGAATGTCCGGTGACGGCCTCGCCGGCGCCGGGCAGGCAGGGGTCGGACGCCGCCAGGCTGTCAGCATGAGCACAATGAGTCCAATGGCCCAATAACCCCGATAGCACCTAACCTGATGTTCAGAGACTGGTCTCTGAACTAATATCGATCTACAAGTCGCAGCCATGCGCGGAGTAGGTCACGCTTACAGCATGGCGTGTTCACCTGCGCCTCAGCTTGCCAGACGGGTGGTTTTTTTCGTGTAAAATCGAGCTCTTACCCTACGTGCTCGAGGACTGAGCTTGACCAAATTTCATGTCGACTCCATCAAGGAGTGGGAGCCGTTCGAGCACGACGGGGTCATCTATGACCTGGGGCACCTGACGTGCCATGAAGTAGAGTTCAAGGGTGACAGGTACGACTACAAGTTTGTCGTGACGTATGGCCTGCATTGCTTCACCAAAGACGACAGCGGCACCAATATCCCGTACCGCTACGAAGACGGTCGGCATGGGCAATTGGTTTGCCTGGAGCGCTACGAAGCGTCCAAGCAGCTCAAAGGCATCATTGAGAAGCTGGACGCTGCCACCATCTACCACACCGAGGGCGAACGGTTCTTCACCATGAGTGTGCTGAACAGCGCCACGGGCCTGCTGGAACCCTACAAGGTGTGCCTGGCGTTCTACCGCGAGCACCGCTTGCTGCGCATCCACGTCACCAGCGCGTATTTTGCCCGCACCGGCGAAGGCTCACCGGATACCCCGATCAACAAAAAGGGGTCGAGTGTCTTCAAGGTCGCGATGGAAACGCAGCAGAAGCCCAAGGGCCAGTGCCCCAAGGAAGTCCGGAATCGGCCGAAGCCGCAAAAGTGAGGGGCCAGAAACGGCGAATCCCACTCAAAGGTGGGATTCTCAGCCGTCGATTGCATGCGTTCGACGGGGCAGGACGCTGTTACCTGGCAACTGGGCCATCTGACTCTCATCAGAAGCGGGGTGCGATCCGAAGATCCCTGTAACCACCCTGGTTACACTCGAGTGAATCACTATAGTGCATGACTATAGTAGGAAACAGATGACATCAGTGTCAATCACTCTGTCTCATCTAACGTCACCTGATGTCACGTCAAATCACCGCAGAACCCCATCACGACCCCTGTCAAAACTGGCCTTCACGCGTGCCAACTCGTCAGCCTGGCTCCGAGGCTTGTCCAGCTGCTGATACAGCGCCAAAACGGTCTCATGAGCGTCCAAAACCCGCTTGACCTTGCGCTGCTGCTCGATGGTTTGCCGCTTTTTCCGAAAATCCCACATGGTCAGTACCTCTTGATAAGTGAGTGACCAGCATAACGGCAGTCCGAACAGTGATTTTGCAGGGGTTTCCGGCTGCGCCGGGTAATCAGGGAATCCAAATGCGAAAAATTCTCATCTAACCAGCCCCGCGCCGCCCGGACTGCGAATAACGGGATTTATGGTAAATCCCGCCCAGCTTTAGCCTAGCTCTGCCCCTGACGGTGCAACCCTCTGTCGATTCCTCCTGGCGTACCCCCGCCTGACGCCTGACGCAACGTAGTCCCAGCTATGGCAATTTCCTGCGCCTAGATCGTTACAATTCTGTCAGCTTGGTCAGTATAAGAAACTTGCTGATAAGGCGTGGGTCGACTGCATAGCCTGCCTCGAGGATGTACCTTGTAATCGTCCTGATGGCGGGCTATCCGAACCCATAGAGGAGAAGATCATGAACCAAGATTTCCAGTCGTGTATCGAGGCCTGTAGTAACTGCGCAGTGATTTGCGACATGTGCTCGTCAGCTTGCCTGAAAGAAGACGACGTTAAGATGATGGCTCGCTGCATCCAGCTAGACATGGATTGCGCTCAAATTTGCCGTATGGCAGCAGCATTCATGGCCCGTGGCAGCGAGTATTCCGCTGAATTGTGCCGAGTTTGTGCTCAGATCTGCCGTACCTGTGGCGAAGAATGCAAGAAACACAGTGCGGATCATTGCCAGCGCTGTGCCGAAGCTTGCCTCGCCTGTGCTGAGCAATGCGAAAAAATGGCTGCCTAAGCCGTATGGCCGGCCTGTGCAAAGCGGGGCGGCCGTCTCAAAAGCATTTTCCGCAGCCGTCCGAGAATAGCGATGCCCATTACATTGATCGGATGATGATAAAAGCATGCCTAACTGATGACCTTATGCCATCAGTCGCGCTTGTTCCGGTGTAGCGAACCTGGCGCTTATGTGCGTCAGGTTTCGGTCATAGCCCTACAACCTATAAAGTGTGTACTGTCGCAAAAGTTCTAAGTTATGCGACCCGCGACAGGGGTTTGATTTTGCTGGCTTTGAGCTGTCGCATAACTCTGTCGTAAGTAGCAAAAAAAAGCGGCTCTGGATACCAGGGCCGCTGCACTGCTGAGCAGTAAGCTGGGCAAGCCCAGCACTTGAGAGAGGGGGTACTGCCGCCCCACCCCAGGCGGTTTCTACAACGGGCTGCTGGTGAAATCCCCCCCCTGCATCACTACTCGGACAGCGGTCTCGGATTCAGTTCATTAAGGCCTTCGCGCTGCAGGATGGCCAGCTTGGCCAGAATCCGCGTCTTGGCCGCATCCAGTGTGGCGGCGTTGGTCTTGCTCGACAGCTGTTCGCGAGGTTTTCCTCCGAGGAAATAGCTGATGCGTTCAGCGTTGGCCCCCGAAGGATGCGGCAGTCCATCCAGCAGCTGTTCGGGCTTCAGCAAGCCTTTGCCTTGCAGGTGCTGGAAGACCTCGGTGACCTTGGGCCCCAATGGGACATAGAGACACTGAGGGCCCAACGCCCGGATCTCTTCCGCCAGGTGCGTTTCCACCTGGTGCCGCAGGCTGGCACGACTGAGCATACTCGGGCTGCCGCTGTAGTTCTGTCCATCCAGGAATACCGGGTAGCGCAATGCCGAGGTGTAGTGCACCAGGTACCGGTGTGTATCGAACAGCCGCGCACAGCTGTCGATGCCCAGGAGCATATGCACGCCGACGTGATCGAGCATGTTGACCAGGTTACTGCGCATTGCGCCGGCGAAACTGGCCGTTTCCTTGGCGGCTTGTTTGGCGTGCTCGATGGAGGCACCGGCCTGCAGTTGCTGACGGGCTTCGTCCAGGGCGCGGCTGGCCTGCTGCAACCCTGGCGTGATGCCGCACAGCACAATTCGGGCCCCCGCGTTGACGTGGTCGAAGGGCGCATAGAAGGTCTGCAAGCCGCCTTCCGATGAGAGCAGCAGCTCGACGGGCAGAGCGTTGGCAAAATTGTGGTTGGAGGTGGAGAGTAGGCTGCTGAACTGTTCGAGGCTCATGGTGATGTCCTTTACGGTGGCGATGGGTTGAGTGCTCTGCGGTATCAATCTGCGCGGGTGGCTACAAAGCCCCGGCGGCCCTTCAACCAGCGCAACGCCTCCTCGGAGTCGACCACCGTCTGGCTCTGTTCCTTGCGGGTTTGCAGTCGATCTGCCGCCGTGGGTTGCGCGGCATTGCGCACGGCCCGTTCTGACATCTGGCCCAGTAGTGCGATTTCTTTCAGCGTCAGGTAGCCGCTGTTGTCTTCTCCGGACAAGAACATGGGCAGCGCCTGGTCATTTCCAAATTTCGGATGGGTATCCAGGTCGAGGCGCGCTCTGACCAGCGCCTGGAGGAGAAGGTGTTCAAGTCCTTTCGGTAACACCATTTCGCGTCCGCCGATTCGAGGTGAGAAAACCTCAATATCCGGCCTGGCGGAGAGCACTAGCGTTGCCAGCCGAGCCCAGTTGTCATTCATCCTGGTTTCTTCCTCCCCATCCTGGGCGAGGCTGAGTCGGCCATTGATTGCATAGTCGTAGCAATCCTTTGCAGCCATTCGCACAGCGGATTCACCGTTGTAGAGCTGATCCAGAGCTTCCAGCTTGGCCGGATCAATTTCGCCATGAAATTTCATCAGCGACGCGCCCAGCGACCCCCAATAGACGTCGTGTGCCTCCTGAAGAATCTCGTCCAGACCCAGCTTCGTGTCGGTGGAAACAAAGTTTTTTTCGAACTGGTTACGCCAGAAGCTGCTCATCGTTGCTGCCCTTAGTCGGTCGGTATGGGCATAGACTAGCGAAGTAATATTACATTTGCAATGATTGTTTTATGATATTTAAAATTATTATTTTGGCGGTGCTGCGGCCTCGGCACACGGCACCTGGCACGCCCCCTGCTGCTCTTATACATGTGATAATGTCCTTTATCACCTAGAGGAAGGCTAATTCCAATGTCTGATTTGGAACGGATAACGCTCATTCTTACCGCTGCCCCCAATGACCCAGCTGTGCGTGATCCAGAATATCAACGGGGTCTTACAGCAGTCAGCGGGGCGCTGCGCGATGCTGGCATTTTGTATTCTCAACGAAGCATGACCTTTGATGCTGTCGGTGCTGAGGGGTATGCAATAGGGCAATACGTTATTTCGGTCGCGCAAATTGCTGGCCCCATCGTAGGGGTAGCCGTAGGGGCATGGATTCAGGGACGGGCAGGTCGAAAGGTACGGTTGAAGGTAGGAGAGATCGAGCTGGAGGCGCATAGCCAAGCAGATATGGACTTGTTGGTGGACAAAGCCCTAAGGCTCAAAGCGCAACTGGCTGAAACTGATAAAACCTCATGACCTCTCTTGCCCTGAGTTCAGCGTTAAGCGCCTCGCTTCCGGCGCTGGTCAGTCAGGCCGGCGAGCGCGCCGGAATGCGCTTTGTGGAGTTCTTTACGGCGAATATCCGCAACCCCAATACCCGGCGTGCCTATGCTCGCGCAGCAAACGCGTTTTTGACCTGGTGCGCCGAGGTCGGGGTGGCCGATCTGGCGGCGGTGGCCCCGCTGCATGTGGCCACCTGGATCGAGCTCCAAAGCCAAACACTAGCCGCCCCTTCGGTGAAGCAACGGCTGGCCGCGATCCGACACCTGTTCGACTGGCTCGTAGTCGGCCAGGTGGTACCGCATAACCCCGCAGCCTCGGTACGCGGGCCTAGTCACACCAGCCGCACCGGCAAGACGCCGGTGCTCGATCCAAGCGAGGCGCGGCAGCTGCTGGACAGCATCGATATCAACACGCCGGCAGGCCTGCGTGACCGTGCCTTAATCGCGTTGATGGTGTTCTCCTTTGCCAGGATCGGCGCAGCCTTGGCGATGAAGGTCGAAGACGTCTATACGCAAAATAGACGGCTGTGGGTGCGCTTGAAAGAGAAAGGCGGCAAGCAGCATGCGATGCCCTGCCATCATCTGTTGGAGGAGTACCTGCATGCGTACCTGGTGCAGACAGGGATCCAAGATGACCCGAAAGGGCCGCTGTTTCGCACGATTGGCCGTGGTACCGGGCAGTTGAGTACCACTGCACTGCCGCAGGCCAATGCGCATGCGATGGTGCGCCGACGGGCGCTGGCGGCGGGGATCCGGACGCCAATTGGCAACCACACATTTCGGGCGACGGGGATCACCGCCTACCTGAAAAATGGTGGCAGCCTGGAAAATGCGGCGGCGATGGCTAATCACTCTTCCACCAGAACCACTCAGCTTTATGATAGACGCCGCGATGAGATCAGCCTCGACGAAGTCGAGCGGGTTCATCTATAGCCTGGTGGCGCCTACAAGTACTCTAAATCAGGTGGGCTCAACACCCTGTAAACACTGAGGCAAAACCTGCTTATGCGGTATGCATCGGCTTCGCCGGAGATGCTAAACCCTGATCCTCAATCACACCTACATCACCACCATGAACGCTAGGTCGTGCTATTGTTTGTGGGCTTTTCGTCCAGCACCATCACCTTGGCCAGCTCGCTTTTATGGCAATTGAATGTGATATCCGAAAGGTCGCCGATCTGGAGAACTCGCGGCTCATCTCCAATTGTCCGGTTGTACGTGAAAATGCGGTACTCACGCTGGTGAGCAAAGCTCGACTTCTTACGCAGGATTGCATCCTGCCCATTGAACGAGCCATTAAAGGTTCCAGGGTCAAAATATTCAACCAGCCCTCGACCTACATTCACGCCCGTTTCAGGCAACACCTTGTCCAATCGCTGAATAAACGACTCCGCTTCTATGATTGAGCAAAAGCTACCAAGATCCCCAGCCCGAACGTCCGGCAGAATCTTGAGCTTCATGTCTTCCAGATTTTCAAAACGCTCATCTTCATCGAAATAGACTGCAAACAAGCAGTAGACGTGGTACTCATCAAACATCAAATATTGCACGGGAACGGGATCGGAAATCCCTTCGATTTTGATCACCTCACCCGTCCGAGGATCTTCGAGAGAAATCGTTACTTCTTCGGGCTGAAGCCAATGACTTACCGCTTCATGCTTATCGCCGATGTTGCCTTCGGTTTGCTCTTCGTATCGCTTGAAAAACTTCAGACGGTTCATGTAGAGCTCACCGCGCAAGAACATGTCGCGATGCCCTTGTTCCTTGAAAAATCTGACAAATGCCAAAATGCGTTTTGACATGAAACTTCCTGTAAATAGAGTGGGGATACAATCGAGCTAGCTTATATCGGATTTTCCCTTATAGATAGCGGGTGCTATGTTCAATCGGCCCCTACAGACAAGGCGCTACTGTGCGCATCCTGGCCCACTCGCGGCACTCAGAACCCCCAGATCTGGCGTAGCAGCTGGGTAGGTTCTGGTTTGACGCGCACCCTGACACGCACTTGGTGGCCAAGCTGATCGAGGCTCCCTCAGAATTCGACCTGGTACTGATCGAGCACACTCACTTGCTGAGCCAGGCTCGATCAAAAACAGATGGTTTTTTGAGTGAAGGACACGCATGAAACGGGCAATACAGCAGGACACCCTGGAAGCGCTTGTGAGTGACCAGGTGCTGCGCGAACTGCGAGCCGTCAGGGTAGACGGGGGATGGTCGCTCCAAGGCCGCCTAAGCACCTCCTGGAGGCCTGTGCGCAGTCGTAGGGAGCCAATCCGAATATGGCGGTCGCTGACAGCCCTGGAACGCTTCTGTACGTCAGTAGGTATCAAACAGCTGACAGTCGAGCTTTGAGCCTTAGGTGATTTTCAATGCAGTGTGCATTGAGCGTTTTTCGGCGTAGCGTGCAACAAAGCCCACGACCGGAGGCCCTACCATGTCATTCAAACGCCGCACACCCGAACAGTTCAAGGAACAGCTACGGCAACTCTCCCTCGCACATGATCGTGCAGAGGAACTGCGGCAGGAACAGCAGCGGAGGCAACTCGCCGACCACCAAGCTGAGCTCAAGGGCGCGATGATCATGGGCATGCTGTACCAACAACGACACCCTGGCACAGCCACGCTGAGTGTCTACCAGCGGCTCAGCGACCCTCAACAGCCACCCTCCAGAGGACTGTTGAAGTTCCTGCGGCTGTTGGGCGAAACCTGACCCACAGGGATCGCTTCTTCTGCGCAGCAGGCTATTCAGGGGACAGCCCTTAGCCAGTGGCCAAGAGGAGTGAGCTAACGAAGCGCACCAAGGAGGTTTTCTAGTTTCTGTTCCTTGGGTTGAGCCTAGAGACGCCTCAATGCCAAGCCCTGCTGGGCGAAGCAAGAAACAAAACAGCTACTCTGGGGGAGGGCTTCGCCACCTAGTAGTAGCGACAGACCTTTTACAGTGGATAGGTATACAGTAGGGCAGGGTAACGGAAACGATCCCCAGCACAGTCAAAGCAGCTGCGCTGGGGGAGGGCTTCGCCACCTAGTAGTAGCGACAGACCTTTTACACTTCGCGTAAAGCCGCATATACCGTGGGACGCGTAATATCCAAACGGCGAGCAATCTCTGCAACGGGCACACCTTCGGCCT
>NZ_JAAMQM010000003.1 GCF_013523055.1 Pseudomonas capeferrum | reverse complement strand
CTCTGAGGAAAGCGTAGAATGCGCACCTCGGTTCAGCAAGTCGAAAGACGCCGAACCAACCGCTCTTTAACAAATTGAATCAAGCAATTCGTGTGGGTGCTTGTGAGCATGGACTGATAGTCTGCAAGATTATCAGCATCACAAGTGACCGCATGAGCAATCATAGTAGTCATTTGAGATTGCTGAGCTAAGTTTAGGGTTTTCTCAAAACCCAAGCAGTATTGAACTGAAGAGTTTGATCATGGCTCAGATTGAACGCTGGCGGCAGGCCTAACACATGCAAGTCGAGCGGATGAGAAGAGCTTGCTCTTCGATTCAGCGGCGGACGGGTGAGTAATGCCTAGGAATCTGCCTGGTAGTGGGGGACAACGTTTCGAAAGGAACGCTAATACCGCATACGTCCTACGGGAGAAAGCAGGGGACCTTCGGGCCTTGCGCTATCAGATGAGCCTAGGTCGGATTAGCTAGTTGGTGAGGTAATGGCTCACCAAGGCGACGATCCGTAACTGGTCTGAGAGGATGATCAGTCACACTGGAACTGAGACACGGTCCAGACTCCTACGGGAGGCAGCAGTGGGGAATATTGGACAATGGGCGAAAGCCTGATCCAGCCATGCCGCGTGTGTGAAGAAGGTCTTCGGATTGTAAAGCACTTTAAGTTGGGAGGAAGGGCAGTGAGCGAATACCTTACTGTTTTGACGTTACCGACAGAATAAGCACCGGCTAACTCTGTGCCAGCAGCCGCGGTAATACAGAGGGTGCAAGCGTTAATCGGAATTACTGGGCGTAAAGCGCGCGTAGGTGGTTGGTTAAGTTGGATGTGAAAGCCCCGGGCTCAACCTGGGAACTGCATCCAAAACTGGCCAGCTAGAGTAGGGCAGAGGGTGGTGGAATTTCCTGTGTAGCGGTGAAATGCGTAGATATAGGAAGGAACACCAGTGGCGAAGGCGACCACCTGGGCTCATACTGACACTGAGGTGCGAAAGCGTGGGGAGCAAACAGGATTAGATACCCTGGTAGTCCACGCCGTAAACGATGTCAACTAGCCGTTGGAATCCTTGAGATTTTAGTGGCGCAGCTAACGCATTAAGTTGACCGCCTGGGGAGTACGGCCGCAAGGTTAAAACTCAAATGAATTGACGGGGGCCCGCACAAGCGGTGGAGCATGTGGTTTAATTCGAAGCAACGCGAAGAACCTTACCAGGCCTTGACATGCAGAGAACGCCCCAGAGATGGAGCGGTGCCTTCGGGAACTCTGACACAGGTGCTGCATGGCTGTCGTCAGCTCGTGTCGTGAGATGTTGGGTTAAGTCCCGTAACGAGCGCAACCCTTGTCCTTAGTTACCAGCACGTCATGGTGGGCACTCTAAGGAGACTGCCGGTGACAAACCGGAGGAAGGTGGGGATGACGTCAAGTCATCATGGCCCTTACGGCCTGGGCTACACACGTGCTACAATGGTCGGTACAGAGGGTCGCCAAACCGCGAGGTGGAGCTAATCTCACAAAACCGATCGTAGTCCGGATCGCAGTCTGCAACTCGACTGCGTGAAGTCGGAATCGCTAGTAATCGCGAATCAGAATGTCGCGGTGAATACGTTCCCGGGCCTTGTACACACCGCCCGTCACACCATGGGAGTGGGTTGCACCAGAAGTAGCTAGTCTAACCTTCGGGAGGACGGTTACCACGGTGTGATTCATGACTGGGGTGAAGTCGTAACAAGGTAGCCGTAGGGGAACCTGCGGCTGGATCACCTCCTTAATCGACGACATCAGCCAGCTGATGAGCACCCACACGAATTGCTTGATTCTTTGTCGAAGACGATGATGTACGACCCTGTTATAGGTCTGTAGCTCAGTTGGTTAGAGCGCACCCCTGATAAGGGTGAGGTCGGCAGTTCAAATCTGCCCAGACCTACCAATTGCCTGGTGCACCCTGTCGAGGGGCCATAGCTCAGCTGGGAGAGCGCCTGCCTTGCACGCAGGAGGTCAGCGGTTCGATCCCGCTTGGCTCCACCACCTTTTGCTGGACCGGCCGTACACCTGCAGAACCCAGAAATGAGCATTCCTGCGAATGTTGATTTCTGACTTTTGTCAGATCGTTCTTTAAAAATTCGGATGTGTGATAGAAAGTTAGACTGGACACCGCTTTCACTGGCGGAGGTTCAGGCTAAGGTAAAATTTGTGAGTGATTGCAAATTTTCGGCGAATGTTGTCTTCACAGTATAACCAGATTGCTTGGGGTTATATGGTCAAGTGAAGAAGCGCATACGGTGGATGCCTTGGCAGTCAGAGGCGATGAAAGACGTGGTAGCCTGCGATAAGCTTTGGGGAGTCGGCAAACAGACTGTGATCCAGAGATCTCTGAATGGGGGAACCCACTCAGCACAAGCTGAGTATCTTACACTGAATACATAGGTGTATGAGGCGAACCAGGGGAACTGAAACATCTAAGTACCCTGAGGAATAGAAATCAACCGAGATTCCCTTAGTAGTGGCGAGCGAACGGGGACCAGCCCTTAAGTTGGTTTGAGATTAGTGGAACGCTCTGGAAAGTGCGGCCATAGTGGGTGATAGCCCCGTACACGAAAATCTCTTATCAATGAAATCGAGTAGGACGGAGCACGAGAAACTTTGTCTGAATATGGGGGGACCATCCTCCAAGGCTAAATACTACTGACTGACCGATAGTGAACCAGTACCGTGAGGGAAAGGCGAAAAGAACCCCGGAGAGGGGAGTGAAATAGATCCTGAAACCGTATGCGTACAAGCAGTGGGAGCCTACTTGTTAGGTGACTGCGTACCTTTTGTATAATGGGTCAGCGACTTATATTCAGTGGCGAGCTTAACCGAATAGGGGAGGCGTAGCGAAAGCGAGTCTTAATAGGGCGTTTAGTCGCTGGGTATAGACCCGAAACCGGGCGATCTATCCATGGGCAGGTTGAAGGTTAGGTAACACTGACTGGAGGACCGAACCGACTACCGTTGAAAAGTTAGCGGATGACCTGTGGATCGGAGTGAAAGGCTAATCAAGCTCGGAGATAGCTGGTTCTCCTCGAAAGCTATTTAGGTAGCGCCTCATGTATCACTGTAGGGGGTAGAGCACTGTTTCGGCTAGGGGGTCATCCCGACTTACCAAACCGATGCAAACTCCGAATACCTACAAGTGCCGAGCATGGGAGACACACGGCGGGTGCTAACGTCCGTCGTGAAAAGGGAAACAACCCAGACCGTCAGCTAAGGTCCCAAAATCCTGGTTAAGTGGGAAACGATGTGGGAAGGCTTAGACAGCTAGGAGGTTGGCTTAGAAGCAGCCACCCTTTAAAGAAAGCGTAATAGCTCACTAGTCGAGTCGGCCTGCGCGGAAGATGTAACGGGGCTCAAACCAGGTACCGAAGCTACGGGTGTCACTTAGGTGACGCGGTAGAGGAGCGTTCTGTAAGCCTGTGAAGGTGAGTTGAGAAGCTTGCTGGAGGTATCAGAAGTGCGAATGCTGACATGAGTAACGACAATGGGAGTGAAAAACTCCCACGCCGAAAGACCAAGGTTTCCTGCGCAACGTTAATCGACGCAGGGTTAGTCGGTCCCTAAGGCGAGGCTGAAAAGCGTAGTCGATGGAAAACAGGTTAATATTCCTGTACTTCCGGTTATTGCGATGGAGGGACGGAGAAGGCTAGGCCAGCTTGGCGTTGGTTGTCCAAGTTTAAGGTGGTAGGCCGAGACCCCAGGAAAATCCGGGGCCTCAAGGCCGAGAGCTGATGACGAGTTGCCTTTAGGCGACGAAGTGGTTGATGCCATGCTTCCAAGAAAAGCTTCTAAGCTTCAGATAACCGGGAACCGTACCCCAAACCGACACAGGTGGTTGGGTAGAGAATACCAAGGCGCTTGAGAGAACTCGGGTGAAGGAACTAGGCAAAATGGCACCGTAACTTCGGGAGAAGGTGCGCCGGCGAGGGTCAAGGACTTGCTCCGTAAGCCCATGCCGGTCGAAGATACCAGGCCGCTGCGACTGTTTATTAAAAACACAGCACTCTGCAAACACGAAAGTGGACGTATAGGGTGTGACGCCTGCCCGGTGCCGGAAGGTTAATTGATGGGGTTAGCGCAAGCGAAGCTCTTGATCGAAGCCCCGGTAAACGGCGGCCGTAACTATAACGGTCCTAAGGTAGCGAAATTCCTTGTCGGGTAAGTTCCGACCTGCACGAATGGCGTAACGATGGCGGCGCTGTCTCCACCCGAGACTCAGTGAAATTGAAATCGCTGTGAAGATGCAGTGTATCCGCGGCTAGACGGAAAGACCCCGTGAACCTTTACTATAGCTTTGCACTGGACTTTGAATTTGCTTGTGTAGGATAGGTGGGAGGCTATGAAGCGTGGACGCCAGTTCGCGTGGAGCCATCCTTGAAATACCACCCTGGCAACTTTGAGGTTCTAACTCAGGTCCGTCATCCGGATCGAGGACAGTGTATGGTGGGTAGTTTGACTGGGGCGGTCTCCTCCCAAAGAGTAACGGAGGAGTACGAAGGTGCGCTCAGACCGGTCGGAAATCGGTCGTAGAGTATAAAGGCAAAAGCGCGCTTGACTGCGAGACCCACACGTCGAGCAGGTACGAAAGTAGGTCTTAGTGATCCGGTGGTTCTGTATGGAAGGGCCATCGCTCAACGGATAAAAGGTACTCCGGGGATAACAGGCTGATACCGCCCAAGAGTTCATATCGACGGCGGTGTTTGGCACCTCGATGTCGGCTCATCACATCCTGGGGCTGAAGCCGGTCCCAAGGGTATGGCTGTTCGCCATTTAAAGTGGTACGCGAGCTGGGTTTAGAACGTCGTGAGACAGTTCGGTCCCTATCTGCCGTGGACGTTTGAGATTTGAGAGGGGCTGCTCCTAGTACGAGAGGACCGGAGTGGACGAACCTCTGGTGTTCCGGTTGTCACGCCAGTGGCATTGCCGGGTAGCTATGTTCGGAAGAGATAACCGCTGAAAGCATCTAAGCGGGAAACTTGCCTCAAGATGAGATCTCACTGGAGCCTTGAGCTCCCTGAAGGGCCGTCGAAGACTACGACGTTGATAGGTGGGGTGTGTAAGCGCTGTGAGGCGTTGAGCTAACCCATACTAATTGCCCGTGAGGCTTGACCATATAACACCCAAGCAATCTGCGCGAAAAGCCGGATGCTGGTGGTGAAGACGCAGTAGCCGAAGATTTGCAGCACGCACAACCCTGTCACACAGCCGAATTTGCCGGAACGTCCCTGGACGCGCTGGCTACCGAATTTCTTGACGACCATAGAGCATTGGAACCACCTGATCCCATCCCGAACTCAGCAGTGAAACGATGCATCGCCGATGGTAGTGTGGAGCTTCTCCATGTGAGAGTAGGTCATCGTCAAGATTCATTTCGCAAAACCCCTATCTGCGCAAGCAGGTAGGGGTTTTGTCTTTTCTACCTTACAAACTACGAGATCAGGATTGCAGGCGGTTGGTAGGCGAAGATTTCGCCTTGCCCAGCGTTTCAAGCCTTGGCCAATTCTGCAAGCTGCGCTGAAGCTTCTTCACTCTTGAGCACCAGCACATCGCCCTCAAGAGAGTCGAGTACGACCTCCGCAGTATTGCCAATTAAAGCACCAGAAATACCGGTTCGTGCCACCGTACCAATGACGGTAACTACAGCGTGGTGCTTCTTCTCGGTAAATGGAATCAATACATCGGCTGGCCCTTCAGCGATGTGCAAGCGCTCATCGGGGATACCGAATTCAGCCTGGAATGCTCGGCAGGCCTCGCGATAATGTTCCTCGATAGTGTCCTTGAGCTGATAGACCGGGTCAGCTGCAGATAACATAGGAGAGGGATGTGCACTGATCACATGCAATTCCCCCTTTGCCAAGGTAGCTATACCAAAGCCATGGTCGACGATGCTGGCATGCAGCCGGCGATGGGCGTCATCCTGATTACCAACATCCACGGCTGCAAGGATCACGCCTTCCGCCCATTGGCGATCGCTTTTAACCATCAATACTGCACTGGGACAATAGCGCAGCAGCTTCCAGTCACTCGGGGTCAGCAGTGCCTTTTTCAAAGGGTTATCCGGGCGATGTTCCTTGATGACCAAGTCGCACCCTTCTGCCTGCTGTACATCGATGATGGATTGATGAAGAGTATCGTGCCAGGCTTGTTCGTGAGTGACACTGTTGTATCCATCATCGTGAAGCTGGCTCTGTAGCAAGCTCAATATAGCCTTGTGATCCTGTTTGCGGTCGCACATCAGCAGATGGAGCCGAGCGCCGGTCACCCCTGCAATTAGCTTGGCGCGTGCCAGCGCGCGGCTATGAGCGTGCTCGGGGTCAAGCACGACAAGTATGCTTCGAACGGCTTGCATGGGCATGAGCTCCTTTGCGTGACGACTCGCGCCTGACTATAGTCGACATCTCATGAGCCGCAGATTGATGTACATCAAGCATAGCCACTGGCGATCGCTGCCGCGCCCGGTATAATTCCCGGCCCAACGAACCCCTGCGCTTGTGAGCTTATGCACCTGATTCCTGAAATCGACGCTTTTCTCGGCTGTCGCACGCCCGATTCCTGGGTGGAAGCCGCGCTTGCCGATCAGGAAACATTGCTGATCGACCATAAGAATTGCGAATTCAAGGCCGCCAGTACAGCCTTGAGCCTCATTGCGAAATACAACACGCACATAGACCTTATCAACATGATGTCGCGTCTTGCACGCGAAGAACTGGTCCACCACGAACAGGTCTTGCGTCTGATGAAACGGCGCAATGTGCCTCTACGCCCTGTTTCCGCCGGCCGCTACGCTTCAGGGCTGCGAGGCCTGGTGCGTGCTCACGAGCCTGCCAAATTGGTGGATACCCTGGTAGTGGGCGCATTCATCGAGGCGCGCAGCTGCGAACGTTTTGCCGCGGTCGCGCCACATTTGGATGAGGAGTTGGGCAGGTTCTACAACGGCCTGCTGAAGAGCGAAGCTAGACATTATCAAGGCTATCTGAAGCTGGCCCGACAGTATGGCGACGAGGCCGATATCGCCCGTGTGATAGAAAAGGTACGAGCCGCTGAGGTACAGCTGATCACAGAGCCCGATGTAGAGTTGCGTTTCCACAGTGGTGTTCCGGCAGCGCAGTGATACTGTTGGCGCGCTGCCGGTTTCTGGCGTGCTAGTTGCGGCGACCCAACAACAGACCTACCACTATGCCGAAGCCTGCAGACACTGCAACGGTCTGCCAAGGATGGCCACCGATGTATTCCTGAGTGGCTTCGACCACAGGTTGTGCCTTATCCCGCGCGCCAGTGAGGGCATCGCGTGCCTGACGCAGTTTGAGGCTGACTTGACTGCGCAGGTTATCAGCCTCCTCACCTACCAGTGATGTACTGTCATTGAGCAGTTTCTCCGACTCCTCGATCAGCACCTGCAGATCGCTGAATGCCTGATCCTTGATCTGGTCTGTTTCGCCTTGCGCGGTAGATTTCCGGGCCATGTAGGGATCCTCGCTGGGTGATGGAATGAACAATGGATACCATCGGGCACGGAAAGTTGCAGTGGCGTTCCGATCGCTGACCGTGGCGGTGTAAGATAGCCCGCCTTTTTCCAGCGACAGGTACATTCCATGAGTTTCAATCTGGCCAATATGAGTTTTGCCGAACGGGCACAGATCGAGGCGGAAAAGGCCAGGCTTTTCGAGCTCTGGCAGACCAACCTCGGCAAGGCGAAAGCCGAAGCTGGACGGCTGATCTCGGAAAAGTCGCGGCGCAAGGGCAAATGGGCAGAGTGGGTTCGCGCCGAACTGGACGCCATGAGCCCACCCGAGTACGCCAGCATGGTTCGCATCGAAATCAACAAGTTGATGGCCGCCGCGAGCAACAATCGCTGATTGCTCGATGTCGGCGGCTACCAAGAAGCGCTGCCGCTTCCTGGCAGGTCGAGCGTGCCGCTGTCGGTAAAGCGCCGAGTACCTAGCGATCCCCCCGCCAGTTTGCCCCTCAGTACGTAGGGCAACCCCTGCAACGACTCCAGCCGACTCAGGCCATAGGCCTGGCGCAACACCGAGAACGCAGTGATACTGACCGGCACCACCAGCACTTCTTCGGAGTACCGCCCGATCTGCCCGCGCTGATCGCTCACACCAGCAGCCAACGGCTGGCCGTTTACCTCCAGATCCAGGGCAATGCCATCATAGTCGATGCGTGATTCGTTGGGATTCTGCACCCTGATCTTCACCGCCATGCGCACTTCCAGATCCTGGCCTGGGAGCGGTTCGATTCCGATCACACTGATGTTAAGCGGATCTCGTGCCGGAAACAGGGCGCAGGCGCTCAGGCCGAATGCCAGCAGGACGGTCAGTAGTAAAGCCCGGTAAAAGTGCAGTCGAAAAAGCATCGGTAAATCCCGTTCAGGTTGGACTCGAGTGCGACCGCTCCGCAGCCTTGCCGAAATCGCCGGGGAGTCGTAAGAACTCTCATGTCAGACATGCTGCAACATCAAGAAATCAACTCCCGAGAATGGCAGGCTATTGCAACGAACCTGTCGCCCCTTAGGCTATCCAATGGCAGGGTGCGCTTTTTCGTACAGGAGATGAAGGATGAATCTGATATTAGCGGTAGTAGGCTTGGGCCTGGCCCTGTGCATTCCGGCACAGGCGGCCTCTAGAGATACGACAAATACGACGCCGCAGGCTGCGGCCAGCCAGAGCAATCCATATAACAGCCCGATCCCACGCGCCAATCCGAACAGCCGTCAGGGCAGTATTCCGGCCACGCCTCCGGTCAGAGGAGCCACGACACAGCCCATACCGCCTCCGCCGACCCTGGACAATCGTGGCATCGGCAACGGCGAAAACCTGCGTCGCCAGCAACAAGCCCCACGCCTCGAACCTTCGCGCCCGCCGCGCGATACACAGCGCGTACCGTGAGCCCAGCCAACAGGCCTTTCTTGGCCAGCAATGCAAGGAACCCGCATGACATCACGATCCTGGTTGACGACCTTTGCCGCCGCCGCCCTATTACCGATGCTGGCCCAAGCGGCGTCCGAGCAACAGCTTCCCAGCGAGGAAGGGCAATTGACCGTCAGTACCGTTGCGGATGGTCTTCGCAACCCCTGGGCGCTGGCATTTCTACCGGACGGGCAGGGGATGCTGATTACCGAAAAATCGGGCGATTTGCGGATCGTTAACGCCGAGGGCAAGGTCGGCCCCGCGATCAGTGGTGTGCCCAAGGTCTGGTCCGAAGGACAGGGTGGGCTGCTCGATGTCGTCCTGTCGCCTGAGTTCAAGAAGGACCGCACGGTCTACCTGTCCTATGCCGAAGAAGGTAGTGACGGCAAGGCCGGTACCGCGATCGGCCGAGGTCAACTGTCCCAGGACCTAGGCATGCTGGAAAATTTCAACGTGATCTTCCGTCAACTGCCCAAGCTTTCCGTGGGCAATCATTTCGGCTCACGACTGGTTTTCGACCGCAATGGTTACCTGTTCATTGCCCTGGGCGAGAACAACCAGCGATCCACCTCGCAAGATCTGGACAAATTGCAAGGCAAGGTAGTGCGGATTCTACCCGACGGTGAAGTGCCCAAGGACAACCCTTTCGTTGGCAGAAAGGACGTACGCCCCGAGATCTGGTCGTTCGGCCATCGCAATCAGCAGGGCGCGGCACTCAATCCCTGGACTGGCAAGCTATGGACTCACGAGCATGGCCCCCGGGGCGGCGACGAAATCAATATTCCGCAGCCAGGCAAGAACTACGGATGGCCGACCGCGACTCATGGCATCAACTATTCCTTGCTGCCGATCCCTGAAGCCAAGGGCGAGCATGTCGACGGCATGATCGACCCGCACCACGTCTGGGAAAAATCCCCAGGCATCAGCGGCATGGCCTTTTATGACAACCCCAGATTCAAAGCCTGGGATCACAACCTGTTCGTAGGCGCCCTGGCGACCCAAGAACTGATACGCCTGCAGCTCGAGGGTGACAAGGTTGTTCATGAGGAGCGCCTGCTTGGAGACCTCAAGGCTCGTATCCGCGACGTGCGTGTGGGGCCCGACGGTTACCTCTATGTGTTGACCGATGCCGTGGATGGCGCATTGCTCAAGATAGGCATCAGCGAGGACTGACCCGGTCCGCCTATCGCGGCGCTCGCAGAAAATCGCTGCCTGGCTTACCCTAGGCGGCGATTTTTCCTGCCGTTGGAGCAACCACCATGTACCCGCACAAAGCCACAGTCACCGTCAGCAACGAAACGCGCGGAGGTGACGTCGAGGCCGTCGAGAATCCGGGAGTGAAAGTCGGCCTGGAAGCCGTCACCGAAACGCTGAAGAAGGTCCACTTCACGGGCACTCTGGCCGCGCCTGAAACGGCTTCGCACATCTGCGTGACTCTGGACAACGGTCTTACCTATTACGGCCCGATCGTCAACGGCCACGCCGAGCTCGAGGGCGGATGGATCGCCTTCGAATCCGACATGCTCACACCCGAGGAGCTGGGCCTCTGATTCCTACTCCAGTTCGACCAGGCATTGTTCGAAGATGTCCAGGCCTTCTTCCAGGAGGGCCGGTTCGATCGTCAGTCGTGCGAGCAGACGAATGACGTGTCGCGCCTTGCCGCTGGGCATCAGTAGCAAGCCGACGTTACGTGGCGCTTCCACCACCTTGGCCAAAACGGCAGGCGCCGGGGCGCCGTTGCGGTCGACGAACGCTATGCCGCGCATCGCAACCCCGGTTCACCTGGCTGGTCATCGGTGCTGAGCTACATGTTGTTCAGCGATGCCTATCGTTATGAGACCTTGATGACCGCTACACCATTCTGCTGATTTCCCTGAGCCGTCGTCGCTCTAGGGCGCCAGCCATCAACCGGGAAGTCGTCGGCAGCAAGAGCGCCTGAGGCGGCTGTCGGGCGAGGACTGCGCAATTATCGGGATGTGTCCTAATGATCATGGTGGACTTGGGATCGAACATGACGCTCAATCCCAAGTGTTTCGAAGCCCGCGACACATGCATGCCGCACTGCCTGGTATCGGTGCCTGGGCGGCGGGCGATGGCCAATACGCCTGCTTGCCCCTACAGTGGTATCTCCATATGCCCGAGGCCTGACCATGATCGATCTGAGCGCGTTTCCCATCACTTCCAAATGGCCGGCGCGGCACCCCGAGCGGTTGCAGCTGTATTCGCTGCCCACGCCCAACGGCGTCAAGGTTTCGATCATGCTAGAGGAAATCGGCCTACCCTATGAGCCTCACAAGGTGAGCTTTGAAAGCAACGACCAGATGAGCGCCGAATTCATCTCCCTGAGTGCCAACAACAAGATCCCTGCCATCCTTGACCCCCATGGCCCCGGCGGGCCGTTGCCGTTGTTCGAGTCCGGTGCGATTTTGCAGTACCTGGCGGAGAAGTCGGGGAAACTGCTCGGCCAGGACGCCGCTATGCGGTATGAGATCCTGCAGTGGCTCATGTTCCAGATGGGCGGCATCGGCCCGATGTTCGGGCAAGTGGGATTCTTCAACAAGTTCGCCGGCAAGGACTACGAAGACAAGCGCCCGCGGGACCGCTACGTGAGCGAGGCGCGACGTCTGTTGAGCGTGCTGGATCGACGTCTGCAAGGGCGCGACTGGGTAGTGGATGAGTACAGCATTGCCGATATCGCCATTTTCCCTTGGGTGCGCAACCTGACAGGTTTCTATGAGGCCGGGGATCTGGTGGGCTTCGATGCGTTCGACAATGTCAAGCGCGTGCTTGCGACTTTCCTTGAGCGCCCCGCGGTGCGGCGAGGCCTAACGATTCCAGGCTGACCGGCTGTCCCTTAGGCTATCAGTCACGGCACCCCAGGCCCATCGAGCCACCTAGATGCAGGAGCCTGGCATGATCCAGTACAAGCGCGTTTATGACGCTATCGAGGACACCGACGGCCATCGCGTTCTGGTCGACCGTATATGGCCACGCAACCTGCGCAAGGAAGCGCTCGATGGGCAATGGTTGCGCGAAGTCGCGCCGACCACCGAGTTGCGCCGTGCCTACCATCGGGGCGAAATAAACTATGCCCAGTTCTCGAACTGCTACCAGCGCGAGCTGGCAGCGCGTCCCGCATGCTGGTGGCCGCTGCTTGACCTGGCCGCCGCTGGCACGCTGACGCTGCTGTACGCGGCCAAGGATGTCGAACGCAACAATGCTCGCGTGTTGGCCGAGTGGCTCGAAGATGAATTGGAGCGACGAGGGCCCGCAAGCTCGCCGGTGTGCTATGCCCAATAGATCCACTGTCACTTCCGGACACAGGCTCATGCCGCTTGCACTGACACCAGCCACCGATGCCCATCGGACCTTCGCCCGCGACCTTACCCGGCGCGCCATGCTGCCTTACTATCGCGAGTACGACCTGTTGTGGGTCGAAGACGCTTTCGACCAGTCCTGGAGCTGGCGCGAGCAATGGCTGGTGGTAGAGGAGGGCGACGTGCTGGGCTTCTGCAGCCTGAGCCAGGACGCTCACGCCCTGTTCATCCGCGAGCTGCATTTGTTACCCGAGCAGCGAGGGCGCGGTGTAGGCCGGTGGGTACTGGAAGAGCTCGCATCCTGGGCCGCGCAAAGGCGCTTGCCGCTGTTGCGCCTGATGGTTTTCAAGAACAACCCGGCACGGCGCCTGTACCTGCGCCATGGTTTCGTGGAAATGGGCGCGGACGACTGTTTCATCCGCATGCAACGTACCCTCGACGGCGTCGCATGAATGACGGTTTACGCTAGGTTTGCCTGGTAAAATTTTGTTAAGGTGGCGGGATCCAATCGCCCCATGACGAGGTGTCTGCTTGATTAGGGTCCTTGTGGTCGATGATCACGATCTGGTGCGTACCGGTATTACACGCATGTTGGCCGATATCGATGGCCTGCAGGTGGTGGGCGAGGCGGACTCCGGGGAGTCGGCCTTGAAGGTTGCCCGCGAATTGAAGCCGGACGTTGTCCTGATGGATGTGAAGATGCCAGGGATCGGCGGGCTCGAAGCCACTCGCAAATTGTTGCGCAGTCATCCGGACACCAAAGTGGTGGCCGTGACCGTATGCGAGGAAGATCCCTTTCCCACTCGCTTGCTGCAAGCGGGGGCGGCGGGCTACCTGACCAAGGGGGCGGGCCTCGACGAGATGGTCCAGGCCATTCGGCTGGCCTTTGCCGGGCAGCGCTATATCAGTCCGCAGATCGCCCAGCAGCTGGCGCTCAAGCCGTTCCAGCCGCAGGGTTCGCCTTTCGATGCGTTGTCCGAGCGAGAGATCCAGATCGCCCTGATGATCGTCGGTTGCCAGAAGGTGCAGATCATCTCCGACAAGCTGTGCCTGTCACCGAAGACCGTCAATACCTACCGTTATCGGATCTTCGAAAAACTCTCGGTCACCAGCGATGTCGAACTGACATTGCTGGCGGTCCGTCACGGTATGATCGACGCCAGTCTTTAAGACGAACTTTTCGAGTCAACATGTCCGAAGTCTTTGATGCCAGTGCCTTCCTGGCGACCTGCAGTGGTCGTCCAGGGGTCTACCGAATGTTCGATGCCCAAGCGCGGCTGCTCTATGTGGGCAAGGCCAAGAACCTGAAGAAGCGCCTGGCCAGCTATTTCCGCAAGACCGGCCTGGCGCCCAAGACCGCCGCTCTGGTAGGCCGGATCGCCCAGGTCGAGACCACGATCACCGGCAATGAGACCGAGGCGCTACTGCTCGAGCAGACCTTGATCAAGGAGTGGCGTCCGCCGTACAACATCCTGTTGCGCGACGACAAGTCCTACCCGTACGTATTCCTCTCGGACGGTGCCTTCCCTCGGCTGGGCATTCATCGTGGCCCCAAGAAAGCCAAGGGGCGTTACTTCGGTCCGTATCCCAGTGCCGGCGCGATCCGTGAAAGCCTGGGGTTGCTGCAGAAGACCTTCTTCGTGCGTCAGTGCGAGGACAGCTACTACAGCAACCGCACCCGTCCCTGCCTGCAGTACCAGATCAAGCGCTGCAAGGCGCCGTGCGTGGATCTGGTAAGCCCCGAGGAATACGCCGAGGACGTACGTCACTCGGTCATGTTCCTCGAAGGGCGTAGCCAGCAACTGGGCAACGAACTCAACAGCGAGATGGAACAGGCCGCCATGTCCCTGGACTTCGAGAAGGCCGCCGCGCTGCGCGACCAGATCGGGCTGCTGCGCCGGGTCCAGGACCAGCAGTACATGGAAGGCGGCTCCGGAGATGTCGATGTTGTCGCGGCATTCGTCAACCCGGGCGGCGCCTGCGTGCACTTGATCAGTGTGCGCAGCGGCCGAGTGCTGGGCAGCAAGAATTTCTTTCCCCAGGTGGGTATCGAGGAAGAAGTCTCAGAAGTCATGGCCGCGTTCCTGTCCCAGTACTACCTGGGCAACGCCGAGCGCGAGCTGCCGGGCGAGCTGATCGTCAACGTCGTCCATGAGGACTTCGCTGCTATCAGCGAGGCGCTGGAAACCTTGCGCGGACGAGAAGTGCTCATCAGTCATCGGGTTCGCGGTACGCGCGCGCGTTGGCAGCAGCTCGCGGTGACCAACGCCGAACAGGCGCTCGGTGCCCGGCTTGCCAACCGGCAACACATGGCCAACCGCTTCGAAGCCCTCGCCCAGGTGCTGGGTCTCGACGAAGTACCGCAGCGCCTGGAATGCTACGACATCAGCCACTCCAGTGGCGAAGCTACCGTCGCCTCTTGTGTGGTGTTCGGTCCTGAAGGCCCGCTCAAGTCCGATTACCGCCGCTTCAATATCGAGGGCGTCACCGCAGGCGATGACTATGCCGCCATGCACCAGGCCCTGACCCGCCGCTTCGGTCGCATCAAGGCGGGGGAGGGCAAGTTGCCCGATGTCCTGTTGGTCGACGGTGGCAAAGGCCAGCTGAACATGGCGCGCGATGTCATGCAGGAGCTGGCACTGACCGATCTCACCCTGCTCGGCGTGGCCAAGGGCGTGACCCGCAAGGCCGGTTTCGAGACGCTTTACCTCAATGACGTCGCCCACGAGTTCACGCTCAAGGGCGACTCCCCGGCCTTGCACCTGATCCAGCAGATCCGCGACGAAGCCCACCGTTTCGCGATCACAGGGCACCGCGCGCGCCGTGGCAAGACGCGACGCACCTCGACCCTGGAAGATGTCGCCGGGGTCGGGCCCAAGCGTCGCCGCGAGTTGCTCAAGCATTTCGGCGGCCTGCAAGAGCTCAGCCGCGCGAGTGTCGAGGAAATCGCCAAGGCGCCCGGGATCAGCAAAAAGCTTGCGGAGTCGATTTATGCCAACCTGCATAGCGAGTAGAATGCCGGGTTCAACTTGCAGCCAGTCGTGCCGATGAATATTCCAAACCTGCTCACCGTTCTACGCGTTCTGCTCATTCCGATTTTCATCCTGCTGTTCTACATGCCCTACCATTGGAGCTACCTGGCCGCCAGCAGTGTGTTTGCCGTGGCGGCCGCCACCGACTGGCTCGATGGGTATCTCGCGCGTCGTCTGCAGCAGAGTACGCCTTTCGGTGCCTTTCTCGATCCGGTGGCCGACAAGCTGATGGTCGCGGTCGCGCTGGTCCTGTTAGTCCAGGTGCATGCAAACTTCTGGCTGACGCTCCCGGCGGCGGTCATCATCGGCCGCGAGATCGTGGTATCGGCGCTGCGTGAATGGATGGCCGAGATCGGTGCCCGTGCCCATGTGGCAGTCTCCAACCTCGGCAAGTGGAAGACGGCGGCCCAGATGGTGGCGTTGATCATTCTCCTTGGCAATCCGCCCCTGATCACGTTCTGGGTAGGGCTCGGTTACGGCCTGTTGCTGGTCGCCGCGGGTCTGACCCTGTGGTCCATGGTCAATTACCTGCACGCCGCCTGGCCGCATCTGCGGGAAGGTTCCGAGCAAAAATAAACTTTTTTGAATCAAGGGGTTGACGCCATTTTTGAGATCTATAGAATGGCCATCACCAAGACGCGGGAATAGCTCAGTTGGTAGAGCACGACCTTGCCAAGGTCGGGGTCGCGAGTTCGAGTCTCGTTTCCCGCTCCAAATTATGATCTACAGACGTCCACCGAAGTCTGTAAGTCATTGAAAAAGGACCGAAAGGTCCTTTTTTCGTTCCAGTGGAATCCACTGGAAACCACCCCCAGCCAGGGCTTTTAAGTCCATTTTTAAGTCCATCTATAGGGGGGCGTGGTTTCCGGATTGTTGCTGGAGGAGCGTGGCCTGCGAGACAAGCATCTAGCCCTGACCCATGTTCAGGAGCTATACCATGGCACTCACAAACGTCGCTGTCCGGCAGGCCCGCCCCACCGGCAAGGACTACACCCTCCCTGACTTTGATGGTTTATCTTTGGCGGTGTCCGCCAAGGGTGGCAAATCGTGGCACTTCAGGTACTACTGGGCTGCCAAGCAAAAGCGAATGTCCCTGGGTACCTATCCGGCGGTTGGCCTGCGAGAGGCCCGCGCCTTGCGCGATGAGGCCCGTGCCTTGGCTGCCAAAGGCGTCAACCCCAAGGTAGACCGCAAGCACAAGCTCCGCGCTGTCCGTTTGGCGAGCGAGAACAGCTTCAAGGCGGTGTACCTGCAGTGGCTCGCGCACCGCAGGCTGGAGCTCAAAGAGGGACGGCAGAGCACGCTGTCGCAGATCCAGCGCATTTTCGATAAAGACGTACTGCCCGCCTTGGGCACCATGTCCGTCTATAACGTCCGCCGTCCTGACCTGCTAGACGTAATTGCCCGGATCGAGCGGCGTAAGGCGTTCACCACTGCCGAAAAGGTGCGCACTTGGTTCCGGCAACTGTTCCGCTACGCCATGGTGAAAGTCGAGGGGCTGGAGGGGAATCCCGCATCCGACCTGGACGTGGTTGCAGTGCCCAAGCCTCCCGTCGTAAACAACCCGTTCCTGCGGTTGGAGGAATTACCCGACCTGCTGCGCAAGCTGCGCTGTTATAGAGGCAAGGCCACCACGCAGCTGGGTATCCGGTTGCTGTTGCTGACCGGCGTGCGCACCGGCGAACTGCGCTTGGCGACCCCTGATCAATTCGATCTTGAGCGTGGTCTGTGGATAATTCCGCCCGAGGTGGTCAAGCAACTGCAGGACAGCGTGCGCAAGCGCGGAAAGCGGCTGCAGGACATTCCTTCCTATGTTGTGCCGTTATCCATCCAGGCGATCGAGATCGTTCGCTACATGCTGGAGCAGGTCAAGCCGGCGCAGCGGTATCTATTTGCACACCGCAGTGAGCTGAAGAAACGCATCAGCGAGAACACGCTGAATGCCGCCCTCAAGCGCATGGGATATCAAGACTTGCTTACTGGCCATGGTCTTCGTGCCACGATTTCCACGGCGCTCAACGAGATCGGCTATCCCAAGACTTGGGTAGACGCCCAGCTGTCTCACGCGGACCCTAACAAAGTCAGCGCTGCCTACAACCACGCTCTGTATGTCGAGCCGCGACGGAAAATGGTGCAGGACTGGGCTGATCGGCTCGACTTGCTGGAGCAGGGCAAGGTAGCGGCGGCCAGCACGCACCTGACCATTCGTATTGATGGCGTGCCGTTGCTGGGCGAGGGTACAGAAGGACCTGGATACCTGATGGAGCCTGTTACGTCTCCTATCCTGGTGTCTTCGGTGGTGAATACGCCACCCACCACGCGACTGTCGGCAGTACCGGTGAGTCCCGAGCCAGTGGCTCCAGTGGAGCTGGTGGTTTCGGACTTCCAGCGCGGACGGATGGAGATGCTGGAAATCTATGAGTCCCCCCACAACATGCCGGTGATCCAGTTCGCCAGGCTGGCGGGTAAATCCCGCGATCAGATCAACCGCGAGATCAAGGCCGGCAAGTTGCTGACCTTGAACGTGGGCAACCGTGGCCAGCGTATTCCCGAGTGGCAGCTCGATCCACTCAAACAGGAGTTGGTGCATACGGTGCAGCAGCAGGTGAAGGATGTTGATTCGTGGCAGCTTTATCGGGTGCTGTTGCAGCCCCGTGAGACGCTGGCAGGGCGCTCGGCCATTGAGGCTGTTTCGTCCTCCAATTTTCATGAGATCATCCAGATGGTTAGTCGCGATCATGCTAGGGCTGAGTGTCCGGCGGAGAGGCTGCGTAGTTAATTGACGAAAATTCAGGGTCGTTTCGGCGGCCCTCTCATAGAAGGGAAGTTTTATGAGTATGCAATCTTCCATTCTTTCAGTGCTAAGAATGTGGCCGAATGGTCAGACAAAGTCTGAGATACTTACAGGAATGTATTTAGCGTCTATTGGATATCCAAAGCTTAGAAATATATCACATCTAGGTGGTCGTGATGGCGGAAGGGATCTGGAAAGCCTTGATGGAGAGCATTACGTTGCCTGCTATTTTCCGATGCAAGAACAAATGAATTTTGAGTCGATTAAGGATAAATTTAAATCCGACCTTGAGAAGGCAAAAAGAAATAGAGCTTCTGGGTTTACTTTTTTCACTGGTCAAATTATTCAAAATCACCAGAAAGAAAATTTGAAGAAATTTAGTGGGGATATTGAGGTTGGAATAATTAGTGGTGATGAAATAGCTGCTCATGTTTGTCGGGTTGAAAACAGCGCGTTGAGAGCAGAGCTGGGTTTTGTAGAGAGAGCGCAGACGTCGCCTGATGAGGTGTTTTCAAGAAATCTTTTCAGTAGAGTTAACTTTGAGAGTTTGATTAAGGCAATAAGCGAGAGTATTCCTCCTAATACATTTTCGGGTTATTTTTTAGGATTTTTGATGATTTTGAAAATTTTAGACAGACCGCCCAGTCCTCCTTGTTGTCGCCGGAGTTGAGAGGGCTTTATTTTGGATGGGAAAAAGCTCTGGCTCGTTTGGAAGAGGAGATAGTGGACTCCCCACGTTATGAGTATTTCAATCAGACGAGGAGCTTTCACATGCGATGGTTGGGCGATGACTCAAATGGGCTTCCTCGGACTGAGTTTCTCCGTATAGCAGATGCCAAAAAAGTGCACATAGAAAATTTGCTGATGCCACAATAACTCTAGCGCGATATATTGGAGAGCAGCACGGATTGTTGGTTCAACGTTAGAGGGCGTATTCAACTCTTGGCCAAATCGGTGCAGTTACCCATCAACGAGGATCTGTAAGTACGGGTTGTTGTGAGGCATGTATATATCTGACATCGGTCTCAGCGAAAATCGCGGCTGCGTATATCCAGGCCGGTCAGTAGCGGAGTGAGGTCGGTCAGCCGACCGGCGATTACATGGCGCACGCAATCGGCCGCTTCCAGATGGCCATCGATGCGCAGCATCTGCGATTGCACCCAGCACCCGCCGCTGACGTTCGGCCAGATCGTGCCAGACCACCACGTTGACCAGACCGAATTCGTCTTCGAGTGTGACGAAAATCACCCCACTGGCGGTCTGTGGGCGCTGGCGGCCGACTTCGTAGCTCCAGATGTTCAAACCGTTGGTCTGTGCGGTGTAGTCGCGGCGTTTACAGGACTTGGGGGCATCGTCGATAGGATAGCGCCCGGCTGGCTCCCTTGAACGCCGTACTTTTCGCTTCCAGAACCTAGGCCCCCGGATGAGCAATCTACCGAGAGCTCATAATCAGGGGTCAGTCGACGGCCTTGACCATGTCCTCGATGACTTTCTTGGCGTCGCCGAAGACCATCATGGTCTTGTCCAAGTAGAACAGTTCGTTGTCCAGGCCGGCGTAACCGCTGGCCATCGAGCGCTTGTTGACGATCACGGTCTTGGCCTTGTAGGCCTCGAGGATCGGCATGCCGGCGATCGGCGACTTCGGATCGTTCTTCGCGGCCGGGTTGACCACGTCGTTGGCACCCAGCACCAGCACCACGTCGGCCTGGCCGAACTCGGAGTTGATGTCGTCCATCTCGAACACCTGCTCGTAAGGCACTTCGGCCTCGGCCAGCAACACGTTCATGTGGCCAGGCATACGACCGGCAACCGGGTGGATCGCATACTTCACGGTGACGCCACGGTGGGTCAGCTTCTCGGCCAGTTCCATCAGCGCGTGCTGAGCACGGGCCACCGCCAGGCCGTAGCCCGGAACGATGATCACGGTGTCGGCGTTGGTCAGCAGGAAGGCCGCGTCGTCGCTCGAGCCGGACTTAACCGGGCGAGCTTCCTGGGCACCGGCAGGGCCAGCGGCTTCAGTCGCGCCACCGAAACCACCGAGGATCACGTTGAAGAACGAACGGTTCATCGCCTTGCACATGATGTACGAGAGGATCGCGCCGCTCGAACCTACCAGCGAACCGGCAATGATCAGCATCGAGTTGTTCAGCGAGAAGCCGATACCGGCCGCCGCCCAGCCCGAGTAGCTGTTGAGCATCGACACGACGACCGGCATGTCCGCGCCACCAATCGGGATGATGATCAGCACGCCGATGACGAAGGCCAGGGCCAGCAGGATGGCGAAGGCGGTGATGTCGCCGGTGAAGGTGTACACCAGGCCCAGGCCGAGAATCGCCAGGCCGATGGCCAGGTTGACCCAGTGTTGGCCCTTGAACTGCACCGGCGCGCCCTGGAACAGACGGAACTTGTACTTGCCCGAGAGCTTGCCGAAGGCGATCACCGAACCGGAGAAGGTGATGGCACCGATGGCCGCGCCGAGGAACAGCTCCAGACGGTTACCCGCCGGAATCGCATCGCCCAGCGCCGCGACGATACCCAGGGACTGCGGCTCGACCACCGCGGCGATGGCGATAAACACCGCCGCCAGGCCGATCATGCTGTGCATGAAGGCGACCAGTTCCGGCATCTTGGTCATTTCTACACGCTTGGCCATCACCGAGCCGGCAGTACCGCCAACCAGCAGGCCGACCAGCACGTAGCCAATGCCCTGAGTAGCGATTTCAGCGCCGAGCTTGTAGATCAGGCCAACGGTGGTGAGCACGGCAATGCCCATACCGATCATGCCGAACAGGTTGCCGCGCCGCGAGGTAGTCGGGTGCGACAGGCCTTTGAGTGCCTGGATAAAGCAGATCGAGGCAACGAGGTAGAGAACAGTGATCAGATTCATGCTCATGGTCAGTGCTTCTCCACAGGCGCTTTCGGCGCTTTCTTCTTAAACATTTCCAGCATGCGCCGGGTTACCAGGAAACCACCGAACACGTTCACCGCGGCCAGGGCCACGGCCAGGGTGCCCATGGTCTTGCCCAGCGGGGTCACGGTCAGTGCCGCGGCCAGCATGGCGCCGACGATAACGATCGCGGAAATCGCGTTGGTCACCGCCATCAGCGGGGTGTGCAGGGCCGGAGTCACGTTCCACACCACGTGGTAGCCCACGTAGATGGCCAGCACGAAGATGATCAGGTTGTAGATGCCGTCGGAAATCAGATCCATGTCTCTACTCCTTAGCCGTTAGTGCGCACGACGTTGCCGTCACGGCACATCAGGCACGCGGCGACGATGTCGTCTTCAAGGTTGAGGTGGAACTTGCCTTCGCCGTCGATGACCAGCTTGAGGAAGTCCAGCAGGTTGCGTGCGTACAGCGCCGAAGCATCCGCCGGCACCAGCGCCGCCAGGTTGCTGTGGCCGACGATGGTCACGCCGTGATGCACCACCACCACCTGTTCGGCGACGGTCAGCGGGCAGTTGCCGCCTTGCGCCGCGGCCAGGTCGATGACCACGGAGCCTGGCTTCATCTCGGCGACAGTCGCCTCATGCAGCAGGGTCGGGGCCTTGCGGCCCGGGATCAGCGCGGTGGTGATGACGATATCGGCCTGCTTGGCCTTCTCGTGCACCGCCTTGGCCTGACGCTCCATCCACGAGGCTGGCATCGGGCGGGCGTAACCGCCGACACCCTGGGCGCATTCGCGTTCCTCGTCGGTCTCGAACGGCACGTCGACGAACTTGGCGCCGAGCGACTCGATCTGCTCTTTAACCGCCGGACGCACGTCCGAAGCCTCGATCACCGCACCCAGGCGCTTGGCCGTGGCGATGGCCTGCAGGCCGGCGACGCCGGCGCCGAGGATCAGCACGCGGGCGGCCTTCACGGTACCGGCAGCGGTCATCAGCATCGGCATAAAGCGCGGATAGTGGTTGGCCGCCAGCATCACCGCCTTGTAGCCGGCGATGTTGGCTTGCGACGAGAGCACGTCCAGGCTCTGCGCGCGGGAAGTACGCGGGGCGGCCTCCAGGGCAAAGGCCGTGACGCCACGGGCGTTGATGCGCGCAATGGTCTCGTTGCTGAACGGGTTGAGCATGCCAACCAGCACGGCACCGGCTTTCATGTGAGCCAGCTCGGCATCGGTCGGCGCGACTACTTTCAGCACCAGATCAGCACCAAAGGCAGCAGCGTCGTTGCCAATAGCGGCACCAACAGCTTCATAGGCGCTGTCCGGAATGCTTGCGCTAACACCGGCACCGGTCTGCACAGTCACCTGATGGCCCTGGCCGATCAGTTTCTTGATGGTTTCGGGAGTTGCGGCAACGCGCGTCTCACTAGCATGGGTCTCGAGAGGGACACCAATGTGCATGTATTACCTCTTTTGGGGCCAGGTCAGTTCCGAACGGGCAGGGTAAGGTCCGCCTCCCTGCAGAGGCGGAGTAGTACGGACTGATTTATTTGTTGTTTGAGGGGCAGGTCTGCCCAGCGAGGTCTTAGAGTGTGCTTGTCAGCTCCGGCACAGCTTCGAACAGGTCGGCAACCAGGCCGTAGTCGGCCACCTGGAAGATCGGTGCCTCCTCGTCCTTGTTGATCGCCACGATCACCTTGGAGTCCTTCATGCCCGCCAGGTGCTGGATCGCACCGGAGATGCCCACGGCGATGTACAGCTGCGGGGCGACGATCTTGCCGGTCTGGCCGACCTGCATGTCGTTCGGCACGAAACCGGCATCGACCGCGGCGCGCGAGGCACCGACAGCTGCGCCCAGCTTGTCGGCCAGGGCGTACAGGTGCTTGAAGTTGTCACCGTTCTGCATGCCACGGCCGCCGGAAACGACGATCTTGGCTGCGGTCAGCTCGGGACGATCGGACTTGGCCAGCTCTTCGCCAACGAAAGCCGATTTGCCCGCGTCAACTGCGCCGCCGACTGCTTCAACGGCAGCGGAGCCGCCTTCGGCAGCAACCGGATCGAAACCGGTGGAACGCACGGTGATCACCTTCACGGCAGCACTGGACTGCACGGTAGCGATGGCGTTACCGGCGTAGATCGGGCGCTTGAAGGTGTCGGCGCTTTCAACGGCGATGATCTCGGAGATCTGATCAACGTCCAGTTGGGCGGCAATACGCGGCAGGATGTTCTTGCCGTTGCTGGTGGCGGCGGCCAGGATGTGGCTGTAACCCTTGCCCCCCGCTTCTTGAGCAAGAGTGGCAACCAGCGGTGCGACGTTTTCCGGCAGTTGGTGGGCATAGGCCGCGTTGTCGGCTACCAGCACCTTGCTGACACCGGCGATCTTGGCGGCAGCTTCAGCAACATCGCCCGCGTTCTGGCCAGCGACCAGGACGTGAATGTCGCCACCGATCTTCGCGGCAGCGGCAACGGTGTTCAGGGTGGCAGGCACCAGAGCGGCATTGGTGTGTTCAGCGATAACCAGGATAGTCATTTAGATTACTTTCGCCTCGTTCTTCAATTTCTCGACCAGTTCAGCAACCGACTTGACCTTGATGCCGGCGCTGCGTGCAGCCGGCGCCTCGACTTTCAGGGTCTTGACGGTGGAGGCGGTGGAAACGCCCAGCGCGTCCGGAGTGACGGTCTCCAGCGGCTTCTTCTTGGCCTTCATGATGTTCGGCAGCGACGCGTAACGCGGCTCGTTCAGACGCAGGTCGGTGGTCACGATGGCCGGTAGGCTGAGTTCGACGGTTTGCGAACCACCATCGATCTCACGGGCAACCCGAACCTTGTCACCGGATACTTCGACCTTGGAGGCGAAGGTTCCCTGGGCGTAGCCGCAAAGCGCCGCCAGCATCTGGCCGGTCTGGTTGTTGTCGCTGTCGATGGCCTGCTTGCCAAGAATCACCAGCTGAGGCTGTTCCTTGTAGACAACGGCCTTGAGCAGCTTGGCAACCGCCAGGGAATTCAGCTCTTCATTGGCTTCGACCAGGATGGCACGGTCGGCACCCAGGGCCAGGGCGGTACGCAGTTGTTCCTGGGCAGCGGCCGGGCCGACGGTAACGGCGACGATCTCGGTGGCGACGCCCTTTTCCTTCAGGCGTACGGCTTCTTCCACGGCGATTTCGCAGAAGGGGTTCATCGACATCTTGACGTTGGCGAGGTCGACGCCGGAGTTGTCCGCTTTGACGCGAACTTTGACGTTGTAGTCGACCACTCGTTTGATCGGAACCAGTACTTTCATGGGGATCTCTCTTCAGGCAATAACAAGGTTAGAGGTCGTAGTGGGCCAGTTCGCGGGCGATCAGCAGGCGCTGGATCTCGCTGGAGCCTTCGTAGATCTGGGTGATGCGGGCGTCGCGGTAGTATTTTTCCACCGGGTAGTCCTCTAGATAGCCGTAGCCGCCGTGGATCTGCACGGCATGGGAGCAGACGCGCTCGGCCATTTCCGAGGCGAACAGTTTGGCTTGCGAGGCTTCCGACAAGCAGGGCAGGCCGGCACTCTTCAGTCGAGCCGCGTGGAGGACCAGCAGGCGCGTGGCATTGAGCTGGGTGTGCATGTCGGCGAGCATGTTGGCCACGCTTTGGTGCTCGATGATCGGCTTGCCGAACTGGATGCGTTCGCGGGCATAGCCGAGGGCTGCTTCGAACGCAGCACGGGCGATGCCCAAGGCCTGAGCGGCGATGCCGATACGGCCGCCTTCGAGATTGGACAGGGCGATGGCCAGGCCCTTGCCACGCTCGCCGAGCAGGTTGGCCTCTGGAATCACGCAGTCGTTCAGGGTCACCGCGCAGGTGTCGGAAGCCTTGATTCCCATCTTGTGTTCGCTGCGGTCGACCACGAAACCGGGGTTGTCGGTGGGTACCAGGAAGGCCGACAGGCCCTTCTTGCCCAGTTCCGGGTCGGTGACGGCGAAGACGATGGACAGTTGCGCGCGCCTGCCGTTGCTGACGAACTGTTTGGCGCCGTTGAGCACCCAGTGGCCATCTTTCAACTCGGCTCGAGTACGCAGGTTATGGGCTTCTGAACCCGCGTGCGGCTCGGTCAGGCAGAAGCAGCCAATGGCCTGACCGCTGGCCAGGCTGGGCAGCCACCGTTCCTTCTGCTTCTGGCTGCCGTAGCGCAGGATCGGTCCGCAGCCCACCGAGTTGTGGATGCTCATCAGCGCGCCTGTGGCGCCGTCGCCGGCGGAGATTTCCTCCACCGCCAGGGCGTAGGCCACGTAGTCGATGTAGGAGCCACCCCACTCCTCGGGCACCACCATGCCGAGCAGGCCCAGCTCGCCCATCTGTGTAACCAGGGTGTCATCGATCCAGCCGGCTTTTTCCCAGGACTGGGCCTTGGGCGCGATCTCGCGACGGGCGAAATCGCGGGCCATGTCGCGGATCATGCGTTGTTCTTCGCTCAATTCGAGGTCATGCATTGGGGGCTCTCTTGTACCTGTGGCATCCGTTCATGCGGAAACGCTGCTGTCGCGGGGCTGGCCCCTGACAAGTCGGAATCCGGCGAAGAACGCCTGCACCCGCTCGGGGACAAGTTCTGCCAGAGTGGACGGGTTCCAGTGCGGCGTCTTGTCCTTGTCGACGATCATTGCGCGCACGCCTTCCATGATGTCGCCCTTGGCAAACCATTGGCGGTCCAGATGCAGTTCCAGCTCGAAGCATTCGCCCAGCGCCATAGCGCGGCCTCGACGTAGCAATTCCAGGGTGACCCCCATGGCCAGCGGAGAACGACTGTCGATCAATTTGACGGTTTCTTCGGCCCAGTCCTGATATTCCGGGCGGTTTTCCGCCAGAAGCGAGGCGCGGATCGCCGGCAGGTCGGGCAGGGCGAAGTACTCGTCGATGGCTGGACGCAGCGCCTTGAGTTCGGCTCCCGGAAGCCTGTTGCTGGCCAGGGTGGAGAGGAGATTACGCAGGTCTTCATGTGGATGACTGGTCCAGTCTATCCGCTCCAGGCCTCGATCAAACTCGGCGATCCGTTCGCTGGGCAGGCACCAGTCGGCGAGGCGAGCGTAAAGTGCGTCAGCAGCACGAACCTGACTGCCGGTAATACCAAGGTAGATGCCCAGCTCACCTGGCAGACGCGGAAGGAAATAGCTACCGCCGACGTCCGGGAAATAGCCGATGCCAGTTTCCGGCATGCCCATCTTCACCCGCTCGGTGACCACCCGTAGTGCCGCACCCTGGACCAGGCCCATGCCGCCGCCGAGGACGAAGCCGTCCATAAGCGCGACGATGGGTTTGGGGTAGCCGTGGATGTACTGGTCGAGGGCGTATTCTTCCTCGAAGAAAATGCGGTACAGGTCGTCGCCAGCCCGGTAGCTGTCGTACAGCGCGCGTATGTCGCCGCCGGCGCAGAAAGCCTTTTCACCGTTGGCGCGCAGTACCACGGCGATGATCGTGGGGTCGTCTTCCCAGGCCTGCAACTGTTGCCACAGAATGCGGATCATCTGCAGAGTCAACGCATTCAGCCCGGCCGGGCGGTTCAGCGTCAGGTGGCCGACTCGGTTGTGTACTTCGGCCAATACAGGCGCATCGGCTTCGTTCATTCTCAGGCCTCCTGCTTGCGATACAGGTTGATGATGGCGGAGAAGTCCAAGGCACCGTTCCCTTGCTGGCTGAGGCTCTGGTAAAGCTGCTGAGCCACCGCACCGAGCAGCACCGGCTGGCGAGCCTGCTTGGCCGCCTCGGTGGCGAGACCCAGATCCTTGAGCATCAGATCGGTACCGAAACCGCCGCTGTAGCCGCGCGCAGATGGCACATTGTCCATCACCCCGGGAAAGGGATTGTAGGTATCCGAGCTCCAGCAGCGGCCGCTGGACGTGTTGATCACTCCGGCCAGCACGCTGGCATCCATACCCAGCGCAACACCGAGGGCCATGGCTTCGGCGACGCCGATCATCGAGATGCCGAGCAGCATGTTGTTGGCGACCTTGGCCACCTGGCCATTACCGGTGCCGCCGCAGTGGACGATGTTCTTGCCCATGGCGGCGAGGATCGGTTGCGCACGCTCGAAGGCGCTTGGAGCGCCGCCGGCCATGAAGGTCAGGGTGCCGGCCAAGGCGCCGCCGGTACCACCGGACACTGGTGCATCGAGCATCGGGTTGCCTTGGGCGAGGGCGGCCTTGGCTACTTCGCGGGCACTGAGTGGATCGATGGTCGAGGAGTCGATCAGCAGTACGCCGGGCCGAACGTTGGCCAGCAGGCCGTCGGCTCCGAGGTAGACGCCCTTCACATGAGGGGCTGCTGGCAGCATAGTGATGATCACCTCGACATCGGTTTGCGCCAGCGCGGCGGGAGAGGCGACGGCTGTGGCACCAGCCTCGACCAGAGCGGCGACGGCAGCGGCGGATAGGTCGAACACGCTTAACCTATGGCCGGCCTTGAGCAGGTTGCAGGCCATGGGCGCACCCATGTTGCCGAGACCGAGAAAACCGATATGCATGGTGGAGACCTCTTGCTCATGTGGGGGTTCAGTGGTTCTGGAACTGCGCCGGGCGTTTCTCGACGAAGGCGGCCATGCCTTCCTTCTGGTCGGTCGTGGCGAACAATGCATGGAACGCACGGCGTTCGAAGCGTAAACCTTCGCTTAGGCTGCCCTCGAAGGCGCGGTTGACGCACTCCTTGACCAGCATGGTGGCCGGTAGAGATTTTGCGGCGATACCCTGGGCGACCTTGAGTGTTTCCTCCAGCAGGCTGTCCAGCGGCAGGACGCGCGCCACCAAGCCGGCACGCTCGGCTTCCTGAGCGTCCATCTGGCGTCCGGTCAGACACAGTTCCATAGCCTTGGCTTTGCCCAGGGCCCGGGTCAGACGTTGGGTGCCGCCAAGAGCCGGTAGCACGCCGAGACCGAGTTCCGGTAGGCCAAAACGGGCATTGTCGGCGGCGTAGATGAAGTCGCACATCAGCGCCAGTTCGCAACCACCGCCCAGGGCATAGCCGGCCACCGCGGCGATGATCGGCTTGCGCCGGTTGCCGATGCGGTCAGCGCTGGCGAAGAAGTCGTCGAGGTAGATCTGCGGAAAGGTCAGATCGGCCATTTCCTTGATGTCCGCGCCGGCGGCGAACGCTTTGGCCGAACCTGTGATGACGATGCAGCCGATGGCCGGATCTTGTTCAAAATGATCCAGCGCTTTGTTCAGTTTGCTGATCAGTTGTTCGTTCAGCGCATTGAGCGCCTTGGGACGATTGAGCGTGATCACCCCCACACGTCCTTGAGTGTCGAGCAACAGAGTTTCATGTTCCATGGCAATACCTCCTGCGCAAGGACCGGCGCAATGGCGCCGGCCCGAGTGGGTCATTTCAGGGTGATGGTGGTGTTCACCGGGCCGCCGACTTCGTCTTCATCGAGCCAGCGCTGGGTGACGGTCTTGGTCTGGGTGTAGAACAGGATCACCTGCTTGCCGTAGGGGCCGAGGTCGCCGAGCTTGGAGGCGCGCGAGCCGGAGAAGGAGAACAGCGGCACCGGCACCGGGATCGGCACGTTGATGCCCACCTGGCCGACGTCGATTTCTTCCTGGAAGTGGCGGGCGGCGGCACCGGAACGGGTGAAAATGGCGGTACCGTTGCCGTTGGGGTTGCCGTTGATCAGCTCGATGGCGTCGTCCAGGGTCGCCGCATTGAGGATGCACAGCACCGGGCCAAAGATTTCTTCGCGGTAGATGGTCATCTCGGTGGTGACGTCGGTGAAGATGGTCGGGCCGACGAAGTTACCTTTCTCGTAGCCGGCGACCTGCGGGTTGCGACCGTCGAGCACCAGGCGTGCGCCTTCCGATTCGCCCTTGGCGATCAGGCCACTGATGCGGTCCAGCGCGGCGCAGGACACCACCGGGCCGATGTCCGCACCGGCTTCGGTGCCGCCGCTGATTTTCAGGGTCTTGGCCTTTTCGATCAGTTCCGACAGCCACTGTTGGGCTTCGCCGACCAGGATCACCACCGGTAGCGCCATGCAACGCTGGCCGGCGGCGCCGAACGATGCGCCGAGCAGGTTGTTCAGGGTCTGCTGCTTGTTGGCGTCGGGCAGGACGATGGCGTGGTTCTTCGCGCCCATCATGCACTGCGCGCGCTTGCCGTTCTGCGTGGCGCGGTTGTAGACGTGAGTGCCGACCTTGGTCGAGCCGACGAAGGACACGGCCTTGATATCCGGGTGATCGCAGATCAGGTTGACCGCATCGACCCCGCCGTGGATGACGTTGAGCACGCCCGGCGGCACGCCGGCTTCCAGGGCCAGCTCGACCAGGCGCATGGTCACCAGCGGGTCCTGCTCGGAGGGCTTGAGAACGAAGGTGTTGCCGGTGGCGATGGCCATCGGGAACATCCACAGCGGGATCATCGCCGGGAAGTTGAAAGGAGTGATGCCGGCGCACACGCCCAGCGGTTGCAGCAGGGTGTAGGTGTCGACGCCGTTGGCCACGTTATTGGCCAGTTCGCCCAGTTGCAGGTTGCCGATGCCCGCCGCATGCTCGACCACTTCCAGGCCACGGAACACGTCGCCCTCGGCGTCCGGCAGGGTCTTGCCCTGCTCGGCGGTAAGGATGGCGGCCAGCTCCTTGATGTTCTCGCGGATCAGTTGCTGGTACTTGAGGAAGATCCGCGCGCGGGTGCCGATCGGGGTCTTGCGCCAGGTCTTGAAGGCCTGCTTGGCGCTGGCGACGGCGGCGTTCATTTCCTTGTCCGTGGCGAAGGGCACGCGGGCCAGCACTTGCTGGGTGGCGGGGTTGACCACCTCGCGCCATTGCGTTGTTTTCGAATCGACGAATTCACCACCGATCAGCAGCTTGACGGTGGGGATGGCGTTCTGGGTATTGGCTTGCTCGGTCATTGTGGACACCAGACTTTAAGTACTAATGAGAGGAACGCTCTCGACGCCCGGGCATCGAGTCGCATGTTTAATCACAGACCAGGCTGTCACAGGCCTTGATAGATCGGACCTTCGCCACCCTGGGGAGTCACCCAGTCGATGTTCTGGGTCGGATCTTTGATATCGCAGGTCTTACAGTGCACGCAGTTCTGCGCGTTGATCTGCAGCCGAGGGGCATTGGCTTCCCCATCCCGGACGATCTCGTACACTCCGGCCGGGCAGTAGCGCTGCTCGGGGGCGTCGTAGATAGCCAGGTTCACCGTAATCGGTGCTGCCTCATCCTTCAGCGTCAGATGACAAGGCTGCTCTTCTTCGTGGTTGGTGTTCGACAGGAACACCGATGAGAGACGGTCGAAGGTGATCTTGCCATCCGGCTTCGGGTAGTCGATTTTCGGACAGTCAGCGGCAGGTTTGAGTTTGTCGTGATCGGCGCTGTTGTGCAGTGTCCACGGTGCTTTACCGCCGAAGAGCTTCTGGTCGATACCGAAAAGCAGCGAGCCCAACCATAGGCCGCGTTTCATATAGGGTTTGAAGTTGCGTGTCTTGTGCAACTCCGCGTACAGCCAGGACTCTCGAAAGGCCACTGGAAAGGACGTGAGCGTGTCATGTTGACGCCCGGCGACCAGGGCGTCGAAGGTGGCCTCGGCGGCGAGCATGCCGGATTTGATCGCGGCATGGCTGCCCTTGATTCGCGCGGCGTTGAGGAAGCCAGCGTCGTCGCCGATCAGCGCGCCGCCGGGGAAGACCAGACGAGGCTGGCTCTGCAAGCCGCCAGCGGTGATAGCGCGGGCACCGTAGGCGAGGCGTTTGCCGCCTTCCAGGTACGTCCGTATCTCCGGGTGCGTCTTGTAGCGTTGAAACTCTTCGAACGGCGACAGGTGAGGGTTGGTGTAGTTGAGGCCGACCACGTAGCCGACCGAGACCAGATTGTCTTCCAGGTGATAGACGAAGCCTCCCCCGTAAGTGCTGCTGTCCATCGGCCAGCCGGCGGTGTGTACCACCAGGCCGGGGTGGTGGTTCTCGACCGGTACTTCCCACAGTTCCTTGATACCGATGCCGTAGGTCTGTGGATCGACCCCGTCGCGCAGGTTGTATCTGGCCTCGAGTCGCTTGCCGAGATGGCCTCGGCAGCCTTCGGCGAACAGCGTGTATTTGGCGTGCAACTCCATGCCTAGCTGGTGGTTGGGACCTGGCTTGCCTGCTCGGGTAAGTCCCATGTCGCCAGTGACTACGCCCTTCACCGCCCCCGATTCGTCGTACAGGATCTCGTTGGCGGCGAAGCCGGGATAGATTTCCACACCCAGTGCTTCGGCCTGCTCGCCCAGCCACCTGGCGACGTTGCCCAGGCGGACGATGTAGTTGCCGTGGTTGATGAAACACTCCGGCAGCAGGTTGTTCGGGATGGTGGTACCTCCGCTCTCGCTAAGAAAGACAACACGGTCTGCGGTGACGGCGGTATCGAGTGGTGCGCCGCGCTCCTTCCAATCGGGAAAGAGTTCGGTCAACGCCCGTGGGTCCATCACCGCGCCGGACAGGATATGGGCACCAATTTCTCCACCTTTTTCGATCAGGCACACCGAAACGTCGTGGTTGTTTTTGGCAGCGAGTTGCTTCACGCGTATCGCCGCTGCCAATCCGGCCGGTCCACCGCCCACGATCAGCACGTCAAACACCATGAATTCTCGCTCCATTTCCCCTCCTTTTTTGGTAGCAGAGCAACCTTCCCAGGACTTGAGGCCTGAGAGGTGCATCAGGTAGCAGTTCGCTTGCAGGTGTTTGCAGCGGTAATGAGATGGGCCTCCAGGCGCTTCGATGCATCGACTGATTCCCGTCTGGAATTCTGTGGCTGTTTTCTTCGCTCGGCATCAGCGGAAAAGACAATTTTGAGGAGGTATGGGCTTTGTGTGGGAAGGCGTTCAAACATAGGGGCTGATGTCGTTTACGACGTCGGAGGATATGGCTCGTTCCTATTAGGCTGTGCTCATGGTGTTGGGGCATAACGTGGTTTTGCTGCCTGCGGATCAATTTCAGTCAAGATGCCAGAGTGCGTCGGAGTAGGTCTTATGAGTACTTGCGAGGAGCTGCCCAATTTTCGTGATCTGGGCGGCATTGCCAGCGTCGATGGGCGTGTCGTCGAGTGGGGGCGGTTGTTTCGCTCGGGCCTTATTTCGCGGACGACGCCGAGCGTTGGTAATTGGGTGGAGAAACTGGAGGTGGTGTTCGACTTGCGCAGCGCTTCGGAGCGCGCGGGGGATGCGGGCATATTTTCCGCGTTGGGCCGTATACGTAAGGTGACACCCGAAAGCCAGGTGCGATTACAGGATGCCAAGCCCATCGACTGGGTGCAGCGCCTGCAGGCGCCGGACTTCGATGATGAGCGTGCTCGGCGGATGATGCATGGCGTCTACAGGCAAATGCCTCGCACCCTGGCTGGGGTATTCCCGGCCCTGTTCGAGCACTGCCTTTCAGCGAGCGCGGGGCGATTGCTCATTCATTGCCAGGCAGGCAAGGATCGCACCGGATTCGTCTGTGCAATCTTGCTGTGGGCGCTGGGTGTGCCAATGGCAGAAATTCGCCGGGACTACTTGCGGAGCTCGGGGGAGTTCGCCCGCACGGGGTACATGGCAGCCATGCTGCGGCAGGCTTTTCATGACGACATACCTGCCCGGGTGGCGGATGCCGCCGCTGTCCTGGGGGATGTCCGTGCAGAGTTTCTGGATGCCTCTTTCGATCAGATCATGCGTGATCACGGTTCTCTCGATGCCTATCTGGTCGCGGTTGCGGGGCTGGACGAGAGGCGTAGACGGCAGTTGCGGCAGGTGCTGCTTTCGGATGCAGGGTAAGCGCCGAGTCGACCTGGAGTGCGTGGGGCTGACTGAGGGCCTGCCTTGCGACGTGGTGCCTGTCCCGGAACTGTCGTTTCGGACGATGACCCAGTGGATGGCCTGGCGTTTCATGTAATCGGCTTCTGCCGAAACGGCAGCGTCTGCCTTCAAGCTCGTCAGGTATGAAGTGAGCCAGTGGATTGTGAAGTGGGCGATTCGCAGGTTGCACTCAAGAGCGAGCCGGCTTGAACAGAACAACAATAAAAGAGGTGGTATGTGATGTCAGTGAAATCCGAGCTGAGGTGGGTTGCGCCATATCGACAACTCAAATTGTGTGTCGCCATAGTGGCTATTGCATGCGCATCGGAGGGAGTGCAGGCAGGTCCATTCGAGTTTGACAATGGTGTTACCGGGCGCTGGGGGCTCGATATGTCGCTTGGTTCATCCTGGCGCACCCGGGATGCAGATACGGCACTAATCGGCAGGCAGAATGGTGGGTCGATGCCGTCCTCCTCCACCGATGACGGTAATCTGAACTACAAGAACAAGGGCGACAACTTCTCGACTATTGCCAAGGTCATCGGTGAGCTCCAGGTCGAAAAGGATGGTTTCGGTGTATTCCTGCGCGGGAAGGGCTGGTACGACTATACCCAGAAGGATCGCAAGGTTTCCCATGGAAGCACTGCCAATGGTTACGCTGCCGACAGCCGTCTTGAAGACAGCGAGTACAATGACCGCCTGTCCAAGTTCAGTGGTATCGAACTGCTGGATTGGTACGGCTTTGGCGGTTTTGCGCCAACGGACAATTCCTATTTGAGCTTCAAGCTCGGCAGCCATGCGGTGAACTGGGGCGAGAGCCTGTTCATTAGTGGCGGCATCAACCAGTACAACCCGATCGATGTTTCAGCGGCGCGTCGCGCTGGGGCGCAAGTGAAGGAAATCATTCTGCCGACGCAACAGATCTCACTCAACCTGGGGGTGGGGGAGTGGAGTTTCGAAACCTTCTATAAATTGAAGGTTCAGCGCACGGTGCTGGAGGGCTGCGGTACTTACTGGAGCGTCAGCGACAGCATGAACTGCCAGGACTCGACCTATGCACTGGTGAATCTGACCGGCATGCCTGATGGCGATGCCCTGGCCGCCAACCTGGGGAGAATCACGGGGGTCAACCAGTACCCAAGGGATTCCGGTTCCTATGGATTCTCGGTCAAGAGAATGATCGGGGACGTCGATGTGGGTGCCTATTTCGTTAACTACACGACGACTTCGCCACGCATCAGCCTGCGCAACACCCCATCCACGGCAGGAGGCCCGCTGTCCGGCGGTGCCACTGCCATACAGGGCTTCTGGGACTGGAGCGCCAACAACATCAAGGTCTACGGACTCAGTGCCGCCACTGAGCTGGGCGGCTGGTCGGTGTTTGGCGAAATCAGTCATACCAAGGATTTCCCGGTACAGATCAACGGGGCTGACCTAGTCGGCGGCTACGGCATCCAGAAGGGGGGCATTCTTGGCCAGACCAAGGGGCCGTTCGCCAATATCCCAGTTGGCGGGATAGTCCGCGGCTACGATGTCAAGGACAAGACTCAGGTCCAGGTTTCAACGATCCAGTCGTTTGCCTACCTCGGGCGGATGGTCGGTGCGGACACTTTCTCGCTGATGGGTGAAGTGGCCTATCAGCATTGGAGCGGCATTGGTGACCCCTTGTCATCGACCCGTTACGGTCGTGGCTTCGAGTATGGCTCGGCACGCTGGGCGGCCAATGGACTGGCAGGCAACTGTGTCTCGAATGGTTCTTCCTCGCAAAACGCCGGCTGTGATACCGATGGTTTCGCGACTAGCAATGCCTGGGGCTATCGGGCACAGGCAACTCTGCAATACAACAATGTCCTGGGCGTCAATCTGACTCCGCGGGCGTTCTTCTCTCATGATGTAAAAGGCTACTCCGCCGATAACATTTTTCTCGAAGGGCGCAAGAGTCTGGGCTTGGGCGCGCGTGCCGACTATCGGCAGCGCTATTACGCGGATCTCAGCTACACGACTTACGATCACGATACCAAGTATGACTCTTTCCGGGATCGTGATTTCATCTCCTTGGTTATTGGTATGACCCTGTAGTGCAAGTAGGTTCAAAGCTAGATGCATTTTTTGAATAAGAATTCGAGAGGCGTTCATGAGACTTACCAAATCCATAATGATGTGTGAGTTGTTCGTTGTCTTTGGGCTGGCCGGAGCGGTGGCCGTTGCCGATGACTTCTCGCAACTTGGCAAGGAGCTCACCCCTTGGGGCGCTCCCAAGGCTGGAAATGCCGATGGCAGCATTCCTACCTGGGATGGCGGTATCACGTCCCCGCCCGCAGGCTTTGATCCGAAGAGCGGTTATATATCGCCGTTCCCCGATGAAAAACCGCTGTATACCATCACGGCGAGCAATTATAGCCAATATGCGTCGCGCCTGCCTGAGGGCAATATCGAGCTGTTGAAGCGAAATGCGGATTACAAGATCAATGTATATCCCAGTCATCGTACCCATGCATTGCCCCAGGCTCAGTACGATGCAATTACAAAGGAAGCGCCTGGAGTAAAATTAACTCAGGATGGAAACGGCTATAGCGGTACGACGAAGTCTGTTGTGCCTTTCCCGCTGCCCAAGGTTGGTCTGGAAATCTACCATAATGTCCTGGTGCGTTCCCGAGGTGGAAGCTACAAGCGGCGCCTGGCGAGCTTTCCGGTACAGGCCGATGGTAATTTTACCCCTTCCGTCTGGCAGGAAGACTTGCAGTTCTACTGGAATATGGACAATCCACCGGCAAACTTGCTGTATGTGGCTACCTACAACTACCTGTCGCCTTCCAGTATTGCGGGAGGCGTGACATTGGTGCGTGAGCCGATCGATAAGAGCGCCGAGTCGCGCAAGGCCTGGGCATACAATCCGGGTACCCGACGTGTGCTGCGTGCTCCGGAGGTTGGATATGACAGCCCGGCCACGGGTACTGATGGACTGCTCACCCAAGACAGCTTCGATGGCATCAACGGCTCGCCGGAGCGCTTCGAGTGGAAGCTGGTTGGCAAGGAAGAGATGATTGTTCCGTACAACAACTTCAAACTGACGGACAAGAGTTTGAAATATGCCGATATCGTCGGTAAGAAAAACCTCAACCCGGATTTGCTGCGCTATGAATTGCATCGCGTCTATGTACTTGAGGGTACGCTGAAGTCTGGTGCGCGGCATATCTATAGCAAACGTAGACTGTTGGTGGATGAGGACAGTTTCCAGCCTGTACATGTGGATAACTATGATGGGCGTGGTGAGCTCTGGCGTGTCCAGGAAATTTTCCCCACCTATTACTACGATTGCCCCTGCACCTGGACCGCTGCTGAGGTGTCGTACGACCTTCAGTCCGGGCGTTACTTCGTTGCAGGCCTGGCCAATCAGGAGCAGCCAGTGGTATTCAACCAAACTTACAGACCTGGATATTTCGATCCCTCCAACATGAAGCGATTGGCGCGCTAGTTCCAGAAATTCCCTATGCCGATTCAGCAACGCCAGCGCATCGATGACACCTGGTACACGTGCTGATCGGCGTGGCGGCAGATCGTTGGGGGAACTGGAAAGCAATGCTGGCCGGTTCCCCTCAACGCTCATACTAGAGGGATACCAGTGATCTTTTTTTCGTCGTATTTCAAACGCACCTGGATGTTGGCCGTGTTGCTGGCGGCGACTTTTGCCTCGGCGCAGGATCAGACTTTCGTTGATCCGCTGTTTTTGCCAGCCCGGTTGTCGGACAGGCCGACAGAGAAGTTGCTGGTGGATATCGCAGCCTTAGGCGATGGGCGCCTGGTGGCGGTTGGCGAGCAGGGCACCATCATCCTGTCCGATGACAAAGGCCATGGCTGGCGGCAGGCCGAAGTGCCCGTTTCGGTCAATCTGACCGCTGTGTTTTTTTTCGATACCAGGATCGGTTGGGTAGCAGGCCACGGCGGGGTGATTCTCGGCACGCGGGACGGTGGGCAGACCTGGACCAGGCTGTTCGACGGCAATGCGGCCAACGCGCAGATTCTGGCGGCTGCCCAGCGTCGACTCAAGAAAGTACAGGATCGCGCTCAAGGCATGGATGAGGCAGCGGATTCGCTGCAGGACGAACTGGAGCAGGCCGAGGAGGCATTGGCGGATGCCGAGGCTGGTTCCCGATTTGGGCCATCCCGGCCCTTGTTCGGCCTCTGGTTCAAGGATGTCCGGCAGGGCTTTGCCGTCGGCTCCTTCGGCCAATTGTTCCGTACTGACGATGGCGGCACCACCTGGCGCTATATCGGCGACCGCCTGGATAACCCGGAAGGCTTCCATTACAACGCCATCGCCCATACGCCCTCGGGCAAACTGGCGGTGGTTGGCGAGGGGGGCGCGGTGCATATCTCGGCCGATGGCGGGGATAGCTGGCAGCGCCGGGAGACTGGCTACAACGGCCAGTTGTACGGGCTGCTGGCTTTTCACGACGCGAGGGGCGATGAGATTCTGCTCGTCTACGGTTTCGGCGGTCGCGTCTTCGTGTCGCGGGATGGCGGCGCTAGTTGGGCCGAGGGCAACAGTGGGGTGAAGACGAATATCGTGGCCGGTTTCGTGGCCGCTGATGGTTCGTTGCGCCTGATCGATGCTGGTGGCCAGCTCCTGCGTAGCGATGACGAGGGCGTGCGTTTCGTATCCGTGATTGCCGCCACGCCGGGGCGCATCGCCGCGGCCATCCCCCTTACCGACGGCTCGCTGGTGCTGACAGGCAGCGGGGGCGTCCAGCTCGTTACCGGGAACGGGAAGTGAAATGACAGACCTGATGACTCAAAAAGGCAAGGAAGTATTGCCGCTATCCGACGTCGATATCGAGACGCACAAGGGCGTGCGCGCCCTCGCGGATTTCGCCGAGGGCGTGTTGTTCCATCACCGCGGCTGGGTGTTGGCGGTTTTCTGCCTCCTGTCGATATTCCTCGGTTGGCACGCATCGAAGATCGATATGGAGGCGAGCTTCCAGAAGATGATCCCGGCCAGCCATCCGTATATCGAAAACTACCTGGCCTACGAGGACGATCTGCGCAAGATGGGCAACGTGTTGCGGATCGTCGTCGAGCACACCGGAGGCGACATCTACGATAAGGACTTCCTGTTCACGCTGAAGAAGATCAACGACGAGGTGTTCTACATCCCCGGCGTGGACCGCGGCAATATGAAGTCCCTGTGGACACCCAACGTATTCTGGCGTGAGGTGACCGAGGACGGGATCGTTGGCGGCCTGGTGATTCCCGATGACTTCGACGGAGCTTCCGAGAGCGTCGCGCGGGTGAGACACAATGTGGCACGTTCTGGCACCGTTGGCAGTCTGGTAGCCAACGACTACCGCTCCACCGTGATCCTGGTGCCACTGCTCGAAATAGACCCGCAGACCGGCGACCAACTCGACTATGGCCTACTGTCCGAGCGCCTGGAGCATCTGGTGCGCGACAAGTATGCCAGCGAAGGGGTACGCATCCACATCACCGGCTTCGCCAAGATCATGGGTGATCTGATCGAGGGTGTGCGCAATATGGCGCTGTTCTTCGCCATCACTTTCGTGTTGACGATCGGCTTGCTGTACTTTTACTCGCGCTGTTGGCGCAGCACCCTGTCGGTGATCTTCTGTTGCAGCCTGGCGGTGTTGTGGCAATTGGGTGTCGTGCGCCTGATGGGCTACGCGCTCGATCCTTATTCGACCCTGGTGCCGTTCCTGACCTTCGCCATCGGCGTCAGCCATGCGATCCAGAATATCAATACCATGGTGGCGGAGCGTCTCCAGGGGCTTTCCAGCATGGAGGCGGCGAAGGCGACCTTCCGCCTGCTGTTCGTGCCCGGTTCCATCGCCCTGCTGTGCAACGTGGTCGGTTTTTCCACCCTGCTGGTGATAGATATCGGCGTTATCCGGGAACTGGCGATCAGCGCTTGCGTCGGTGTGCTGGTGATCATCTTCACCAAGATCTTCCTACTGCCGGTGATCATGTCCTACACCGACATTTCGCAGAGAGGATTGCGCCACCGTGCGCTCAAGGTGAGCGAGCAGGACAAATCTCTGGTGCGGCGGGTGACCGGCGCGTTCCTGTCGCGGCTGACCGAGCGACGCTGGGCGGTCGGGGTCGTGCTGGTCGGCCTGGCGGTGCTCGGCGTATCGCTGTACATGGCGCGGGACCTGCGCATCGGCGATCTCGATCCGGGGGCGCCGGAATTGCGGGCGGATTCGCGCTACAACAGGGACGTCGCTTTCCTGAGCGCCAACTACGCCAACAGCGCCGATCTGTTCGTGGTCATGGTCAAAACCCAGCCGGGCAGTTGCGGTACCTATCCGGTGATCTCGGCGGTGGATCGCTTCCAGGCGGTAATGAGCGATGTCGATGGTGTGGTCGGTATCCAGTCGCTGGCCATGGACATGAAGGCCCTGATCGCCGCTACCCAGGGCGGCAATCTGAAATGGTACGGACTGTCCAGGGACGAGTACGTCTCCAGCAATATCATGCGTATGACACGGCAGGATTTCTACAAATACGACTGCTCGATGCTGTCGATCCTGCTGTTTCTCGAAGACCACAAGGCAGACACCCTGGCGCGGGTGGTTGCCTCGGTGGAGGGCTTCGCTGCCGAGAACAACAACGAGCATGCCGAATTTCTCCTCGCCGCGGGTAATGCGGGTATCGAGGCAGTGACCAATATCGTGGTCAAGCAGGCTGAGCGCCTGATGCTACTTCTGGTCTACGCCGTGGTCGCCCTGCTGGTGTTCTGGGAATTCAAGTCATGGCGGGTCACCGTCGCTCTGATCCTGCCGCTGCTCATCACTTCGATACTGTGCGAGGCGATCATGGCCAGGCTCGGACTCGGCGTCAAAGTGGCGACCTTGCCGGTGATAGTGCTGGGGGTGGGAATAGGCGTCGATTACGGCATCTATCTCTACAATCGCCTCGAAAACTACCTGCGGATGGGCATGAGCCTGAAGGAGGCCTATGGCGAAACGCTCAAGACCACGGGGGCAGCCATTGCGGTGACCGCCGTTACGCTGGCCTTGGGCGTGGCGACCTGGCTGCTCTCCGACATCAAGTTTCAGGCCGACATGGGCTTGCTGCTGGCGATCATGTTCCTGTGGAACATGGTGGGGGCGATTTTGATCATCCCGGCCGTGCTGAGCCTGCTGCCACCCAAGCTGCGTGCGCATGGCTGAGACCTGAAAGCGTGGCGCCGGGGGGCGATACCCGGCGTCCGCTACGCCAAACTCTGACGAGAAAATCCAACAAGAACGAGGATTACTGCAATGGACTTCCATCACATGTGTTTGGTGGTCAGCGATATGGAACTGGCGCTCAGGCTTTACCGGGATACCTTGGGGTTTTCGGTCTATATCGATACGCGGATCCCTGACGAGGAGGGAGCGTTCTTCGCCCCGGGCACCCTGGATGACATTTTCCACGTGCGCGGCGCGAGATCGCGCATGGTCATGCTGGCCTCCGCCACGGGGGCCAAGCTCGAGCTGCAGCAGCCGGAAAATCCGCAGGTGCAGCGGACGCCAAGGGAGTATCTCGGCTACGGCCATACCGGCATTACCGAACTGGCCTTGCGTGTGAGCGATATCGACCAATGGTTCCAGACCATCCGCACGGCGGGTTACCAGACCCAGACCGAGTACGTATGGGCTGTGGGTGGTGGGCGGCTGAAGTCGTTCCTGTTCCATGATCATGACGGCAATCTGGTGCAACTGGTCGAGGAGTTTACGCTGTAAGGACGACGCGGGAGCCGCTCAGGGGCGCTCCCTGGTTCAGTCGTAGAATGGATTAGTCGCGCAGTGGCGTAATCCGTCATCCCACCGAACAAAAACAACACCCGGCACAAGGCCGGGTGTTTGCTGGTGATGGGTTAGTCGTTTCGTGGTAAGCGGTGGAAGCATCCTCGGCCATTCCACCAATCCGCGCTCCCAGTGGTTCAGGTGACCCGGTAGATCTCCCAGCAGATGGAAAATCCGGGCAGGAGGCGACCCCGTCCGACGAAGACCGATTGGGTCAGCCAGGCATATTGGGGGGCGTCCGTTTCAAAGCGGGGAGTGCTACGGAAGTAGTGGTCCTCGAAGGTGGTCTCGCCGCCATTGCGAACCGCCACCCGGTACTTCTCGTTGTATTCGAGAACCCCCAGATACTGCGCGTAAATCACGCAGCCGTCGTGGGTGCGGAACTGTGCGCGCACGTCGATCCGGCCCCAGCCGTCGGGGCCGTCGAGTATCCAGTCGTGCGCGCCGTCGAGCACCTCGCCGTTGAGCTTGGGGCCGCTGATCGTGCCGGCTCCGCAGCGGGCAATCCTGCGCTTGCCGAAGGGGCCGCCCACAGCATAAACGTCGATTATCGGGGCGCTGTAGCCGAAGACATATTCGAGATCCATTGTGGCCGTGCTCCCTGATGGCAATCAGCAGCGTTCGATGATGGTGACGTTGGCCATGCCGCCGCCTTCGCACATCGTCTGCAGGCCATAACGTTTGCCACGCTGCTCGAGGGCGTTGATCAGCGTTGTCATCAGCTTGGTGCCGGAGGCGCCGAGGGGATGGCCCAGGGCGATGGCGCCGCCGTTCACGTTCAGCCGCTCGGGGTCGGCTCCGGTCTCCTTCAGCCAGGCCAGGGGGACAGGTGCGAAGGCTTCGTTGACTTCGTACAGGTCGATGTCGTCGATCTTCATACCGGCTTTGCGCAACGCCGCCTCGGTGGCTGCCAGCGGCACATCGAGCATCACCCAGGGATCGCCACCCAGCACGCTCATGTGGTGCACCCGCGCCAGGGGCGTCAGGCCCAGGGTCTTGAGGGCTCGTTCGCTGACCACCATGACGCCGCTGGCGCCATCGCAAATCTGGCTGGCGGTGGCGGCGGAAATGCTGCCGCCTTCGTTCAGCAGCTTGACCGCCTGGATGCTTTCCAGCGTCGCGTCGAAACGGATGCCTTCGTCCACGGTATGCATCTCGCCGGGGCGCGTGCCATCGGCGAGGCGCACTTCGACGGGGAGGATTTCTTTGCTGAAGCGCCCCGCATGGGTGGCTTCGATTGCCCGCTGGGTGCTGGCGAGGGCAAAGCGTTCCAGGTCCGCGCGGGAGAAACCGAAGCGCTGGGCGATGAGTTCCGCTCCGACGAACTGGCTGAAGTCACCGGCAGGATAGCGACGACGGATTTCCGGGCTCATGTACTCGCCAAGCCCATTCTCCTGGGCGAGCTTCTGCGGCACGAACATCGGTACGCGGCTCATGGCTTCCACGCCCGCCGCGATCACCACGTCCATGCTGCCGGACATCACCGCCTGGGCAGCGAAATGCAGGGCCTGCTGCGACGATCCGCACTGCCGGTCCAGGGTCGTGCCGGGCACCGACTCCGGCAGGCGCGAAGCGAGCACCGCGTTGCGGCCGATGTTGTTGGACTGCTCGCCGGCCTGCTGCACGCAACCCATGATGACGTCTTCGACGACGGCCGGGTCGATGCCGCTGCGCTCGAGCAGGGCATCGAGAACCTGTGCCGCCAGTTCGACCGGGTGCCATCCGGACAGTCGTCCTCCGCGGCGGCCGCCGGCGGTGCGCACTGCGGCGACGATATATGCTTCAGCCATGTGTGTTTCTCCTGTGGGTGGAAAGAAGGGGAGTGAGGGCCGGCTCAGCGAGGCGGCATGCGAATCGCGCCGTCGAGGCGCACCGATTCGCCATTGAAATAGGCGGTGGTGATCATGGTTTCGGCGAGCGCGGCAAACTCGTCGGGGTGGCCGAAGCGCCGGGGGAACGGCACCGATGCCGCCAGGGCAGCCTTCACGTTGTCCGGGGCGCCCTGCATCAACGGCGTGTCGAAAATCCCCGGCATGATGGTGTTGATGCGAATGCCGTCGCCCATCAGGTCGCGGGCGACCGGCAGGGTGATGCCGACGATGGCTGCCTTCGAGGCGGCGTAGGCGGCCTGGCCGACCTGCCCATCCTGGGCCGCTACCGAGGCAGTGTTGATGATCACGCCGCGCTCGTCGTCTACACCAGGCTGCAGTTGCAGCATGCCGGCAGAGGCCTTGGCGATGCAGCGGAATGCGCCGATCAGGTTGACCTGGATCACTCGTTCGAAGAGCTCCAGGGGAAAATGCTTGCTCTCGCCGCTGGTTTTGTCCCGGCTGGCGGTTTTCGCCGCGGCGCCGATACCGGCGCAGTTGACCAGGATGCGCTCCTGGCCATGGGCCGAGCGGGCCCTGGCGAAGGCCGCATCCACTTGCGCCTCGTCGGTGACGTTGACCTTGCAGAAAATGCCGCCGATTTCCCCGGCCAGCGTTTCGCCGAGGGTTTCGTTGAGGTCGAACAGGGCAACCTTGACGCCATGGGCGGCGAGCCGCCGGGCCACGGCGGCGCCGAGACCGGAGGCGCCGCCGGTGACGATGGCCGATACGCTGGAGTCGAGTTTCATGCGGGAGTCCTTCTGAGTGGGGGCCTGCTGCGCTTCGGGCGTCAGGCCGGATGGAATGTTTGCCGGGCGGCGGCCAGCGCGCGCATGGCGTCGGTGGCCGCGTAGTGCCGGCCGAGGGCCGCATGGCGCTCGCATTGCTTCACCACCTGGTCGAGGCCGAGCCAGTCGGCATACTTCAGAGGGCCGCCGAGATAGGCGGGGAAGCCCAGGCCGAGCAGCAGGGCCACATCCAGTTCGGCGGCGCTGGCCACCACGCCATCCTCGAGGGCGTGGGCGGCCTCGACGATCATGGGCAGCATCATGCGTTCGATGATCTCGCTGTCGCTGAACGTACGGGGGCGGTCTGGCTGGAGTGCCGCGAGCAATGCGTAGGTCTCATCCGCCGGGGTTTTGTGTGGCTTGCCGCTGGCGGCCGTGTCGTAGCGATAAAAACCAGCGCTGCTCTTTTGTCCGTAGCGATTGTGTTGCACTAGCAGGCTCACCGCGTTGCGTTCCGGCAAGACCATGCGCTGTGGATAGCCGGCGCTGATGATCCGCCAGACGTGGGCACCGGTGTCCATACCGATCACGTCCTGCAGCCAGGCCGGTCCCATGGGCCAGCCGAACGCTTCCATGACTCGATCTACCTGGGCGAAATCGGCGCCTTCGGCGACCAGTTGCAGGAACGCGATGACATAGGGGGTCAGGATCCGGTTGACCAGGAAGCCGGGGCAGTCCTTGACCACGATGGGGGTTTTGCCCATCGCCAGGGCATGGGAGACAGCGGTGGAAACCGTTGTGGCGCAGGTCCGGCTGCCCTGCACCACTTCGACCAGAGCCATGGCGGGTACCGGGTTGAAGAAGTGCATGCCGACGAAATTCTTGGGGCGGGCCAGCGCCTGGGCGATATCGTCGATCAGCAGGCTGGAGGTGTTGCTGGCGATGAGCGCATCGCTGGGCAGGTGCCGTTCCAGTTCAGCCAGCACCGTGCGTTTGGTATCGAGGCGCTCGACGATGGCTTCGACCACCAGGTCCATGGTATCGAAGCCGCTGTCATCCAGTTGTGGGACGAGCCTGTCGCGCACGCCTTGTGCTCGTTCCGCATCCAGGCGGCCACTCTTGACCTGGCGTGCCAACTGCCGCTCCACCTCGTGCATGCCGAGCTCGAGCTGGGCTGGGGCGAGGTCTTTGAGGCGGGTCGGTACGCCATGCAGGGCGCCGGTGAAGGCGATACCGCCGCCCATGATGCCGGCACCCAGCACCGCCATCTGTCTGACCGGGCGTCCGTCGCGGCCATGCTGGCGAAACAGCTTCTTCAGTGCCTGTTCATTGTGAAAGGTCTGGATCAGCGCATGCGCGGCCTGGGTTTGCGCCACTCGGGCGAAGCATTCGGCCTCCAGGGCCAGTGCGACGTCGCGGGGGTGTGCCGTGGCCCGCGCCATCAGGTCGAGGGCGGCCAGGGCCGCTGGCTGGTGTTTCGCTGCGCGCGCGGCCACGGCTTCCCGGCTGGCTTGGAAGGCGGTCTGTTGCCGGATGATTTCATCGGCAGGCAACAGGCGTTTGCGCGCCTGGCGCTGCCGCCAGTCGATGTCGCCTTCGCAGGCCAGGCGCAGCAGGTCGAGCGCCGTCGCGCGCAGGGTTTGCGCAGGACAGATCGCATCGACCAGGCCCAGGGAGCGGGCCGTGGAGGCGTTGAGCGGGGTACCGCCGGTGATGAGCCTGAGCGCTACCTCGGCACCGGCAATGCGCGGTGCGCGCAGGGTTCCGCCGAGGCCGGGGATCAGACCCAGCTTGACCTCCGGCAGGCCGATCTGGGCTTCCTCCGCCATGACTCGCAGCGCGGCCGCCAGTGTCAGTTCCATGCCGCCGCCCAAGGCGATGCCATTGATCGCCACCACGCTGGGAATCGCCAGGTCTTCCAGGCCGCTGACGCCCCGGTTGAGCTTCAGGTTGCGCGCGGCGAGGTCGGCCTCCGGGAGGCGGAAGGCGCTGGCGAATTCGTTGATGTCGGCACCGACTACGAACACTTTTTTCGCACTGCTGATCAGCACTCCCCGGACGTGGCCGTCACGGGCGATCGCTTCGACCGCTTGCGACAACTCCAGCAGGGTGTGCTCGTCGAATTTGTTGATGGAGTCTTCATGTCGGTCGAAGCACAACTCTGCGAAGCCGTCTTCGATTTTCCGCACCTGAATGTTGTGGCCCTGAAACACTGCAACTCTCCTCGTCAAGGGCGATGCCCCGGCATTGCTCCCGGTGGCAATGTAGGGCGGCCGGGGTGGGCTGGCACCGTCGAAAACGACAATTCACAGGCGCTGGGAGATTTTTTCCCAGGCTTCCTGCAGCACCGGACGGAAGTCCGGCGCAGCAATTCCGATCAGCGCCTGGGCGCGCTGCTGGACGCTAGCGCCACGCAGGTCGGCGACACCGAACTCGGTGACCACCAGGTCGACGTCGATGCGCGACAGGGAGGTAATGGACAGGTCGTCCAGGCAGGGCACGATGCGTGAGACGCTGCCGCGTTTGTAGGTGGCGTTGAGGGCGATGATGCTACGGCCGGCAGGGGCCAGGCGGGCCGCGCGCGCGAAATCCGGGGCGCCGCCGGCACCGCTGACCGCCCGGCCTTCGGCATGTTCCAGGTTGCACTGGCCGAACAGGTCCACTTCGAGGGCCGAGTTGACGGCAACGAAGCGCTCCAGGCCGACCAGGGTGCGTGCGTCGTGGGTCACCTCACAGCCGAGTACTCGCAACGGTGTGAATTCGACGGACCAGGCGTACAGCTCGCGGCTGCCGGCTACCACGCAGCCGGTGTGGGCAAAATCCAGATCCAGCGCCCCGGCTTCGGCGAGCTCGCGCAGGCCGTCGGAGAGCATGCCGGAAAACAGCCGCAGGCCGCGATGGTCGCGCAAGGCCCTGGCCAGTGCGCTGGGCACCTTGCCCAGCCCCATCTGCAGGGTGCTGCCGTCGGCGATCAGGCCAGCAATATGGTCGGCGATGGCACGGGTCGGCTCGTCGCTATCGGTGCGGTACTCCGGCAGTTGCGCGTCGATCTCGCAGACGTGGTCGAAGCGCTCGTAGGGCAGGCTGACCGCTCCGGGGATGTGTGGCAGGGACGGATTGACCAGAGCCAGCAGGCGTCGGCTCCGACGCACGGCCAGTGGCAGGAACTCCACCGAGGGGCCGAGGGAGCACTGGCCGTTCGCGTCCGGCGGGCTGACCTGCAGCACGCTCAGGTCGAACTCCGCGCATTCCCGCAGGTGGCGCACGAAGCCGCCGTAGCTCATGGGCAGTAGCCGGTAGCGTCCTGCGCGTTGCGCGTTGCGCAGCGACGGCTGCATGAACAGCCCGCTGACGATGGCGCTGGGGTCGAGGCGTTCGACGTCGAACGGGGTATCGATACCGGGCGCGATGCTGGTCAGCAGGCGCAGGTCGCGGCTGTGCTCCGGGCGCGCCTGCAGATCGGCGAGGAAGGCGAGGGGAACCGCGATCCCGCCCGGTACGTAGACGGATTCTCCGGGGGAGAGAATGTCGGCCAACTGCTCGGCGCGGATATGACGCTTCATGACGGCTTCCGATAAAGGGCGGGGCGGCTCATTTGCCGGTATGCAGACCGAGGATGGATATCGCCGCGATGCCGAGGTAGGGTACGCCGCCCAGGTTATGGGTCAGGCCAATGCTCGGGTCGCCCAGTTGCCGCTCTCCGGCCCGCCCCTGCAACTGGTTGTAGACCTCATAGGCCATGCGCAGGCCGGAGGCGGCAATCGGGTGGCCGAAGCATTTGAGCCCGCCATCCACCTGGCAGGGCAGTCCACCGTCGCGGTCGAAGAAGCCGTCGAGGATGTCATGCACCGCACGACCGTCGGGGGAGACGAACAGGTCTTCCATGGTCGACAGTTCGGTGATGGAGAAGCAGTCGTGCACTTCCATCAGGCTCAGTTCGGCGCGCGGGTCCTGGATGCCGGCTTCGGCATAGGCGCGCTGCGCCGCCGCCCGGGTGGTACGCACATAGCTGCCGTCCCACTGCGAGGTGCCGGATTCGACGCCGGAACCGATAGCCAGTTGGATGGACTTGATGGTGACCATGTCCTTGCGTCCCAGGGCGCGGGCGATCTCCGGGGTGGTGACGATGGCCGCCGCGGCGCCGTCGCTGACCCCGCAGCAATCGTAGAGGCCGAGCGGGTCGGCGATCATCGGCGCGTCGAGTATCTGCTCCATGCTCACGGCCTTGCGCAGGTGGGCTTTGGGACTGAGCAGCCCGTTCTGGTGGCTTTTCCATGAAACGTGCGCCATCGCCCGCTTCAGGTCTTCCTTGCTGGTGCCATGCTTGGCCCGGTAACCGGCGGCCAGTTGCGCGAAGCCCGCCGGTGTCGAACCCAGTGGCAGCCACAGGTCGTTGAAGGTGCCCTTGTAGACGAAGGGCAGGCCGCCGTAGCCGGTGTCCTTGAGTTTTTCCGCGCCGATCGCCAGGGCGAAGTCCACCGCACCGCTGGCCACCGCATAGGCGGCGGCGCGCAGCACTTCGCTGCCGGTGGCGCACATGTTTTCCATGTGGCTCACCGGAATGCCGTCCAGGCGTAGTGCCATGGAGGCTGGGATAGCCGAGTTGCCGACGCTGATCGGATCGGAGCAGGAGCCGTACCAGGCAGCCTCGATCTGCTTGCGTTCAATACCTGCATCGAGCAGGGCCTCTTCGAAGGCCTCCGCCAGCAGTTCGGAGGGACCGACGTCCCAGCGCTCGCCGAATTTCGAGCAGCCCATGCCAATGATGGCGACCTTGTCCTTGATTCCCGTTGCCATGAAACGATCTCCTCAAGCCTGAAGTGGCGTGGCCTTCCAGAAATAGCGCGGGTAGCCGCGCGCCTTGTCCACGTCCTTGATACGCAGCACCATCCGCAATGGGGTGCCGACGTCCAGGCCGGCGGCGCCGACATCGACCATCTCCATCAGCAGGCGCGCGCCCTGTTCGAACTGCACGAAGCCTACGTATAGCGGCGGTGCCGGGTGGTAACTGAGCCAGTCGCCGGTGTGGGTCAGCACCTCGGCGGGTTCGTCGAACAGCGGGTAGGCGTCGAAATTTTCCCGTGGCGCATTGCAGGCTGGGTTCACGCAGTAGGGCAGTTGCGGGAACTGGATGGTGTTGCAGCAGCGGCAGCGACCGGCGACGAAACTGGCGAGCTGGCCGCTGGAGCGGTACTGCTCGGTAAGGGCGGTCTTGATCGATTTCTCCGCGCGCATACCCCATTCCAGCTCAATGGCGTTCTCGTAGGAGGCCAGGCGCAGATAGGCGTCATGGTCCTGTCCGTCGGCCAGCGCACCGCTGACCCCGCGGCGTGGTGAGAAGGTGGCGAGGGCTTCGGTGGTGCGCAGCACCAGCACGTCGACGCCCTGGCCGAAGCCGACCAGTACCAGGGTCTGGTTGGGTGTCGCACGCTCCAGCACACGGGCAAGCATGAGCAGGCCGTGGGCCGCGCCGCTATAGCCGCAGTCGGCTTCCAGGGAATCGGCTTGCGCTTCGGTTGCGATACCGAGCTTCCTGGCCACCGCCGTGGCGACACCCTTGAACGGCGCGGGGAGAATGAAGTGGTCGACCTCGTTCGGCGCGACACCGGCCTTCTGCAGGGTGGACTTGAGCGCCTCGACGACCAGCTTCATATAGCCTTCGTCACGGACCCAGCGTTCTTCCCACCAGTAGTCGTAGCGTGCGCCCTCGGCTCGGAAGTGGTCGACGAACGGCGCGGTGCGGCTACTGGCGGCAAGCAGGGTGGCGAGCACCGCGTCGCTGCCGAGGGTAAAGGCGGCGGCACCGGCACCAAAGGCGATTTCCTGGACGCTGGCCGGCTTGCCGCGCGGGCGGTCGCTGGCGATCAGCAGCGCTGGCGAGCCGCCTTGCTGGAGGGTGGCGATCAGGGCGCTGGTAGCGGCCCGTTGCGAATGGCCCACGTCAAGGGTGCGCAGCGTCGGCGAGAGTCCCAGGGCGCCGGCCACTATCCCGGCGTTCTGCAGGTCGGCGAACGGCAGCGTGGTCGAGGCCAGAGTGAGCGAGGTGATGCCATCGCGTGGGCGGTTTGCCAGCGCGTCGCGGGCCGCTTCGACGGCCAGGGTGATGCTGTCTTCATCCCAGCTGCAGAAGGCCCGTCGGCCCTTGGCCTGGGCGCGCAGGCCGGGGGCCATCCATTGGTGCGCGGCGGCGATTGCCGCGCGCTGCATGCGCAAGCGCGGAATGTAGCCGCCGAAGCCGGTGATGCCGAATGCTTGGAATGTGGCCATCGTGTACCTGTTTGTCTTGTTGCGTGCCGTGGTTGTCTTTCAGTCTCGTCTGTCGATTCGTGACTGCGCATCGTCCGATCCGACACTTGCGCAGGATTTGCGCGCCTGGCTGTCGACCTGTCCGGGTAATCCGTGGCTTGCTGCGGGGGGAACTGTCCTTTCCGACGATGTTGTGCGCGGAGAGCTGGCCGATGATCGGAGGTCGTTATCGGGACGGGAATCGAGAGGCTGTCATGCTGGACCTGCGCAAACGCATTGCCATGAGGGGGCTGACGATCAAGGCCAAGCTCTATCTTTTGGTCTTTTTCTTCGTCACGGTGATTGCGCTGGTCGGCCTGGCTGGCTGGTTCGCCACCTGGACGGTCGGTCATGCCCTGCGCGAGCTGGGGGATCGCAACCTGCCGGCGATGATGGCCCTGGGCGATGTGCGTCAGGCCCGCTTGCGACTCGCCGAGGCGATGCAGGGCGCGGCGAGCTGGCGTTTCGAGGCCTTCGAGTTGGAGGCCGACAAGACGGATGCACTGTTCGAGGCGCGCGAGGTCTTCGAGGATCTGCTGGCGCGTCAGCAGGAGTTCCAGCAACTGGGGCAATCCGCGTTTCGCAGCTATGACGCGTTACCCAGATCGGACGAGGAGGAGGCGTTGTGGGTCGAGTTCAAGACGCTGTGGGAGGGTTTCCAGAAACTCGACGGGTACCAGACCAGGCTGGCCGGCGATGTGGTGGCTGCAGCTGATGACTGGGATGCATTAAAGCAGGGCGTTCATCATTTCCAGGTAGCTACCGGCCGCTGGTCCAGCACCCTCTATAAGGTCGACGCGCCGCTGGATCAGTTAGTGGCGCTGAACCAGGAGGCAGCGCGAGCGGCGAAGGCCTCGGGCGATGAACTGGTCGGACGGTTGGGGAGCGGTATGCTTGCTCTCTTCGTCGTGGTTGCGGTACTGGCCTTTGGCCTTGCCTGGGCGGTGATGCGCAGCGTGGTCGGCTCCCTGCATGGTATGCGAGAGGTGATCCTGGGAGTGGCCGAGTCCAAGGATTTCACCTTGCGCGCCAAGGTGCGTGGGGCGGATGAAGTGGCGCAGACCACTCGTTCGTTCAATCACTTGCTGGAGAGTATGCAGACCTCTCTGCTCGAAGTGATGGAGGGCGCGCATGGCATTGGGGACGCCTCGCAGCAGATTTCTGCAGTGGGTGCTGAGGTCACCGATGGAGCCAGTGCCCAGGCCGAAGCCTCGACGTCCATGACTGACGCCATTGAGCAGATGATCACGGGCATTGGCCATATCGCGGGCAAGGCCCGAGATGTACTGGCCCAGGCGCAAGAGGCGAGCGCCTCGGCGAATTCCGGGGCGGCGGCCATCGAGCAAGCGGCCCGGGCCATGGAGAAGATCAGCACCCAGGTGGAGCGGAGTGGACAAACCATCGCGACTCTGGGGGTGGAGTCCGCGCGGATTTCCAGCATTGTCGAGGTGATCCGCGAGGTGGCGGCACAGACCAACCTGCTGGCACTCAATGCGGCCATCGAGGCGGCCCGTGCTGGAGAGCAGGGGCGCGGTTTCTCCGTGGTGGCGGACGAGGTGCGCAGGCTGGCCGAGCGCACCACCGGCTCGGTGCAGGAGATCGGTGCGATGATTGCGGCGATGCAGAGTTCGGTGGCCAATGCCGTCGGCGACATGGACGGCGTCGTGACCCATACCGGGCAGAGCAAGGCTACCTCGGAGGAGGCGGCCCAGCGCATGGTCGAGATCCGCTCGAGCGCCAGCGAAGTGTCGGCAGCCATCACCGAAGTCACCACCGCCCTTGGCCAGCAGGAGCAGGCCGCCCAGGCAATCGCCGCCCATGTTCACCAGGTGGCTCGGCTCAGTGAGCGGAACAATGCCGCCGCTGGTCATGTCGCGGCTCTGTCCGGCACCCTCAATCAGGCCACTGATGCCCTGCATCAAGTCGTGGAGCGTTTCAGGCTTTAGGGCTCGTCAGCTTCAGGCTCCATCGCTTTCATGCAAAGGGATGGATCCCAAAGTCACCCTGCTGTCACGCCATCCATGAAATGCCGGAAAGCTGCAGGAGCTGCTGGCAGACGGCTTCCGTCATTCTGCGGATCTGCTGGGCGTATGAAAGGCTGGTCTTCAAGTCCCGTTTATTGTCGTTTCAGACGATTCCAAGTGTCAGTCGATTACATACCCTGAGTTTGCAGTGTTTTTAGCCATCAGATTCGGGGATGTAGAGAAAAATGACTCAGAAAGTAGCCTTTGTAAGCGGTTCCGGGCGTGGCATCGGTCGTGCCATCGCGATTGCCCTGGCGGAAAGCGGTTATGCCGTCGCGGTGGGTGATCTGCGCGAGCTGGAGGGCAATGAGACGGCTGAGCTGATCCGCAATGCCGGTGGCAAGGCGCTGTTCGTGTCGCTCGATGTGGCCGACTCGGCGTCGGTGAATGTGGCGGTGGCGCGTACCGTGGCCGAGTTGGGGTCTGTCGATGTGCTGGTGAACAATGCCGGCTGGGATGAGCTGAAGCCCTTTATCGCTACCGACGAAGCCTTCTGGCAGAAGGTGGTGGACATCAACTACCTGGGCACTCTGCGGCTGATCCATGCGGTGCTGCCTGGCATGCTGGAGCGCAAGTGGGGGCGGATCATCAGTATCAGCTCCGATGCCGCTCGTGTGGGCTCCTCGCTGGAGGCGGTCTACTCCGGTGCCAAAGGCGCAATCATTTCCTTCACCAAGACGCTGGCGCGCGAAGTGGCGCGCAAGGGTGTGACCGCCAACTCGGTATGCCCCGGCCCGACCCGCACGCCGGGCTTCGAGTCGGTGATGGATCCGACCAACGTCAAGGTGCTCGACGCCATGCTCAAGGCCGTTCCCCTGGGGCGCCTGGGTGAGCCGGAGGACATCGCTGCCGCCGTAGCCTACCTGGCTTCGGAGCGGGCGGGCTATGTGACGGGGCAGACGCTGTCCGTCAGTGGCGGACTGACGATGGCCTGATCGCCGAAGGAGGCCATCGATGTCTGGACAACAGGTTTCCCGCTGCGGCGGGGATGCGGTTCTGTACGCCCTGGATAGCCATGGGGTGGTGACTGTTTCCCTCAATCGCCCGGAATCGCGCAATGCCATCGACGATGTGATGATCGATGGTCTCCTGGAGGCGCTGGCGTGGGTCGATAACGAGCCGGCGGCGCGTTGCGTGGTGCTCACCTCGACCCATGAGGCCGTCTTCTCCGCCGGTGGCAATCTCAAGGGATTCGCCGCCGAGGAGAGCATCATCGACAAGCATGCCCGCAATGGACGCCTTCCCGGCGTTATTGCCGCCATGATGCGGCTCAAGGTGCCGATCCTCTGTGCCTTGAACGGCCATGCCCTGGCCGGTGGCCTGGGCCTGGTGCTGGCCTGCGACCTGGTGCTGGCCAGGGAAGGTATTCGCGTCGGTACGCCGGAAATCAATGTCGGCGTTTTCCCTTTCATGATCTCCACACTGATGCTGCGCAATATCCCGCGCAAGCGGGTTTGCGAACTGGTTTTCCTCGGCGAGCAACTGAGCGCCGAAGAGGCGCTGGAGCTTGGCATCGTCAACCGGGTGGTCGACACCGAGCGTTTCGCCGAAACGGTGGCGGACTGGTCGCAACGGCTGGCGAGCAAATCTCCGCTGATGCTCAAGTTGGGCAAGCGGGCCTTGTTCGAGACCCAGGATCTGCCCCTGGACGGTGCGCTGGCGCTGTTGCAGCACTACCTGACGCTGGCCCAGGGCACGGACGATGTGAAGGAGGGCGTGGCCGCCTTCATGGAGAAGCGTCCGCCGGTCTGGCGCGGCGCGTGAAGAAGTCGCTGAAGAAGTCGCTGAAGATTGTCGTTTTCGACGGCGGTCTTCCCAGGGGTTGTCGGCAATATGGTTCCAGATCATGGCGTCGCGCTGTTGCGCGGTAAGGACGCCAGGTTGAATGCCACCGTCATGCGGTTCAAGTGAGAGGAAGGCTAGATGAGCAAGGGTTCGTATCGTTCGATTTTCCGCCCCGAGCTGTTTGCGGGGCAGGTGGCCATCGTCACTGGCGGCGGTAGTGGCATCGGCCGCTGCACTGCCCATGAGCTGGCGTCGTTGGGGGCGAAGATCGCCATTGTCGGGCGTGACAAGGAGAAGTTGCAGAGTGTTCGTAATGAACTGCTGGAGGGCGGTGCGGAGGCGGAAAGCTATGTCTGTGACATCCGCGACGAAGAGGGCGTGCGCAGTCTGGTCGCCGAGGTCATCGCACGTTTCGGTCGTATCGATCATCTGGTCAACAATGCTGGTGGGCAGTATGCGACGCCGGTGGAGCGCATTTCGAAGAAGGGCTGGGAAGCGGTCATCAGCGCCAACCTGACCGGCGGCTTCCTGGTGGCCCGTGAATGCTACCTGCAATGGATGAGCGAACACGGCGGGGCGATCGTCAACATGACCGCCGACATGTGGAACGGCATGCCGCACATGGCCCATTCCGGTGCGGCCCGCGCGGGCATGGTCAACTTCACCATGACCGCCGCGCTGGAGTGGGGGGCCGCCAACGTGCGGGTCAACGCGGTGGCACCTGGGCTGGTGTTCTCCTCCGGGGTGGATACCTATCCGCCGGAGGTTCAGGAGCGACTGCTGCGCTTCAAGAACGACGTGCCGCTGGGACGTACCGGTACCGAGGCGGAGGTCTCGTCGGCCATCGTCTTCCTGCTCTCCGAAGGGGCTGCCTACATATCAGGCGCGACCATCTGCATCGACGGTGCCTTCGCCATGGCCACGCCCAACTACACGTTGCCGCAGAGAAAGGCGGAGTCGCCCGTATACGACGGCTTCCATCTGTCCGTCCCACCTGCCTTGGTGAGGGTTGACGCTCAATGATCAGTGTTAACCCATATGTACAGGAGGCTTCATGATCAATCCCATGAGTCTGGATGGTGAAACCATCGTCATTACCGGTGCCGCCCAGGGTATAGGAAAGGCAGTCGCGGACCTGGCCTATACCCTGGGTGCCTCGGTGGTGCTGATTGATCTGCAGGATGAGGCCCTGCAGGCGGCTGCCGGCGACTATGCCGCCGAGCGGGTGCTGACCTGCGCCGGCAGTGTCAGCGATTCTGCCTTCGTCAATGCTGCCTTCGAGCGTGCCGTCGAGCGTTTCGGCACCCTAAACGGCCTGGTCAACAGCGCCGGTATCATCCGTCCGGCGATGATCGAGAAGATGACCGACGAGCAATGGCGGCAGGTCATCGAGGTCAATCTCAGCGGTAGCTACTACTGTGTGCAGGCCTTCGGTCGTGCCGCCCTGGAGCGGATCAAGGCCGGGCAAGTGGCGCGGCGTTCGATCGTCAACATCTCATCCGACGCCGGGCGCATGGGTACCATCGGCCAGATCAACTACAGCGCCGCCAAGTCGGGTCTGTTCGGCATCACCATGAGTGCGGCCCGCGAGTGGGCCAAGCATGACATCCGTTCCAACGCCATCTGCTTCGGCGTGGTCGAAACGGCGATGACCGAGACGGTGCGCGGCGAGAAATTCCGCGAGGGCCTGCTGGCGCGTATCCCGATGGCGCGCTGGTCCTCGGTGGAGGAAGCCGCGCAGCCGATCTGTTTCTTCCTGTCCCAGGCTTCTTCGTACATCACCGGTCAGGTGATCTCCGCCGATGGCGGCGGATTCATGAGCGCATGAGCGGAGGATGGGCATGAACGTCGATCGCCTGCTCGAGTGGCCGTTCCAGGATGTGTGGCAGACCTATACGGTGCGGGACAGCCTGCTGTACGCCCTCAGTGTCGGTTTCGGCAGCGACCCGACCGACGCGGAGCAATTGCGCTATGTGTTCGAAAAGGATCAGCGGGTGGTGCCCAGCATGGCTGTGGTGCTGGGGCATCCCGGACCCTATGTGACCGATCCCGCCGCGGGCATCGACTTTCGCAAGATCGTCTATGCCGAGCAGTCGATGGAACTGCTGCGGCCTCTGCCGCCAGCGGCGACCGTACGGGCACGTGAACGCGTCGTCGCGGTCCTCGACAAGGGCGCGGACAAGGGCACCCTGCTGCGCACTGAACGGCGCATTCTCGACGACGCCAGTGGCGAACTGCTGGCGGTGTTGAACGCCACTCTGATGTGCCGCGGCGATGGCGGCAACGGTGCATCCCACGGAGAAGCCAGCCCGTTGCATCGCATGCCGGATGGCGAACCGCAGCGAATAGTCGAGATGGCGACATTGCCCCAGGCGGCGTTGCTCTACCGCCTCAACGGCGACACCAATCCGCTGCATGCCGATCCCGAACTGGCCCGCCGTGCCGGTTTCGAGCGGCCAATCCTGCATGGGCTGTGCAGCTACGGCCTGGCAGTCAATGTGCTGCTCAAGACCTGGTGCGATTACGACGCGGCGCGCATCGCCAGCGTCCGCTCCCGCTTTTCGGCCCCCGTATACCCGGGGGAGACGCTGATTTTCGAGACCTGGCGTGATGGGCAGACGCTGTCCTTCCGGGCCTTGAGCAAGGAGCGTGGGGTGAAGGTCCTGGACAACGGCTGTGCCCTGCTGCGCTGACAACGGCGCGCAATTGAATTGATGGAGAACTGACTGATGAACGATCGCATCGTGCGAATCGGCGGCGCCTCGGGTTTCTGGGGCGATAGTGCGGAAGCCGCGCCGCAGCTGGTCAAGAGTGGCAATCTGGATTACCTGACCTTCGATTACCTGGCTGAACTGACCATGTCTATCCTGTCGCGCGCGCGCGCCCAGGACCCGGAGGCGGGCTATGCCCGGGATTTCGTCGAGGTGGCCATGGCCAGCGTGCTGCGCGAGGTGGTCGACAAGGGCATCAAGGTGTTGAGCAATGCCGGCGGCGTCAATCCGCGTGCCTGTGCCGAGGCGCTGCAACGGTTGGCGCAAGCGCAGGGGCTGACGTTGAAGATCGCGGTGGTGGAGGGTGACGATGCCCTCTCCAGGCTCGACGAGTTCCGCGCCGAGGATGTCCGCGACATCCACTCGGGTCAGCCATTGCCGGTCAGGGTAATGAGCGCCAATGCCTATCTGGGCGCTTTGCCGATCGTCGAGGCACTGCAACAGGGTGCCCAGGTGGTGATCACCGGCCGCTGCGTGGACAGCGCCCTGCCGCTGGCGGCATTGATGCACGAGTTCGGCTGGTCGGCACAGGAGTATGACCTGCTCGCCGCCGGTAGCCTGGCCGGGCACCTGATCGAGTGCGGCCCCCAGGCCACCGGCGGGCTGTTCACCGACTGGGAGACGGTGGAAGGCTGGGACAACATAGGTTATCCGATCGTCGAATGCCGCGCCGACGGCAGTTTCGTGCTGACCAAGCCGGCTGGCAGCGGCGGCCTGGTCACACCGGCCACCGTCGGCGAGCAGATGCTCTATGAGATTGGCGACCCGGCGAACTATCTGCTGCCGGACGTACGCTGTGACTTCACTGCCGTGCGCATGACCGCCGTCGGCCCCGATCGGGTGCTGGTCGAAGGGGCCAGGGGGCAGGCACCCAGTCCCAGCTACAAGGTCTCCGCCACCTATGCCGACGGCTGGCGCTGCGTCGCCAATATCACCCTGATCGGCGGGCGTGCGGAGCGCAAGGCGCAGCGGGTCAGCGAGGCGATCCTGGCGCGTACGCGGCGCATGCTCGGCGAGCGCAGGCTGGGCGACTACAGCCTGGTGTATTCCGAGGTGCTCGGCACCGAAGCCAGCTTCGGGCCGCACTCGCGGGTTGCCGTCAATCGTGAGGTGGTGCTGCGTCTGGTGGTCGAGCACAAGGATCGCAACGCGCTGGAGCTGTTCGCCGCCGAACTTGCGCCCGGTGGTGTTTCCTGGGCACCGGGCATGACCAGCATCGGCGGTGGCCGGCCACGGCCTTCGCCGATCGTCAAACTGTTTTCCTTCCTGGCGCCAAAAACGCAATTCCAGGCCCAAGTGTGGATGAACGACGAGCACTGGCCGGTGGCGATTCCTGTGGCGCCGCAGCAGGCGGCTGACGTTGGGCCGGCCGCGAACTATGCCGAGCTCCCGTCGCCGACGACGGTGGAGCCCGTGGTCGAGGTGCCGCTGCTGCGTATCGCCCATGGCCGCAGCGGCGACAAGGGCAACAGCGTGAACATCGGCATTATCGCCCGCGAGCCGAAGTGGCTCGGGGTGTTGCGCGACGAGCTGACGGCGGAGCGGGTGCGCGAGTATTTCGGCCACTTCGTCGAGGGCCAGGTAAGTCGCTTCGACGTGCCGGGCATCGGCGCCTTCAACTTCCTCCTGCAAGGCGCGCTGGCCGGTGGCGGCATGGCTTCGCCGCGCAGCGACCCATTGGGCAAGGCCTTCGCCCAGATGCTGCTGGATATGCCGATTCGGGTTCCGGCGAAGCTTCTGGAACCGTCGCCAGCCGCTGAATGACGGTGGCTGGAAAACAACAATCACTTATCGAGGAACACACAATGGATTTTTCGCTGAACGATGACCAACGGGCCATCGAAGAAGCCGTCGGCACTATCTGCGATGCCTATGACGACAACTACTGGTTGCGTGCCGAGAACGAAAAGCGCTTTCCCCAGGAGTTCGTCGACGATCTGGTGAAAGCCGGCTGGATGGGCGTGACCATGCCCCAGGAGTATGGCGGTGCCGGCCTGGGCATCACCGAGGCGGCGATCATCATCAAGCGTATTTCCCGGCTCGGCGCCAATGCCTCCTCGGCGGTGCACATCAACATGTTCGGACCGCATCCGGTGGTGGTGTTCGGTACGCCGGAGCAGAAGGCGCGATTCCTGCCGCCGCTGATTGCAGGCAAGGATCGCACCTGCTTCGGCGTCACCGAACCCAACGTCGGGCTCGACACCACCCATATCAAGACCTTCGCCGAGCGCAAGGGTGACCGCTATGTGGTCCATGGTTCCAAGGTATGGATCTCCACCGCGCAGATCGCCAACAAGATCCTGCTGGTCACCCGCACCACCAAGTTCGAGGACGCGAAGCGGCCCACCGACGGCCTGACCCTGTTCTACACCGATCTGGACCGCAGCAAGGTCACGGTGCGGGAGATTCCCAAGATGGGCCGCAATGCCGTCGACTCCAACGAGCTGTTCATCGATGGCCTGGAGATTCCGGTCGAGGATCGCATCGGTGAGGAGGGCAAGGGCTTCGAGTACCTGCTGCATGGCTTGAATCCGGAGCGGGTACTGATCGCCGGGACCAATATCGGCGCCGGCCAGGCGGTGATCGACAAGGCGGCCCAGTACGCCAAGGATCGTATCGTGTTCGGCCGGCCGATCGGCAAGAACCAGGGTATCCAGCATCCGCTGGCGGATTGCTGGATTCGCTTGCAGGCGGCGGAAACCATGATGTTCAAGGCGGCGAGCCTGTACGACCAGGGCAAGCCCTGCGGCCTCGAGGCCAATATGGCGAAGTACCTGGGCGGCGACGCCTACTTCGAGTCGGCGGCTCGCGCGGTGCGTACTCACGGTGGATTCGGGTATGCCAAGGAGTTCCATGTCGAGCGCTACTACCGCGAAGCGATCATGGGGCTGATCGGTCCGGTCAGCCACGAGTTGGTGCTGTGCCATATCGCCGAACGGGCGCTGGGCCTACCGAAATCCTATTGAACTGGCCATGGGCGAGGAGTGGGGCATGGACTTCAGTCATCCGGTGATGAGGACGTTGTTGCACCGCCGTGACATTCGTTGCGAAGGCTACGAGCGCGAAGATGGCCTGTGGGATATCGAGGCGAGTCTGCTCGATACCCGCACCTCACCCGTGCCGCTGCCCTTCGGTTCCACCCTTACCCCCGGTGAGCCCCTGCACCAGATGGGACTGCGCATCACGGTGGACCGGGATGCGGTCATCCACGCGATCGAAGCGCTGACCGCTCAGGGTCCTTCGCCGGAATGCCGGGATATCGCCGGGACTTACCGGCAACTGCTTGGCCTGCGCATAGGTACGGGCTTTACCGCCGAGGTGAAGCGGCTGTTCGCCGGACGTCTGGGCTGTACGCACCTGAGCGACCTGCTTGGTCCCCTGGCGACCACGGCGATGCAGACCCTGTGGGCGGCGCAGATCCGCAATGCGACGAAGGGTGTCGAGGTGCCGATCAGTATCCGCAAGCCGGAAAAGCTGATCGACAGCTGTCATGCCTTTCGTAGCGATGGCGACATCGCTCGCGTGCACTGGCCCGATTCTTACACTGGCGACGCATGAGTGCGGCATGTCACCGGCAAGTGTGTCGCTTTGGACGATTGCGGGCCGTGGGGCGTGACGCAGAATGATTTGCAAGTTGGCGGCCCAGGCTACAGAGGCCGCTGCGGATACCACACAAGAGGAAATGCTGAAGATGGGTGCTCCTGTACTTGATGATGCTCCGGTCTGCGTGACGCGTGACAACGGCATCCTGATCATCCGCCTCAACCGACCGGCGGAAAGCAACGCGGTGAACGGGGCGCTGGCCCGCGCCGTTTCCGCCGCCATGGATGAGCTCGATGGCGATCCGGAGCTGCGTATCGGCATCATTACCGGCAGCCACAAGGCATTCTGCGCCGGAATGGACCTCAAGGCCTACCTGCAAAACGACGTACCGGCCACCGAGCGCGGTTTCGCCGGTATCACGCGCAAGCCTGCGGAAAAGCCGTTGATCGCGGCAATCGAAGGTTTCGCGGTTGCAGGTGGTCTGGAGATTGCCCTGTCCTGTGACCTGATCGTTGCCGCTCGCGGGGCCAAGCTGGGCGTGCCGGAACCCAAGCGCGGGCTGGTGGCGGCGGCAGGCGGGCTGATTCGTCTGCCCAAGCGCATTCCCTATCAGGTGGCGATGTACCTGGCCATTACCGGCGACTACATCGACGCCGAACGCGCCTACGAGATCGGCCTGGTGAACGAGCTGTGCGAGCCCGGCCAGGCGCTGGAGCGAGCGCTACTGCTGGCGCGGCGGGTGGCGGACAACGCGCCGCTGGCCGTCCAGGCGTCCAAGGCCATCGTGCGTGGGGCGCTGGATCTGGATGAAGAGGGCGGCTGGGAGCTACAGGATCGTCTTGGTCTGCCTGCCCTCGGCACCGAGGATGCCCGCGAGGGTGCCAGCGCCTTCGCCGAAAAGCGCCAGCCAGTCTGGAAGGGGCGCTGATCATGGATTTCCGTGATGCGCCGGAGGACGCCACCTTTCGTGAAAGGGTGCGGGCCTGGCTGGAAAGGGAAGTGCCTGCCCTCGGGCAGGCACCGGACAGACTGGAGGAGCGCGTCGAATGGTGGCGGCCCTGGCAGCGTCGCCTGCACGATGCCGGCTATGCGGGCCTGGCCTGGCCGCGCGAGTATGGCGGGCGCGGTGCGAGCGTGTTGCAGCAAGCCATCTTCTATGAGGAGTGCGACCGCGCCGGGGCACCCGACCGGCTCGATGTGATCAGTGCCGGCTTCGCCGGGCCGACCCTGATCGAGCATGGCAGCAATGCCCAGAAGAACCGTTTTCTCGACCGCATCCTGACCGGCGAAGATCTCTGGTGCCAGCTCTTTTCCGAGCCGGGGGCCGGTTCCGACCTTGCTTCGCTGACCACTCGCGCCGTGCGTGATGGCGATGGCTGGCGCATCCACGGCCAGAAGGTGTGGACCAGCGCCGCCCAGGTGGCCGAGTACGCGATCCTGCTGGCGCGTACCGGCGAAGGCGAGCGGCACCGCGGGATCAGCTTTTTCATCCTGCCCATGCGGCAATCCGGCGTAGAGGTGCGGCCGTTACGGCAGATGCTCGGCGGAGCCGAGTTCAACGAGGTGTTCCTCGACGGTGCCTATGTGCCGGACGAGCTCCTGGTCGGCCCGTTGGGTGGAGGCTGGAAGGTCGCGATGTCGACGCTGGGTTACGAGCGTGCGGCGATCGCCACCGGTCGGGTTAACACCTTGCGTCTGCTCGACGAGTTGATCGCCCTGGTGAATAACACCAAGGGCACCGATGGACGCGCGCTTGGCCAGGACGCCTTCATACGGCAAAAGGTGGCTGAGCTTTACGGGCGGATGACGCTGCAGCGTATCACCGGCAAGCGCATCCTCAGCACGCTCGCCGAAGGTGGGGCGCCTGGCCCGGAGGCTTCCACCGCCAAGCTGTTCATCACGCCGCTGGTCGAGGAGATCTGTGATTTCGCGCTTTCGTTGATCGGGATCGAGGGTCAGGAGGAACCCGGCGATGCCGATCCGGCCAGGGCCAGATGGCTGCGGCTGGCCTACCAGGCCCGTGGCACCAGCATTGCCGGTGGAACCACGTTCATCCAGCGCAACATCCTGGCCGAACGTGTTCTTGGAATGAAGCGCGACTGAGTGGGGCGAACGATGCGATTTGCATTCAGTGAAGAACAGGAAATGCTGCGCGACATGATCCATGCCGCCTTGCAGCGCGAGGTCGGACTGGACAAGGTCCGACGTTGGGTCGATGGCGAGGACCTGTCGCCATTCGACGCATTCTTGGTACGCAACGCCTGGCTGGGTATCGGTGTTGCCGAGGACGCGGGTGGACAAGGTGGCGGCCTGATCGAACAGGCCCTGATGTTCGAGGCCTTGGGCCGCAGCGCCGCGCCGAGTGGCGTGCTGCTGGCCAGCGTGGGAACGCTGGGATTCGCCTCGCGGGTTCCCGGTGCTGCCGAACAGCTGCGCGGGTTGCTCGAAGGCGATGCCACGGGTGCCCTGTGCGTGAGCGCCGGCCTGCCTGCCGACCAGGGCGTGAGCCAGGTGCAGATAAACGGCGAGCGCTTGTCCGGCGTCGTGCCGATGGTGTTGGAAGCCCCTGGCGCCAGCCATCTGCTGGTACCCATCCCGGCCGACGAGGGCCTGGAACTCTGGCTGTTGCAGGCGGATGCGCCTGGGGTCGAGATCCAGCCGCGACGCCTGATCGACCGCACCCGCCGCTTCGGCGACGTACACCTGCAGGATGCCCAGGCCAGGTACCTGGGGCGTTTGCCACGGGATGCCGCGCGGGAAGTCAACGCCATCATGGCGCTGCTGATCGCTGCGGAGTCCCTTGGCGCGGCGCGGCGCATGCTCGACATGACCGTCGAGTATGTCGGCCAGCGGGTCCAGTTCGGCGTGCCGGTCGGCTCCTTCCAGGCGGTCAAGCATGCGGCCGCCGAGATACTGGTCGATCTCGAGGCCGCCCATTCGGGCATCTATTACGCCGCCTGGGCATTGTCGGAGGGGCAGGCCGACGGCGTGCCGCAGGCCTGGATCGCCAAGGCGTTCACCACGGAGGCCGCGGTGCGTACGGCGGACCGGGCGCTGATGCTGCACGGGGCCATTGGCTACACCTGGGAGCACGACCTGCAACTGTTCTACAAGCGCGCCAAGCTCAATCAGGAATTACTGGGTTCTCCACGCACTTATCGGGAACGCCTGGCCGAATCGCTGGAGCTGCACTGAGCGGCTTTGCCATTGAGCCGTTCGGCCCAGCGCCGGCCGGCATTTACTAGACCAATGCATGAAAGAGGAAACACCATGGAACTCCAGGACGTCAGTTACGAAGTCGAGAGCGGTTTGGCCACCATTACCATTTGCCGCGAAAAACGCATGAATGCGTTTCGCGCCGAGACGGTGGATGAGCTGGTCAAGTGCTTCAAGCGCGCGTGGGCCGATCCCGAGGTCGGTGTCGTCTGCCTGACCGGCGCCGGCGAGCGCGCCTTCTGCGCCGGCGGCGATCAGAAGGAGCGCGCCGAAACCGGCAGCTACGGCCAGTCGGAAAGCGGGCTGTTCGAGATTCTCGCTCTGCAGCGGGTGATCCGTGACATTCCCAAGCCGGTGATCGCCGCGGTCAACGGCCTGGCCATCGGTGGCGGCCATGTATTGCATGTGCTGTGCGACCTGTCCATCGCCGCCGAGCACGCACGCTTCGGCCAGAACGGCCCGCGCGTCGGCTCCTTCGACGCTGGCTGGGGCACCGGGATCCTGGCGCGTATCGTCGGCGAGAAGCGTGCCCGGGAAATCTGGTTCATGTGCCGCCAGTACGACGCCGCCACTGCGGAGCGCTGGGGCCTGGTCAATGCCGTGGTGCCCGCCGATCAGCTGAAGGCGGAAGTGCGCAAGTGGGCCGACGAAATGCTGGTGATGTCGCCCACCGCGCTGCGTTTCCTCAAGCAATCGCTGAACACCGATACCGAGCATTTCGTAGCTACCGGCAGCGTGGCTTCCACCGGCCTGCTCAACTTCGGCGACACGCCGGAAGCCAAGGAAGGTGTAACGGCCTTCGCCGAGAAGCGCGCCCCGAATTTCGGCCAGTATCGTAGCCGGGTTTCGGTATAACGGAGTCTGCCGCTCGGAAGTGCCTTGAGCGGCCGCTCCGGCCTGGGTCGGTTCCTGGACCTAGGCGGGTGGGGCGCGCCGCTCATATCGGTGAAAGACAATCAGACAAGAATAAGAGGATAGGTCATGGGATCCACCGCTACGCAGCATGAGAAGTCTGCCATATCCACCTTGCCCCGGCACCCGGAGACGGTGGTCAAGGGATTTCTTCGTACCGTCGAGCAGTATGGCGACCGCCTGGCCGTCAACAGCCTCGATGGCAAGACCCGCCTGACCTGGCGACAGGTGCGTGAGCACGTCGAGGCCCTGGCGGCGGGTTTGAGCAGGATTGGCGTTCGCCATGGTGACACCGTGGCGCTGATGTTGAAGAACCGGCCTGAATTCCTCTTCGCCGATCTGGCCATAATGTGCCTCGGCGCTACACCTTTCTCGATCTACGCCACCTTGCCGGCGGCGCAGATCGTGCCCTTGCTGGATAACTCCGACGCTCGCATCGTCCTCTGCGAGCGTGCTTTCCTCGAGCAGATACAGGGCGCGCAACGTGAATGGCCGGCGCTGTCCACCGTGGTGTTGCTCGAAGGAGGCGGCGGTGCAGGCACCATCGACTGGGCCGAGCTGGAGAAAAATGGTGCACAGGGCTTTGATTTCGAGGCTTCGGTAGCTTCGGTACGGCCCGATGACCTGGCGACCATCGTCTACACCTCGGGCACCACCGGGCCGGCCAAGGGGGTGGAGCTGCCGCACTCCAGCGTGATCGCCTTCGCCACCATCGTCGAGTACTGGCTGACGTACTTCCCTGGGCAGCGGATATTGTCGTGGCTGCCGGCGGCCCATACCACCGAGCGGGTCGCCGGGCATTACCTGCCTCTGCTCAATGGCTGCACCATCACCTATTGCGACGACACCGCGAACATCATGGCGGCGGTCAAGCAGGTGCATCCGCATATCTTCTTCTCCCCGCCACGACTCTGGGAGAAGATCAAGCAGGGCATCGAGTCCCAATGGGCTACCTTGCCCGAGGATGATCGCCTGGAACTCCGGCAGGCGCTGCAGCAGTCGCTGGAAAGGGTGCGCCTGGAGCAGGCGGACCAGCCGGTGCCGGCAGCGCTGGCACGGGCTTGCGCGGAGGCCGATGCCAGGTTCTTCGCCCCGGTGCGCCAGGCGCTGGGCCTGGATGCCGAGGGACTGTTCGTCGGTTCCGGCGGTGCCATGGCGCCAACGGCCCTGGTGGAGTTCTTCCACGCCATCGGCCTGCCACTGGACGAAGCCTACGGCATGACCGAATCGGCGGCCCTGGGCACGCGCAGTCCGAAGGGCGGCAAGATCCGCATCGGCACGGTGGGCAAGGCGCAGCCGGGGGTCGAGGTGAAACTGGCTGCGGACGGCGAAGTGCTTATCCGTCACGCCGGGATCATGCGTGGCTACCGCAAGCAGCCGGAGGCCACCGCCGAGGTCATGGATGCCGATGGCTGGTTGCACACTGGCGACATCGGCACCTTGGATGCCGATGGTTACTTCCGCATCGTCGATCGCAAGAAGGACATCATCATCAACTCCTTCGGCAAGAACATGTCGCCATCGAGTATCGAAGGTGCCTTGACCAATGCGGGCAGCCTGATTTCCCAGGCGGTGGTGGTGGGCGATGCCCGCAACTACAACACCGCTCTGCTTACCCTCGACTCCGTGCACGTATGGGCCTGGGCCATGGAGCACCTGCCGCTGGCAGCCCTGTGTCGGCTCCCGGAAGTGCGCAAGGCAGTGGAGGAGGAAGTGGCGCAGGCCAACCTGCAATTGGCGCGAGTCGAGCAGATCAAGAAGTTTCATATCGTCGGCGGCGAATGGGCCCCGGGCTCCGAGGCCGTGACGGCGACCATGAAGATCCGCCGTCAGGCGATCCTGAAGAAATATGCCGATGACATCGAGACGATGTACGGCGAGGAAGAGAAGAACTGAATGTCCAGAGAAGCCAACAACCGTTTCAAGCGCGAGCTTTTCGACGAGGATCACGGCGCGGTCCGCGATGGCTTCCGCCGTTTCCTGCTCAAGGAGGTCCAGCCACACTACGCGCAATGGGAGCGTGATGGCATCGTCCCCCATGAAGTGTTCGAGGCGCTGGGCGAGAACGGCTACCTGTGCATGGCGGTGCCGGAGGAATACGGCGGCCAGGGCCTGGACGACTTCCGCTTCAGCCTGGTGCTGACAGAGGAGTGCCTGGCCCTGGGAATGACTTCTCTGGCTTCGGGCATCGCCCTGATCAACGACGTCGCCCTGCCTTATTTTCTCGACTATTCCAGCGAGGAGCAGAAACGCCGCTGGTTCCCCGACATGGTCGCCGGCAAGCTTGTCACCGCCATCGCCATGACCGAGCCCTGTGGTGGCTCCGACCTGGCGGCCCTGCGCACCACCGCGCGGCTGGACGGCGACGCCTATGTGGTGAACGGCTCGAAGACCTTCATCACCAACGGTATCAATGCCGACCTGGTGCTGACCGCGGTCAAGACCGATCCCGCCAACCGCCATGGCGGCATCAGCCTGCTCGGTATCGAGCGTGGCATGCCGGGGTTCGAGCGCGGACGCAATCTGGACAAGCTCGGCCAGCATGCCCAAGACACCGCCGAACTGTTCTTCAACGATGTGCGGGTGCCTTGCGCCAACCTGATCGGTACGGAGAACCAGGGCTTCGTACACATGATGACGAACCTGTCCCAGGAGCGCCTGAGCATCGCCAACTCCGCGGTGGCTTCGTCCCGCGCCGCGCTGGACTGGACACTCGCTTACGTCAAGGAGCGCACTGCCTTTGGCAAGCCGATCGGCACCTTCCAGCTCTCGCGCCAGGTTCTGGCGGGCCTGCGTACGGAAATCGAGATCGCCCAAGTCTTCATCGATCGATGCACCGGCCTCCATCTTACACACGAACTGACCGCCGAGCAGGCGGCCATGGCCAAGTGGTGGTGCACCGACCTGCAGGGGCGGGTCATGGACCAGTGTCTGCAGTTGTTTGGCGGCTACGGCTACATGACCGAGTTCCCCATCGCACGGGCCTGGGCGGATGCTCGGATCATGCGGATCTTCGGCGGCACCAACGAAATCATGAAGGAGATCATCGGCAAGGCCGAAGGGCTATCCGGCTGAAGCTGTTTTTCTTGCCGAACGTTCTTTGCCAAGCGTTTTTCTCTACAGCCTTTCATACGAATAACAAGGAGGCAGAAGATGCCCATGGCTGATCTCAATCGCCAATGGATCTACGCACAGCGCCCGAGCGGGGCGGTCGGGCTTGAACACTTCCGTTTGCAGGAGACACCAGTCCCGGTTCCCGGATCTGGCCAGGCGCTGGTTCGTCTGCGCGGGCTGTCGGTCGATCCGGCGCAACGCGCCTGGATGATGACCCGCACCTACCGACCCCAGTTGCAGCCTGGCGAGGTCATGGCGGCCTTCGGCATCGGTGAGGTCATGGAGTCCAATGTCCCTGGTCTGGTGCCTGGTGACCTGGTGGACGGTGATCTGGGTTGGCAGGATTTTGCCCTGGTCACGCCGGAAAGCGTGCGGGTGAGGAACAGAAATGAGTCGCTGGAGCACCTGATCGGTGTACTGGGTATCACGGGTCTTACCGCTTACTTCGGGTTGCTCGACGTGGGCCGGCCGCGACCGGGGGAAACCGTGCTGGTGTCGGGCGCGGCGGGTGCGGTGGGGTGTATCGCGGTACAGATCGCCAGGATCGCCGGTTGCCGGGTAGTGGCCGTTGCCGGGGGGGCGGAGAAGTGCCGCTGGCTGGTGGAGGAACTGGGAGTCGACGCCGCCGTCGACTACAAGGCCGGTAACCTGCGCGAGGCCTTGAAGGCAGCCTGCCCCAGGGGGGTGGATGTGTACTTCGACAACACCGGCGGCGAGATTCTGGAAATCACCCTGAGCCTGATGAACGCCCATGGCCGCGTGGCTTGTTGCGGCGCCGTGTCGCAGTACAACCAAGCAGACTGGGGCGGTGGCCCAAGCGGTGTGCCCGGTGTGCTGGTGGCCAAGCGCATCCGTATGGAAGGTTTTCTGGTGATGGATTTCTACAAGCAGCGCAAGGCTGCCGAGAGAACGCTGTCGGACTGGATCCGCCAGGGGCAGCTCAAGCCCTGCATGGATATCGTCGAAGGGCTGGAGAACGCCCCCCAGGCCCTGATCGATCTGCTCCGGGGAGCGAACCGGGGCAAGATGATGGTGCGTATCGGCACGCCGGATTAGAGCTGTGCTGGTTGCATGGCGGAATTGACCTTCAGACCTATCTGCGGAGATTGCAATGAACGCGTTCGAACCGATCAAACCGGAACAGGATCCTGCTGGCAAGCTTGCCGCAATGGTGGTCACCACGGCATTCGAGGATATTCCCGCCGAGGTGATCGAACTGGCGAAAAAGGCCATCCTCGACACCTTGGCCGTCACCATCGCCGGTTCCAACTGGGAGGTCAGCCCGCAGATCGTGCGGCAGGTGGTGGAGTGGGGCGGCGCGCCGCAAAGCCCGATCCTTGTCCATGGCCAGCGGGTACCGGCACCACTGGCGGCATTCGCCAACGGTGTCATGGCGCGTGGCATCGATATGGGCGACGTGCATGTGACCGGTGGCCATGTCACCGAATGGAATATCCCTGCCATGCTGGCCGCACTGGGTATCGCTGACAAGCCGGTAACGGGCAAGGAGTTCCTCGCCGCCTATGTGACGGGTGGTGAGCTGGGTGTGCGGGTCAACACGGCAATGAATGGCACTTCTCATGCTTCTTTTGGCGTGCCTGGCGAGTATATGGGGCCTCTCTGCGCCACAGCCTCGGTAGCGCGGCTGCTGGGCTTGAGTGTCGAGGAAACCTGGAATGCCCTGGGGATCGCCTATTCGAACCACGGCATGTCGGAAATGCAGAAGTACGCCGAGGGTACGCAGATGGCGCGGGTCCAGCATGCCTTCGCTGGCGAGACCGCGATCAAGGCGGCATTGCTGTCGCGTCAGGGCGTGACTGGACCGAAGGGGATTTTCCTCGGCGTGCCGGGCGGCTCGTTCCGGCATATCGGCTGGAGCGACGTGCGTCCGGAGATCCTGAGCGACGACCTGGGCAAGCGCTGGATCTATGCCGAGGGCTTGTCGATGAAGCCCTATTCGGCCTGCAAGTTCACCCATTCGTTCATCGCTGGCGCCATCGAGATCATGCGCCGCGATCGGCTCGACTACCGGGAGATCGCCAGCGTGCGCTGCATCGGCAGCGAGGGTGCGCGGATGACCATCGAGCCGAAAGAAGCGAAATGGAACCCGAAGACCGTGGGCGAGGCGCTGTATAGCACACCCTACACGGTGGCGACTGCGATCATCGGCGGCGATGTTTTCCTCGGCGACTTCACTGTCGAGGAAGTCAACCGGGCGGACAAGCGCGATCTGATGCAGAAAATCAGCGTGGAGACCGATCCGGCGATAACGGACCAGTTCGAAGGCTTCAGCGTCGAGATCACACTGCAGGACGGCCGCGTGTTTCGGCAGTGCACGCCCTATGTCCTGGGGCACACCCGCAACCCGATGAGCTGGGACGACCTGCAGCAGAAACTCGACAAGTGCGCCGCCTATGCTGCCGTGCCCCTGGCGCAAGCGAAGCTGAGCAGGCTCGTCGAACTGTGCACGGACCTCGACAAGATCGAGGACGTATCGGAACTGCTCGGTGCGCTCACACCCTGAACGCTGTCCTGATTGAGGAGGTGCCGCTATGCGTTTTTCGACGATCAATGTGGATATTTCCGCTCATATCGCCACGCTTACACTGAGCCAGCCCGACAGCCGAAACAGTCTCTCGGAGACCAGCCTGCGGGAAATGATCGAGGCGCTGGATTGGCTGCGCACACGGGATGAGGTGCGGGCATTGATTCTCACCGGCGCGGGGCAGGCGTTCTGCTCCGGTGCTGATCTCGGGAAAATGGATGCCGTCGATATCGATGGCCTGTCCCTCGGTGAGCGGGCTGCGGCGACCATGGATGCACTCGCCAATCCGCTCATTCTGGCGTTGCAGCAGTTTCCTCTGCCGGTGGTGGCTGCCGTGAATGGCGTTGCAGCAGGCGGGGGCGTGGCGCTGGCGTTGGCGGCGGACATTGTGATTGCCGCGTGCTCGAGCTATTTCCTCACGCCGTTTCTACCACGTTTGGGCATTGTGCCGGACATGGGGGCAACCTGGTTTCTGCCGCAACGGATCGGGCGTGCACGGAGCCTGGGGTTGCTGCTGCTGGGCGAGCGCCTGTCGGCGCAGAAGGCGCAGGAGTGGGGCTTGATCTGGGCTTGTGTCGAGGATGATGCGCTGTTGGACGAGGCGAGAACTATCGCCGGGCGACTGGCCCGGATACCGCCGCACAGCGCCCTCGAAGCGCGTCGCGCACTGGATGCGGCGGGCAGCCAGGATCTGGTGGCCCAGCTCGGCTATGAGCGCGATCGGCAACGCGAACTGCTGGACTCACCTGCCTTCAAGGAGGGTGTGAAGGCATTCTTCGAGAAGCGCGCGCCCGTCTTCGAGCGTTGATCCTGAACCCCCGCGCATATGAGCGGAGACACCGATGCAACTTGACGATTTGATGTTCAGGCCGGGTCTGATGCGCGGGCAGCGCATCCTGATTACCGGTGGCGGGACGGGACTCGGACGGGTCATGGCCGAAGCCTTTCTGATGTTGGGCAGCGAGGTCTATATCTGCGGACGGCGCGCTGCCGTGGTCGAACTGGCCGCCGCCGAGTTGATGGCACAGCATGGCGGTAAGGTCGTGGCACTGACCTGCGACATCCGCCAGCCCGAGGCCATCGCCAGCATGCTCGAGCGTGTCTGGGACGACGGCGGCGCGCTGACCGGTCTGATCAACAATGCCGCCGGGAACTTCATCAGCCGCACCGAGGACTTGTCGCCCCGGGCCTTCGATGCGATTGCCAGCACCGTCTTCCACGGCTCCTTCTACATCACCCTGGAATGCGGAAAGCGCTGGCTGGCGGCGGGCCAGAGAGCCAACGTCCTGTCCACGCTGGTCACCTGGGTCTGGAACGGCTCGGCGTTCACCGTGCCCTCCGCCATGTCGAAAGCGGGTCTGAATGCGATGACGCAATCCCTGGCGGTGGAGTGGGGTGGGCGCGGTATCCGCGTCAACGCCATCGCGCCGGGGGTCTTTCCAACCGAGAGTGCTGCCGCCAGGCTGGATCCCACTGGGGCCGCCAAACCCGGCGACGATGTGCCCATGCAACGCGCCGGGGAGATGTCCGAGCTGGCGAACCTGGCGGTCTACCTGATGGCGCCGGGCTCCGACTACATCAATGGCGAAACCATCGTGATCGACGGCGGGCTGTACCCGGCGACCGGCGGCAACTTCGCCAAGCTGACCAACTTGACCGACGAAGACTGGCGGCGCACCCGCCAACTGATCGACGAACGCAATGCCGCCGACAAGGCCAAGCGCACGACTTGAGCAGCAAACAGGGTATGGAGGCTGCAAATATGACATACAACTGTCTCGAACTGGACGAGCGGGGACCCGTACTCCGGGTCACGCTGAACCGACCGCAAGTCCTGAATGCGCTCAACCTCGAACTGGTCGACGAGTTGGGACGCCTCTTCACCGGCTTGTACGTGCGCGAGGATATCCGGGTCGTGGTCATGCGCGGTGCAGGCCGGGCTTTCTGTGCCGGACTCGATCTCACGGAACACGCTGCGCAGACCTCGACGCTTTCGGTGTCGGAGGGGTTGGCGTCTACCCGCCGCTACCGCGATATCGTCATCGCCATGCGCCGTTGCCCGCAACCGATCATCGGCCTGCTCAACGGGCCCGCCTGCGGCGGCGGCTTTTCCCTGGCCCTGGCGACGGATGTGCGTATCGCCACATCGACCCTGCGCATGAACGCCGCGTTCATCCGTATCGGCTTCAGTGCCTGCGACATGGGTCTCAGCTATTTCCTGCCGCGCATGGTAGGCAGCTCGGTCGCGGCGGAATACATGCTGACTGGGCGCTTCATCGATGCACAACGCGCTTACGAACTGGGGCTGGTCAGTCGCGTGGTCGCGCCGGAGCAGCTCGAGGAGGAAGCCAGTGCCCTGGTAGAAGATATGCTCAGAACCGCGCCTTTGGGGCTGCGCCTGACCAAGGAGGCGCTGGGTCATGCCATCGATGGCATGAGCTTGGAAGCGGTGATAGCCATGGAGGACCGCAACCAGACCCTGTGCGCCCATGGCGAGGATTTCCGCGAGTCCATGGCGGCGTTCATCGAAAAACGCCAGCCCCAGTACCCTACGGTAGGGTAGGCGAATGCCTGGGCCGAGAGAGGAGGATGTATGTCGATACAACTATCAGCCCTGAGCCATATCAGCGCGATCGTGGATGATGCGGCTGCGGCGGGGCGTTTGCTCGGCGATGTTTTCGACGCCCCGCTGTTGCAGCGTGCCTCTTCGTCCTCGCAACAGGAGAATGCGACGCGGATAGTGCATGCGGGGCTCGGTGACGTCCGGCTGCAATTCATCCAGCCGGGCTTGGTGGATGGACGGCTTCACCGGCAACTCAGGGAACATGGGCCGCAGGTTCATAGCCTGGCGTTTTTCGTCGCGGACCTGACGTCCGCGGAGGCCGCATTCGCGCAGGAGGGGATTGCCGTCCTCGATCGCTCGGACATTGATCTGCAGAGCGCCACGGGCCTCGTCGAGGCATCTGTCTGTGTGTTTGCAACGATGGCGCGTCTCGGTTTCAACATCGAGCTGATCGGGGCCACCGGCAGTTCGAGGGTAGCGGGCGACGATGAACTGCCGGGAGACGCGCTGTTCGGCAATTTGTCTCCCCTTCTGCATGTCGAACTCGCCGTCGATGACCTGGAGGACCCTTGTGCTCTGTTACAGCGGCTGTTCGACTCGGGGAAGGTCGAGGGTAGCTTTGCTGAGTTTCTCGGTGGCCTGGGTTCCCTCGATATCGTCCATGTGAATCTGGGCAATGTGGTTCTTCAGTACTGCCGCCCGAAAACCGAGGATTCCCCCTGGGCGCAACTGCTGGCGCGCCGAGGCCGGGCCATTCACAACATCACCTGGTTGGTGCGCGACATGCCCGAGACCGTGGCGGCGCTGACGCGACAGGGTGTGCAGGATCTGCGCAGTTTCTCGCTCGATTTCGGCCAACTGGTCGGTCGCGAGAACCTGCCGGAACATCTCGCTCCGCAGCGGATCGTCGATCTGATGCCGAGGCTCGGTTTTCATATGGAGTTGACCGAAGCCTTTGCAAGCAATATCGACGACTTCATCTTCAATCCTTTCGGCAACTGGAAAGCGCGTGCGCAGCTTTCATGATGGGGAGCGCAGCATGCTGGACAGGACGCTGATCGGTCATTGCCTGACGCCGCACAGCGTCGAGGTGGAAAAGGGCCGTCTGCGCTTTTTCGCCAAGGCCACGGGGCAGCTCGATCCTGTCTATCTGAACGAGGCCGCGGCGCGGCAAGCCGGTTACCGCAATATTCCGGCGCCACCGACATTCCTGTTCTGCCTGGAGAACGACTCCCCCGATCCCTGGGAACTGCAACGGCTGCTCGGTCTGGATCTGGGGCGTCTGCTGCATGGTGAACAGTCGTTCGTCTATCACCGGATAGCCTGTGCCGGTGATGTACTGACCTTCGAACCGCGGCTGAGCGACATTTATAGCCGTCGCGACGGGGCCCTGGAGTTTTTCGTGCGTGAAACGCGAGTCACCGATGCCATGGGCGAGCATATTGCCGATCTGCGTTGTGTGGGGGTGCAGCAGCATGACGGGAGGCCGGTATGAGTCGGGGTGCTGATAGTCCTGGTCCTCAACCACTTCGTTTGGCACCTATTGATCGGACCATGCTGGCGCTCTACGCAGGGGCGTCCAGTGACCACAACCCGGTGCATATCGACAGCGACTTCGCTCGGCGGGCGGGCCTGCCTGACGTATTTGCCCACGGCATGCTGTCGATGGCCTACCTTGGCCGTTTTCTCACAGACTGGATACCGCAGTCGCGGATTCGCCGGTTTTCCGTGCGCTTCGTCAGCCGGGTGGAGCTGGGTGCGGCGCTGCTATGCAGTGGCGAGATCCTCGATATTAACGAGCATGACGGGGAGCGCCTGGCGCGCGTCGAGGTGCGGGTGACCGGCGAGGCTGGAGAGCTGAAAGTGATCGGCGAGGCCTGCGTGGCACTCGCGCCAGTGGCCGGCACCCGCCTGCGATGAGGTTCAGTGCCCGCGGGCTTGCGTATCCAGCGCCTGCATGGCCCGTATCAGATAGCGTCCAACCGCATTCGGGGCCCACTGTCCCGAGGTGAGCAGGCGCTGGCGCACGAAGCGATAATCTTGGATGGGGGCCTTCAGGGATTGGGCCAGATGGACATCCCGCGCGGATAGCATGGCGAACCGGTGTTCCACCGAAGTATCCAGCCTGATCATGGCCTGGCTGTCCGGAAGCCAGACGGAAGCCAGGTAGGGAAAGGATGTCTGCTGGTATTCCACTAGCAGTTGGCCGATCTCACGGCTGAGATCATGCAGCGCACGGCGGGTTTCCGATGCCGGCGGTAGTTCGTCATGGAGCGCGCCGAGCGCGCTGTCGAGCTGGGCATGCGCATCGAGGACGGGAGGGAGCCAGCGGGCATAGGCTGATAGTGTCGAACGCGCCGCAGTGGCGGACTGCGGCAGGTTCTTCAGCTCGGCGATCGCGGCGCCCAGATTCTGTACCTGCTCGGTGATATCGCCGTGGTCGAACTGCGTGGCCATCCCGAGCAAGCGCGCCATGTCGTTTCTGTAGGCTTCGTCGTTGCCGATGTGGTAGGGAGTGCCGTTGAGGTTGTAATAGATCAACACGTTCGCCGTCACCGAGCTGGCCAGCGTTCGCATCTCCTGGATCTCATCCTGGCGACTTGCCGCGCCGTCGGCCATGGCCAGTGCAGAGGACATGAGCAGGGCCAGGTATAGGCAGCCAGGCAGTCGATGCCATCCATTCTTCTTGTGGTGTGTCATCAGGGTTCCCTCGTGGGTGTTCGTCCATAAGAAATCGATGTTCCAGGGCAATCGCATGAAGCCTGGTCATTCATCGGTGAAACCGGACGGCCTGAGAGAGTTCGCCCCGGTCGACACGGGCTGCGTTCGCTTTCACTTCGGTATCCTCGTAGCCAAAGGAAATGCCCAACAGCAAGCGATGTTGCGCTGAAACGCCGAGCTGCTCGCGCACCAGGTCGGGATACAGGGTCAGGGCGCCCTGGGCACAGGAATCGATCCCCCGTGAGGTCATCGCCAGTAGCAGGGTTTGGGCATACATGCCGCAGTCCGCTGCCTGGCGGATGTCGAAGGGCAACGGCAGGAAAATGAAGGCCACATGGGGCGCATCGAAAAAGCTGAAGTTGCGCAGGAAGGCGTCGTTGCGTCCGGCCTTGTCCTGCCTTTCCACCCCCATGGCACCGTAGAGTTGGGCTGCGGCATCGAATTGCCGCTCGCGGAAGATGCCTTCGTAGCGGGTATCGACGGGCCAGTCCGGGTGCATGTTTTCGGGAAGCCTCGCCGCCGCGAGCAGCTTTTTCCGCAAGGTATTGCAAGCCTGGCCCGACAGTACATGGACGATCCAGGGTTGTACGTTGCAGTTGGACGGCGTTTGCTGGGCGAGGCTGAAGACTTCCTGCAACAGCTCGTCGGGCACTTCATCGTCAAGGAAGCCGCGAACCGAACGTCGCCTGAAGAGGACTTCATCGAACGAGCGGGTGTGTTGCTCAGGGAGCCGGGAGTGCATTTCCATTCGTCTTTCCATGTTATTGGCGGGTGTCTTTGTGGGGCTGTTACCAGTCGAGTGGCCGGACAGTCAGGTCGACGGCGTGGTCCAGGGTGGTGGCGAGGACGGTGGGCATGTCGAGGGTGCTGGCATTGGGCATGGGCTGCCGCTGGTAGAGGGCGATCAGTTGGGCCAGCGCGCCGACGTTGCGCAGCATCGCCAGCAGCCAGTAGAACTTCACCTGCGCCTCGGACATCTGGATACCGGTTTGCCGTTGGTAGGCCTGCAGCGCCTGCCGCCGGGTCCACCATCCGGGAGCACGGCAGGGCATGCAGCACTGCTGTGTATAGACCGGGCTGTCGTTCGGCTCACCCCAGACGACAAGCATCAGCATCAGGTCGTAGCAGGGGTCACCGATGGTCGCCATTTCCCAATCGACGATACCCTGTACGCTCAGGCTGTCCGTATCGACCAGCACGTTGTCCAGCTTGAAGTCCAGATGCACCAGGGTGCCCGGTCGTTCGGCAGGCTGGTGGGCCACGAGCCAGTCCCGCAGTCGCTCGACCTTGCGCATCGACTCGCCCGACATGACTCGCGAGGCGCGCTTGTGCCAGCCGTGGATTTGCCGCGCGATGAAACCTTCGGCCTTGCCCAGGTCGGCGAGCCCGGCCTCGGCGGGGTCGATGCGGTGCAGTTGCGCCAGGGCGTCGACGATCAGCGCGCCAAGTTTGCCGCCGATGTCATCCACTGCGGCGAGTTGCACTGGCAGCTCGCGGGAGATGGCGAGACCCTGGCGGAACTCGCTGATCAGAAAAGGCACGCCGATCACGCTGGGGTCATCGCAATACGCCAGTCCCAGCGGTATGGTCGGTAGGCATTTTCCAAGCCGCGAGAGGATCTTGTACTGGCGGGCGAAGTCGTAGGCACCGGGAGGCGCGTCATTGTCGGGCGGACGGCGGAACACCGCCGACTTGCCGTCGAGCGAGACGAGGTAGTTCAGATTGGCGATGCCGGAGGCAAACTGGCGAATCTTCCGCTCACGGTCGAAGGTCATGCCTTGCCCGGCGAGATAGTGGGCAACGGCGTCCCAGTCCTGTACCGCTGCGCGGCTATTGTCAATGAACATGCTGGCTCTTCCTCGTCGCTGTTGCTGGGTCAGGACGTTCAGTCGCCCGTTGCCGGCGGGATCGCTCCACTGGCGCGCAGCACCGCGATCCGGCCGGCAGCGAAGCCCCAGTCGCGCAATACGCTTTCGGTATCGGCACCAGGGGCGGAAGGGGCACCGGGGTGCGGCGGCGAGCTGCGGCTGAAACGTGGTGCCGGTGCCGGTTGGGTGACGCCGGCGATATCGATGAACAGGCCGCGTGCGCGGTTGTGCGGATGTTCCGGGGCCTCGTTCCAGTCGAGCACGGGGGCGAAGCAGACATCGCTGCCTTCCAGCAACGCGCACCACTCGGCACGAGCCCGGGTCTTGAATATTGCCGCGAGCCGTGCCTTGAGCTCCGGCCAGCGTCGATGGTCGTGTTGCGCATCGAAAACCGGGTCGTCCAGCCCCAGTTTCTGGCGCAGCAGGGCATAGAACTGCGGTTCGGCTGCGGCGATCGAAATGCAGTGACCATCGGCGCAGGCATAGGCGGCGTAAAAGTGGGCGCCCCCGTCATTGACGTTGGCACCGCGCGCGTTGCGCCATAGGCCGGCGGCCTTGAAGCCCCAGTTCATCGCGGCGAGCAGTGCCGAGCCTTCGCTCATGGCTGCGTCGACCACCTGGCCGTGGCCGGATTTCCCTGCCTCATGCAGCGCACAGAGGATGCCGAAGGCCAGCAGCATGCCGCCGCCACCGAAGTCGCCGATCAGGTTCATCGGCGGTACGGGCGCTGTATCCGGCGTGCCTATGGTATGCAGCACGCCAGCCAGGGCGATGTAGTTGATGTCGTGGCCGGCGGCCTGTGCCAACGGGCCCTCCTGGCCCCAACCAGTCATGCGCCCATAGACCAGCCTGGGGTTGCGCGCCAGGCAGGCCTCCGGGCCCAGCCCCATGCGCTCCATCACACCGGGACGGAAGCCTTCCAGGACAATATCGGCCTGTGCCACCAGGTCGAGCACCGCCTCGGTGGCACCCGGCTTTTTCAGGTCGATGGCCACCGAGCGCCGCCCACGAGCCATTACATCGAAGCGCGGCTCGACCCACTTCATGATCTCGCCGCCCCCCGGCCGGTCGATGCGGATCACTTCCGCGCCCATGTCGGCCAGCATCATGGCGCAGAACGGTGCCGCCCCCAGCCCGACGATCTCGACGACTTTCACTCCAGCCAGCGGCCCGCTCATGCCGCGCCCCCCAGTTGCATGAAGCCGAACATATAACCGGCGACACGGCGCATCTGGATTTCCTCGGTGCCTTCGGTGATGCGGTAGCGGCGATGATGGCGGTAGATGTGTTCGAAGGGCTTGTGCCGGGAATAGCCCAGGCCGCCGTGAATCTGCATGGCCCGGTCGGCCGCCTCGCAACACAGCCGGTTGGCCCAGAAGTTGAGCATGGATACCTTGTCGCCTTGCGAGGCCGCTCCGTACCTGTCCATCAGCCAGGCGGTCTTGTGGAGCAGCGCGCGGACCATTTCGCACTGGGTCTGCAACTCGACGAGCGGGAACTGGATGCCCTGGTTGTTCGCCAGCGGCTTGCCGAAGGGCGCCCGCTGTTTGGCGTAGCGGATCGATTCGTTGACGCAATATTGTGCCGCCCCGAGGCTCGCCGCCGCCTGGCGGATGCGGTTTTCGTTGAAGAAGCGCTGGGCGATCGTCAGGCCCTCGCCTTCGTGGCCGACGATATCGTCGTTATGAACCTTGACGTCGGTGAGGCTGACGCTGGCATGATCGGTGGGCATGACGAAGGTCCACAACAGCTCCTCCACCACATGCCCCGGTGTGGCCTCGGGTTTGAGCGGCACCAGGAAGGCAGTGATGCCTTTGGCGTCGCCGGCCTTGCCGCTGGTGCGGGCGAACACCATGTTGGTGTCGGCCCAATTGGCGCCCGAGTTCCAGGTCTTGCTACCGTTGATGATCCAGTGCTCGCCTTGGCGCCGGGCGACGGTTTCCATGTGGGTGGCATCCGAACCGTGGCCGGGCTCGGTGATCGCCATGGCCATGGCCGCGGAACTGTCGAGGAGCGCCGGTAGGTACTTGCGTTTTTGCCCTTCGCTGCCGAACTCGATCAGCAATTGAGCGGTGAGCACCTGTACGGAAACGATGGCGTGCTCGGTGGCTGCGTCGTTGTGCAGGCCCAGACCTCTCGCGTTCAGGTGCTCGCGAATCACCGCCATCTCCAGGTTGCTGCCATCCCGACCGCCATAGGCCTTGGGCAGGGCATAGCGGTAATGGCCGGCGGCGTCGGCGCGGCGCACCGCTTCGGCCAGCAGCGCTTTCCATTCCCTGGCGTGCTGGCCGCCGTTTTCCCAATCGGTCCGCGCATTTTCGCGGCGGTGATCAAAAAAACGGATGTTGTCGTTTTCATTTTCGAGCGGTTTGATTTCACGCTCGATGAAGTCATCCAGCTCGGCGAGGTAATCGGTCAGCTTCTTCGGTAGTTCCAGATCCACGGAATAGCTCCTTCATGATTGGCGAGGGGATTGACATGACCTCAACCGAGGCGGCCGAACGGATGCGTGCTGGATACCCCACCATCTACCGCAATGGCCTGGCCGTTGACGTAGGAGGCATCCTCGCTGGCGAGGAAAGCCGCCATGGCGGCGATTTCCTCGGGTTGTCCGGGGCGCTTGAGTGGATTGACCTGGCCGAGCCGGGAAGCTGCGCCGCGTGCCTTGGCCGCGTCGAACAGCGCCCGGGTGCCTTCCGTCTCGATGAGACCCGGCAGAATGGCATTGACCCGCACGCCGGTGCCGGACAGTTCGTTGGCGGCCACTTGCGCCAGGGAGTTGACGGCAGCTTTGCTGGCGCTGTAGGCCGCATCCCCGGCATTGGCGCGCAAGGCCGCCACCGAGGAGGTGAAGATGATCGAGCCGAAGCCCTGAGCCCGCATATGGCGACCGGCGTGCTTGGTGGCGAGGAAGGCGCCGATCAGGTTGACTCGCAGCACCTCCTGCCATTGGGCGACGGTCTGCTCGAATAGGGAGACGTTGCCGACCCAGGTCGCCGCATTGGCGAAGAATATCTCCAGGCCGCCGAATTCGGCGATGCAGCGGGCGACCATGGCCTCGACGTTGGCCTCGATCGATGCATCCGCCGCCATTGCAATGGCGCTGCCGCCAGCGGCGCGGATCAGCTCTGCGGTTTCCTCGACTCTAGCGACAGTGCGGCCGGCAACCAGCACCTGGGCGCCTTCCTGGGCGAAGCGCAGGGCGCTGGCCCGACCGATACCACTGCCGGCGCCGGTGATGATCGCGCGTTTGTTGTGTAGCCGTTGCATGTGCTTGTCCTCATGGGCCAATGAATGGCTCAGGTACCGGCGATGGTCAGGCCGCCATCGGCCATGATCAGCGCGCCATTGACGTAGCTGCTCTGTGCCGAAGCGAGGAAAGCCACTATCGAGGCAATTTCGCTGGCGTCGCCAAAACGGCCTATGGGTACGTTGCTCTCCCTGGCGCGCAGAGTGGCCTGGTCGAATTTCCCCAGTGAGGCAGGGGTGCCGATCATGCCGGGCGCAATCGCGTTCACCCGGATGCCATGGGGGCCTAGATCGAGCGCGGCAGCCCGCGTCAAACCCGCTACCGCTGCCTTGATGGCGCAGTAGGCGACGGAGTTCCTGAGCGCCAGGACAGCGGCTGCGGAGCTGAGGTTGATTACCGTGCCGGCACCGTGCCGCTTCATCTGCGCCGTCGCCGCCTGGGTTGTCCAGACGATGCCTTTAAGGCCCACGGCGAGCATTTTCTCCAGGGTCTCTTCGTCGATCTCTTCGATCGATTGATAGCTTGCCCAGACGGCGTTGTTTACGAGCGTCGCCAGCGGCCCGCTGAGGTCGGCTTCGATGCGCTGGAATACTTCATGCACCTCGCTGCGTCGAGCGACATTGAGCACATACGCGTGAACGTCCAGGCCATCGGCGCGCATTTGCGCGACGGACGCCTCGAGGCGCGCTGGGCTGATGTCGAGGCAGGCGACGCGGGCGCCGTCGCCGGCAAGGCGTTCGGCGATGGCGCGGCCGATTCCTCGAGCCGCTCCGGTCACGACCGCGACGGTTCCCTCCAGTCCTCGCTTGTTGTGCGCCATGTGAGACCTCCTTCAGCAATTGCTGGGTGCGATTGCGTCTGTTGTCTGGCTGGCGTTGGGCATGCGGTCGCTCAGACGTATGGCAAGAACGGTCAGTGCAGCGGAGATGGCGACGAAACCAAGGCCGATGAGCAGCATGGTGTCGTAGGAACCGGTCAGGTCGTAGGAAGTACCGAACAACGGTGGACCTATGGCGACACCGACGCAGGCGAGGGCATAGGCGACGCCGTAGATGGAGGCGAAGTCCTTGGTCGCGCCGAACATCCGCGATATCAAAAGTGGTGGGAAGATGCTGTTGTAGGCATAGCCGAAGGCATAGGCGATGAACAGCGTCACGCCGATGGTGGAGAAGACTGCCTGTCCGCTCATTCGGGTGAAAAGGAGCAGTGCGATGGCGCCGAAGAACAGACAGACAAGATTGGCGTTGACCGTCCCGATTCGGTCGTTCAGCCAGCCCAGGGTCACCTTGGCGCCGATCAGGGAAAGCATGCACAGGCCCATGAAGGTCCCGGCCTCGACCGGGCTGATACCCTTGCTGGTCAAATGGGCCGGAGCGTGCTGGATGAAACCGATGATGGAAGCATGCCCGAAGAACAACGCCATGCACACGAGCCAGAACGCCGGCGAGCGATAAACCGCCCTGGCGGATATGCCCGCTGGCGTGTCGGTAGGTCCGGATGGGGCACCCTCCTTGGCCCCATAGGGCTGCAGTCCGAGCTTCGACGGATGACTGTAGAGAAACGGAAGCACTGGCAGGGTGAGCGCCAGTATGACGGCTCCCAGCAGCTTGTAGGCAGGCTGCCAACCGGCTTCGATGATCATGCTGGGCAGGAAGGTGCTGCCAATCGCTGCATAGACCCCGGTAAAGGCCATCGCGACACCCATGGACATCCCCCTGCGCTGCTCGAACCAGTTGGTGATGATCACCGATGCTGGCAGGAACGAGCAGGCCGGCAGGGTAAAGCCGATGATGATGCCGGCGACATAGAACTGCCACAGGCTGGTGAAATAGGACATCGCTATATAGGAAAGGCCGGCGCCTGCCCCGGAGATGGCGACCATCGCCCGGATGCCGATCTTGGGCAGCATCCTGCCCCAGAACGGCATGGACACGATGACCATGAGGGACATGATGCTGGTGTAGAGGGTAAAGGCAGCCCGTGGAACCTCCAGTGTCGTGGAGACGGGCAAGGTAAAGAAAGACAGCAGGGTCGTGGTGCCCATGGTCGCCACCAGCAGGCAACAGAACGCCAGCAAAAGCCATGCTCTATGAATCTTTTCTTTTATCAACATGTGAAAGCCTCTATTTATTGTTGTGGCTGTTCTCGATCGAGAAACCGGGCCTGTGGCTCGGGCAACCCGCGATGAATAGGTGTGGTCAGTGTTGGTCAGAGTGTGGGGGCTCCGATTCTGCGGCTACCGCATCTGCGACCTCGATGAGCAAGCCCCCCATGCGTGCCTCGCCGTCGCGGGTATGCGCGCCCAGTCGCATGAATTTGCGCAGCAAGCGTTTTGTCGAGGGATCGCGTATGGCATGAGCGGCGAGCAACTGTTCGTCCAGCAATCCCTGCCGCCAGGGCAGGTCGATGTTGCCCACCGACTCCTTGGCCAGGGCCACCGCGTGGGGCGGCCATTTGGCGATGCGCAACGCTAGGGCATCGACGAAGCGGTTCATGTCGTCGACGCTGTCGAAGATGCGGTTGAGATAGCCCCAGCGTTCTGCCGTCTCGGCATCCAGGTCGTCACCGCCGAGGATGACTTCGAGCGCCCGCCCGCGACCTATCAGCCGGGGAAGGTTCTGCGATCCACAGGCAGCAGGCAGCAGGCCAAGCGGTACCTCCATCTGGTTTATCAAGGTCTTGCCGCGCACGCCGAAGCGCATGTCGCAGGAGGACGCCAGTTCGCTGCCACCACCACCGGCGCGGCCGGCGATTTTCACCAGACTGGGTTTCGGGTTGTCCCGAAGTCCTGCGCACATGGCCTGCAGTGGGCTCAATTCCCTCGGCCGCTTGGGCAGTCCCTCGATGGTTTTTTGTATAACGACGGAGGTATCGAAATGGGCGACAAAGAAATCCGGGTCCTGGCTTTGCAGCACCAGAACTCGCACACTGTCGTCCATGGCAATCCGCTGACCCAGCTCGGTCAGATCCGCCATCATCTGTACCGACATGATGTTGCAGGGCGGATTGTCGATGGTGGCGAACAGGACGCCGCGATCGAGTGTGCCGGTCAGGGTATCGAAGCGATAGGTCACCAGAACCTCCAGAAGAGCCCATCTGTCAGCCTGGGCTCAAATCTGTTTGTGGATGTACGGGCTACGAGCTGGATCGCTCTACGCGTCGTAGCGCGCCAACTCCAGTTTGGCGATGGCGTTGCGATGCACCTCGTCCGGCCCGTCGGTGAAGCGGATCGCGCGTTGCAGGGCATACATTTCGGCTAGCGGCGTGTCGTCACACAGGCCGGTGGCGCCATACATCTGGATGGCCCAGTCGACGATCCGGCTGGAGACGTTGGGCGCCAGTACCTTGATCATGGCGATTTCGCCACGCGCCTGCTTGTTGCCGACGGTGTCCATCATGTAGGCGGTCTTGAGCACCAACAGTCGGGCCTGTTCGATCATGATGCGCGCCTCGGCGATGCGCTCGCGCCAGACGCCCTGCTCGGATAGTGGGCGCCCGAATGCCACGCGGCTCTTGGCGCGTCGCACCAGGAGCTCCAGAGCGCGCTCGGCGACGCCGATGCAGCGCATGCAGTGGTGGATACGTCCTGGGCCGAGGCGGCCCTGGGCGATCTCGAAGCCGCGACCTTCGCCGAGCAGCAGGTTGCCCACCGGTACTCGCACGTTGACCAGTTCCACGGCCATGTGGCCCGAGGGGGCATGATCGAAACCGAGCACCCGCAGCGGGCGTACCACGGTAACGCCGGGGGTGTCGGCGGGAACCAGGATCATTGATTGTTGCAGGTGGCGGGGCGCCTCCGGGTCGGTCTTGCCCATGACGATGAATATCTTGGTGCGCGGATCGCCGGCGCCGGAGATCCAGGACTTGCTGCCATTGATAACGTAGTGGTCGCCGTCGCGCTCGATGCGGGTCTGTACGTTGGTGGCATCCGAACTGGCAACGTCCGGTTCGGTCATGACGAAGCTGGAGCGAATCTCGCCTCGCAGCAGCGGATCGAGCCAGGCGTCCTTCTGCGCCTCGCTGCCGTAGAGCTCCAGGGTCTCCATATTGCCGGTATCCGGCGCCGAACAGTTGAACACTTCGGGCGCCCAGTCCACCTTGCCCATGATTTCGCATAATGGTGCGTAGTCCAGGTTGGACAGCCCTTCCGGCGCCCGCGCCGAATGCGGCAGGAACAGGTTCCACAGGCCGTCCGCTTTTGCCTTGAGCTTGAGCTCTTCGATGATGGCGGTCGCCTGCCAGGCGTTGCCCGCGCGGCGATTGGCCTCTACTTCTTCATTGAAGCGGTGCTCGTTGGGATAGATGTGCTCGTCGAAAAAGCGCAGCAGCCGTTGCTGGAGTTCTTTGGACTTGGGGCTGTAATCGAAATCCATGGTGATTCTCTCTGGAGGTGGTAGCGGGTGTGGCGGAATCAGGGCGTCATCAGCATCTTCAGCACGCCGTCGGTGCGGGCGTCGAACATCCGGTAGGCGTCCGCGCCCTGGTTCAAGGGCAGGGTGTGAGTGACGAAACGTTCGGGGTGCAGCCGTCCTTGCTGGATGAAGTGGATCAGCTTTTCCCAGTGTTCCTGCACTGAGCACACGCCGGCGCGGAACGTGAGGTTGCGGATCAGCAGTTCACGGATGGGGAAATCCTGGCTGGTCGCGGTGCCTGCGCCGACCATCGAGACGGTGCCCTGCCTGGCGACCAGACTGATGGCAAGCTGGATGGTGGCGTCGAGGCCGACGGCCTCCACGGCGCAGTGCGCCATGCGCCCACCTGTGGCTTCGCGGATTTCATTGAGGGCGCTGGCCGGCTCCAGCGCGATCGCACCCAACTGCGTCGCGAGCTGGCGTCGTTCCGCCACCAGGTCGATGGCGAAGACACGGCTGGCACCGAGCACGAAGGCGCTTTCCACCGCCATCAGGCCGATAGGGCCGAGGCCGACCACCGCCACGGTATCGCCAGGTTGGATATCGGCATTCAGGCAGCCGAACCAGGCGGTGGGCAGGTTGTCGGTCAGCATGATGGCCTGCTCGACGCTGATGCCTTCCGGGATCAGGCTGGCATTGACATCGGCGGCTGGTACACGGATGGCCTCGGCCTGACAACCGGGCAACCCGCGGCCGATACCGTAGATGCGCATGGGCGCGTTGGTACAAGCCAGGACATTGCCTATCAGGCAGTTCCGACAGGCGCCGCAGCCCACCGAGGCGGATAGCATAACCCGGTCGCCGGGTCTGAAGCGGCGCACCGCCTTGCCGACTTCCATGACTTCGCCGACGGCTTCGTGACCGACGCTGAAGCAGGGCGTTTCGGTGCCTGGAAAGGGCTGGCCGTGGTAGATGTGCAGATCGCTACCGCAGATGCCGCACGCTTCCATGCGCAGCACGATGTCGCCATCGTCTTCCAGCCTGGCGTCCGCCACCGTTTCATAGTGGATAGTGCGTGGCCCTCGGTAGCAGAGTGCTTTCATCGATCGGTTCTCCTCATTGCAGGCTGGGTGAGCTCCCGGGTCCGTCTAACGTCTCTCCAGCCAGTCCTGGGCGCGTTCGAACAGCCGGAGCGTGGCGGTATGCAACGACAGGCCTACATCCATCGGTGCCTTGCCGGCGCAGGCACGGGCATGGCTGCCTTCCAGCAATATGCCGAGCTTGTAGCTGGCCAATACGGTGTACCAACGCAGGTTCGACAGGTCGCGCTGGCTGGTCTGCGCGTAGCATTCGATGAGCTCGTCGGCGCGGACGAAGTGGTCCCAGGGCGAGGCTTCGAGTTTGGGAACGATGCCGTTGCCGCTCTCGTCGGGCCAGGTGGCAATCAGCCAGCCCAGATCGATCAGCGGGTCGCCGATGGTGGCCAGCTCCCAGTCGATGATCGCCGCCAGTTCCGGACGCTCGTGCTGGAACATGACGTTGCCCAGGTGGTAGTCGCCATGCACGATGCCCGGCTGGAAATGCGCCGGTCTGTTGGCCTCCAGCCAGCTACCGACGGACTCGACGCCGGGGATGCTGGCCATTCCGGGCCAGCCCGGGTAGTCACGGTAGCCTTCGAGTTGCGAGCGCCAGCGGCCCACCTGTCGCTCGAGGTAACCGTCGAGCTTGCCGAAATCGGCCAGTCCCACCGCTACATGATCGACTGCGGCCAGTTCGGCGATGCCTTTTGCCATGGCCGGACCGATGCGCTGGCGGTAGCTGGCATGCTCGACGTAGGCGGCGGGCAACAGCCCGGTTGGGGTGAACCCGTCCACCGGCTCCATCAGGTAGAAGCCGGCGCCGAGCACGCCCTTGTCGTCGCAACTGGCGATCAGTCGTGCATGGGGCACTCGGGTTCCGGCCAGTGCGGCCAGTACCCGGGCTTCACGCTGCATCGTCGCGGTGCCATCGAGGCGCGGATGCTGCGGTGGACGACGCAGTACGAAATAGCGCTGGCCACGCCGAAAGTGCAGCAACAGGTTCTGGGTGCCGCCGGTCAGAGGGCTGGCCTCTTCGATTGGCCCTTGCTCCAATCCCCGCTCGTCCATCCAGGCGGTTAGTCGATCGACATCCACCAGTTGTTTCCAGGCATCGCTCATCGTCTTGATCTCCCGGATCAGCGCAGGGTCAGGCCGCCATCGACCGGGATGGTCTGGCCGATCACATAGGCTGCGAGGGGGGAGGCCAGGAACAGGGCGACTCCGGCGACTTCTTCCGTTTGTCCCAGACGCCCCAGGGGAATCTGCGCGCACATCGCTTCGACACGCTTGGGATGGTCGGTGGTGACCTTGGTCATCTTGGTGGGCACCAGGCCGGGGGCGATGCCGTTGACCCGGATGCCCTCTGGTGCCCAGGCGTCAGCGAGGTTGCGGGTCAGGCCCATGGCTCCGGTTTTGGAGGCGCCGTAGGCCGGGTTGCCGCGGGTGGAGTGGAAGGCGGACGAAGAGCTGATGACGATGACCGAGCCAGCGCTGGCCTTGAGCATGTCGTGGAAGCGTGCACAACAGTCCATCAGGCTGTTGAGATTGACGTCGATCACTTTGCGGAAATTGCCTGGCTGGAATTCGGCCCGGTCGTAGAGCACGATGCCTTGGCTGAGTACCAGGACATCGAGGCTGGCGAAGGTCGGGGGGCAATTCTCGATCGCCTGGGGATCAGACAGGTCCACCTGCGCATAGTGCAGGCCGGCGAGGTTCGAGTCCGGGGACTCGGCATAGGCCTCGGCGTTGGCCCGGGTACCCCAGACGTGGACGCTGGCACCCTTGCCCCGGAAGGCCTGGGCGATGGCGTTGCCGATACCGCTCGATCCTCCTACCACCAGTACCGTCTTGCCGGAAAAGTCGAGTTCCTGTGTCATCTGCATGGTCTTCCCAATATGCGTCGGTCGTTGGCGATGCTCCGGAGGCGAGATACTCCCAAGATGCATACCGCTTGATTGCTTATTGAGTTCCAGTCTGGAGAAAAAGCCTGGGGTGGGCATCGTCGTATCGGACAGTTTCATTTGGCGCCATATATGGGACTATCTTGGGGACGCAACAGACTCCAGGTGACGCGGCGAGCGTTGCCGGTTTCCCTGTCGAAGGTCGTCTTGCGCTGCTGGAACGGGCTTTGACATGGTCGTTGCGCTTGAACGCCAGGGGCTTGGCTGCCTGATATCACGAGCCCTGGCGGAGTCGGCTGTCATCAGACAATAAGAAAAGGTGGGAAACGTATGTCGAATGACTCAGTGACCCAGTCGGTCGGGTTGCAGATGCAATTACCCAACTATGTCCGGCGGGCCAAGCTCATCGCACCGGCAGCGGCATCGCGGACCGTCGCACGAAGGGATATCGCCGAACTGGTAACGCGCGCCGCCGATGCCCGGCTAGTTCTGTTTCGGGCGCCTGCCGGGTTTGGCAAGACCACGGCGATGCGCCAATACCTCGGCCATCTGCAAGCCGTGGGGCGTCGGGTGGCCTGGCTGACCCTGGATTCACGGGACGATGATTTCCGCCGTTTCCTGGCCTACCTGATCGATGCGTTCGATCTGGTGTTGCGGCCGGAGGGGCATGCTGACGAACTGTGGGTCGCGTCTGGGGGGATGTCCGGCGTCGATCAGTTAGCGCTGAAACTCGTCGATAGCGTGGCCGATTGCGAACACCCGTTCACCCTCTTCATCGACGAGTTCGAGTCGGTTTCCAACCGCTCCATTGATGATCTGCTGCGGGTGATCATCAACCACCTGCCGGCTGGCGGACAGGTGGTGATCGCCTCGCGTGAAACACCCAACCTGCAGCTTGGTCGTTTGCGTGCGCAGGGACAACTGTTGGAGGTGGATCAGGCGTGGCTGCGTTTTTCACGAGAGGAAACCGAGTGCTTCTTTCATACCCAAAGAGGTCTGAAACTCTCCGATAAGGGCATTTCCAAGCTGTATGGTGATACCGAAGGCTGGCCCGCGGCGCTTTGGCTGGTGTCCATGGCGCTGGAAGTCCGCGAAGATCCGGAGGCCTTCATTTCCACCTTCTCGGGCTCGAACTCGGCGATGGCAGAGTATCTGGTCGAGGCGATTCTGAGCAGCCAGCCAGCGGATGTGCAGAGCTTTCTGCTCAAGAGCAGCGTTCTTGGCGAACTCAACAAATCACTGTGCGATGCCGTCTGTGGCCGGACCGACAGCGACGTGGTGTTGCAGCGCCTGGAGCGCTCCAACGTGTGCATCACCGCGCTGGATGGCGGCGAACGCAACCTCTACCGTTATCACGGTCTTTTCGCTGCCTTCCTGCGTGGCCAGCTCGAGCGTCTCCATCCGCAGGACATTCCCGGTCTGCATCTGGCCGCAGCCAAGTGGTATGAGTCCGAAGGACGACCCATTCCTGCGATTGAACACGCATTGGCATCGGGCATGAGTGGATACGCCCTGTCGCTGATTGCCTCGCACAGCAACAGCCTGCTGTTCGATGGCCGTTTCCGGCTGTTGGCGCGTTGGCTCGACGCCTTGCCGACCGAGTCGCTGCGGCTCAAACCACGCTTGCGTCTCGCCCATATCTGGGCGCTGACCTTCACCCGGCGCGGCATCGATGCGCTACGACGCCTGGAGGCGCTGGACGGCGACAAGGTGGGACTTGCGGATGACGATGAGCTGTTCAAGGAAGTCGATGCCCTGAGGCCCTACATCCTGGCCATTCTCGACCGCCATGAGGAGGGTTTCTGGCTGGCGGAGGAAGCCCTTCGCACGGTGGTCCGGCGGGACAGCTTCTACTACGCGATACTCACCACGACCCTGGCGACCTGGCGGGTGGCTGCCAACCGGTATTCGGACGCGATTGAGTTGCTCACCCATTCGAGCCCGGAAGGCGAGGGGCAGAGTACAACGTTCCCCACCGTCTACTCGATGTGCTTGCAAGGCCTGGTGAGTCTGGCGCAAGGTCGGGTGAGGGAGGCCATCGCACATTTTCGCGTAGCGCTCGGCGAGGCCGAAGTCGCATTTGGCAGCCGTAGCGTCGGACGGTCGATCGCGGCGGTATACCTCGCGGAAGCCCTGTATGACATCGATGACCTGGAAGAGGCGGAGCAACTGCTGGCGCTCTACATGCCCATTGTCAGGGAGTACGTGCTACCGGATCAGTTGATCATCAGCCATGTCATCTATGCTCGCATAGCCCATGAGCGCGGCGATCTCGATCATTGCTACCACTACCTGAGCGAGCTGGAATATTTTGGCAGGCACAACAACCTGCCGCGGGTCATCGCCTCGGCCCAGTTGGAGAGGGCCCGGATGGCTCTGCTGAAAGGCGACCTGACGGAGGCGAGGAGTCTGTGCGAAGGGGCTGAACACCCGGCGGCGTGGGCCAGCCTGCACGGAATGATCATGCCGGCCAACGATGTGGAAACCACCGAGCTCTGTCGTTTCCGCTTGTTCGTGCATGGTCATGGCGGCGAGGCGGTCGCCGATTCGCTGAAGGCCGAAATCCGTTCGGCGCAGAATAACTTCCGCAACCGGCGCGTCTTGAAGCTGAAGATTCTCTTCGCCAAGACCTTGTACATGTCCGGTCAGGTGAGAATGGCCATGCGGGCGATCCAGGAGTGCGCGGAGATCGCCTGCCGCGAGGGATTGGTCCGTACTTTTCTGGAGGAAGGCCCGCCGGTCATCGAGTTGATGCGGGAGCTGCGCCTTGCCAGTCAGGTGGAAGGCAAGGGGCAAGGGGATGGGTTGACGCTGTTCATCGATCGCATTCTGTTGCGGGCGGGATGCAGCCTGGATCTGGAGAGCGCCGAAGGCGAAATGCTCGATGCGTCAATGTCGCTGTCCACGCGTGAACTGAACATTCTGGAGTTCGTGTCCTTCGGCCTGTCGAACAACGCCATCGCCGATAAGCTGTTCGTCACGGAGAGCACGGTCAGGTCGCATCTGCGCAAGATCAACGCCAAACTTGGCGCCAGCAACCGGACCCAAGCCGTCAATATGGCCAGGCGCCTGGGCTGGATCCGCTGACTGCCATATTCGCCGGGAGAGCAACCGTTTGCCTGATCAGGCAAACGGCGCTTTTTATGGCGCCGCCGCTGGTTTCCCCTAGGTCTGTTGACGTTTCGGCATGGATGGCCGGATCGAGGCAATTGTGGACACTGCAACTGGTGAGCTGAAGCCCACCCTACGTGGGACTCAGGCTCTGTAGGGTGGGCTTCAGCCCACCAATCGGCGCATCATGAAACACAAAAGTCGACTGTCCGCAGTTGCCCCGAAGAGGCCCGTTCGAAGGCCAGATTGGAAATGTACTTCCATCCGGTTCAATGAGTTAAAGCGAAACGTCAACAGACCCTAGGACACAGCGTTTAGTCATTCATGCGCTTGGTTCTGGCTGGTGGCATTGCCGGCGCTGAAACTGTTGTCCTCACTATAGATGCCGCCAAAAGGATAGAGGCCGGGTCCCCAGGCCAGCAGGCCACCATCGACAAGCAGGGTTGTGCCGGTACAAAAGCTCGATTCGTCGCTGGCCAGGAACAGCGCAGCATTGGCGATATCCTCGGGAAGCCCGACTGCCGGCCACGGCAAACGCCCTTTCATGAAGGCATGCATCTCCTGTTCGTTTTTCGCTCCGCGAATCAGTGGCGTATAGATACCGCCAGGTGCGATGTTGTTGACCCGGATACGGGCCGGAGCGAGTTCGACGGCTGCGCTCTGGGTCAGATTGACCACACCTGCTTTGGCTGCCGAATAGGCTGCCGGTCCGCTGCCAGCATTGAGCCCGGCGGTGGAGGAGGTGTTGATGATCGAACCGCCGGATCCTTGCCGTTTCATGGCGTTGCCGGCGTACTTGATGCCGAGGAAGACGGACCGCAACAGCAAAGCGACGGTTCGGTCCCAGTCTTCAGTCGAGGTCTGGGTGATAGGTCCCATGGCGCCTCCAGCGCCGGCATTGCTGAAGAAACAGTCGAGACGAGTGAATTCTTTCAGGGCCAGAGCAACGACCGCTGCGATGTCTTCTTCGCACGAAACATCGGTACGCAGGAAGCGAATCGACGCGCTATGGCCTCTCTGGGCTGCCAGGGCCAAGGTCTCTTCGGCTGTGTCGTCGTTGAGATCGGCGATGACGACCTTGGCCCCCTGGTCAAGGAAAGACAACGCCGACGCCCGTCCGATGCCGCTCGCGCCGCCGGTGATGATCGCTACCTTGCCAGCCAGGCGGCCAAATGTGCTTGCTGCTGTTTCCATGCGGATATTCCTCTGTGGGTCTTGTTGTTGTGTCGTCGGTGGCTGTCTGCCTGGCATCTGGCAGTGCTTCAGATAACACCGGTGGTGGCCAGGTTTGCCAACTCGCTGGATGACAGGCCGGCCTCCAGCAGGATCTCCTGGGTGTGTTGGCCAGCGCTTTCCGGCAGACGACCCGCGCTGCCCGGGGTCCGGCTGAAGCGCGGGGCGGGGGCGGGCTGTGGTATGCCATCTATGCGGGTGAAGGTGTTGCGCGCCTGATGATGCGGATGCTCCAGGGCCTGGTCGAAGTCCAGGACGGGGGCGAAGCAGGCATCCGTTCCCTCGAACAGGGCGCACCATTCATCTTGGCGGCGCAGGCGGAACAGCTTGCGCAGTTTTTCTCGCAGTTCCGGCCAGGCTTGTTTGTGCCATTGTTCGGCAAACGCCGGATCATTGATGCCGCACAAGTCGAGCAGCAGTCGGTAGAACTGTGGTTCGATTGCACCAATGGCGATATGCCGGCCGTCTGCGCATTCATAACAGCCGTAGAACGGCGCTCCGCCGTCGAGGAGGTTGTCGGTGCGCTGCGTGCTCCATTGCTCCTTGGCGCGCATGCCGTAATACATGCTGGCGAGGGTAGCGGTGCCGTCCGAGATGGCGGCATCGATCACTTGTCCCTGCCCCGAGGTTTTCGCCTCAAGCAGGGCGCAGACGATTCCGAAGGCCAGCATCATGCCGCCACCGCCCATGTCTCCGACCAGGTGCAAGGGCGGCGTGGGGGGGCGATCGGCATAGCCCATGGCGCCAAGGGCGCCGCTGATGGCTATGTAGTTGATATCGTGCCCGGCGCTGTGAGCCAGCGGTCCATCCTGCCCCCAGCCCGTCATGCGTCCGTAGATGAGGCGTGGATTGCGCGCCAGGCATGTGTCGGGTCCCAATCCGAGGCGTTCCATCACGCCGGGGCGAAAGCCCTCGATCAGGGCGTCGGCGTTCTCGATCAGACGTAGGGCCAGCTCTGCAGCACCCTCCTTTTTCATGTCCAGCGCAATGGATCGCCGTCCTCTGTCGGTGACGGTTCTTTTCATCTTGTCGAATTCGCTTTGGGGCGCAGTTGGCTTGCGTTCGATGCAGATGACGTCAGCCCCCATGTCCGCCAGCATCATGCCGCAGAAGGGGCCGGGGCCCAGCCCGGCCATTTCGATGATACGAATTCCGTGTAAGGGACCAGCCATATGTACTCCGCTATATATCGTCTGGCTGATGTTTTATGTCGGATGTCCCGTGGTGGCATCGGCGGATGCGACACTTTTTGATCCGGCTGTCGCCTCGGACAGGGAAGATTTGTCGGTTCCGACGATGAAGGGAACGGGGAGGCTGGTTATCGTCTTGGTCACAGGCAAACGATACCGACTTAAGAGGGTTGGTCGGCAAATTGTTCGAAGTGAAGCCGGCAGTGCCAAAAGGCTTCGTGGCGCTGTCTGGCCCCCCCGCTAATCCTCTCCGTTTGGAGATTATCCGGCTCATCGTCCGTTCGATGAGCCGGTTTTTTTACCCTATACAAGTTGCCTGTTACACACGGTAACTCGACTCAGGTGTGCAGGTTCGCCAAGCGGTGACAAGCGAGTTGCACGAATGTCTTTTTGCGAGGTCTTTCCATATGGCTGATTACCAGGCCCCCCTGCGTGACATGCATTTCGTTCTGAGTGAAGTCTTTGCGGCGCCGCGCCTCTGGCAAGCCCTGCCTGCGCTTGCGGATGTTGTCGACGCGCAAACCGCCGAGGCCATTCTTGAGGAAGCCGGCAAGGTAACCGGCAACAGCATCGCACCATTGAATCGCAGTGGTGACGAGGAGGGTTGTACCTGGAGTACCGAGGGGGTGCGAACCCCAAGCGGCTTCCCCGAGGCTTATCGCGTCTATGCCGAAGGCGGTTGGGTCGGCGTTGGCGGCGATTCTGCCTATGGCGGCATGGGTATGCCGAAAGCCATTTCCGCTCAGGTCGAAGAGATGATGCACGCGTCCAGCCTGTCGTTCGGGCTGTACCCGATGCTCACCGCTGGCGCCTGCATGGCCATCAACGCCCATGCCAGCGAGGAGCTGAAGCAGAAGTACCTGCCGAACATGTACGCTGGAGTCTGGGCAGGCTCAATGTGCCTGACCGAGGCGCATGCCGGCTCCGACCTGGGCATCATCCGCACGAGGGCCGTCCCTCATGCCGACGGTAGCTACAGAGTCAGTGGCAGCAAGATCTTCATCACCGGTGGTGAACACGACCTAACCGAGAACATCGTCCACCTGGTGCTGGCCAAGCTGCCCGACGCGCCAGCGGGCTCCAGAGGTATCTCGTTGTTTCTGGTGCCGAAAGTGCTGGTCAACGAAGACGGTTCCCTTGGCGTACGCAACGCTGTCTCCTGTGGCTCCATTGAGCACAAGATGGGCATCAAGGCCTCGGCCACCTGCGTGATGAACTTCGACGGTGCCACCGGCTGGATGGTCGGCGAGCCAAATAAGGGCTTGGCGGCAATGTTCACCATGATGAACTACGAACGCTTGGGTGTCGGCATTCAGGGGTTAGCGGCCGGCGAACGTTCCTACCAGAATGCCATCGCCTATGCGCGTGAGCGTTTGCAGGGACGTGCGCCGGGCGGCCCGGTGGAGAAGGAGAGGGTTGCTGACCCAATCATCGTGCACCCTGACGTGCGCCGCATGCTGCTGACCATGAAAGCACTCAATGAGGGCGGTCGTGCCTTCTCCAGCTATGTTGCCATACAGTTGGACACCGCCAAGTTCAGCGAGGAGGCTAGTGCGCGCAAGCGCGCCGAGGATCTGGTCGCCCTGCTGACCCCGGTAGCCAAGGCGTTTCTCACCGATATGGGCCTGGAAACTACGTTGCATGGCCAGCAGATATTCGGCGGTCACGGCTTCATCCGCGAATGGGGCCAGGAGCAGTTGGTGCGCGATTGCCGCATCACCCAGATCTATGAAGGCACAAACGGCATCCAGGCGCTGGACCTGGTCGGACGCAAAATCGTAGGTAGCGGCGGAGTGTTTTACAATCACTTCTCCGAAGAGGTGAAGACGTTTATTGCCAGCAGCAATAGCGAATTGGTTGAGTTCGTCGAGCCGCTGAAGGCGGCTATCGCCAACCTCGACGAATTGACCCACTGGGTGCTGGACAATACCAAACGGGGCTCTAATGAGATCGGCGCCGCTTCGGTAGAGTATTTACAGGTGTTCGGCTATACCGCTTATGCCTATATGTGGGCATTGATGGCGCAAGCGGCGTTGAGTAAGGCTACCGTGGATAGCTTTTACGGCAGCAAACTCGGTACTGCCCGTTTCTATTTCGCCCGTATCCTGCCACGTATTCAATCGCTAACCTGCACTGTACGTGCCGGGAGTACTACGCTCTATGAGTTGAGTGCTGAACAATTTTGACTCTCTTTAAACTTCGTTATGTGGTACTCCAACGTTGGGGTACCACATTTTTGTAGAGAGACTTAGTGTGCTATTTCCCCAACTTTAACTTGGTTCCTAAGAAAGTATGATTCATTCACCCATTCGCTCGCGGAGGTAGATTGTTGTTGATGAGCGGAAGAGCTCTCGCGGTTCTTGGGCGAGAGACTTAAGCCTTCCACTGCATTGGCCGAAAGGAGGGAGCCAGTGCAATACATGGTCAACCTGGGTCTACCATCTGTTCGATGTGGGCGTGATCCTCAACCTCATGGCCGCCTTGTACCGCACCACCCGCTACGACGAGCCGGACTACTTCCTCGGCCGGCTGCGCGAGGACAAGCAGCATATCTACATCGCCAACTTGGAGATGCCGCGCTTCGCACTGGGCGGGGTTCAAATACACGGACAACCGTAGCAGCATCGACTGGGCATACTCCTATCGCCAGACCGAAGCAGCGCTGAAGTTCGAGAAGAGTTTCTGATTGCCGCGTTTCCACGGGTAGGAAACTCCATCAACCGTCAACGCGCAGCTGTAGATAGGGGTTGTTGGGAGGCACTTCCTCGAACAGCTGCCGGAGTTCTTTCAGCAGATAGCCATGCAGCCGCCGTGACTTCCGCGGCCCCGTCACCTCGCAGGTCCAGATGTTCCGGCCGCTGTCCCGCTTGCGATGCAATTGCAACTGCTCGAAGCGTTTTTGTACCCATTGCCAGTCAGCTATCTGATCTTGCTTGGCGAGCACGGCCGTTTGCGGGTGCTCCTGTGCATAGCGCTGGAACACGCCCGGGCTGACCAGAAACGCCGTGTCGGCCACGGTATGCACCAAGGCCCTGGCGTCATTGATAATGAGTTTGCGGCTCTGGACGCGTTGCTGCAGCCAGGTCATGAAGTGTTCGCCGTCCACTGTGGTCGTATGCACAGGGACTGGCGGTGGCGTTGAATCGCTGGCCTGGTAAAGAACGGACACCTCATTGGTGCCAGTTGCCGGCGGTGGTTCAACTTCCTGCTCCTGCGGTGGCGGTTCGGTATCGGAGGTGCCGAGTAAGGCCAGCAGTGCGTCAACGCTATCGACCGCGGGAACAGGCCATACAGGTGGGGCGGTGGCCTCCAGGGGTGTATCACCGCTATCGGTGGATGGCGTCGAGGGTGCTTCGCTGGACTGCACCTCTACTATGACGGTGCCAGTGAACGGCGCTGGTCGATCGTCTCCTTCCCAGATCAGAGATGGCGCGAGTCGCAGCAGCGTGAAGGTGTGCGACCAGCCGGCGTCGCTCGTGACTGTTGCCCGCCATATCGCCTTGCCATCTGGTGTGGGCTGGAGCATGCCATGATCCTGCAGCACGTTGAAAACCGCCGTGTTGTTCGCGGGGATGCCGTCTATGCCCTGTGCCAGCAAGTGCGCGCGCAACTTGTCCGAAACCGTCTTGCTAACCAGCCACAGAGAGTCCTGTGTCAGCCAGCCGTCTGAAGCCTGGGGCTGGTTGAGTTTCAGCTCTTCCTTGAGCAAGTACCGCAGCCCGTTGAGCAGCTTGCGCTGCAGCGCGTGCTTCGGGGCCTCCATAGCGCGTGCAGGATCGCCGCCGAGTGACTGGGCGACCGAGGCACGGTCGGCCTGAACCACCAACTCGCCGAGCACGCCGGCGTGTTCGTACTGGCCGGCCAGGACGTACAGCAGTGCGGACCAGAGCGGAGGAAAGGTGCTGAGCCAGTCGAGCAGCTCGGCATCGAGCACCTGTCGATACAGCAAGCCCGTGGCCGCGCTGTGCAGGCGGTACTCGCGATCCTGTCGGTAGCGGAATCGGTAGGGGCGGGCCAGTGGGCCGTGCCAGGGGTGCCAAACGCTGCCGTCGGTATGTTCGACGTGCAGATCGACGGCGATCTTGCCGAGGTCATGCAGCAGCGCGGCGTAGGCGATGGCGGCGGTCCAGGCTTCTGCTTGCACGACTTGGTCTTCGGGTGTGGTGCCGGTGGGCAGCAGGTACGACTGCCGCAGTTTGAGCGCATACGCGACGATTTCCAGGCCGTGGTCCAGCATCCCCCCTTGATACGCATGGTGATGCGCTTCCGACGCAGGAAACTGCTGGACCAGCTCGGCATAGCGTTGCAGCGGAGCCAAGTAGAGTGAAGCGAAATGCTTGCGCGAGAGCGAGGTGCGTTGCCAGATGTGCTCCAGCAGTTTCTGCCGGCGCGCTGTGGACAGCAGGGCGGCGACCGACTCCGGTCGCATCAGCCCTTTTTCCATGTCTCCGGTGGAGGAAAGCGAGGCCGTTACTGGTGGGCGTTTTCGTTGGAATAGCGAGAGCATCGACGGCACCTGGAGTTGAGGCAGGCGAGGGCCTTTTTCCTTTTCCGGATAGGCCCGTTTCCCTTGAATCCCATTCCCTTGAGCCATTGCCGGAATCCTTTGATATAGCGGGCGCGGGCGACCATCCGCGAGCGTCTATGCGGTGTGGGTGAGTGCTCTTTGAGGGCGCCCCTAGAAGGAGCACGTTTTGCCGTGCGCTTTGCTCAGTTCAGGCAGGGCCTTTCGCCGTGTTTTCCATTTCCTTGCTCTTTGGCGCGGCACTTGCTCCCTTTGCTGCCGCAGACAATGCGGTAATGATCCAAACCGGATTGTTTGGAGAAGGCAGGCTGTTCCGGATCTACCGTGGTGACCCACACAGCCCATCCGGATGGACACCATGCCGAACCTAGACCATAATGACCATATCAATCATATTGACCGATATAGTCTGAGGTGGGTAATGATTACCGAAGTCAGCGCCGTGAGCTTCCGGCAGAACCTGGGCGAGATGCTCAATCAGGTGCAGTACCGCAACGACAGCATCGTCATCAAGAAGGACGGTAAACCGGTTGCGGCCCTTGTAGACGCCGAGCTGTTCGCCCGCATTCGACGCATGCAGGAGCGCTTCGATGCGTTGAGCAGCCGGATCGGCGAGGCCTATGCCAATGTACCGGTCGAAGATGGTCTGGCCGAGATCGAGGCTGCGGTTGCGGCTGAGCGGAAGCGGGACTGATGGCAGGGCTGCGCGTGGTACTCGATACCAACGTGCTGGTGTCGGGCTTGGCGTATCCGGGCAGCGTGCCGGGGCGCGTTGTGGCGGCCTGGCGCCAAGGCGGTCTGGATGTCGTGCTTTCGCATTATATTCTGGACGAGCTGGCCCGAGTGTTACCGCGCTTGCCCAGGATTGGCATGACCTCCGTGGAGATCCGCGATCTGGTCGACAGTCTTATGTTCCTGGTCGATATCGTCGAGCCCGAGGGCGAACATGCGGCAGATCTGCGTGACCCGGCTGACCAGCTCGTATTGCTCACGCTGGTGGCGGCGCAGGCCGATTATCTGATTACCGGCGACAAGGACTTGCTGGCGCTGGCAGATCGGTATGCCATCGTAACGCCTGCGGAGTTTTGGTTGCGTCACGGTGTCTGACCGGTTGGCGGCGGCGATGCCCGTTGCGCCTGAATAACCACGCGAGCCACGAGCACGGCTGAACCGATGTTGAGAGGGACACAACAGAACGACCAAGAGGTAACCCACCATGAAACCTTCTGCACAGCATTCATTCGCGGAGCGCCTTGGCCAAATACTCGGCCGGATGTGGCGTGGATGCCTGCGTCAGGAGCGGAAGATGAATGGTTGGCTTGTAGAGCACGGTTTACCTGCGGGTGGAGCTACCGCCTTGCTCTGGATTACCAAGTTGGTGGTGCTTGGCTTGCTGCTATACGCCGCATTCTGGATGGTTCTGGTGCTTCTGTTTGCAGTGGTTGCGGCTTCGGTTGTAGGCGGTAATTCCTCTAATGAGGACGAGCCGGAGTGGCGCATGGGGCTGTCTGGGTACGGGCTCTATCGAGGGGATACGCGCGTAGACCCTGGTAGCCCTGACGACCGCTAAATAACCTTGTTAGCCGCTTTACCTCCAGCTGACTTCGCGCCATCTGAGGCGTTAACCATCAACTGGGCGATGTTGCCTGCCTGCACACCAGCCCAGCCCAGAGCCGCAATCCAAAATCCCGGCAACACGATAAACATCGTTGCCATCACGAAGCTGACGACCATATCGCCGAAGGTGTTGTTCAGGCCGATCAGCGGATCGAAGTTCGCATGCGGTCGATTCCAGCCCCAGCCCCAACCATAGAGCGCGTCGAGAATCGTCGAGTCGACCCAGCGCGCGAGCTGGAACCAGAAATCGACGAAAAACAGCGCGAACTGCACGATGCTGATCGTGACTACGGTTTTGAGATCGTAGGTGCCGATAACCAGCACCAACGGGATGCAAATCACCAGTGCCATCTTTAGCGATGCCAGAACCATCGGCAGCGCCTGCCGCACCGCATCCACCGCGGGGAAGAATCCAATGGAGCCGATAGTCAGCCCGGCGTCACTGACGGCACGGGTGGCGACGTTGGGAATGCTCATTTCGATCTGGCCGCCGTAGTCGCTGTAGACCGCACCCTGGTTGAGCTTCTGCTGCCGGGGCGACGCGATAGCGCGAATCACCGAATCGTTGACCTGATCCTGTGACAGGAAACCGGCCCAGCCGCCGATCCGCGTCAGCAAGCTGGGGTCGACCTGGCCGAGCAGGCGCGCACGCAGTCCGTTCGCGCTGCTGGACCACCATTGACTGCAGGTTGGATAACCCGCGCCGCTGGGCACCTCAGTCAACCCAGCATCGCGGGCACTGTCGTAGGCCCAGCCCTCGCGTGGCGTCATTGCCCGGTAGATGTCGTAGTAACCCGCAGTGTTGAGGAAGAAGCGCGAACCGATCCAGGTCACGTCGTACATCTGCTCCTCGTCCAGGGTCGGGCGATTCATGAAGAGCTTGGCGCGTGCAGGTCCATAGCAGTCGTGAGTGAAATCGCTCACCTCTTGGGCGAGGACTGGATCATCGATGCGGGTGGCGTCGACCTCCATGCGCATCTGCCGCAGATCGGTGCCGCAGGGGATCGCCGCCACCGCAGCGCCGGTGAGCGCCCGCGAGACGGTGTGCATGAAGGCCCACCACACCGGCACTTTGGCCGACTGGTTGTTGAGGGTGCTGAAGGACTGGGACCAGCCTGTCTCAGCAGGCACTGGGACACTCACCTGGCATTGAGCTGAGCGGGTGCGATCGAACTGGAGCGTGTTGAAATCCACGTTGATGAACGGCATGCCCGCAAACAGGATAACCACGATGGACACATAGACGCGGCTCTCGATGCGCACGGCTGACAACGCGCCCTTGTTTCCTTCGTCGGCACCTTCGGCGCGGGCCTTGAGCCATTCCTGAATGATGATCGCTAAAAAGGGTACGGCGAATACGCCACTGGCGACGAGAACTGCCCAAATGCCGTTGTGGACGATCCAGGAGACAAGCGTCAGGTAATACTCAAGGTAATCGGTGGTGTAGAGGGTCATTGCAGCCTCCGGTTATCCGCCTTGTACGAACTGGCTGATTTCCAGTGCTGCTATTGCGATGACGGCAGCGATTTCGGCCGTCCGCAGGCGCCGGTAAGTGCCGGTTTCCGCCTCGCGAGCCAGTACACGGCGCCGCATCCAGCACCAGCACCAAGTGGTGCCGGCATAGAGCAGTAGCCGCCAAGCCAGGAAATGGCCGCTATGATCATCCAGCCATTGCTGCCAACCGTCGATGCCGCCGGCCAAGTGGATGCCGACGACATTGGCAGTGATTGTCGCGACCAGTAGCAGAAGGACCCACAGCAGCGTCAAACTTGTGCGACGTAGCCAGTGGCGCCGCCACGCCATGCTCATGGAGTGCTCCCGCTGCTTGGTGGGCGCTGCAACTGATCGAGCCGGTCGCGGGTCGGATCACCTTGATAGATGCCTCGCGAGCCCGCAGAGCGTGCGCTGTGACGCTGGATGATGGCAGTGGGCGAATTGCTCGCCAGCTCGCGGCGCAGCTCCAGCTCGGTTTTCAGGTTATGGATTTCGCGGTCGAGTAGATCGCTTTCGCGTGAAACTGCTTTTTGCGCTAATTCGTTGGCTGCAACGTTCGGTTCTTTGCGTCCAGTCAGCAGGGTACGTTGCAGCAGCAATGCTTTTTCGAGCACGCTGGACAAGGCGATTTCCGAAGCGAGGCGCCGCGCCAGGATGTCTTGATCGGGTTCGTCGCGCAGTGCTTCAATCACGCCGCGCGTGATTGGCAGCGAGGCGCTGCCGACCGTCTGTAAATTGTCGAAGCTTAGGGGCTGGCTGCCGGCGATCAGCCCCTGGAGTACTTCGAGCCTCTCCTCGTATTCCTCCTGGATCAGCGGCGTCAGGCCGACTCCGGGCATCGTCATAGTCTTGGTGCATGCTTCGCACGTGCGCTGCTCTTGCTCGCCCAGCACCCGTACGGCCCAGGCTGAGGCTGCGGTGGGCGAGTTCCAGGTCTGGCAGGTCAGGTTGCCACCGCAACTGCTCGGATCAATCGAGCTCGTGTCGTCGACATCGCGCCCATTAACTAGGTTGTAGCCGGCGCGGGTGACATCACTGACGACGCGAATCGGGCGCTGCCCCATGCCTCCCGCATTTTCACCACCGACCCAGGTCACCCCTTCGTTGCCGCGGCTAGATTCGGTCTGCTCGATGGCTGATACGGCGTCGGTACTTGAAACGGCTTGCCTAAGTACCATGCCATCGGCGAGCTGGCTCCATCCGATCTGGCCGCCGGCCATGTCGCCCATTTTCTCCGCCATTGCGCGACAGGTCAGTTTGGAGCGGTCGAAGTCCAGCCGAGCCTGCAGCACGCCGTTGGTCAGCAGGTTGTATAGCCCGGGGTCCGCCCTCTGAATGATCAGTGCTGGCAACGACGCCACGGCGGCCGTAGCGTTCTGAATGACTGAGGACATGATGGTCTGGAACCCGTTGGTCACGCCGTTCAACTGGTTCTGGATCGTGGTCGAGATAGACATATCGCCGCAGATCAGATTGCTGTCCCAGCCGACGCCGACGCCAATGGAGCGCATATTGGACGCAGGTGTCATCGACACGGCCTGGCCGCCGCCGATCGAATACAGCACATCGTCACCGATCACGGAGCCCTGGTGTTGCACACCATGTTGGTTGACGCTGGTCTGAGCAGATGCATTGGTGCATGCCATCATCAAAACAGCGGTTAGAAGGAGAGGGCGCGGCATTGCAGCAGGAGAGGATATGCAACGGGTCATCATGGCCTGCCTCAGTTGAAATCGACGCTGCCCAGAAACACCTGACCTTCGCGTTCGCAGCAGCTATAGGGTCGCCACAGCGCCCAGGCGTAATCACCCTGCTGCGCCTGCACGCGGTTTTCGGAGTGAGGGAAGACCGCGCACGTGCGAGAGAGCGTCGGTGTCAATTCCTGCCACTTGCCTGTCGTGGCGTCGCTCTCGATCAGATCTCCGGCTGGCCAGTAGCCGTCCGCGGCATCGGCGAGCAGAGGCTGGTAGAGGTGGATTTGGCCGCGGCGGGTGACGACATCCCCGGCACGTTGGGCCACCACCGCGCCGGCCATGTAGTCGTCGCTTTGGTGCAGGAAGCCGCCGCGTGGATAGACGTTGCCCCAGAGGTTGCGGTCAGTGCGGGTGCCGATCTCGCGTTCGCCTGGAGTCAGCGCTTCCGGGTACACCATCTCGGGGATGTTGTAGCGCCACGCGATGGTGTCGAGGGTGCTTAACAGGTAAGGCATGAAGGCGGTGCCAGCACCTTCGCAGATATAGCCGAAGCCGGAGGCGAACTGGCTGAATACATAGCCGCCGGGGTGGCCGATCACGTCGGCGTTCTTGAACTTCGCCAGGTTGTTTTCGTGGTTCTCGTTGGTCGTACCATCGCCGCCGGCTTGTGCCGTGGCGTTGGGTTGGCTCATCGACTGCACATCCACCCATGGATTCGCGCCAGTGTTCGAGTAGCTGGACACAACCGCGTCGGGCACGTAATGCCTGACCTTGACCGAGGTCTCCACGGAGCAACTGAAATACGTACAGAGCAGCCAGAAACAGATCCCGGCAACGCGATATTCCAGACAATCCGGTGAGAGCGTCGAGGATGCGATGGTCGAGGTGTCGAGCGCGAACGACGGGGTCCCCGTCGTCAGTAGAATGGCGGCGATGCCGGCGCGCAGGCGGTGAGAACACATCATGGCTGCGTTCTCTGATGCGCTTTGATGAGGGCAACCGCCTTGGCGACGTCCGGCTCGCCATAAACCACATAGCGTTGATCAACCACTACAGCGGGGATCGTGGTAATGCCCAGGCTCCAGGCATCCACCACGCCTTGGTAAGCCGTACCAAGGCGCGTCTGTAGAAAGTTGCCGCCGTCTTTTAGTCGCCGTTGCACGAGGGCGGTACTGCGCGTGGGGTCGGCAGGCAGATGGGCACCCAACTCGGCCTTGATTCGGGCTGGCTGATCCAGCTCGATAACCCGAACGCCGCGGGTAGCCGGTACCGGGTGCTGGCTATCGGTAACAACGAGAATGTTCTTGGCCTGCGCCAGCGGGCCGAGCAGCGCTGTGCAAAGCGCTGTGGCAAGTACGTACATGCGCAGTTTGGGTGGGCAAGGAAGCGGGGCTGGCATGTCAAGCTACCGTGAAAGTGGATTGTGCCGGCAGTTGACTCGACGGAAAGGGACACGGCGACAAACAAACGGGAATCACGGCCTTCCGATTTAATCGCGAGCCGGAGAACAACGCGGAGCCAAAAGGTTTCTGTGCGGAGATAAGCAGGCGCGGGGCGGCGCGCCCGAGTGGGCGGCCGACTCCGTGCAGGTAGGGAAAAGATTGCGCCGTGTAGCGACGAGGACTACAGCAGGCCATTCGAGGCGAACGAGAACGGTTCGCCCTTGCCGACGATGAAATGATCCAGCAACCGTACTTCCACGCAGTCCAGCGCATTTTTCACGCGCTGGGTCAGTCGTTCGTCCGAGGATGAGGGGTCTGAGCAGCCGGACGGGTGCTGGTGCGCGACGATCAGGGCGGCGGCATTGTGGGCAAGCGCTCGCTGAACAAGCACGCGGGGATGAATTTGAGCTGCGTCTATTGTGCCCCTAAACAGCGTTTCACAGGCGATGACCTGATGTTTTGAGGACAGGAATACTGCGACGAACACTTCGCTGGGTTCTGGCATCAGCTTCAAACGCAGATAGTCGCTGACAGCATCCGGGTTGAGCAGTAGGGGGCCATCGGTGAATAAGCGGCGCTCCAGTAGCTCAATAGCCTGCGCGATGATGCGGTTTTCGTAGTCGAGAGCCGTTGGCGGACAGGATTTTGCCATAGAGTCGAGGCGGACTAAGGATGTGAGCATGGGATGACCTCCGCGGGAGAGTTCGGAGGTGCGCCCATGGAGGGTTTTCCCTCCGGGGACGATGGTTGTGGTGTCTGGATGAGCATGGCATCCGCCAACGCCTTGGCGGTGGCTGTTCGCACAGGGATGCAAGGCGAACGGGAGTGGTCAGCGCGGCAATGCGGCGCCGTAGCCTTGAAGACCGTGGCTACCGACTTGCAACGTCAGTTGAGCGCAGCATGGCTCTGAGCACGACAAAGAATCGGAAACTGATTCGTCCGGTTTAAGTGTCGCTCTAACTGATGCGTCGCAGAGCACGTAGGAATGGCGGGATTCGGCGTTTGGGCCAAGGCGGTTCCGCTCCCAGGATAGCGCCTGGCCGTGAGTTCGGGTGTGCGGGAGGATTTGGTTCCCATCGCTCAATAGTCGGCGAAACACCGATTACACCTGTACATTTAGTCTAATTTAAGAGTTCTTCAACGGACCTTGCTCAGGATGCTCCAGTTCATCGGCAGCGGGGCGATACCGCGCGCCCGGTCAATGTTCTCGGCAACCTTGAGCGCGGCGTCGAGTTCGCTGATGCCATGCTGCTGCATAAGTTGGTAGCGCTCGGCCTTTTCCTCCGGCTCGGTTTGGGCGAGCGCGAGATAGAGGCTGGGGGGCACCGCGCGGAACAATAGCTCCATGCTGCGCGACAGGATTACGCCTTCCGAGAACTTGCCGGTCTCCTTTCTGGCAGAGAGCATCAGGGCTTTCTGCGCCGGGGTGAGTTCGCGGAATTTAGCGATTTTCTCCACCTCGTCCGGTGGCATGCCCATGCACAACCACCACTCCATCATGTTCAGCATTGGCTCGGCGGCTTTGGGCAGATCGTCCAGGTTCTGCGTCGCCAGCCAGAACCAGGTCCCTAGTTTGCGCCACATCTTGGTGATTTTGACGATATAGGGCGCGAGTAATGGGTTCTTGGTGATGATATGCCCCTCGTCGGTGACGTTGATGATCGGACGGCCCAGGAACTGGTCGCGCTCGGCGATGTTGTTGACGGTGTTGATCAGCGAGATATAGGCGATGGAAAGCTGAGCGTTGTAGCCCTCCCTGGCATAGGTAGCCAGGTCGACGATGGTGATGTCGGCTTCCGGCCAGGGCGTGCCGGGGCGGTCGAACATATCGCCATCACTGCCCTGGGTGAACATGTCCATGGCATCGGCCATTTCCATCAGCCGTGCACGGCGAACCTCGGGTAAAGTCGTGTCGCGGCTGCGCTCGCGCAGGGCATCGCGAACGTCCCGCGTGAGCACCGCGCGTTGCTCGGCGACACAGCGCTCTGCCGCGTCGAGGATGCATTGGCGAACCAGGCTGCGATCAGCACGCGTCATGCGCGCTTCCTCGCGTTCTTCTCCTCCTGTGATCATTAGGCGGGCGGTGATCTCCAGCTCACCCAGGACGTCGCGCTGCTCATCGCCATCGTTAGCTGCGTCGTCTTCATCCAAGGCATCGGCGTCGAGCGTTTGCACCTGGCAGGGCGTTTCCACCAGCCGGTGCACATCGGCGAACGGGGCGAGGCTGACGCCCGAGCCGGGCGCGAGTTTCACACGATGCACGGTGAGACCCAGCCGCGCGGCGAAATCGCCGTACAGGCCAAAGGAGTTGCCGGCTTCGACGATGAACAGTCTTGGTCGGTAGATCGCGGTGACTTGGTTGAGCAGATTGTTGAGCGTGGCCGACTTGCCGGAGCCGGTCGGGCCGGCGAGGAACAGGTGCGCATTCATTTGCCGATCGAGGCGATTGAGCGGATCGAAGGTGATGGTGCCGCCGCCGCGGTTGAACAATGTGAGACCGGGGTGGCCGGTGCCCTGGCTGCGCCCCCACAGCGGTGCCAGGTTGGCGGCGTGTTGGGCGAACATCAGCTGGGTGTACCACTGGCGCTTGTCCAGCGCAGGGTCGTAGACGCAGGGCAGCCAGCGCAGATAGGTGTTGAGCGGTGCGACCTCATCTTCTTCGCGTACCGGTTGCAGCCCGGCACCGAGCAGCACGTTGCCAAGTTGCAGGCCGCGTGCGTCCAGTTCCGCCTCGTCGCGGCCGCGCAGGTAAAAGGTGAGTGCGCTTCGGTACAGCTTATGGGCGCTGCCGATCAGGCTGCGGGCCTGTTGCACATCGGCACGGGTCTGTTCCGATGCCAAGGTGTCGCCCACGGATTTGCGGCCAAGGTGGTTGAGGTGCGCTTCGAGCACATCCTGCGGGGTGATGACCAGCGTCAGGCACTGAATCGTGTCTTCCGGCAGTTGGTCGAACAGCGCATTGATTGCGTCACCCTTGCGGGTTTCGCCGGTGATATGCCCTGTGGTGGGTGGGCTGCGCAGGCGGTCGACGGCGATGGCGCGGTGCGGCATGCCATCGAAGTACCACTGGCCCAGGGCGGCATCCGAGCGCGGCTGGCCGAAGAACAGCCGTTGTGCGAAATCGGTGCCGCTGGCCAGCTCGATCTCGCCAGGCTCCTGTTCGTCCGGGTAGCGGGTCAGGGCATAGAAGCGCTCCCGGTTTTTGGCGCTGTTACCGAGCTGGGTTGGATGGGGATTGAACCAGCGCAACAACCAGGCGTGGATATCCGCCGCGCCGAGACGCCGGGCGCGCACGCCAGCATGGGCCAGGCCGCCGACGAGGCGGTCGCAGACCCGATTGAGCGCCTGCTCGGGCGATTGTCCACGGCGCTGCGGTGCCTGGCCGACACGGCGATAGACGACCAGCCGCGTGCGCCGAGTCTGCCCGCGCCAGAGCAATTGGGTGACGGTGTTGTCCTCGAACAGCCCGCCAGGCTTGGCGATGGCCTGCAGGTGGTGGCTGAAGAAGCGCAGGTAGAACTCGGTGAAGGCGCTGCCTTGGGCGCGGGGCTGGACGTAGTGGCGCAGCTCATCAAGGTAGCGATCCCAGTTGGTGTCGTCCTGCGCGTAGAGCTGCACGACCCAGGGGTTGTCCTCCAGCTCGTCGAAGGCATCCTGCAGCACGTTTTCCAGGGTGTCGCGGACCTGCAACAGCCAGGCAGGCTCGCGTCCTTCCGTGCCGACCGGGAGCAGCTCGTAGAAGGCCGCCACCGAGGTGCCGTCATCGAGCAGCATGCACTGCGACTGGGGCAGGTACTCGGCCCACGGCAGCAGGTCGGTGAACGAGGGGGCGGCATCGTAGAGCGCTTGCTCGTCGGCCTGGGTGGCTGGCCGCCGCGAAGTGTGCGCGGTGCCGGGTTCGGCAATGCCGTGAGCGCGCAGATCGGCGACATGGCGTGCCCAGGTGTCCGCAGGTGGCGCGGGTTCCTCGGCCTGGCGCCGGTGCTTGAACAGGGACCAGGCCATCAGTAATCCTCGACACGTTCGCCAGGCAGTGCGTACTGCACACGCTGGTACAGGGGGAACAGTGTGGTGTAGCCGGGCACTGGCACCGGGTCGCTGCCGGCCAGATGCGGGAATACATACATCAGCAGATCGGGATTGGGCAGCCGGTGGAACTGCCGGTGTATTTCGTTTTGCGCCGTGCGGGTGTAGCGAGCCTGTACGGCGGGTGCGGCGTGTACATAGGCCTCGGTCAGCGGTCGGCGCAACGCCTGGCGGGCATCGAGCAGTTGCCGGGCGGTGCCGCCGCCGGTCTCGACGTTCCAGATATCGAGCATGGTGGTGTCGTCGTGAGACAGTAGCGTCTCCTTGCTGGTGGCGCAGCCACCGAGCACCAGGGCTATGGCTAGCGGGGCCAAGCAGTCAGTCCAATTCCTGCGCATGGGGCAGCCCTCCAAGGCGGTGATCGACGCGGCGACCTTGCGGGTCGTAGTCGATGGTCAGGGGTTCTTCGAGATGCACGGCCACCTTGGCGCCGGGCTTGACGTAGACGGCTGCGAACGCTTGGCCGTAGAGCTTGTTGACCCAGGCGGACATGTCCTGCATGCCACCAGCGAGTATGCGGCCCATGGCCTCATTCGAGCCGATGCCGACCGTGCCGATGGAGCCGTCGCTGCTCATGTAGGCGGCCTGGCCGTTGTCGGAGTCGATCAGCGAGGCGACGCCCGCGCCGGCCGCGGTGATCAGGGCCTGGGTACCCAGGTACTGCTGGGCATTGCTGCGCCGTTGGCCACTGACGCAGGGGATGCCGTATGGGTCGCTGATCCAACCTATGCCGTCCTGCGTGTTGCTGCTGTCCTGTTGGCGGTTGCCGCCGCGTTCGTCGTCTTTGGGGATGGTTCGGATGGTGCCGTCGTCGAACACGAAGGTGACCGAACGGATCTGCCCGCGCACGCAGGAGAGGGTCCAGTCGCCCGAAGCCGTGCCGCTGACCACCGCACCGGCCACGTCGGGAATGTCGATGCCGTTCGCGGTGAGATTGTCGCGCCCGATCAGGACTTTGAAGGGGTACGGGTCGTTGACGGTTCCGTCGATCGGTACGCGGCCGATCAGTGCCGTCATGGAGATCGAGCCAATCAGGGTCGCGTTGGTCGGCACGGTGTAGACGGCTGTCGTCTCCGGCACACCAGTCGCGCGGCGGCCGGGATCGACGGCGGAGCTGGCAGTGGTTTCCAGCGTCTTCTGTGCCGGCCCGAAGCGGGTCGGGAAGCCGGGGCTGCTGGCAGTGCCGGTGTTGCGCTGCTTGCCGTCGTCGAGCCGGTCCTCCGGCTCGATCCAGCGCAGGGTATCGTCAGCCAGGCCGTCGCTCGGCTCAAAGCCTAGGCCGACCGGTAGATCGGCGGGGTTATCCTTGCCGATGCCATCGAGCCGCTGCTGCAGTTGTTGGAGCAGGCCTTGGGTTTTTTGCCGCTCACTGGTGACCTGCTGTCGATCCTGATGCATCTGATTGCGTTCGCTGTCGAGCGCGCTCTGGATGCGACGGTCGATGGTGCCTTCGCGTTGTCGCAGCCGTTGGTTCTCTTCGCGCTGGACCTTGTTATCGCTCAGTGCTGTCTGCAACTCGGTGCGAAGTTGACGGACTTGGGCGACTAACGTTGCAACGGTGTCACGTGGGGTGTCGCCTTCGATACCAAGCGCTTTGGCTTCATCGGGCGTGAGCCGGGTAGCTTCTTCCAGTGCACCGGGAACGTCGTTGCCGCCAGAGAACAGCTTGATGCCGAGGAACACCAACAGCAGCGCCGGAGGGATCATCAACCATTTGAGCAGGCCATTGCTGTGCATCAGCGACCTCCGTCATCTTGCGGCACGGGCAGGTTGAGGGAGGCATCGACGGGCGCGATGGTTGGCAGCAGGGCCTGCGCCAGCCCGTGTCCACGGGTGACGAGGTAGACGACGGTGGTGTCGTCCGGTGTGCCGCTCGGCCCCAGCGTCGAATGCTGGAAGGTTGCGGTGAGGAACTGGCCATGCAGCGCGCGCGGGTCCAGGTCGAGCCAGTGCGAGGCGCTGTTGCGCAGGCGCACGGCACTGACCCACAGGTCGTCCAGACGCCATGCCGCGAGCGCCTGGGCCTGTATCGGCAGTGTTGGCAACAGGCTGTCCAGCGGCAGGTCGCGGCGCAGGGTTGCGCGTGTGACGCCCGGCACGGGTTCGACGGTTCGCAGCGGTGCGTAAAGGTTCTGTGCCGCGTAACGGGTGAGGATGACGGGCTGCGGTGTAGCCCGCACGGGCGGGGTCGCTGTGGCACTGCCGTCATCTGCATCGGTTTGAGTGTCGGATGATGCGGCCTCGATGATGCGAACCGCCTCCAGAGGTCGCTGGCCCTCCTGCTCGGGTTCGGCGGCGATGTCGAGCAGAATGACGGTACCGGTATCGGCGTCCTGCAGTTGCAGCCGGGTCGGTTCGATTGGCTCGCTCGCCAGCAGGTAGATGGCCCCGGCGGCGCTCTGCACGCGCAGGCGGCTACCGACCGATGCGGGTACGCCGACGCGGACATTGCGCTCGACGAAGACGATGCGCTCCTGGCCAACCACGAGTGGTACGGCCAGCGGCAGTCTTTCCCATCTCAGGAGTTCGGTGGCAGGGACGGCGCTGAACAGAACCAGGGCGAGCGCCGCAAGAGCCAGTGGCAATAAGCGGTTCATTGCATGTTTTCCAGGGAGGGGGCGGGCGCCGCCGAATCGACAGGGGTCGCAATGCGCTGCGGCGCGCCCTCGTAGCAGTCAATGGCAAGCCCGAACGGGTTGCGCTGAGGGTCGACGTCGATCCGCAGGACCTTGAGCGGATAGCGCACCAGCGCGCGTTTGACTTGCTCCGAGGCGTAGTATTCGTCTGCCGTGACGTCGAGGCTCACGACCCACTCGCGGGTGGAGACGGTGCGCACGCGCAGCGTCGGGTTGTCGCCGTAGCCGCGGCCCGGAATCTCGTAGATGCCGCGCACGCGCTGCCGCAGCTCTCCAGCATTGCGGCGGTACTCGTAGTCCTGCTGCAGGAACGCCTGGCAGGCGGGCGTTAGGTAGGACGACAGCGCATGCAGGTTGCGCGGGTAGTCCTCGTCGCCATTGGTGGGCCAGCGCTGGAGCTGCTGCCAGACGTAGAAGGTGAAGGCGTAAACGCTCTCAGGCGGCACGTCCCACCATTTACGAGTACTGCCTGAGCGCAGGTCTGGCGGTACATGGATGGTCAGGTCGCGTGGCGCGCTCCACCAGCCGACGCCCATAACCAGCGCCAGTGCGACCAGCGCGCTGGCCCCGATACGCAGGGTCTTGATGTGGGCTTCGAGCCGCAGCACTTCGTTCTTGAACCGGCTCACAGCGCCTTGCTCCGGCGTGTCGTCCAGTAACCGGATCGTATTACCAGTGCGTGGCCATCGGTGAAAGGCGCGAGCTGTGGCAGATTGACCGCGATCCACCACTGCAACTGCCGGTACAGCCAGGTTTCGGGGCGGCCGCGTTTGAGCCGGCGCAGCGTGCCGCCACCGATGAAAATGCCAGCGGCGACCGCCAGCAAGATGGCCGTAGGGACGATGGCAATCGTCGCGAACATGAAGGCCAGCGGGATACCGCTCCCGAGTCCGATCATCCCCGATGATCCCGCGCAGACCCACAGTTCATTCGCCGTCAGCCCTCGCACCACCACGGGGTGACGGTTGAGGCGGTGGGGCAGGAACGCCACCGTCCCTTCCGGACGGATGTCTTCAGCCATGTCGGCATTCCTTTGGTTCAGAGAACGCCGATGGCTTCGGTCAGCAGCCAGATGCCAACCACGAGCAGGACCGCACCGACCGCCACGGTCAGGCCAAACTGGCCCCAGGTTGAGCGGCCAATGTGGATTTCCGCATAACGGGTGTAGGCGTGGTAGCAGACGCCGACGAACATCGAGGCGACCACGAGCAGTGCGATGAGCATCACGATGTCGTAGCCGTAATTTTGCAGCGTTTCCATGATGCCGCCGCCCGTGCCGCGCGAAGGGTTTTCCAGAGTGGGCAGCTCGGCGTGGGCGAGAGGTGTCAGCACGCTGAGCATCGGCAATGCAGCCAGGCTAGCGAAGTGGAGGGGTCGGGAAATGCGGGTGAACGGCTTCATCATGGCTACCTCTTACGAGAGCAGGAAAAAGGTCAAGACCAGGTACAGCACGGCAAAGCGCACCACGACGACCAGGAACTGACGTTGGGAAAGTTGTTCTTCTGCCCAACCGACGTAGGCGCTGCGCATCGCCCAAGTGCCCCAAACGAGCAGGACGGCAAATACCGCACTGAGCAGCACGGTCGCCATGTCGGAAGGAGGGATGCCGCTGTTGGCCTGGAACGCGGCGGTCTGCGCGGCGTTCATGGCGCGACCTGCGGTTCGAGGGTGGCGACAGGCTGGCGGTAGTCGCCAAACAGCAGGGCGGGGTCGCGCGGTTGCGCACGCGTTGGGGTGAGGTAGTCGTGGATGCCGGCGCGCACGCGCTCAAGGTCAGCGGTGAGACGGGCGTAGTCGAAGTGGTAGCGGGTGCGTTCGTCCTGTTGCTGCGCGGCTTGTTGTGCGACGAGCCGTTCGATGCTGTCGAGCTGGCGCAGCGCGGCGGCGAGCCTGGCGTGTTCGGGCGTGGCATCGTCCGCGCTGGCGTGGCCGGAAACGCATAGGCCGAGCAGCAGCGCCAAGGTCAGACCGGGCGCGTGATGCCTGTCGGCTGGTGGGGGAAGTCGCTTCGACATTGGCCAATCCGCAATTTGCGAGAAGTGGCTAAATGCTCTCGGTATGTCTGGGGTGGTGCCTTAAACAATGGGAACCTGGGTGTACCCCTATTGGGTGGGTGGCGATGGCCTCTGATGGTTGGGTAAAAAGAAATGGGCTGCGCAGGCCGCGATGGGTGCATAAAACGAGAGAGCGAGAGGTACGACGGTGAATACGAATGGGAGGAGAAGATCGAGCTGGCTGGAGCGGGTATTTCGCCATCGTCTGGCAGAGCATGAAGCGGTACGTCGGGAGCGTTTCGAGCATGTCATGAGGCGGGCCAGGGCGGTGGCGGCGGCTGACCCGCTCGGGCTATCCACATTGGTCCGCCTGATCGCCGCACCATTGCAGGCACGGGCCACGACATCGCTGGTATTCCAGCCTGCGCATGGCGCGCGTAGCGCCTACGATCTGTCCGACTTCTTCGGCTCTCTGCTCGCGCGGTTGACCGCGGACGGGATGACGGCTGACCAGGTTGGCGTTCATTTGAAAGAAGCACGTTACCGCCTTCGTCTGGGGCGCGATCCGATCTTGGCCGTGCCCTGGTCAGAATCCAGTTTGACGAATGCCATTGCCAACATTGGGTATTCGCGCCGCATGGGCGAGTGGCGTGCGGACTTCAACCACAAGGTCGAACTGCTGCTGCCATTCGGGCTGGCCCTGGTGCATGGCGGCAACCATTCGCTGGCGGCCGGAATCACCAATGCCGAGGGTACGGTGGTGGTAGAGACGGTGATCGACCTTGCGCCGCTGTACGCCCATGTGCGCTATGACGGCGTGAGCATGATCAGGACGCACGACGGCTTCAACTTGTGGACGCCGGTCGACGAAGAGCTCGGCATCCTGTTCGAGATCGGGCGGCTGATGCTCGAGCATGGGGTGCGCTACGACGCGCAGGTGGCCGCCGATCATGGGAGCAACATCGATGAAAGCAGCGAGAGTTTTCCGACCTGCTACCGGGTTCTCGTCGATGGCCAGGACACCGGCTATTCGCTTTCCGTTAGCGGTGCCACACGGGCGCTGTTGCAAGCTGAAATCGAGCCAGGCAGTGCCGAGGCGCGCTCTGTGACTGTCGAGGGTGCGGCATTCACGCACCGCAACCGGGCCGGCGAAGACAGGCGGGTGATGCTGGAACACTATGGGCGCAGGCCCCTTGTCGATGACCTGGAGCGTGTCACGCAACTATCGATATACGGAAAGGATTGAGGCCGTTTCGTTGCACTGATCGAAGGTGCTGCTTTCCCATCCTCACCACCAATTACGACTTTACGATCGAGGAAGCCTTCGCAGGACCGCTCTACAACCCGTCCTTCCTTTATCCAGAGTCCCGTTACAGCCTATTCCGCCGCTATCAGGCGGCCACTAGGGACATTTGGCATATTCATGGTGACTCGGCTAGACCAAGTTCGATGGTACTGGGATATGACCAATACGCAGGCAGCTTGCAGAAATCCGCAATTACGTAACTGAAGGCGTGAAGATCAAGGCGCTCGATCACCGGCTTTCATCTCCGGTTAAAAATGGCGTGATCGAGTTCGAAAGCAACCGAAGTATTTACTCATGGGTTGACCATTTCCTCAGGGACCACCTGCACATCGTTGGGTTGGGGAATGGATTTCACGGAGATAGATCTTTGGTGGTTGCTGCTTCACAAACGCAGACGTGCCAACCAGGCTGGCAAGGTTTTCTACTACCAGGCAGGTATAGCATCTAGCATGAGAAATTTACCTTCCAGTTGGCGCTACGGCTTTTAAGTAAGAGGTTCTCTGCAAGGAAGTGAGGGATAAATGCCGGCATCAGCCATCGGGTACAAACCCGGGCGCTATCGGGGGTAAGTCCAACGCGCAAGGGGGGCGCCGACGACATGATGGCACCCTGTTACAAACGCCGGCTTTGACAAAGCGAGGCCGGCATGGCACAGATCGCTGTAACACTCGCCGACCGGCTGCATAACGCAGATGCCCGAAAGCGACTATCGCCACCCGCGTCGCGCAGGCGAGCATCTGCAAGCGTGAGGGGATGATGGGTTTGCTTTAGGCATAGGGCGCCTAGCCAGCGATGTGGACGTTGATGGTGAGAAGTGCCCTTCGTTTCGAGGCACTCACGGTCCGTTCCAAAGCGTCTTCTAGTTAGACATGCCTGTTAGCTTCTCATCCGGTAGCAGTGATTCAGCCTGGTCGGCAAGACGGCTGAGACCACTCAGTCTAGACATGATCCGTTCGACGATTTCCATCCGGTCAACCGCTGCGTCTCGCAAGCCTTGCATTGAAAGTAAGGCATCATCGGATTGGGCTAAGCCGTTGCGAGCCGAAACGCTTAACTGCTCTAAACCTCCGCGTGCATCGCCAGCGGTTCGGTCTAAGCTCTGAGCGATCTGATGGATCCGTGCACTAGAGTCGGCAACACGCCGAGAAAGATTTCGCACCTCATCAGCAACGACAGCAAAGCCCCGGCCGTGAGTACCTGCCCGAGCTGCCTCGATAGCTGCGTTCAACGCAAGCAAGTTAGTCTGTCGTGCAATGTCTTGGATACTGCCAACCAGCGCAGTGATCTCCACCGACTGGCCACCTAGCTCGTTAAACGCCTGGTCCAGTTGGCTCATTGAAAGATCCAGCTCTCTGAAGATTTCAGCACTGTTCTGGATGCTGGTGGAGCTGGCGCTGACCTTGATACTCGCATCGCGAGCTAGCTGGTTAGCAAAGCGCATGTCCTGCTCAGTGTGAGTAATTGAAAGGCCCAGCTCCCCCAAGTGCTCGCGGAGTCGGGGGTCGAGAGGTATGCGCTCAGGTGTGTTGAGGCATTCATTAGCGGGCTCACGGGGCACTAGCACCTCGTAAGGAACCTCGATGCAAATCTCTAGCCGTTCAATTCTCTCAAAGTGGTACAGCCATCCTGCAAGGAACAAGGATCCCACGGCAATCGATAGGCAGGTGCTCAAGTTCTCGGGAAAGAAGGCCGCAGCCAAGCAGGCAATGATGCCGCCGCTTTGAACTGCTGCTGCAAGGTAAAGCCGCTTCGTGATTTTGGACATTTTTGCTCTCCAGCCCCCGTACGGAACTCAAATTATTCTTGTTATTGGATTGCCACTGTCTGAATGGCGTGCAGCTGGGCGGTGCGTCCGCCCCTGGGACGTGCACAGACGTCTGGCAGTTAATGCTATGGCGGGGGCGACATGTAGCAATATCCGAATTGCGCACCTCAGTATCCAATCCCTGTCGGCTCTCCCCCTGGCTGTGTGGCCTTATGACGTCTCTCTATCGTGCGCGCTGACGCCGACGATGAAGGCGCGCATCGATGGCGAGGCAACTGACATCCCATCACGACAGACCAGCCGTCATGGTCCGAATCCGAGTTAAGCAGAAAACGCACAATTATCTCAATAGGATAATTTGTCTTGATATAGGTTTTTTTTAGCATTATTGTCGCCTGGCAATAATTCTGATCGCTCCGCATGTGCAGGAGAAGCAGCCTGTGTCTCATCCAATCTACCCCCTGGAACCCGAGCAGCTCCGACTCAAACGTTGAGGACAGAAGGGAAGGACGTGGCCGCGCGAGTCATTGATACGTTCTACTCTGCCTTAGATATCAACGCCTTACGCTTTCAGCTAGATCGCAAGCTTGATCTCGAAACCGGGAGCCATGTGATTTTTGCAGTTCCGAATGAGCCGTTCACCTTGAGCCGAACGTATTCGGTCGTGGAGTACGATCCTCAAGCTCAGGTCCTGACGATTGCGGTAAAACTTGGACCGCAAAGTCGTGGTGGCTCTGCCTATATGTGGTGCCTGCTTCCAGGTGATGAGGTTCAGATCACCAGTCATGGAAACTCGCTGCCATTGAGCGACGGCGCTATGAGATACGTGTTGATTACCGGAGGAATTGGGGTGCCGCCACCGCGCGTGACTTTGATCCCCCTTTCGATGAAAGGGGTTAGATGGGGCCATCAGTCGTAACGAGCTGAATAGGACCGATGGTCCATGGCTTCGGTTATCCGCATTACTCGAAGCCCCAACACTTACACGGCAAATCACGCTGAAGCGATAATCGTTGAGCATGCACCGATCAGCAGTCCAGCAGCTGGAGGTGGCCAACCTTCGTGAACACAAGCGCCCATACCTGGAAGTTTCAATAATGCCCAAAACACTACTCCACAAGCTATGGAATGCCCATACCGTACGGGAAGGGCCGGCCGGCTCGGCCGTGCTCTACATTGATCGTCATTTGGTCAATGAAGTTACGAGCCCCCAGGCTTTCGAAGGATTATCCGTCGCTGGCCGCCGCCCCTGGCGGGGAGACACAGTGATTGCTACCTCCGATCACAATGTCCCAACTCGTGAGCTGGAGATGGGAATTCGCGATCCATTAGCGAGAACTCAGGTACAAACGTTGGAGCGAAACTGCGAGACGTTCGGCCTGAAGCAGTACCGTCTCGGTGAGCATGGCCAGGGCATTCTTCACGTAACGGGACCCGAACTGGGTGCCACGTTACCAGGCATGACTATTGTCTGTGGCGACTCCCATACCAGCACGCACGGTGCATTTGCTGCGCTGGCTTTTGGTATTGGTACTTCTGAGATCGAACAGGTACTGGCCACGCAGTGCTTACTTGTCTCCCGTATGGCGACCATGAACATCCAGATCGAGGGTACCTTGCCATGGCGTGTAACGGCCAAGGATCTGGCACTGTTCATAATTCGAAAGATCGGGACTGCTGGTGCCACGGGTTATGCGATCGAGTTCAGCGGTTCGACCGTACGGGGAATGTCGATGGAGGCGCGTATGACCCTGTGCAACATGGCCATTGAGGCCGGCGCCCGTGTCGGCCTCATCGGTGTAGATGAAACCACTCTGACCTATCTCCACGGTCGCTCATACGCCCCTAAAGGTGAAGCGTGGGATGCAGCGTGTCTGTACTGGCGCGGCCTTCGCAGCGATGAGGGAGCTATTTTCGACAAGACGCTTCGCTTAGATGCCCGCGAGATTACTGCGCAGGTTTCATGGGGTACATCTCCGCAAATGACATGCGATGTGACGGGTCAAATTCCCGACCCCCTAGATGAACCTGATATGAGCATTCGCCAAGCCATGGTTCATGCCCTGAAGTACATGGGATTGCAAGGAGGTACCCAGATCCAAGCCGTGGAGCTTGACAAGATTTTCATTGGCTCGTGCACAAATGCACGACTGGAAGACCTTCGGGCAGCTGCACGCATCGTCGAGGGTCGGAAGATCTCCAAGCGCATTCGCCAAGCTTTGGTAGTGCCCGGCTCCCAGGCGGTCAAGGCGATGGCAGAGGCTGAGGGCTTGGACAAAGTCTTTAGCGATGCTGGATTCGAATGGAGAGAGCCAGGATGTTCGATGTGTCTTGGCATGAATGAGGACAGATTGTTGCCAGGTGAGCGTTGTGCTTCCACATCGAATCGTAACTTCGAAGGCCGACAAGGCCAAGGTGGAAGGACACATCTCGTCAGCCCGGTTACCGCTGCGGCAGCAGCTCTGGCGGGTCACTTTGTCGACCCTCGAACCTTATGAGCACGGAGACTTCAGCGTTGAAAAATTTTGAGACGTTCAGCGGTGTAGTGGCCCCGCTTGATCGGGCCAATGTGGATACCGACGCCATCCTGCCTAAGCAGTACATGAAGCTCATCAGCAAGTATGGCTATGGAGATTATCTGTTCGACAACTGGCGTTATGAGGACGAAGGCCAGCCGGGAGATGACTGCTCCCTTCGTCCTCTCGCCAAGGACTTCGTGCTCAACAAGGCCTCGTTCAGATCCGCGCAGATACTGCTATGCCGCGATAACTTCGGCTGCGGTTCAAGTCGCGAGCATGCCCCTTGGGCCTTGCGTGACTTCGGAATCAAGGTCTTGATAAGCAGCAGTTTTGCGGAAATATTCCAGGGCAATTGCCTTAAAAATGGACTTCTGCCAGTCGTATTAGCCAAGTCGCGTGTTGACCAGTTGTTTGACCTGGCAGAAGCAGAATTGCCCCTCACGCTGACGGTTGATCTGCTGGGACAGCGGGTAGTGAGTCCAGATGGTGAAGTCGACATATTCGAGATCGATGCCTTCCGCAAAAAATGCCTGCTAGAAGGATTGGATGAAATCAGCGTTGCTCTGGAACACGCAAATGACGTCAGGGCTTACGAGCTGCGCCGGCGGCTGAGCGAGCCTTGGCTGTTTCCTGAATAAGTGATTGAGCTTGGCTGCGATCAGCTATTCAAGCTGAGTGAGCCGCCAGCTCGGCCATCGCCCGGCTCATGGTATGACCCGCAGCTGCGACCACGGGAGCGAGTCTGTCCTTCAGTTGATCCGAGGCTGCTGCCACTGGGATTACCAAGCTAATGCTGCCAATGACTCGTTTGTCATCGAAGATGGGCGCTGAGATCCCCGCCGCGCTGTGGCCTAGATCGCCTGCCGTCATAACTACTTGCTGCGATCTCAGACGACGTAGGGCCTGTTTGACCTCGGTCCAGTTCGAGCCTAAGTGGAAACGTTGGAATTCAGCGGGTACATCTTCGTAGTAGGCTTTGACCTGCCGCAGGGGCAGATGGGCGAGGATGGCTTTGGACGCCGCGCCTTGGTAGAGGGGCCTTGGCAGTCCGCGCTCGTAGCTGATCTCTTGAGCGAAACGAGTTTTGAATTCCTCGTGCACGCACATCACCTGCTCTCGGTAGTAGCGGCACAGTATCGCTGTGCAGCCGTCCGGCCCCGAGGAGAGCATTTCATTCATCACCGCTCGGGCGGCCTGAATCATCGGGTCGCCAGTCCTCATTTTTCTGTCCAAAGCAATGATGGCTGGGCCAAGAACATAGCGTCCAGGTGTGAATGCGCTGATGTAGCCCGCACCCGAGAGCGTACGGGAGTAGCGGTAGGTGTGGCTAGCCGACAAGCCAAGCTCGACCGCCGCCTCGTCTACAGACCAGTCATTTTTCCCATCACTACTGAAGAGCTCAAGCAAACGCATCAGGCGGTCGTGAGAGCTGCCTTTGCCTTCTTCGAGTGGTTTTCCTGGCACATCGATCTGCTGCTGCCGACTCACCGCCAACCCCTTTTCGCGTTGCTTCTGAAGTGAAAAACCCGAGTGTACAAGCAAAGGGGTCACCTCGGGATAAGACAAAATTATCCTAATGAAGTAATTTTGTTGGAACACAATAAAAAACGCACAATTATCGTTTAGCGGTAAAAATAACAAAAACCAGCCTTGGACTGCTTGCCATGAATCAGCGTGCATTACCAGTCGTGGACATTGCCCCCCTTCTTGATCACGGGCAGTGGACGCCTTTCAGGCGCACGGTTCTTCGGCTTCCTCGCCGCCATGATGGTTCTGGCCTTCTTCGCGCTGCAGTTGTTTCGCCGCCATATCGCCCAGCCCAAGCTTCAGCGCAAACACGGACTGTCCGCGGACTGATTTTTCCACAGCAAGTTAAAGGAGATACCCCATGACCACCTCTGCATTCAGGGAACTGATCGCGAGCGACAACATGACCCCCCTCTGGGAGGTGCTCAGAGGACTCACTCCGCGTGAGCCCAAGCAGGTCGATGATGTCGCCGTTTGGAGAGCCGACACCATCCGCCAGAACATGAAAATGGCCTGCGAAGTTATCTCTGCTGAGGATGCGGAGCGACGTGTGCTGGTGCTTGAAAACCCTTCACGTCGCGGCAAGTCGCAGGCCACATCATCGTTGTACGCCGGGATCCAGATGATTCTGCCTGGCGAGGTTGCGCCGAGCCACCGACATACGGCCTCTGCGCTCAGGTTAATTCTCAGTGGGCAAGGCGGCTACACCACGGTTCGTGGCGAGAAAGTCATGATGCACCCAGGGGATTTCGTGATCACCCCTACCAACGTGTTTCACGACCACGGCGCCGAAGGTGACGACCCGGTCATGTGGCTGGATGGCCTTGATGTGCCAGTGGTGCAACTTCTTAACGCCGGCTTTTCAGCTGACGATCCACAAACCCGCCAGGCTTTGAGCCATCCAACGGGTGATGCGAGCGCTCGTTTTGCATCGGGTCTGCGTCCCGTTAACGATGAGCCGTCGGGACCTGTCAGCCCGCTGTTCCACTACCCGTACACCCGAACACTCGCAGCTCTCGAACAACTTTCGCTCGCTAAGGACGTGGACGAGTGCTCGGGCATCAAGTTGATGTTCACCAATCCCACCAACGGCCTATCGCCGATTCGCTCTATGGGGGCATTCATGCAGATGTTCCCTGCGGGCTTTAGCGGTCAGCGTTTCCGCGAAACCGATGGCGCCGTTTGCTGCGTCGTGGAAGGGAGCCTGCGCTTGCAAGTTGGCGATCAAGAATTCACTGCCTGCAAGGACGATGTGTTCGTGATTCCGGGCTGGGCATGGCGCTCATTTGAAACAGACGAGCGATGCGTGCTGTTCAGCTTCTCCGATCGACCGCTGCAAGAGCATTTGGGCTTCTGGCGCAGCGAGACAAACCACCCTGATGAAAAAAACCAGGAGTAAATATGAAACTCTGCTTTTTTAACGACAATCGCCTCGGACTCGTCGAAGCCAACACCGTTTACGATGTTTCTGAAGCACTGCGTCAGCTGCCGACCTCGGGCTATCCCTATCCCCAGACCGACGCGCTGATTACCAACCTAGAGCAGCTGACGCCGGAAATTATTCGGTTGAGAGAAGGTGCATCGTCCTTCCCTTTGAACGAGGTAACACTGCTTAGCCCCGTGGCGAATCCTGGAAAAATCGTCGCAGCGCCGGTGAATTATCAAGCGCACCTGGACGAGGCGATCGCTGATCCAGCGACCTTCACACGTGCGAACGTCAGGAAGATTCAGGAAACTGGCCTTTTCCTGAAAGCGACGAGCTCGCTGATCGGCGCCGGCCAACAGGTCGTCATCGGTTTGCCTGAACGCCGTACCGATCATGAGATCGAGTTGGTAGCAGTAATTGGGAAACGCGCTAAGAATGTCAGCGCTCGTGATGCACTTTCCTACGTTGCTGGTTACAGCATCGGCTTGGATATCACTATCCGTGGTCCGGAAGAGCGAAGCCTGCGCAAGTCTCTGGACACCTACACCGTCCTTGGCCCTTGGTTGGTTACTGCAGATGAGCTGTCCGATCCGCATGCTCTGGAAATGGTCCTGGACATCAACGGCGAAAAGCGACAGCACGCTAATACCAGTGACCTGATCATGGATGTAGCTGAGCTGATCGAGTTCGCTTCCCAGTACTACACCCTGGAGCCGGGTGACTTGCTGTTCACAGGCACTCCGGAAGGCGTGGCACCCATTGTTGCCGGTGATCGAATCAATGCTCGCATCGACAACATTGGCCAGTTGAGCGTTGATGTAGTGCAGTCATGACTCAGGCCAATCCAGTCGTTATCGTCGGTGGAGGTATCGGAGGCCTGGCGGCCGCTCTCGCCCTCTCGCAGAAAGGTATCGCATCACTTTTGATTGAGCAGGCGAATGAATTTCGTGAAGTAGGCGCGGGCATCCAGGTAGGCCCAAATGGCTATCGTGTGCTGGAGACGCTGGGTATCGCCGATAAGGTAGCCGAGTTGGCGGTGCTGCCCGACGACCTGATCTTTATGGATGGCGTTACCGAAAAGCAGATCACTTCAATCCCAACAGGCGCCGCCTTCCGCGACCGTTTCAAGTATCCGTATTCCCTAGTCCATCGTGCCGACCTGCACAGCGTTCTGCTGGAGGCCTGCCGTGAATCAGAGTTGGTTCAATTTCAGGGCGCGACGAAGGTCGTAAGCTACGAGGACACCGGGACCTCCGTGAGCGTTTTCACTGATAAAGGCGAGCCTTTCCAGGCTAGCGCCCTAATTGGCGCGGATGGCCTGTGGTCCAAAGTAAGGGAACGAATCGTAGGTGATGGCGCCCCGGTCGTATCCGGCCATATCGCCTACCGAGCGGTCCTGCCTATTGAGGATGTGCCGGTCGAGTTCCGCCGAAATGCCATGATTCTTTGGGGGGGGCCGAAGTGCCACTTGGTTCAATACCCACTGCGAGGTGGAAAACTGTTTAACCTGGTGGCGGTGTTCCACAGTGATAAATATGTCGAAGGGTGGAACACCGAGGGTGATCGTGAGGAGTTGATCAAACGCTTCGCCGGTACCTGCCCAACGGTGCAGACCTTGCTGTCCAAAATCGACAGCTGGCGCATGTGGGTGTTGTGTGATCGTCAGCCGGTCAAGCAGTGGTGCTCGGGGCGGAGCGTACTCCTAGGTGACGCTGCTCACCCAATGCTGCAGTACCTGGCACAAGGCGCTTGCATGGCCATGGAAGACGCAGTTGTACTCGCCGATGAAATGTCCAGGGCCAATGGTTGGTATGCCGGGGCCTTTGAAAAATACCAGGCTCGTCGGTATCTGCGAACCGGACGGTGCCAAGTGATGGCCCGTGTCCACGGTGACTTCTACCACGCAGAGGGAGTTGTAGCGGAGCTGCGAAATGGAATGCTTGCGAAGCGTACGGCCGAACAGGCTTACGACGGGCTGAGCTGGCTTTATGACGCGGTGATCTGAATCAAGCCCGCGGAGATCGAGTCCGACCTCCGCGGGTTGTCTTTTGAAATTCTCGTCTTACAAAAACAATAACGAGTGAACTCATGAACGCGAGATGCGCTACCTTGCTGGCAGCGCTTTGCCTTGCTGAGCGCTGCATCGCCGGCGACGCGCCGGCATTTCTGTCCGAAGCCACGGCAACACTACAAACCCGAAACTACTACTTCCAACGCAACTACTCCGATATCAGGGGTACGGAGCGCTCGAAGGCGGAAGAATGGGCTCAGGGCTTCATTTTCAACTTCAAGTCGGGCTATACGCCTGGCAGCCTTGGTTTGGGCGTCGACGCTACAGCCACATTGGGCATAAAGCTGGATAGCGGACCTGGGCGCGTAGGCGTTGGATTGCTACCGGTCCAGGATGACGGCCACCCCGCCGATGAGTACAGCCGGTTAGGTGGGGCAAGGTGAAAGCCTTGCAGCGACTGCTGACTCGCTCGTTCAGCGGCAAAATGTTGGCCGTGAAACGAGTGACGGAAAACAGAGGGAAGAGAACACCGGGCGTTGATGGCAAGATCTGGTCGACTCCGGTGGCCAAATCGACGGGAGCACACATCCCTCAACGCAATGCCAGCAGCGATGCGTTTAATTATGTTGGTGGGGATTACACGTTCAACGGCAACAGAACGACACTGAGCGGATGGATAGGCCAGTTGGAGGACATTTATCTCCAGACGTACCTCGGGGTTGAGCATAAAGGCTCTCTGGGCTCTTGGTCATTGGCAGGCATTCTCGGGCTCTATGATGCGGTTGAAGACGGCGCCCATTTGATCGGCGATGTGGACAACCGGGCGCTTCATGGCATGGTTTCCGCAACGAAGGCAGGTCATACATTCTCGTTGGGTTACCAGTGGATGTTCGGTGAAACGGCTTTCCCGCGCGTGTTCGCAAATATTGCACCGTTGAGCAATGAACTGCCCACTTACGACTTTTCGTTTACCGACGAAATCTCGTATCAGCTCAAGTACCGCTACGACTTCGTCGCAGTGGGTATCCCGGGCCTAGCGCTTACCGCGCGCTACGGACCGGCGACAATGTGAAGACCGGGCGAGGCTATGAAGGGAAGGACACAGAGCGAGACCTTGATCTCTCTTACGTGGTGCAGAGCGGCTCACTTCAGGGATTGGGTATTCGCCTTCGGAACGCGGCTGCGCGCTCGAATTATCGCACTGACATAGACGAGTATCGGATCATCTTCAGCTACACTTGGGATGTGCTTTGAAGCTTCTAGTGGAACAGCGCAGCACCCGATGTCTGTTCGGTTGTGATACCGGTAGTACTCCGGCGCACGGCCGCTGCCCCGCACTGCCGACCTTGCTATGAAGGACTAATCAGAGAGAGTTCGCCGCCAGAGCAGCCATCGTGTTGCTCATTGTCTGAGCCGCAGCAGCTACTACGGGAGCCAACTGAGCTTTCACCTCATCAGATGCTAGGGCTGCTGGTACTACGAGGCTTATGCTTCCGATCACCCGTTTGTCATCGAAGATCGCCGCCGAAATGCCAGCCGCACTGCTGCCCAACTCGCCTGAAGTGATCACAGCCTGTTGCTCCCTGAGTGCTCGTAACGCCTGCTTCAATTCGGACCAGTTTGCACCTAGGTGGAAGCGCTCGAACTCCTTCGGTACCTCCTCATAGAAGGCTTTCACCTGTCGCAGAGGGAGGTGAGCAAGAATGACCTTCGATGCCGCGCCTTGGTATAGAGGCCGTGGAAGTCCGCGCTCGTAGCTAACCTCGTGCTGGAAGCGAGTGGTGAACTCCTCATGAACGCACATGACCTGACCTTGGAAATATCGGCACAGAATTGCGATGCAGCCTGCTGGAACAGGCACAAGAATTTCATTCATCAGTGATCGGGCCGCCTGAATCATCGGATCGCCTGTCCGCATTTTCCTATCCAGCGCGATGATTGCAGGGCCGAGTACATAGCGCCCAGGGGTGAAGGCGCTGATGTAGCCAGCGCCGGAGAGGGTGCGGAAATAACGGTATGTATGGCTAGCCGAAAGCCCTAGCTCGATGGCCGCTTCGTCTACTGACCAATGACTTTTTCCCTCTCTGCTGAAAAGCTCAAGCAGAAGCATTAAGCGATTCAGCGAGCCCGATTTTCCTTCCTCGGGTCCTCTATCTGAGGTGTCACTGGACTCATGCCGCACTGCGAATCTCCTCCAAACCTGTTGTTGGCTAGTACCAGCGGAGTGTACAGGGAAACCGCCGCTCGCCAATAAAGCAAAAACTATCCTAATGGGATAACTATGTTGACGCGGATCAAAAAAAGCGTAATTATCGTATTGCACTAATTCTTACAAAAATCACCTTGAGGTGCTAGGTACCCATTCATGAGCCAAGCTCTGCCTGCCGACCTTAGCAGCCCCTCTTGCGAGCTAGGGAAGGCCTTGCTCCAGCCTCTCAAACTTGTCGCGATACTCGTGGCCCCGTTGCTTCTGCACAGCCTTGCCTGGCAATTGGGCGCAGCTTTGGCGAGGGCCTCCAGACAAGCAGCCCTTACAGCGGGAACCCCACAACTCTCTGCCCTCTGGTCCTATGCGACCCGCCAAATTTTCGGTGCCATTTCGGGCTCTCTCACGCGCGCGTATCAAAAAAAACCTGAGCCGGCACAGGACAGCCTCGCTGAGCATCAAGCCCAAGGTGTCTGATCTCGAACACTCCGTAACCAAATCATCGATAGGAAGGTTGTTAGAAATGAATAAGCCGACACTGCTTCCGTACAAAATCACCGGCCAGCAATTTATCAACGGCAATTGGAGCATGGGACGCTCGGAACGTCGTCTCGACGACCGCAACCCCTATAACAATGAGCAGTTGCTCGACATGCAGCTTGGATCTGTACAGGACCTTGATGAGGCCTATCAAGGGTCGAAGCAGGCTCAGCAGCAGTGGGCGAAGGTAGCTCCTGCTGAGCGTGTTGCGCTGGTGAATGCTTTGGCTTCGGTCATGGAGTCCCGTAGCGATGAAATTATTGACTGGCTTATTCGCGAGTCAGGCAGTACCCGTGGAAAAGCAACCTTTGAGTGTTTCCATACGATTAGCATGGTTCGTGAAAGCGCCACTCTCCCGTACCAGGTGGAAGGTAAAGTCCTTACCAGCTATAAACCGGGGAAGCAAAGCTTCGTATTTCGTGAGCCGCTCGGAGTCATAGGCGTCATCAGCCCCTGGAATTTCCCGCTCTATCTCAGCATGCGCTCAGTCGTGCCAGCGGTCGCATTAGGCAATACCGTAGTCTTGAAGCCAGCTAGCGATACGGCTATCACTGGTGGCCTTTTGATAGCTCATCTGTTCGAGGAAGCTGGCTTCCCGCCAGGGGTGGTAAACGTGATTGTTGGCGCCGGTTCCGAAATCGGTGATGCCTTCGTAGAACACTCCGTTCCAAGCTTGATTTCGTTTACAGGATCGACAGACATCGGCCGCAGTGTGGGGCGCATTGCTGTCGGCGGAAAATACATCAAGCGCGTAGCCCTCGAACTTGGTGGTAACGCTCCACTGGTCGTATTGGACGACGCCGACATCGAGGCCGCAGCCCATGCGGCAGTGGTGGGTCGCTTCCTGCATCAGGGCCAAGTCTGCATGAGTGTCAATCGGGTCATCGTTGATCAAAAGATCTATAACGACTTTGCCGCCCTCGTAGTGGAGCGAGTTCAGAAGCTTTCTGTGGGTGACCCTAACCTGGCTGAAACGGTGATCGGACCAGTTGTGAGCCAGAGCCAACTGACTGGTTTGCTCAACAAAATCACCCGAGCAAACCGCGATGGTCTTGAGTGCCTCCATAGCGGAGCTGCATCAGGCTTGGTTCTTCCACCACATGTTTATGGACGGGTAGCACCACATCACGAGCTGGCATACGACGAAACATTCGGGCCGATCATGCCTTTGGTCATTTCTCAAAACGAAGAGCATGCTTTGGAGCTCTCTAACTCCAGCGAGTTTGGGCTTTCGAGCGCTGTGTTTACGCGAGACATGGATCGCGGCTTGCGCTTCGCAAGCGGTATCGTTGCAGGCATTACGCATATAAACGACATCACCATCGATGACCAGCCCAACGCGCCCTTTGGAGGGGAGAAAAACTCTGGCCTAGGTCGATTCAACGGAAGCTATGCCATCGACGAGTTCACCAGAGCTCACTGGGTAACTTGGCAGCAAGCAGGTCACAACTATCCGTTCTGAGAAGATTTTTCTGAGAAAGCGGGGAGCGGCGGCTCCGCTTTTCGGTATCAAGAGGTTAGACCCAGCGAGAGTTCGCTAGATTGGCAAGTGAAATTTATTTCAAATAATTCGACAGGTTGCTTGAGGCAGAATTTCAATTAATCTGCTCGCACTTAATTCCGTTCAAATAAAAATAAGGCGGTTCGTGATGATGGCTAAAGTTATGCGTAGTTATGCACTTGCAGCGATAGCTGCGACTGGACTTGTTGCCTTTGATGTAAGCAAGGCGCTCGCTGTCCAGCCCACTGTTACGCTTCCTACTGGTTTGAATTTAGGAGCAACAAGCTTCTATGACGGCTTTGGGGGACAACCGGGAGACAGTGCCTGGCAGACGTATATTTCATATGCTCACAATAAAGGCATAAAAGATGGTGATGGAAAAGACATTCCAATTTTTAATGACCCCAAAATGGATGTCTATTCCGTTATCAGTCAGTACAGTTATCTGTTTAAAACAGACCAAAAGATCTTGGGTGGTCACCCTGGCGTTGATGTGATCGTGCCGATGGCTTCGTTGGATGCAAGCTTTCAGAATGCGCCACCATTTCCAGGGGTAAAACTCAAGGATAATGGATTTGGGTTGGGCGATCCAACGGTATCGCTGTTCGTTCAGTATGACCCAGTTACAATAAATGGGAATCCGTTCTTTGTTTCGCGACTGAATGCCGGCGTGACAATGCCAGTTGGAAAATACGACAACGATAAAGACTTTAATATTGGCAACAATTTCTGGTCCATTCACACATACTGGGCGATGACATTTCTGCTCAGCCCCAAGTGGTCGATTAGTCTCCGGCCTCAGTATTACTACAATTTCAAGAACAATGACCCAGCGAGCAGTCTCCCTCTCGACGAGGGTGTTGATGATACGCAAGCCGGACAGAGTGCATCGATTAACTATAATGTTGGTTACAAAGTTAATGATTATCTCACCGTCGGTGTCAGCGGTTATTACCTGAAGCAAATTACAGACCACCAGATAAACGGGCATAGTATTTCAGACTCCAAAGAAAAAACGCTCGGTTTTGGTCCTGGTCTAGTGGTTGACCTTGATAAAGATAAGTTCTTTGTTACAGCCTATCGCGAGTCAAGCGTGGAAAATAGGTTTAAGGTAGAGAACTCTATAACCTTGCGCTGGTTGCATATGTTCTAGCTTGGATAGGCGGGTCGCCAACAAGTGAAAGCGCAGGCATAAACAAGGTAATCGAATGCCAGAGCATTCGATTGCTTTTGACTTTTACGGCGCCGAAAGCTCAGCTGCATGAGCTTCGGCATGTCTACGCTCCAAGCTGCTATACTATTCCTGATGACTATGAAATCGAAACCTGCAGTGTTTGGCTCTCGATTGATCGGGGATTACATGGAAAACTTGAAATCTGTCTTCGCTTATTTTCTACCATCGTGCAGGGCAGATCAGGTGTTAAGCCAAGCTCTTGTTGCGCCGGTAGTTCTGGAACTTGCTATTTCCAAGGTTGGTGAGAAAGAAGTTGCATGGGGGCTAGAGTTGTCTCAGCGCTCACTGGCTGTGGCTAAATCAAAGTTTTCATACCTTGATAGCTTCCCTGACATGGAGGTTCTTAAGAGTCTTGAGCTTCTGATGTTGCAACTGCTCGTCAGGATGTCGGGTCACGATGCTGATGTCGGGTTGTCTGAATCTATGCGTGCGATGGCATATAAGGCAGTGCGCATGGATGTATATTTTGAAAGCATTGTTCAAGGCATAAGAGAGACGCAGGGGCTCTGGACTAAGGAGATTTTGGACTCCTTAGATATATCCATTGAGCGCCAGAATATCTCGCAGTTGGTTATGATGTTGGCGCTGGTATTTGATGATGCAGTTAAAGATTTCTTTGAGGGTTGCCTAGCCGAAAAAGAGTTATTGCTGGAAGAGTCTCTTGTTTCGAAGCGAAGACTAGTGGAAGAGCTTATAGAAGGCGGTTCGTCTATGGGGTCAGAAGTGGTCGAGGCTTTTAAGAGTAATCTAGGGGTGGATCCTGATAAGTTTTACACTGCCATCATAATCTCTTCAGCTCGTGCTGCTTCTAAAGCTAATAAATATACCCAGAGAGCCATCGGTGAGCTTATTTCAAATTCTAGCTTGGTTCACTTGCCTCAGGCAGATGGAGCATGGCTTTGGATTGCAACCGGTACTCCGCCATTAAAAAAGCAAATTTCAAATTTGACTACTTCTTTAAAGTCCGCTGAGATCGGGATTTATTGCTTAGGGGAGACCGTCAGGGGCATCGAGGGCTTCAGGCGATCTCACGTACAAGCTCGTGCATTGTTGGAGGTAGGAAAGCAGTACTCAGTCGGCAGGGTATTACAATGGCCTACGCACGCTGCTACGGCGATTTTCATCAGGAATAAAGAGCTTACAGACTGGTTTGTAAAATCTACGCTGGGAGAATTGGCAAGCACTGACCAAAAAATCGAGAGTTATAGAGAAACTCTCAAGAGTTATCTGCTTTCAGGAAATAGCTTACTGCATGCTGCGGAGAGTCTAGGCATTCATCGAAATACGGTTGTGTATCGACTGCAAGCTGTTGAAGATATCCTGGGCAAACCGATAAAGGAATTTGATTTTTCATTGAGCTGCGCACTGACATTGCTTGACCTCAAACCGCGCGACTAATCCTTCCTAGCATCTCCTGTGCCTTAGTACGATATTTTCGGAAAAATTTGTATTCGGCGTCTAATGACACGTAGGTCTGAGAGGCATAGCATCTACTGGGAGTCACTTAAAACATCAACACAATAACAAGATGGGGTCTTGAACATGCCTAGAAAGTGGATTGCTAAGCGCATCAATAGCCTTGATCCTACCACCGACTTTGATGAGATCTGGAAGCTGTCATCCGCCTATCGGCCCAACGATTTCATCATGAACTTGATTTACACTGTCACGTTTCCTCACTTCTTTGTGCGTGAACTCGATGCCCTGCCATTGTTTGATGAAGGCTCAGGGAAGATTCTAAGTCGCCGAGACGCGAGGGCTGACGATACGTCTTGGAAAATGCAGGTTTGGTGGAACTACGGATCATCACATGAACTAACGTTGAAGAACGTCGAGTCCATTAATAAGCTTCATGAGCATTACGCTAAAAAATTCTCAGAAAGTTTTAGCCGCAATGACACCTATATTTATACTTTGTGTTATGAAGCTGCGGGTATGCATAGGCTTCTTCGTCGAGTAGGTCTACCTGGCTTTTCCGATAAAGAGAAATTGGCTGCGGTTCACTACTGGACAAACATGTCTAAAGTATTTCGTAACGCAGGCACAGGCGAAGAGCTAATCGGGTTCCCCGATTCGTTTGATGGCATCATGGAATTCATGGACAAGTGGGAGGCCGAAGAGGTCCCATCTCACAAAATAGGGCCACCTGCAGCTGAAGCTATCATGAGTCAGTTTGCCGATCGCTACTTCCCGAAGATTCTGCATCCTTTGGTCTACAAGTGGATCGCGTCCCTTTACCCAGAGCACGTGCTGAAAGCCTTTTCGATAAAGCGGCCGTCAGCTTTAGGAACTGCTGTGCTTAGGAAGCTGACCGCTTGGTTCTTTTGGTTCGGTGAAAAGGTCCTGCCGGATCCTCTAGACACCTTCGAGGAGCGCCGACTGAAGACCCGAAATGCTCAAACGAAGGGTTGCCCATTTTCAGCCCTGAAGGCTCGCCAGATGCAAGGCGGTTGTCCGCATCTGCGTTCCGCAGACTCGGCAGGATCCGAGAGTCCGGAAGATGTTAACAGTCGGCACATCAGTGATGCCGTCAAATAGCTATCCAGGCACTGCTGACCTGTATGAGCAAAGAAGAGAAGCCTGCGACCGGAGTAAGTGAGATTCCGGTCGCAGCTGAGATAGCGTGAAAACAGTCTCACGTATTCAAGCTGCGAAACGCTGATTTACCATGTGCTGAACCTCGGCAGTATCGAATCAACAAAAAAGGCTAGGATTCGGACCAGGAGCAAATTGCTTTGTGCGGCCCGGACTGTATTCGGTTGTAAGGGCATAGAGTCCACCGCAATTAACGATATTACTGAAGCGGCTGGTGTTTCGTTTGGTTCTTGAAGAGAGTGCCTTGATGATGGAAAGCCACCTCCTGAGTGACCGCAGCAGTGTATTCCAGCACGCTGATCCCTACGCGGTTTCCGAGTATGTGAACAAGCACGTGGGCCAGCATTGCATTGGCCTAGCCACTTCATCGCATCCTCAAGCAAGCCTCAATCACCGTAAGTTCGCCACCCTGGATCTTTGCCGGATCAGTTATGGCGGGAGCGTTCGAGTGACCTCGCCAGCGCTGGAAAGTATCTACCACCTGCAGATACTGCTCAGCGGTAACTGCCTATGGCGGGGATACCAACGCGAGCATCATTTTGTGCCTGGTGAACTGCTGCTGATCAATCCGGATGAGCCGGTTGACCTGACCTATTCAGAGGACTGTGAGAAGTTCATCCTCAAGGTGCCGGTCAAACTGCTGAATTCGGTGTGCGACATGCATCGCTGGCAATTGCCCAGCGGCGGCGTAAGGTTCCAACGCAATCACTACCGGCTTGATGAACTCGAAGGTTTCATCAATCTGCTGGCAATGATCTGCTTTGAATCGGAGGTTGCTGAGCCTTTACCGAGCGTTCATGAGCACTACTCGCAGATCGTAGGCAACAAGATGCTCTCCCTTCTGAGTAGTAACGTAGTTCGCAACACCGGTAGTGCGTCCTCGATCAGTTTCGAACGAATCCTTCAGTACATCGATCAGAACGTCAAAAGTGAGCTGAGTACCGAGATCCTGGCCGATCATGCCAGGCTGAGTCCGCGCTCGCTTTATGCTCTGTTCGAGCGGCATTTGGGGGTCACACCCAAGCAGTATGTGCGCCAGAAGAAGCTGGAACGCATCAACGCCTGTCTCAAAGACTCCAGCTGTTTCGTGCGTAATCTCACTGAGCTTGCCATCGAGTTCGGCTTCATGCACCTGGGGCGGTTTTCCGAATCCTATCGTCAGCAGTTCGGTGAGCTGCCATCTGACACGCTCAAGCAGAGAGGTTGATTGAGCGCCCACCTGAGGCGGCTCTGGTCACACATTCTTACGGTTCAGGAAGGTTGTGCAGGAATCGGATACAGGTCTGCACAAATAGGATATTGCGCCATCTGGCGCCTTCCTATGATGACCCTGCCTGAACAATAACAATGGAGGCCCTGGCCATGACCTTGGGAATCGATTACCTGAACACTTTGCTTGAAGAAGATAGAGAGCAGGGTGTCTACCGTTGCAAGCGTGAGATGTTTACTGACCCTCGGCTGTTCGAGCTTGAGATGGAGCATATCTTCGAGGGCAACTGGATCTACCTCGCACACGAGAGCCAGATCCCGAACGTCAATGATTTCCTGACCACCACCATGGGTCGCCAGCCTATCTTCATTGCACGTAATAAGGATGGCGAGCTGAATGCATTTCTCAATGCGTGCAGCCACCGAGGCGCGATGCTGTGTCGGCACAAGACGGGGAACCGCTCCAGCTACACCTGCCCGTTCCACGGCTGGACATTCAATAACAGCGGCAAGCTCCTGAAGGTCAAAGATCCAAAGGAGGCCGGTTACCCAAGCACGTTCAACTGCGAGGGCTCCCACGACCTCACCAAGGTTGCTCGATTTGAGTCGTATCGCGGGTTTCTCTTCGGCAGCCTCAATGCTGATGTCAAACCACTCACAGAACACCTGGGTGAGTCCTCGAAGATCATCGATATGATCGTCGATCAGTCTCCTGAAGGGCTTGAAGTGCTGCGTGGTTCGAGCTCTTACATCTACGAGGGAAACTGGAAGCTGACCGCCGAAAACGGCGCGGATGGCTATCACGTGAGCTCCGTTCACTGGAACTATGCCGCGACCCAAAATCAGCGCAAACAGCGTGAGTCTGGTGAAGAAATCAAGACCATGAGCGCTGGTAGCTGGGCCAAAAATGGCGGTGGTTTCTACTCCTTCGATCACGGCCATTTGCTGCTGTGGACTCGCTGGGCAAACCCCGAAGATCGGCCTGCTTATGAACGACGGGACGAGTTGGCTCAGGACTTTGGTCAGGCCCGTGCTGACTGGATGATCCAGAATTCGCGCAACCTGTGCCTGTACCCGAACGTGTACTTGATGGATCAGTTCAGTTCGCAGATCCGGATCGCACGTCCTATCTCCGTAGGCGTCACTGAAATCACCATCTACTGCATCGCTCCTAAAGGTGAAAGCGCCTCGGCACGTGCTAAACGCATCCGCCAGTACGAGGACTTCTTTAACGTCAGTGGTATGGCCACACCTGATGACCTCGAGGAGTTCCGTTCGTGCCAAACCGGCTATGGGGCTGGGCGTGGCTGGAATGACATGTCCCGTGGCGCTACGCATTGGGTCGAGGGGCCGGATGCCGCCGCCCAGGAGATCGAGCTCAAGCCGCTGCTTTCCGGCGTTCGTACAGAGGATGAAGGTCTCTTCGTTCTGCAGCACAAGTACTGGCAGGAAACGATGCTCAAGGCGGTCGCCAGCAATCAAGAGCTGATTCCCGTGGAGGCTGTGTGATGAGCAGCACCTACGAAGTCGTTCGCGATTTTCTGTATCGCGAAGCTCGCTATCTTGACGATTGCCAATGGGAACAGTGGCTGGAGCTGTACGCGCCGGACGCCACCTTCTGGATGCCTTCCTGGGATGACAACGACAATCTCACCGAAGATCCTCAGAGTGAAATTTCGCTGATTTGGTACGGCAATCGCAGCGGCCTGGAAGACCGGGTATTTCGGATCCAGACCGAGCGCTCCAGTGCCACGATTCCAGATACACGCACCTCGCACAACATCAGCAACATCGAGATCATCGAAGAGGCTGATGGCCAGTGCAAGGTGCGCTTCAACTGGAACACCCTGAGCTTCCGCTACAAGTCCAACTTCAGTTACTTCGGCACGTGCTTTTACACCCTCGATATGCGCGGTGAGCAACCGCTAATCAAGGCAAAGAAAGTAGTGCTCAAGAATGACTACGTTCGGCAAGTAATCGACATCTATCACATCTGATCTGCGTGGCTGTACGCACTAAGCCGCCCCCTCGTGGCGGCAGGCGTACGGCTGCGTAGGAGGTGCAGCATGAGTTTCCAAATCGCACTTAACTTCGAAGACGGAGTGACCCGCTTCATCGAAGCAACAGCCAGCGAAACCGTGGCGGATGCAGCCTACCGCCAAGGTATCAATATCCCCCTCGATTGCCGAGATGGTGCCTGTGGTACCTGCAAATGCTTGGCCGAGTCTGGGCGTTACGACCTTGGCGATCAGTTCATCGAGGATGCATTGAGCGACGATGAGGTCGCGCAAGGGTTTGTGCTGACTTGCCAGATGCGCGCTGAGAGCGACTGCATAGTTCGCATTCCTGCGTCCTCCCAGGTCTGCAAGACTGAGCAAGCTAGCTTCGATGCTGTGATCAGCTCCGTGCGTCAACTCTCGGAAAGCACGATTGCCTTATCAGTAAAAGGTGAGTCGTTGAGCTCTCTGGCATTCCTCCCAGGGCAGTACGTCAATCTGCGTGTACCAGGTAGCGACCAGACTCGGGCCTACTCGTTTAGCTCGCTGCAGAAGGATGGCGAGGTCAGTTTCCTCGTGCGTAACGTACCTGGTGGCCTGATGAGCAGTTTCCTGAGCGGTCTGGCAAAAGCCGGTGATGCGATGAGCCTGACCGGCCCGCTGGGAAGCTTCTACCTGCGCGAAATCAAGCGACCACTGCTGCTGCTGGCTGGTGGAACCGGCTTGGCACCGTTCACCGCGATGCTGGAGAAGATCGCTCGCGATGGTTCCGACCATCCCCTTCACCTCATTTACGGGGTGACCAATGATTTCGACCTAGTCGAGTTGGACAAGCTGGAAGACTTCAGCGCCCGCATCGCCAATTTTACCTTCAGCGCCTGCGTGGCCAATCCAAACAGCGTTCACCCGCACAAGGGTTATGTGACTCAGCACATCGAACCCAAACACCTGAACGAGGGCGAGGTGGACATCTACCTATGTGGCCCGCCACCAATGGTGGAAGCCGTTAGCGGCTTCATCCGCGAGCAAGGCATTACGCCGGCGAATTTCTACTACGAAAAATTTGCTGCCAGTGCGGCGTGAATTCAGCCAATCAATCCATGGGGGCTGCTCGCGGGAGAGGAGCCCCTCGTGATGGAGGTAGTCATGAACATGAGATTCTCAGGCAAGGTTGCGTTGGTTACAGGTGCTGCGCAGGGTATTGGTCGCCGGGTGGTTGAGCGACTGATCGCCGAAGGCGCCGTTGTTGCGGCAGTGGATCGTTCAGAGCTGGTCTTCGAACTGACTGAGGACGCGAGCATCAATGAGTCAGTGCTCGCGTTGACTGCAGACCTGGAGCAATACAGCGATTGCAATCGTGTTATGTCACAGACCGTCGAGCATTTCGGTCGCATCGACATCCTGATCAACAACGTCGGCGGCACCATCTGGGCTAAGCCATACGAGCACTACGTCGAGGCAGAAATTGAAGCCGAGGTAAGGCGTTCACTGTTCCCTACTCTGTGGTGCTGCCATGCAGTGCTACCACACATGTTGGAGCAGGGGGCGGGCTCGATCGTGAACGTTTCCTCGATTGCTACACGGGGAACCAACCGCGTGCCTTATGGTGCAGCCAAAGGTGGGGTGAATGCCCTGACTGCATGTTTGGCATTTGAAAATGCCACACGTGGAATTCGCGTCAACGCCACCGCACCAGGCGGGACAGAAGCACCGCCACGACGCATTCCTCGCAACACCGCTGAGCAGAGTCCCGACGAGAAAGCCTGGTATCAGCAGATCGTTGATCAGACTGTCGACAGCAGCTTGATGAAGCGCTACGGAACCATTGACGAGCAAGTCGGCGCGATCCTTTTCCTCGCTTCAGACGAGGCCTCCTACATCACCGGATTAACACTACCTGTTGGCGGTGGTGATCTCGGCTGATCATCGGTCAGGCCTTCTCAAACGCAGTTTCGACAACAAAAACAAGACTTCGATGCCATGCGCCAAATCAACGTTAACCAAGCAATCGACAATGCCGGTTTCACCCGATTCCACTGGATGGTGATGTGCTTGTGCGCACTGTTGCTGATCTTTGATGGCTATGACTTGTTCATATACGGGGTCGTATTGCCTTCACTGATGCAGGAGTGGAATCTGACTCCACTGGAAGCCGGTGCACTGGGTAGCTATGCACTATTTGGGATGATGTTTGGTGCGCTTACCTTCGGCACTCTGGCGGACAAGATCGGACGCAAGAAGGGCATCGCTATCTGCTTCCTGTTGTTCTCCACCGCAACCATCATCAATGGTTTTGCCAGTAATCCAACCGAATTTGGCATTTGCCGTTTTATCGCTGGGTTGGGATGCGGTGGGCTGATGCCCAACGCCGTCGCTCTGATGAACGAATACGCGCCCAAGCGTTTGCGCAGCACGTTGGTCGCGATCATGTTCAGTGGCTACTCCTTGGGCGGCATGCTGGCCGCTGGAGTGGGTATCTACATGCTGCCACGCTTCGGCTGGGAGTCGATGTTCTTCGCTGCCGCTGTTCCGTTGCTTCTGCTGCCTCTGATTCTCTGGAAGTTGCCAGAGTCGGTAGGTTTTCTGGTGCGCGAAGGGCGTACTGCACAGGCGACTGAAGTACTGAGCAAGGTCGATCCAAATCTTGAGATCGCTCATGGTGATGTGTTGGCCATGAGTGACAGCAAAGCCCATGGTGTCGCCGTACTTGAACTGTTCCGGGAGAGCCGTGCGCTGCGCACGCTTTGTCTTTGGGTGGCGTTCTTTTGCTGTTTGCTGATGGTCTATGCGCTCAGTTCTTGGCTTCCTAAGCTAATGGCAAATGCCGGTTACAGCCTGGGGTCGAGTTTGACCTTTCTCGTGGCGCTGAACCTCGGTGGCATGGCTGGGGCAATCCTTGGTGGTTGGCTTGGTGATCGCTACAACCTGGGTAAGGTCATGGTGGTGTTCTTCGTCGCAGCAGCAGTCTCCATAAGCCTACTGGGCTTCAAAAGCGCCCCTGAACTGCTTTACCTGCTGATCTTCATTGCCGGTGCGACCACCATTGGTACTCAGATTTTGCTCTATGCCGGTGCAGCCCAGTTCTACGGGTTGTCTATCCGATCCACTGGCTTGGGCTGGGCCTCTGGCGTGGGCCGTAATGGCGCCATCGTCGGGCCGCTTCTGGGTGGTGCCTTGATGGCGATCAACCTTCCGTTGCAACTCAATTTCATCGCTTTTGCGATACCTGGAGCCGTCGCTGCGCTGGCGATGACAGTGTTCACTTTAAGTAACCGCACCAAGCCTCAGGTGGTTGTACTGACCGCGAAGGCATAGATCCGGCGCGGCTCTGTTTCACCGAGTTGCGTGCTTCGACTTATCTACTGGAGAGCAGGAATGTCCGTACCCCTGATTGAGGGATTTACGACGATCATCGTCGACCTCCCGACTATCCGTCCGCACAAGCTGGCGATGCACACCATGCAGAAGCAGACACTGGTGATTCTGCGTCTGCAGTGCAGCGATGGTGTTGAAGGTCTTGGTGAGTCCACCACGATTGGTGGTCTTTCCTACGGCTATGAAAGTCCCGAAAGCATTAAAGCCAATATCGATGCCCATCTGGCACCAGCACTCATCGGCATGGAGGCTGACAACATCAATGCCGCCATGCAGAAGCTCGATAAGATCGCGAAAGGTAATACCTTCGCCAAATCTGGTATCGAGACTGCATTGCTAGACGCCCAGGGCAAGCGACTTGGTTTGCCGGTGAGCGAGCTGTTGGGCGGCCGTGTTCGCAACAGTCTGGAAGTGGCCTGGACGCTTGCCAGCGGCAATACGAGTCGTGATATCGACGAAGCTGAGCAGATGCTTCAGACGCGCCGCCATCGGATCTTCAAGCTCAAGATCGGCGCCAACCCGCTGGAGCAAGACCTCAAGCACGTTATCGCAATCAAAAAAGCATTGGGTGATCGCGCCAGTGTTCGCGTCGACGTTAACCAGTATTGGGATGAGTCTCAGGCGATTAGAGGTTGCCAGATCCTGGGTGACAACGGGGTCGACCTGATTGAGCAGCCCATCTCGCGTATCAATCGATCAGGCCAGGTGCGCCTCAATCAGCGCAGCCCGGCGCCGATCATGGCCGACGAATCGATCGAGTGTGTTGAGGACGCATTCAGCTTGGCTGCTGACGGCGCTGCTAGCGTCTTCGCACTGAAGATCGCCAAGAATGGCGGCCCTCGTGCGGTACTGCGAACGGCCCAGATTGCAGAGTCCGCCGGCATTGCTCTGTATGGAGGCACGATGCTCGAAGGGTCGATCGGAACCTTGGCCTCCGCCCACGCGTTTCTCACGCTTAAGGAACTGACCTGGGACACCGAGCTCTTCGGGCCGCTGCTACTGACCGAAGAAGTGGTCACTGAGGCCCTGGAATACCGAGACTTTCAACTGCACATACCTCGCACCCCTGGACTGGGCCTTAGCCTCGATGAAGATCGGCTGGCCTTCTTCCGCCGTTCCTGATCGAGCAACCCTAGGAGCAAGTTCTCATGCTTTTCCACGTGAAGATGACCGTAAAACTGCCTATCGATATGGAGCCTTCCAAGGCATCGAAGTTGAAGGCTGACGAGAAAGAACTCGCTCAGCGCCTGCAACGTGAGGGCAAATGGCGCCACCTCTGGCGCATCGCTGGGCACTACGCGAACTACAGCGTTTTTGATCTCTCAAGTGTTGAAGAGCTGCACGACACCCTGATGCAGCTGCCTCTGTTTCCGTACATGGAAATTGAGGTTGATGGGATCTGCCGTCACCCATCTTCGATTCATTCGGACGACCGCTAATTCATCAGTTCTCTGTACAAAAACAAAATGGGGTAAACCGTCATGACCGTGAAAATTTCGCATCAACCAGAAGTTCAGAAGTTCTTCCAAGAGGCTGCCGGCTTTGAGAACGACACGGGTAGCCCTCGCGTAAAGACCATCATCCTGAGGCTGTTGCAGGATACTGCGAAGATCGTTGAAGACCTCGAAATTACCGAGGACGAGTTCTGGAAAGCAGTGGACTATCTGAACCGTTTGGGTGGCCGTACAGAGGCTGGCTTGCTGGTTGCTGGCCTGGGTGTTGAGCACTTTCTGGATCTGCTCCATGACGCCAAAGATGAGCAGGCAGGTCTGACCGGAGGAACCCCCCGTACCATCGAGGGGCCGCTTTATGTGGCAGGGGCACCACTGTCTGAGGGTGAAGCGCGTCTGGATGATGGTAGCGAGGACGATGTCGGCACATTGTTCTTCCTTGAGGGTCAAGTGCTCGATCCGAGCGGCAAGCCGCTACCTGGCGCCACTGTGGATCTGTGGCAAGCGAACACGAAGGGCACTTATTCATTCTTCGACCCAAGCCAGTCTGAGTACAACCTGCGTCGTCGAATCATCACTGACAGCGAAGGGCGTTATCGCGCGCGTAGCATCGTGCCTTCTGGCTACGGGTGTGACCCGAAAGGGCCAACCCAGGAATGCCTGGACCTGCTTGGACGTCATGGCCAGCGCCCGGCACATGTGCATTTCTTCATTTCGGCCCCAGGCCATCGTCACCTGACAACCCAGATCAACCTGTCAGGCGAGAAATACCTGTGGGATGACTTTGCCTACGCGACCCGTGATGGTCTGGTGGGGGAGGTCGTATTCCGCGAAGACGGTGCGCGTGGCACGCAAGGTCGCTATGCCGAACTGAAGTTTGACTTCCAACTTCAAGCGGCGGTCAAGCAGGCTGACGAAGTTCGCAGTAATCGCCCACGGGCTCTGCAAGAAGCGTAATGCGGTGAGCTGCCAGGGCGGCTATGAATCGCCCCGGCTTTCCTAGACACTCTCCAAGCTCTGGATGGACTACCCCCGCTCCGGTAGACATCCCCGGCCTATGCTTTGAGCATAGGAGGAAGTCTATGAGCACCCAACGATTCACCCCGGAATTTAAGACCGAAGCCGTCAGGCAGGTTGTTGAGCGTGGATATTCAGTCGCGGAGATCGCCGCGCGCCTCGGCGTCTCTACTCACAGCCTCTACAAATGGGTAAAGGCTGTCACGCCCGATAAGTCAGAGAGACAGGCTAGCGAGCTGCTGGAAGCCAAGAGTGAAATTTTACGCCTGCGAGCCCAGATGCGCCGCCTTGAAGAAGAGCGAGATATCCTAAAAAAAGCCGCGCGGTACTTTGCCAGGGAGCCCGAGTGAAGTACCGCTTTGTGAACGAGCATCGCCATCAGTACGCCATTGCTACAATGTGTCGGATATTGCGAATTGCTCGTGCTGGGTTCTATCAATGGCTACATAAACCGGTCTCCGATCGCGAGCGGGAAAACAGCCGTTTGCTGCAATTGATCCGTGACTCCTACGCGGCCAGTCACGGTGTTTACGGTGCGCGCCGCGTCTTTGGTGATCTGCGGGAAGCTGGCGAAAACTGTGGCAAGCATCGTGTTGCTCGTTTGATGCGCGTCCACAAAATCAAAGCATTGCGGGGCTACAAGGCACCACGGCCAATCGCTGGGCGACCCTCGATCATTGCACCCAATCATCTCAAGCGTGAATTTACCGTCGATGCGCCCAACAAGGCTTGGGTAACCGACATTACCTACATTCGTACCTGGCAGGGCTGGCTGTACCTGGCGGTAGTGGTGGATCTGTACGCGCGTAAGGTGGTTGGCTGGTCGATGAAGCCGACGCTGGCTCGCGAACTAGCGCTGGACGCCTTGCTCATGTCGCTCTGGCGGCGCAAGCCCAAGAGTCGAGTCATCGTTCACTCCGACCAGGGTAGTCAGTACGGCAGCGATGACTGGAAGCGCTTTTGTGCTGCCAACAATCTGGAGCCCAGCATGAGCCGACGTGGTAATTGTTGGGACAATGCAGTGGCAGAATCCTTCTTCAGTAGTTTGAAGAAAGAGCGCATCCGCAAACGTATCTATAAAACCCGCGACGTGGCGAGGGCTGATGTGTTCGACTATATCGAGGTGTTTTACAACCGAACTCGACGTCACAGTCATTTGGGTGGCGTCAGTCCCGAGGCCTTTGAAAGCGCCTCGTTATGAGGCCGGGAAATGTCTATTGGAATGGGGGTAGTCCAATGATCACGATGCGCTTGGCATCCAGGTGGGTCCAGAGCGGGTGCTGCAGTTGATCCATGCGTTGGCTGCGCAGATCGCCATATTGAATCAAGGCAAAGCCCGGGCCGATGTGCTCATCCAACAGTTGCGCGCAGCCGTGAGAGTCGAAAAGAGTCGGCTGCGGCAGCATGGTCCCGGCGCGCAGGTTGCCGGCCTTACCTTGGGATAACACCAGGCCCTGGGTAAAACGAGGCTTTGGTTTAAACTTCATTTGCAGAAAGTAATCGCGCAGAGGCGGGATCAGCCCGATCACGCGGAAGGTGCTGGTAATGAGTTTGGCGCGCAAGGCTGAAGCCGGCGCCATGACCACCCCGAGATTCAGCGCCAGCTTGATCAGCGCCCAGGCATGATCGCGGCGTTCGCTTTCATAGGTCTCGAGGGCGCTTTTCGCCATTTGTCCCCGGAGTACCGCCACAAGTTTCCAGGCGATGTTATGCGCATCACGCACACCACTGTTCATGCCTTGGCCCGCATAGGGTGGGGGTCAGGTGCGCAGCGTCACCGGCGAGAAAAACACGACCTTCCTGCCAGCGAGAGGCAACCCTGGCGTGGAAGGTGTAGACCACTTTGCGCACCAGCGAATAAGCTTTTTCACCCCGGAACGGCCGCAGCAAGTTGCCAAGGCTAGCGTCGCTGAGCATTTGCTCATCAGTCTCGTCGTCTTTGAGCATGAACTCGAAGCGACGTGTCTGATGAGGGCCGGGCACTTCTACGACAGGTCGCTGCGCGTCGCAATACACACGAGTCTGCCAGAACGGGTCATCGTCCTGATCCAGATCCACGACCAACCATCGGGACTTGAAGCTGGAACCCACCATATCGATACCCAGTTGTTTTCGAACCGGGCTTCTGCCGCCATCACAGGCAACCATGTACTGGGCGTGCACCTCAACCGTGTCACCGGCCGCATTTTGTATTCGAGCGAGAACGCCTGAGGCGTTCTGTGTGAAGTCGATCAGTTCATGGCAGAAAAGCGGAGTCAGGCTAGGGAAACGCTCCATACCTTGCATCAGCGTGCGTTCGAACAGGGGTTGCCTGAACGCATTGCGTTTGGGGTAGCCGTATTGCTTGCCGACAGGTTCGACCTTGCCAAAGCAACGTCCCCCTGGCTTGTCGAAGTAGTGAACGCCGTAGCCTTTGACGACGTCAGCCAACACGGCTTCATCCAGCCCGGCTGCCTGCATGGTTCGCAGCGACTCATCGTCGATCGAAACGGCACGCGGTTCAGTCACGGTGCCGGCTTTACGATCAAGAATGGTCGTACGCACGCCGGCCTGTCCGAGGAGGTTGGCCAACGTGAGTCCTGTCGGGCCGGCACCGATAATCAGTACGTCAGTATTCACGGGTGTAAGGGTTGTCATTTTTATTCCCTCGGTGACCGCCGGGCTGGTCAGTCCAGTACTTCTGGTCTGTGCGCCAGCGCGGTCATGAGTTGTGAAAGATTGTCGGCAAGGGCGAGGATTTGCTGGCCTTGCATTTCATCCTGTTCGCTATCGCGTTGCGAGGTCGGGCGCACGCAGCTGACGCTGCCCACCACTTTGCCGTCGCCATCGAATATGGGGGCCGCGAGGCCAAAGACGTCAGCATCGACTTCGCTGGTGCTCAGCACATATCCCTGGCGGCGCAAGCGTTGGAGCGAGCGCCGGAACACCTCCCAAGTCTTGCCAAGGTTGCTGGACTCGATGTCACTCGGGTTTTCCAGAAACAGTTGGCTTTGATGCCGTGAGCCCATGTTGGCGAGGATCGCTTTAGAGGTCGCTCCCATGAACAAAGGTCTTGGCGATCCTCGCGAGTAGCTCACTTGGTTGGAAAGGTTGCCGGTTTGATGGATACAGACCACTTGATCCTTGAACAGCCGACACACCAACCAGGCTTGCTCGGCACCCCATTGCGGAAAGGTCGACTCCAGGGAGTGCGCCGCGCGTACCAACGGATCACTGACGCGCAGTTGGCGATCCCAGGTGATGATTCTCGCGCCCAGCGCATAGCGACCGGCCTCCACCTGAAACAGCAAATTGGCCTCGGCCAGTTCGCGTACATAACGGTAGGCAGTGGAGCGTGTGAACCCCAGCGCATTTCCCATCCCGTCGACCGTCCAGATGGGATGGTGCTCGGTGAACAGGTCGAGAATTCGCAGCATCCGCTCCAGGCTGGAGCCTTTGCTGTCTGCCAGGTGCTCGGTGGTGTCTTCGGAATCAAACGGTTTTTGCATGTCAGCTCTCGTCTACAATACTGTTGCGCAGGATACCAATGCGCTCGATTTCGATTTCGACGATATCGCCCGGCTTCATCCAGACTGGTGGCTCGCGGAATGCACCAACGCCGCCGGTGGTGCCGCTGACGATTACGTCTCCAGGGGCCAGTTCAGTGAACGCGGTGCAGTACTCGATCAACTTGCGCACATCGAAAATCATGTCGCTGGTGCGCGTGTGTTGCATCACTTCGCCGTTCAAACGAGTCGTCAGTTCCAGGTCCTGCGGGTCGACGATTTCATCGCTGGTGACCATCCATGGGCCGAATCCACCGGTGGCCGGGAAGTTCTTCCCTGGAACAAACTGGATCGTGTGCTTCTGCCAGTCACGTACGCTGCCGTCGTTGTAGCAGGCATAGCCGGCGACGTAGTCCAAGGCGTCCTCCGGTTTGACGTGGCGAGCGGTCTTGCCGATCACCACGGCCAGTTCACCTTCGAAGTCAAGCTTGTGGGACACGGTTGGGCGAACGATGGGCTGCAGGTGTGCGGTCTGGCTGTCGGCAAAGCGGGTGAAAATCATCGGGTAGGTCGGCATGTCCCGACCAGTCTCGCGCACATGCGTGGCGTAGTTGATCCCGATGCAGAGCACTTTGCCTGGGTTGGCAATGACCGGCAAAAAGGTGATTTCACTCAATGCCAGGCGAGGCAGGTCTTTCAGCGCATCAGCCCCCAGTTCGCTCAGTCGATTGCGCGCGATGGCTTCTTTGAGGTCCGCACCCAGGTGAGACTTGAGTGATTCCAGGTCAATGACGTGGTCACCTTTAACAATGCCGTACGTGGAACGGTTTTGGTAAACGAAGCTTGCGATTTTCATGGGTATGCCTCTGGTTGCATCAATGATGTGTAACAGACTGTGAGGGTGTGGGTTGTTGTTTGCTCGCGGGGTCAAGTCGTAGCAAGGTAATCGCCGTCAGCGCGATGATCCCCGGAACCAACGCTGCGCTGAGGATCTCTGTCAAAACCCAGCCGGCTGCCAACATCAAGCCGCCGCAAACGGGCCCTGTAATGGAACCCACTCGCCCGACGCCAAGTGCCCAACCGACGCCCGTGGAGCGAATTTCCTGTGGATAGAGTTCTGCCGCCAACGCATTGAGACCCGCCTGTGCGCCTTGCACCAGCACACCCAGCATCAACATGGCAGGGAACAGTGAGTAGAGCGAGACGGGCAGCTGGCTCAGCGCCAGGACGATGGCCAGGTACCCGGCGAACTCAGTCGTCAGCACATTGGCAGCGCCCCAGCGATTCATCATCGCCCCCTGGATGACCGAGCCGATCACACCGCCCAGGCTGAACAGAATGATTGCCCGTATGCCAAGGCTCAAGGGCGCATGGGCTGCCACCAATACCGTCGGAATCCAGCTCATGATGAAGTACAGAATCAGCAGGTTCATTGCGTAGGGCAGCCACAGCAACAAGGTGCGACGCCACATGCCGCCGGTGAATAACCGGCCCAGGGAGGTCGACGCCGCCACTTCAGCGCGTGCGCGGGTGATGCTGGCTGGCAGCTCGGTGAGTCCGGGGGCGAGCCGCTGGATGATGGCGCTCACTGCATCGCGATTGCTGGGCTTGCGGCTGAGGAATTCTACTGACTCAGGCAGGCGCCACACCACGGCACCGGCAACCAGCAACGGCAGTGCGCCACCGATTAGAAACAGGTTCTGCCACCCCAAGGTGTGCAGCAGTTGGTCGACGGTCAAACCGGCCAGCATCGCGCCTAGCGGCATTCCGCAGAACAGCAGGGTGACCGCGCTGCGCGAATAGCGCCGTGGGCTGTATTCAGAAATCAGCGCCACCAGGTTGGGGATCGCGCCGCCCAGGCCAATGCCGGTCAGGAACCGCAGTACCAGCAATTGCGGACGCTGGTCGCGAGGGCGGTCAGCGCCGCGAACGTGCCGAACAGCAGAATCGACACCACGAGGATTTTTTTGCGGCCCAGGCGATCCGCCATGGGTGCCAGAAGCAGCGCGCCGAGCATCAAGCCGAACAGGCCGACTGCAAACACTGGCGCCAATGCCTGTGGGGTCACGCCCAGAGTCGAAGATATCGCGGTGACCAGAAACCCGATGATCTGGGTGTCGAAGCCGTCGAGCACGGCGACCAGCACGCATAGGGCGATTACTTCATATTGCAACCGGCTCACAGGGCGGTTGTCCACGACATCGCAAAGCAGATTGTTGAGTATAGGGGTGTGCATGACGCGTACCTCTTCTTGTTTTTGTTGTCGGGGGGCAGGCGTGTGCCCTTGACTGAGCTCAATCTAGTACGAGCATTAAATCCTGTAAAGCGAAAACCATCACAAATCCCAAATAGCAGGATATTGGTTTATTTGGTAGGCTGTGCAGGGATGGCGGCTTGCAGTTGAGCTATCTCGCTGGGCCCTCGCTGCGATCGTCCTGGCCAACCTCCGAGATAACAGGCAACACATGAGAAAGTGGCTATATCAACCTCGGCAGAGCGTAAAGCGTCAGCCGATGCCCTGGCTAAAACCGCCCACCGCGGCTTCGCTGATATTCAGCGCTCATACCACCCTGGCCGCACTGCTGGCCCTGGTGATCGCGCAAATGCTCGAGCTTCACCACCCGTGGTGGGCAGCGATGACGGTTTGGTTGGTCGCGCAGCCTACGCGGCAGCTGATGATCGGGCGCATGACCGCAAGATTGATCGGCACTGCGGTCGGTGCGCTGGCGGGCGGCATATTGCTGGCGATTTTTTTCGACCACCCTTATTGGCTTATGCTCGCACTGGCCGGTTGGGTCGCCCTGTGCGCAGGCGTCGGAAACCTGTTTCGGCACTTTCGCAACTATGCCTGTGTGCTTGCGGGGTACACCGCTGCGATCGTGGCGTTGTTCGGCCTGCAGGATCGTACCCTGGACGTGGACCTCGCCTTGGGGCGGTTTTACTGCACAGTGATCGGCGTCCTGGCCTCTGCGTTCTTCGCCTGGGCGTTTACTGTCAGCAGCGCAGCGCAGCAAACGCTCGATAATCGAATCGACGACTGGGTACTGGCCAGTGTGCGCTACAGCCTGCATTGTGCTCGGGGCGCTACTTCACAAGGCCGGCAACGGCTGAACACGCTCCTTCAGGAAGCCGCCGAGTTCGATCTTTCCCTCGATCAAATTGCTGCGGGCTCCAGGGCGATGAGCCGGCGTGCGCGGCATGTTCGCGCCACCCTCGCGGCGGTCCTCGAGCTGCTCGTATGGGCCACGCACTTGGGTAAGGTTGGGGAGCTGAACCGCTCTCTCGAGCTACCGCAGATCCCCCCGGGAGCTCCGGCCATTGCGGCGGTGCAAGCGGTCATCAGCCAAATACAGGACGAGCCTTGGGCTGCGGGCTTGTCTGCCAAGTTGGAACACGTGGCATTCACGCTGCAGAGGCCTGAGTCCGCAGCCCCCAGGACGCGGCAGATGCTGGGGCAGCACGATTGGCGGGGCGCTTGCCTGGCGGCAGCCAGGCCGTTGGTGGCGCTGCTCATCGCCACTACGCTGTGGTGGGCGTTCGCTTGGGCGGATGGCCCGATGATGGTGATGACGGCGGTGTTGTTCGCCTCGCTGTTTTCCAGCCATAGCCATGCTAATGCTGCGTTGAAAGATGTACTGGTGGGCTCCTGCGTGGGCGCCGTATTGGGCCTGAGTTGCCGGTTCTGGTTGTTGCCTCATGTCGCCAGCGCTTGGCAGTTGGCCTTGGTCATTGCGCCTTTTCTGCTGGCCGGCGCGTGGCTGATGGCTCGGCCCAGCACGGCGAAGTTGGCGATCGATCTGAACATGACCTTCTTGTTGATCGCCCAGCCCAGCCTGAGTACTGACACCAGCATCGAACATTCGCTGTTGCAGATGGTTGCGATCCTGGGGGGCGTAGTCATCGCGTTACTGACCTACCGGTGGTTAGTGCCTTCCTCGCCTGGCAGTGAGGGTAAACGCCTGGCAGTACGCATCGCGAACCTGACCCTAAAGATATCGAATGGGCCTAGTGCCGCCATGCGGTCACGCCTCTATGGGCAAATCACAGTGCTGTTGGTGAGGCTGATCACTATCGAGAAGTGCGCCTCGACGCTGCTGTTGAGCGCATTCGAATGCACGGCCATGGCCCAGCGTGTTGCTGAGGGCCGGGCCGAGAAATTTCCCCTCAGCGTGGCTGATCAACACGGGGTGACCCACGCGGTTGCCACGCTGCAAAACACAACTATCCCAGGCGCTGACTGCCTTGAATCAACGGAGAATACTCATGTCTGACCGTCCACCACTGTGGCAGGGTTTTACTGGCCAATACATCGCTGGCGCCTGGCGCTCCGGCAGTACCCGTAAAGTTCTGGAAAACCGAAACCCCTACAACAACGAACTGCTGACCGAGATTTCGCTGGGCGATGCTCAAGATCTCGATGCCGCCTACCAGGCTGCCGCCATCGCACAAAAGGCCTGGGCGTTGACGCTGCCCGGTGAGCGTTCAGCGTTGTTCATGCGCGCGGTGAATGTGCTCGACGCCCGCCACGAAGAGATTGTCGACTGGTTGATTCGTGAGTCCGGTAGCACGCGCACCAAAGCCGAGATCGAATGGGCGGCTGTACGTTCGACCATGATCACCGCGGCGGCGATGCCTTCGAGGGTGGTAGGCCGAATTTTGCCCATCGATACCCCCGACAAGGAAAGCCGCGTCTATCGCAAGCCATTGGGCGTAGTAGGGGTCATCAGCCCCTGGAACTGGCCGCTGCATCTGTCCAACCGCTCGATCGCTCCCGCGCTGGCATTGGGGAACGCGGTCGTGGTCAAACCGGCCGATGATACGCCCGTCACTGGCGGCTTGTTGTTAGCCAAGATCTACGAAGAAGCAGGCTTCCCCCCTGGCATCCTCAACATCGTAGTGGGCGATGTGGCTGACCTGGGTGATGCGTTCACCTTGCATCCGATTCCAAAATTCATCTCGTTCACCGGCTCGACACGCGTTGGGCGGCATATCGGTGCCTTGGCGGTGACTGGCCCCACGCTCAAGCGCGTAGGGTTGGAGCTGGGTGGTAACGCGCCGTGTGTCGTGCTCGATGACGCGGATCTGGATCTGGCGGTACATGCTGCGGTCGTCGGGCGCTTCCTGCACCAAGGGCAGATATGCATGAGCAGCAACCGCATCATCGTCGACGCCTCGCTGCAAAAAGATTTCGTCGAAGCTTTTGTCGAGCGTGTGCGCCAGCTCAAGGTCGGCGATCCGAACCTGGCAGACACCGTTATCGGCCCGTTGATCAACCGTCGTCAGTTAGAGGGTGCAGTGGCCCGTATCGAAGCGGCAAAAGCCGAAGGTATCGAGTTGCTGCTCGGTGGTGCTGCACAGGGGCAGGTACTGCCGCCTCATGTGTTCGTCAATGTCGATAACATGAGTGAGCTGGCCCAGGCTGAGCAATTTTGTCCTGTAGCGCCGATCATCACTGCGCGGGACGAGGCACATGCACTGGAGTTGGCCAACCAGACCGAGTTCGGCTTGTCTTCTGCGGTGTTCACCAAGGATGAAGGTCGGGGCCTGCGTTTCGCTCAACAGATCGAAGCCGGCATGACTCACATCAATGACATCTCGGTCAATGATGATCCGAACAACATGTTTGGCGGCGAGAAAAACAGCGGTATCGGTCGCTTCAACAGCGAATGGATCATCGCGGAGCTGACCAGCGATCACTGGATCTCGGTGCAACACAAACGTCGCGCTTATCCGTTTTAAGGTCAGGGTTTGGTGGACTGATCGTATGGCATGAACGCCCCTCGCAAGGGGCGTTCCTTCATACAAAGACTGCCCGCAGCGATACGTTATTTGCAGGGCAGTCAGTTGCGCGTCGCTGTTGCTAGGACGCCCGGCTAGAACGCTACCGGTGGGTTAGGGGATCCAGTTCCCATGAAAACCCAGCGGGATATGATGATCCAGCTTTACCCGTGCCAATGGTGCACCGGTGAAGTCGCTCGCGTCGTGGATCACCAGTTCGCTTTTGTTTGTCTGCGGGTCCCACCAGACGACCAGCAACCAGCCATCGTCTTCACTCACCGCATCGGGTTTGGCCACGAATATCGGCTCGGCAGGGGACACGTCCCTGTCACCTTCCAGCGTTTGATACTCGGTTTTGCCGGAAATAAAGTCATGCTTTATCAGGCAGTTGAAATCGTGGCTGTCACTTTTGGGTTGATGCACCCCGGCAAAGTAGCCATATTGGTGTTTTGCACCCAGGAGTTTTTCGTTGATCCTGGGAAACTCGACGGAGAAATCTCCGACACGTGCTCGTGTCATCCGACCGGCATCGAGATCCAAGGTCCAGCGGTACAGCACGGGAGGTGTAAACGGCGAGCGTCCAGTGTCAGGAAACGGAAACGGGAAGAAATTCTCGACTTTTATGTCATCGATAAATTGGAGGTCACTGACGCAGCCGTCGACGATTATTTTGCCATCTTCCTCGTAGGCGTTGACGAAGTGTGTGGTTTGGTACGCTTCATCGGTGAACCATTGAGTTGCACCGGTCTGGCGGTGGACCACCAGGGTTCGATTACTCAGCTTTGGGTCAAACGTCCACGCCGATTTGCCTGCAGGGACTCGGTCGGATGATTCTGGATGCCAGTTGATGGGCCCAAAGAAGAAGACAAAATGGTTTTCAGTAAACATGAAGTCGTGAATGTAGGCGGGGGCGTCGAGTGTAACGACGTGCTGTTTCAGGATGTTCCCTTGCCTGTCAGCCAGTGCGCAGACGAACCGGCGGGTTTCGGGTTCGACCGTATATAACAGTATTTCATTTTTTGCAGCGTCGGTATGGATATGCGCGGTAACCGGTGCATCAATTGCACCGTGAAAATCAAAGGTGCCGATGGTTTCCAGGGTGTTTCGGTCAAGTTCATAATAGTGTCTGCCCGCCTCTTGCAGAGCCAATACGCGCCCGTCGATTTCCACGACGTTGACGTTGGCGACTTGCTTGACGGTAGCGGGCCCCTGTTCCAGCTGCGCTTGAGCTAGTTCGTAGGACCCGTAGATACCGTTGTAGAGCGATCTGCCGGCTGCTTCTTCATCCTTGAAACCCTCGGTGCGCACCCATTTATTGCGGTAGCTGACAGCGCCATTGCTGATATAAAACCCATGAACCATGCCATCGCCGTCGAACCAGTGGTACCGATCAGGGCGAGCAGGCTCCCAACGCTGGTTGGAGCCGGTTCGAAAAAGAACGCCCTCCAGTCCAGGTGGCACAGTCCCTTCTATGCGAAGTTCATCGGCGATGATCTCGTTGGAGAGGGGTTGGCGAATACCTTGTAAAAAGGGGCTGCTATTGTTCCACATGCTATATCTCCCAAGGCTAATAGGGGTGACTTTTTAAAGGTTTAGAGAATGCTAGCCGTTGGGTTTATTGCTGTCTCCGGGTTGCGAGTACGAATTCTTATAGAGTGTTGGTACTGAGGTACACGCAGTTTAATTTATTGAACTCGTCATGGTTTTTGTAGTCTTGCGATCACGGCAGGCTTGCAAAGCATGCCTGCCGTTGACCTTGCCCGGTCTCGCGTTGTTGCTGTTTAATTTATACCGGCTTGCCAGATTCAACTATCCGTACAGACTTTTTGTGGGTAAAGGCCAAGTAGCTGTATCGGCCGTGATATTCGCCCATCCCTGAAGCGCCCACCCCACCGAACGGCAGATATGGGGAGAACGCGTGCACCAGCACGCCGTTGACCTGAGCATCACCAGCTTGAATGTGGTCGATGACGGGTTTGGCATTGGCTGTGTTGCCAGTGAACACATAAACGGCCAGTGGCTTGGCGTGATGTTGATTGATGAGATTGACCGCACTATCCACCGAATCAAACGTCAGCACCGGCAAAATGGGCCCAAACAGCTCTTCGGCCATCAGGGCGTCGTCCCATTGCACCTGGTCGACCACGGTCGCGCTGAATACCCGCCGTTGCGGGTCTGCATCGCCGCCGACCAGCACCTTGCCCGCGCTCTTGCTCAGCAAGTTTTGAAGCCGCGATACTTGTTGGCTCGTGACGACTTTTCCCGTGGAACCGATGTCTGGCAGGTCCTGCTGAATGCGCTGCGTCAGGCGAGTGAGCAGCTCATCCTTGATGCTGCTGTGGACGTACAAGTAATCCGGTGCGATGCAGGTCTGGCCGCTGTTGATGAACTTGCCAAACATCAGCTGCGACACCACCAGATCAACATCGGCATCGGCCAGAGCAATCAAGGGGCACTTGCCGCCCAGTTCCAGGATCACTGGCGTAAGGTGCGCGGCGGCTGCCTGCATCACTATCTTGCCGACGTTAGGGCTGCCCGTGAAAAAGATGAAATCGAACGGCAAGCTCAGCAGATGAGTGTTCTCATCCCGCCCACCCTGCACCACAGCGATATAGTCGGCAGAGAATGCTTCCTGGATGATTTTCTCGATGACCCATGAGGTATTGGGCGTGGTTTCGGAGGGCTTCAGGATGCAGGTGTTACCGCCAATGATTGCGCCTATCAGCGGCGTCAGCGTCAGGTTCACGGGATAGTTGAACGGCCCGATGATGTAAGTAACGCCAAACGGCTCCTGCGTGACATAGCACTGGGAGGGCGCGATCAGGTCTGCGGTGGGTACCGTTTCCGGTGTCGCCCATTCGGCGAGGTGGGCGAGGGCGAAGTCGATTTCGTGGATGACTGCGCCGATCTCGGCCAGGTCCACATCGGCCTTGGGTTTTCCTAAATCTTCGTCCAGTGCGACGTAGAGCGCCTCTTTGTGATTGAGCACTGCCTGTTTCAGGCGCTCCAGGCTGTGCTTGCGAAACTCGATGGACAACGTTTGCCGGGAAGCGAAAAAAGCACGTTGCGACTTGAACACTGCATCGATGGATTCGGAGCTGGGGTAATTCATGGGATATCACCTTTTCGGATTCAGTGGATGTACATGAGCATCACGCGGATCAGCGAAAGTAATCTTCACAAAGCATTTTAGCTGCGTGCAGGGCCAACGCTTGAGTGGGCGCGTTGGTGTTCCCGCTGGTAATGTTGGGCATGATCGAGGCATCGATGACACGCAGATGCTCTACACCTCTGACGCGCAGGCGACCATCAACGACGGCACCTTCGTCCTTGCCCATGCGGCAGGTGCCGACCGGGTGCCACATGGTGGTAGCGACGCGTTTGACCCAGTCGCCAATCTGCTCATCGGATTGCACGCTGCGACCCGGTGAAACTTCTTCGTCGATCACCGGCGCCAACGATTGCTGAGTCAGCACATGACGCATGGCTTTGACCGACTCGACGGCCACTTTCAAATCGTATTCGTGGCCAATGAAGTTCGGGTTGATCAGTGGCATAGAGGTGGGGTCAGCGTCAGCCAGGCGTACCCAGCCGCGGCTTTTTGGCTGCAACACCACCAACTCGAAGGTCACGCCAGGGCGCGAACCGGTAGGGCTCAAACCGTCTTGAGAAATGATCGGTACGTGATAGCACTGAACCGTCGGCTCGCCTTGAAAGTTCAGGGGGTCCCAATAGCTGACGGTCTCGATGCCACTGCCTGCGGCCGGCCCATCTTTGGTCAGTACGTAACGGATCCCTGCCTTCAGCGTCCCAAGGCCTTGAGCCGCGCTTTGGTAGCCCAGGTTTCCCTTTACATAGGCACTGAGCGGCACGATAGGGTGGTCGTGGAGATTTTCGCCCACGCCGGGGGAGTCGACCTTCACCTCGATGCCGAACTCCTGCAGCTGTGCCTTGGGCCCGATACCGGAATGCATGAGAATCTTCGGGCTATGCACGGCGCCAGCGCTGAGGATTACCTGTTTGCCCTGGATCTGCTGCGTGGCCCCACCCTTGATTATCTCGACGCCTACCGCGCGGTGCTGATCGATCAGCACGCGAGTCACCGTTGCGTTCGTCAGCAACGTTACACGGCCGCTGTCCAGATGACGGCGCAGGTGCGCGACCACCGCACTGCAACGGCGACTGTTCTCGATATTCGATTGCACCGGTGACACACCGATCTGGCTGGCGCCGTTGTAATCCGGATTGTAGGGCAGGCCGTATTCCTGAAATGCCTTCAGGCAATACTGGTTCAGTTCGTTGATCCCTTTGGGCAACTGCACCGACAGAGTGCCTTGGGTGCCATGATGTTCGTTGTGGAACGTGTCGTTTTTTTCTTGCTCGATGAAGGCACGCCACATGCTGGCGTAGTTCCAGTCCCCGTCACCTGCGGTGGCTTGGTCCCACGCATCGAAGTCGCGTTTTTGACCCCGCACATACGCCATGGCATTTACCGACGTGCCGCCTCCCAGCACCTTGCCGGAGCGAAAGCGTCGCTCGGTGCCATGCTGGGCAATGGTTGAATGGGGCCATACGTGTTTATCCTTGGCCAGGATGGTGCCAAAACCCGCAGGAATATGGATCAGCGGGTCCGAATCTCTGCCGCCCGCTTCGATCACGGCGATGCTGGCGTCACTGTTCTCGGCCAGATAACTGGCCACCACGCATCCGGCAGCACCACTTCCCACAATCAGCACATCATAGCTTGTCGTTGTCATTTTACCCACCGCAGATTGCTCTTGAACGGGTGAGTATCGAGGGGGGGATAGCGTACTGCCTATCAGACATCGGTAGCGAGCTCAGAAATCAAGAATCGTTTAAGCCAGCGGTTTCGATGTTTAGATGTTACAAATATGAACAGTCGGGCCAGAGTCAGCCTTTGGAAACCCCCTTATGCACCAAAATGAAGCTCTAGGTGACTGCTATCGGATGCGAGTACTCGCGGCCAAGCACGCCATCGTCAACGGTGTGCCGGTATCCGACCCAACCATCGCGCCCTACCTCTTAGCATCATGGCAGCGCAGCCATGACTTTGGGCTCAAGAGGAGCGATCGTCTATTGGCCGGACCGGACTACCCTCAATTCATCATCGACGACGCCGATCGTGAATTTGCCGCCATTGTCGGACACGAGATCGACGCCATCTGGGAATCGTTCGGGGGAGAACATTGGGCGGCGTACTGCACCAATGCACGCAGCATCATCATCAGGGCGCGCCATGGCGCCAATCCAGCATCGCGATCGTTCGCGCTTCACGTCGGGCGGCGTATTGAGGAGCGTGATGTAGGCACCACGGCGCCTGCGTGTGCCCTGCGCGAACAGATGCCCGTGACCTTGGTTGGGCCGGAGCATTATCTGGACGAGTTCGCTGACATGTTTTGCTGCGCCGTACCGGTATGGGGCCCGTGGGGAACGCTCGTTGGAGTGCTCAATGTCACCGGGAGTGAGACCTTCAAATCGCGTCTGGTCGAACACAAACTGCAAAGCACGGCGATGAAGACCGAAAATCGCCTGTTCCTGGCGGCGCATCAGCCGAACACGGTTTTCAAGATTCACTATGACGCCGCGTTCATCGACACCCATTTGGCAGGCCTGATAGCCGTCAATGCGTATGGTGATGTGTTGGCAGCTACTCGTAACGGGCTTCAGATGCTGGATCCGATCGACGTCTTCAACACGCGCTGTAATCTAGCGGACCTGTTTGCCGATGGCTTCGTTGTCACCCAAGGCTATTGCCTTAAAACCAGACTTCGCACCGGCGTGGTGTTCTATACCAAGGCTTGTGGAGTCGATACCCAAAACAGCCTGACCCAAGACCCCGCAGTGGGCGAGAGCGGGTCTATGCGTGACAGAGCTGCGCAGCATGTTCTGGACGTCGTGCGTCAATGTGGCGGCAATATCAGCCAGGCTGCGAAAGTGCTGGGGCTCTCGCGCACAACGCTGTACCGCGTGCTGAAGCACCGTGTGGATCGATGATCAGGATGCTCTGTACTGTGTCATGCAGTAAAAAACATAACTATCGCATAGCGATATAAGTGTTCTTTATTTGCGGGGCAGTCTGCCTGCGATTGGCCAGGCACGTCCGTAGTGATCGATCTAACAAGAGGAGCCTCCAGTGCCCAAGACGCTGCTGCAAAAACTCTGGGAAACGCACGTCGTGCGACATGATCCGGACGGTTCGGCGATGCTCTACATTGATCTGCAGTTGATCAATGAGGTCACCAGCCCTCAGGCTTTTGAGGGATTGTCGGTGGCGGGACTCAGCCCTTGGCGAAGCGGCACGATCATCGCAACCTCGGACCATAATGTGCCGACTGTGGACCTGGACCTGGGTATTCAGGACCCGGTGGCGAAAATTCAAGTCCAGACGCTGGAGCGTAACTGCGATGACCTGAATCTGCGCCACTTCAAGATGGGGGATCAAAGGCAGGGCATTTTGCATGTCATCGCGCCAGAATCCGGCGCCAGCCTTCCGGGTATGACCATCGTCTGTGGCGACTCTCATACCAGCACCCATGGTGCTTTCGCAGCCTTGGCATTTGGCATCGGGACTTCAGAGATCGAGCATGTTCTGGCCACCCAATGCCTGCGTGTTTCCCCCATGGCAGCGATGAAGGTGCAGATCGACGGCGACTTGCAACCGTTAGTGACCGCAAAAGACTTGGCCCTGGGCTTGATTCGCAAGATCGGTACGGCGGGGGCCACCGGTCATGCGATCGAGGTCACGGGCAGCACGGTCAGTAGCATGTCCATGGAAGCGCGGATGACCCTGTGCAATATGGCCATCGAGGCCGGCGCGCGTGTCGGCCTGATCGGTGTAGACGCGACCACGCTGGCCTACCTGCACGGCCGACCGCACGCGCCGCGAGATGCAGCCTGGGAGGCCGCCGCTACGTTCTGGCGCACGCTTCACAGTGACCCGGGGGCGGTCTTCCAACAGGTCGTGCATCTGGATGCAGCACAAGTGGCCCCTCAAGTTTCATGGGGCACCTCGCCGCAAATGGTCTGTGATGTATTAGACAAGGTGCCCGACCCCGCCGACGAAGCAGACCCTGCTAAACGTCAAGCCCTGGTCAGCGCGCTCGACTACATGGGGATCACCGCGGGCACCCCCATCGTTTCAATCGGACTCGATAAGATTTTCATAGGCTCCTGCACCAATGCGCGCCTGGAGGACCTGCGGGCAGCTGCCCAGGTTGTAGTGGGCCGGAAAGTATCCTCGCGTATCAAACAAGCGTTGGTGGTGCCGGGATCGGGGCGGGTCAAAGCCGAGGCCGAAGCCGAGGGGCTAGACAAAATATTTACCGACGCCGGGTTTGAATGGCGCGAGCCCGGTTGCTCGATGTGCTTAGGCATGAACGACGACCGCCTGCTCCCTGGCGAGCGCTGCGCATCCACGTCCAATCGCAATTTCGAGGGGCGTCAGGGGCAGGGCGGCAGAACTCACCTCGTGAGTCCGGTCACTGCAGCCGCTGCGGCGTTGGCAGGACATTTCGTGGATGTAACCGCTGCTCAGATCAGGAGTTCAAGGCCGTGAAACCATTCCAGCAGTTTTGTGCAGTAGCGGCGCCGCTCGATCGCATCAATGTCGACACGGACGCCATTGTGCCCAAGCAATTCATGAAATTGATCAGCAAATACGGCTATGGCGATTACCTGTTCGATAACTGGCGTTATCTAGACCAAGGCGAACCTGGCGATGACTGCTCGGTACGCCCGCTCAACGAGCAGTTTGTGCTCAATCAGCCCCGGTTCAAGTCAGCGCAAATACTGCTGTGCCGGGATAATTTCGGTTGTGGTTCAAGCCGGGAGCACGCGCCATGGGCTTTGCGCGATTTCGGTTTCAAAGCGCTGCTCAGTACCAGTTTTGCGGATATTTTTTATGGCAACTGCCTCAAGAACGGCATCCTGCCCATTGTGTTGGCCAAGCCTGAGATCGATCACCTGTTCGCACTGGCGGCCGATGACGCTGCGCTGCACCTTGAGATCAATCTGGCGGACCAGACCGTCTCCCAGCCTGGGGGCGTGACTTACCGTTTCGAGATCGATGCATTCCGCAAAAAATGCGTGATGCTGGGGCTTGATGAAATCAGCCTGACGCTTGCTCAAGCCGATGACGTGCGTTTGTACGAGGGCAAGCGCCGCGCCACCGAGCCTTGGCTGTTCCCGGAGGGCTGAAGGCGCTGCGTGTTTCATGATCCAGAAGACGCCAACGCTGCCATCTTCTGCGTCATCTGCGCCCCGGCCACGGCCACAATAGGCGCGAGCAGCGTTCTGACTTCCTGCGAGGCATCGACAACGGGAATCACCAGGCTGATGCTGCCGATCACCCGTTTATCGTCAAAAACGGCGGCTGAAATACCCGCAGCGCTATTGCCCAATTCGCCGGAAGTGATAACGACGGGCTCGTTTCTCAGCGATCGTAGTGTCTGCTTCACTTGCGCCCAATTGGACCCGAGGCCAAACCGCTCGAATTCGCCCGTTACCCCTTCGTAATAGGGTTTGACCTGCCGCAAGGGCAGGTGCGCCAGGATAACCTTCGAGGCCGCGCCTTGGTAAAGGGGCCTAGGGAGGCCGCGCTCATAGCTGATGTCTTGCTTGAAGCGCGTGGTGAACTCCTCATGCACGCACATGACGTGCTCTTGGAAGTAGCGGCATAAAATCGCGATGCTGCCTGCGGGGGCCACTTCCAGCATGTCGGCCATGACTGGCCTGGCAGCTTGGATCATCGGATCACCCAGGCGCATTTTTCTGTCCAGGGCGATGATTGCAGGGCCCAGGACATAGCGCCCAGGTGTGAAGGCGCTGATGTAGCCGGCACCCGACAGCGTTCGAAAGTAACGGTACGTATGGCTTGCCGATAGCCCTAACTCGATGGCTGCTTCGTCTACAGACCAGTCAGATTTGCTGTCCCCACTGAAGAGTTCGAGCAGGCGCATCAAGCGATCCTGCGAGCTGCCTTTGGCATCTTCTGCGCCTGACGCGTGCACTGCGCGAGCGCCGGTTACCTGCTGCTTTATCAACCCTGACCCCTTAGAAAGGTGTGCTTGACGGAGCCCATCATGTTACCGCCAAGCTGGATCGTGAGTGGAGTAAAAACAAAAATAGCGCCATAGGATAAAATCGTTGACACGCAGATTAAAAAGCATAATTATCGTATTACAACAAATACTACATAAACACCTTAAGGTGTGAGGGTCCCATCATGAGCCAGCCTGCGCAGCCATCGTCCGCCGTCCTCGACATCGCGCCCATTCTCGATCACGGCGAATGGACGTCCTATCAAAAGCGGATTCTCTTTCTCGTTGCCCTGGTCATGGTGTTCGATGGGGTGGACGCGCAAGTGTTGAGCCTGTCGCTGTCCTCCATCTCAGCCGAATGGGGTGTCAGCCGCGCGGCCTTTGCCCCCGTGCTCGGATTCAGCTTCGTGGCCATGGCCCTGGGAACGGCCCTCGGGGGCCTGCTGGGCGACCGCATCGGCCGCAAATGGACCCTCATCGCGTCCAGTGTCACGTTCGGCCTGATGACGCTATTGGGCGCATTGGCTAATGACGTCGTATTTCTGGGCACCTGCCGAGTGATTGCCTCGCTGGGCATGGGCGCAGCCATGCCTAACGTCACAGCAATGCTGGCCGAGTACACCCCAGTGCGCCGGCGCAGCCTTGCACTGGCCATCGGGATGAGCGCTTTGCCCTTTGGCGGTATCGTCGTTGGTCTGCTGGGGGCGCAAATTCTTCCCGCTCTCGGCTGGCGTAGTTTTTTCGTAATTGCAGGGTGTGCGCCGTTGCTCGTCGCGCTGACGCTGATCGTTGGCGTTCCGGAATCTTTGAGATTTCTAGTGGCCCGCGGCATCAAGCCGCAAGCCTGTCTGTCCATCATTCGCCGTCTGGGGCGTGTGGTGCCAGCTACATCCACGTTGGTGGACAGCGGGGAAACTGCGGCGGTCAAGAAGGCTTCGGTGCGAACGTTAATGGCCAGCGAATATGCCGGAGATACTCGTGTCTTGGCGGTCGCTTTCTTTACCGTGATTCTGTCTAGCTACCTGATGTTTACCTGGTCCCCATCCCTGTTTGTCGAGGCCGGTTACAGCGTTAGTCTGTCCAGCGCCAGTATGGCGGTATTCAGCCTGGGTGGCCTGATCGGCGGCGTGGGCGGCGGATGGCTGTTCAGTCGCTTCGGCTCGCGTAGAACCATGCTCTGCATGGCGGCGGGGGCTTTGGCCTGTTGCGCTGCGCTAATGGTGACGCCACTGCAACCTACAGCGCATTCACTGCCCATCATTGCCGTCAGCCTGCTTCTACTCGGCGTGTGTGTGCCCGGCACACAAGCGATCCTGTTTGTACTGGCGGCGCAAATATTCCCTACCTCAATGCGTGCAAGTGGCGTCGGTTTGCCAGCTGCTTTTGGCCGCCTGGGCGCCGTGCTGAGCGCCTTCATCGGCCCCTGGATTCTTGCCAGCACAGGCATTCGGTTCTTCGGTTTCATAGCCGCCATGATGGTGATTCTGTTTGTCGCGCTGACCCTCGTCCGTCGCCACATCGCACGGGCCTCAACTCAAGGCCGTAGCGACGCACGGTTGAACGAAGCTCGGTAGATAGTAAGGAGATAATTGTGAGTAACAGTACGTTCAGAGATCATATCGCCCAGGACAACATGACGCCGCTTTGGGAGGTATTGCGCGGGCTCACCCCGCGCGAGCCCAAGCAGACCGCCGACCCCATCATCTGGCGCGCCGAGACTATTCGCCAGAACATGAAAATGGCCTGTGAGGTCATCTCCGCAGAAGACGCAGAACGCCGAGTGCTTGTCCTCGAAAATCCCAAGTTTCGCGGCAAGTCGCAAATCACCTCGTCCCTGTACGCCGGTATTCAGATGATTCTGCCCGGCGAGATCGCCCCCAGTCATCGCCACACCGCGTCTGCCCTCAGGCTGATACTGAGCGGTCAAGGTGGATTCACGACGGTGCATGGCGAAAAGGTACTCATGAGCCCAGGCGATTTCGTGATCACGCCTACTGGGGTGTTTCATGACCATGGTGCCCAAGGCGACGATCCAGTGATGTGGCTCGATGGCCTGGACGTGCCTGTCGTGCAAATGCTCAACGCTGGATTCTCCGCCGATGACCCGAACTTGCGTCAGGCGGTTACACGTCCCACTGGCCACTCGAATGCCCAGTTCGCTGCCGGCCTCAGGCCGGTAGGCGATACCCACGGTGGGCCCGTCAGTCCGCTGTTCCACTACCCCTATCCGCGTACCCGTGACGCACTGCAACAGTTGGCGCTCGTTGACGATGCGGATGCCTGCAATGGCTTCAAGTTGATGTTTACCAACCCCACCAATGGGCTGTCGCCAATCCGCTCGATGGGCGCCTTCATGCAGCTGTTCCCGAGTGGGTTCAAGGGCGCCAGTTTTCGCGAAACCGACGGAGCCGTTTGCTGCGTGGTCGAGGGCAGCCTGCGCGTACAAGTCGGCGATCAGTCGTGGACAGCCTACAAAGATGACGTGTTTGTGGTTCCGGGTTGGGCATGGCGCTCATTCGAAGCTGACGAACAATGCGTGTTGTTCAGCTTTTCTGACCGACCGCTTCAAGAGCATCTCGGATTTTGGCGCAGTGAAATCAATCTGAGCTCGAATACTACACCAGGAGAAAAACAATGAAGATTTGTCTGTTTAACGATAACCGTCTGGGCCTGATCGAGGGCGAGACTGTCTATGACGTCTCCCAGGCATTGCGCTCCTTGTCGCCGGTTCGTTATCCGTTTCCTCGCCATGATTTGCTGATCGCTAACCTCGCTGAACTGCTGCCTGAAATATCGTCGGCCAAGGCCAGTGCCGTGGCCTTCAAACTGAGCGAAGTCCAACTGCTCAGCCCAATAGCCAACCCCGGCAAGATTGTGGCTGCGCCAGTCAATTATCAGGCTCACCTTGACGAAGCTATCGCGGACACCGAAACCTTTACCCGCGCCAATGTCCGCAAAATTCAGGAGACGGGTCTTTTTCTCAAAGCCACCAGCTCGTTGATTGGTGTCAGTCAGCCCATCGTTATCAATCTTCCAGAGCGCCGTACCGACCATGAAATCGAGTTGGTGGCGGTGATCGGCAAGCGCGCAAAGGATGTAAAAGCTAAAGACGCGTTGTCCTACGTTGCCGGCTACAGCATTGGCCTGGATATCACCATCCGCGGGCCTGAAGAGCGGAGCTTGCGCAAGTCGCTGGATTCTTACTCGGTGTTGGGGCCATGGCTGGTGACGGCCGATGAACTCAGCGATCCGCACGGTCTGGAGTTGCTGCTGTCGGTCAATGGTGAGACGCGCCAGCACGCCAATACCAAGGATCTGATCATGAACGTCGCCGAGCTGATCGAATTCGCCTCGGCCTATTACACGCTCGAACCTGGCGATCTGCTGTACACCGGCACGCCCGAAGGTGTAGGCCCCATCGTTCACGGCGATCAGATCAAAGCGCGGATTGAAGGGATTGGCGAAATCACTGTCGAGGTCGTATCGCCATGAGCCTACAAGACCCCATTATCATCATTGGCGGCGGCATTGGCGGTTTGGCAGCTGCGCTGGCACTTTCCCAGAAGGGCTTCAAGACGCTGTTGATCGAGCAGGCCGAAGAGTTTCGCGAGGTCGGGGCGGGGATTCAGGTAGGCCCTAATGGATTTCGCGTGTTGGAGACGCTCGGTGTGGCCGATAAGGTGCGCGAGCTGACCGTGATGCCCGATGATTTGATTTTCATGGACAGTGTCACTGCCAAGGAAATCACCACGATCCCCACAGGCGCGGCGTTCCTGGATCGTTTCAAATATCCCTACGCACTTGTTCATCGCGCAGACCTGCATTCTGTGTTGCTGGCGGCGTGTCGCGAGTCGGCTGATGTCGAATTTAAGATTGCTACAAAAGTACTGAGCTACGAAGACAATGGACAGTCTGTCAGCGTTACCACAGATCAGAGTGAAACCATTCGCGGCAGCGCGCTGATTGGTGCCGATGGGCTGTGGTCCAAAGTCAGGGAGAGGATTGTCGGAGATGGTGCGCCTGTGGTGTCCGGGCACATCGCCTACCGGGCAGTGCTGCCGATTGAAGATGTGCCCCTGGAGTTTCGCCGTAATTCGATGATTCTCTGGGGTGGGCCAAAGTCTCACTTGGTCCAATACCCGCTTCGCGGTGGCAAGCTGTTCAATCTGGTCGCGGTGTTCCACAGTGATCGGTACGTAGAGGGCTGGAACACCGAAGGCGACCCTGAAGAGCTGCGCCGCCGATTCGTCGGCACCTGTGACACCGTACAAACGCTACTCTCCAAAATTGAAAGCTGGCGTATGTGGGTACTGTGTGATCGCGAGCCCGTGAAGAATTGGAGCGACGGGCGCACCACATTACTGGGCGACGCAGCGCACCCCATGCTGCAGTACCTTGCCCAAGGCGCCTGTATGGCCATGGAAGATGGGGTGGTGCTCGCTCAGGAAATCGAAAAGTGCCCGGGTGATCTCGAGTTGGCATTCAAGGCTTATCAAGCTCGCCGTTACTTGCGCACCGGCCGGTGCCAGGTCATGGCACGCGTGCATGGTGAGTTTTACCATGCCGAAGGGGTGGCGGCTGAATTACGCAATGGCATGCTCGCGGCCCGCACGCCCGAACAAGCCTATGCTGGCCTCTCCTGGTTATATGACGCAGTGATCTAAGCACTCCCAACGAACCATCCTGCAGCACTCATCACGCTGCCGGGTGGATCATCGTTTGCACCATGTACGCAATGCTCATTCTATAAAAATAAAAAAGGGTGAAATCGTGAAAAATGACTACACGGGGCCTCTGTGGCCCGCGTTACTGGTTTGCTGTGCGCCAAGCTTGGTATGGGCAGAGGATTCGGATTTTTTCAAAGATTCGACCGCTACACTACAAGCCAGGAACTACTACTTTCAGCGCAACTATCTGGATATTCGGGGCGCTGAAAAACCCAAGGCCGAAGAATGGGCGCAAGGCTTCATTCTCAACTTCAAATCCGGCTATACCCCAGGCCCGATCGGTTTTGGTATCGATGGTATTGCTACCCTCGGCCTCAAGCTCGACAGTGGTACCGGTAGGGTAGGGACAGGGCTGTTGCCTATCAAAGACAGCGGAGCGCCTGCGGACGATTACAGTCGCGTGGGGCTTACCTTGAAAGCGCGGGTTTCCAAAACCGAATTCGAGTTCGGTGAACTTCAACCGGACATTCCCGTATTGCCATTCAGCGACATTCGTCTGCTGCCCCCGTCCTATCAGGGCGCTTCCTTTTCCAGCAGCGAGTTCGCCGGATTGACCCTGCAGGGTGGCCGCATCAAATCCACCAGCCTGCGAAACGAGGCGGGTGACGAAAAGTTGACCACGATTCTTGGTTATATTCCCCAGCGCAAGGCGTCAAGCGATGCCTTCAATTACATGGGCGGCGACTATAGCTTCAACGAGTCCCATACCACCGTGAGTGGCTGGTATGCGCAGTTGGAGGATATCTATCGGCAGAGCTATATCGGTATAAAACACAATCAGGCGTTGGGGCCTTGGGCGGTAACAGCTACGCTGGCCCAGTATGATGCTGTCGAGGATGGCGATCACTTGATTGGCGACGTCGATAACCGCGCCTTGTATGGCACACTGGGGATTGCCAGATCCGGTCATACGTTAACGGCTGGATACCAGAAGATGTACGGTGATACCGGTTTCCCCCGGGTGTTTGCCAATATTGCGCCACTGGCCAATGAACTGCCCACCTACGATTTTTCCTCACAAGGCGAGGTGTCTTATCAACTTCGGTATGACTATAACTTTGCCGCTGCGGGAATACCCGGCTTGCTGTTCTCTACCCGATATGTGCAAGGTTCCAATGTCGAAACGGGTCGAGGTTATGAAGGCAAGGATACTGAACGGGATATAGACATGTCGTATGTCATCCAGGGCGGGCCTGTCAAAGGGCTGGGCATCCGGCTTCGCGATGCCGTAGCTCGCTCCAATTACAGGACTGACATCGATGAGTATCGAGTCGTCCTCAGTTACACGTGGAAGCTCCTGTAGCGGCGGCCGATCGGCAGATCGTTCCCTTGTCGAGACTGACGCTGCCACCGTGGCAGCCGTCGGGCGCTTTCTGCATCAAGGGCAGATCTACATGAGCACCATGCGGTTTGTCATCGACAGATTGGGACCCTCAACGTTCACTGGACAGATGGCGTCTTGCAGAACGAAGACCGCAGCACCGGCGTAAAAAGGCAGTCTCTTATCCAGTGTTGCATGATGTGATATGTCGACAGACTGGCCTCGGGTCAGAGGAAGCTGCCAGTTGGATTGTGTGTGGCGCCGATCTAGGCCTGATAGCCTAAGCGCACGGGTTAGTAGCGAAATCGTCAAGCTGTAGTCGTTGAGCGGTAAGCGTACGCCGAACTCACCTTGCGCGACTCAGGCAGGCGCCCACTGATGCGGCAGCAGTTGGCCGACCTCACTCGCCCGTTGCGTCGGCAGGCGTGTCAGCACGTCCTTGAGATAGGCATACGGATCATGCCCGTTCATGCGGGCCGACTGGATAAGGCTCATGATCGCCGCCGCGCGTTTGCCGCTGCGTAGCGACCCGGCAAACAACCAGTTCGAGCGCCCCAGGGCCCAGGGCCGGATCTGGTTGTCGGGTAGTCAGACGCGGTTGCCCGCGTCCAACCCCCTAAGAACCGTGCATGCGAGTTTCCCAGCACACGGCTCAAGCCTCCGCTAAGGCACCTCTAGGCACCCGGTTGTACGTCATCGGCATAGGCAAATTGCACATCCCTCGGGCAGCGCAGGTGGTATATCTCAAGATTAGCCGCCGCGTCCGTTCCGCCATGACCTAGCTTCACAATATGGCGACTATGCCACGGTGTGTCTTTGGTCACCGGCTTGAAGCAGACGCAGCACCGACCGCCCTGTTGCACCCAAATCCGGTACAGCTTGGCTCGACCTTTCGCGGAAGTGAGCATCCTCTTGCCCCAGCGGGACTCGAAGTATTCATCCCAAGCGGGGTCGTGTGGGTTGGCAGCGGCCTTGATCTTGATATGTCGCACAATTGGCGTGTCCGAGGCGTCCAATAACGTGTACTGACGCTTCCGACCATCGGCGGATTTTTCAGCACATGAGAACACCCATCGACGCCCCCCTTGTACTTTGAAATACCGATCCTTCACCCATCGGCGTGTCTTGCGAGGGTGGCGACGTACCGCCCATCGCCAGAGCATTTCCCACACTGCACTGTCCACCTGGTTGAAGACCTTCTTGGCGACGACATGACTGTGATAGTTCGCCCAGCCCCGTAGAACCGGGTTGAGCAAACCTATCAGATTGGTCTGCCGTATCGTTTTGTTGGCCTTGATCAACTCTCGTAGCTTGGCAAGGTGAGCGCTGATATTCGCCTTGGAAGGCTTGATCAAGAGCTTGCCGTTGTACTTGCGCACGTTCCAGCCGAGAAAGTCGAACCCGTTCCCTATGTGCGTGATTTTGGTCTTATCCTTGGAAAGCGTGAGACCACGCTCTGCCAAGAACTCGACCACGGCAGGACGAACTTCATTTTCCAGCCACTCCTTCGAGTACCCGGTGATGATGAAGTCGTCCGCATACCGCACTGCTTGCAGTTTCTTGCCTGTCCATTTGGCGGTAGGAAACCTCTTCGCCAGCATCGCTTCTAGCCCGTCCAACGTCATGTTGGACAGTACCGGAGAGATGATGCCTCCCTGCGGCGTTCCTGCGTTACTAGGGAACAGCTGGCCGTTGTGGATGTATCCGGCGTTGAGCCACTTCTGCAAGATCGCCTTATCCATGGGGATGTTGGCGATCAACCAATCATGGCTGATATTGTCGAAACAGCCTTGAATGTCACCCTCTAGAATCCACTCCGCATTTGCTTTTCGTGACAGCACACCAAAGCACTGTGCTGCCGCATCCGCGGTCGAGCGTTCCGGCCTGAACCCATACGAGTTTGGGTCGGCGGTGGTTTCCGCAATGGGCTCCAAAGCCAGCAGATGGAGTGCCTGCATGGCCCTGCATTTCATGGCGGGTATTCCGAGAGGTCTCGTCTTGCCGTTTTTCTTCGGGATAAGAACTCGCCGAAGCGGAAGCGGCGAGTAGCCTCGCCGCTTCAACGACTCTATCGCACCGATCTTGGCCCTAGGCGTATTCCAAGTAACCTTGTCCACACCTGGGGTATTTTTGCCTTTGTTTTCAGACACCCGTTTCACGGCCAATGCCTTACCGCTGAACGAGTGAGTCAGCAGCCATTGCAGGGCTTTCACCTTGTTATGTCTGCCGTCTTGTACAGCCTTCACAATACGCGCTTGCAGCCCTCTGACACGACGTTGTACGGCAATCCAATCGATGGCTTCCCACGACGTGCCGGAAGGTGCACACGCCAATGCTGCTGCGTTCATTTGCTCTCCTTCCGTTGAAAGGGTTCTACCTACTCTCGTGTGAAGAGAGACCATGAGGACGTCTGCCCGCTTTCGCGTGAAGTGATGTTTCAACTCCTATCCAGCCCATTACAGGATGGCGTTCGCTTTTTCCTCGTTCCTTCGCCCGCACCGCCATGGACAGTTTTTACAAACGGCTTTCCCTGGCGGGAGCGATACGGGATTTCCACGTTCCGCTTATTGAAGTGCGTCGGGTTAGGTGCCTGCTATCGACCGGGAGGCATGTGGGTCACGAATGCGTAGTCGAAAGACGCGATTCCCACCTCCGTTACCTTTTGGTTCGAGCGTATAAGCCATTTCCGCTCGTTCAACTTAACGATCGTTGCGCAGATTCACATGTGTTCACCATACCAACTATCTAGCCCTTGTCCGGCCATGGCTGCCAGAAGGGTACGCCTCTCACGATTGGTACCCCGCACCTTGCGATGCCTCGTTCCATTGTCGAAGGCGCTCTTGATTCAGCCTTCTAGATTCACCCGGTGACACGGGTGGTTCCCACCAAGGGGAACAACTTCATTAAGCGACTTCGTGTCGCACTTCGACCTGGTTGTTGTCGATGGGCACAGTTCCATCTTCCAGGTAGCGCGTCAGCGCTACCCAGCGTTTTAGGCTGTAATCCAAGGCTTTCGCCGTGGCCGATCCGTTGGGCACAAGATCACGCTGGGCCAGCATCCAGTCATGCAGTGTATCGAGGATCGGTGAAGCCTTTTCCTGTCGTATTCGCCAGCGTTCTTCATCGCTCATGTCCCGTGCTTGCCGTTCGATTTCGTACAGGCTGCCCATCGCGTGCAGTGCTTGTTCGGCCAACTGGCTTTTGTTTGCAGCGTGCAGATCGAAGAACTTGCGGCGGGCGTGGGCCATGCAGCCGATTTCGGTAATGCCTTGCTCGAAGCTGGCCTTGTAGCCAGCGAAGTCGTCGCAGACCAGCTTGCCATTCCACTGACCAAGAAAATTGCGCGCATGCTCGCCGGCACGGCTGGGACTGAAGTCATACACCACGGCCTTCAGATCGGCGAAGGGTGTGGTGCTGTAGGCCCAGACGTAAGCCCGATGGGTTTTCTTCTCGCCTGGGGTGAGCATTTGCACCGGGGTTTCGTCAGCGTGGATCACGCGTTGGCCCAGCACGGCTTCGCGCAGGGCATCGACTAGCGGCTGGAGCTGCACGCCGGTTTGTCCGACCCACTGCGCCAGTGTCGAGCGAGCGATGGCCAGGCCGGCACGGCCAAAGATTTTCTCTTGCCGATATAGCGACAAGTGGTCGGCGAATTTGGCCACCATCACGTGAGCCAGAAGGCCGGCGGTGGGGATGCCCTTGTCGATCACCTGGGCCGGCACGGGGGCCTGGATCAGTGTTTCGCACTGGCGACAGGCCCATTTCCCACGCACATGCTGTTCGACGGTGAACACGCCCGGCGTGTAATCCAGCTTTTCGCTGATGTCTTCACCGATGCGTTGCAGCTGGCAGCCGCAGGCGCATTGGGTGTTCTCCGGTTCGTGGCGGATCACGGTGCGCGGAAATTGTGCCGGCAGCGGTGTGCGCTTGGGCTGTTGGCGGGGTTCGGCTGGAGCAACCGGGGGGATTGACAGCTTTCAGCTCCGCCTCGATGGCGGCGATGTCAGTGTCGAGCAGGCCGTCCAGCAAGCTACCCTGGTCAGGGCTCAGTTGCTCGCTACGCTTGGCAAACTTGTGCCGTTTGTACCAAGCGATTTCGTGTGTGAGCTGCTCAATGATGGTTTGATCACGGTGGATTTTCTTGCCCATCACGTCGACCTGCGTCAGCAACTGCGCGGCCAGTGTGCGCAGTTGCTCAGCTGTCAGTTGGTCGAGATTGGGCGAGGAGTTCATGCTGCTGATTGTGCCAGAGCAGACGCTCTGCGCAGATACACCGATGGGCTAATGGCCGGTGCTACAGCACTGTGATCGCGCCGCCCGCACCGACCCGCTGCCAGGGCAGCCCCAGCACTAACGCCTGGAGTTGCTCGGTGTCGAGTTCAACTTCCGAGCCGTGGCGGATGCCTGGCCAGTGAAACTTGCCCTGGTTCAATCGCCGCGCGGCCAGCCAGATACCCACGCCGTCATGCACCAGCACCTTCATCCGATTGGCGCGGCGATTTGCGAACAGATAGGCACAGTGCGGCTTCGCCGCACCGAACACCGCAATCACACGGGCCAACGCGGTCTCGGTGCCGGCGCGCATGTCCATCGGTTCGGTGGCGAGCCAGATACTATCGATACGGATCACTGGGCGAGCCCCCGGACAAAGCGGGCGCATCCTTCAGGATCGGAAGCTGGCCATTTCACTGTGATCGATTGCTCGCCCAGCGGCAGCTCGATAATCACAGCTGGTTCAACTGGTCGTTTTGGCGTAACTCTCGCAGGAACGAACGCCGGCAACGCCGCTGGCAGTTGATCTCGATAAAGCGGTAGCCACTTGCGAATGACGTTGGCATTGATGCCGTGGCGGATGGCAACGCTGGAAACGGTCGCACCGGGTTGCAGGCACTCCTGAACAACCTGGGCCTTGAACGGTTTGGGGTAAGAGCTTCGTTGGCGCATGGAAATCCCGGCGATAAGGGCTATCGCGTCCGCTTAAAAATACGCGGACACCATCGCCCTTAATGCTGGAGTTCGGAAGGTGACTTGGCTGAACGCTTACGTTGAGCGTGCGCGGCAAGTGACTGATTCGAAAGAAATTGCTTTCAGGGGTTGCCATCCATGCGAAGTTAGTCCTTGATGCTGCCCATTTTGTAGCGGGTTTTACAGGAAAAATATTGTAAATCAAAAGGTTATGGAGTAGATAAGAGTCTCGTTTCCAGCTCGGTTTTCAGGTTGTGGATCTCGCGGTCGAGCAGGTCGCTTTCCTGCGACACCGCTTTCTGCGCCAGTTCATTGGCCGCGACGTTCGGCTCCTTGCGCCCGGTCAGCAGCGTGCGTTGCAGCAGCAGGGCTTTTTCGAGCACGCTGGACAGCGCGATTTCCGAGGCCAGGCGCCGCGCCAAGATGTCTTGATCGGGCTCATCGCGCAGCGCTTCGATCACGCCGCGAGTGATGGGCAGGGAGGCGCTGCCGGCCGCCTGCAGGTTGTCGAGGCTCAGGGGGCGGCTGCCGCTGATCAGCGCCTGCAGCGCTGCGAGCTTGGCTTCGTATTCTTCCTGGATCAGCGGGGTAAGCCCTACGCCTGTGTAGTCACGGTCTTGTTGCAGGTCTCGCAGGTGCGCTGTTCCTGCTCGCCGAGCACGCGCACGGCCCAGGCTGCGGCAGCCGCCGGCGAACTCCAGGCCTGGCAGGTCAGGTTGCCACCGCAACTGCCGGGATCGATCGAACTGGCGTCCCCGACAGCGCGCCCGTTGACCAGGTTGTAGCCGGCGCGGGTCACGTCACTGATGACGCGAATCGGGTCCTGCCCGGCGCCGCCGGCGTTGTGGCCACCCACCCAGGTCACGCCGTCGTTGCCGCGGCTGGTTTCGGTCTGCTCGATGGCGGATACGGCGTCGCTACTGGCGACGGCTTGGGTGAGCGCCATACCGTCGGCGAGCTGACTCCAGCCGACCTGGCCACCCGCCACGTCGGCCATCTTCTCGGCCATGGCGCGGCAGGTCAGCTTGGAACGGTCGAAGTCCAGGCGCGCCTGCAGCACGCCATTGGTGAGCAGGTTGTAGAGCCCGGGATCGGCGCGCTGGATGATCAGCGCCGGCAAAGAGGCGACCGCCGCGGTGGCGTTCTGGATCACCGACGACATGATGGTCTGAAAGCCGTTGGTCAGGCCGTTCAACTGGTTCTGGATGGTGGTGGAAATCGACATGTCGCCGCACATCAGGTTGCTGTTCCAGCCGACGCCGACGCCAATCGAGCGCATGGCGGATGCGGGCGTCATCGACACGGCGCGACCGCCGCCGATCGAATACAGCACGTCGTCACCGATCACCGCGCCCTGGTGTTGCACACCGTACTGATTGACGCTGGTCTGGGCGGAGGCGCTGACGCAGACCAACACCCACGGCGCCGCCAGCAGGGCGAGGCTGCGGCGGAAACGGGACGAGGACGCGAAACGATTGGTCATGGCCAGCCTCAGTCGAAATCGACGCTGCCCAGAAACACCTGGCCTTCGCGCTTGCAGCAGCTGTAGGGGCGCCACAGCGTCCAGGCGTAATCGCCTTGCGGCGCCTGTACGCGGGCGTCGCTGTGCGGGAACACCGCGCAGGTGCGCGAAAGCGTCGGCGTCAGCTCCTGCCATTTGCCCGTCTGCGCGTCGCTTTCGAGCAGTGCGCCGGCTGGCCAGTAGCCGTCCTTGGCGTTCGCAAGCAGCGGCTGGTAGACGTGGAGTTGACCGCGACGGGTGACGATATCGCCGGCACGCTGGGCCACCACGGCGCCTGCCAGGTAGTCGTCGCTCTGGTGCAGAAAACCGCCGCGCGGGTAGACGTTGCCCCAGAGGTTGCCGCCGGTGCGGCTGCCAATCTCGCGCATGCCGGGCGTCAGCGCCTCCGGGTAGAGCATCTCCGGGAGGTTGTAGCGCCACGCGAGGGTGTCGAGGGTGCTCAGCAGGTAGGGCATAAAGGCGGTGCCGGCGCCTTCGCAGCTGTAGCCGAAACTGGAAGCGAACTGGTTGAACACATAGCCGCCGGGATGGCCGATCACGTCGGCATTCTTGAACTTGGCCAGGTTGTTTTCGTGGTGTTGGTTGGTCGTGCCGTCGCCCCCGGCCTGCGCCATGGCATTGGACGGGCTCATCGGCCGCACCTCCAGCCAGGGATTGGCGCCGGTGTTGGCATAGCTGGAGACCACTGCATCCGGCACGAAGTGGCGCACCTTGACCGAGGTCTCCACTGAGCAGCCGAAACTGCTGCAGTGCAGCCAGAAGCAGATGCCGACCACGCGGTATGCCAGGCAGTCCGGCGAGAGCGTCGAGACGGCAAATGGTCGCCGTGGTGAGCGCGAACGACGGTGCGCCCGTGGCCAGCAAGATGGTGGCGATGCCGGCGCGCAGGCGGGAAGAACGCGTCATGGTTGCGTCCTCCGGTGCGCTTCGATCAGCGCAACCGCCTTGGTGACGTCCGGCTCGCCATAAACCACATAACGGTGATCGACGATCACCGCCGGAATTGTTGTCACCCCGAGGCTCCAGGCATCCACTACCCCCTGATAGGCCGCGCCGAGGCGTTGTTGCAATTCGATGCCGCCATTGTTCAAGCGCTGTTGCACCAGGGCAGTGCCACGTAATTGATCGGCCGGCAAATGGGCACCCAGCTCGGCCTCGATACGGGCGGGTTGATCCAGCTCGATCAGCCGAGCATCGCCGGTGGCTTGCACCGGATGCCGGCTATTGGTCACGACCAGAATCTCAGCAGCCTGCGTCAGTGGCGAGAGCAACGCGGCGCACAGCGCTGCGGCACAGAGGGGCGGGCGCAATGGGAGCCGGCTGGGGCGTTGGGCTGGCATGTCGAAGAACCCTGAGATGGACTTGCGGACAGTTGACGCGCAGGTCGGGCGTGCGACGACAAACAAACGGGAATCGCGGCACGCCGATTTCATCGCGAGCCGGCGCGTCCACCTGGACGGCCGGCTCTGGGCGGGTGAGGGAGGAGGTGTGGCACGGCTACGAAGGATTACAGCTGGGCATGCTCCGCGAACGAATACGGCTGGCCTTTGCCGATGATGAAGTGATCCAGCAGGCGCACGTCCACGCACTCCAGTGCAGTTTTGAGGCGCTGGGTCAGGCGCTCATCCCTGGATGAGGGTTCGGAGCAGCCCGAGGGGTGTTGATGCGCCGCGATCAGAGCGGACGCGTTATGCAGCAGTGCCCGCTGAACCACCACGCGGGGATGGACTTGCGCGGCATCGATGGTGTCTCGGAACTGCGTTTCACAGGCGATGACCTGATGCTTGGCATTGAGAAACAAGGCGACGAACACTTCGCTGGGTTCCGGCATCAGTTTCAGGCGCAGGTAGTCGCGGGTGACCTGCGGGTCTGACATCGGCGGACCATCGACGAACAGCCGGCGCTCCAGAATGGCAATGGCCTGGGCGATGAGGCGGTTCTCGTGTGCGACGATCAAGGCAGAGCCCGGTTCTGCTGGGGTGTCGAGACGGGCGTGGCATCGACCACCGCGTCGGCGGTGGTTGTTCGCGCGGGGATGCGAGGCGAACGGGACGGGTCAGCGCAGCAGTGCGGCGCCGTAGCCTTGCAGACCTTGGCTACCGACTTGCCGCATCAGTCGAACGCAGCGCGGCGAGGCGCACGACAAAGATTCGGCAATTGGCATGTCCGCTTTGGCCTGGGCATCGCTAAGGGCGATCGGCATTGGGAGGTGCTGGCCAAGGCAGGCATGTGTAGGCGAGCAGCTGAGTCGTAGAGTCGTTTGCGAAAAGAGCGTTTGGAGTGCAAAATAAGTGCGTGAATTCTGCGTCAGGTGATATGCCATGAATACCGCCCTGCAAGAACCTTTCGTTGAACGGTTCCGTGAGCCCAATACCCCGTATCTGTCGCCGGCCAAGGTCGGTGACTTCTTCGGCTTTCGGGTGCAGGAACTAGCCGAGCGCGCACACGTGCATCGCAATACCCCGACCGCCCGGCCCCAGGCCCCGCAGTTGCAGAAGTACTTGCAAGACATGGTGAAGGTGCTGGCTGTGGCTACCGAGATGACCGGAGACCTCGAGCGCGCGGCCTTCCTGGTACGCAATGAGCCGCTAAGGGCCTTTGGCTACAAGACCGCCGATGACCTGATTCAGGAAGGACGGGCCGATGCGGTGATCGCTTATCTGGAATCTCTCGCCGGTGGTGCCGCCGGATGATTTTGAGAACCCTCGGCGAGGGCGGGGACGCAGCCTTGTATCGGGTCATCGTGCCGGCCTACGCCAGCTCGCCGCTGTCCGGGATGGGCGCGGCGCGCCAGGGTGGTCGTTTCAACCGCCCCGAGCAGGAGGCGCTGTACCTGTCGCTGGATGAGTCGACGGCACTGGCGGAGTACAAGCAGGACAACCCGTGGTTGCGCCCGGGTACGATCTGCACCTTCTTCGTCAGCGGGCTGCGCGTGGCCGACCTGAGCGCAGGCTTCGATCCCGAGCAATGGTCATCGCTGTGGGCCGATTTCGCGGTTGACTGGCGGGCGGAATGGTTCGGCAAATCTATCGAGCCGCCGACCTGGTACATGGCCGACGACGTGGTAGCGGCCGGACTGGACGGGATCCTCTTTCCCTCCCAGGCACGCCCAGGCGGAACCAACCTGGTGATCTACCGCAGCTCGGCCAGATCACCGGCGCAACTGCGCGTCTATGACCCGGACGGGGCGTTGCAGAGGCTCGCGCTACGCTGAGTGTTCAACTCAGATGATTGTGAATGAGCTGGTGCTATGCGGCGGGCAGCGCCGGCATCGAGCAGGCCATCAGCGCCTGGCAGTCACCGTTGGGCCACACCAACTGCGCGTGCATGCCGTCGAGTTGCAAGCGCGCCTCGCGGAAATGGCGCACCTGCGGCGTATCGCTTTCCGTATTCAGGGGCCGCTGGCTGGTGACGGAGCGATCCGTGACCCACAGCCATTCACACACGGCGGCTGTAGAGGCCCGGCCGATCAGGTGGCGGATCTCGACGAGATAGCCCTGCGTCGAGGTGAACAGACGCAGGATGTCGTAGGGCAGCGGCATAGTGACGAATCGGAAACCGGCGTGTCCGCTTTGCTCTCGGCATCGGTAAGGGCGATTCGTATCAAATAATGCGGTCTCCATCAGATGTCCGAATTCCACTGCACCCTGCGCTCGCCAGGCAATGGCTCCAGCGGGGCTGTGAGTCGTCTATCGCCATCCGGCGGTCACCCCCTGACAGATAGCGGTCGCCTTGCATGTTGTTAGATTTTTAAACAAAATATCTAACAAATGGAGGTCGACATGAGTACAGCCCAAGTCATACGCGAACGCATCGCGGCGCAGCCAGTCGGTGAGCCCTTCACCCCAGCCCTGTTCGCCGGGGTGGGTTCGCGCGCGGCGATCGACCAGACCCTGATGCGTCTGACCAAGGCTGGTCATATCGAGCGTATTGGCCATGGCCTGTATAGCGTGCCCAAGGTGGGACGGTTCGGCATCAAGGCCATGCCGGCGCCGGAGCAGGTGGCGCAAGCGCTGGCCGCGCGTGAGGGCGCAACCATCGAGGTGCATGGCGCCGAGGCCGCGCGGCGGTTCGGGCTGTCGACGCAGGTGCCGGCGCAGCCGGTGTTCTACACCACGGGTTCGTCGCGCACGGTGCGCTTGGGCAAGATGGTCGTGCGCCTGCAGCATGTGGCTCCGCGCAAACTGGTGTTGGCGGGGCGCGCTGCCGGACAGGCACTGTCCGCGCTGTGGTACCTGGGACGGCATCAGGTGACCTCCGCGACCTTCCAGCGTATCGCCGAGCGGCTGCCGAGCAGCGAGTTCGAGGCGCTGCGCCAGGCGAAGGCGGTGATGCCGGCCTGGATGGTGGCGGCGCTGAGTCGCTATGAGCGTGGCGAGGTCGCGCATGGCTGAGGGCACCGAGCGCTATTTCGATCTATCCCTGGCGGAGCAGGCCGAGCTGTTGCTCGGGCTGGCCCCGGTGCTGGGGCGCCGGGCTGAAATCCTGGAGAAGGACATCTGGTTGTGCCAGGTGTTGGGACTTTTGTTCAGCCTGCCGTGCCGCAAGCCGATGGCGTTCAAGGGTGGCACGTCGTTGTCCAAGGTCTATCAGGCCGTCGAGCGTTTCTCAGAGGACATCGATGTCACCGTCGATTACCGCAGCCTGGTCGATGACGTCCCGGAGCTGGCGAGCCTCGGCAGCAACCAGCGCCGGCGCTTGTCCGACCTGCTCAAGGCCGCGTTGGCACTACATGTGACCGGGGAGCTGGTACCGACGCTGCGCGAGGCCCTGGCGCAGGCGCTACCGGGCAGGGAGATCAGCATTGAGGTCAGCGAGGATGCGGAAAAGCTCTGGCTCTACTATCCGAGCGCGGTGGACAACACGGACGCCTACCTGCGCCCCAGCGTGCTGATCGAGTTTGGCGGCCGCAATGCGACCCTGCCGCAGGACCGGCTGACCATCGTGCCGGACGTGGCCACCTATGTGCCGGAGCTGGCGTTTCCAAGTGCGGAGGTGGTCGTGCTGTCGCCCATGCGGACCTTCTGGGAAAAGGCGACGCTGATCCATGTCGAGTGCCACCGTCCGCAGATGCGCGCAGGTGCCGAGCGTTTGTCGCGGCACTGGTACGACCTGGCGCGTCTGGCGGATCATGATGTTGGTCGTCGGGCCGTGTCCGACATCGCGCTGCTGCGCGATGTGCTGAACATCAAGGAGACCTTCTACCGCAGTGGCCACAGTCACTACGACCGGTGCGCGGCGGGTGGGCTGCGGCTGGTGCCGGAAGCGGCGCTGCTCGGCGCGTTGCGCGAGGACTATCAGGCGATGCTGGCCGCGCAGATGTTCTACGGCGAGACGCTGCCCTTCGAGCGCATCATCGAGCGCCTGGCTGCGCTGGAGCAGCAGATCAACCAGGGGCGTTGAGGCGCACCTCAACTCAGATGATTGTGAATGAGCTGGTGCTGCGCGGCGGGCAGCGCCGGCATCGAGCAGGCCATGAGCGCCTGGCAGTCGCCGTTGTGCCACAGCAACTGCGTGTGCATGCCGTCGAGCTGCAGCTGCGCCTCGCGGAAATGCCACACTTGCGGCGTGTCGCTGTCCGCGGGCAGGGCGCGTAGGCTGGTGACCGAATGATCCGTGACCCACAGCCATTCCCGTGCGGTGGCTGCCGCAGCGGCCCGGCCGGCCAGGTGTTGAATCTCGACGAGATAGCCTTGCGGCGAGGTGAACAGACGCAGGATGTCGTAGGGCAGCGGCATATCGACGGGGTGGCTTCCACAGAAGTGGCCGATTCTGCCAGAGATGGGCTGGTTGTTCATGCTGCCGATTCCTCCATGGGGCTACCGCGGACGGCTCCAGTCCAGCGGCAGTGAGGTGATGCCACGTGCCCGGTCGATGTGCTCGGCGATCTTGAGCGCGGCGTCGAGTTCGCTGATGCCGTGCTGCTGCATGAGCTTGTAACGCTCGGCTTTTTCTTCCGGTTCGGTTTGCGCGAGCGCGAGATAAAGGCTGGGCGGCACGGCGCGAAACAGCAGCTCCATGCTGCGCGACAAAATCACCCCTTCCGAGAACTTGCCGGCCTCCTTGCGGGCCGAGAGCATCAGGGCCTTCTGCGCCGGGGTGAGCTCGCGGAACCTGGCGATCTTCTCCACCTCGTCCGGCGGCATGCCCAGGCACAGCCACCACTCCATCATGTTGAGCATCGGTTCGGCGGCCTTGGGCAGGTCGTCGAGGTTCTGCGTCGCCAGCCAGAACCAGGCGCCCAGCTTGCGCCACATCTTGGTGATCTTGACGATGTAGGGCGCGAGCAGCGGGTTCTTGGTGATGATGTGGCCCTCGTCGGTGACGTTGATGATGGGCCGGCCGAGGAACTGGTCGCGCTCGGCGAGGTTGTTGACCGTATTGATCAGCGAGATGTAGGCGATGGAGAGCTGCGCGTTGTAGCCCTCGCGGGCATAGGTGGCGAGGTCGACGATGGTGATGTCGGCCTCCGGCCAGGGCGTGCCGGGGCGGTCGAACATCTCGCCGTCGCTGCCCTGGGTGAACATGTCCATCGCATCGGCCATCTCCAGCAGCTGGGCCCGGCGCAGCTCGGGCAGGCCGGTGTCGCGGCTGCGTTCGCGCAGCGCGTCGCGCACGTCGCGGGTCAGCACCGTGCGCTGCGTGTCCACGCACAACCGCGCAGCGTCGAGGATGCACTGGCGGATCAGGCTGCGGTCCGCACGGGTCATGCGCGCCTCTTCCTTGTCCTCGCCACCGGTGATCATTAGCCGCGCGGTGATCTCCAGTTCACCGAGCACGTCGCGCTGCTCGTCCCCTTCGACCGCCGCATGCTCGTCGTCCAGAGCATCGGCATCGAGCGTCTGCACCTGGCTGGGCGTCTCCACCAGGCGCTGGGCGTCGGCGAACGGCGCCAGGCTGACCCCGGCACCCGGCGCGAGCTTGACCCGATGCACGCGCAGGCCCAGGCGCGCGGCAAAGTCGCCATACAGGCCAAAGGAGTTGCCCGCCTCGACGATGAACAGCCGCGGCCGGTAGATGGCGGTGACCTGGTTGAGCAGGTTGTTCAGCGTGGCCGACTTGCCGGAGCCGGTCGGGCCGGCGAGGAACAGGTGGGCATTCATCTGCCGGTCGAGGCGATTGAGGGGATCGAAGGTGATCGGCCCGCCGCCGCGGTTGAATAGGGTAATGCCGGGGTGGCCGGTGCCCTGGCTGCGCCCCCACAGCGGCGCCAGGTTGGCCGCATGCTGGGCAAACATCAGCTGGGTGTACCACTGTTGGCGGTCCTTTGCCGGGTCGTAGACGCAGGGCAAGCCGCGCAGGTAGGTGTTGAGCGGCGCCACTTCATCCTCTTCGCGCACCGGCTGCAGGCCGGCGCCGAGCAGCACGTTGCCCAGTTGCAGGCCGCGGGCGTCCAGCTCCGCCTGGTCGCGGCCACGCAGGTAAAAGGTCAGGGCACTCCGGTACAGCTTGTGGGCGCTGCCGATCAGGCTGCGGGCCTGCTGCACATCGGCGCGGGCCTGCTCCGAGGCGAGGGTATCGCCCACGGCCTTGCGGCCCAGCTGGTTGAGGTGCGCTTCGAGCACGTCCTGCGGGGTGATGACCAGCGTCAGGCACTGAATGGTGTCTTCCGGCAGTTGGTCGAACAGTGCGTTGATCGCCTCGCCCTTACGGGTTTCGCCGGTGACATGGCCGGTGCTGGGCGGGCTGCGCAGGCGGTCGACGGCGATGGCGCGGTGCGGCAGGCCGTCGAAGTACCACAGGCCTGGCTCGACCGCCGAGCGCGGCTGGCTGAAGAACAGGCGCTGGCTGAAATCCGTGCCGCTGGCCAGCTCGACCTCGCCGGGCTCTTGTTCGTCCGGGTAGCGGGTCAGGGCATAGAAGCGTTCGCGGTCTGCGGCAGTGTCGCCGAGCTGGGGCGGATGGGGGTTGAACCAGCGCAACAGCCAGGCGTGGATGTCCGCCGCGCCCAGCCGCCGGGCGCGCACGCCGGCGTGGGCCAGGCCGCCGATGAGGCGCTCGCACACCCGGTTCAGTGCCTGCTCGGGCGATTGCCCGCGGCGCTGCGGTGCCGGGCCGACTCGGCGGTAGACGACCAGCCGCGTGCGCCGGTTTTGCCCGCGCCAGGGCAGGCGGGTGACGGTGTGGTCCTCGAACAGCCCGCCCGGTTTGGCGATGGCCTGCAGGTGATGGGCGAAGAAGCGCAGGTAGAACGCGGTGAAGGCACTGCCCTGGGCGCGGGGCTGGATGTAGGCGCGCAGCTCGTCGAGGTAGCGGTCCCAGTTGGGGTCGTCCTGGGCGTAGAACTGCACGACCCAGGGGTTGTCCTCCAGCTCGTCGAAGGCATCCTGCATCACGTTTTCCAGGGTGTCGCGCACCTGCAGCAGCCAGGCGGGTTCGCGCCCCTCTGTGCCGACCGGCAGCAGTTCGTAGAAGGCGGCGACCGAGATGCTGTCATCCAGCAGCATGCACTGCGACTCGGGCAGGTACTCGGCCCACGGCAGCTGATCGGCGAAGGAGGGCGCCACGCTGTAGAGCGCCTGCTCATCGGCCTGGGTGGCTGGCCGCCGGGTGCTCTGTGCAGTGCCGGGCTCGGCGAGGCCGTGGGCGTGCAGCTCGGCGACGTGGCGCGCCCAAGCGTCTGCAGGAGGCGCCGGGTCCTCGGTCTGGGCGCGGCGCATAAACCACGGCCAGGCCATCAGTAGTCCTCCAGCCGTTCCCCGGGCAGGGCGTACTGCACCCGCTGGTACAGGGGAAACAGCGTGGTGTAGCCGGGCACCGGCACCGGGTCGCTGCCGGCCAGGTGGGGGAACACGTACATCAGCAGATCGGGATTGGGCAGACGATGGAACTGCCGGTAGATCTCGTTGGCTGCCGTGCGGGTATAGCGGGCCTGCACGGCCGGCGCGGCCTGCACATCGGCCTGCACATCGGCCTCGCTCAGCGACCGGCGCAGGGCCTGGCGCGCATCGAGCAACTGCCGGGCGCTGCCACCGCCGGTCTCGACGTTCCAGATGTCGAGCATGCTGCGGTTGTCGTGTGGCAGCAGGGCTTCCTTGCTGGTGGCGCAGCCACCGAGCAGCAGCGCCATGGCCAGCAGGGCCAGGCCGTCAGTCCAGGTCTTGTGCATGGGGCAGCCCTCCAAGGCGATGATCGACGCGGCGGCCGGTGGGGTCATAGTCGAGGGTCAGGGGTTGTTCGAGGTGTACGGCGACCTGGGCGCCGGGCTTGACGTAGACCGCAGCGAACGCCTGGCCATAGAGCTGGTTGACCCAGGCCGACATGTCCTGCACGCCGCCGGCGAGGATGCGGCCCATGCTTCGTTGGCACCGATGCCCACGGTGCCGACCGAGCCGTCGCGGCTCATGTAGGAGACCTGGCCGCTGCCTTCGTCGATCAGCGAGGCGACGCCGGCACCGGCTGCAGTGATCAGGGCCTGCGAGCCCAGGTACTGCTGGGCGTTGCTGCGCCGCTCGCCGGAGACGCAGGGGATGCCATACGGGTCGCTGATCCAGCCCAGTCCGTCCTGGGTGTCAGTGCTGCTGGTCTGGCGGTTGCCGCCGCGCGCGTCGTCGTTGGGTAGAGTGCGGATGGTGCCGTCCTCGAAGACGAAGGTGACCGAGCGGATCTGCCCACGCACGCAGGAGAGGGTCCAGTCCCCAGAGGCCGTTCCGCTGACCACGGCGCCGGCCACGTCCGGAATGTCGATACCGTTGGCGGTCAGGTTGTCCCGCCCGATCAGGACTTTGAAGGGGTAGGGGTCGTTGACCGTGCCGTCGATGGGCACGCGGCCGATCAGCGCCGTCATGGCGATCGAACCCATCAGGGTCGAGTTGGTCGGCACGGTGTAGACCGCGGTGGTCTCCGGCACCTCAGCGGCGCGGCGGCCGGCGTCGACGGCAGCGCTGGCGGTGCTTTCCAGCGTCTTCTGCGCTGGCCCGAAGCTGGTCGGAAAACTGAAGCTGCCGGTCGTGCCGCTGCTGCGCGACTGACCATCGTCGCGCCGATCCTCCGGTTCGATCCAGCGCAGGGCATCGCCGGGCAGGCCGTCGCTCGGCTCGAGCCCCAGGCCGACCGGTAGGTCGGCGTGGCCCTCCTGGCCGATGGCATCGAGCCGCTGCTGCAGTTGCTGCAGCAAGCCCTGGGTCTGCTGGCGTTCGTGGCTGAGCTGTTGGCGAACCTGATGCAGCTGGCTGCGCTCGCTGTCGAGCGCGCTCTGGATACGCTGGTCGATGGCCCCTTCGCGTTGGCGCAGGCGCTGGTTCTCGTCGCGCTGCACCTTGTTGTCGCTCAGCGCGGTCTGCAGCTCGGTACGCAGTTGGCGAACCTGGGCGACCAGCGTCGCCACGGTGTCGCGCGGGGTGTCGCCCTCGATGCCGAGCGCCTTGGCTTCCTCGGGCGTCAGGCGGCTGGCCTCGTCCGCCGTACCGGGCGCGTCGCTACCAGTGGAGAACAGCTTGACGGCGCCGAACACCAGCAACAGCAGCAGGGGGATCATCAACCACTTGAGCAGGCCATTACTGTGCATCGTGGCCTCCTGTGGGTGCGGGCAGGTTGAGGGCCGCGTCGATGGGGGCAATGGCCGGCAACAGGGCTTGCGCCAGACCGTGTCCACGGGTGACGAGGTAGACCACAGTGGTGTCCTCCGGCGTGCCGCGCGGGCCCAGCGTCGGGTGCTGAAAGGTCGCGGCGAGGAAGTACCCCTGTAGCGCACGCGGGTCCAACCCGACCCCGTGCGCGCTGTGGTTGCGCAGGCGCACAGCGCTGACCCACAGGTTGTCCAGGCGCCAGGCCGCCAGCGCGTGCGCCTGCACCGGCAGGGTGGGCAGCAGGGTGTCGAGCGGCAGGTCGGGGTGCAGGGTGACGCGCACAACGCCCGGCACCGGTTCGACGGTGCGTAGTGGGGCGTAGAGGTTCTGCGCGGCGAAGCGGGTAAGGATCACCGGCTGCGGTGTGGCCCGCACGGGAGCCGAGGCGGCACTATCGTCATCGGCCGCGGATGCAGCCGCGGTTGATGTAGCCTCAATGATGCGCACCGGCTCCAGAGGCGGTTGGCCGTCCTGGGCCGGCTCGGCAGCGATGTCGAGCAGCATCACCGTGCCGGTGTCGGCGTCCTGCAGTTGCAGCCGGGTTGGTTCGATCGGCTCGCTGGCCAGCAGGTAGATCGCACCGGCGTCGCTCTGCACGCGCAGGCGATTGCCAAGCGAGGCGGGGACGCCGACACGGACATTGCGCTCGACGAAGACGACGCGCTCCTGATCGACCAGCAGTGGTAGCGCCAGGGGCAAGCGTTCCCAGCGCAGGAGTTCGGTGGCCTGGGCGGCGCTGAAAGATGCCAGCGCGAACGCCGCGAGGGCCAAGGGCAAGAAGCGGTTCATGGCATGCTCTCTGTGGCGGGGGCAGGGGCGGGCGTGGCCGCCGGATCGACAGGGCTGGCAATGCGCTGCGGCGCGCCGTCGTAGCAGTCGATAACCAGCCCGAACGGGTTGCGCTGCGGGTCGACGTCGCTGCGCAGGACCTTCAGCGGGTAGCGCACCAGGGCGCGTTTGACCTGCTCTGAGGCGTAGTACTCGTCGGCCGTAACATCCAGGTTCACCACCCATTCACGGGTGGAGACGCTGCGCACGCGCAGGGTGGGGTTGTCGCCGTACCCGCGCCCGGGAATCTCGTAGATGCCGCGCACGCGCCGGCGCAGCTCGCCGCTGTTGCGACGGTACTCGTAGTCCTGCTGCAGGAGCGCCTGGCAGGCGGGCGTGAGGTAGGGCGACAGCACGTGCAGGTTGCGCGGGTAGTCGTCGTCGCCGTTGGTGGGCCAGCGCTGCAGCTGCTGCCAGACGTAGAAGGTGAAGGCGTACACGCTCTCCGGTGGCACGTCCCACCAGGGGCGCGTGCTACCCGAGCGCAAGTCTGGCGGTACATGGATGGTCAGGTTACGCGGCGCGCTCCACCAGCCGATGCCCATGACCAGTGTCAGCATCACCAGCAGACTGGCGCCGATGCGCAGGGTCCTGATGTGGGCGTCGAGCCGCTGCACTTCGTTCTTGAACCGGCTCACGGTGCATTGCCCCTGCGCGTGCTCCAGTAACCGGAACGGGTCACCAGCCGCTGGCCGTCGGTGAGGGTGGCGAGCGCCGGTAGACGCAGCGCGATCCACCACTGCAACCGCCGGTACAGCCAGGTCTCGGGGCGGCCGCGCTTGAGCCGGCGCAGTGCACCGCCGCCGATGAAGATGCCTGCGCTGACTGCCAGCAGGATGGCCGTGGGGACGATGGCAATCGTCGCCAGCAGCATGGCCAGCGCCACGCCGCTCGCCAGGCCAAGCAGACCCGACAGGCCGGCACAGACCCACAGCTCATTTGCCGTCAGTCCGCGCACCACCACCGGGTGACGGTTGAGACGGTGGGGCAGAAACAGCACCGTCCCGTCCGTGCGGATGTCTTCGGTCATTTCGGCAGGCCTCGCTTTAGAGCACGCCGATGGCTTCGGTCAGCAGCCAGATGCCCACCACCAGCAGCATCGCACCGACCGCCACGGTCAGGCCGAACTGGCCCCAGGTCGAGCGACCAATATGGATCTCCGCGTAGCGGGTGTAGGCGTGGTAGCAGACGCCGACGAACATCGAGGCGACCACCAGCAGGGCGATCAGCATCACGATGTCGTAGCCGTAGTTCTGCAGCGTTTGCAGGATGCCCGTGCCGACGCCGCGCGATGGGTTCTCCAGGGTGGGCAAAGCGGCCTGGGCCGATGGCGACAGCACGCCGAACAGCGGCAGCGCTGCCAGGCCAGCGAATGGACGGGGGAGACGGGAACGGGCAAGCGGCTTCATCAGGACGACCTCTTACGAGAGCAGGAAAAAGGTCAGCACTAGGTACAGCACGACGAAGCGCACCACGACGACCAGGAACTGACGATGGGAAAGCTGTTCTTCGGCCCAGCCCACGTAGGCGCTGCGGATCGCCCAGACGCCCCACAGGAGCAGCGCGGCGAACACCGCACCGAGCAGCACGGTTGCCATCTCGGCCGGGATGAGGCCGCTGTTGGCCTGGAATGCGGTGATCTGGGCGGCGTTCATGGCGCCTCCTGCGCGTCGCGCGCGGCGGCAGGCTGGCGATATCCGCTGAGCAGCTCGGCGGGGTCGCGCGGCTGGGCACGCGAGGGCGTCAGGTAATCGCGAATACCGCCGCGCACGCGCTCCAGGTCGGCGGCGAGACGGCTGTAGTCGAAGTGGTAGCGGGCACGTGCATCTGGCGGCTGCGCGGCCTGTTGCGCGACGAGGCGTTCGATGCTGTCGAGTTGGCGCAGCGCGGCGGCGAGGCGGGCGTGTTCGGGCGTGGCATCGTCGGCGGCGGCGTGAACGGCCAAGCACAAACCGAGCAGCGCTGGGATCAGACTGATGGTGTGATGCCTGTTGGCGTGAGAGAGCAGTCGCTTCGACATGAGCCAGTCCACGATGTGCGAGGAATGCCGAGATGCTCTCGGTATGGCTGTGGTGCTGCCTTAAACAATGGGAACCTGAGGCTATCCCTATTGGGGCGTTGGCGATGGCCTTCGATGCTTAGTAAATGGCACTGTGAGTTGCGCAGCCTGCGATGGGTATATAAGAGCGAGAGGGAGCGAGAAATGACTGCGAATACAAATGGGAGGAGGCGAGCAAGCTGGCTGGGGCGGGAGTTCCGCTGGCGCCTGGCGGAGCATGAAGCGATACGCCGGGAGCGTTTTGAGAACGTGATGAGGCGGGCTAGATCGGTTGCGGCGGCTGATCCGCTCGGACTCTCCAGCCTAGTCAGGCTGATCGCCGCGCCGTTGCAGGCCAGAGCTACTACATCGCTGGTATTCCAGTCTGCGCATGGCGCGCGTAGCGCTTACGATCTGTCCGACCTCTTCGGTTCTCTGTCCGCGCAGATAACAGTGGAAGGGCTGACGGTTGACCAAGTGGGCGTGCGTTTGACCGAGGCGCGATACCGCCTTCGCCTGGGACGTGATCCGATCCTGGCCGTACCCTGGTCAGAATCCAGCTTGACGAATGCCATTGCCAACATCGGGCATTCGCGCCGCATGGGCGAATGGCGCGCGGATTTCAACCACAAGGTTGAATTGCTACTGCCATTCGGGTTGACCCTAGTGCATGGCGGTAACCACTCGCTGGCGGCTGGTATCACCAATGCCGAGGGTACGGTGGTGGCCGAAACGGTGATCGACCTTGCACCGCTGTACGCTCATGTGCGCTATGACGGCGTAAGCATGATCAGGACGCATGACGGCTATCTACGACTGTGGGAACCTATCGACGAAGAACTTGGCATCCTGTTCGAGATCGGGCGCTTGATGGTGGAAAATAGGGTGCGCTACGACGCGCAGAGGACCACCGCCAATGAGAGCAACAGTGATGAAGGCAGCGAGAGTTTTCCGATCTGCTACCGGGTACTCGTCGATGGTCAAGACACGGGTTATTCGCTTTCCGGTAGCGGTGCCACGCGAGCGCTTTTGCAAGCTGAGATCGAGCCAGGCAGTGCCGAGGCGCGCTCGGTAATTGTTGATGGGGCGGCGTTTACACACCGTACACGGGCTGGCGCAGACAGGCGGGTGGCGCTTGAGCACTATGGACGCAGACCCCTTGTCCATGATCTGGAGCGTGTCGCGCAGCTATCGATTCTGGGGGGCGATTGAGGTATTCCATATAGTTAGATGGCGATGTGCGTGTACAAATGGAAACTCACCATATACATAATCAACATAGGCTTTCAGTATGACGGATAAAGGCATTGAGGTTTTTCAGGAACTCCACTTGAGGGGGGCGTCTGCAACGCTCATCCGTGATTGCGTCTTGTCTCAAGTGCAGGAACCGTGGCATCACGACGCTGAGCGAGAGGAAGACATCGGAAGAAATGCGCCTGGTGACGAAGATGTGATTGTCTTGGTGCGCGCTTCATTCGGGGATATTGATGAGTCTGGTTTGTTGCTCTGGCAAGAAAATGATGGTTATAGAGTGGCGAACATTGTTCCCCGGAATGTAGGTGAGCTTGGAATAACGAAATACAACCTAATCCTGCGCGACTTTTTCTCTCGGATCGCAGAGCCAGCAGCACAGGCAGGAGGATTCAAGGTTGATCTAACATCGTCCAATCAAACACTGGAAGACTGGCTGGAGACTGATTCAGCAGAAGCGCTAAGGCGTTTTTCGAGGCACGCGAATAAATCTACAGGTGCCTCGCATCCGATGGATCAGCAACGGTGGTTTAGCTTTTTGATATCTGCACACCATGCCTCAAAGCGACCGGATTCAGAGCAAGTGGCTCGATGGTTTGTCGAGGTTGATGGCTGGTCGTCGGAGCAGGCACAGGACTTGGCAATCGACTATGAGTTCGCGCTCGGATTGCTTGAACAATACGATAACTCACGTTCATGAGTTTCAGTTCTCAAGATATCGCCAGACTAGCGGCACTCGATGTGCCTGTTTTATGCGTCGATACATGTACCTTATTGGATGTGATTCGCGACATCACGCGTGATTCCGTTGCTTTGAGCGATGTAAGTGCCGGGCTCACTTTGTTGGCCACGGCAGAGCTTGGTGCTGAACTAACCGTTCTTGTAGCGGAGCAGGTGACCATAGAACTCTTGACCCATATTGAGGGCGTCGAGCAGGAGGCACAGCGTGGATTGGAGAGATTCCAGACGCAAGCGAGCCGTATTCACTGTGTGGCGGATGCCTATGGGGCTCAAGGTATCTTGAATGCTCAATACCTCAATGGGCATGTGGATAGAGCTCGTGCTGTGCTGGATCGCTGGCAGAGCGTCGCGCGCTTGGTACCACACAACGATGGCGTTTCCAGTCGAGCTTTTAGGCGTGTCAACGAACCACGCACACCTGCGCGACGAGGGAAGGAATCAATGAAGGACTGCGTGATCGTCGAAGCTTATCTGGAGACAGCTCATCAGCTTCGTTCTGCTGGCCTCCGAAAACCGATTGTATTTGCGTCGTCGAATACGAAAGAGTACTTCGAACCAGCTACGCGGCACCTATCAGCCGATATTGCTGCTGACTTGGCCGTGGTACAGATGGAATATGCTCCCAATTTCGGGGCTGCTAAGCACCTCCTGGGGCTGTAGCTTGGGGCCGGAACTAAAGATACTTCTTGAAGCTTGCCGCAGTGATGTTCACCGCCAGGCCCAGCAGCGCCGCGCTCGGCAGTAGCACCAGCAGCGGATGCACGCTGACGGGCAGGGTGAGGTAGAGGATCCACGGCAGGACGGCTAGTGGCATCAGGCTGGCTTTGGCGCGGTGGTAGATGAACCCTGACTCGCGACCGGCGCCGAACTTGCGGATATCTCTCCGCACCAGGCCATCGATCAGGCCGACGAAGGCGGCCAGCAGAAACAGCGGCAGCGTCAGCACCAGGACCAGCAGCCGTACCATGAACGTCAGTGTGGTGAACGCGGCTGCGATCAGGTAGCGCTCGCTCCAGACATAGACCTGGCTGATGTAGTAGTGGGCGTCGCGGGCATCGGCATGGCTGGGCGCGCGCGATCGTGCCGATGCCTGGCTCATCCAGTCGAGCAGGCCGGTCTTCACGAAGAGCCATTGGTAGGCGCCCTCGACCAGCTGCTGCGCGGTGCGGCCCGGCTCCTGCACCACCGCGCTGCGGGTGAAGTGGGTGGAGAGGTGATTCAGTTCGTAGTCGAGCATGCCCTGGGCGTGACGCCAGCCCTGCTCGGGCCAGAACAGGTGCATGCCGGCACACTCGATGAGGATCGACAGCAGCAGCGAGCCGATCAGCACGCCGAGCATACGCAGCGGCAGGGTGACGAGGCTGGCGAACATGCCTTGCTGGCGGGCCTGTTCGCGCTGGGTGGCGGCGGCTGGGTCCTTCATGGACGTGCCTCGGTTTCTTCGGAAGCGTCCGGATCGGCAAGGTGGCGAAAGCCGTCGAGCAGGTCGTCGGGCAGCGGTTGATCCTGCAGGCCTGGCAGGACCTGGTTTTCCCACCAGTCGCCGGCCTCGGCATAGTGCTGGCGCATGTAGCCGGCGAGCTGTTGGAGATCCTCGGGCAGGGCTTCATCCGGATCGGGGGCCGGCAGCGGCATGCGGATCTTCCACAGCTGGCCGCCTTGCAGCAGGGCAAAGGCCTGGCCTTTGGGCAGGCCGACCACGTGGGCGGGCTCGATCATCGGCACGCTTGCGGTGCTGATGCGGTCCTGTGCATTGGAGGTGAAGTCGGTCGGCCCGCGTACATCGGAGCTGTCGGTGGCGCCGCTGACCAGTGTCGTGGTGTAGACGTCCACTTTGGGCAACTGGCGGGTGAGCAGCTCGGCGGTCGCGGTCTCGCGCACCCTCAGCATGAACAGGTTGTTGAAGTTGCCAATGACCTGGCCTGCTTTGGCGCGGTTGCCGACACGCGCCTCAATGTCGCTGAGCGTCTGGGTATAGGCGGTGACCTGCAGCCCAGCCCCGCCGCCTTTGTTGACCAGCGGCACGAACTCGTCGCCCATCAGTTCATTGAATTCGTCCGCATGGACGTTGATCGGCACCCAGGCACCCGCCAGGGCCTCGGGCAGTCCATCATCGATGCCGAACTTGTAGATATGGCCGGCGACCGACACCAGGTCGGCAAACATCGAGTTGCCGACGGCGGCGGCGACCTCCGCATCCGACAGGGCGTCGAGGCCGACATAGACCACCGCGCGTTTGCGCACGATCTGCATCCAGTCGAAGATCGGCCGCGGATCGGCCAGGTCCGCATAATTCGGTGCGAGCAGTTGCGCGGTCTTGCCGGTGGTGAGCTTTTCCAGCAGCGGCAACAGGCTGGCGACGATCTTGTCGAAATAGGTGCGGTCGTAACGCACGGCACTGCGCAGGCCGTCGAGCACTGGGTCGTAGACGCGGACTTGCGACAGGTACTGTTCCAGCGCGACCACGCGCTTTTCCCGGCCGATCATGTTGCGCGGGATGTTTTTGTCGTTCAGCCGTCCTTCGAGCTGCACGATGATGTCCCAGGCCTTGGGTTCGTGCCGGGCGAAGTAATGCTGCGCGTACTCGATGAACAGCGCGTCGATATTGACCACGTGGCGCTGGATCAGCAGATAGTCCGGACGCTGGCCCAGCTCGACCAAGGCGCGGGCGATGATGTTGACGAAGCGCCAGGCGAACTCGCGAAACGCTGCGCTATTGCCCTCACCGGAGAGTTGCCCGGCGATGCGCGTGGCCACCTCCGAGATTCTTCCGAAGCGACCCACTGCGTTGTAACGCGCGCTGAAATCCGGCCAGCCCAGGTGGAAGACATAGAACTCGCGTTCGCGCCCGGTGCGCTTGGCCTCCACGTACATGCGCTTGAGCAGGTCGGCATCGCCTTTGGGGTCGAACACGATCACCACCTCGTGCTCGCCGGCCGCGTTACGCCGCCGAATGTCCTGGGTCACGAACAGTTCGGCCAAGCGGGTCTTGCCGACCCGGGTGGCGCCCAGCACCAGCGAGTGCCCGACCCGTTCGCCGAGTGGCAGGCTGACATCAACTTCGTTCGGTTCAATGCCATGCAGCCTGGGCAGGCCGCCGACCGCAGGCAACGGGCGTAGCGGGTTAAAGGCGATGTCCCAGGCGGTGAGCTTGGCCAGCTTCGACAGTGGAAACGGCGCGAACTCCAGCCGCTCTTCCAGGCGGCGCGCCAACTGGTAGACAGGCGTGGGCTCGACGTAGCGGCGGAATTCGGGCCTGAAGGTCTGCGTCAGGCGGTGCGTATGGCGTTGTTCCCAGCGAAATCCGCGGCCGATGAACAACCGCTGCTGGCTGACCGGCACATCGCGACTGGTCATCACGTAGCGCGGCAGGCGGCGGATGTTGCGGCGGTAGCGCAGGATCACCAGCGCATCGCGCAGGCGGATCGCGCCGAAGGCGAGGAAGGCCAGTGCGCTGCCCAGGCCAATCGTCGGATTCAGCGCCAGCGACCAGGGGGCCACCAGGGACAGCAGCGCGGCGGCGGCGCAGACCTCCACGGTGTACAGCTCCACCGCTGGCCGTAGCAGCACCTCGATCGCGTGGGACTGGGCCATGGCCGACGCTTCACTGTTCGAGGCCGGTGGCCGTGATCAGCACCGGGTAGTGCCGCAAGCCGAGACGCTCGGCGAGGTCGTCGCCGGCCACCGGTGACAGCGGCAGCCCTGGCACCAACGCACGCAGCGCATCCAAAGACTCGGTCGAGCTGATATTGACGATCAGGCCCACGGCGCCAAGTTCGCGCAGGCGCAGAGCCCGCTGCTGTAGCCAGGCGCGCGAGCGTTGGTCGTCGCCGACGAGAAAGAACGGCCGCAGCCCGGGCGCCTCGATCACCCGACGCGCCACAACGCCGGGCGACAGTCGCAAGGAATGCACCGGGAGCATGCTCGCTTCGTTGACCACCCCAGCGGGCGGAAGCGGCATCTCAATCCGTGGCGCGCTCACCTTGGCACGCGGCTGCAGGTTCAGTGCCTCGTAGTACGGCAGGGCCGAGACGCCGCCACGATCTTCGATGATGATCAGTGCATCGGCCTGGGCGAGCATCGGCAGCCACGGTAGAGAGAGGCAGGCGACGAGTACGGGTAGGGCGTTCATGGCAGGTTTCTCCGGGAGCGGGTCGCCAGTCGGGGTTCGCCCAGTACGCGGGCCAGGTGCTGGCCGACGCTGTGGCGGTAGCGCGCAGCCGGCGCGCCGCCAGCAGGGCGGTGGTAACGGCCGATGGCGAGCAGCCAGTCCTCACCTGCGACGTGCTGCTCGCGCAGGATCTCGGCGGCGATGGCCAGGTTGCGGTAGGGATCGAGCAGGTCGCAGGGCTGGGCGTAGCGCTGTGGGTGGTAGCCGAGATTGATCTGGCCGAGCCCGGCGTCGATGCGGGTGACCGGAGTGTCCTTGAGCGCTTGGCGCAGCCCGATGCAGGCTTCGGCGTGGGTGGCATAGCGCTGCGGCGTACCGGCGACGTTGAGCGTCCAAGGCCAGGGCACCAGGCGGCCCCCCACGCGGGTGCCGCTCTCCTGCAGCGCCACGGCGTACAAGACAGTGGAGGGAATGCCGGTGCGCTGCGCGGCGACCTGATAGGCCGGCGGCGGGATTTCCCCTGCCCGGATGGCGCCGGCCAGCGCAAAGGCCAGCAGCGCGAGCACGGTGCGGCGCGACATTAGGGCTGCCGCTGCCATTGCCCACCGACCTGACGCACCACCGCCGGCAGATCGCCTGAAAGCCCCAGCGACACCCAGCGCCCCACGTCGTGATTGAGCGTGACCTGGCCGCTGCGTACCTTGGCTGGGTCGATGCCAATGCGCTGCGCCCAGGCGCGGATGCGCGCGTCGTCGGCGCTGCTGTCGACGACGTAGATATCGAACGCCCTGCCGGCGTCCTGCAGCCGCAGCGCAGCTTGATCGCAGGCTGGGCAGGCGTCCCGGACGAACAGGGCGAGCCGTCCGCTTGTCGCCGGCATCATCGGCGAGAACGCCAGACCGGCGTCGGGCAGGATGACGCGCGGCATATCGGCGTGGAGCCGCTGCCAGGCGTCGTCGTAGGCCCGCTGGTAGGCGAGCAGCTTTTCGACGCGCTGCGCTTCGGCTGCGACCTGCAGTTCCGCGTAGTGCTGCCGCTCCTGGTCGGAGCGCGCCTCGATACCCAGCGCTGTCAGCGGGTCGATGTGCGGCGAATAGACGCCAAGCGGCCCCTGCATCAGGTCGCGGTAGCGCGTCCATTCCTCGAGTTTCAGACCCCAATCGCGGGCATGCTGTTCGTCGGCACGTTCGATGGCCACCGGTCGCTCGCGGCTGGGCCGGTGGTCGCTGCTGAGGGTTGGCGCGCCCTGGGCCAGGCTGCTCGTCAACAGGAGCAGCAGGGCAGGGGCGATACGATGAGGCCTCATCTGACCCTCCTACCGCGCCGGAATCGGCAGACGACGGCTGTCGGCACCGTGCCGAAATACGGCGGTATTGGGTTCGATGGCCTCTAGGTGCCAGCCGGCCTCGGATTCGCCAAGGCGCAGCAGGCGAACCTGCGCGAGTGCGTTCGAAGCAGCCGGCAAAATCGAGAGAAACGGCTCGCCGGCTCGCAGCTCCGTGCCGACCACCCGGAATGGCGGCTCGATGGCCTTGGGTTTGGCGGGTGCGGCGGCGCGTGGGCGTGGCGGAGTCGGTAGGGCAGGAGGGGGCACGCTGAGGCGCATTTCCAGTTGATCAAGGCGGGCTTGCAGCGGCAGCAGGTTGTCCGCTGCCGGCTGGTTGCCGAATGCCGCCTCGATCGCACTGAGCCGTTGCTCCAGCACCTCACGCTCTGCTTCGTAGCGTGCCTGGGGCAGGGCGTCCGGTTGTTGCTGGACGTACTCGATCTGTTGGATCAGTTCGGCAAGACGCTTTTCCAGCACAGCGACCTGCAGGCTAGGTGCGTGGGTTTCGACCTGGGCCGTCAGACCCGACAGCGCAACGTGGTTGATCGCGACGGCGCCGCTGATCAGCAGCAGCCAGGTGGCTACAGCGACCCGTATCAGGGGGCCGTGCGTGCTAGATCCATGGCCGGGCATCATCGTCATGGCTGCGGCTCCCCGGTTGCACTTTGCAGGGGAACGCTATCGGCTATAGCCGAGGTCGCTTCAGCAGCCACTTTGTGAGGCTGGCTGAAGCAGATGCTGCGCGTGCTGTGGTCGACGTGCAGCGCTCGCGCCGGCCCGGACAGGGTCAGCAGGGCATCACGCAGTTGCAGAGGGCCGAGGTGATAGTGCGCCGCTGGTAGCGGGAGGCTGCTCAGCGCATCGGTGTCGCCTCCGCTGCATAGCTGATAGCCGGAGCGTTGCAATACATGCCGCAGCGCATCCCCGACGCTGGCGTGCAGCGTGCTGGGAATGGACACGTCGACCACCTGCAACAGCAGATCCTGCTGGGCGGCCGTCGGGGTCAGCTCGACTAGGGTGTAGCGGCCGTAGCGAACTACTGGAACGTACTCCAAAGCCTGAGCCGGAGCCGCGACCTCTGCGGGAACGGGATAGGGCGCTGGAGGTGTTGCACAGCCGGCCGCCAGTGCGGCCAGCAACAGGCAACTGCGGTAGAAACGGATGGCGTGCATGGCTCGGCTCCCGGCAAGGTCGAGCCGAGACCATCGCCGTTACGCGAGAGCGAATCAGCAAACAATGGGAATCGCTATGTTGCCGGTTTTACAGGGCGGCCCAAAGAGGGCAGCTGACTCTGCGGCGATCAAAAAATCAGCAGGTGAACCCGAGGCCCATGCGTCGTGGGATTAGGATCTTATCGAGAGGGTTATGCACAGATTTTGTGGATAACTCGAAGCGGGCTTGTACGGTTGGCTGCCGAGCAATCAGATTCGATATGTTCGGTGCCGTAGTTGAAGGCCAAAGGTGCTGGAGGAGGGCGCTATCGGCGAGCTGGTATTTGGCAGAATGAATCGCCACTGGCATTAACTCCTGCCGCGTATTGCCAAATCCACAGCCCACATCAAGAGGACGGCACATTGCCACTGCAGGCTCATCTCGGTTAAAAAGGATTCAAGGCAGTTCGCCAAACATTGAGGCCCACCTATCGGCATCCTTTTTTAGTTCGATGGGACGGACGCAACGAAGTAACCGCACGATGGAAAAGCTGTATTTTCAAGTCGACTCGCGCTTGGCGACCCTTCTGAGCCAGGAGTACTCCTCAACCGAGAAGGCGCTTAAAGAGTTGGTCGACAATGCCTGGGACGCCGACGCCGAGCAGGTGTCTATCACCCTACCAGAACCCATGAGCGATGAACCGATCATTATCATGGATGACGGAACCGGCATGACTGCTCAAGAGCTCAGTAGTCAATACCTGAAAATCGCATCGGATCGCCGGGTAAGACGAGGAGAACGAACTGCCGGCAAACATCGTCTCATCAAGGGGCGCAAGGGTGTTGGCAAGTTCGCAGGTCTGATGGCGGCATCAGTGATGACTCTGGCGACCCGAGCACGCGGTAGCGAAGTGAGCTTCACCCTCAGCCTGGCTGAATTGGAGCAGGTGGCGGATATCGAACATCTGCGTCTCAGCCCAAAGGTCGATGTGTGCCTCCCTGAACAGCACGGCACCACGATAACTCTGTCCAACTTGCATCAGGGGCTCGTGTATCCAGACGCCAATCGGCTTCGCCAACTTCTGATTCAGGAGTACGGACGCCAAAAGGATTTCACCATTGTTATCGATGGTAAGCCCTTGGCTATTGATGATCTGGAAGGCACTTATACCGAGGACGCCATTTGCCTGCCAGACACAGGCGACGTAGCGCTACGTTTCTCGATCAGCAGTGGCAAGACCGGCCTGCGCGAACCGGGCATAACCTTGATGGTGGATGGCAAAGCTGTCGGCAAACCCAGCTTCTTTGGGCTCGACCAATGCGATGATTTCCCACCCAAACTTCTTAGAAAAATGTACGGTGAGATCGAAGCCGATGGTTTGAGTGAGCATGTCACGGCGGGTTGGGACTCAGTGGTAGAGAATAGTGAGCGGTTTCAAAGAGTCGTGGAGTATGTTCAGGAGAAACTGCGTGCAGCCTTCACTGAAACCCATGGGGCAGAAATCCGCATGGCCCATGCTCGCTTACAGAAAGCAGTTCATGAACGCCTGGCTGCAATGCCTGGGTTCAAGCGGGATTATGCGGATCGGGCCATCAAGAAGGTATTGGAAAAGTACTACGACGAGCCGTCCAGCAAGGTCGAGTCGATCGTCTTCGTCGTGCTGGAAGCGTTAGAACGCTCCGACTACCGAACCGTTGTGGAGCATCTGGCCGACGCCCAACGGCGTGACGTGACTATCCTGGCCGACTCTCTAAATGACTTCGGCTTAGCGGACATGGCTTTCTTAGTCGAACAAGCCTCAGCCCGCTCCACTTTTCTTGATCATTTAGAGCGATTGGCCAACACCGCCGATACCCTCGAAGCAACCATGCATAAGGCCATCGAACACAATCTCTGGATTTTCGGTTCAGAGTATTCCTTGTTCAGCTCGAACCAGACCTTGCAGCGCCAAGTTGAGGACTACCTTGATCGGACATATCGGGGCGAATTCGCGAACAAGCGCCCCGACCTTCTGCTCAATGAGAATCTCAATGGAGAGTACCTATTGATCGAGTTCAAACGCCCATCGCATGCGCTGAATTTCGCTGACTACCAGCAGGCTACTGGTTACCGACACGACTTTCTCAAACACGTCAGTAAATCGATCAAGGTGCTGGTCATAGGCGGCAAACGTTCTGGGGATTATCCCATGCAGAATTTGGAGCCAAACGTATCCGCCATGCTATTCGCCGATATTATTTCCACTGCGCGACGGCAGATTCAATGGCAGTTGCGTACCAAGTTTTAGTGATGCTACGGTCGGACCGGAAACGAGCAAAAATATCTGCACTGGAGTAATTAGTCGTATAAGAAAGCTAGCGACTAGCAGAGGCTGAGGGAAGCCTAATAACTGGACATGCCATGACCGACAGAAGCGCCGTTGACACTATACGAGGGTATTTTTACCAGTTCGACCTGTCCATACTCAGCGTCTTGCAACTGGCTTCGCTGGATGATTCTGTCGAGGTCGAATGTATCGAGGATATCGATATCCGGGCTGCGACCGACGTCACAGCCACGCAATGCAAGTATTATGCGAAGACCGAGTACAATCACTCCGTCATCAAAGACTCAGTAAAGCACATGGTGTCCCACTTCAAGGAAAGCTTAGCGGGAACGAAACCGAAGGTCTTGTACTCCATCAAAGGTCACTACGCCTCCGGACAGGAAAAACTGGATGGCGGAATAGACGTCGAATTCCTGAAGAAGCACTTCCTTACCTACACAAAGGAGAAAGTCACCTATTGCCATCATATAGAGCTAGGCCTCTCCGATGCCGAACTTGAGGAGTTCCTAAAGCGCCTAGGTATCGACGTTAGGGCGAAGGAATTTGACGAACAGTTTCGTGAGGTGGTTGAAACCCTCCAAGCTGTCTTTGGAGGGTCGCCGTTCTCCGCCGAATATTTTTTCTACAATAATGCATCCATTGAATAAGAGAAACAGCGGACCACGCCCACCAGGGGCGTAGTCCACGTGGCCTCAGGCCTTCAGCTGTTGCATGCCTTCAGCCAGCATCCACAACGCTCGGTTGAGCCGCAGGTTCCGATCGATGCCCTGGACCGGCCGGGTACTCTGGCGACGGCCACGGGCGTTGCGTCCATTCAAACCGCCTTTGACGAGATTCTCCTGAATGCGGTTGAAGGTGGACCACAGGTCGCTGCCGCGGTCATCGACGCGGCGGGGCATCAGCACCTGCGCTTCGGTGATCGGCACCACCTGGTTGGGCGTGTCGTACTTGAGCGCCAGTGCAGAGCGGGCCAAGACCTCCTGCTCGCCTTCGTCCAGGGTGATCAGGCGCATCGCGTCGCGCGACTCCTGCACCTGCTCGAAGCCATGCAGGACCTCGTACGCACCTTCGATTACCTGCTCGGCGACATTGCCTTTGTGATGCACACGGACATCGGCGACGGTGTTACCGCAGACCAAGCCGTTGTGGCAGACGAACCTGAACATGCCGGCGAGCATCTGGTAACTGCTGGTGCCGTCGTGCGAGTTGAGGAGGATGATTTCATTCGCTTCGTTGCCGTTGATCTGGCTGGCGTGGCGAAGGCGGATCATGTGTTTGGTGAATTCGCGGCGATTCTCGTGGCGCACGCGGGTCTGGCACACCATGAACGGCTGGAAACCCTCTCCGCGCAGCTCGGCCAGTACCGATGCGGTGGGGATGTAGCTGTAGCGCTCGGACCGGCTCTCATGCGGGGTATCGGCAAAGATCGACGGTGCCACGGCGCGGATCTGCTCATCGGACAGCGGATGATCGGCGCGCAGTATCGGCGAGCGGGGAGCAAAACGAGAGGCGAGTTGCATGGTCGTTCTCCTTGAGAATGGCGGCAATCGCATGCGCGGCCTGGAGACCGAAAGCAGTGATTGCATGGGATGAAAAAGCCCCGAAGGATGGGGCGATAAAGGGAGGTGGTGCGTATGCCGCCGACACCGAAGTGCCGGGGCATGGGGGGAGAGGAAGAGGCAGGACCAGGAGTAGGCCCTGCGGGTTAGAACGAAGCCGCCTGCGCAGACTCCTCGACAGGGGCCTGAGTGGTGACAGTGGGTTGTGCGTCACCGCTTTCGTCCTCGGCGCGAACCGTCTCGTCGGACGCGGGAGCGTCTTCGTGAGCGGGCGCTGCGGATTCCGGCGGATAGACCTGTACCCCATCGACCTTGATCAGGCCGATGCGCATCAGCTTCGACTTCAGGCTGCCGCCCACTTCACCGGCGTGCTCGCCTTTGCTGCGAACGTAGGCCTCGGCCTTCATGTCGTTGAGCGTGAAGGCCAGCAGCACCTTCTTCTTCGCTTCAACGGCCTGAATGCAGCGCTTCACCAGGTGCTGGGCGCTGTCGTCGGCGACGGTGGTCTCGATATAGCGATACTCGGGCTCGTCGACCGGGCCGGCCAGGGCTGCGATGGAGCAGGACAGAAATGGATCACCGCCGTTCGGGATCATCCTGGGATTGTTCAAGTAGCCGATACCGCGGGTCAGCAGCTCGTGATACTCGATTTCGGCCAGGGCACTGCGCTCCAGCAGCTCGGCCTTGAGTAGCCGGGCCTTCATGCTGGCTGCCGGATCGCCCGAGGGCCGACGAAATGGATCGATCCAGAGGTCGCCGAGACGAAAGCGCACCAGCGGCCGTTGCTGGGGATCATCGATACCGATGTAGGGTTGGACGAGTTGCTTGGCTTCTGCGCCGGAAACCCGCACGTCGAAGTAGCGCCGGGTTGGGTTTTGTGCCGGCCCGACCAACGCCGCTACGGTACAGGCGAGAAAGGGAGTGGCTTTACGGCCACCCTTTACCGGTACTTCGCGCACGCGTTGGATGTAGCCGATGCCAGAGGTATGGATGTCGAAGTACGACTTCGAGCTGGACGTAGTGCTGCTCATGGTGAATCTCCTGACTTAGGAACAAGAACACGGAGACACACCGACCCAGAGCGGGGAGGTGCGTAACCCCGCGGTGGGTTGAGGAACATCTGCATCCGCCACCGGCAAGCCGGTGGTCGTTCGCGCGAGGGATGCGCTGCGAACGGGGTCGGTCACGCGGAAGAACCGCGGGCAGCCTGAAGACCGAAGCTGCCTGGCATGTCGCTGACGACGTCAGCGGAACATGAAGGGGAGGTTGGTGCTACGCGAATTCCTTGGCTACGAGGAATCGGTAACTGGCGGCGACCTTATTCGTCAGTCGAGGCAAGAGAGGTAGGCGGGTAAGTTACATGTGCGCTTTTCAGATTGTCCATCTGGACAGGCCGATCTGATTATCACGAATCTTGACCTGCGAGCCCGACATATAACCGAATACAGCTTGTCGGCTTATAGCGACCGCAGAATTCTTTTCACACCGTTATCATGTCTGCTGATCTGAGCAACGGAGTGCGTGGTATGCCTGATAAGGCTTTCTCTCTACCTGAATCCTTGGCCGTCGCAGACGCTGCGGTCGCTGCAGTCATGCATCTAGAAAGCGGGAAGTTGCTGACCTCGCATGAGGTGATAGGCAGCCATTACGAGAAAGCCGTTCAGCTGCGGATGGCGCTACAGGAAGGAATCTCAGCGGGGAGCCCCCTCTACTGTTGCCCCCTATGTTCGGTACCAGTCAGACCTGACGTTCGTGCTGTCTGGAGGGGGACGCTGCCAGTGGCGTTTGAGGTGCAGTTATCGACCACCTTCTTACGGGTCATTGCTGAGCGAAGACAGTTTTACCTGCGTGAAGGCGGTTTGCTGCTCTGGGTATTCAAGGCTTTCGATGCGAGTGAAACCCGGTTGACGCAGGATGACATTTTCTATAACAACAATCGCAACGCATTTGTTGTTTCACAGGAGACTCTTGAACTGTCACTGGAGCGCAAGGCACTGATGCTCGATTGCTCTTGGACTGAGCCAGTTATCGATTTTGGGCGCCAGGCCTGGGTGGCAAAAACTCAACGGGTTAGCTTCGGCGATCTAACGATTGAGCGCGAGCGTCAGCGTGTTTACTTCTTCGATGCGGAACGTGCGGAGACTGCGGTAGAGAAGGGGCTTGTCGATGATGAAATCAGGCAGGCTTTTCATGCCTTCTGGCTTTCTTCATCAGAGGACTCTTCAACCTGGCTGAAACTCCGCGCTGACCTTGCGCAGCGAGGAATCAAGGTTCCGTACTACCTGGGTGATCCGGAAGGCCCATTTTACTTTCTGAACACGCTTTACACTGCTCGCGAAGGGAGGCCTGTAGGTTGGGGGCATGCGGAACTGATCAATGTCGCACACCACGTTTACGATCGATACAAGCCGCACCTGTGGGCCATGAGGTTGATGCTTGCCGCCCATGACATGGGACCTCTAATTCGCTCACAAGATCGCACCGGCAAATGGCGAAATCTTAAGGTCAAAGCTTACATGGCCGCGTGGCGGGATGGTGACGCAGCTTTCCAGCCCGATCGGCGATGGGATCGGCTAGTGTCATTCTTATTCCCGGAAATTGCTGAGCAACTGATCACCACGCCGTGACTGACTGTTGGCTAGCTAGCCAGTGCAGGGACTCCAGCGATACCGCCTAGATGGATGTATGCCACCGCGTCATCAAATCAGATCACCGTCTAGAAAGTGCTCGACCATATCGGTGCCATCTCCGACGTCGACCCAAGCCAACTTAAACGCGTGCTTCTCTATTTCGGCCGGTACGGTAAGCCAGTGAACCTGCAAGATGCCCTTGTGATCGTGCACGCCAGAGACACGAAGAGGTAACTGGCCAACGCCATTCACTGACATCATTGCAGCCGCGTAGCCTACGGTATGGTGTAGGCGAGGGAGGCGGTAACGGTCGGAGTTGTAGGCAGTAACCTCAATATCAGCCATATTGCGTTGTTCAGGCTCATATGACATTTGATGATCTCCATTATCGGGTTTAGCTTGCGCATACCGTGCACCATCGTCACGTAAGGACACAAGAAGATCATTCAAACATGTCAGGCGGACGTCTCCTAGGGCGGGTTGGCCTGGAGACTGTATAGCGTGACCAATGGAGCGCGAAAAGAAAAAGCCCCCGCGAACGAGGGCTGCGGAGTGAAAGGTCAGTTGTCACCAGGTGCTGATCGTTCTGGCGCGGCGGGACAGCTGTGTGGCTGTGGCGGACAACTCAAGCTTGCCCCTGCTGTTCCGGATGTGCGTGGAGGCCATGGTTTTCGGGGCGAAATTTTGCCGGAGTCATTACCACCAAGCTCAGCTCGGCCACCAACCATGGTTGATATCCTGCTGCTCAGTGCCGGACAGGTTTCGATCCAGATAGGCACTGCACGCGGATGAGCCGCCAACTGCCATCGTCGATCAGTTGCTCCAGCGTTTCCCCGAGCGAGTCGAAGAACACTTGATCGATGCGTTCGACGAGTTCTCCATCGTGTTTCAGCTCGATCACATAGAGGTCATCGGCGCGGTCGTACAGCAGGGTGACCTGCCCTCGAAACTTCGCGGTGGCCACGGTGAAGCTGATCGCCGGCGGCGTCTTGATGATGTCGTCGGGTAGTGGATCGACAACGGAAAACTCCCGTGCGCCGGCATCCACCAGCAAGTGGGTGATGTGGCGAAAACCATCGGGAGCCGGCAGCTGTTCGAGCTGGTTGATGAGCTCCTGCAGCTCCGGGCAGCGTGGTTGCGGGAGTGGCAGCTTGGCGGGTGCGGAACCGAGAACGTGCGTTTGCATTATGAAGGGTGTGCCGTCAGCGGCGTACTCGGTGCGTTCTTCCGGTGTGTCCGCTCGTAGCCCGTCGAAACGGCGCCGGGCATACGGCAGGACCTGCACCTTGGCGCCTTCAACAGGCACTTCAGTCAGCAGTGAGCGATCGAGCACAGCGAATTCGGCCCGACCGATCTTGACGACGATGGCGTCGCCGGTGTCGGCGATCACCTTGCCCTCGAACGGTCTGGGGTCGATGTGGAAGCCCCACGTCGAGACCTTGGGTTGTCCGTCGAAGATTTTGAACTTGAAGGTGCGGACATTGCGGGGTGCATGACCGGCGACCAGAACGGGCATTTGTGCACGGATGGCTTGGGTATCCATGGGAGACTCCTTGATGAAAAAGGGACTCCCGCCCGCAAGGGAGGATGTCCCTCGTGGGTTGGGTGGATGGCGCGACATGTGCTGGAGTAACAAAGCAACCAGTGCGATGAACCGCACCGCAGTCTCGAAGGTCTCGACTGCCTGGGCATGCTGCTGGTAACACCAACGAACATGCATGGAGGATGACGGGCAGAAGGTATGACTGGGCTAAGCAAAGCGCATTCGATCATGCCCGCTTAGTCCCCGTTGTCCTGCTGTAGGGCTCGTGAGTTGGTGGCGTTTACGAACCTTATCCGCCGGCTATAGGGCGTGACATGTATAGAGGGGCGACTATCCTCAGTCTGGTATCTGGGAAAACGCTCTGCCTCAACAGGGAGGTGCTTCATGCGCAGTAGAGTCATGCTTGCCTTAGTCCTGGGGTTTGCTCAGGCGCATGTCCAGGCCCAGCAACTCGGGCCGGCCTCGGTCCGTGACAGCTACGGTTTAGTTAGCTTACCTAGCGAGCTGCGAGAGAGACAGATTGACTTAACCCTGGCCAACCACACCGTTGTGTCAGGCGAGACCCTTGAGTCGATCTTGTTGTCCCAAGGGGTGGTAGCGACGCCACGGGCGTTGGGGTTGGTATTGGAAGCCAACCCCGATCTGGAAAACGTCAATCAGATACTGGCTGGTACCGAACTCCTCGTTCCGCAGATCGAGGGCATCGACGATGAGACGATGCGTTTCTACATCGGTGCACCAACTGAAGTAACCCGGGCTGGCCGCGCGGTGCGTGAGCTGTCGTTCCAGGCAGCGACATTGGAATCACCCGATATGAACAACGCCTTCTCCGCGCTCGCCAGTACGTTTCAAGATGCTCTGCACTCACGTAATGGTTTACCAGCCGGAGTTATTGCACATTGGCGTGAGAATGCCGAATCCATTGTTTGGTTGGCTAAGTCGGATCACCCTGAAGACTTAGAGCGTGCTATCCGGCTTGCCCACGATGCCAATAAAGGGCTTCATGAGGCCGTCTCGCTTTCCCGGTCGGGTATTACCACCACGCGGGCTGTGCTTGTAATGGCGACCAACCCACCGGATGGGGGAATTCCAGCGAGCTGTAAGATTCGGTATGCGCTGTTCGGCTTCGCGGCTCATGGGCACGTCGTGGAGTCGCAGAGAACCAAAACATTCAGCGCTTCAGCGTGTCACGAGGGGCGGGAGATGCTGTCGGTGGGATTCCATTATGGCATCTGGGCCGAATGGCTGGAGGCTGGTGCAATCCGGCGGTCGCAGATCAAGGATTTTTACATGCTTTCTGGTTTCGACTGGCCTATCGACCTCCCGCTCTTGCCCTTCGAGTGATGCAGGCATGTGGATCAACGAGGTGATGGATTTTTTCGAGTGGCTTCTTCCATACAGTGCCAGTTGGTTCGGGGGAGCGGTCTTTGCGATGGTTGTCTTTGGTCTTCTCCTGCATCTGAAGGCGCCTCGCCGCGGGAGAAAGCGATTATCGCTCGTACAGCATTTCACCATCATACTGGTATGCATCATCCTATTTATTGGGGGGCACTCGCTTTTTGTGCATGAAAGCGATGGTGGTCGGGTGCTTGGTGGGTTTATCTACCAAGACGCTGTAGAAAAGTTCCTTTTAGTGATGCCCGATTCGACAACTGATGAGGTTATCAGTGCATTTGGTGGCTGGACCGAACCAGAGGCGGTTTGGACACTAGGCAGTCTGATTGCGATTCGAGTCTTTTCGGCCCTGCTGGTAGGTACCCTCATGGGGAGCTTGCTTGTCTACGTTGATCGGGTTCCGAAGATTCATCATCTTCTGGAACGTATCTTCAAGGGTTGACAAGATGGGTTAGCCGAGCTGGACGCGCTATGCGATGCCGTCAATCGCAAGGCGCGGAAGCTATGCTGTCTTACGAGAAGGAACACGGTTCTGGTGTGAACACGTGCCCCTCCTGGGTAGTAGATAGGGATGAAGGATCGTAGTGCACCGAGATGAATTCACCAGCCGTCGTAGTGGAGCACTAGGTCGGCGATGACCTTGCGGCGTTCCAGGTCGAGACCGCCAAGATCGGCAAGCCCCTCGAACTGGCAGCGTTTGAGCATCGCGCCGCCTTCACTGGCGTTGTAAAAGCTGACCATTGCGGCAAGAAACAGCCGTTGGCCGCTGCTCAACACGTCCAGGGCCTCATTGAGTCGCTGTACATTCGGCCGCAGCTCCCACTTGCTCGTGGCTTGCTGCAGCCCGGCACGAGTGCCATCGCCGAACCATTCGGCACCGGCGATTTGGACGCCGCGTTTCCATGCCTGCAGAAATGCTGCGGGGGCGTTGTCGAAATGCAGCATTTCCTGCGCGATCTGATCAAGGACGTCTGGGGGTAAAGACTGATTCATGATGGTCTCCCGATGGGTAGGGGCTTAGGGATAGAGGCACTGCTGCCAGCGCCCTGTGCTCAGGGCCTGCTCTGCAGCTTCGTATGAGCGGAAGTACTCGACGGACTCGCGCGAGACCGGCCCGTTGTCGTCGGCAGTGCCGATGAAGTGGCCGGCGGCGCTTTGGCGTACCTGCAAGGGCAGGCGTTGACTGGCCAGGTAGCCGATGGGTTCGGCTTGGGCCTGGGTGGGACTGGGCGACGCGGGAGAGTTAAAGGACATGGAAGATCCTCCTAACAGAGATGGAACGAGGCACCGACGCCTGGCCGGCGTTCGTCCACGAGCTGGTGCCGGGCGGACTGGTTGGGGGCGGCGCGGAAGATTCCGCGGTGCAGCCGAGGCCCCGTGCTGCGGGCATGGTGTCGACCGAGGTCGACGACACATGGGGGCAGCTTCGAACGGCGAGGGGAGGTGAGTCAGCGGGAAATGGGAAACCGGTGACCTCCAGATTTTGCGGGCGGCCGGAGCACTCGCGCTCGTTCTGCCGGGAAAACGCTCGTTGTCAGTTGGGCTGAAGGTGCATTTCGGTTAATTCAGTGGATGGCTCGGCAACGATGCAACGATGCACTGGGCAGACAGGAGAAAGGCGCCGAAGGCCTGGGCCTTCGGCTGTCGAGCAAGACACCACCGGTGCGCTGATGCAGGGCGTGGCCGCCGTCAAAGCCAACCGCTGTTGCAGCGATCGCACTCGACCCGTGTCGTGGCTGGGGTCGACATCCTTTGGCACACATCCGCGCACAAAAGGAACCCGTTGTTTCGCCGGTGGGCGCCGGCACTGATTACCATTCGACCCGAAGGGTCTCCTGATGCCTCGTCGGGCTACCGAGACAAGGCACCAGGGAACCCTTCATCGCGACACTCAGCAGATCAATCTGTCCGGGTATACGGACGCTGGATGAGTCAGCCTTCCCGTCGACCCAGCGATGCGGGCGACGGGCACGCGTTGCAGAAGGAGGGGCGTGCTGGGTTCCCCGCAGGCGCGAGGGGGCGCATCGACCGTGGTCGATACGATGGGGAGCGGGGCCGGCGAGCTATTTCGGCATCTGCCGCGGCTTGCGCGAGGGACTGAGCTTGGCGCTGGCCTGCCGGCCATTCTCGATGGGCAGGGTGCCTTTGCAATCGGGATAACGGCAGCAGGACCAGAACGCGCCGGTCTTGCCGCTACGTTGGCGGGTGGCGCTGCCGCACAGCGGGCAGGTGGGCCCTTCGGGAAGTTTGATGGCCAGGGTGGCTGCGCGGTACTGCTGCACCAGCTGGGTGATCCATATGGATTGCTTGGCGATGAAGGTCTCCAGCGTCATCTCGCCGGCCTCGATCATGTCCAGGGCCTGCTCCCAGATGGCGGTCGTACCGGGATCGGTGATGGCCGCGGGCACGGCGTCGATCAGCATGCCCGCCGCATCGGAGGCCCGCACGGCGCGACCCTTCTTGAGCAGGTAACCACGCTCGAGCAGGCCTTTGATGATGCTGGCACGGGTGGCTTCGGTGCCAATGCCGGTGGTCTCTTTCAGCTTCTGCTTCAGACGCGGGTCGGTGACCAGCTTGGCGACGCCTTTCATGGCCTTGATCAGATCGCCTTGGGTGTAAGGTTTTGGCGGTTGCGTCTTGAGGGCTTTCAGATCGACGTGGTCGACCTGGCAGTGCAGCCCTTCGTGCAGCGCCGGCAACATCTGGCTGCGCGGGTCCGCTTCGCCGTCGGCGTTGTCCGCTTCTGGGACGGCCAGCACCTGGTGCCAGCCGGGGATGATCACCTGCTTGCCAACGGCTTGCAGGCTCTGGCCGCCGCACAGCAACTGCGCCGTGGTGCGGTCGAACTCGTGATGCGACAGAAACTGCGCGAGATAATGCGCGCGGATCAGTTTGTAGACCGCCTGCTCCTTATCGCTCATGGCCGCCAGGTTGGTTGGCTCCAGCGTTGGGATGATGCCGTGGTGGGCCGACACCTTGCCGTCGTTCCAGGCCCGTGAGCGCTGAGTCCGGTCGAGCTGATCAAGCAGCGGGCGCAGGCCGGGATCGGTTGCGAGCACGGCGGCGAGTACGGCCGGCACCTCGGCGAACATGCTTTCGGGCAGGTAACCCGAATCCGAACGGGGATAGGTCGTCGCCTTGTGCGTCTCGTACAGCGACTGGGCAATGTCCAGCGTCTCCTGCACGTCCAGGGCGAGTTGCCGCGAGCACACCTCCTGCAGCGTGCCCAGGTCGAAGGGCAGTGGGGGCGCCTCACGCACGCGCTCCGTTGCGAAGGAGACCACCTGAGCGCTGCCGGCGGCGCGCAGGCGATCGGCGGCGTGCTGGGCCACCGCCTGCTGCAGGCAGCGCCCGGCATCATCGCTGCAGTCGTCAGGGGCGATCCAACTGGCGAGGAAAAGTTGTCCGCCTGTCGATAGCCTGACCTCGATGTTCCAGAACGGCACCGAGACGAAGCCCGCGATCTCGCGGTCGCGGCTGACCACCAGGGCCAGCGTCGGCGTCTGCACCCGGCCGACCGAGAGCACGCCATCGTAGCCGGCCTGACGCCCCAGCAGGGTGAACAGGCGACTCAGGTTCATGCCGACCAGCCAGTCCGCGCGGGAGCGCGCGAGCGCCGCAGCGTATAGCGGCAGCGTCTCGCTCGACGGCTTCAGCGTACCCAGCGCCTTGCGAATGCTCGCGTCGTTGAGCGCCGACAGCCACAGCCGCTGGATGGGGCCGCGATAGCCGCACAGCTCGATGATCTCGCGGGCGATCATCTCGCCTTCGCGGTCGGCATCGGTGGCGATCACCAGCTCGCGGGCCTGGCCGACCAGCTGTTTGACGATCTTCAATTGCGTAGCGGTTGCCGCTTTCGGCTCGACCCGCCAGCGCTCGGGAATGATCGGCAGTTGCTCAACGGACCAGCGTTTGTACTGCTCGCCGTAGGCTTCCGGTGGCGCCGCTTCGATCAGATGACCGATGCACCAAGTCACGATTACGCCGGTACCGCTGCAGTGCCCATTGCCACGCTTTCCGATGCCCAGGACGCGAGCGATGTCTTTGCCTTGCGACGGCTTCTCGCAGAGGTACACGCGCATGATGTCCTCCCGGCAGCGTGATGACTCATCGGTTGCCGAGCATGATTTCCGATGTGGCCGAGCGTTGTCGCAAACAACGCGGAGATGGCGAGTTCGTGATGTGGTGTCAGGTGCGGGATCAGTGTGCGAGGCAGGGGGTGGAAAAACATGCGCCTGTTTTGGTTTGTACGGAGGCAGTGCCTGTGTCAGCCTCGATTTATGGCGATACGCCTGCATGTTTCCATCACGAGCCGAAATCGCAAGGGGGACGATTGAGAGAACTATCCGCGAATGCGCGCAACACCTATCGAGAGTTTCGTCGACGCATCATAGAGAACCTGGAACCACGGCAGCCGCAGGGGCGCTACTCATTCGAGGCTCCCCATCCACTGCAGCGTCTGCGCCTGCAGGTCACGGCATTTCGTAAGCATCTGGAATTCCACGGCGAGCAAATGCTCATGCAGGATTCTGTGATAGAGCCGCTGTTGCGTAGGGCGTTGCGCATACCGGACAGGATCCGGCTGTTGCCCACGAGAGCGGAGAAGTGGGGTCAATGCCTGATGTTATGTTTGCCCCTCGGACTTACGGTACGTAGGGCCAGCGCGCAGCTTCAAGCGATTGGCACCCACGAAGGGCGTGCTCTGGTATTCGCCCAGCAGGTCGACCGAACGATTCCGGGCCAGCACCATTTCGGCCCTTCCTTCGATTTTGCCTTGCGCAGGCTGCAACCGCCCCATTCATTCGAGTCGTTGCGCAACATGAGCTTCGTGGATTTTGGCTGGATGCAAGCCTGCTATCGTCTGGGCGTACGCCAGATGGATGAGATGGATCGTGTCGCCAGGGCCCGGTATGGCCGAAGGATCGATGGGACGCTCCTGTTCGCCCTGGTGGAGCTGGGCGCGATTCGCTCGGTGGAGGATCTGGAGCAGTTACCGTCGCGTAACGACTGGCACTATGGCGACCACCAGCCGGATCGACATGAGGTGGGTAAATTCCGCCAGGTCGCTCAGATGCTGCTCGATGCCGGCGCGGCTCCGACCGCCATCGTGCCGCTGGTCAAGCACCCGATGAATGACTTCGATCCGCAGCGCCTGTCCGCCACGTTGGCGGTGCTCGGGCTAGAGGGGATGAGCTTTCCACGCTGCTCGAGACGACGGGCAGGCAGTTGCTGCTGGCGAAGCCCGAACGGTGGGCGTTCCTGTGCGATGTCTTGGGGCTGCGCGCAGCGGCCGACTTGGGCAGGTTCAGCCGCTTGCTCGAGGTCGGGCGACTGCCCTGCCGCGAGTTCGCACTGGCGCTACGCGCCGCCGGTGCCAATATCGATGCGCTGGAGGCCTGCCAGTCGCTGATACTCGAGGTGAATGCTCGGGACGATGTGTCGTTGCCCGTGGCAGCGCTGCAGCGACTGCTGGCCAGCCCCCACTCGTTCACGTTCGCTGAGTTGGCCAAGGCCAAGGACTACCTGCTGACGGAGCGTGATCTGCAAGCCTTTCTGAGGGTGCTGGTGGAGCATGGCTATGGCGGTGCGGAGCATGTTCTGGCGTTTCAGAACTGCTACCAGCGGCTCGGCGCCGATATGCTCCATCGCTGGCTGGGCATCGCCAGCGCCTGTGGTGCCGGGGAGACGTCGGCGGTCGTTGCCGGCTGGGTGGCGAAGGCCGGCAGCGGTGGCTACATCGATAGCTTTGACTACCTGCTGCAGGCCGGCGAACTGCGCACCTTCACCCATTTGCAGCAGGCTGTGGAGATGGCCCCGCTTGGCGCCTCGCTGCTGCGCTATGTGCGCGAGGAGCGTGGTGTGGGCGATCTACCGGCACTGCGCACCTGGTACTACGACGACGCGGAGGGTATCAAGGATCTGCGCTTCTGGTACGAGCTCGACGGGATGCACCGGGTGCTCCTGGACGATGCTTTCGAGCGCAAGAATTTCACCCTGCTGGAAGGCAACCGGGACGTTGTAGACAGGCATATTGGCGAACGCATCACCACCACACTCGGGGCGTTCTCGTTCCGCACCGACGAGGCGACCAGGGAGGCCTACCACGAGGCCAGCCGCGCCCTGCGCAAGGAGCTGGGCGCTGCGTTGGTTCCGCGCTTGCGGGACATGTTGGTGGCGAGCGACGGTCTGCTGTTGCGGAGCCTGATCGAGCATATCGACGAGCCGGTGCAGCAGTTGCGGCAGAGAATCGCCGCCCTGGCGCCGCTGCTGGGAGACCTGCTTGCCGGCGCAGGCCCCAGCAAGGCGATCCTGAGCGATCTGGAAGCGGACTTGATCGCCATCGTGTACCGCACCACGCCGCACACGATTCGCAGCCGTTGGCGCCAGGTGATCGGCCGTGAACGAGACGTGGCCGATCTTGTCGCTGGAGCCCGTTATCCAATGCAGTGGCTGCGGGCCGAATTGCGGCTGGACGGCTTGATGGAGCCGCGAGATCTGCGCGCATTGTCGGAGGCTCTGCTGTTCGCCGCGCGCTTCGTCGCGGAGCACCGGCAGGACATGCACGCGGTCTTCCGGCCCCTCGGCGCGAAGCCGCTGCAGGATGCCGCCGCCGATGTCTGGTCGTTGAGGTCGCACCTCGGGCTGCTGCTGGCCATTGCCGGGGCGGACTCGAACGTGCGCGCCTGGCTGGATCCGGGTAACGAGGCCATCGCGGCGCTGGCCGAAGCCGGTTCGCTCGCCTATCGGCAGGTCGAGTCCCTGCATACCCTGTTCGACGTTCAACTGACGGATGCGCTGGACGCGCTCGAGGCCGGTTTCGTCGAAGGCCTGGACGATGCTGCAGCAGGTACTCTGGCGTCCCGGCTGGCGACGCGCGACAGTGTCGGCTTCGCCACGGCGAAGGATGACCTGCGCCAGGCCCTGGCGACAGCGCGTCAGGTGGTGCTGAGGGTGTATAGGCGCTGGGCCGCACGGCAGAAGGATCGCTTCACGCCGCAAGGCGTGGAAGGTGTGTATACCCAGCTGCAGGCCATCGTCTCCAAGGCGCCGGCGGCTTTCTTCGCCAAGGAGGCCGCTTGCCTCTGTACCCGCGCCAACACCGACATGTGGCTGGAGGCGAGGCATGCGCACCTGCTGGTGTTCGCCCCTGGCGAGAAGCGCCTGGCGGGAATGGCGCTGCTCTATTTCGAGCGGATTCCGGCATTGGATGTGGACAGGGACACGCTGGTCATCCGTGCGATCAACCCGGTGGGCGGGTTCCTCGCTTCGCACGCGGTGTCGTCCATCGTGGACGCCTACTTCGACGTCCCCATCGGCATCGCCAGGGACAACGGATTGGCCGCGGTGGCCTTTCCCTGTCCCCACGGTATGCACCTGATGTCGAACCACAAGGATATCGAGGACGACATCGGGGAGCGTTTCATCAAGCGTGCTCTGACCTACCGGTGCTGGAAGTCCGAGGAGGAGTCGACGTGCTGGCTCAAGCAGCCGCGCAGGGTGACGGCGAAATTCTACGCCTACGAGTCCGGGGAAGTGCCCGTGGAGACGCTCTATGCGGTCTGGCACGCCAGGGCGTGCGACCAGGCGCAACGGGCGGTGGCCTGACGGCCGAACGTCTCAGGTCGTTCGCCGGGCCAGCCGGTTGTGCAGCAGGAACCAGCACAGGTTGAGGGCGAGGGAGCGCCCGAGCCGAGTCATCTGGCTCTGTGGAATGCCGATGGGCCGATGGGCACCTGGGCTGAGGAAGCCGAACACACCGGCCAGGCCTTTCTCTTCTTCCACGGTGATCTCTCCGCTGTTACGCAGGAAGGCGATCACCTCACCCCATTTCGCTGGGTTGTAGCTGGCGTTTGATGCTTGCTGGGAGGCGACATCCGCGGCTACATCAACCGCCAGCGTTTCCAGGGCGATCCGGGCGTTGGTCAGCGCAGCGTTGTAGTCGGGCGGTGAGGCACGGAACGCCTCGGCCGAGTCGTTGATCTTGGCGATTATGGCTTCACGCGTGGGCGCGCCTGAATTGCGCAGGGCAATGATCAGGTCGTCATCCACTGGGGGCGCATCGGTGATCGATGGATCCGTCTGCAGCAATCGCTTGTCCTGGACGATATAGCCATCCAGGAGAAGGCATTGGGTGAGGTCATGCATACGCTCGTCGAATCGGGTCTTCGGCGTGACGGCCGCGCGCAGGTTGCTCTGCGTGCCGACGACTTCCTTCAGGATCAGCAGAACAACGCTGTCGTCGAGTCCCACCAGGGTCTGCTCCAGCCCGATGAGCAACTGACCTGGGTACAGGGAGTGATTGTGCACGCCGTATTTGCGCAGCAGCACGATCAATACCGAGACTTCCTGCAGTGCGAGGAATTGAGCGAGGGAATAGCGGGTTCTCTGGCCGACCATGTGCAAGCTCCGAAAAGGGCAGGTGCACAACAGTATGCCGATTCGGAGGTGAGCTATCACGGCTTCCAGGCCCTGTGTGACCGTTTCGCTCACGTTGGGTGCTCTGGAACTCAGTGGAACTCCATGGAGTTATCCCCTGGGGATAGCTCCATGGAAGGCCACGGCGCTATTCGCCGACGGGTTCCGGATCAGGACTGCTGCCCGGCTTCGGGCTGAGCGTCAGGGCCTCGATACGGTAGGGCATGATGCCGACACCTCGTGCATTGATTCGATACGTGGTGCGCGGATTGTTGTCCTCGTCCGTCCAGTCGTCGCGTTCCTCGCGGCCGAGCACCACGACGCGCATGCCTTTCTTGAACAGCGTGGCCCAGTGTTCGGCGTCCCGATGCCACCAGTCGACCGGCCGCCAGAAGCCGCCGCGATCTTCGTAGCCATCCTTCACCGGTACCGGATTGTCGAAATACACGTTGAGGCGCAACACCCGGCGCGGCTCTTCGTTGCCGTTCGGGTACTCGTGGAATTCCGGTGCCGAGCCGATGTTGCCTTCGGCGAAAAAGTAAGTGCTCATGCTGTCAGTCCTCGAAGGGGAAGTGGCGTGATGCCGCAGGGAGTCAGTTCAGGTTGTGTTTTAGTGCGGTGGACCCAGGGCGGGGGGATCGCCACGCCGGCGTAGGTAGACGGCATGCGCCTGGGCCACCTTGGCGGCGCATTCCTGGGCCTGACGACCGAGGGTGTGCAGCAGGCTGATCTGCATGTTGATGGCGATGCGCTGCACCTCCATCGCATAAAGGTCATCGGTCAGGGCTTCGGGCGTGGCGGCGCTTCCGATCAGCCCCTGCCACAGCGCCACGCCCATGGCCGAGCGATCCGGCTTGCGCCAGCGCAGAAAGGTCGTGCCGGCGCCCGTGGTCTGCTGGGCCAGCTCCACCGGTAGCAGGCGGAAGGGATAGGCATTTGCCTGCGCCAGGACGCGCCGCTGCGCCAGCTCGATCAGCTCATCGCGCAGCCTGTGGCACTGGCTGGCCCACTGGGTAAGTGCCCCCTTACCTTTAAAAGGCTGTAAAAGGCCTTTTAGAGAGGCGGCCTGTTCCAGCTTGAGGAAGTCAGCCTGTTCCAGTGGGTAAAAGCGGCGGGCTGCCGCAGTACTCGGCGTCGAGTTCATGCTGAGGCCTCCGCGTTATCGCCGGCGGCTGCCAGGGTGATGTCGTCGGGCTCAGCCAAAACGTTGTCGTCACTGGCATCCGCGACATCCTGCGGTACCGAGGCGGCCAGCGCCGAGCGCCGGATGATCGGCGGGGCATAGCGCGAGCGCAGCGTGCCTTCGAGTACCTCCTGCGGCAGTTCCCCGAGCTTCTCCAGGGCAGCTCGGGCGGCGGCATTCTTGGCCGCGAAGTCGTCCCGCGTGCAGCCCGAGTAGCGGTACTGCTGGGCCAGCGAGAACAGACTGCGCAGGGCGTGCGCCCCTTCGTTGAGCCAGCGTTCAAGCGTGCTGCGATCAATCAGCGCGGTGTGGTGGGCGAGGATCAGCTTGCGCGCCAGGTCGTCGTAGTCGGCCAGCAGGTACACGGCGAGGAAGCCGAGCTGCGCGTTGACGAACAGTGGCAGCTTCACCGGCTGCACGTTCATGTTCTCGCCCAGCGACAGCGCTGGCGGTATGTCGGCCAGGGCCTGATCGACCTGCTCACGCAAGGCCTGCAGGCTGTCCTTGGTCTGCGTCAGCTTTTCCTCGAGCCTCAGCATCCACCAGTCCGAGTAGGGGTCGTCCTGCTCGGCGCCGCGCTTGATCTTGTTGGCGATGGCGATGAAACCGTTCAAGCCGACGATGCCGGGCTTGCCCTCGCTGGCTGCGCGGCCGTGCCAGATGCGCGAGGCGTGATGGGTGTGCAGCGTCAGCGACATGGCACTGCGCAGCGATCCGAGATTCAGTTGCAAGGAGGTGTCGGTGGCCATGGGGACGACTCGCGTGAGAGGAACGAGTCGCTAGCTTGAGCAGCGCACGGAAGGCGGTCAGTCAACAAAGCGCAGCCGAGGGCTGCCGGCTTTGCTGGGCGGAAGGCTGCGTGTTGCAACTATCCCCAGGGGATAGTTCCAGGGAGATCCAGTCGGCAGACGGGTGTCGCTGGTGCAGAGCAGGGTGGTGGTTCACCTCCGGGAGGCTGTGTGTTGCAACTATCCCCGGGGGATAGCTCCAGAGAGAGCCAGGGAGGGTTACTCGGCCGTCACTTGGGGTGCAACAAGGCATGCAGCTGGGCGAGGTGCGTATGCACCACCTCGGGGGGCGGATCGGCGGTGGCCTTGCTCTTGTCCTGTCCGGCCCAGGCGTTGAACTCACCGCGAATGGCTGCCTGGATGATGCCGAACAGGTAGCCGGCCGGTTTGCGCACCTCGTTGCTGCGACAGCGCGCGGCCCATTCATCGAGCACGGCTTGTCGCTGTTCAACCTGCACTTGCTGCAGGGCCACCAGCGCACCGGCCTGCTGCTCTTCGCGTAGCGCCAGAAAGCGCTCAGGAAGGCGCAGATGCGGGTGTTCTCGCGCACGCGGTACCGTACGTACGGATTTATCTATACGAGTACTAGTACGGTCCCGCTTCGGATTCCGAAGAGGGCCGGTTTTACTGGCGTTCGTACCTGCTTCGGCATCCGAAGACGGCGGTTCGCCATTCCGAAGAAGGGCGTTTTCACCCTCTTCGGATTTGTGGAGGGAGTGCGCTTGTGGATAAATTCCCCCAGGGCTGACGCCGCCCTGGGCCATGCGTTGCACCAGCACCTGCAGCCGCGTCGGCAACACGCGGCCGCTGAGCAACGGGTCTTCGCTGATGTCCTGGAGGGTGCGGTAGCCCACCCGCTGCACCGCCTTGCTGGCATGCTCCAGCGCATGGCTCACCAGCCCCAGATACTCGGGATCGAGTTGCATGGCTTCGAAGGGCGTGAGGGGCTCGTCGTGCAGGACGTACAGGTTGCCCTTGATGTGTCCGGTCTTGGGATCGCGCCGGCGGCGCACGAGGCTCAGCCAGCGTGTCAGGCGCAGCAGGGTAAGCGCCCGCGCCACGGTTTCGTACGACGCCTGCTGCGCGCAGGGCGTCGAGGCCAGGTAGGGACGCAGCTGGTCGTAAGTGGGGAACGCCGTGACGCCATCGGCGTTGAGCATGAGCCGGATGATTTGCCAGGCATTGCGCTCCAGCGGGGTCAGCCGAGTGTCGAGAAACAGCGCCCGGGGCACGCTTTCATGGCGATTGCCGCTGTAGAGAAAGCCATCGCTGGTGGGCGCGGGCTCCCGTCTGGGCGGCAACTGCCGCAGGGCGTCATCGAGCAGCGTTGAAAGCGCGGCGGGGCCTGCCTGCGCGACCATGGCTCTACACCAGGCCTTGGTCGATCCAGCTTGCGATGGCCGCCCAGATCACCGACATGGGCAAGGCGAGGGCTTCGGCCAGATCCATCGTCAGTTCCAGCATCGTGCTGTCGTTATCCAGTGCGATGCCGCGCTCGGTGATGCCGGCCTTCCACTGTTTCCACAGGGCCATCTCCTGCTCTTCACTCAGCACCGGATGCCGTCCCCTGCGCTTGGGCAGGCAAATGATGTCGCGGCGCAGGGCGACCTCCTGATGCGTCAGCCCGTAGAACTTGCTGACCATCTCGGTACTGGCCCCCAGGCGCAGCATGCGATCGATCGTGGCGATCTCCTGCTCGATGTCATGCATCTGGCTGACCAGGCGCCAGAGGACGGCCGTATTGACCGTCACGGAGCACCAGGGCACCTGGGCATTGGCCAGCAGGCTCACCAGCGCCGGTTGCTTGAGTACATCCAGTTCTCGCTCGCTGAAACCCATCGACTGGCAGCGGCGAAGTTGGCCGTTGCGCAGGTCGTGCAGCGCCTGTGCAACCACGGCTTGATTAAGCGGATGAGGTGCCGACATGGTTCCCTCCGGCCTGTTTCAGGGGTTGGCCTCATCTGGATTGGCCTCCAGATCCAACAGCCGGCGTGCCAGCCGGATCAGACGGAACAACTTGACCAAGCCGTTATCGCTGAGACGGGGAAGGGTGCCTGCGTCGCTGCCACCGCCTCCCAACAACAGTGCCCCCAGGTGGCCCTCCAGGTGCCGATCATCCTGATCGGGGACCATGGTGTGGGGCAGACTCAAGGTGCGTAAAAACGCCAACACGACCTGACCGAAGGCCGGTGGCGACACGTCCGCCTGGGGTGCACTGCAGGTGAAGCCTATGCCGGTCTCGATTGCTTCGATGCAGTCGATCAGCTCGGCTTGCTCGGCGATCTCCTGGGCGAGTTGGGCGATGTGGATGCGCAGTCGATCGGGCGCATCCAGTCCTGGCTCGATGTACCAGACGTCGCTGATCGGGAACAGCCCGCCGGCTTGCACCGGAATGGCCTGCAGTACCCTGTCCGCGAAGGCCGGCAGCGGATCGCCGGTGTGCTCGGCGAGCATGTGTTGGATGCCTTGCAGGCGCTCGGTGTCGTCGGCGGGGGAGACAATATGGCCCTGCAGGCGCGCGTCTGGATCATGATCACCGGAAGAAGCGCCTGGTACTGGTTTCTGTACTGACGGTGGTGGTGAATCGGTGTCTTTGTTCGGCGCAGCTCCGGAAATACCTACGGCAGCATCCCTGTTCTGAGATACATCCGGCGATGGAGTGGCTGCACGTCCAGGTTGAGCGACGGTTGCGGTTTCAACCGGCAGCTGGGGTGGACTGGTTACCGCCCGCTGGCGGTGCTCGGCGCTGTCGACGTCCAGTTCCAGCACGTTGTAGTCGATATCGAGCAGCTGCGACATCTGGCCGATCAGTTCGTCTTGGACGCGGCCAACGGCAAAACAGTCGGGCTGAACATCAAAAAGGGTGAGGACGTCGTGAAAGAACGTCTCGAAATCGACGGCCAACGCCTTGCCGCTCGCATATTTTTCCCAGGTGAGCTCGCAGGCTTTGCGCAACACCGCCAAGCGTTCGACTTGATGCCTGCCCAAGCCGTTGTACAGCACGTTGGGGATGGTGGGCAGCAGGTAGCGCACGGTGTCTTGCATGCGGCTGATGTGCGACTGCTGGATGGGATAGCCGTCGGCGCTGAGGCGGCGGGCGAGCTCCGACTGCGACAGCGACTTGCCGCTTTCCTGCTCGTAGAGCTCGCGGGCTTTTTCAACGCCGAGGGCCCGCTCGATGAACGTCAGGCTGCCGTGTAATTCGTTCTCCGCCAAGTGCCCGGTCAGGGCGACGATCTCGCCGCGCTCCGGCCATGGCCGGAACAGGCAGGCAATGCGGAAGAAGCGTTCATCCTTGGTCTCTGACCACAGCTCGCGCAGGATCGCCAGGCGGGTGTTGCCGCCGTTGCGAATGATGAAGTGCTCGGCACCGGGCCGCCGGGTAATCGGTGGCGGGGCATCCAAACCCCGCTCACGGATGGAGGTTTTGATTTCGTCGTAGAGCGCATTGCGCGTCAGGCGTGGATCAAGCTCATAGGGGCGAAGGTCATCGAGCGTGACCACCATCGGCGTGTCGGTCAGCGGGTCGCTTAACACCTGTGCGGCAGGGCCGGAGCGGGCAAACCCCTCGGCCAGCAATTGGCCGGCCATTTCCTCAGGCGTGACAGTCGCCATGACGGCCTCCCTACGTGCTCAGGCTTGCCCGGTCGTCGCTCACCAGTGAGCGCGTGAAGATCGGCGGCAGGTCTGGCTTCACCAGCTTTAGCTGTCCTGCCGGTGTGCGGCGGACGCGCCAGCCTTCACGCAAGGCGAACTCGATCAGCGCCAGGAACCGTGGATGATCACGGCAGTGCTCAGAGGTGCTCGACATGTGACGGCCTCCTGCCGACGCGACCGATCACGCTGGCAAACTGCTCTTGCCACTGGGGCAGCAGCTCACTGGCCAGGGCGCGCATGATCTCCAGCGCCGCCGGTGCCTGGCGCCCGCTCGGGCGTCGGTATTCAGCCCGGTGCACGGGTTGGCCCGCGGTTGCCGCCCGCGGGAAGGCTTCGATCGCGGGCAGTTCGCTGCCGAGTATCCGCACCTCGCGGTGCTCACGAAAGATCAGCCGCAGCGTCTGCTGCACCAACCTGGCGTTCGACGAGACGGCAGGCACGCGATTGAGTAGCAGATGCAGGGGCGGCGGTTGGATGCCCAGATAGCGGTACGGAGCGATGGCATCGATAAGCTGCAGCGTGCCACGCTGCAGTTCCCGCGCCGCCAGAATCTCCGGGGTGATCGGCGAGACGGCCAGGTCGGCGGCGAGCAGGGCCATCTCCAGCATGACGCTGCGGGCGCCCTGCGTATCGATCAGCACCAGGTCGTAATGCGGCTGGAACAGCGGCAGCAGGTTGCGCAGCCGCAAGCGCCCATCGGCCGCATGGAGCAACAGCGTGCCCAACTGCTGGTGCTGGTCGTTGGACAGCACCACGTCCAGGTTGTGCACGGAGGTCTGGGAGACCAACTGCGGCAGCGACTGTTCATTGAATGCCAGCAGCTCGTAGATGCCGCCGGCGGCGCGCTGGGTGAGTGCGTAGTAGGACGAAAGCGTCGGCTGGACGTCGAGGTCGATCAGCAGGACCCGCCGACCGGCGTCGGCGATAAAGCCGCCCAGGTTGGCGGCAACGGTCGTCTTACCGACCCCGCCTTTGGTCGAAATGATGGCGATCACGTGCATGACCCGCTCCCTGTCCGTGGTGGAGCCGTGTCAACGCGCTCTTTGAGGCGTTCGGTGATCCAGCTGTCGATTTCGGCGGAGTCCCAGCCGACGGCGCGAATCCCCAGGCGCAAGGCCCTGGGGAACTTGCCTTCCTTCATCAGGTTGTAGATGTGGGCGCGCTTGAAGCCGGTCTTGGCTTCCACTTCGGCGCGGCGCAGGATGCGATGCTCGGCAGTCGCGGTTTGCTCAGTGGACATCGTGGTCACTCCTTTATGCTTGGTAGCACTCGTAAGGGGTGACATGCAGTAGAAAGGCGTCACTCCATTGGCGCATCAAACAATCGGATCGTGCTGACCACCTGATTTACAAGAACGGCCCTTGGCCGCTCTAACTTCGCACTGCTTTTTGGCATCCGCCGTCCAGCCGATTCGCAAGGCGGGCACTATTGATAGGGCGTCGAGGGTAATCAAGATCGAAAAGGCACAGCGTTCTACTGCGCAAAGGATGAGGCGGCGAATCCGCACTTCTGGGTCACGGCAGTGACCAAAAAGGTTGGTGGGCGATGCCGGTGGCTGTCATCTATTTCTGGGGCTGATTCGGCGGACATCCGCTGCGCTGCAGCGCGTGAAATGGCACGGGGTCCGTGATGGGGTGACCTTAAAGGTCCGACCAGCGACGGAAAAAAGATCTTGACGCGCCAGCTCTGGGCCGGATCGGAGTCTGTGAGCCCCCCCCCATCAGCCGATGGTCACCTCACCAATTTGCCGGGCGCGGTCGATGAAGCGGCTGAGGGCCTCAGGCCGTGGCTGATCGAGTAGCGTGATGAACGTCGCTGTGCTCGGTACATCGTCCGTGACAGGGCGGATGATCACATCTGGGTGATTGTACAGCGTGATTTGCGAGGCCAGGCCAATGCCGATACCGTAGCCGGCAGCGACCAACATCACCATGGGTTCGTGCCCAGAAACGTATTCGGCATTCGAGGGAAACGGCAAGGTCGCTTCGTAGAACCAGCGGTGAATCACGTCGTATCCCCCTGAGCACAGCTCTGGATGGCACAGAATCAGCGTGTGCCGAGCCACCTCCTGGAGAGGGATTTTCTCCAAGGAGAGAAGAGGGTGGTTTCGCGGGATGGCAATGATGGGGCGATCGGTCCAGACGACTTCCTTGACCAGCCCTGCGCTGAGCTCGGTATGGACAGTGAAGCCCGCATCGATCTGGTCGTGCACCAATGCCTTGACCATCTCGCTGACGGTCATTTCAACGATTTTTACCTCGGTGAGGGGCTCTTCCTCTCGGCAGCGCGCCAACAGTTTGGTCAGGTAGGGCTGAGCAAGGCTGTCTGTCAAACCGATGCGCAGCCGGCCGCGGTAGCCTTTCTCCGCCGCACGGACACGACTTTGCGCGTCTTCCACCAGGCTGAGTATGCGTCGTGCTTCATCCCGGAAGACTTCACCGGCCCAGGTCAGGTGCATACCTGCCTTCGTGCGTTGGAATAAGCTGACCCCCAACCCCGACTCCAACTCTCTGATGGCCCGCGACAGGGGGGAGGGCTCGATATGAACTCTGGCTGCAGCCCGCGAGAAGCTCAGTTCTTCGGCGACGACCAGAAAGTAGCGCAGATGACGTATCCGCATACAACAGCCTCCGTGCTTGCTCTACTCCTCTTGGATGGACCGCAGTAATCCCTCAGGTGGGGCGCATGCGATTCTGTCTTCGAAGAGTCCTCTTTGACGCTCCTTGGTGGGCGTTAGTCCCGCCAGGTGATCCCGATCGCTTGTGCTGCCAGACGGCCGGGACGTTCTACCGCCGCGAGAGGTTGGGCGGTTGATTGCACAATACCCCCACTTGATAATGGGATGCACCACCAATGGAAGAATATGTTCTCAGGCCCCACCGAGCCGGCGAAGGGTGCGCAGTAAGGCTAGTCAACGGCCTCCAGCCGGCTCAAAAGAAAAATTGCGGGTAGGGGTTGTCTGGCTCATCAAACAAGTCCATAATTGCGTCCGCTGCCAAGGCAGTGATTGCGGAAAAGCCTTTCAAATCAAAAGGTTGGAGACTTGGTTCTAGTCTCGTTTCCCGCTCCAGATAAAGATCTACAGAGCTCCCAGGAGGTCTGTAAATCATTGAAAAAAGGGCCTTCGGGCCCTTTTTTCGTTCCAGCCGGAATCGCTGAAACGGGTCGCGTGATTTTCACGAAAACGCACGACGGGTCACTGCGTATGGACCCTGCCCATGCAAGCGGCACACACCCGTATTTCACCCAGGTCTGAAGGCCCAGGCCTCATTCCGGGACGTGCCGGCCGCCAGGCCCGGAAGCGCCTGATAGGTGGCGAGGCTCAATGTCCGACCAGTTCGCCCAGCAAGCGTTGCTTGTAACCCTGGAGCAACGCACTGTCGCGTTCACGCGGATGGGGCAAGTCGATAGGCAGGTCCTCGCGGATCGTCCCCGGATTCGCATCCATGACGATGACGCGGTCACCCAGGTACAGCGCCTCATCGATATCATGGGTGACCATGATCACGGTGCAACGCTCCTGGATCCAGATGCGTTGCAGCTCTTGCTGGAGTCTCACCCGGGTGAGCGCGTCGAGGGCGCCGAGCGGCTCGTCGAGCAATAGCACCTTGGGTTTGTTCACCAGCGCCCGGGCGATCGCTGCACGCTGCGCCATGCCTCCCGAAAGCTGATGAGGGTAGGCGAGCTCGAAGCCGCGCAGTCCCACCAGGTCGATGTGTTCGGCCACCAGACGGTCTTTCTGCGCGGCTGGCATGACATGGTTCTTCAGGGCCAGGGCGATATTCTGCTGCAAGGTCATCCAGGGGAATAGGCGGTGGTCCTGGAACACGATACCGCGCTCCAGGCCCGGTCCGCGCACGGGTTGCTGGTCCAGAAGAATCTGTCCCTGATAGTCCTGGTCAAGGCCGACAATAAGTCGCAGCAGCGTGGACTTGCCACAGCCACTGGCGCCAAGGATGCTGACGAACTCACCGGGCCGTATGTTCAGATCGATATCCTTGAGCACTTTTACCGGCCTGCCCTTGAGCGCATAAGTTTTGCTCAGACCGCAGATGGTCAGGGCGCCGGTGTCGACGCTCGGATGAAGAGGATGGGCAATGGCATTCATGTCGGGACCTTCAACGGTTCGGGCGCCAGCGCAGCAGGCGACGGGAGAGGAGGGTGCACAGCCAGGACATCAGGTAGCCACTCAGGCCTATGCACAGCACGCAGACGATGATGATCTCCATACGGGCAGCCGCCTCGGCGTTCATCATCAGGCTGCCAAGGCCGGCGCCAGAGGACAGGAACAGCTCGCTGCCTACCGAGGTTACCCAGGCGAACGCCAGTGCTTGCAACACGCCGGCGGCGATGCCCGGCACGGCTGCGGGCAGCAGGATCAGGCGCAACTGCTGCCAGCGGCTGAGCATCAGCACCTGCGCCGCTTCGCGATGTTGGCCCTCGACCTGGCGCCGGCTCTCGAAGGTATTGAGCACCATTGGATACAAGGCCGCCAGGCTGACGATGAGTAGCTTGGCGCTTTCTCCGTTGCCAAGCCACAGAGCGATCAGTGGGATCCAGCCCAGCATCGGCACTTGGCGCAGGGCGTGGAACAACGGTGCGATCAGGCGATTGGCAGGTCCGCACAGGGCCATCAAGGCGCCCAGGCCGATTCCGCCAACGATGCCTACGCCAAGGCCTGTGCAGGTGCGCGTCAGACTCGCCCACAGGTTGATCAGTAACTCGCCGCTGCCCAGCAGCTCGGCCATCGCCGAGGCCACCTGCGCCAATGGCACGAAGGCATAGGCACCCGCGGCGCCCTGGCGCGAGGCGTATTCCCATGCGCCGACCATCAGCAATGGCAGCACCAGGCCTCGCATATCCCTTACTTTCATCAACGCCTCCTCAGCGGCTTTGCCAGTTGGACAAGCGACGCTCGAGGCGCCGCAGGCCAAAATCCAGGGTAAAACCGATCACACCGGTGACCACGACCCCGACCATCACCACATCGATACGCAGCATTTGCCGAGCCATTTCGATCATTTGCCCCAGACCGCTGTCGGCGGCCAGCAGTTCACAGGCCACCAGCACCACCCACGCGCGGGTCAGGGCCACGCGTACGCCGGTCACGATCGCCGGTACTGCGGCGGGAAGGGCGATGCGCCCGACCAGCGTGGTCCAGCGCAGGCGGTACACGGCCGCTACCTCGAAGTGGCTGCGCGGGATGGCGCGAACCCCTTCACACGTGGCCAAAGCCACGGGAAAGAATGCGGTTTTGGCAACGATCACGACCTTGAAGGTCTCATCGACGCCGAACAGCAGAACGAACATCGGAATCAGCGCGATGCTGGGGATTTGCCGTAGGGTGTGGAACAGCGGCGCGCAATAGGCCTCCAGCGTTTTTGACAATGCCAGCGCGGTGCCGAACGCCAGGCCCGCCAGCGACCCGCCGGCAAAGCCCAGGGCCAGGCGCGAGAGGCTGCCGCTCAGGTGCTCCTGCAGCTCGCCGGTGGCCAGCAGTTCGGCAAAGCTATGCCAGACCTCCAGTGGCGGCACCAGCAGGTTGACGGGAAACAGCCCAGCCTTGGCCACCAAGGCCCAGAGTGTGAGCAGGGCCAAGGGGGATATCAGCCAGGAGAGAGGCGAGAGCAAGCGCATGGCAGGCCTTGGAAAGCGAGAGATGAGAGGCCTATCGCAAGAGCTGTGCCAGGGCGCCTGGGGCGGGTTTTATGGGAGCGGCAGGCGGGGAGTGATGCTGGGGCAGCAGTGAGGTGCTGCTGTAGCAGCAGGCGGTCAGCAAGCTGGGGCGAGAAATCTCATTGCGGGCGAGTCGTATCGGCGACACCGCGCCCACAGAGTCCGAGTCGATCGCAGCCTTGCGGTATGCAAGGCCATGTGGGGCGGCGGTTCGCCAATACGACTTGCCCGCGAAGACTTCACCCCGATCGAGGATCAGAAATCATAACCGACGCTGGTGTAATAGAACGCGCCCTGCGCTCCCTCGGGACTGGTGACCGAATATTTCGGTACCCCATACAACTGAGCCCCTTCAAGCTTGTCAGGATGGCTGTCGAACAGGTTGATCGCACCCGCCGACAGGGTCAGGCCCAGGTCGAAGCGGTACGAGACATCCAGGTCGGTCACCCATTGCGGGCTGAAGGTTTGATCCAGTGCCGGATTGGCAGCGTTGCGGCTCTGCCATTGGCCATAGCGGCGTTGGGCCAAGGTGACGCTCCAGCCGTCATGCAGCCAGTTGGCGCTCAGAATCAACTTGTCCTTGGGTGTACCGTCCTCGATCAGACCTTGGGTATTGCGGCCGATGATCTGGTTTCCTGGGATCCCCCCGACGTCGTCCAGGCCTGTGATGCGGGTGTTGTTGCGCGCATAGCCGCCGTTGAAATCCAGGCGCCCCCAGTGGCCCAGGTCGAGCTGATAATGGCCGGCCAGTTCCACGCCATCGGTACGGGTGTCGGCGATATTGGTATAGAACGCGGCGCTCTGGATGTTGGCGTAAGGCGTTCCGGCGAAAATCGGCGTGACCACCGACGAAGGCAGTTGATCCGACAAAGTGATGCGGTTGTCGATATCGATGCGGTAGGCGTCGAGGGTCAGCGAGGCATTGGGCAGCGGGCGCCAGACCAGGCCCAGCGAGACGTTGGTCGACTCTTCGGGCTTGAGCGCCTTGCCACCGAGCAGCGCGGCTTCCGGACTGTCGGCGCGCAGGGTGCGTTGCTGTACTTCGACCCAGTTGCCGCTGCCCGGTGGTTGTTCGACCACCTGCACACTGAACGACGACAACCCGCTCTGCACCAACGATGGCGCGCGGTAGCCGGTGCTGGCGCTGGCCCGCGCGGCGATTTCGGGAGTGAAGTCATAGCGCAGCGACAGCTTGCCGTTGGTCGTGTCGCCAAAATCCGAATAGTGCTCGCTGCGCACGGCTACACCGGCCTGGAATTTCTCGGTGACCTGGGCTTCGATATCGAAATAGGCACCGATCACACGGCGATCCAGCGACACGGCATCGACCTGGGTTATGCCCGAATAGTAGCCAGGGGTACGCCGCCCGGTGACAGGATCGACGGTGTTGAACAGCGGCCCGTTGGCCCAGCCGGCCGCGTCACCTTCGCTGAGGTCGTAATTTTCCTGGCGCCAGGCAAGCCCTGCGGAGACGGTCAGCGGCTTGAACAGCCAGCCATCGGCGAAATCCCGTGTCCAGTCCAGGGTCAGGTTGGTCTGATCGGCCTCGCGCCGTCCGGTGTAGAGGGTCGAGGGGCTGGCGCTGCCCCAGCTGGGATTGATGGCGTCGCGATCGGTGGAATCCACACGGTTGTTGCCGTAGTTCAGTGCCAGGTCGAAATGGCCCAGGGCTTGGTCCTCGTAACGCAAGCCACCGGTAACGGCGAAGTCCTCCAGCCCATAGCGGGTGACCGGCAGACGGCCATCGGGATAGCGCGTCACGGCCACGCCGCCGTAGTTGTTGCGCAGAGTGGTGGGTGGGTCGAAGAAGTTCTCTGCATCCGTGTTCTTGTGCGCATAGGTGGCGAAGCCGTACGCGCTCAGGCCCTCGCTCAGGCCCGTCTCGGCGTTGGCGGTGAAGTTGTACTGGTCCGAGACGTTGCCCGAGCCCCATCGCCAGTTGCGGTAACGGTTGTTCTGTTCGCGCGGGGTGTCAATGCCAGTCGACCCTGGATAGAAGATTCGGTTGTCATCGCGGGTATCGCTGGCCGGGTCCTGGCTGCCGGCATCGAAGGCCAGGGTGAGGAAGCCATCGTTTGGCAAGGCAAAGCCTTTCCAGCCGCTGAGCTTGCGTTGCAGACCGTCGCCTTTGTCGTAGCCGGCGAAACGGTAGCCGGCGTTGCCACCGTCATCACGCTCCTTGAGTACGATGTTGATCACCCCCGCAATGGCATCCGAGCCGTATTGGGCGGCGGCGCCGTCGCGCAGGATTTCCACCCGTTCGATGGCCGCGAGCGGGATCAGGCTGAGGTCGACCGCTGCAGCACCGCGGGCATTCACCAGGCCTTGGCGGGTGACGTTGGCGCTGGTATGTCGACGTTTGCCGTTGACCAGTACCAGCACCTGGTCGGAGGCCAGGCCGCGCAGCGAGGCGCCCTGAGCGATGGAGCCGGCGAAGGCACCCTGGGGCGATTGCGGGAAGCTGAACGAAGGGGATAGTGCGGTGAGCGCGGCGGAAAGGTCGCCGGCACCGGTCTCCTGAAGCTTCTCGCCGCTCAGTACGTCGACAGGTGCGGCGCTCTGCAGGGCGGTGATATCACTGCGGTGGGTGCCGATCACCACCACGGTGTCGAGGGGGTCGGTGGACTCGGCGGCCAGGGTGGGCACGGCAAGGCTGCCGATGGCCAGCGCGATGGCGCTGGTCAGGAGAGAGTGATGAGGCATAAGGGTTCCTGCTGGTGTTTGTATTGGCAGTGCAGCCTGTTCGTGGGCCAGCTCGCTCCCACAGATTGCGCGTCGGATCTGTAGGCGCGAGCTGCCACGAAGGGGTCTGATAGGGCTGGCTAGAACCGGCTGGTGACACTCAAGCCGACCGTGCGCGGGTCGCCATAGGTGATCACGTACTGCCCCGCGGTCCCGTTGGGGCGGCCATGGACCTGATAGCGGCGGTCGGTCAGGTTGTTGACGAAGCCGGTCACGCTGAGCTTGTCGTCGGCGCTGAGCCAGGTCAGGCGAGCGTTGGCCAAGGTGTAGTGAGGCTGGCTGAGGGTCTGGTCAGCGCTGCTTTGACGGTCGGCGAGGAAGTATTCCTTGTCGCGCAAACTCACGTCGCCGCCGGCCACCAGTTTGCCGCCGACCTGCAGCGGGATGGTGTAGTCGGCACCCAGGGAGACCACGTGGCGTGGCGAGCGCACGAAGCTGTTGCCGCTGTAGTCACCGGTGACCGCGCCGGTGGTGGGGTTGGTGTTCTTGAAGTCGGTGTACTCGGTATCGAGGAACGACACGGCCGCGCGCAAGTGCAGGCGGTCTGTCGGCTGACCCTCGATCTCGAGTTCTGCGCCTTTGACCTTGCCCTTGGCACCGTTGGTCAGTGCCGTGGTCAGCACGCCGTTGTTGACCGTCAGCAGGTTCACCTGGATGTCGGAATAGTCGTAGTAGAAGACGTTGGCGTTGACGGTCAGGCGGCGCTCGAACCACTCCGACTTCAGCCCCAGTTCATAGGCATCCAGTTCTTCCGGATCGACCGTGGTCAACTGCGCCAGGCTGGTCGACAGCCCGGTGTTGAAGCCACCGGAGCGGAAGCCGTGGGCGTAACGGAAGAACACCCTGAGGTTGTCGTTGATGCGGTATTCGGGCGTCAGGTCGTAGGTCCAGGCTTCCCAGGTCTTGTCTTCCTGGCGATTGCCGTTGGTGCCGACTCCGCCCAGCGGGATCAGGGGGCCGTCGGCGGTGGCGCGGGTCAGTTGCACCAGATCCAGGTCGATGTCCTTTTTCTCTTGGGTCCAGCGCAGGCCACCGGTGACGCTGAAGTCATCGGTGAAGTCGTAGGTCAGGTTGCCGAACAGGGCGTAGCTGTCGGTGCGGTGGTCAAAGCCCATGTCGCGCAATGCGGTGGTGCCGACCTGATTCGAGCCGGTACCGTTGGGCGTCGGGCCCGGGATGACGATGCGCTGGGCCGAACTGTCCAGGTCCTCGTGGAAGTAATGGGCGCCCAGCAGCCAGTGCAGGGGGCGGTCCTCCGGCGAGGCCAGGCGCAGCTCTTGGGACCACTGGCGGTAGCTGTTGTCGGTGATCGCCGCGCCGTTGACCTCATAAGGCGTGTAGTCGGCATCGGAGGTCGAGCGGTTGCGAATGTAGTCATAGGCGCTGATCGAGGTCAGGGTGTAATCGCCCAGGTACCAGTTGAAGGTCAGCGAAGCGCCATCATGGTCAAGGCGATAATCTTCGTCGACGTTGAGCGAAATATCGCGGCCTTGAGGGCGTTGGTAGCCAACGTTGTAGTAGCGTCCGACCGGTAGCGAGCCGTTGCTGCCATCGCCCTTGAACTGGCGGCTGTGGAGCTTGAGCAGAGCGTCAAGGTCCGGGGTGAGCTGGGCGAGGAACTGCAGGCGGATAGCCTTTTTGTTCACGTCGCCGTAGGTATTGCCGTCGAAGTCGTTGTTCTGGAAACCGTCGCGCTCCTCGGAATACAGCGACACGCGCCCGGCCAGCTTCTCGTCCACCAGGGCGCTGCCGATTGCGCCGGTGACGATGCGCTCGTTCTTGCTGCCAAAGCCGATCGTGCCGTAGCCGTCGGTGTCGAATGTCGGCTTCTTCGAGATCACGTTGACTGCGCCGGCGGTGGTGTTCTTGCCATACAGCGTGCCTTGCGGTCCACGCAGGATTTCGATGCGTTCGAGGTCGAAAAGCGGGCCGCCGCCGGCAATCGGCGCATTGAGGTAGACGTCGTCGGCGTAGATCCCCACCGGGTAGACGGTTGCCGCGCCCGTATCGCCAGTCCCTAGCCCGCGGATGTACCAGCGTGGACGGCCATCGCCATCAGGATTCTTGGCGGCGGCGTTGGGCACGAAGGTGGTGAGGTCGCCCATCGACCGCACCCCATCGGCAGTGATGCTGGTGCCCTTGATGGCCGACACAGCCACCGGGACTTCCTGCAAGGTCTGCTCGCGATGCTGAGCAGTGACCGTGACGGTTTCGAGCGCGGCGTCCTTCTTGTCTTCATCGCTGGCGGCGATGGCTTGGCTGCCGGTGCTGGCGACCAGTAGCGCCAGGCTGATCTGGCGCGTCAGTGGATGGAGTTGGTACATGGTGAATCTCCCCGTCTGTAAGCGTTGTTGAGGAGAGACAGAGCAGGGACTGTGCCATATCTATAACTTATTGATTTTTAATGATAATACCGGAGTTTAGAAGAGGTGTTGCAGCCCGTGCAGCAATGAAGTGCTTGCGCGGTGCTGCTGGGGCAGCAGGTGTTGATGGAGCAGCACGACAGCGTTGGTATGGGGGACGGCTGGACGCCGGGCGCTGGGAAAGGGGCACTCGGTGCCCCTGGGTGCAATCAGACCGCCAAGCGAGAGGTCGAGCCGATCACACTTTCCAGCACGCTGAAATCGATCCACTCGCGCACCTCGAACCTGCGCGCAATGAACCCCCACCGAAACAGAAACTCGGTGAAGTCCTGCAGCGCGTCGATCGAGCGGCTGTCCAGGGTCGTGCGCAGACGCCGGTGCGCATCCTCGCCATAGGCCGCCGCTACCCAGTATTCGCTGGTATTGAGTTCCCGAGCGAGGAAGCGCCGGGTCTCGTCCGGGTTGGCCCAGGCCCATTGCTCGGTGCGCAGCACGGTATCGACGAGCGTGCGGCTGGCATCGAAGTGCTGTTCCAGCAGGTGGCCATCGACGGTCAGGGTGCGCGGTGTGCCGTTATTGCTGCGGATCAGCGGGTCGGGGTGGCTGCCGGTATCGACCACCACGCGCAGACCGAACTCGTGGGCCAGTTGAACCGCATGGGCGCCTTTGAGAAAGATCGCATCGATATCACCGCGCAACAGACCGATCAGCTCGTTGTTGCGTCGGCTGAAGCGGCTGGTGTCCAGGCTCACCTCGGCGCCATACAGGTGCTGCTTGGCGTCGTCGCTGTAGGTCCCGCCGTAGGGATAATCGACCAGTTCGACATCGGCCACGGTCATGCCTTCGAGTTTCAGGGCGTTTTCCAGCCCGCGCAGGGCTTGGGCGCGGGTGAAGTCGATCTGTACGTTGGCCCACTTCGGCAGGCCGAAGCGGCGGTTCCTCAGGTCGCGAATACTGCGCACGGCGCTTTCTTCGGTGGTCAGGATCAGCTGTACTTCATCGCTCCACGACAGCCCCAGCACACGCGTGTCGACGCCACTGGCATAAGCCCAGATCGCCGGGATGTTGCCGCCATGGCGCACGGAGTTCTGCAGGTGATGATCGTAGTGGGCTTCACGTACCTCTCGTTCGCTGGACTCGCGCAACGACTGGATACTGGTGCCAAACGGGGCGAAGGCCTCGGCCAGGCGCCCCGACTGCACGGCGATACCCAGGCCGGTTGGCACGGGGCTGTGGGTGTACCAGAGTGTTTCCAATGGCTTGCTCATGGGGTTACGGGCTTCCTGTCCATGGGAGTGGGGGCCAGCAGGTGGTCCAGTGGACGACGGTCGATCCAGTCGCGTACAGCGAAGCTGCTTGGGATGAAGCGCCACCGCTCGAGGAACTCGACGAAGTCCTGCAGGGCAACGATGGCCCGTTCATCCAGGCGGGTGTCCAAGCGCAGGTGGGCGTCGTCGCCATAGGCGACAGTGACCCAGTATTCACTGCTGTTGGTTTCCCGGGCGAGGTAGCGGCGGGTCTCTTCCGGATGTTGCTTTGCCCAGCGTTCGGCACGCAGTACCGAGGCGAGCAAGGCGCGGGCGACCTCGGGATGCTGCGCCAGCAGATGCTCGTCCACCGCAAGGGTGCGCGGGGTGCCGTTGTTGCTGCGAATCAACGGGTCGGGATGGCTGCCAATGTCGATGACCGTGTGCAGGGCGAAGGCATGAGCCAGTTGCACGGCACCGGCCCCCTTGAGAAAGATCGCGTCGACCTCGCCGCGCAGCAGGCCTGTCAGCTCCAGGTTGCGACCTTCGCTCAGGGTGCCGGATACCGGTGTTCCAGCGACATTGCGCACTGGCCGATCGCTGAAGGTGCCCTGGTAGCGATAGTCGATCAGTTGCACGTCGCCTACCCGCAGGCCTTCGAGTTTCAGGGCATTTTCCAGGCCACGCAGAGCCTGAGCGCGGGTGAAATCGATCTGGACCGCTGCCCAGTCGGGCAGGCCGAAGCGACGGCCTTTGAGGTCCTTGACGGTGCGGATGCCACTGTCCGGACGGGTCAGGATCAGTTGCGTCTCGTCGGCCCACGACAGGCCGATCACGCGGGTCGCTCGGCCTTGGGCGCGGGCCCAGATCGCCGGGATGCTGCCGCCGTGGCGCACTGAATTGAGCAGGCTGTGATCGAAGTGCGATTCACGCACCGCCTGCTCGTCGGCCTCGCGCAAGGACTGCACCCGAGTGCCCAGGCGGGCCAGATCGTCCTGCAGCCAGCCTTGTTGCACAGCGATGCCCAGGCCGGTCGGTACCGGACAGCGGGTATACCAGAGAGTGTCGAGGGGTAGGCTCATGTTCATGCTCCGTTTCGGTTCAGGCGCTGGCCTGCAAAGAGGGAGCGACTGTGGCCTGTTGCACCAGCGGCAGCACTTCCTGGCCGATACGCAAGGCCTCTTCCAGATGTGGGTTGCCGGCCAGGATGAAGGTACTGAAGCCGGCATCGCGGTATTCGGCCAGGCGTTCGGCGATGTTCTGGTGGCTGCCTACCAGCCCCACGGTCGGTCCAGGCTTGGCCTTGGCGAAGCCGGCCCACAGGTTACGGGCCAGGATCAGCTCGTCGAAACCCTGCAGGTGCTGGTGATAGGCGGCCTGGCGTGCGCCACCGACCGAGTCCGAGCCGCTGATGAACCCCTTGGCCGTGGCGCTGGCGTTGCCCTCCAAGCGATCGAACTGTTGGCGCAGCTCGCGCCAGGCCTGCTCCTCGGTTTCCCGGGCGAACAGATCGACCCGCAGACCGAAGCGCACCGTGCGACCCTGCTTGTCCGCCAGTTCCCTGACCCGCTCGATGTGCGGCTTGAGCTTGTCGATCGGCTCGGCCCAGTTGAGGTAGACATCGGCGTGACGCGCGGCCACTTGCAGCGCGGCATCGGAAAAGCCGGAGAAGTACACGCCCGGTTTGCGTTCATGTTGCAGGCCCGGTGGCAGGCTGCCCTGTTCCAGTCGGTAGATCTCGCCTTCGTAGGAGAATTTGTCCTGCTCCCACAGGCCCTGGATCACGTCGAGAAACTCGCCGGTACGCTTGTAGCGCAGGTCATGTTCGAGGAAGTCGCCATTGGCGCGCTGGCTGGCCGGATTGCCGCCCGTGATGATGTTCCAGTCCAGCCTTCCGCCGCTCAGGTTTTGCAGGATCGCCGCCTGTTGGGCGGCATAGGCGGGGAGGGTCCAGGTGGCCTGGAACGCGATCAGGAAGCGAATGCGCCGGGTCTCGCGCGCCAGTGCCGCGGCGGCGATCCACGGCTCTGGCCCGGTAGGCAGCAGTGCCCCCTCGAAGCCCGCCAGCTCGGCGGCCTTGGCCACTTGGGCGATGTAGTCTATGTAGGTGAAGCCGTCAGCTTCGCCATTGGGCAAGCGACCGGGGGCGATGTTGCCGGGGCGATGCTGGGGGTTGCCACGGTTGTGCCGGTCGGTGGACAGCTGTGGGCCATCGGTGCCCAAGGGCAGGCGCCAGAAGAATTCGGTGGTCATGAGAGGCTCCTGAAAGGGGAGTTGCGCGGATGGAACGGCTGGTGCAACGGCTGTGCCATACAGGGCGGCAGGCCTGTGCAGCGGGGGCTTGCGAGCCCGGGCCGGGGCGCACTGCTGCTGTGGCAGCAGTCGGGCAGCAACGGGTGCTGGGGGAGCAGCATCGGGTTTGCCGCGGGTAAGTCCGGGAGAATGGACTGCAACCGCGTGATGGCCGCCGCCTGTATGGCGTGAAAGTGATGGGGCCCTGAAGAGCGAGCGCCGCCCGCGCGACGCTGGCTCCGCAGTCGCGCAGAAAAGATGCCAGTGGGTACGCCGCATACCCCGTGGGAGCGGGCTTGCCCGCGAAGCGAGCACCGCGCAATAGGGCACCGGCTTCGCCGGTGTTCGCGGGCAAGCCCGCTCCCACGGGGACCTCGCTAAGTCAATGAGTTGGAATCTGTGCTAAAGGAACGACCTTGCGCCGCGCAGGCGGCGCTCGATCTCGAAGGCGCCACCGCATCAAGCGACCTGTACCTAAGGTCCATATGCGCTCCCTGATCAGGCCTCGACCCCATCCGCCACGACCTCCCCGGCACTGCGCAGATAAGCGTCGTACAACGCGGCATAAGCGCCTCCCTGGCCAATCAGCCGCGCATGTGGTCCTTGCTCCACGATCCGACCATGCCTGACCACGGCGATCCGATCGGCATCGCGGATGGTCGCCAGCCGATGGGCGATGATGATCGCCGTGCGGCCCTGGCACAGGCGACGCAGAGCCTGCTGGATGCGCCTCTCGGTATGCACATCGACCGCCGAGGTGGCCTCGTCGAGTACCAGCACCGCAGGGTCGGCCAGGTAGGCGCGGACCAGGCACACCAACTGGCGCTGCCCGTGGCTCAGGTACGAGCCCAGCGGGCCGACCTCGGTGTGATAGCGCTGGGGCAAGCGTTCAAGCACCTCGTCCGCACCCAGCTCGCGGGCGGCGGCCACCAGCCGCGCATCGTCGGCGGCAGGCGCGGCCAGGCGCAGGTTGTCGAGAATGCTGCCGCTGAACAGCACGTTGTCCTGCAGGACAACGCCGACATTGCGCCGCAGGTCATGCTGGGCCAGTTCGCGCAGGTCGATGCCGTCCAGCTTCACCGCGCCACTGTGGACTTCATAGAAACGGGTCAGCAATTGCACCAAGGTGCTCTTGCCATGCCCGGAGGGGCCGACGATGGCGAGGACTTCACCCGCGGGGATGTGCAGGTCGAGCCCGTCGATCACCGGGCGGGGACTGTTCGGGGTATAGGCGAAGCCGACATGCTCGAAGTCCACCGTGCCGTGGGCCTTGGCCAGCGGGCGTGGCAGCGGTGGGTCGAGTACCTGCGGGCGAGTGTCGAGCAGCAGGAAGATCCGTTGCGCCGAGGCGCTGCCCGTCGCATAGCGTTCGAACAGGTCCGACAGCTCCTGCAAAGGCCCCAGGAACAGGAACACGTAGAACAGGCTCTCGGCCACCTGGCCCACGCTGACCTTGCCTTCGGCCAGACCGTAGCCACCCACCAACAGCAGCAGCGCCATGCCGGCCGTGCTCAGCAGTGCGGTGAACGGCGCGAACCAGCCGGCGCGCAGGCTGCCGCGGATCAGTGCCTGGTTGAAATCTTCCAGCAGCTGCCGGTAGCGGGTCTGGTTGGTGTGCTCCTGACCACATTGCTGAATCAGCCGCACGCCGCTGACGCTCTCGACCAGGTGCGCGGTGAAGCGGCTGCGCTGTTCGGCGACCTTGGCCCAGTTGCGCTGGGAGACACGCTTGAAGCGCCAAGTGGCCAGCGCCAGCAGGGGTACCGTAGCGGCCAGGCTGTAGAAGAAGCTCGGCTCGATGCGCCACAGCAACACTGCCGCCAGGCCGCAGCGGAGCAGGGCCCCGAGCAGTTCCGGTGGGCCCTGCACCAGCAATGGCTCAAGGGCGTCGACATCGCGGTCGGCGCGGGAAATGATGCGCCCGGCGCGAGTCTGGTCGAAATAGCTCACCGACAGCGCCTGGACATGGGCGAACACGGTTACCCGCAGCGCGTTGAGCACGCGGATCGCCGCACGTCCGGCAATGAACTGCGAGACCCCGGCGAGCACGAAGCGCCCCAGCCAGCTCGCCGCCAGCCCGAGCCCGAGCCACAGTACCAGGCGCTCGTCCAGCAACCAGTGATCGGCGCTGGGCACCAGACCGTTGTCGAGCAACTCGCGCACGAACCAGGGCCGCAGGAATACGGTGAATACCAGCAGCAGTTCGATACCGATCACTGCCATGATCTGCCCGCGAATCGGCCGCAGCAGCGGTAGCAGGCGGTCGAACATGCCACGGTCCAGTGCCTGGCGCGCCAGGCGCTGCTCGATTTCGATGTCGCTGGGTGTCTTGTTGCGCGGTTCAGCCATGCTCGATCCCCAGCAGGTCGCGGTAGTGGGCATTGCTCGCGCTCAGACAGGCATGGCTGCCGCTGGCGCTGATACGGCCGTCCTCGAGCATCAGCACGCGGTCGGCCAGCAGCAGGGTCGATAGCCGGCTGGTGATCAGCAACAAGGTCGGGCCACGTCCGGGCACGCCGCGCAGGTGGCGGATGTTGTCCAATACCTGGCGTTCACCCAGGGCATCGAGTGCACTGGTGGCATCGTCGAGGCAAAGGATGTCCGGTGAGCCGAGCATTGTCCGGGCCAGGCACAGACGCTGGCGCTGGCCGCCGGAGAGAGTCACGCCGCGATCGCCCAAGGGGGTGTCCAGACCGTGCGGCAGGCGTTCCAGCACATCCGCGGCCGCGGCCAGGCGCAGGCCTTCATGCAGTTGTGCCTCGCTGGCATGCGGCGCGGCGAGGCGCAGGTTGGCGGCCAGGCTGTCGGAGAACAGGAAGCTCTCTTGAGGCAATACCTGTACCCGCCGGCGCAGGTCGGCGAGGTCCAGGTCGCGCACATCGTGCCAGCCCGCAGCGTCACTGCCGACCTGCACGGCGCCATCCTGCACATCGGCCAGGCGCGGCAACAGGCTGGCCAGCAGGCTCTTGCCGGTACCGGTCGCGCCGACCAGCGCCACCACTTCGCCGGGCTGCAATGTCAGTGAGCAGTCGCGCAAGATGTCACGCCCACCGTCCGGCGCAGCGATACGCACCCGCGCCAGCTTCAGGCCCAGAGGTCCTTGCGGCAGGAGGGTCTGGCCGCCGACGATCGCCGGGCGCTCGTCCAGCAGTTGCCAGATGCGCTCGGCACTGGCGCGGGCATCGGCGAAGGTCTGCATGACCCGGCCGATGCCTTCGATCCGAAACACCAGCGTGGTAGCCACCAGCAGGGAGGTGACCAGCTCACCGATGCCCAGTGCACCGGCAGCCACCCGGTGAGCGCCGTATACCAGTATCCAGACATGCCCAAGCGCCACCACCGCCTGGGGTAACGGAATGCGTGAGCTGGCGTAGGCCAGCGCGGCGCGCGCATGGCCGGTGAACATCTCTACCTGCGCGGCGAACCGCTCGATACGCTGGTCTTCCAGGCCGAACGCCTTGATGACCCGCACGCCACCGATGCCTTCGGCCAGGTCCTGGCTGACCTGGTCGTAGGCGGCGGCCACCGCGCGATCGAGCGTGACCAGCCGATCGGTCTGCACGATGAACAGCCACAGCCCGACCCCGGTCAATAGCAGCGGCACCAGACCCAGTAATGGGTCGTACCAGCTGAGCAAGCCGACCGTGGCCATCACCACCAGTGGCGTTTCGACGATCTGCCGCCAGAAGGTGATCAAGGCGTCGCGTACCTTGTCCGCGTCGCGGGTGGTGCGGGTCACCAGTTCGCCCATGCCATGGCGCCAGTGATAGCCAAGGTGCAGGCGCTGAACCTGGATGAGGATGCGTTCACGCAGGCGCGTCAGCAGGGCCTGGCTGAGCACCAGGGACAGTACCGCGGCGGCATATTGCAGCACGCCGCGGCCCAAGGCGATGGCCAGCAGCAACCATAGCCAGTGCCAGGCCACGGAGGCGTCCAGGCCGCCATTGGGCAGCCGCACCACGGCGTGGCCGGTGCTGACATCGTCGACCGCATGGCCGATCAGCCACTGCTGGCAGACCAGGCCCAGGTTACCGGCGATATAGAGCGCGGTGACCAGGATGAAACGCCAAGGCATCTCGCGATAGATGGCCAGGGCGCGCAGGAGAGGGTGGTTCATGAAGAGGCTCGATCAGGACTGATGCTGGCCACCCACGGGTCCCGCTTGCGCGGTACGTGCGCAGCGGGCCGGGCGGAGGGTTCAACGGCGCGTGGCGCCCTGGGTTTCCTTGGCATTGAGCACGGCGGTGTACTCGCCTGGGTCCGCGCCGTTGAGGTAGTAATTGCCGACGTTGTGCAGGCGCCAGCGGATCGGGTCGTGGGTGGTGTGGACACGGGCATTGCGCCAGAAACGGTCGAGGTTCCACTTGCTCAGCGAAGCACTGGCCCCCAGCAGCGAGAACAGGTCGCTGGAAATCCTCAGCGACGCGGCATCGGAATGGGCGCGGGCGGTGGCTACCGAGAGAATCAGTTCGTCCTGCAAGGTCTTGTTCTGCGGATCGCGCTCATGTTCGTCGAACACCCGCGCGGCATCGCGCAGCACCGACTCTGCCCCGCGCAGGGCCACCGCGTACTCGCCGATCTGGCGAATGACGTGCGGCTCATCGCTGGCGCGCTCGACGCCACTTTCCACCCAGGCCCGGGCATGCTCGCGCAGGTAGTGCACGCCGGCCTGCAGCGCGCCGGCGGCAATGCCGGTGTCGATGGCGGCGTGGAGGATCTGCGGGAAGGTCAGGCCGGTGCGTTTCATAGGACCGCTACGCCGCGACAGGTAGCGCTCGTCGAGCACGATTTCGTCGAAGTTCACCGTGCCGCTCACCGAGTTCTGCTGCCCGAAGGCCTGCCAGTCGTCGACCAGGGTCAGCCCGGGCGTGTCGCGGTGCAGCAGGATACCGACGCCACCGTCTGCGCTGGCAGCGGTCAGCGATATCCATTCGGCCAGGTAGGAGCCGGTGGAGTAGAACTTGCTGCCATTGAGCACCAGCTTGCCATCGCCACGGCGCTCGACGCGGGTCTTGAGGGCGAACTTGTTCTTGCCGCCGACTTCGGCCAGGGCATTGCCGAAGCGCTTGCCAGACAGGACATCGGCGATCAGCCGATCACGCACGTCATCGGCGTAGCTGGTGTAGATGCCGCGCAGCATCACGTTATGGATCTGCAGCAACTGGCCGACGCCACCGTCCGCGGCGGAGATCAGGCGCACCGTCTCGACGAGGGTCTGCACGGAGGCGCCGAGGCCGCCGAACTCGGCTGGTACCCCGATGGCGGTGAGACCGCTGCTGGACAGCAACTCGGCCTGGCGGTACGGCAGTTGGCCATTGTTGATCGGGTCGGCAGCGAGTTCGGCGATCTGCTCGGCGACCTGGCGGGCAACGTCGATGGCTTCGGCTTCGCTGGTCAAGCGTCGGGCGGGGCAGGGTTCGATGGCGCTCATGAAGTGGTCTCAAGTTTGTTTGGTAGGGCCAGTGCGTTCCTTTCGCGGGCAAGTCGCATCGGCGAACCGCCGCTCTCACAGGTTTCGCGTCGACCTCGAACCTTGGAGGAGCGGCGGTTCGCCGATGCGACTTGCCCGCGATGGCTGCACCGCGGTCCTCAACCCTTGAGCAAGTTCTTTGCCATTACCCGCAATGCCCCATGCTCCAGGGCTTCGAGCCTCCGCCCTGTTGCTCCAGCACCACACCGTCACGCTGCGTCTGCTGATCTGGCAGCAGTCCACCCGCAGTCTTGCTCCCTGCCCAGCACTGTACGCCGCCCGGCGATCCCCGAAAGCCCGTAAACCGGGCCACCGAGCGGTTGGCACGCACGCTGCAATGGCCGTGTGACGACGCACAAAGGAGCCACCCCATGACCCTCGCCACGCCCACGCTGCAAGCGCAAGATCCCTCCGCCCTGGAGCGTATCTGGTTCACCCGCTGCCCCGTTCCTACCGCCTCGGGCATCGCCTACAGGCTTGGCTGGTTGGCGGAAGAATTCGCCCGCGACGGCCTGCCGGTCTCGACCCTGCAGGAGGCCCGCCAGCTCGGCCACCACCATTACGATCACCAGCTCCCAGGCCTGTTTCGCGAAGGCGGCAACGTGCCTGCCCTGGCAGCTCGCGCGTCGGGCTCGCCCAGCCAGCTGATCGGCCTGACCTGGATCGAGGAGTGGCAGACCATTCTGGTTCGCCCGGACTCCGGCATCCGCAGCGCCGCCGACCTGCGCGGCAAGCGTCTGGCCTTGCCGGCCTGGGCCGACAGCCGGCCCGGCAGCATCGCCCGCGCCATGAGTCTGCAGGGCTACAAGGGCGCTCTGGCCTCGGCGGGCCTGTACCTGGAAGACGTGCGGTTGGTCGAGGTGGCGCTGCTCGATCAGGCCGGTGCCGCCACGCCTCAACTGGGGCTGCAGCGCCTGTGGTCGGGCCTCGACTACCTGGCACGAGGTGAGGTCGATGCCGTCTACGTCAAGGGCGCAGCGGCTGCCGATGCGGCGCGCCGACTGGGCCTGGTGGTGGGAGTCGACCTCGACCTGCTGCCTGACCCGCGCCACCGAATCAACAACGGTACGCCAAGGCCGATCACCGTGCATCAGCACCTGCTCGACAACCACTTCGACCTGGTGGTGCGTTTCCTCGCCCAGACCTTGCGTGCCGCCGAGTGGGCCGCCGGCAACCGCGACGCGCTCAACGGCTTCCTCGAAGACGAGACCCGCGCCGGCAGCCAGGGCGTGGCCGACGCCTACCGGGGTGACTTCCACGCCACTCTGGCGCCGGACCTGTCCGAGCAGCGCCTGGCCTTCCTGAGCACCCAGAAGGACTTCCTTTACCTGCATGGCTTCCTGGAAGGCGATTTCAGTATCGCCGACTGGGTCGATCCACGCCCCCTGCACGCTGCTCATGAACTGCTGGCCCAGCGCCGCGCCTGACGTCGCAATCGAACCACCGTATCCAGAACAGGAAAACCGACATGACCGTACTGATCAAGGAACGCCCCGTCACTGCCGAGCTGCAAGCCTTTATCGACCACGTGGTCGCCGAAGCCGAGGCAGCCTTCACCGTGTTCCGCGAAACCAACACCATTACCGCCAACGGTACCGTGGGCTTCATCGAGCGGGTGCCCGGTGAGGAGCTGCTGGTGTCGGTGAACTACGGCGGTCCGTGGAATCATCGCAAGCCCTTGCAGGCCACCGTCACGGACTTCTCCGGCAACGTGGTCGTCGGCAAGGGCAAAGGAGGCCTGGGCCGCTACACCAAGCTGTTCCAGACCCACGCCGATGTCACTACCGTGTCTCACGTACACAGCCCGTACCTCGGCGCCTGGGCTCAGACCCACCGTACCCTGCCATTCCACTATGTGCCGGTGCAGCGCTACCAGCTGGCCCGCGAGCTGCCGGTGTACATCGACCGTCGCCAGGCGGAAGTGGACTTCATCCTCGACAAGATCGCCGAAAACCCGTTCAACCTGGCGATCCTCGAGGCCAACGGCGGCTCCACCGTGTGGGGCAAGCAGGGTCTGCGAGCGACTGCCGAATTCATCCTGCTGCTGGAGGAGGGAGCGCAGATCCAGCTGCTCGCCGACGCGCTGGGCGGTTCTCGCCCCTATGGTCCTGGCGTGCTCACCCAGCAATGGAAGATGAGCGGGTTGTACGAACGCGCCAGCGAACTGGGCCTGGTGCCGGGCATCGACCGGCGTAACTGATCCCCTCATTCGACGCAAGGAGCAGGCACATGGCGGTAAAGATCCTGTGGTACCTCACCACCCCCGACGGCCCCTATCCGTGGGAGCCCGAAGGGCGCTGGAAGACCGACTTCGAGCACCTCAAGCAACTGGCCGTGGCGGCTGATCGGCTGGGCTACTATGGCTCGTTGCTCGGCTCCAGCCCCAACGAAAGCCTGGCGGTGTCGGCTGCGCTGATCGACGCCACATCGCGGCTGCGCTTTCTCGTCGCACAGCATCCGGGCGAACTCTCGCCTGCCGTGTTGGCCAAGTGGGCACTGACCTTCGATCAGTTCTCCAACGGCCGTCTGCTGTTCAACGTGGTCAACGGCAACGACGCCGGCCTGGCGACACTCGGGGTGCACTACCCACACGATGAGCGCTACGACTTCAGCCTGGAATACTGGCGTGCCTTCCAGGGCTTCTATGCAGGGGAAACCGCTGGCTATGACGGGCGCTACGTCAAGCTCGCGCCGCGCGTGCCCGCGGCGGCCGGCCATCCGTTGGGCGGCTGGCATCCACCCCGGCAGAAGCCTGGCATCCCGCTGTGGGGCGCCGGTACCTCGGCGCCGGGCGTGGCCCATTCGGTGCAGTTGCTCGACGTCTACCTGAGCTTCGCCGACACCCCGCAGAAGCTGGGCGACAAGTTCCGTCGGGTCGCGGCCGAAGCGGCGAGGATCGGCCGCGAGCTGACCTACGGCACCCGGCTGCAGGTGATCGTGCGCGAGACCGAGGAAGAAGCCTGGGCGCATGCCGAGCGCCTCTTGCAGCGCACTTCGCTGGCGACCGCGCGGGCGGCTATCGAACGCCAGCTGCCGCCAGGCGAGACGCTCGACAGCTATGTCAGCGACGATCCACGCATCCAGCGCAACCTCGACAGCATCCGCGCCGGGCACCTGCCCACGGCGCGCGAGCTGGAGATCCATCCCAACGTCTGGCTGGGCCCCAGCCTGTTCGGTTTCAACATCCTCGGCCCGGCCGCTGGCACCTATCTGGTCGGCAGCGCCGAACAGGTCGCCGAACGTATTCGCGAATACGAAGCCCAGGGCACCTCGGCGTTCATCCTGTCGGGCTTCCCGCTGATCGACGAGGCCCATCGGGTGGCGGACCTGCTGTTCCCGCTGCTGGAGCTGGACCACGGTTTCGACGTACCGCGTCTGGCGGTCAAGACGCAGCCGACCGCGGTTGAACCTGCGTAAGGAGAGGGTAATGAGCGAGCTGTTTTCGCGCCGGGTGTTTCTCGGCAACAGCCTGGCCGCCGGCGGTGGTCTGCTGCTCGGCGGTGGGCTGCTCAGTGGCTGCGACAGCGGGGCGCCAGCGGCCACGGCCGCCGGCATGACGCTGTCGACAAACCCGGTGCGCGGTGGCCGCCTGCGGGTGGGCATCATCGATGGCGACCAGGCCGGCAACCTCGATGCGCACAAGCCGGTGGGCGGCGGCATCATCCGCGGTTGGGCGCTGTACGCCAAGTTCTGGGAGTGGAACCCGGACGTCAGCACGCGCCTGGCGCTGGCCGAGTACGCCGAGCCAAATGCCGACGCCAGCGCCTGGACCATCCGCATCAAGCCGGGGCTGGAGTTCCACCATGGCAAGAGCATCACCGCCGACGACATGCTGTTCTCGATCCTGCGCCTGACCGATCCACGGTTGGCTTCACCCTTCGCCGGACTGGTCGGCGCCATCGATCGCCAGGCACTGCGCAAGCTGGACGCGCGCACCATCGAGATCCGTTTCAAGCACGGCCAGAGCTTCTACCCGCTGGATGAAACGCTGATCAGCTTCGGCGGCATCGTGCCCACCGATTATCATCCGGTGACCAACCCCGTCGGGGCCGGGCCATACCGTCTCAAGCGCTTCGTGCCCGGCCAGCGTTCGCTCTACACCCGTTTCGAGCATTACTACAAAGCCAACCAGCCCTATGCCGAGGAGCTGGAAATCATCGAGTTCAAGGACCAGGTATCGCGCGCCGCTGCCTTGCGTGCCGGGCAGATCGACGTGGCCAGTGGCGTGCAGGCCGAGCACAGCGCGCTGATCAAGGCCGACCCCCGCTTGCGCCTGTATGCCTCGCCAAGCACCTCGTTCACCGGGTTCAATCTCAACCTGGCCAAGACACCTTTCCAGGATGTGCGCGTACGTCAGGCATTACGCCTGCTCGCCGACCGTCAGGAGCTGGTGGCGCGTGGGCTCAATGGCTTCGGCCGCATCGCCAACGACCTGTACTCGCCACATGACCCGACCTACAACCACGCCATTGCCCAGCGCCCCTACGATCTTGATCAGGCCCGTTCCTTGCTGCGCCAGGCGGGACAGGAAGATTTGCGGCTCGAATTGACCACCCCCTCCGGCCCTGGAGTGAACGCCGCCCTGGTGTTCGCCCAGCAGGCGCTGAAGGCGGGAGTGCAGGTCAAGGTCAATCAGGTCGATGGCTCGATGTTCAATGGCCCGCAGCGCGAGCAGTGGCAGCTGTCGCCAGGCTCGACCCCAGCCCGCGGCTTTCTCGCCTCGGCGCTGCACAACGATGCCCCTCAGGCCATCTACAACCGCAGCAACTTCCACGATCCACGCTTTACCGAGCTGTTCGACCAGGCGCTGGCCCAGCCGGATCTGGAAAAGCGCAAAGCCTTGGTGCACGAAGCCCAGGTCATTCAACACGAGCGCGGCGGGCTGCTGATCTGGGGCTTCTCGGACGTGCTCGATGCCGCGTCCGTCCAGGTCGGCGGGCTCACCCCGGAACAGACCACCTTCGCCTCCTGGCGCTTTGACGAACTCTGGTTGAACCATGCATGAGCCTCCTCTGCGTTCCCCCCGCGCGCCAGCCTGGCTGGCCTGGTTCATCGGTCGGCTGGGCTACGGTCTGCTGACCGCCTGGGTGATCAGCTTGGTGGTGTTCATCGCCACCCAGGCGCTGCCCTCGGACCCCGCGCGGGTGATTCTTGGGCCTGATGCGCCAATAGAAAGTATCCTCACCCTGCAGCGCCAGCTGGGCCTCGACCAGCCGATCCTGGTTCAGTACCTGCGCTGGCTCGGTGCGGCGCTCAGAGGCGACCTGGGTATTTCGCTGGATTCCCAGGTGCCGGTGGCCGACCTGCTGTTCGGCCGGCTCGGCCACACCCTGGCGCTGCTGGCCGGGGTACTGGCGCTGGTGGTACCGCTGGCGCTCGTACTGGGCGTGAACCTGGCCCTGCGTCGTGATCGGCCGCTGGACCGTTGGGGGCTGTCAACGCTGATCCTGTTCAAGGCCACGCCGAGCTTTCTGTTGGCAATCGGCCTGGTTCTGCTGTTCTCCATGCCCGGCATGGGCTGGCTGCCGGCAGTCTCGATCCTTGACCCACAACAACCGCTGTGGCGGCAGTTGCACTATCTGGTGCTGCCGGTGATTGCCCTCGGCCTCTCGGCGTTGCCCTACCTGACCCGGATGGTGCGCGCCTCGATGATCGAGGCGCTGGAGTCCGACTACGTGATCGCCGCACGCCTGCGTGGTATTCCCGAGCGGCGCATCGTCTGGCGGCATACCTTGCCCAACGCCCTGACCCCGGCGATCCAGGGCGTGGCCTTGACCCTGCGCACGCTGGTCGGCGGTGCGCTGCTGGCCGAGGTGATCTTCAGCTACCCAGGCATCGGCACCGCCCTCAATGCCGCGATCCAGGTGCGCGACCTGCCCATGATCCAGGGCATCGTGCTGGTGATCACGCTGGCCGTGGTGTTGATCAACCTGCTGGCCGATCTGTTCACCGTCCTGCTCACACCCAAGCTGCGCACCGCGCGCCGGGTCAAGATGATCCGGCGCAACCGGCGCGGCCTACGCCCCTGGTGGCGACGCGTCCGTAGCGCACCCGCCCAGGAGGCGACTCATGACTGATTCCCGCTGGCTGGCCGACCCACAGGTGCGGCGTGGGACCGTGATCACCTTGCTGGTGATGTCGCTGGCGTTGTTCGGCCCCTGGCTCGCGCCCCATGCGCCGACGGCCATGGTAGGCCCGGTCTATGGACCGCCGAGTGCGAGTGCGCCGCTGGGGCATGATTTTCTCGGCCATGACCTGCTGTCGCGCCTGCTCAGTGGCGGCCTGTCCGTGCTGTGGATGTCGCTGGCGGCGGCGACCATCGCCTTGCTGGTCGGCGGCAGCCTGGGCCTGCTGGCCGGCTTCTCGCGGCGCCGTCTCGACCAGGCGATCAGTTGGGCGACGGATGTCTCGCTGGCGTTCCCGGACCTGATCCTGGTACTGCTGATCGTCTCCATGCTCGGCCGGGCGCCATGGCTGATCGTGTTGACCGTGGCGATCGCCTTTACTCCTGGGGTCATCCGCCTGGCTCGTGGCAGCACGGTGGCGGTGGCCGGTCAGGAGTTCGTCGAGGCGGCGCAGATGATGGGCTACCCGCGTTGGCGCATCCTCTTCAACGAAATCCTGCCGAACATCCTCACGCCGCTGCTGGTGCACTTCGGCAACATGCTGACCTGGGCGGTGGGCATGCTCTCGGGCCTGAGCTTTCTCGGCTACGGGGTGGCCCCGCCGGCAGCCGACTGGGGCCTGATGATCAACGAAAACCAGGCGGGCCTGCTGGTCCAGCCGTGGGCGGTGCTGGCGCCGGCACTGCTGATCGGTGTGTTTGCCTATGGCACCAACATTCTGGCCGAGGGTATCGGCCGAGTCAGTGCGCGAATCGGGGAGAAACAGCCGTGACGGCAGCGTTAAGGGTCGATACCGAGGTGCTGCGGGTCAGCGACCTGCGGGTGGAACTGGCCGGGCAGGTCGAGGTACTTGCGGAGGTCTCGTTCGGCCTGACGGCAGGCGAGATCGTTGGCCTGGTGGGCGAGTCCGGCTCGGGCAAGACCACCCTGGCCACGGCCTTGCTGCGCCATGCCAGGCAGGGCGCGCGGATCGTCGGCGGCCGTATCGAGGTGGCCGGGCAGGCCGTGCTCGAGCTCGAGGGCGAGGCGCTGCGCCTGGCCCGTGGCGGGCTGGTGGGTTATGTCGCCCAGGATCCGGCAACGGCGCTGAACCCGGCGTTGCGTGTCGGTGCGCTGTTGCATGAAACCTTGTTGGCGCATCAACCAGGCGCGACGCGCGACGAGCTGCGCCAACGCATCGTCGAGACCTTGCTCGATGTCGGGTTGCCCGATGACAAGGCGTTCCTGCGGCGCTTCCCGCATCAGCTTTCCGGGGGGCAGCAGCAGCGGGTGATGCTCGCCCTGGCGTTTGTCCTGCGCCCCAGGCTGATCGTCCTCGATGAGCCCACCACCGCACTCGACGTCACGACCCAGGCGCATGTGCTGGAGACGCTGAAGCGCCTGTGCCGTGGCCATGGTGTGGCGGCCCTGTACGTAACCCACGACCTGGCGGTGGTGCGCGATCTGGTTGATCGCGTCCTGGTCATGTACGCCGGGCGCCTGGTGGAGATGGCGGGACGCGAGGCGTTGTTCGTACGGCCCGCGCATCCGTATACCCGCGCCTTGCTCGCCGCCATCCCGGATATTGCCCGGCGTCAGCCGCTGCAGGCCATTGCCGGGCATGCGCCGGCGCCAGGGCAGCGACCCGTTGGTTGTGCATTCGCGCCCCGGTGCCCAAGGCGCCGGAGCGAATGCCTGGTGGTCGAGCCCGCGCTGCTGGCGCACGACGGTATTCACCAGGTTGCCTGCCTGGTCCCGCACCAGGAGCCAGTGACCCTGACCGATACCGTTTCCGAGGCCGCTGCGCCAGTGCCGGAGGGCGAAGCAGTTCTGCTGGAGGTGCGAGACCTGGACGTTGCCTATGACCGCCAGGTGCTGTTCGATGTCTCGCTACAGGTGGGGCAGGGTGAGTGCCTGGCGCTGGTGGGAGAGTCCGGCTCGGGCAAGACCAGCCTGGCCCGGGCCATCGCCGGGCTGGGCGAGAACGTGCAAGGGCATCTGCGCTACGCTGGCGAACCACTGGCCTTCAGTGCAAGGCGGCGTGATGCGCGGCTGCGTCATCAGATCCAGTACGTTTTCCAGAATCCCTATCGGGCGTTGAATCCGCGTCAGACCGTGCTGCAAACCCTCAGCGCGCCGTTGGCGCACTTCTTCGGCGTACGTGGCAACGAGGCGCGCCGTCGGGTCGAGGCGGTGCTGGAACGGGTGTCGCTGTCAACGCGGGTGGCTCACCTCTATCCCCATAGCCTGTCAGGCGGCGAGCGGCAGCGGGTGGCGATTGCCCGAGCGTTGATCTGCGAGCCGCGCTTGCTGGTTTGCGACGAGATCACTTCGGCGCTGGATGTATCGGTCCAGGCGTCGATCCTGGCACTGCTGCGGCGCTTGCAGGGGCAGGGGCTGACATTGCTGTTCGTGACCCACGACCTGGGTGTGGTCCGCGCGATTGCGGATCGGGTGCTGGTGCTGCGCCAGGGGCGTGTGGTGGAACAAGGCACTACCGAACAGGTGCTGGGGCAACCGGCTGATCCCTATACCCGAACCCTGGTGGCGCACTCGCCCAGCCTGATCGATGCTGGCCAAACATAACCTGGTGATGTGCACCGTGTAGGAGATTCCAGGGTGCATGGGAAGCCTCTCCGGATTCGGTGTACCCCTTGAGAACTGGATCAACACCGATTCCCCTGGCTTGCAGGGCTCCAGATGGGAACAACGGTCTTGCTCAAAATTCGAAATGCATGCGTTCCCTGTGGGAGCGGGCTCGCCCGCGAACACGGGCGAAGCCCGTGCCATCCAACGCGTGGCCAGCTTCGCGGGCAAACCCGCTCCCACAAGGATTTTGAGCAAGACCGTTGCTCCCACCTGGAGCCCTGCGAGCCAGGAGCCAGGAGAATCGGAGTTGTACCCGATTCTCAAGGTGTGCATGGAATCCGGAGAGGGCTTCCCATGCACCCTGGAGTCTCTTACACGGGTGCGCGCTGCTCTTGGAACCGGTGGTTACCCGGCGAACCGAGCCTGGCGCCGCAGCACTTCCTCTCGCACCGCCGGAATCACCCAGCGCCCGTAGTCCACCGTGTCATACAGGGGGTCATACCCGCGGTTGAGGAAGGTGGTCACCCCCAGGTCGACATAATCCAGCAACGCCTGGGCCACGGTCTCCGGCGTCCCTACCAGCGCCGTGGTATCACCGTAGGCACCCACCGCCGTGGCGGTAGGCATCCACAACGCACGGTCATGCCGGTCGGCGCGGGCTGCGGCGGCGAGCAGACGCTCGGAGCCGGTGCCTTTGATGCGTTTCTGCCACGGACTGCTCGCCGCGAACTGGGGGTTGGCCTTGATCTGCGCGAGGATGGCTTCTGCCCGCTGCCAGGCCAGCTCCTCGGTGGCACCGAGAATCAGGCGCACCGACAGGCTTACCCGTGGTGCCGCAACGCCGGCGGCGCTGGCCGCGGCCTTGAGCTTGCCAATCTGTTCGGCGACGCCGCTCAGCGGCTCACCCCACAAGGCATACAGGTCGGCGTGCTTGACGGCGATCTGGTAGGCGATGTCGGAAGAACCACCGAACGAAATCGGGATATGTGGCTGCTGCAACGGCTTGACCGGCGAGAAGGCACCTTTGATGTTGAAGTAGCGCCCTTCGAAATCGAACGGCTCTTCGGCTGTCCAGGTACGCCGGACAATTTCCAGGTATTCGTCGGCGCGCCGGTAGCGCTCGGTCTTGTCCAGCAAGGTGTCGCCTTCCTGCGGCTCGGCGGTGATACCCGTGATCGCATGCAAGCGGATACGTCCCCCACCGGTGGTATGGTCGAGGGTGGCGAAGGCCCGCGCCGCCGCCGTGGGCGCGGCAAGGGCGGGACGGTGAGCGATCATGAAACCCAGGCGCTCGGTGTGAGCGGCGGCGTAGGCGGCGATCTGCAGGCTGTCGGCGCTACCAGGACCGCTGGCGATCAGCACCCGGTCGAAACCGGCGTGCTCATGGGCGCGGGCATGCTGGCGGATGAACGGCAGGTCGAAGTCAGGCGTGCGAGCGCCGCGAGTCTCGGACCATTGGCTGGGAAAGATCATACCGACGAATTCAATGGACATGACAAGTGCCTTTACTGTGGAGGAAGAGAATCAGAACTGGTAGTCGACCTGCGCCAGCAGGGTTCGACCAGGCATGGGTTGCAGGAAGGTATTGGTCGAGCCGGCCAGCCCGCTGACGAAGTTCAGCTCGTCGGTGACGTTGAGCATGCGCAACGTCACGCCCCACTGGGGGTGGCGGTAGTACACGGCGAGGTCGAGGTTGTATTCGTCCGGCACTTTCACTGTCTTGCTCAGGTTCAGGTACCAACTGCTGGTCCACCAGCCCGACAGCTCCACGCCAAGACCCGAGTCGAAGCGGTAGTCGAGGTAACCGCCAGCGTTGTACTCGGGAATCTGCACCGCATCGAACTTGCCGGATGGCCGCTGGTTGAGGCTGTTGTTGTCGCCGAACACGGTGCCGTTGTCGGGGATGAAACCCGCCGAGGCGAACCCGGCCTGGCTGGTGAACTCGTTATAGGCGCTGATGCGGCTGAGGTTGAGGCCGCCGCGCAAGTGTTGATCCTGATAGCGCAAGGTTGCCTCGAGGCCTTTGACGATCAGCCGGGCGATGTTGTTGTTGCTGTCGGGCGACTGGTCGCGCGCCTGTTTGTAGGCGGCCAGGGTGAGGAACAGCTGGTCGGGTACAGCCTCGACCTTCAGGCCGATTTCATGCAGCACGCTCAGGCTTTCGAAAGCCAGCGGATTGAGCAGGTTGGCCCCGGTGCCGCTGCCCCAGCCAAGGCCATTGGTGAAGAAGCCGGTGTTGACCGCCAGCGAGCGGTCGAAGGTGTAATACAGGGTGCTGTTGTCGGTTGGCTTGACGTAGGGGCTGACCTGCACCGAGAACAGCCGGTAGTTGTCCGAGTCCTTGCGCGTGTTGCCTCCCGCGAGGACCAAGGGGTTGTCGATGCGCGCAGCGATCCAGCTGCGGCTGGCACCGATGTTCAGGCCCACGCGTTCGCCCAGACGCAGGTTGTGCTGGGTGAACAGTGTCTTGGTGGTCCAGCTGCTGTCGGCGGTGTAGGGCGCCACGGATTCGGCGTACAGACCGTGCCCCGCCGGGTACATCGCGGGTAGATTGAGCCAGCCGTAGTCGCTCGAGAATTGCGCCACGCCAGGTTGACCGATCCAGGCGCCGTTGCCGCCCGCCGGGTTGCGTCCGGCAAGGCCGAGCAGGTCGCCAGGGTTCTTCTGCGAGGGGTCGAGGGTGAGGTCGTAGGCGTTGATGGTCGAGCCGAAGTTGTTGTTGGCAGCGATCGACTCGTTTGACTCATGGCGATAGATCAGCCCGGTGTTGCTGTCATCGACGAGAGTCAGATCGCCCAGCTGCCATTGCCCGCGTGCGCGCAATTCGAAGCGGTTGTCGAAGATGTCGTCCTTGCCCTGCACCTGGAAAGCGCCGACTGCGTCGGTGGTGTCGCTGGAGTGCTGGTAGAAGGTGCTGTTGGCCAGGGTGATCGCCGGGGTCAGCTCACCCTCGACACGCAGTTGCGTGGTGAAACGTCGCGAGCGGTTCTCGTCCTGGGCACGCTGGCCGGTTTGCGACGACATCGAGGTCTGGCCATTGCCCGCCAGGGACGGGTCGTAGACCCAGCCACGCAGGTTGCCGGGGTTGGCCTGGGTATTGGGCGAAGCCCCCTGGAAGCTGCCATTGACCACCTGGTACTGGCCCTGGGCGTTGCGCTGGCGCTGGACCCAGCCCAGTACCTGGGCATCGGCGGTGCCTGAAGACAGCACCGGCGACCACAAGGTGGTGCCGTTCTGGATAATGGGGGTAGCGCGACCGGCGTTGTACTGGCCGTGGTCGACCAGGTCCTGGGTGGCGCGGTTCCAGCCGTGTGTGATGTTGTAGTCGTAGTAGTCGTCGTAGGCCGCGTTCCAGTCCACTCGCACACCGTCGTTACGCCAGGCGAGGGCACCGTAGAAGGCGTCGAAGTTGTTCTCGACGTTGTCGTAGAAGTCCTCCTGTCGCTGACGGGTGATGCTGACTCGATAGGCCAGGCTGTCGCTCAGCGGGCCGGTGTTATCGATGCTGAACCGGGTGGCATCGCGCGATTCGCCATCGGGAATCCAGCTGCCGACTTCACCCGAGAGCTTGGTGCGAAAGTGGATGAAGTCAGGCTTCTTGCTCAGGTAGTTGACGTAGCCGCCGCTGCCGCTGACCGAGCCATAGGTCACCGAGGAGGGCCCGGCGACGATGTCGGCGCCTTCGTAGGCGTTGAAGTTGGCAGGGTGGCGCACGCCGTAGGCACGTTGGCCGTCCTGGAATACCTCGGAGTTCTGGCCGCGCATCTGCGGGGCGATGCCCGCGTTCTGGCCGCCGCCGCGGGTGATGCCTGGGGCGTACTTGACCAGGTCGTCGGAGCTGCGAATCGGATCGCGAGCCAGTTGCTCGGCGTTGACCTGGGTGACCGAGCGCGGCGTGTCGAGGACCTTGGCTTCGAGGCCTCCGTAGATCGAGGAAGGCGCGCGCGTGGGCAGGGCGTCGTCGTCGGTCTGTCGAGCCTGGACGGTGACCGCCTGCAGCACCGTATCCTCGGCGTACGCAAGCGGCACGTTTGCCGCGAGCATGGCCAGGACCAGCGAGCTGGGACGGTGTTTCGGGTGCAGCAAGGCAACGCGGGGCATGGGGCTGGGCCTCGTCAGGATCGGGGGAAATGGAAAGAACGAGGGCGCAGCCGCGCCTGCGGTTAGGGATGGGCAGGCATAGCCCTTGCTAGCGTTTCACGCGTTCAACCAGAGGCTCTCGAAGCGCCAGGTACTGAACAGCGACTGCTCTGCCAGCGCTCCGCCCACGCGGGTACTGACGCTGTCGAGCAGGTCGACGTAGCCCCAGATCAGCATGCCGCCGCGTTCGTACTGGATGCGTTGGGCGCGGTGCACCAAGGCCTTGCGTTTGTCCAGGTCCGGCTGGGCCATGGCAGCGAGAAAGGCTTCGCTGAATTCGGGGTCGTGGAAGTGGGTCTTGTTGGCCACGGCGAAGGGCGCGTCGGTGTGGATTGCGCTGGCCAGGAATGGCGCGCCGATGCTGCCACCGGTGCTCAGGGTCCAATCGTCGCGCTGCGGCCCCTGGAACGTCGCCAGATCTACCTGGCGGACCTTGATCGTCACACCGATGCGCCGTGCCTGCTCGGCCAGTACCAGGGCCGAAGCAAGCCCCGGCCCTGGCGTGGTCACGAGCTCGACTTCAAGCTGCTCGTGTCCGGCCTCACGCAGCAACCGTGCCGCCCGCTGGGGGTCATGCGGGCGTGGTCCCAGGCTGTGGTCGAACGTCGGGTCGAATGGCGCGTAGAGGTCGTTGGCCACCCGTCCCTGGCCGTTGAGTGCCCGACGCACCAGCTCGTCGCGATCCGCCAGCAGACGGAACGCCTCGCGTACCCGCGGATCGTCGAACGGCGCCCTGGACGTGTTCATGTCGAATGACAACCAGTTGCCACTGACCGATTTCAGCAGGCGCAGGCGCGGGTCGGCCTGAAGGACTTGCAGGTGCTCGGTGGACATCACGTTGGCCATATCGATCTGCCCGGCGCGCAGGGCTGCCAGGCGACCGGTCTGGTCCTTGAAGTCGATGATCTCCAGTTCGTCGGCATACGGCTTGCCGGGCTTGTAGTAATTGTCAAAGCGGGTGAACAGCGAGCGCTGGCCTGGGGTGAAGCTCTTGAGCTTGTAGGGCCCGGCACCGACCGGATTGCTCACCGGGTGATAGTCCACCGGCACGATGCCGCCGAAGTTGACCCAGGTCTCGGGCAAAGGCAGGTAGCTGCGCCCCTCACGAAAAGCCAGGCGTACGGTACGGTCATCGAGCTTGATCAGGTTGTCACGGTCAACCCAGTGCAGCAGCGCCGCATAGGGCGAGGCCAGTTGTGGATCGGTCAGGCGGCGGATGGAGAAGATCAGGTCATCGGCATCGATGGTCTTGCCGTGGTGGAATTCCAGGTCCGGCTTGAGCCGCAGTGTCCAGCCGCTGGCGTCGGCGTTGGGCTCGGCGAACTCGGCCAGGGCCAGGCGCGGCTGCATCTGCTCGTCCCACTCCCACAGCTTGCTGTACAGGGCGAAGCCGCGGACGATGCCGCTGCCGACAGGTTTGTGAGCGTCAAGGTTGCCGCTCTGGTTGCCATCGATGATGCCCAGGCGCAGACGTCCGCCATGGCGCGGCTGATCGGCAACTGCGTTAACTGGGCTGTCGCTCGGGCCGCAGCCGGCCAGCAAGCCGCCGGCCAGCAGGCTGGCGTTGCCGAGGAAGCTGCGTCGGCTGAGTGGATAACCGTCGCTGGCCATGGGCTCAGGCTCCGTTGGTTGCGTGCAGTTGCACGGGTGTCTGCGCTGCCCGGGTCAGGGCGGCCCGTTCGCCACGGAAGTGCGGCAGGATGTGTTCGCCGATGCGATAGGCCTCCTCCAGGTGCGGATAGCCGGCCAGGAAGAACAGGTCGATGCCGATACCGTGGTACTCACGGATACGCGCCACCACATTGGTGTAGCTACCCACCAGCGCGCAGCCCGGCGGGATGCCGATGTAGCCGAAGCCGGTCCACACATTGGGGTGGATGAAGAAGTCGTCGAAGGCCTGCTGCTCGTCGTCATCGCTGTAGCCATGCTCGTAACTCAGCTTGCGTGCCGTGCGCAGGCCGGCGTGGGCGGCGCGGGCCCTGACCGTGCCCTTGGCCACGCCCTCGTCGAAGAAGCGCTTGGCCTCGGCCAGCGCAGCCTCTTCGCTTTCGCGGGCAATCACATCGATGGACAGGCCGAAGCGGATGTCCGTGCGGCCCCACTTCAACGCACGGGCGCGTATGTCGGCGATGAGCGCGGCGATCTCGTCCGGATGTTCGGCGCGCATCAGGTAGAAGTCCGCATGCTTGGCGGCGAACGCTCGCGCCGCCGCCGAGGAACCGGCGGTGCAGATCAATGGCAGCTCGGCTTTTTTCAGGGGACCACGCAGGCCGCCGCCGTCGGCGCGGTAGTAGGTGCCCTCGTAGTGGAACTGCTCGTTGTGCCAATAGCCCCGGACCAGGTCCATGAACTCGGTGGCGCGGGCATAGCGCTCGTCGTGCCCTTCGAAGTCGCCGACCTGGCGCTGGAGGGCGTCGGAACCACCGCTGATGATGTTCCACACCAGCCGGTTGCCGGTGGCGCGCTGATAGGTCGCGGCCTGCTGCACAGCCACCCAGGGCGTGTAGTGATAGGGCTGGAACGCTGTAACGAACTTCAGCGTGCGGGTTTCCCGGGCCAGCAGCGAACATACCGTCCACGGCTCTTCGCCGCTGGGCGCATTGACCATCAACGCACCACCGAAGCCGTTGATTTCCGCCGCGCGGGCGATCTGCCCGAGGTAGTCGATATAGGTGAAGTGATCGCCCACGGCGAACCCAGACACCGCGCCCGTGCTGGGACCGCCGGCATGCCAGTCGCCGCGGTTGCGCGGGTCGCCCGGGAGGAACTGGGTTTCGCCATGCAGCGGCAGGCGGGTGAAGAACTCGATGCTCATGGGCGGGTTTCCTTACTGAACGGCAGGGCTGCAATTGGGGGTGACCGGCTGGCCGCTGATCACCTGGCGGGCGAAGGGGATCGAGTCCTTGAGCGAGGCGTTGACCGTTTCGCTATGCCCCAGGCCCTTGTACAGATGCCCCTGCACCACGGAACCTGCCTTGCAGGCGTCCTGCATCAGCGCGACCTGGGTCGCGGCGGTGGGGGTCTTGTCCTCGGCGCCAGTGCCGATGAAGATCGGCTGGGCCAGCTTGAGAGTCGGGTACGACACCTGCGCCAGCCAGGGCTTGAGTTTGTCTCCCTGGTAGTCCTTCTTGGCATTGGCTGGGGTCAGACCGCTGCCGACCACGTCGCTGACCAGCGAAGACAGGCAACTGGTGCGCGCCTGCTCGAACAGCGGCAGCGCCTTGTCGGTGTAGAAGTCGCGCGGATCGATACTGGGGTCGTACTGCTGGGCGGCGAGCAGGCTATAGAAACCGTAGGCCAGGGCCGGATCGACCTTGTTCTTATCCTGTTCGCCGACGTTCTTCGAACCCACGGTATAGATCACGCCGGTGCCGATGCTGCCCTTGACTCCCAGGTCGGGGGCATAGGTCGCCGCGTAGGCACCGGCGGCAAAGGCTCCAGCACCGCCCTGCGACTGGCCGATGATCAGCACTTTGTCAGCCAGCCCTGGCACGCCTGCGACCACTGCCTTGGCCGCATCGAGAATGCCGTAGGCCGCCATGCGGTTGTTCAGCAGCGGATGGCCACCCGGTACGCCCAGGCCCTGGTAATCGGTGGCGACGATGGCATAGCCCTCCTCGAGCCAGCGATTGAGGTATTGCACATCTCGGTATGACCGGCCTGCCCAGGACGGTGCGCAGATATCCGCGATACCGACGGTGCCGTGGCCCCAGCTGGCAACTGGCCAGCCGCCGGCTGGCGCCTTGCCCTTGGGAATGAACAGTGCGCCCGAGACCACGATTGGCGACTTGCCGTCGATGCCGTCGAGCGAGGTGTAGAGAATGCGTTGCGCACTGGCGGCGTTGGGCAGACTCAGGGCCTGCTCCAGCGGTTCGCTGCGCAGCAGTTTGCCGAGGATGGCGGGGATCGCCTTGGTCCAGGTGTAGAAGCTCGAGACACGTCCGTCGCCCTGTTGCGGGTCGGGTTTCGGGGCATGGCTGTCCGCGGCCAGGACGCCTATGGAAAAGGCCAGGGCGCTGAAGCCGAAAACGACTGAAGCAGGCAGTTTCATGTGTGATGCTCTCAAGGTTGTTGGCTGAGTTGAGCGTCCAGGGACGGCCAGTAGTGGGTGAGTTGCAGGTCGATCAGTGCCTGGCGGGTGAAGCCTGTGGCCAGGTCCGCAGCGATGTCGTAGGGCGTGCGAATCAGCCGGTTGTCCAAGGCGTACTGGCCCAGGGCGTCGTAATGGGCCTTGAGCTGGGTATCGCTCTTAGGCGCCCAGCGAGCCTTCCAGGCCACGGGGTCGTCCTGGTCGTCACGGCGCAGCACGCTTTCGGCGACGCCAGCACGGGACGACAGCGCGTAATAGGCGTCGCGGTTCTGCTCCTGGGAAATCCACCAGGCCGCGCGGACCCAGGCGGTGGCTACCAGCTGCGTCAGCTCCGGGTACTGCTCGACGAATGCGTCCGTACTCCACAGGTCGGAAACCAGCCGCCAGTCATTGGCGCCTTGCTTGGTCGACCAGAGAATGCGTGCCACGCCTTTGTCTTCGAGGGCGTAGGCCTCATTGAGCAGCACCGCCGCATCGACCTTGCCGGCCGACACGGCTGCGGCGCCCACCTGCGGATTGAGGTTGGCGATCTTGAAGTCGGTGAGTTTCAGCCCTTGGCTGGCGAGAAAGTTGTTGAAAGCGAACTCCCAGGGGCGTCCACGGTGCAGTGCCAGGCGTTTGCCTTTGAGGTCCTGGATGCTATGCACCGGGGAATCGGCCGGCACCACCAAGTAGATATTGTTGCCGTTACCGCCTGGCACGATCAGCTTGCCTGGCACTTGACCGGCCCCGGCGATCACCGAAGGCAGATCGCCACGTACGGCAAAGTCCAGGCTGTTGTTGCTGAAACCCTCGTTGATTTGCGGGCCAGCGCCTGCATGAGGCAGTGCGGTCCACTGCAGATGTACGCCACGAGCGACCAGTTGCTGTTCAAGCCAGCCTTCTTCGATCACGCGCCCGGGAATACCACCGAATACCGGCGCTCCGCCCTGGGTGAAAGCGACGATAGCGATGCGCACCGCTGCCGGTGGTTCAGCGGCCAGTGCGGTCAGGCTGAAGAGCAGGCCGCTCAGCAGGGCCAGGCCGTGACGCCAAAGATTGTTCATGTGCGGCTCCAGGCAATGATTCAACAGGCCCAGACCGCATACTTGAGCGGACCAGGCGTTGTGAGAGCAGGAGCGAAATGCATGCCATTTTCCTGAACATGGGCTGCAGGCCTTGAGGGGCATGGTTTTCAGTCATGAAGAGGGCGTGGTGGAGGGGTCCTTGCCTGCTGGTTGGCATGCAGGGGAGTGCTGGTGCGTTGCTGCTCCAGCAGCAGTCAACTGCTGAAAACTCATATATTCCATAAATGAATATATAAATATTAATTAATAATTTTTTGATCTAATTTGTTTCATGCACTATTGGAACGCGCTCCAACTGCCAGGAAAGCCCCATGTCGCTGATCACCCACCCCAATGCTCGAGAGCTGACCAAGTCGGTACGTGCCACCGTGCTTGTGTTCAAGGATCCACGCTCCCAGGAGCTGCTCAGCCGCATCGAGCGCCTGGCGCCTAGCGAAGCCAATACCCTGATAATCGGAGAAACAGGCACAGGCAAGGAGCTTGTCGCCCGCCATATCCACCACCTCAGCCGCCGTGGCCGCGAGCCATTCGTGGCCGTCAACTGCGGCGCGTTCGCCGAAACCCTGGTGGAAAGCGAGCTGTTCGGCCACGAGAAAGGCGCCTTCACCGGCGCCACCACCACCAAGGCGGGCTGGTTCGAAACAGCCAACGGCGGCACCCTGTTTCTCGACGAGATCGGTGACCTGCCCCTGAATATCCAAGTCAAGTTGCTGCGTGTGCTGCAGGAACGTGAAGTCGTGCGCCTTGGCTCACGCACCCCCATACCCATCAACGTACGGCTGGTTGCCGCGACCAACGTCAACCTGGCCGACGCAGTGGTGGCGGGGCACTTTCGCGAGGACCTGTTCTACCGCCTGCACGTAGCGACCATCCGCCTGCCGCCGCTGCGCGAGCGGCCCGGCGACATCCTGCCGCTGGCGGAATTCTTCATCGAAGAGCATTGCCGGCGGCTGGGTTACGAGCGGGCGTCACTGAGTCCGGATACCGAGCGCAAGTTGCTGGCGCACAGCTGGCCGGGCAACATTCGCGAACTGGAAAATGCGATCCACCACGCCTTGCTGGTATGCAGGCAGCAGGTGGTCGCACCCGCGGACTTGCACCTGGTGGACATGAGGCCGCAGGGGTCGCTTACGGCACAGGCCAGCCAAGTCGCTGCGCCCACGCTGATCGCCTCGCCGCCCAACCTGGAAAGCGCCTTGTTGGCGTTGTTCGAGCAGAATGTGCCGGACCTTTACGAGCATATCGAGGAAACCGTGTTTCGTGAGGCCTATCGCTATTGCCACGGCAATCAGTTGCAAACCGGGCGGCTATTGAACATAAGCCGAAATATCGTGCGTGCCCGGCTGGAGAAGATTGGCGAGTTGAGCAAAGTGTGAGGCCTGCAGGTCCAGGGCACCTTGTCGCTCGGCTCGCGCAACCGAACGCGGTATTGCTTGATTCAGCCTGGCAGGAGGTGATCGTCGCGACTCTATGAGCCTGGCCTTCGACACGCCGTTCACCGCCTGTGGTGTGCAGCCCCCTTCATGTCGCCACTGGTGGCGTAATCGGGTGATGGGGTCAATGCTGCTCATCGACTTCAGCGCCCTGGCGATCACTCTCCACCGTAAACTGCGTATCGATGCTGACCACCACCGACATGCCGGGCCGCAAGCGCTGCGCTTCGGGTTGCTCGGGATCGACGCTGATGCGCACCGGGATACGCTGGGCGATCTTGACGAAGTTGCCGGTGGCGTTATCGGACTGCAACAGGGCAAATTCGGAACCGGTGGCCGGCGAGATGCGCTGCACGTGGCCGCGCAACTTCAGGTGGTTCAGTGCATCGACGGTAAAGGTTACCGGCTGGCCCACGCGCACAGTGGCCATCTGGGTTTCCTTCATGTTGGCCATTACCCAATGGACATCCGGCACCAGCGCCATCAATTGTGCACCGGAGTTCACATAGGCTCCCAACCGAACGCCGATCTGCCCGAGCTGGCCATCACGCGGTGCGGTTACCCGGGTATTGTCCAGGTCGATGCGAGCCAGTTCCACCGACGCATTGGCATTCTCTACCGAGGCTTCAAGGGACGCGCGGTTGACGATCACCGTCTGCAGATCCTGGCGGGAGATTTCCAGCGCCGCCTTGGCCTGGGCCAGGGCGGCAACCGCCCGTGCATGAGCGGCGCGGGTGACGTCCAGGTCGCTGCGCGAGACTGAACCATCACGGACCAATTCTTCGTTGCGGCGCAGGTCGGCGTGGCTCTTGCGTACTTGCGCATCGTTGTCGGCAATCGCCGCCTGGCGTTGAACGATGGTGGCCTCGGCGCTCTTGCGCTGCTGCAGGTTATTGGCCAGTGCTGCCTTTTGCTGCTCCAGCTGGGCCTGGGCCTGATGCTGTCGCTGCCTGTAGATGCGGTCATCGAGACGCACCAGCAAGTCGCCTGCCTTGACGAACTGGAAGTCCCGCACCGGCACCTCGACTACGTAGCCGCTGAGCTGCGGCCCGATGATCGTGACCTGGCCGCGCACCATGGCGTTCTCGGTGCTTTCGATGGCGCTGCTGAATGGCGGCAGCTGCCAGGCATACAGCACGATCAACACACCGATGATGGCCACACTGGCAAAGATCAACGATGAGAGCACGCGCCTGCGCAGCGAGCGCGGTTTGCTGAGGGCAGCGGCAGGCGGGGTGGCCCCCTCGGGGGTTTCGGCAATGGCGGTGGTGGTCGTGGTGGTCGGTTGGGTCATTGAGCAGGAGCGCCGCGGCTAGGGTTCAGGGTCGCCACCGCGCGGACAGCGCGAGCGGTATGCCACAGCCACAGGCTGCGGATGAAAATCCAGATCATCGTGAGTATGGCGATGCTGCCGATCATCATGAAGACATCGTTGTAGGCGAGAATGTTCGCCTCACGTGTCGCCGCGTTGGCCAGCAGGCGACTGCCGACCGAGGTACGCAAGGCCGGGTCGGTGATGACACCGGCATAGGCCGCTGCGCCGCTTTCCACTCGGTTCAGCACCAGCGGGTCGAGTAGGGTCAATTGTTCGACCAGGTAGCTGGAATGGAACTTTTCCCGCGCGATCTGGAACGTGCCCAGCAAGGCTGCGCCAATCAGGCCGCCAAGGTTGTTGCAGATACCGAACATGACCGAAAAACTGACCAGGTTGCGCGGGTTGGTGAGGATATGGCTGATGCCCAGGACCATGGTCGGTCCGAGAAAGAACGTGCCGCCAAAGGCCAGCAGGAACTGACTGAAATACATCTGCGCCGGGCGCGTCAGGTTGCTCGATGAACTGTCCATGAACGACCCGATCGCCATCATCGCCAGGGAGATGAACAGCGGTATCACCAGGTGTTGCGGGTTGATGGTCAAGGCACTGACCGCCAAACCGCAGACCGCGCCCAGCAGCATCACCAGGTACAGGCTGCGCAACTGCTCGCTGCCCAGGTTCAAGGCTTGCAGAAAACCCACGGCGCCGGTGGACTGCTCGGAGGTGACCATACGGATAAGGATCACGCAGAGTGCCAGGCGCATGGCCACGCCGCTGCCCAGCCAGCGGGTCATGAGCAAAGGGTTGCGGCGATTGTGTTCGATGGCCAGGCCGGTGATGATCAGGGCGATCGAGGCGGCGAGGGCGACACCGATCCAGGGCGCTTCCAGCCACCAGTCGATGCGTCCCAACGACAGCACCGCGCAGAGCAGGGCAACGCCGCTGGACATGATCGCGAAGGTAAGGAAGTCCAGCGGCTCGAAAGTCTTGAAGCGATCACCCGGCGGCAGCTTGAGCATCAGCACGCAGCCCAGTGCCGTCAGCGCCAGGCCCAGTTCGAACAGGTACAAGCCGCGCCATTCGGCAATCTGCAGCAGGTCTTCGGAAAAGATCCGGGCCAGCGGCAACGCCAGTTGCGAGGCGCCCAGCCCCAAGACCAGGGCTTTCAAGCGCCACTTGGCCGGGAAGGCCTGGATCATGTAATACAGGCCCAGCGAACTCAACGCCGCGCCCACCATGCCGTGGGCGGCACGTACGGCGATAGCCGAATTCAGGTCATTGACGAACAGATGGGCGAAGGTCACCAGTGCGTACAGCGCCAGGAAGATCTCGGTAAAAGCGCGTAGGCCGAACTCTTGACGAAACTTCACCAGCAGCAGGTTCATCGACACGTTGGTCATCACGTAGGCGGCGGGCAGCCAGGCCATTTCCGCAGTGGTTGCGCCCAGGGCGCCTTGCAGGAACTGGAGGTTGGCGGTGACCAGGGCATTGCCCAGGCCACCCGTGATCGCCACCAACAGGCCTACCAGACCAAAGGCCAGGCGCTTGGAAGTAGAGTGCAGGGGTGTCGACGGCGAGCCTGGCATCGAAGGTTTTTCATGGGGAAGCCACTCGCGCGAAACAAATTTAGCCATTTCTTAGCCTTGGAATTCTGAACCGGCCCTGCGGTGAGGCGGCGAAATCACGATGTACTGCGTCCATCTCACCCAGACAAGTCGACAGGTCAACACCGAACCTGCGGCCCCGAAGTGGCGCGATTCAAGGGATGTCGAGGCTGCAGACGATTGTTTGATAGCGTAATCGACCTGGAAGTTCTCATTTCGGTAGGGAGTGTCTACTTTCCTGAACAGGCGTTTTAATTGGATGGCGCCGTCGCGACCCTGCATTCATCCAAGGTGCTTCGGATACTTTTTGCAGCGATGATCGCCCTGCGTATCACCGCCGTGCGCGGAACATCCGACATTCAGTTTGCCAGGATGGGATTGGTTGCGCTGACAGCCACGGCAGCCCAACAGCCCAGTCGACAGCCAACCGGACAATCGAGCGATCGACGTGTTCTTTTAATGTAAAGCGGCCACCTGTTTGCGTTCACCAATGGGTGATACACCGAAGAAGCGGCTGTAGCACTTGGAGAAATGCGCGGGTGACACGAAACCACAAGCGAGCGCGATGTCGCGTACTTGTGATTCACTGCGCAACAACAGCTGCCGAGCCCGCGACAGGCGTAGTTCGAGGTAGTACTGACTGGGTGTCCGTTGCAGATGTTTGTGGAACAGGCGCTCCAGTTGCCGAACCGATATCTCGTTCACCCCTGCGAGTTCTTCCAGTGTCATGGGCTCTTCAAGGTTGGACTCCATGATCGCGACGACCTGACTGAGTTTGGGCTGCGAGGTGCCCAGCTTCTGTCGCAAGGGCACGCGCTGTCGCTCTTGAGAGCCGCGTACCCGATCACACAACAACAACTCGGCTGCGTGTGCGGCTATATCCCGCCCACCAGGCTCTCGGGCGATCAACTGCAGGATCATGTCCATGGACGCGACACCACCGGAACTGGTGTAACGGTCCCGGTCAAGCTCGAACAACTGGTTGGAAATGATGATCCCGGGGAAGCGCTCTTTCAGCGCCTCGATATCTTCCCAATGGATCGTGCAGCGATAACCGGTGAGCAAGTTGGCGCGCGCCAACAAATGGCTACCGGTACAGATGCCACCCAGTGGCACCTGTTCATGCGCCAGCTTGCGCAGCCAATTGAGTAGTGGGCGAGTACTGTGGTTGGAAACGATGGGGTTTGGCCCAACCACGAACAACATGTCCAGCTTGGGAGCATCCTTGATGCTGAAATCCGGCAGGATGCGCATACCGTTGCTGGCACCCACCGGCTCCATGTCGGCTGCAATGATAAGGGTTCGGAACATGGGCCTGCGCGCCGCCAGATTGGCCATTCGCAAGGTTTCCACCGCCGAGGCGAAGCCAATGGTGGTGAAATTGGGCATCACCAGAAAACCAACGACTTTTACAGGGTTTTGGTCACTGACCGGGTATCCCATGGCGGGGGTCGAGGCCTTCAATTTCCCCATCGATAGTGCTCCTGGTTGTTATTGTCTGATCCTGCTCTTGACTGGATCTTACACCCGGCTTCCGGGCTTTGGGAGCTGTGCTGACGAACACCTGCTGGCCCGCGGCCTGCATGGGGATGCGAAGTTTCGCCTGTTCGTGCCCGAGAAAACCAACACCCTGCGAGCGCCTCCTTCTCGCAGGGTGAGAACGCTGTTATCAAGCGGGTCCGGCCCATTAGGCGGAACAGTCGGAACGACCTAAAAAGGAATGTGAGTCTTGGCGCAGTCCGTGGCGAGGGCTACGAATCTGTTCTATGCGGTTTCAGCCTGTGGCGGCCTGCTTTTTCTGGCCGAGGAAATCACGCTCATGCCCACGATAGACAGTGTCAGAACGCCTGTTGCCAGGACTTCCATCCGATGCTCCGGCAGCACCAGCATCATCGTGAGAATGCTCAGTATGGAGAAAATCACCAGATAACTGAGCCAGGGGAACAGCCACATCTTGAACGCCATCGCGTCACCCTGGAGGTTCGCCCGTTTACGCAGCAGCAGTTGAGAGACGGCGATTGCCAGATACACCAGCAGCGCTACAGCGCCTGAGCTTGCCAGCAGGAATGAGAACACTTCGTCGGGTGCGAAATAATTGAGTGCCGTGGTCAGAAAGCCCACCGCCGTGCTAGCCAGCACCGCAACATAGGGCACGCCAGCCGAAGAGGTGCGCTGAAGCATACGCGGACCATCGCCACGTTTGCTCAGCGAGTACACCATGCGTGATGCCGTATAAATGGCCGAGTTGAGGCAACTGGCGACGGCGATCAGGACAACGATATCCACGATCATCTTGGCGTGCGGGATATTCATCAGTTCCAGCGCTCTTTGATAAGAGCCGACCTGGACGAGCATGGGGTCGTTCCACGGGACGATGGAGACGATCAGGAACACTGACACGATGTAGAAGATGCCCATTCGCCAGACCACCGAATTGGTGGCGCGGGTGATCTGTTTGGACGGGTTCTTGGACTCGGCGGCGGCAATGGTCACAATTTCAGTGCCCATGAAACTGAATACGGTAGTGAGCATCGCTCCGACGACCGCTGTCATGCCGTTGGGCATGAAACCGCCGAATTCGTTACTCAGCTTAACGACACCACTGACCGTCAGGTCTGGCACTATCCCTGTCAGGGCCACGGCACCAAGGGCGATAAAACCCAATACCGCGATGACTTTGAGCATGGCGAACCAGAACTCGAACTCACCGTAGCGCGCCACGCTGAACAAATTGGTCAAGGTCAGGAGGCCGGTAACCGCCAACGCGAACTCCCACGTCTGGATAGCGGGAAACCACGTGTGCAGGATCGCAGCCGCTGCAATGGCTTCGATGGGAATGACCAATACCCAGAACCACCAGTACAGCCAGCCGATGGTGAAGCCCGCGGTGCGTCCCATCGCACGTTCGGCATAGGTCGAAAACGATCCCGTGTCTGGCGACGCGACGGCCATTTCTCCCAGCATTCGCATAACCAGGACAACCAGGGTGCCTGACAAGATGTAAGCCAGAATCGCCGCCGGGCCAGCTGCTGCGATGGCATGCCCAGAACCGATGAACAGACCGGCACCGATAGCGCCAGCGATTGACAGCATGGTCACGTGACGCTGCTTGAGGCCCGGGGCCAGAGCGGAATTGCTGGACATATGAGTACCCTTTTTATTATTGAAGGAGGGTGAACAGCTATCGGTAGCGGTGTCGTCGGCGTGTAATGAGCGCGTTACTGTTACAAGTCGAATGCCTCTCGCACGGCGGCGCTGATGCCCGTCACACAGACGCGCATGATCAACTCGCCTTTCTCTGCGCTGGAGCCTTTGGGCGATGAGAGGGTTCCGCACGCTGGCGTGCGCTCTGCAATGATGGGGAAAACATCGTAAGGCGGGAAAGTGGCGGGGGGGTGATCGATGGCGCGGCTCAGATCGACTTTGTCAGGGTGCAGGGCCAGCATCAACGAGGTCTCGAAAACGCCACCATGCTCTATATCCCAGCCGAGAAATCCATCGGGATAGAGTTTTTCGATCACGGCCGGGTCGTTGACGAAGTCCCAGTAAGACAGCACGACCACCTTGAAATTATCGATACCTCCATAGCGAAGTTCGCGAAGCGCCAGGTCGATGCCTTCAACGATGAACATCGAGTTCTCGTAGTGGCCGTTCATCATGACCAGCTTGCGCGCGCCATGGCGGGCAAGCTCTCTGATGATGTCCTGTATGGTATGGGTCAGCGTAGCGCCATCCAGGCTTGTAGTGCCGGGGAAATGATTGCCCCCTCCTGACTTTTGCTGTGACTTGTAACCGTATGCCAGGGCGGGAAGCACCAGCCCGTCAACTTCGGTCGCAACGGCCTTGCACAGGGCCGTAGGCAACAGAACATCCACCTCCATGCACATGTGATGACCATGCTGCTCCAATGCGCCTACCGGCAAGAATATCGGGCTGCCGGACGCTACCTTTTTCGCGTATTCGGGCCAGGTAAGCTCCCCAATCACTACGCTGTCGTTCATTGGTGTAGCCTCTTGAGGACTTGTATTTGTCAGGGTTGCCATCTGCAGCAAGCATTGCGAGAGCCGATTCGAACAGATCGCAAGGTGTCGAGATTGTCAGTTTCCGACCTGGAATTGACTAAATCTGCCGACACCTCCAAGGCTGCTTGCGCGAGCCCATATTGCGCTCTGCAAGAAGGGGGTAGCGAACATTTAGAGGTCGAAATCGGACAGTTCCGCAAAGGCGGCCGCGTCGACAATCAAGTCATTCGCGGACAGGTGCTAGCAGCATGCCCCGATGACGAATCTTCTCCAAGGCCTGGCTAACGGCTACCGAAGACTGATCCAACCTGATGCAGGAAACTGAACATGCGGCAGCTGACTGAAACCAGCCAAAAAACGCCTATCGTGCTGCGTGTGGGTTTCTGGCTGACGGAAGGGTTCGACTTTTACGCTTTGTCTGCCGCCCTGGAGCAGTTGCGCCTGGCCAAGGAAACTGCGGTTTACAGTGCCTGTGAATGGCAAATTCTCAGCCTTGAAGGCCAGCCTTTGAAGGCCAGCAACGGCATAGCGACCGCCACGGTACAACTGAGCCGGGCACAACCGCTGGACGTTTTGATTCTCTGTGGTGGCGACAATCTGCACCGGGTCGGTAACGACGAAGCGCTTCGCCAGCAAGTGCAGCATTGGGCGTCGCAGCCAATAGCGCTGGGTGCGCTGGGCCGAGCCGGGCAGCCTCCAATCAAGCTCAGTGACTTGGATGATCTGCGTTGCAGCGTGACGGGGCACGGCTCATTACTATCTTGCGCTCACTTCAACGTTCTGATGCCAATGGCCACGCTGTTTCGTATCGGCAATCAGCGCCTGGCCTACGGCGATTGCCAGGAAATCCAGCGACTGATGCGGGCCCTGCTTTTCGGTACGTACCCTCTCCATAAAAATGCGCCTTCGTCGTCATTTCACTGAGCACTTCCGCCTTTTTCCATACCCCTGAGATGCGGTCCGCAAGGCCCGCCCCAGGGGTATGTCGTTTCTATGGCGAAGCCTGGACGGGGAAGGCGGATCTGGTCATTTACAGGTCGGATGCGTGCAAAAAAAGCCGCGACAGATCTGTTCGAATGATCTCCAGCAGCACCGACAACTGGGCAATCTACCGCTCAACCCACCGAAGGATCAAAAGACATGCAAATGCCGAAAACAATTCAAATCAAGAACGGCGAAAAAGTTAAGCCGACGTTCTCTCTACAGGAATATGCCAATCGCCTGTCCACACTACGCAGTTACCTGGCCCAGAACGATATCGACGCTGCGGTCTTCACCTCTTATCACAACGTCAACTACTACAGCGACTTTCTGTATTGCTCGTTTGGCCGTCCCTACGCGCTGGTCGTGACGCCGGACAACGTCGTGTCGATCAGCGCCAACATCGATGGCGGCCAGCCTTGGCGGCGCACGGTCGGTACCGAAAACATCATTTACACCGACTGGCAGCGCGATAACTATTTCGTCGCGATCCAGCAGGCGTTGCCCAAGGCCGGACGTATCGGCATCGAGTTCGACCATCTGAACCTGCTCAATCGCGATAAGCTGGCCAGCCGTTATCCTCAGGCCGAGCTGGTGGACATCGCGGCACCGTGCATGCGCATGCGCATGATCAAATCGGCTGAAGAGCATGCCATCATCCGTCAAGGCGCCCGAATCGCCGACATCGGCGGCGCTGCGGTCATCGAAGCCCTGCATGATCAAGTGCCTGAATACGAAGTGGCGCTGCACGCCACTCAGGCCATGGTGCGAGAAATCGCCCGCACGTTCCCTGATTCCGAGCTGATGGATACCTGGACCTGGTTCCAGTCAGGCATCAACACCGACGGTGCCCATAACCCGGTGACCTCGCGCAAGGTCAACAAGGGCGACATTCTCAGCCTCAACTGTTTCCCGATGATTGCCGGTTATTACACCGCTCTCGAACGAACCCTTTTCCTGGACCATTGCTCCGATGAGCATCTGCGCCTGTGGGAGGTTAACGTGAAGGTGCATGAAGCTGGTTTGAAACTGATCAAACCTGGCATGCGCTGCTGCGATATCGCCCAGCAGTTGAACGAGATTTTCCTGGAGCACGACGTGCTGCAATACCGCACCTTCGGTTACGGACACTCGTTTGGCACACTGAGTCATTATTACGGTCGTGAAGCGGGTCTTGAACTGCGTGAAGACATCGACACCGTGCTGGAGCCAGGTATGGTGGTCTCCATCGAACCGATGATCATGCTGCCTGAAGGTATTCCGGGAGCGGGCGGTTATCGCGAGCATGACATTCTGATCGTCAACGAGCACGGTGGCGAGAACGTCACCAAGTTCCCATACGGCCCGGAACACAACATCGTCAAGAAGTAAAACGATCATGCCGCACAAGCCAATTGTGCGGCATTTTTTATTCCATTGTCCCGTCCTGAACAAGGTTCATACCTTCCAGGCCGAATTCCCGGAGGGGAAGATGGAGCAGGGTGTAACGCGAACGCAGCGCGAAGTCTCAGAGCTGGCTGATGCTTTCATCGGGTCTGAAGCCGGCGCGTCGCCAGTTTTCATCGCACCTGCGACAGGCTTATTCTATCTGGCCTCCAGCCTTCTTTTGGTGGCCTTCAATCTGCGCACTGCTTTTCCAAGTATGGGGGCCGTGCTTGCCGAGGTGAAAATCGATCTGGGCTTGACGTCTGTGGCCACCAGTGCGGTGACTACCTTGCCGGTCCTGTGCCTGGGATTATTCGCGCCGTTGGCACCATGGCTGGCCAGAAAAATCGGAGCGGAGCGTACTATTCTTGGATTGATGGTGCTGTTATCTGCTGGCCTATTGGGTCGTGGAATGGGGGGTATTCCTGGCCTCATCGTCGGCTCGGTCGTCGTCGGTGGCGCAATTGCCATCATCAACGTCCTTCTTCCCGGGCTCATCAAGCGAGACTTCCCCACGTCAACTGGCCTGATGACCGGCCTCTATTCCATGGCGCTCTTGGGCGGCGCCGCCACTGCCGCGGGTATTACCATACCGCTTAAACATGCTCTGGGCGGCGGCTGGACTATGGCTTTGGCGCTCTGGTCCTTGCCTGCAGCCGTAGCCTGCGCCTGCTGGTTCTTTCAGCTTTCCAAGGGGACGGCTGTTACGCGCATGGCGACACCCCATATAAGAGGCCTGTGGCGTTGCGCGCTTGCCTGGCAACTCACGCTGTTCATGGTTCTGCAGGCCATGTATTCCTTCACCGTCTTCGGCTGGCTTGCCCCCTTTCTACGGGACCGCGGATTGGCGCCGCTGGAGTCGAGCCTCATCGTGTCCAGCTCAATCCTCCTGCAAACCGCTACGTGCCTGGCCGCGCCATTGATAGCCACTCGATTGCCCAATCAATCCTGGTTCAATGTAATTGTGGTTTTGCTTACGACAATCGGTTTCCTGGGATGCCTGGCTGCTCCAATCCAGTCGGTTTGGTTCTGGGCTGGGGTGCAAGGCATTGGGCAAGGCGCATTGACGTCCATCGCTATCGCAATGATTGTCTTGCGCTCCGAGAATGCGCATGTCGCGGCTGAGTTATCCGGCATGGTACAAGGAATCGGCTATGGCGTAGGGGCGCTCGGGCCCCTGTTGGTCGGAATGCTTTACAAGCCGTCCATTGGTTATGCCCACGTAGAGATTTTCCTTTCTGCGGTAGGTGTGGCTTTGCTGTACTTCGGGTACACCTCAGGTCGCCCTCGGTTCGTCTCGGTCCAGTTCGAGGTGGATCAAGCAGAAGCGGCAGCCAGGGAATAATCGGCCCAGGCATCTGCCATTGGTTTCGTCACGTTGGCTGGATCAAGCCCCAGCGTTGCCATCCACTTGGCTTGGGGAACCGGGCCAGCCTATGCCGGATAGGCTGCTTGGTCGGTAGTATCCGCCCAAAATCTGTATAATCCGCTCGGTTCGTGTCAGAGCTGTTCTGATGCAGAACCTATCTTCCGGCTATTGTCGGCCATTGCTACAAGCACCGGGCTCAACGTGCTAGCGCACGCTTTGCCTTCAGACGTGGAGCGTCCTTTGCGCTCCGTCTCTTGTCAGCCTTCACGATACAACCCAGCGGACCGCTGTCCGCTCTTACCTGCCTGGCAGGAATCCTGGGTTGTTTTGCGCCTGTCGAGATCGGTCCCTCATTGCGTGTGGGGTGACCGTGGCGCACATAAAGGAGAAAGGAATGTACCAACTTTCCACCCCTACCGTTTTGCTGCTTCTGCTGTGTTTCTATGGCTTGACTTTTCTGGTGTCGTTGCGCGTGGGGCGCAAGGACGAAAACGTCGACGGCTATATGGTTTCCAATAACTCAATCGGTTTTGGCATGGCGGCTGCCAGCATGACCGCCACCTGGATCTGGGCTGCCTCCTTCTATGCGGCTGCCAGTTCTGGCTACAAGTTCGGCCTCTCCGGCGCGCTGCATTACGGTTTCTGGGGCGCGTTGATGATTCTGTTTATCTATCCCTTTGGCCGGCGCTTTCGCGCACTGGCGCCCAAGGCCCATACCCTGGCAGAGATCATGCACGCCCGTCATGGGCGTTCCAGCCAGATGATTCTGGCAGGCTCCAATATCGTCGGCAGCATGATCAGTTTGATGGTCAATTTTACTGCTGCCGGCGCCCTGGTTGCCGTGCTGTCTCCGCTGAGTTTTGTTCACGGGGTGTTGATCGCCGGTTTCGGGATTCTGGGTTACACCATTTGGTCAGGCTTTCGCTCTTCAGTCCTGACTGACTTCGGCCAGTTGTTCGCCATGATCTTCGCCGCGGTAGTGATCATTCCAATTATCTTCTTTCAGTTGGGCGGTCCGGAACTCTTTGCCCAAGGCATGCCGACCCTTTCCCCGGAGCAAGCCAGCTTTTATTCGAAAACCGCCATTCTGGAACAGGGTGCACCCTATTTCGTTGCAGTACTGGCTTACGCCATTGGTAACCAAACCATTGCTCAGCGATTGTTTGCGGTGCGTGAAGACTTGATGAAGTCGACCTTTGTCACGGCCACCATTGGCTACGCTTCGATTGTGATTGGTTTGGGCATGTTGGGTTTTCTCGCCTTGCTGGCCGGGGTGCAACCGGTGGAGGGTGACTTGAATAATCTGATTCCGCAAATGGCCTCGACCTACTTGCCGCCGTTTGCAATCGGGCTGTTTTTCATCATGGTAATCGGCTCGCTGTCATCGACCGCCGATTCGGATTTATCGGCGCTGTCCGCGCTGGTGATGACTGACGTATATGGCAAGAACCTGGCCAAAGGCAAGCCGAACGCCAAAACCATGTTGTTCGTAGGGCGCCTGACCATGGTCGTTGCAACGATGCTTGCCGTCGTATTCGCCAGCCTCAAGTTGGACATCCTGACCATGCTCATCTTCGTGGGCGCGTTATGGGGCGCCATCGTGTTCCCGGTCATCGCCAGTCTGTACTGGGGGCGGATCACCAATGCCGCTTTTACCAGTGCGGCCTTCGCAGGCTTTTTGATGTTTCTGGTCGCGCGCTTCGAGCTGCTCGAGTTAGAAGGTGTCGTGGCATTGTCTTTCGAGCTGTTTGCATCGATCGGTGGCGGGGTGGTAATTGGCTTGATGGCCTTCGGCTTCTTCGGGCGCAAGGTGGGATTCATACTGGGTGGACTCGCGTTCTTGATTCTCGCGCCTTTTGCGTTCGGCTTTTTGCGTGATTACCCGGTCTTGCTCAGCTCACTCACAGCCTATGGCGTCAGCACGGTGGTTTGCGTGTTGGTGAGCTTGTTGTCCAACGAAGATTTTGACTTTGACTGCATCAACGAGCGCGTCGTGGCCTTCCACGGGAATACCGATGCCGCTACTGAAGACGAAGGAGTTACCCCATGTCCAGTTTTGCGTTAACCCTGTATGTATTGATCTGGCCCGTTATTGCGGCAGCCGTGCTGATCACCTTGTGCGTCAGTTTGTACCGAGACATGCGCAAGGCTAAACGTGACGGCACGGATCTGGTGTAAACCGATTCGCTGTGCAGGCTAGCGACAGGCGCTTGTGCGACGCCTTTAGCGCCATCAAGCAAGCGCGAATCCCTTGAGCAGGTCACGGGATTCGTGCTTTGGCGGGTCTTGCAACGCTGTGGTTTGTATAACCAAAGCCTATGCGTTATTAATTTCCCGCGATCCTTTATAGGGTGTCGTCCGATCAGAAGCTTTGAGTGTAAAACAGTAATTACGACTCGATACCATCGTTGGGATTCTTGATCCTGCGTTAGAGAAGTGAATGGCAGGCCGACCTTCTGGCTGTCGGAAATCTTCAGCCCATGCCGATGAGCTCCTCGAAGTTGAACGAAGAGCCCAGCTGCTGTTCACCCATATCGGTCTTGGAGAAGAAGTCGACGCGATGCCGACTTCGATATAGGGCATATAGCGGTGGAGATCAACATGCCAATGGAGTCATTTCCGGATGGATTTCGCGCGCTTGTGATAGGTGCCTCTGGAGGCATCGGCGCGGCGCTGGCTGAAGCCTTGCGTAATAACCTGCGATGCGGCGCAGTGATCGAGCTCGGCCGCTCGACGATACCCACCCTCGATCTGTCCGATGCTGCAAGTATCGAACAGGCCGCTGGTGTGCTGGCACAGCAGGAGCCATTTCACCTGATCCTCAACGCCGCCGGCGTGCTCCACAACGCGGATTTCATGCCGGAAAAACGTCTTGATGATCTCGACCACGGCCAACTGCTTGCCACCTTCGAGGTCAACACCTTCGGTCCTGCATTGTTGCTACGTTATTTTACCGGGCTGTTGGATCGGCAACGTGGGGTGCTGGCAATGCTCTCGGCCAAGGTCGGCAGTATCGAAGACAACCGCCTCGGTGGTTGGTATAGCTACCGCGCCTCCAAGGCCGCGCTGAACATGTTGATCAAGACGGCTTCGATCGAAGTCCGACGCAGCCAGCCGAATGCGGTGCTTTTGGCGTTGCATCCGGGGACAGTGAATACGCGGCTTTCGCAACCCTTTCGTGGCGCCGAGATCGGTCGATCCGCTGGCGTTGCGGCGCAGGACCTGCTGCGGGTCATCGACAGTCTCGGGCCGGACGCCAGCGGCAGCTTCCATGCCTACGATGGAACGCCATTGCCTTGGTAGTGGCTGCGGATGGCGTCATGGTCTCGCGTAGGTGACACGAGCGACCGGCTCACCGCCGGACGCAAGCCAGACGCAGCTAGTACTGCTTGAGTTTGCGCCAGTCATCCGATGCCTCGGTGTTGGCGGTCACGTGGCGTCAGGTGATCTTGCGATAGTTCATGGCTACCTTGACCAGTTGAGTGTAGGAGGCGTTGCTGGGGTTCTGTGCGTGAGGCAGCACTGTACTGATGTCGACGACGATAGCGTCCTCGAGAAAGGTGGTGAATAAGTGCTCCTGCGTGCCATCGGTTGACGTGCGGTACCACATCACCTCTACCTCGGTCAGCATTTCGCCGGTGGCCAGCGCCCCATACAACAGTGGCGTGGCCCCAGCACTTTAGCGGCGTTTCTGCGGCGCAGTTGAGCAATGCCAAGGGTGACATCATCACGGCCGAGACGCCCGAAGCACTTGGCCAGTCCTTGGCGGAGCGGGAGTTCTGGCAGGACTACCTCAGGCAGATGTATCCATCGCGCTTCGATGCGGCCGATCGCACATTCTACGAACGCCTGGCGGCATTGGAAGCGCAAATGGATTGGACGTCTGAGCAGACCTGCCTGGAACGCGTCGAGGAGGTCGCAAGAGACCGGCGGGCGACACAGCATCGCTTGATCATCGAGCTCACCAAGGAAGCGCTAAGGCGCCATCGCGTTTAAGCATCGTTGCCAATGTGGTGTTTGCCAGGGCGGCGGATGGTGACTGGCAGTCATGCACCGCTTCGGTACTTCGCCCGAGACGAAACAGCCCGCCAGAAGGCGGGCTGTCGCAAGAACGATCGGACCGGAAGGGTAACCTGTGGGCGGTGGTTCGCCGATGCGATTTACCCGCGAAGCAGGCACACGCGGGTTATGGCACCAGCTTCGCCGTTGTTCACGGGTAATTCGCATCGGCGAACCGCCGCTCCCACAGGGTATGCACCGCACTTGAGAGGTTTGTTCTTTGTGCGACAGTGCCGCTCAACGGGTCAGACAGATTCTTACCCGTTGGGCGGCAATCCGCACGTTTTCCTGTAGGTACAAACGCCGGATCACCCACAACGACAACCGGATGGTTTCCTTGGTTGGCCTACCGTAACGAATCAGCGACGGCGGAACAGCGGCAGAGGCTCGTCGGCGGCCGCCTGGTAGGTCACCGAGAAGTCCTTCAGGCCTTGCAACGCATCTTCCGGGTCCTTGTCGGGGCGGATCGCGAAGGCATCGAAACCGCAGCGAGCCAGGTAGAACAGCTGGTCACGCAAGACGTCGCCGATGGCGCGCAACTCACCCTTGAACTTGTAGCGATCACGCAACAGACGCGCGTTGGAGTAGTTGCGCCCGTCGGTGAAAGCCGGGAAGTTCAACGCGATGACCTGGAAGTGCTCGACGTCGTCACCGATTTCCTCGGCCTCTTCGTCGCTGTCCAGCCATACACCCAGGCCGCCATCGCGGGCCTTGAGCGCGTGGCCGTGATCGCGCCACAGTTGCAGCGGCACGATGTAGTCGTCGCAGTTGGTCAGCTCGTCGAACGAGGCGTCCTTGGGCAACAAGTGCCAGGTTTCATCGACGAGCTGGTTGTTCTTAATGATTCGCTGCATAGACGCGCTCCTTGAAGGGGTCGATGCCGATACGCTGGTAGGTGTCGATGAAGCGTTCTTCTTCGGTGCGTTTTTCCACGTACACCGAGATGATCTTCTCGATCACTTCAGCCATCTGCTCCTGGGCAAAGGATGGGCCGAGAATCTTGCCCAGGCTGGCACCGCGTGCGGCATTGCCGCCCAAGGACACCTGGTAGAACTCTTCGCCTTTCTTGTCCACGCCAAGAATACCGATATGGCCGACATGATGGTGGCCGCAGGCATTCATGCAGCCGGAAATGTTCAGGTCCAGCTCGCCGATGTCGAACAGGTAGTCCAGGTCGTCGAAGCGACGTTGGATGGATTCGGCGATCGGGATCGACTTGGCGTTAGCCAGGGAGCAGTAATCGCCGCCAGGGCAGCAGATGATGTCGGTCAGCAAACCGACGTTCGGGGTAGCGAAACCTTGCTCGCGCAACACCAACCACAATGCATGAAGCCGACTCTGCTCGACGTCGGCGAGGATGATGTTCTGCTCGTGGGAAGTGCGCAGCAGGCCGAAACTGTACTCGTCGGCCAGGTCTGCCACGGCATCCAGCTGCTTGTCGGTCAAGTCGCCTGGCGCGACGCCAGTAGGCTTGAGCGACAAGGTCACGGCGATATAGCCGGGACGCTTGTGGGCCTGGGTGTTGCGCGAACGCCAGCGAGCGAAGCCAGGATGCTCCTGGTCCAGGGCGCTGTAGTCGACGTTGGCCAGGGCCTTGTATTCGGGATCGACGAAGTGGCGCGACACACGCTGCACTTCTTCCTCGGTCAGCGTGTTGCTGCCGCCGCGCAGGTGGACCATCTCGGCCTCGACCTTTTCGGCGAAGACTTCCGGGGTCAGGGCCTTCACCAGGATCTTGATCCGTGCCTTGTACTTGTTGTCACGGCGACCGTAACGGTTGTACACGCGCAGGATCGCGTCGAGGTAGCTGATCAGGTCCTGCCACGGCAAGAACTCGTTGATGAACGAGCCAACCACCGGAGTACGACCCAACCCACCACCGACCAGGACGCGGAAGCCCAGTTCGCCTGCTTCGTTGCGCACCGGCTCGAGGCCGATATCGTGCACTTCGATCGCCGCGCGGTCTTCCTTCGAGCCGTTGATGGCGATCTTGAACTTGCGCGGCAGGTAGGCGAATTCGGGGTGGAAAGTGGTCCACTGGCGCACGATCTCGCACCATGGGCGCGGGTCGATGACTTCATCGGCGGCCACGCCGGCAAACTGGTCGGTGGTGGTGTTGCGCAGGCAGTTGCCGCTGGTCTGGATCGCGTGCATTTGCACGGTGGCCAGCTCGGCCAGGATATCCGGGATGTCTTCCAGGGCCGGCCAGTTGTACTGCACGTTCTGCCGGGTGCTGATGTGCGCGTAGCCTTTGTCGTAGTCACGAGCGATCTTCGCCAGGGTGCGAACCTGGCGAGAGCTCAGCTGGCCGTAAGGCACGGCAACGCGCAGCATCGGGGCGAAACGTTGGATATAGAGGCCGTTCTGCAAGCGCAGAGGGCGGAATTCTTCTTCGCTCAGCTCACCGGCCAGGTAGCGGCGGGTCTGATCACGGAACTGCTTGACGCGGTCCTCGATGATCCGCTGATCGTACTCGTCGTATACGTACATAAAAGTCCTGTCTCAGGCTGCATGCAGCAAGTCGCGCGCACGGCCGCGCACTCCGGAACGGAGCCGAGGAACGATAGCAGGTTGTGTTTATGCGCTAAAGTGAAGTTTTAGCATATGCAAAGAACTATTTGGACTAAATAAGGCTGGTTGTATGGCCGCCAGTGCATGCCTTTGTTTTTATGGCGCCCTTGAGATCGAGCGCCGCCAGCGCGGCGCTTCGCGGGTAAACCCGCTCCCACGGCTCTGCATACCGCAGTTTAGTGTGATCGGCACGGCCGCAGTGGGAGCGGCTTGCCCGCGAAGGGGTCAGCTGACATAGCAAAGACAGTCGCCCCCACAAATTAGATTGCCCCCAAAAGTGGGACAGTTTCAGCCAACGGCATGCGCTCCGCGGCCATCACGCAACCCAAGCTCTGGATTTTTTGAGACAGATGATGCCCAAAAGCCGCACTGTCACCTGTCGCGTAATGAAAGACCCTGCTTGAGAGAAGGGCATTGCTAGGCTTAACTGCTGAGTGTGAGAAATGCATTCCCATAATCACTACAAGAGGCAATGCAATGGGAAACCCAACCAAGACCCGCAAGCCCGACAGTAGCGTCGATGCATGGGCGATCCTCTGCCTGATCATTCTGGTCGTCGTGACAGCAGTCTACTGGGTCAGTCACCAGTAGAACTCTGGGACCTGAGCGAAGCCTGGTCGCCTGCAGAACGCATCTGAGCGAGCTGCGGTTTCTAGTGGGCGGTAAGGTGCATTGCCAACTGGACCAGTCCGATCAGCACCAGGACGAATACCAGGAGGAACCCCGTGCCCAGCAGAATGAAATGACTGGCTTTCCCATGAGTGAAATCCCGCTCGCGGTTCTTTCCACTCTGCACGCCGAATGCGGCTGCAAGAATGCTCTGCAGCATTTGCCAGAAAGTGGGGGGTGTGCTCGGGTCACGTTCGTTCATCGAAGGTTCCAGATCAGGTGGCGATCAAGAACAGTGTAGGCAATCGACGAAATGCGTGAAGGATCACTCGGAGCGGTCTGAGGGAAGCTCGGGTTCTTTTATCGAACCTTGTAGCTGTCCGAATGGCGGCCTTCGATTGCGTCCGAAATGAAGGGGGCCGTAGAAACGGCCCCTGTCGGCATCAGCTGTCGTAGCCCAGGTTCGGCGCCAGCCAGCGTTCGCTCACGCTGACTTCCTGACCCTTGCGTTCGCTGTAGCTGTCGATCTGGTCCTTGTCGACCTTGCCCACCGCGAAATACTGGGCCTGAGGGTGAGCGAAATACCAACCGCTGACGGCCGCCGCCGGGAACATGGCGAAATGCTCGGTGAGGAACACACCGCTGGGCCCCGTCTCACCGATAGCCGTGCCGTCCAGCAGACGGAACAGCGTTTCCTTCTCGGTGTGGTCCGGGCAAGCCGGATAGCCTGGGGCAGGGCGGATGCCGCTGTATTGCTCCTTGATCAGCGCAGCGTTGTCCAGATGCTCGTCACGGGCATACCCCCAGTACTCCTTGCGCACCTGCTCGTGCAGCCATTCGGCACAGGCTTCGGCCAGGCGGTCGGCCAGGGCCTTGACCATGATCGAGCTGTAGTCATCGCCCTTGTCCTGATAAGCCTTGGCGACTTCTTCGGCGCCGATCCCGGCTGTGGTGATGAAGCCACCCACATAGTCGGTGACGCCGCTGTCCTTGGGCGCGACGAAGTCGGCCAGGGAGAAGTTGGGCTTGCCGTCGGGCTTGATGGTCTGCTGGCGCAAGTGATGGAGGCTGGCCAGCGGCTGGCCGTCGTCGCCATAGACCTCGATGTCATCGTCCCTGACCTGGTTGGCCGGCCAGAAGCCGAATACCGCACGGGCGCTGATGAGCTTTTCATCGATCAGCTTGTCGAGCATCTCGCGGGCGTCCTGGTACAGGGCGGTCGCTGCTTCGCCAACGACTTCATCGGTCAGGATGCGCGGGAACTTGCCGGCCAGGTCCCAGGAGATGAAGAACGGGGTCCAGTCGATGTACTCGGCCAGGGTGCGCAGATCGATGTCCTGCAGGACCTTGACGCCGGTGAAAGAGGGTACCGCCGGCGTGTAACCGGCCCAGTCGTACTGCGGTTTGGCGGCGATGGCCTGGGGATAGCTCAAGCGCTCGGTGCGGGTGCTGCGGCTGGCGGTACGTTCGCGCACTACCACGTATTCCTCGCGGGTCTTCTCGACGAACGCAGGCTTGAGCTCACGCGACAGCAACTGGGTCGCCACGCCCACTGCGCGCGAGGCATCAGTGACGTAGATCACCGCGTCGTTGCTGTACTTGGGTTCGATCTTCACCGCCGTGTGCGCCTTGGAGGTGGTGGCGCCGCCGATCATCAACGGCAAGTGGAAGTCCTGGCGCTGCATCTCGCGAGCCACATGCACCATCTCGTCCAACGAAGGCGTGATCAGGCCGGACAGGCCAATGATGTCGCACTTCTGCTCGCGAGCGGTCTGCAGGATCTTCTCGGCAGGCACCATCACGCCCAGGTCGACGATGTCGTAGCCGTTGCAACCCAGCACCACGCCGACGATGTTCTTGCCGATGTCATGAACGTCGCCCTTGACCGTGGCCATGAGGATCTTGCCCTTGGCCTCGGGCTTGTCGCCTTTCTCCAGTTCGATGAAGGGGATCAGATGCGCCACTGCCTGCTTCATGACCCGCGCCGACTTGACCACCTGGGGCAGGAACATCTTGCCCGCGCCGAACAGGTCGCCTACCACGTTCATGCCGCTCATCAGCGGGCCTTCGATGACCTCGATCGGCCGCGCGCACTGCTGTCGGCACTCTTCGGTATCCTCGACGATATAGACAGTGATGCCCTTGACCAGCGCATGTTCCAGACGCTTGCCGACCGGCAGCGAGCGCCATTCTTCGTTCTCCACTTCCTTGGCCGCGCCGCCGCCCTTGTAGTCGTCGGCAATGGCCAGCAGGGCGTCGGTGCCTTCCGGGGTGCGGTTGAGCACCACGTCCTCGACCTTTTCGCGCAGGGCCGGCGGGATCTCGTCATAGATCTCCAGCTGGCCGGCGTTGACGATGCCCATCGTCAGGCCGTTCTGGATCGCGTGATACAGGAACACCGAGTGGATCGCTTCGCGCACCGGGTTGTTGCCACGGAAGGAGAACGACACGTTGGACACGCCGCCCGATGTCAACGCGTGGGGCAGGTGGTCGCGGATATAGGCGCAGGCTTCGATGAAGTCCACGGCATAGTTGTTGTGCTCTTCGATGCCGGTGGCCACGGCGAAGATGTTCGGGTCGAAGATGATGTCTTCCGGAGGGAAGCCGACTTCATCGACCAGGATGTCATAGCTGCGCTGGCAGATTTCCCGCTTGCGTGCCGCGGTATCGGCCTGGCCGACCTCGTCGAATGCCATGACCACCACGGCCGCGCCATAGCGCTTGCAGAGTCGCGCGTGATACTTGAAGGCCTCGACGCCTTCCTTCATGGAAATCGAGTTGACGATGCCCTTGCCTTGAATGCACTTGAGCCCCGCCTCGATCACTTCCCATTTCGAAGAGTCGATCATGATCGGGACGCGCGAGATGTCCGGCTCGCCGGCGATCAGGTTGAGGAAACGCACCATGGCCGCCTGGGAGTCGAGCATCCCTTCGTCCATGTTGATGTCGATCACCTGGGCACCGGCCTCGACCTGCTGCAGGGCGACTTCCAGGGCCTCGGTGTAGTTCTCTTCGCGAATCAGCCTGGCGAACTTGGCCGAGCCGGTGATGTTGGTCCGCTCGCCCACGTTGACGAACAGCGAGCTGCGATCGATGGTGAACGGCTCCAGGCCCGACAGGCGGCATGCCTTGGGGATGTCCGGGATGACCCGCGGCGCGTATTTGGCCACGGCCTCGGCGATCGCCTGAATATGCGCGGGCGTGGTACCGCAACAGCCGCCGATGATGTTGAGGAACCCGCTGGCGGCGAATTCTTCGATCACTTCGGCCATTTCCGCTGGCGTCTCGTCATACTCGCCGAAGGCGTTCGGCAGGCCGGCGTTCGGGTGCGCCGAGACATGCGTGTCGGCCTTGGTGGCCAGCTCTTCGAGGTAAGGGCGCAGGTCCTTGGCGCCCAGGGCGCAGTTCAGCCCCACGGATATCGGCTTGGCGTGGCGCACCGAGTTCCAGAAGGCCTCGGTGGTTTGTCCGGACAAGGTTCGCCCGGAAGCGTCGGTGATGGTGCCGGAGATCATGATCGGCAGTTCGACGCCGTCATCCTCGAACACCTGCTGCACGGCGAAGATCGCCGCCTTGGCATTGAGGGTATCGAAGATGGTTTCGATCAGGATCAGGTCGGCACCGCCTTCGATCAGGCCTCGGGTAGCCTCGATGTAGTTCTCTACCAGTTCGTCGAAGGTAACGTTGCGGTAGCCGGGGTCGTTGACGTCCGGGGAGATGGAGCAGGTGCGGCTGGTCGGACCCAGTACGCCGGCGACGAAACGTGGACGGTCCGGCGTTTCCAGGGTCTTGGCATCGGCGACCTGGCGAGCGATGCGGGCGCCTTCGACGTTCAACTCGTAGACCAGCGACTCCATGCCGTAGTCGGCCTGGGAAATCTGCGTGGCGTTGAAGGTGTTGGTCTCGAGGATATCGGCACCGGCATCCAGATACGCCTTCTCGATGGCCGCGATGATGTCCGGCTGGCTGAGCAACAGCAGGTCGTTGTTGCCCTTCACATCGCTTGGCCAATCGGCGAAGCGCGTGCCACGATAGTCGTCTTCCTCGAGACGGTAGCCCTGGATCATAGTGCCCATGCCGCCATCGAGGATCAGTATGCGCTCCTTGAGGGCTTGCTGAAGTGCTTGGTAACGAGCGCTGCGATCGGACATAGGACTACCTGGTCGGGCATAAACAGAAGGTGCGGCATGATAGCAAAGCTGCGCGGTTTTTAGACGCACTGCGCTTTTGCATGAATTCTCTTCATGTTCACGCACTGGATACCAGTAGATTTCGAGACAGTAATCCCAGCTAGGACATTAGGTACATGGTGCACCGTTTTCTTGTCGGCGTTTTCGCCCTGCTCATCAGTGGCGTGACGCTCGCGCAAGCCACTCTATCGAGTTCAACGATTTCCTACACCCGCGACATCCAGCCGATCCTCACGGAAAAATGCGTGGCGTGCCATGCCTGCAATGACGCGGCCTGCCAGCTCAATCTGGGCAGTGCCGAGGGTGTCGAGCGCGGCGCGACCAAGGTGCCGGTCTACCAAGGCGAACGCAGCCAGGCGGTACCGACCACGCGGTTGTTCTACGATGCCCAGGATGAAGAGGCATGGCGCCGCAAGGGTTTCCATTCCGTGCTGGAGGGCCAAGGCAGTCAGGCGGCGCTGATGCAACGTATGCTCGAGCTGGGCCACAAGACCCCGCTGCAACCCAACGCGAAGTTGCCCGAAGAGATCGTTCTGGGCCTGAACCGCAACAACATGTGCCCCCTGCCGCATGAGATGGACGCCTATGCGGGCGCTCATCCGAAAGAGGGCATGCCGTTGGCCGTCACCGGTCTGACCGATGCCGAATATCAGACGCTGCAACACTGGTTGGCGGCCGGCGCCCCCCTCGAGCATGACGCGATCAGCCCCAGCGCGAGCGAAGCCAGTCAGATTGCCGAATGGGAGGCTCTGCTCAACCGTCCGGGCTCTACCGAAGCCTTGGTAGGTCGTTGGCTCTACGAGCACCTGTTCCTGGCGCACATTCATTTCGTCGGTGGCGAATCGGGGCATTTCTTCCAGTGGGTACGCTCGCGCACGCCAAGCGGCAAACCGGTCGACATCATCGCCACACGCCGTCCCAACGATCCGCCTGGCACCGATTTCTACTACCGGCTCATTCCGGTGCAGGGCGTGATCGTGCACAAGACCCACATCACCTACCCCATGGGGCCGCAGAAGCTCAAGCGGGTCAAGCAGCTGTTCTACAGCGGCGACTGGCACGCCAGCTCGTTGCCCGGGTATGGGCCTCGGCACCGTGCCAATCCGTTCGAAACCTTCGAGGCGATTCCGGCGGTGGCCCGCTACCAGTTCATGCTGGACAACGCCGAGTACTTCGTCCGCACCTTCATTCGCGGCCCGGTCTGTCGCGGTCAGATCGCCACGGACGTGATTCGCGACAATTTCTGGGTCCTGTTCCAGGAGCCCGCCCAGGACCGCTACATTACCGATGCCCGGTACCGAGGCGCGACGACCCCCTTGCTGGCCATGCCTGGCCAGAACGACGATGTCGGCAGCGTGCTGTCTCTCTGGTATGCCTACCGCGACAAGCGCAACGAGTACGAGGATTTGCGTCGCGCCACCTATGCGGCAATGCCGCCGCCCGGTTGGTCCACCCTGTGGGCTGGCAACGACAATGCCATGCTGAGCATCTTCCGCCACTTCGACAGCGCATCGGTGCACAAGGGCCTGGTCGGTGATGTGCCCCTGACTCTGTGGCTGTTCGACTATCCCTTGCTCGAACGCACCTATTACCAGTTGGCGGTCAACTTCGATGTGTTCGGCAATCTGTCGCACCAATTGCAGACGCGCCTGTACTTCGACCTGATCCGCAATGGCGCTGAAGTCAACTTCCTGCGCCTGATGCCTGCCGACCAGCGTGGAGCGATGCTCGGTGACTGGTACCAGAACGGCGGCAAGGTCAAGATGTGGCTGGACTACGATGACATCGACACGCGCACGCCGAGCGGGCTCAAGCTCGATCCGCGCGATCCGCGACGCGATTTCGCCCTCAAGCTGCTGCAGCGCTCCGCCAGTCTCGATGCGGCGCCCGACCCGATCAACCGCTGCAGAGGCGCTCATTGCTCGAGACCGGAGATGAGCGCCGAATTTCGCGACGTCGAACAATCGCTCAGCCGACTGGTCTCGCGTCCCGCGGCGGGGCTCAAGGTGATCGGCCAATTGCCCGAGGCGAGCATGCTGAGGATCGAAGGGCAGGGCGGTCAGCGCCAGGTCTACAGCCTGCTACGCAACCGGGCCCACAGTAACGTCGCCTTCCTGCTCAACGAGGCGCATCGCTACCAACCAGGTCTGGATACCTTGACCCTGTACCCTGGTGTGCTGAGCAGCTATCCCAATTTCATCTTCAATATCCCGGCCGCCGAGGTGCCGGAGTTCGTCGAGGACATGGAGGCGGCCCGAGACGACACGACGAAGTTCGAGCGCATTGTCCGGCGCTGGGGCGTGCGTCGCAGTCATCCACGGTTCTGGTACTACTTCCATGACCTCACTGCCTATATCCGGGAAACGGCCCCGGAGGAGGCGGGAGTGCTGGACATGAACCGCTACGAGAACCTCTGAAGATGGACCGCTGGGAAGGTCACCCGACCTTTCCCGGTTTTCCGCGGTCCCAGACCCACGCGGTTCCGGTTGGACACCGGAACCAGAATGGGCTTCAGATGTAGGTAAAGGCATGCTGTATTCGCTTCAGGCATTACGGGCGTTCGCCGCCTGGATGGTGGTCTGCCACCACTTCATGCAGATCTTCTTCGACTTTCACGCCAGCGGCCCCATCGGCCATTTCCTCTCCCACCGTGGCGCCGTCGGCGTCGACATCTTCTTCGTCATCAGCGGGATGGTGATCTACCTGTCGACCCGTGACAAACCGCAGGCACCTCATCGCTTCCTGCTCAACCGGGTGCTGCGCATCGTGCCGGCCTACTGGTTCTACACCGCCTTGATGACTTTACTGCTTCTTACGGCGAGCCGTTGGATGCCGCACCAGGTGTTCGAATGGCAGCACCTGTTCCTTTCGCTGCTCTTCATACCTGCGGAAAATCCAGGCGGCTACGGGTTGTATCCGACCCTCAACGTGGGCTGGACGTTGAATTTCGAGATGTTCTTCTACCTGCTGTTTTCCCTGGTGTTCGTGGTGCCGCAGCGCTTTCACCTGTTACTGGTGACGGGCGTGCTCCTGGTGGCCAGCGAGGTGCTGAGTCGATTCGGGTTGATCAGCGGCTTCTACGGTAATGACATCATCTATGAATTCCTTCTGGGCATCGGTATCGGCATGCTCCACCGACGCGGTCTGATCGTTGAAGGCCTGTGGTTGCCGATGGCGATCCTGGCCGCGGCCGGTCTGGCCATCTACCATCTCGACGCCTCGATGCGCCTGTTGCACTGGGGGCTGCCGAGTGCCCTGGTCGTGTTGGCCTGCGTCGCGCTGGAGCCCAGCTTCGCCGGCAATCGTGTACTCAAGGCGCTAGGGGATTGCTCGTACTCGGTCTACCTGATTCATGTACTGGTCCTGTATGGCGGCTGGTTCGCCAGCGAACGCCTGGGGCTCAACCCCTACGCCGTATTCGCCCTGTGCGTGCCCTTGATCGGTATCGCGTCATGGGTCAGTTACCAGAAGCTCGAGCGAGGCCTGTACCGGCGCATGAGTGCCTGGTGCGAGGCGCGACGGGTGGCGAGACCCGAGCTGGCGCTATCCCGAGTCAATTACTAGGACTTTGTTCGGCCGCCAGGTTGGCGTAAACTGCACGGCAAGTCTGAGAGGAACTTCCATGAGCGCTATAACCATTACCGACGCCGCCCATGACTACCTGGCCGATCTGCTCTCGAAGCAGAATACCCCGGGCATTGGCATTCGCGTCTTCATTACCCAGCCGGGTACCCAGTATGCGGAAACCTGCATCGCCTACTGCAAGCCGGGCGAGGAGAAGCCCGAAGACGTTGCCGTGGGACTGAAGAGCTTTACCGCCTACATCGATTCGATCAGCGAACCGTTCCTCGAGGACGCTCTGGTCGACTACGCCAGTGATCGCATGGGCGGCCAGTTGACCATCAAGGCACCGAACGCCAAGGTGCCGATGGTCAACGAAGACAGCCCCATCAACGAGCGAATCAACTACTACCTGCAGACCGAAATCAATCCGGGGCTGGCCAGTCATGGCGGCCAGGTGAGCCTGGTCGAAGTGGTCGAGGACGGGGTCGCCGTACTGCAGTTCGGCGGCGGCTGCCAGGGCTGCGGCCAAGCTGACGTCACCTTGAAGGATGGCATCGAGCGGACCCTGCTCGAGCGTATTCCCGAGCTCAAGGGCGTGCGTGACGTCACCGACCACTCGCAGAAAGAAAACGCCTACTACTGAGTTTGCGTAGCGGTACGGTCCGCGGGCCAGGCGGCGCCCACCCGACCTGGCCTTGTCTGGATCGACCCCGGTGCCGACCTCGACTCGGTCGATGCGATTGGTATCGGGCAGGGCGCCAGTCGACCACGCTTGCTGCTGTGGTCCCTGTCACCAGGACGCGCCTTGGATCAGTTGTCCTTAGCAATAAACTGTTACGGTTTCAATCCCTGCGACAACAGGCCGCAGCCCGTATTCAAAGGCTTGCGGCGTTATTCATCCCGCCTTGGGTAGATGCCCCCAGGGTGTCATGCCAGAATGCCCCCCGGTTTTTCGTCCGACCCTGCCCAAGGGCGGCACCTTCCCTGCAAAGGATGGTTACATGAATGATCTAATGACCCGGCGCACAGTGGTTGCCGGGATGGGCTTGCTGGGGCTTGGCTTGCTTGCCGGTTGCAGTCCGGCGCGAGGCCTGGAATTCAAGTACGGCAAGAACATGAGCAATGAAATCCTGGGCCGTTCCTTCAAGCTCAAGGACACCCAAGGCAACGTACGCACCCTGTCGAGCTACTATGGCTCGATGCCGATGTTCTTCTTCGGTTTCACCCAATGCCCGGCAGTCTGTCCGACGGCGCTGGCGCGCGCGGCGCAGATCAAGAAGCTGATGGGGCGCGACGCCGGCTTCCTGCAGGTGGTGTTCATCACCCTGGACCCGGAGCGAGATACCCCGGAAGTGCTCGACGCCTACGTCAAGGCGTTCGATCCGTCCTTCACTGCCCTGACCGGCACCCAGGAAGAGATCGATGCCGTCGCCAGGGAGTTCAAGGTGTTTCACGAGCGGATACCCGCGGGCGATACCTACACGATTTCCCATTCCTCCACCAGCTATGTCTACGACTCGCGCGGCACGCTGCGCCTGAGCCTGTCGCACTCCCTGAATGCCAAGGAATGCACCGAAGACCTGCTCACCCTCATGGAGATCTGCTAATGACTGTTTCGATGCGACTCAAGCGCGGCCTGGCCATGCTGGCCCTTCTGGGCATGGCGGTTCCGGCGCTGGCCGAAACCACGGTGAGCGATGCCTGGGTTCGCGCCAGCGTGCCCCACCAGCAGGCGACTGGCGCTTTCATGATCCTTACCGCCAGTAATGACAGCAAGCTGGTCGGCGTCGACTCCCCGATTGCCAAGACCGTGCAGATTCATGAAATGACCATGAATGGCGACGTCATGGGCATGAAGCAGGTGTCCGCCGTGGAGTTGCCAGCGGGCAAGCCCGTGGCGCTCGATCCGAACGGATACCACGTGATGCTCATGGGGTTGGTCAGGCAAGTCAAGGAAGGCGAACAGGTGCCTCTGACGCTGACCCTGGAAGATGCCAAGGGCGAACGTCAGACCCTCGAGGTCCAGGCACCGGTGCGTCCGCTGACGGCAGGCGCCGACCACGACCACTCGCACATGATGCATTGAACGAAGTCGCGCGGTCGCAAGGCTATCGAATAACTCAAGGGATGATGCACGGCGATCAAGCGCCTTGCATCATCAGGCGGCATGGCTACCAGGCGTCGATTGGTGAGGCCTGAAAGGCGCCGCGTAGCGGCGACCGATCAACCTGTCAACCACGAAACCGCGGCAAGGGTCTTTCTCGGGTCAGGGAAGTCAAGGTACTGCGGACCTGCCTTTCGTCAGCCTCCAGTGCCTTGAGACTGTCGCGAATCTTTCCGGCGCCAGACACATCACCCTGGCGGTCGATCCAATCGGCAATTTCCTTGCAAGCGCTGGTCAGTCGGACCTCGCGCTGGTTCATCAGAGTGAGAAGGGTGCTGAGCTCTTTTGCGGACATGACGGGATCCTCCGTTCAACCCAGTCAGTGTAGCAGCCGGCTGCGCGTATGCCCGTTCCAGGTCGGGGAACTGCCATCGAGCGGTATCGTCCGGTAGATCAGCCTTCTCGGTAGTTACTCAACAAACGCTGTTGCGCCGCCGCGCAGCCATTGATTTCCACTGCTTTTTGCAGCAGTGAACGCCGCTGTTGCAGGTCAAGATCGCCGAGCAGGCGATAGACTTCGGCCTGATAGTCACGCTGGCGTCCCCATTGCATTTCCAATCCTTGCGGGCGGCTGCGGCTGCACTCCAGGCGCACTGCCGGCTGAGGGTAGTAAGGTGCGTAGAGCGTCGCCATGCCCGGCAAGGCTTCCAGCGCGTCGCGGTAGGCTTGGCTGGCATTGTAGGGCGGGCACCAGGTGGCGATGGCCGGTGCGGGCGGAGCGAAGCCCTGATCAAGGCTCGCCTTGAGCAAGGGGCAGGCGGCATCGGGAATCTGGCTGGCGGGCAGGTAGTTCATGTAGTACAGCGCAAGACGGTACTGCGCCACCGGATGCCCAAGGGCCACCGACTTCTTCAGTAACGCCACCGCCGTGGGCAGGGTATGGGCCAGTGCCTGTCCCTGACGGCTGAGTTCGGGGTCATTCTGGGCCACGGGCCGTAGCGAGCTGGCCTCGTTTTCCTGGCTGTCGGCCTGCTCCAGCAAGGGCAGGGCCTGGCGATAGAGCAGGTCCGCATGCGGATCGATCCGCACGTCGAGCGCCACGGCAGTCAGCGGCGCAAGAGCGACGCACAGCATGGGCAGGCTTGCTAGACGGCTCAAAGGCCAGCCTCGCGGGGCAGCTGTCGGGTGCCCAGGTACGAATGGACGACATCGGTGTTCATGGCAGACTTGGGGTGCCTCGGGCATATCAGGACTACAAGGCCCTATTCTAGCCATGCAGAGGCCGATGCCGGAAGACAAATCCCGAACTCTCAGACGAGCTTGACGGACGCCAGCCTGCGATTGGCGTGTTTTTCCTGGGCCAGACCCAGTTTGGCGGTAATCACTTTTGCCAATGCATTGTTGCCCAGGTCGTTGAAGTGCAGACGATCGACGAACAGGTCCTCGGAAAAGACCGGCGAACTGCTGAACATCGAATTCATGTCATAACAGGGTACCGGATCGGCCTGACTCTTGATCCGGCGAAAGAACGCCGTGTGCATCTGGCTGTCCTGCACCCCAGCCAGCAGCAGGTCGAAGTTCGCCGGCTTCTCGTCCAGCCAGGCCAGCATGGCCCGCTCACCTTGCGGTAGCGATTCGCGGCACCAGGGTAGCAATGGCTGGAGGATGAAGGTGAGGGTCGTGTGGGTGTCTGTCATCAGACGATTCCATTGGCATAGGGTACGACCGATACTGTCGGCGGCGCGGATCAAGCGTTTGTCCGGTGATGACAGTCTCTCGATGGCCAGCGGTCTGGGTCCCCGACGAGGGGCCAGGGCCTGGCCCAGGCGCTGCCAGAGCGACTCGGGGCGAGCCTGCTCGGTCGGCAGCACGGCTTCGTGAAAACCATTGAAGGTCTTGACCATCGAAAGGCTCCGGTCGCCTGCCAGGATCTCGCTCAAGCCTTCATGCACCAGGGTGTTCAAGCCGCTGAGCACGACCACGTGACCTATCTCGCCAAAGCGATGCTGGTGGATCAGGAAGGTCATCAGCTCCTGGGTGGCATTGAGGCCGCAACCCGCCAGGCTCAGCCAGACTTCCCCCGTCAGCATCGACAGGCAGGAGGCCACCGTGTGCTCGTCCGAACTGGCGCCCAGGCCCAGCGCTGTCGAGCCGCCCACCAGCAGGTTGACTCGATTACGGCCGCCACGCTCGGCCACCGAGAAACGCCTGCCACTGCAATGGCTGTAGCGCAGGCCCAGCGCATCGGTGTTGATGGTGCCGGACCGATAGCCGCGCTCGTGCATGCAGTGGATATGCGGCGCGCGCCCCATGCCCTGCAGCAGGAAGCGCTGGTAATCGAGCTGCAACGGCTTGAACGGGCCTGGGGCATTCGCGGCTGGCTGATCGATCGGTCTCATGCGTATCCCTTCAAGTCGTTGGGCAATGTTCGGCGGTCAGGTACGTCGGGCTCAGCTCATCAGTTCGCGTACGTTGTAAGCCAGCCCGACGCCTGCGATCAGCAGCAGGCTGACGCCAGACCCCAGGGTGATCAGACGGTTGCTACGCTGGGAGGCGATCTTGCCGATGGCAAAGATGTACAGGCTCAACACGGCGAAATCGATGGCGATCCAGAGCAGCGAGAGCACCATCATGCTTTTCTCGAACGACTCGGTGATCTGGATGAATTGCGGGAAGAAGGAGATGAAGAAGATGATGTCCTTGGGATTGGAGATCCCCACCATGAACCCTTGCCAAAGACCGCCGCGAGCTGGTCTGTCGGCTTCGACGGGCGCTTGGACGGCAGGTGCCTGCAGCGCTTCGCGCAGGGTGCCCGTGGCGATGTAGCCGATGAACAGGCAGCCCAGCAGGCTCATGCTGTTGAGCCATGCCTTGTCGATCGCGGCGCTGGTCATGATGATCCACGCGGCGGCCGCGATCAGCACCAGGGACGCCCAGTTGGTCCCGAGGGCAGTGAACAACGCCTTGCGCGAGCCGGAAGCGGCGGCCGTGTTGACGATCAGCGCGACTACCGGACCGGGTGTCGCGATCAAAAGCAGGACAGTGAGGGCATAGCTGGCTATCAGGGCAGTATTCACGTTCAGTTCTCGATCAAGGTTTCAGGCATTGCATGGACATGGAAGGGGCACCGCGATGGTTTCAAAGAACCCGCCTCCTGCAGTTGATATTGCTTCCATTCGAAATTGTCTTCCTGGCCAAAGAATCCCAGGCTCTCGGGCATGACACCCTCGTTGTATTCACGCACCCGTTCGCGGATCCGGGCACGTATGCGCTGGCCACTTTCCGTTGTGGCGCTGGCGACCTCGTCGAAACTTTCCCGAGGGTTGATGACGAAGGCGATGGCATCGCCCAGGTTGCGACTCTTCATATGCACATGCCCAGGAAAACTCATGTTGATGAACAGCGGCATGCCGGCATAGCAGAAACTCCACTGGGTATCGTCGGGATCGCGCGGCACCTGTTGCGGCCAGGGTTGTGGGTCATGCAGGTGAACTTCCTGCATGACCGACCATGCCATGGCCTGCTGTTCGGCAAGGGTGCTGCCGGCCCTGGTCTCGAGAAAAACCAGCAGCGGACTGCCGATGCGCTGCTTGAGCGGAATCGGCTCGATGGTACGGATATAGTCACCCAGCCCTCTCGCGATATCGCTGGCCAGGTGTGCGGCACGGGCGAAGACGATATGGCAGGTTTTCGCGGCGACCGCCTTGCGTCCGAACAGACAAGGAAACTCGGGGTTGGCAAGCAGGGCGCGAAAGCGTTCCAGTGTGGCGAAGGTCCAATGCTCCTTGTGCCGTATATGTTCAGCGGTCAGCTCTAGCGCATCCAGGCGAAAGCAATTTCCATAACCCGTAAACATGGTGTTCCCCAGGAGATAATATGTAGTTGTTGCTGAGATATGAGCAGCGGCAGAGTTATATGTAATTATTATTTACAAGCATTTTCCGAGAAGGTCTCCAGGTTGTAAAACGCCTGAAACTATGACCTACTATTAGTCTCACTCATGATCAGGTGCGTCCCATGTCGGAACGGATTCAAGCGTTGCACGCCCTGCGGGCGTTCGAGGTGGCCTCTCGCCATGGCTCCTTTACCCGGGCCGCCGAGGAGTTGGCGTTGACCCAGGGTGCCGTCAGTCACCACGTCAAGACCCTGGAGGGGATGTTCGGCTGCGACCTGTTCGAGCGGCGCGGGCCCAGGTTGCGGCTGACAGAGCACGGTCGCTTGCTGGCGCAGGAGCTCAAGGTCGGTTTCAAGATCATCGAGAACGCCTGCGCACTGTTGCGCCAGGACCGCTACAGTCTGCGTCTCAAGGCGCCATCGACACTGACCGTGCGCTGGTTGCTCAAGGCCCTGGATGGCTACAAGAAGCTCGAAGACAGTGGTCCGGTGCAACTTTCCAGCGTCTGGATGGATATCGATACGATCGACTTCTATTCCGAGCCCTACGACTGCGCCATCCTCCTGGCTAGCGGTCGCTTTCCCGCGGATGTCGAGAGTTTTCGGCTGTTCGACGAGTGGCTGATCCCGGTCTGTCACCCCGACTACCTGGCGGACCCGGAACCGGAGCTATCGGTACTGCGCACCTGCGACTTCCTTCATCCATCCCCCGACCGGCGCGACTGGCGACGTTGGCTGACGCGCCTGGACGCGCTGGACATCAGCATCGATTCCGGGCAAGTCTTCGACACACTCGATCAGGGCATCTCCGCGGCCCAGCAGGGCCTGGGCATCTCCGTGGTCGACCTTGTCCTGGCCAGCGGCGACCTTGCCGCGGGAAGGCTGGTCACGCCGTTCAAGGATGCCGTGGCCACCGGCGACGGGTATTACATGACCTGGCTCAAGGGCAGCCCCAAGGCCCGGCAGATGTACAAGTTGCGTGACTATCTGCTGCGCCAGGTCCCGCCACTGGCCAGCAAGGACATCAACTACCTGTACGGTTGAAGCGAGGTAGCGGGGCATCCCCATCACCAGGCAAGTCGAGGTCGAAGCGGTGGACGTACAGCAGGGTTTCGTACTCACCCGACACTGGCATGACACGCCCGAGGGGACCTGCGTGGAGTTCTGGCTGGCCACTGACCAGGGACCGCGGCACGTGCGCCTGGCGCCGCAACCTTCGGTAGCGTTCATTCCGGCCGAGCAGGTCGAGGCGGCCAAGACTTTGCTGGCGGACGAGCAGGACGCGCAGTGGCGGCCGCTGAAGCTGCGCGACTTCCACTACCGTGAGGTCGTCGGCCTCTACTGCCGGCAGTATCGCCAGCTGCAGCACCTCGGAGCGCGCCTGCGCGGCGCCGGCATCGATGTCTATGAAGCCGATATCCGTCCGCCCGAGCGCTACCTGATGGAACGCTTCATTACCGCGCCCGTACTGTTCAACGGGCAGCCCGATGCACAGGGAGGCTTGCGCGATGCGCAGCTCAAGCCCCAGCCCGACTACCGTCCCGCCCTGCGCCTGGTGTCCCTCGACATCGAGACCAGCGAGCGCGGTGAGCTCTACAGCATCGGCCTGGAGGGTTGCGGCCAGCGCGAGGTGTACATGCTCGGCCCGCCTGTCGGCGACGCCACAGGCCTGGATTTCGACCTGCACTACTGCGACAGCCGTGCCCAGCTGCTGCACAGCCTGAACCAGTGGCTGGCGCGCCATGACCCGGACGCGATCATCGGCTGGAATCTGGTGCAATTCGATCTGCGCATTCTCCAGGCCCACGCCGAGAAGCTGCAGGTGCCGTTGTACCTGGGACGCGACGGCACACCCATGAGTCGACGCGAGCACGGCAGCCGCGCGCACTTTTTCGCCGATGCGCCAGGCCGTTTACTGATCGACGGCATCGAAGGTCTCCGTTCGGCGACCTGGAACTTCCCCTCCTTCAGCCTGGAAAACGTCTCCCGGACCCTGCTCGGCGAAGGCAAGGCCATCGACACGCCCTACCAGCGCATGGACGAGATCAACCGCCGTTTCGCTCAGGACAAGCCCGCGTTGGCTCGGTACAACCTCAAGGACTGCGAACTGGTCACGCGGATCTTCAGCCATACCCGTCTGCTGGAGTTCCTGCTCGAACGCGCCACGGTGACCGGTCTACCCGTGGACCGCAGTGGTGGTTCGGTGCCTGCTTTCTACCATCTGTACATGCCGCGCATGCATCGCCAGGGCTTCGTCGCGCCCAACCTGGGCGGTCACTCGGATGAAGCCAGCCCCGGCGGTTTCGTCATGGATTCGCGCCCCGGGCTGTACGAGTCGGTGCTCGTACTGGATTACAAGAGCCTGTATCCATCGATCATCCGGACCTTCCTCATCGACCCGGTCGGCTTGATCGAAGGCATGCGCCAACCCGATCCCGCTCATGCGGTGGAAGGTTTCCGCGGAGCCTGGTTCTCCCGCACCCGGCACAGCCTGCCGGCCATCGTCGAGCAGGTCTGGCAGGGGCGCGAAGCGGCCAAGCGGGACGGCAACGCGCCATTGTCCCAGGCCTTGAAGATCATCATGAATGCGTTCTACGGCGTACTGGGCGCCGGCAGTTGTCGCTTCCACGACCCGCGGCTCGCCTCGTCGATCACCCTGCGCGGGCATCAGATCATGCATCGGACCCGCACCCTGATCGAGGCTCATGGGCATGAGGTGATCTATGGCGACACCGACTCGACCTTCATCTGGCTGCGCCATGCCCATGACGAAGACGCGGCCGCCCGAATCGGCCAGGCCCTGGCGGCCGAGATCACCCAGTGGTGGCGTGAGCACCTGCATCAGACCCTGGGTCTGGAAAGCGCCCTCGAGTTGCAATTCGAGACCCACTTCAAGCGTTTTCTGATGCCCACCATTCGCGGTGCCGAGGAGGGCAGCAAGAAACGCTATGCCGGGCTGGTACAACGCGCGGACGGCTCCGAGGAAATGGTGTTCAAGGGACTGGAGTCGGTGCGTACCGATTGGTCGCCCCTGGCCAGGCAGTTCCAGCAGGAACTCTATGGGCGTATTTTTCGCCGCCAACCGTTCGAGGAGTACCTTCGGGACTATGTGCGGCGCACCCTGGCCGGCGAGCAGGACGAGCTGTTGATCTATCGCAAGCGCCTGCGCCGCGCCCTGGAGGATTATCAGCGCAATGTGCCCCCGCACGTACGCGCGGCGCGTCTGGCCGATGAATACAACCTCAGCCTTGGCCGCCCCACGCAGTACCAGAACCGCGGCTGGATCAGCTACGTCATGACCACCGCGGGACCGGAACCGCTGGAGAACCGGCAGTCACCCATCGACTACCAGCACTACATCGGCAAGCAGTTGCAGCCAGTGGCCGATGCCATCCTGCCGTTCGTGATGGCCCGAACCATCGACCTCCAGTCTCTCGACCAGTTGGGCTTCGACTTTTGACCTCGGCTAGGACGCCCTCTTCAAACACATCCGGCACCCAGTCCTGACGTACAGCTGATCGATGCACTTGTCCCGTTAAGGGGACATTGCATATGGCCGCCTGACGTAAAGTCGTCTCCACACCCAAGAGCCGTGAGCTCACACAACAATAAACAGGAGGTGCATGGCGATGCATCAGCCGCATGGCGAGCCGCGACGCTCCATTTATTTCAACTATCAAGTCTTCCCTGCATACACCGGCGCCGTTGGGGCGCCTCACATCGCGCGAAAGCCGGTGGTAGTGGTAGGGGCCGGGCCCATAGGCCTTACGACTGCCCTGGATCTGGCTCGTCATGGCATCCCCTGTGTCGTGCTTGAGTCCGAACAGCAGGTCAGCGAAGGCAGCCGCGCAATTGTCTTCACGCGCCGGTCGATGGAAATTCTCCAGCAGGTGGGGGTGGCCGATCGGGTCAGCGGCATGGGTCTGCCTTGGAACTGTGGTAATTCTTTTTATCGAAACCAGCTGGTGTTTCGTATGGAAAGTCCACAAGCCCCTGATGATCGCTATGCGCCGATGACCAACCTGCAACAACCTTATCTTGAGCAGTTCCTCGCCGAAGCCGCCGAGGCTAATCCGTTGGTGGAGGTTCGCTGGGGCAACCGAGTCACCGCGCTAGCGCAAAATTCCGATTTCGCTCGCCTGGAAATCGATACCCCAGCCGGTAGCTATGAGCTGGACACTGACTGGGTCGTTGCAGCCGACGGCGCCCGCTCGGCAATTCGCACGTTGCTCGATCTAAAGCTCGAAGGTACCTCCTACGAGGGACGTTTCGTGATAGCCGACATCAAGATCGACCTGGACCTGCCGACAGAGCGCCTGGCCTATTTCGACCCGACCTGGAACCCGGGTAACACTGTGCTGATGCATCGAGAGCCTGGCAATATCTGGCGCATCGATTATCAGCTGCCGGAAGATGAAACCCCAGAGCAGGCGCTACAAGCCGAATCATTATGCGAGCGCATCAATGCCCAGCTGGAGATGCTCGGGTTCAAGGACGTGCCATGGGAAATGGACTGGAGTTCGGTCTATTCGGCCCGCGCCTTGACCTTGTCGGATTACATCCACGAGCGAGTCATATTCGCGGGGGACGCTGCGCACCTGTTGCCGATCTTCGGTGTGCGCGGAGCGAATACCGGCTTCCAGGATTGCCATGATCTGGTATGGAAACTGGCATTCACCCTCAAAGGGCTGGCAGGGCCCAAGCTGCTCCCGTCCTATACTGACGAACGGGTCAGTGCAGCGCGAGAAATCATCGACGAGGCGGGCAAGAGTACAAGGTTCATGGCACCACCCACGGCTGGCTATCGCCTGGTGCGGGATGCCGTGCTGTCCTTGTCGCTGACACAAGAGTTCGTCCGTCCGTTGTACCACTGGCGTACTTCGCGCCCGCACGACTATGCAGAATCGGTGCTCAACTGCCCGACAGACGACAACGATCGTTTCGCTGTCGGACCCCGTAATGGCGCTCTGTTGCTCAATATCAAGCTCGGCGAGAACGACTACCTGTTCGACCGTCTGGGTGCTTGCTTCCACCTGCTCTACTTTACCAGCGCCGCGTTTATCCCAGATGCGCTGCTGGCCCAGGTGCAAGCGATTCGCAGCAGTGGCGTACCGTTCCAGATCATCGCTGTTACGCAGAACGCACAGACCCGCGTCGTTGGAGCAGACCAGCTGATCGAAGACACTTCTGGTCACATCGCCAGCAAGTACGGCATCACCCAGGGCGGCGCCTACCTGGTCCGTCCGGATCAGCATATTTGCGCACGCTGGCACCAGCTGTCCGCAGGGCAACTGCACACCGCCATCGACATTGTCTTGGGCAAGCACTGAGAGGAATGACAATGAACACAATGACCGTCCACGATCTGGAAGTCGTCTACGACGTGCTGGCAGACGCTCTGGACAAAGCCTCTGCGGCAAAGGCCGAACTTTTTCTGGTCAAACTGGCATTACTGAGCGCCCAGGCACTCGGCAGCGCCCAAACCTTTAATGAACTGGCACAGTCGGCGTTGCAAGACCTGTAAGACTTACAATTGCAGGCGGACGCGGGCCACCTGCCAGAACCAGCCGTGCCGCGTGACGGCGTGGAAAGTCAGCGTTGATACCGCGGTCGGTACAGCTCTATCTAATAATAATCAGGAGCTGAGATGCATCAGGACTCTGTCGACACTTCAATGACAACTGCCGTCGGCCACCCCCAGCATGAGGTCATGCGAAAGGTATCCAGACGCCTGCTCGGGTTTCTCTTTCTGTGCTTTGTGCTGTCCTTTCTCGATCGCATCAATATCGGCTTTGCCGGCCTGACCATGATGGGCGACCTGGGGCTCAGCAGTACTCAATTTGGCATGGCCACCACGTTGTTCTACATCGCCTATGTCGCCTGCGGGATTCCCAGCAATATCGTCCTGGCCAGGGTTGGTGCGCGCAAATGGATAGGCTGCTTGATGATTGCCTGGGGACTGGCTTCCACGGCCACGCTTTTCGCCACCAGCGCCAATAGTCTCTATCTGTTGCGAATTCTGGTAGGTATTACCGAAGCTGGATTCCTACCAGGCGTTCTGCTTTACCTGACCTTCTGGTTTCCTGCCGCCTACCGTGCACGTGCCAATGCGTTGTTCATGATCGCCATGCCGTTTACGGCGGGCTTCGGCTCGGCCATTTCGGGCCAGATACTGGGTCTGAATGGCATAGGCGGTCTGCACGGTTGGCAGTGGCTGTTCCTGCTCGAAGGGATGCCTTCGGTGATCATGGGCGTTGTAGTGTTCTATTACCTGGACGACAAGCCTCATCAGGCGCGCTGGCTGGACGCCTCGGAAAAGCACCATCTGCAGCAGGCCTTGGCCGCGGACACTCCGGCGTCAAGGGATGCTGCAGAGAGCGGGACCGTCAGTGCGCTTCGCGAAATGCTCTCACCCGCGGTGCTGATGTTCAGTCTGGTTTATTTCTGCCTGGTTAACACCCTGGCCATGATCGCCGTATGGACACCGCTGATTATCAAGAGCATCAGTGCGGCCGGCAGTGGTAATAGCGTGATCGGCTTTCTGGCCACCATTCCTCAGGTCTGCACCATCATCGGCATGGTTTTCTGGGGCTTGCATTCCGATCGCACTCAGGAGCGCAAGTGGCACCTGGTGCTGCCCATGCTCCTGGCCGCTGTCGGCTGGCTGTTGGCCGCCTACGCAGGGAACCCGCTGATACAGCTCTCAGGCATATGCATGGCTGCTACCGGCTCCTACACGGCCATGTCGATCTTCTGGACGACCCCGGATCAGGCGATCAGTTTCAAGGCGCGTGCCATCGGTATTGCAGTGATCAACGCGTTCGGAAACATAGGCTCGGCACTGAATCCGCTGGTAGTCGGCTGGCTCAAGGACCTGACCCAAAGCTTCAGCGCTGGCATCGTCTACTGCACGATACTGCTGTTGGTCGGCTCGCTGCTGATCTTCCTGCTGCCCATTCCAGCCCCGACTCAGAGAACGGCGCGCCAACGGTACTGATAGCGATAGCCAAGGTTGCCTGGCGACTTCTTATCTTTCGCGGATGTCGCTAGAGTGCCGACGTCAGTCGAACTTCCTTATTCATGCAACAAGCACGTGCCCATCCGCAGGGCGTCGGGGATGCATCATGGAATATTGGCCCTTGCGAGTGTCCGATACCGAGTTCCGCCTGAGTGTCGAGCAGACCGTCAGCCTGCTGTCGCGAGTGGGTGAACGGCACGGCAAGATGCTGGCCGCGGACATGCTCAGGCTGATCAGCGCCCAGGTGCCATTGGCGCAGTGCACCATTTTCGCCTACAGCCCCAATCGCAGCCCGCACATCGTCTCCTTCGCCAACCGCGCGCGGATGATCGAACTTTCGAGAATCTCCAGCAATTATGCCGAGCGCTTCTACAGTCTGGATGGTAATCAGCAAGCCATGGGAAAGCGCTCGAGCGCATCGGGTAGCGAGCCCATTCTGGTACAACGCCAGTCGGTTGACGACATCGTTCACCGGGACTACCGGCGCATCTGCTACGAACTGCCGCAGATATCCGAGCGCGTTGCCCTGCTCAACCACTGCGAAGATGATCGCTGGCTGTCGGTCAATTTCTATCGTGGCCGCGAACATGGCCAGTTTTCAGCCAGCGAGATCGACTTCATCGAAGCCGCAGCGCCTCTGATCATCCAGATCGTTCGCCTTCACTACCGAGCTTATCTGGAAGCTAACGAGATGCCGGCACTGCTCAGTGAACGCGTCATTGACCTGTACCCGGAACTGACCCGACGTGATCAGGAGCTGCTTAGACTGATGCTGGCCGGTGGCGAGATCGAGACCATCAGCACGTGTATGGGTATTCAAGTGTCTAGCGCTGCCACCTATATCAAACGCCTGTATCGCAAGCTGGGCATATCGGGCCAGCGCGAACTGCTCGCGCTGGCCACCCAGCCCAGGGGGTTGGTCATGCGCCACTAGGATCCAGGGAGCAAGCGTACTGGATATCCTCGGATACCTGCTGGCAGCCTGCGTCAACTGTCCTTGCAGGTACCCGTTAGCCGACAGTCAGGATCGGCTTTTCATTTTCGAATGTCCCCGGCAAACAAGCACAAGCAATGCCCCCGCTGCCGCCAGGGCCATGTCTTTCTGCGCATCCCAGGCATCGCCCTGAGCACCCACGACCGTCGAATTTTCGCCGCCCATGTACTGGCCGCCGATCCACTCCATCAGTTCGTAGAGCATGGACGTGGACAAGACGAACGACCACGCGATCAGTGACGCCCAAGCTCCCGTCAAGCGACACTTGGCCAGGACGATTTCTCGAAAGGGCAGGGCGGTCAGCAGGCCATAGCAGAGGTGCACGAAACGGTCGTAGTGGTTGCGGTCCCATCCGAACACCCCCCGGAGATCGGTGCCCGTCAACGCCGCAATCGCCGGCTCGTAAGGCACCTCGGGATAGGTGTAGTGGGTTCCGACTTCGTGCACACAGAGAAACAGCACGATCAGCAACCAAGACCTTGGCGACCAGTAGAACAGGTGCCGGGTGCACCAGACCGCCAGGGCGCCAATGGCTACCAGGCTGTTTTCGATCATCCAGGCATGGCGGTCCACCGGCGCCCATCCCAGCAGGACGAATACAACCAGAAATGCGCCCTGCAGCCATGCGCTGATCGTCTTAGTGCTTCCTGCCACCGTGCTCTCCTGACAGCTGAATGCAGCATCGCTCATCTTCAGAAAGCACGGGTATCGCGAAATTCATTTCCTCCAGGCCAGTGGCCAGCGCCATCAGGCGTATCGAGTCGGGTGTCTGCGTCAGCCTGGCGGATCCCATTCATGCGATGAGCGGAGCCAGCCTAATTTTCCGTCCCCGCCGCGCGTCTTCGATCCTGTGAGTCACGCACTTTCGCCTTCTCGGTGCCTTGTAGTCGCGCGTTCCGGCACGGCTCTCTTCGCCACCTCATGCAGGCCGACGGGTGCACCGAGGCACACCCTCGGTTTTTATCTTCCCCTCAGGAGCACAACGATGAGCACAGTGTTGGCCGAAAAGCCGGACGTCAGCCTCGACGAGGAAAAGGAATACCACTTCGAGGACAATCCGATCCTGGCCCGGCAGAAGCTCCAGGAATCCAATGCGCGCAGTTACCCGCGGCGTATCCCCCTGGCACTCAAGCGCGGTCGCGGCATCCATGTCGAGGATGTCGAGGGACGAGTGTTCATCGATTGCCTGGCCGGCGCGGGCACACTGGCGCTGGGGCACAACCACCCGGTGGTGATCGATGCCATACGCCAGGTGCTCGACGACGAATTGCCCCTGCATACCCTGGACCTGAGTACCCCGGTCAAGGACCGCTTCGTGCAGGATCTGTTCGCCGCGCTGCCACCGACCTTCGCCAGGCAGGCCAGGATCCAGTTCACCGGACCGACCGGCACCGACGCGGTAGAGGCGGCGCTGAAACTGGTACGCACGGCCACCGGCCGCAGTACCGTGCTGGCCTTCCAGGGCGGCTACCATGGCATGAGCCAGGGCGCGCTGAGCCTGATGGGCAACCTCAAGGCCAAGACGCCGCTGGGCTCGTTGCTGAACCATGGGGTGCAGTTCATGCCCTTCCCCTACGATTATCGTTGCCCGTTCGGGCTGGGTGGCGAGCAGGGCGTGCAGGTCAACCTGCGTTATCTGGACAACCTGCTCAACGATCCTGAGAGCGGCGTGCAGCCACCGGCTGCGGTGATCCTGGAAGTGGTACAGGGCGAGGGCGGAGTGATTCCCGCCGCCGACACCTGGCTGCGGGGCGTACGCGAAATCACCGCCAGGGCGGGTGTGGCGCTGATCGTCGATGAGATCCAGACCGGCTTCGGCCGCACCGGCAAGCTGTTCGCCTTCGAACACGCCCACATCGTGCCGGACGTGGTCGTGCTGTCCAAGGCCATCGGTGGCAGCCTGCCGTTGGCGGTGATGGTCTACCGCGACTGGCTGGACACCTGGCAGCCAGGCGCTCATGCCGGTACCTTCCGCGGCAATCAGATGGCCATGGCGGCTGGCTCGGCGGTGATCCGTCATATCCGCGACGAGAATCTGGTACAGCATGCTGCCACGGTAGGCCAGCGCCTGCGCGAGCGCCTGCTCGACCTGCAGCGGCATTTGCCCCAGGTGGGCGATGTGCGTGGGCGCGGGCTGATGCTGGGTGTCGAGGTGGTCGATCCACGCGGCCAGCCTGACGTACTCGGCCATCCGCCCGCGGATCCGGTGCTGGCCGGCCGCATCCAGCGCGAATGCCTCAAGCGCGGGCTGATCATCGAGCTGGGCGGTCGACACGGTAGCGTGGTGCGCTTCCTGCCCCCGCTGATCATTACCGGCGGGCAGATCGACGAGGTCGCGACGATATTCGACAAGGCCATGCACGCGGCCCTGATCGCGGTCTGAATTTCCTGACGCGCCGCTCGTATTGATAAAAAACCGGCACTGGCCGCCTGGCTATCCGACGTTCACCTTACGGAGAAACACTATGACCTCGGTATTCGATCGCGAAGACATCCTCTTCCAGGTAGTGGTCAACCATGAAGAGCAGTATTCCATCTGGCCCGATTACAAAGACGTCCCCAACGGCTGGCGCACCGTGGGCAAGAGCGGTTTCAAGAAGGAATGCCTGGCCTACATCGATGAAGTCTGGACCGACATGCGTCCGCTGAGCCTGCGCAAGCACATGGAAGCGCAGGCGCTTGGGAAACCGACGGCTGTCTAGGATGTAGGAGCGGTCTTGAGATCGAGTCACTCACGGGCGAAGCCCTTGCCATCCACCGCGTGATCCCTGTGGGAGCGGGTTTACCCGCGAAGCAGGCCACGCGATGCCTTGAGCCCGCGCTGCACATTCGGGCCCTGATAGTGTTTGTTCCCGCCATGGCGTATCCAGTAAAAGACTGGACACCCTAGCGGTCATGACGCGTCTTGACTCCCCCTCTGTCGGTCCTCGGCCGATCACCCTGAACCCATGGGTCCCGTCACGCCCCAACTGCTCCACCAGCCCGAACTCCCAATCCAGATACCCCTGCATCGGCTCGCGCGGGTTATCGGTACCTTCATAGGGCCGGCGATAACGGTCGGTACGCGGCACCGCCAAGTGCGTTTCGCCGCTCTCCAAGGCAAGGCCTGCCTCGATCCAGCGCGCGGTACCGCACTCGAGCACGTGCACCGGCTTGCCGGTCAATGCCTGCAGATCGACAGCTGCCTACGCGTACCGCTCGCCCTCAATCCAGTGCCCGCCCCAGACGCCAGTACCCCATGGAGGTCATGGCTCGTCGATCCAGGCCTCGTTCCCCCACCAGGTGTCTGCGAATGGCCATGACGGCTGCCGACTCGCCCGCCACCCAGGCGTACTGGGTCTCCCTCCTGATCGTCCGGGGCAACCATCTGCAACCGATCGCCTGGCTGGGCATGAGTCGCCCAGCGCGAGGCCGGGCCATTCTCGCCATGCAGCACAAAGTCCACCTCCACCTCACGGGCTTCGCTGCGCAGGGCACGGAGGGTGTAAGTGCGCATCGGCGGTTTGCGGGCCGGGTCCAGCGCACGCAGGCTTTGCTGCCAGTTGCCCGAGAGGGGCAGCTGCGACGGTTGGCCATCGGCCGTGGGGAACAGCAGCTTGATGCGCTGATCCGGCGCGAGGGTGCGCATACGATCGACCTGCGGGCCGGTAAAGACCAGGCGCGTGAGCGAAGGGCCGAGCACGATGCGCTGCTTGAGCTGGACATCGAAGATCCGGTAGCTGGGGCGCTTGGCAGGGAGCGCTTGAGTGACCCGCTCGCGCAGGGTCTTGGGCAGGTTGGTGAGCATTGCAAGAGCCGCCTTTGGAAGAAGGGTATGACCTACGGACGAGACGCTCGACTGGCGATTTAACGCCAGGCGCCTGCATGGATCAGGCATCGCGAGGCACGGCCCCCGAGGCCATGTCGGTAGCTGGGCCTTGGGCTAAATCGACTCGCGGCTGCTTCGTCTTTGAGGGATGACTGGGCCCTGTGGTCCCGCTTCCTATCGCTAAGGACGCATCGCATGAATGCCGAAAACTCGTTGAAACTCGCTCGCCGCTTTATCGAACTGCCGCCGGAAAAACGCCGTGTGTTCCTGGCGGGGCTACAGGCCGAAGGCGTCGATTTTTCCGTGTTTCCGATTCCGGCCGATGTTGCTCGCGACGACCGCGATGGCTTGTCCTACGCCCAGCGGCGCATGGCCTTCCTCTGGCAGCTGGACCCGCAAGGCGCTGCCTACAACCTGCCCATGGCGGTGCGCCTCAGAGGCGTCCTCGATACGCGTGCGCTGCAGCAAGCTTTCGACCGCCTGGTGGCGCGCCATGAGAGCCTGCGCACGTGCTTGCGCGTCGAGGGCGAGCAGCTGTGGCAGGAAGTGATGGCGTGCGCCGAGGTGGCCATCGTGGAGCATGACCTGAGCGCCCAGGACCCGGTACAACGCGAGACACGGGTCGCGGCGCTGGCCGAGGCCGAGGCGCAAGCACCCTTCGATCTGTCGCAGGGGCCATTGCTGCGCGTGCGACTCTTGAAGCTGGCCGCCGATGAGCACGTGCTACTGCTCACCCTGCACCACATCGTCGCCGATGGCTGGTCGCTCAATGTGCTGATCGATGAATTCGTGCGCTTGTACGATGCAGCCTGCCAGCACACCGAAGCGGCACTGCCGCCGCTGCCGATCCAGTACCGTGACTATGCCCTGTGGCAACGCAGCTGGCTGGAGGCTGGTGAACAGGACCGGCAATTGGATTACTGGCGCAACAAGCTGGGTGATGACCATTCGCCGCTGGACCTGCCGCTCGACCGCCCCCGTGGCGGTAAGCCGAGCTATCACGGGGCGCGTCACGAAATGCACATCGAGGCGGCGCTGGCCGAGCGCCTCAGGACCCTGGCCAGCGCCCAGGGCATGACCCTGTTCATGGTGCTGCTGGCATCGTTCAAGCTGCTGTTGCAGCGTTACAGCGGCCAGCGAGCGATCCGCGTCGGGGTGCCCGTCGCCAATCGCCATCGCACCGAGGTCGAAGGCCTGATCGGCTGCTTCATCAACACGCAAGTGCTGCACACCGACATCGACCCGATGCTGGACGTGAGCCAGTTGCTGAGCCGGATCAAGGACACCGCCCTGGGTGCCCAGGCGCATCAGGACCTGCCGTTCGAGCGGCTGGTAGAGGCCCTGGAGCTCGATCGCAGCGGCGCCCACAGTCCGTTGTTCCAGGTGCTGTTCAATCACCAGGCGGCCATCGCCGACGCCGGCCAGATCCGCCTGGGCAGCGGTTTGACGCTGGAAAAGGTCGCGCTGGACAAGCACAGCGCCCGGTTCGATCTGGCCCTGGATACCTACGAAAGCGCCGGGCGCCTGCATGCCGTGTTCACCTACGCGCTGGACGTGTTCGAAGACGCCACGATCGCCCGTCTCGGCCAGCATTGGCTGCGACTGCTGGAAGGGCTGACCCAGCCGTCGACAGGTCTCGTCGGCGAACTGCCCCTGGCTCTGCAGGCGTGTCCGCCCGCGGAGCACCGCGGCACGGCGGTGGAGGCCCACCTGGGCATCCACGACCTGATCGAAGCCGCCGCAAGCCGCGAGCCGCAGCGCCTGGCCGCGGTCTGCGAAAACGGGCGGATCAGCTACGCCACCCTGTGCTCACGTTCGGACGCCCTGGCGCAGGTGTTGCTGGATCGGGGTGTGCAAGCGGATCAGCGCGTCGGCGTGCTGGCCGATCGAACCAGCGAAATGCTGGTGGGGATCCTGGCCGTGCTCAAGGCCGGCGCAGCCTACCTGCCTCTGGACCCTGAACAGCCACGGGCGCGCTTGGACTTCATGCTTGCCGACAGTCACGTCCACTGGGTGCTGGGCCGGGCAGGGCAGGTCAGTCTGCCTCAGGGCGTCGCACTGATCGACCTGGAGAGCGACTATCCACCGGTTGCCCTGCGCAAGGCGCGGGTGCACGCCGACAACCTGGCCTATGTCATCTACACCTCCGGCACCACGGGCCAGCCCAAGGGCGTCGCGGTCAGCCACGGCGCCCTGGTCAACTACGTGCGCGGCGTGACCCAGCGCTTGCCGATGGACGAGATCCACAGCCTGGCGATGGTCACCACGCCGGCGGCCGACCTCGGTCACACCATGCTGTTCGGCGCATTGTGCTCCGGCAAGACCCTGCACCTGCTGCCCAAGGCGTCCGTCCTCGATGCGGAAGCGTTCGCCACCTACCTGCAAGCGCACGCCATCGATGCGCTGAAGATCGTTCCCTCGCACGTGCAGGCCATGCTGGCCGAGGGCGCGCGCGCCTTGCCCCGGCGCTGCCTGGTGATCGGCGGCGAAGCGTGCACCGTCGCCCTGCTGGGCCGGATCAAGACGCTGGCGCCGGCCCTGAGCGTGATCAATCACTATGGCCCCACCGAAACCACGGTCGGCGTCCTAACGCATGCCCTGGAAGACCAGCCGCTGCTCGGTCGCCCGCTGGACAACCTGCGCGCCTACACCCTGGACGGCTGCCTGCAGCCTGTTCCCGGCACGGCCAGAGGAGAGCTGTACATAGCTGGCGCAGGGCTCGCGCGCGGCTACCTGGGCCAGGCGGAACTGACCGCCGAGCGCTTCGTACCCGACCCCCACGGCGCTCACGGCACGCGGATGTACCGTACAGGTGACTGGGTACGACAGAACCGCGACGGCGAGCGGGTGTTCGCCGGGCGTATCGACGGTCAAGTGAAGATACGTGGCTACCGCGTCGAACTGGCGGAGATCGAGAGCTGCCTGCGTACGTTGCCGGGGATCGACAGCGGCGTGGTGCGTCTGCTGGGCGAAGAGGCCAATCGGCAACTGGTGGCCTATCTGGCGCCCCAGCACTGGCCGGTGGAAGAGGACGCTCGACAGGCCGTCGTCGACAGCCTTCGCGCGACGCTGAAGCAGACGCTCCCCGAGCATATGGTGCCGCACTACCTCATGCTGCTGGAGCGTCTGCCGGTGACCGCCAACGGCAAGGTCGACCGCAAGGCCCTGCCCGAACCCGTCGCCGCCACGGCCCGTTATCGAGCGCCCGAGACACCACTGCAAAGGCAGGTCGCGGCCATTTGGGCCGATGTGCTGCAGGTGCCGCAGGTCGGTCTTGACGACAATTTCTTTGCCTTGGGTGGGCATTCGTTGCTGGCCACCCAGGTGGTCTCGCGAATCAGGCAACAGCTGCATCTGGAGGTCGCGTTACGGCTGTTGTTCGACACACTGGATCTGGCAGGCTTCACGCAGGCGCTGCAGGCGCAGGATAAGGTCGAGGGAGGTGAGTTCCAGGTACTGGATCGCAATGAGCCAATGCCGGTGTCACATGCGCAGTATCGTCAGTGGATGTTCTGGAAGCTCAATCCTGACAGTACTGCCTACAACACACCGCTGGCAGTCAAGATCCGAGGCGTGCTCGACCTGGCAGCGGTACAGGCCGCAGTCGACGCGCTGATTGGTCGCCATGAAACATTGCGCACGATCTTCGTCGAGCAAGATGGCGTGCCCTGGCAGCGAATACGCCCTGCGCAACCGGCGACTATCGAATTCATCGACCTGGGTGTCGCTTCACCCGCGCAGGTGACTCGACAGCTGGATGCGTCGTTCTCATGCCCCCTGGATCTCGCACGCGGCCCGTTGATCCGAGTCAGCCTGTTCAAGACGGGCGAAGACGAACACCTGCTGGCAGTCCTGCTTCACCACATCGTATCGGATGGCTGGTCGATGAGCGTGATGGTTCGCGAGCTTGCGAGCAGCTATAACGCCCTGGTCCGCGGCCAGTCCCTTGCTGCCCCCGATCTGGCCATACAGTACGCTGACTATGCGGCCTGGCAACGACAGCGCCTGGCCGAGGGTCAGTTGCAGGCCCAGCTGTCTTATTGGAAGACGCGGCTGGAAGACGATTTCTCGGTCCTCGAGTTACCCGCCGATCGCCTTCGGCCTCAAGTCCAGAGTCACCGAGGCGGACGCATCGATGTCCGATTGCCCGCCGAGCTCACTGCCTCCCTGCGCCGGCTGGCGGTCGAGGCCAATGCGACGCTGTTCCACGTATTCCTGGCATCCTTCGCACTGCTGCTGTCACGGTACAGCGGCCGTGACACCCTGAATATCGGCATTCCGGTAACCAATCGCAATCGTCTCGAACTGGAAGGCTTGATCGGCTTTTTCGTCAATACGGTCATTGCCCGCCTTGGGGTGAATCCTGCACAGACCTTCAGTCAACTACTCGCATCGGTCAAGGAAACCACACTCCAGGCGCAGGCCAACAAGGATCTCCCGTTCGACGTATTGGTCGAGTCACTCAAGCCGGACCGTGGACTCGGCCACAATCCGCTGTTCCAGGTGATGTTCAATCATCTCCTGGACCTCGGCGAGCGTGTATCGCACGACAGCGTGCAGGGACTGCATGTAGAGGAAGTCCACTGGATCGAGCGGACCACGCAATTCGATCTGTCCCTCGATACCTTGGAGCGTTCCGACGGGGTGACTGCCTCGTTCAACTATGCTTCGGACTTGTTCGACGAGGACCGTATCCAGCGTCTGGCAGGACACTGGTTGACGCTCCTGCACGGTCTCGGTCAGTCCAGGGTCGCGGTTGCGCAGTTGCCCTTGCTGGATTCTCGGCAACATCGCCAGCTGGTTGAGACATGCAATCCGGCACCGCGGCCGGTCGCCGACCTGCAGTGCACCGTGCAACTGTTCGAACAGCAGGCGGCGTGGCGGCCAGAAGCGACCGCATTGGTGCTCGACGAGCAGAAACTGACGTACGGAGAGCTGAATCGCAGGGCCAACCGTCTTGCTCACCAGTTGCGCGAATGGGGCGTGGGGCCTGAAGTCCGGGTCGGCATCGCGATGGAGCGCAGTCTCGAACTGATCGTCGGTCTGTTGGGAATCCTCAAGGCCGGTGGCGCCTATGTGCCTCTGGACCCGGAATATCCTCATGACAGATTGACGCATATGGTGCTGGACAGCGGCATCCGTCTGCTGCTGACCGAGCCTCACATCAAGCCACGGCTGCCAGCGACCGAAGGTCTGGAGTGCCTTGAACGGATGGCCGATGAACAGGGTCTGGCGGCTTTCGATGAAAGCGATCCGGTACCGATAACGGCGCCAGCCAACCTTGCCTACGTGATCTATACCTCGGGGTCCACCGGCATGCCCAAGGGTGTGGCTATCGCTCGAGGCGAGCTGTCGACGTTCTGCCAGGTGGCCGCGGACTACTCGCGATTGACCCCTGAAGACAAGGTGTTGCAATTCGCCACGGTGAGCTTCGACGGTTTCGTAGAACAGCTCTATCCGGCGCTGTGCCGCGGCGCGCAGGTGGTCATGCGTGGCCGGGACCTGTGGGACATCGAGACACTGACCGACACGCTCCTGCGCCAGGGCGTGACCGTGGCGGACCTGCCGACCGCCTACTGGCGGCTGTTTGCCGCGCACATGCGCGGCGTCTCCTCGTGTGGGTCGCTGCGTCAGGTCCACGTGGGAGGCGAGGCCATGCCCCCGGAAGGGCTCAATGACTGGTTTGCCTCCAGCCTCAAGCAAGTCCGGCTGCTCAATACTTATGGCCCCACCGAGGCGACGGTAGTGGCGACCGTGTTCGACTGCACCTCGATCGAGCATGAACAGGTGACCAAGGCCAGCGTGCCGATCGGCAGGGCCATCGGAGGGCGCGCGACCTACCTGTGCGATAACGGCTTGTCGCTCGCTCCTGTCGGTCAGGTATGCGAGTTGCTGATAGGCGGGCGTGGTTGCCTGGCACGAGGGTATTTCAATCGTCCCGCCTTGACCGCCGAGCGTTTCATACCCGATCCATTCGATACCAGCGAAGAGGGCGGTGGTCGCCTTTACCGTACCGGGGATCTGGCCAGCTACCGTGTGGACGGTGTGCTCGAATACAGCGGGCGTATCGATCATCAGGTCAAAGTGCGCGGCTTCAGGGTCGAGCTGGGTGAAATCGAGGCCAGGCTGCTCGAACACGCGTCGGTTCGCGAGGCGGTGGTGCTGGCGCAGCCGACACCGAGCGGGGCGCAGTTGGTGGGTTATGTCGTGCCCGTCGACGCGCAGGCAGTCGCCGACGTCGAGGCGCAGCGGGCCTTGCGCGAGACGTTGCGTTCTGCTCTCAAGAACGACCTGCCCGACCATATGGTGCCCGCCCACCTGCTGCTGCTCGTCAAGCTGCCACTGTCGCCCAACGGCAAGCTGGATCGCAGGGCGCTGCCACAGGCCGACGCCAGGCTCTTGCAGCATGCCTATGTAGCGCCGAAAACCCTTTTGCAACAGCAGGTGGCGACGATCTGGGCGCAGGTCTTGCAGCTGGATAAAGTGGGCCTGGACGATCATTTCTTCGAATTGGGCGGGCACTCTCTGCTGGCGACGCGAATGATCTCGCGCTTGCGCCAGGCGCTTGGCATCGACGTATCGCTGCGGAGTGTGTTCGAAGCGCCAGTGCTGGCGGACTTTGTCGAACAGGCCACGCAAGGCGGCACGAAGGGTATCGGCGCTATCGAGCGCGTTCCACGCAGCCAGCCTCTGACACTTTCCTACGGCCAGCAACGTTTATGGTTCCTCTGGCAGCTCGACCGCCTGAGTGCCGCCTATCACATTCCCGCGGTGCTTCACTTGCAGGGCGCACTGAATGTCGAAGCCCTGCGGCAAAGCTTCCAAGCCTTGATCGCTCGACATGAACCGCTACGCACGACCTTCCTTCAGGACGGCGACCACGCCCGCCAAGTGATCCATGACTACCTGGAACTCGATTGGGAGCTCGAGACGCTGGAAACGGCTGATAGCGATGAAGCGGGAGCAAGGGTGGAGGAGGAGGTCCTGCGTCCGTTCGATCTGGAGCATGGGCCGCTGCTTCGCGTCCGATTGTTGCGACGAGCCAGTGACGAGCATGTGCTGGTGCTCACTCAGCATCACATCGTTTCCGATGGCTGGTCGATACCGATCATGGTGGATGAGCTTGTCCAGCTCTATGAAAGTCACCGAGAGGGTCGGGCATCGACACTGCCGGCGCTACAGATCCAGTACGCCGACTACGCGCGGTGGCAACGTAGCTGGATGGACAACGGTGAACGCGACCGGCAATTGGCCTACTGGCAGACACAGCTGGGAGGCGAGCAGCCGGTACTGCAACTGCCGATCGATCGCCCGCGTCCTGCCGTCCAGAGCCATGCCGGTGCACGGCACTGTCTGGTACTGGACGAGGCACTGGCACAGCGGCTCGCAACCTTCGCCCGAGGCCAGGAGGCGACGCTGTTCATGGTCTTGCTCGCGAGCCTGCAGGCACTGCTTCATCGGTATTCGGGGCAAGCCGATATCCGCTTGGGCGTACCTGTTGCCAATCGCACCCATTGGCAGACTGAACGGCTGATCGGCTTCTTCGTGAACACGCAGGTCATGAAGGCGGAATTCGATTCGCGGACCACCTTTGCCACCTTGCTGCAGCAGGTCAAGCAAGCGGCGTTGGGCGCGCAAATGCACCAGGACCTGCCTTTCGAACAATTGGTCGAGGCCTTGCAGCCTGAGCGCACCCAGAGCCACAGCCCGCTGTTCCAGGTCATGTTCAACCATCAAGCCCTCATTCAGCGCGAGCCGCGCAGTTTGCCGGGTCTGACGCTGCGCGACTGGCCACGGGAACAGCGTACGTCACAGTTCGACCTCACGTTCGATACTGCAGAAGCCGACGGCACGCTGCAGGCTTCGATCACGTATTCGACCGCTCTGTTCGACGGATCCACCATAGAGCGCCTGGGCCGACACTGGGTGCACCTGCTTGAAAGTATCGTCACACAGCCGCAGCGACGTGTCGCCGAGTTGCCGTTGCTGCGCGCGCATGAACAGCGGCAGATCATCGAACAGTGGAACGGCCCCCATGTCGATTATGCGCAGGATCTTTGCCTGCACCAGTTGATCGAACGACAGGTGCAGCGCACACCGCAGGCCACAGCCTTGAGTTTTGGCACCGAGCGATTGAGCTACGACGCTCTTAACCGCAGAGCCAATCGACTGGCGCATAGGCTCAGGCAGTTAGGTGTCGGTCCGGACGTATTGGTAGGCGTGGCGCTGGAACGAAGCTTCGAGATGGTGGTGGGCTTGCTGGCGATACTCAAGGCGGGAGGTGCTTATGTGCCCCTTGACCCGGAGTATCCACAGGATCGTCTGACGTACATGTTGAAGGACAGTGGCGTCCGGCTGTTGCTGACGCAACCCCATTTGCAGGTGCCGATCATGCCAGGGGTGCACTGTCTGGACGTCGGGGGCGGGGAACGCGCTTGGTCAGACTACGACGACGCCGACCTGGTCAACGAGGCCGTCGCGCTGAATCTGGCTTATGTGATCTATACCTCCGGATCTACGGGAAGACCCAAAGGCACGCAGCTGACGCATCATAATGTCGTGCGTCTGTTCCAGGCTACCAGGGAGGGGTTCGCGTTCGACGCCGATGACGTGTGGACGGTATTCCACTCCTATGCCTTCGATTTCTCCGTCTGGGAGTTGTTCGGCGCACTGCTGCACGGTGCGCGTGCAGTCATCGTGCCCAAGGACATAGCCCGGTCGCCGGAAGAGTTTCATGCCTTGCTTGTCCGTGAGCAGGTCACCGTGCTCAACCAGACGCCGTCGGCATTCAAGCAACTGATCCCGATTGCCTGTCAAGCCGGCATGACCGATCGCCTGGCGTTGCGCTATGTGGTGTTTGGCGGTGAGGCGCTCGATGTAGGCAGTCTGGCCCCTTGGTTCCAGCGCTTTGGCGACAACCGCCCGCACTTGATCAACATGTATGGCATCACCGAGACGACCGTCCATGTGACTTATCGCCCGTTGAGTAAGCAGGACGTGCGACGGAGCATCGCCAGTCCGCTGGGCACTGTAATTGCGGACCTGTCATGGTACTTGCTGGACCATGACTTCGAGCTGACCTTGCAGGGCTGCCATGGTGAGCTGCACGTGGGCCAGGCCGGGCTGGCCCGAGGTTACCTGAACCGTCCGGGATTGACCGCCGAGCGCTTCGTACCCGACCCGTTCGATAGCCATGGAAAAGGAGGAGGGCGGCTATATCGCACCGGGGACCTGGCGCATTATCGAGCCGACGGGGTCATTGAATACACTGCTCGCATCGATCATCAGGTAAAGGTGCGTGGTTTCCGCATAGAGTTGGGTGAGATCGAGGCCTGTCTACGTGGCCAGAGCACCGTGCACGAGGCCGTGGTGCTTGCCCATGAAGGGGCGAGCGGAGCGCAGTTGGTGGCTTATATAGTGCCTGCTGACAGCACAATCCTGCACACCGCGCAGCTACAGGCCGCGGCTCGTGACACGCTGCGTGGCGCGCTCAAGTCGGCACTCGCGGACTATATGGTTCCGGCCCACTTGATGTTCGTGGACAAACTGGCACTCACGCCCAATGGCAAGCTGGATCGCAAGGCACTTCCCAGGCCTGAGGCGAGCCAGCTGCAGCAGGGCTACAGTGCGCCCCATGACGGATTGGAAGAACGGGTAGCGGCTGTCTGGGCCGATGTCCTGAAACTGGAACGGGTAGGCCGAGACGATAATTTCTTCGATCTTGGTGGGCACTCCCTGCTGGCCACGCAAGTGGTAGCACGAGTGCGCCAGCGGTTGGCATCCACCCTCGAGCTCAGAGACCTGTTCGATCATCCGAGGCTGGCGGACTTCGTGGCACGGATCACACCCGCCGTGCAGGACTGCGCTCGACATGGCGTGGCCTTGCGCGCCTGGCCAGGCAAGCGCACTGCGCCCTTGGCGCTGGTGCAACGCAGGCTGTGGGTGGTCGAACAGTTGTCACCAGGGACCGCTGCCTACGGCATGCCGATGGCCGTGCGTCTGCGGGGTGAGCTATCCATCAATCTCTTGCAGGCCAGCTTGCAGTCGCTGATTCGCCGACACGAGGTGCTGCGCACGACCTATGGTCAGGACGAAGAGGGCGAGCCGATCGCCTTGATCTTGCCGCAGCTCACGCTCGACCTGCCGTTCACAGACCTGTCCGAGATGAGCCGTGCCGAACAGGCAGTGCAGATTGCCGCGCTGGCCCTGGAAAACGAAACTCATCCTTTCGTGCTCGAACAGGCACCGTTGTTGCGCATGCAGGTTGCACGGCTGGGTCCTCAGGAGCATGTGCTGTTCTACTCCATGCACCACATCATCTCCGATGGATGGTCGATGGCGGTGCTGGCCAACGAGCTGGTCGAAGTGTACGGCCGCCTTCGCGCAGGCCATACGACGCCGTTGCCCGAGCTTGCCTTGCAGTATTCGGACTTCGCCCTCTGGCAGCAGGAGCTGCAACGCACCGGCTTGCTGGAGAAGCAGGCGGCATATTGGAAAAGTGCGCTTGGCGGGTATTCCGGGTATCTGCCATTGCCGGTACGCCGGCCACGACCCACGCAGCCGTCTCACGCCGGTGGCTGTGTATCGTTTGCCTTGACGCGTGCCACGAGCGAAGGGCTCGCGGCGCTTGCCGCTCAGGCTCAGGTGACCCTTTACACCGTCATGCTGGCGGTATTCCAAGCGTTTCTGCACCGTATCGCGCGCACCCAGGATGTGGTGGTCGGGGTCGACTTTGCCGGTCGCCAGCAAGCTGAGCTCGAAGGCTTGATCGGTTTCTTCGTCAATGTCCTGCCGCTTCGCTCGCAGCAGGCCCCCGGCGAGTCCTTCACGACGCTTCTTGGCAAGTGCCGTGACCAGTTGCTCACTGCATTCGAGCACCAGGACCTGCCATTCGACATGATCGTGGAAGCCGTCCAGGCGCCTCGGCACAAGGGCATCAGCCCCTTGGTGCAGGTGCTCTTCGTGATGAACAACGTTCCCTTGGGCAGCCGTGGCATCGAGGGATTGAGCGTGGAGCCGCTGCCGAGCCTGTCGGAACAATCGAAGTTCGACATAGCCTTGTTCATCGAGCAAGGGCAGGACCAGGGAGTGAGCGGCCAGTGGCGATACGCTTGTGCGTTATTCGAAGAGGCCGAGATCCAGACGTTCGTGGACGGCTGGGTAGGAATGCTCGAACAGATCGTCAAAGACCCAGGTATCAAGATGAAAGACATGAACATGCCTATGGAGAATGCCCAAGCGCCGACGCCGATGCCCCCCGGCGCGGGCAGCAAGAGCAACAAGTTGGACAAGTTCCTGAAAAAATCTCAGGTGCGTACGACGACTGAAACACTGCGTCCGATTCGCGAGTCGCTGCTGGTACCTACCCAAGACTTTCCCCTGGTGCTGGAGCCTACTGATCCGGACCTGGATGCAGTGCGCTGGATCGAAGCCAACCGACCCTACCTCGAGGAAAAGCTGGCGCGTCATGGCGGCATCCTGTTCCGTGGGTTCTCCATACGTGACAGCCAGGCCTTCGAGGCCTTCGCCGAGGCCGTGCAGCCAGGTCTCTATGGCAATTATGGTGACCTGCCGAAGCAGGAAGGTGGGCAAAACACCTATCGCTCCACGCCTTATCCCGAAAAAAAGATGATCCTGTTCCACAACGAAAGCGCTCATCAGGACAGCTGGCCGAGAAAGCAGTTGTTCTTCTGCGAACAGCCATCACCGGTCGGTGGCGCGACTCCGGTCGTCGATTGCCGACAGATGTACCTCAGGCTTCCGGAGACGCTGCGGCACACGTTCGAGCGCAAAGGGCTGCTCTACGTGCGCACCTTCACCGGCAAGCTGGATGTTTCCTGGCAGCACTTTTTCAAGACGCAGAGCCGCGACGAGGTAGAGGCGCGTTGCCGTGCCTCGGGCATCGATTGGCGCTGGCTGGCCGATGACGAACTGCAGATCCGTACGCCATGCCCGGCAATCATTACTCACCCGTTGACCGGGGCACGCTCCTTCTTCAATCAGGTACAGCTGCACCATATCCATTGCCTCGATGCTGACGTGCGTGAAGACTTGCTGGCCATGTTCGGCATCGAGCGTATGCCGAGGAACGTCTACTACGGCGACGGCTCACCCATCGAAGACGAGGTCATGTCATTGATCGGGGCGCTCTACGAGCAATGCGCAGTGCGGTTCGACTGGCGCAAGGGGGATGTGATTCTCCTGGACAACATGTTGGTCGCCCACGCCCGTGATCCATTCGAAGGGCCACGCAAGATCGTGGTTGCCATGGGCGACATGGTCGATCGTTCCAGCTTGGCGGCGCCTTGCATGTCGCTGTCCAAGCCCACCGCGGAGACATCAGCATGACTGAAGCGATGGTAGGAACTCGGAACAGTGGCGTGGCGCTTTGCCCGGAGCAGCAACGTCGGGTTCGGTCGCTGGCAAGTGCTCGTACCTTTGGCGAAGCGGTACACGAAGTCATGCTGGAGATCCATGGCGAGCTCGACCTCGCGCGTTTGCAACGGGCAGTGTCGGAGCTGCCAAATCTGCATCCGGTGCTCGCTGCACGCCTGCGCCAGCTGCAGGGCTTCCATGGTCTGCGCTTTTGCGAGGGTGCGGGAGCGACGCCTGCGCTTGGCGTGGAACCGACCGTTCTGCCTGCCCAAGCCCTGGAGCGGCGACTCGAAGCCTGGCGCGGACGTGCATTTTCGATGGAGCAAGAACCCTGGGTCGATGCACTGCTGCTACAGCGCGATGAAAATCTCTGGTTACTGACGCTGGCCATACCCTGTTGCTTGGTCGACAGCTTTGGCCTGGCACTCATCGTCGACGGGCTGGCAAGCCTCTATGCACGGGCTGGAACTGCCCTGCCTGCAGAGGCTCCACGCGTCGAGCAATACCTGGAGTGGCGTGCCGAGACAGCGATGGACGAAGACGCGGAGACTGCCGCGCACTACTGGCGCAGTTACATGCACAAGAATGCCGACTTGCCTGGGCAATTGCCTTATCGTCTGGGCGAGCCCGAGGGACTGAGGGCTGAACGCGCCCAGCTTGCCTTGACTCCGTTGTTGCGCGCCGGCCTGCAACGCCAGGCCGCGGAGATGGAGGTCACCCCGACACAGCTGCTGCAAGCGGCCTGGTGGGCACTGTTGAGCCGGATCAGCGAGCACTCCGCGTTCCTGGCCCATTGGACGCATGACAGCCGAGAAGACTACGAGTACTTCGCCTCTTGCGCAGGCGTGTTCGAAAAGGCATTGCCGTTGCAGGTGAGCATTGATCCCGCACAGGCATTCGGTCATTGGGCAAAAGCGCTGGCTGCGGTTCAGGAACAGCACATTGTCTGGCAGGAGTACTGGACTGCTCCGCAGGGTGCGCACCCTGCGTTCGGCTTTGCCACGCTGCGCGACACGCCGGAGTCGATCGCTGCATCGCAGGGGTGGATCGCAGTGCGCGCGCCGCAGCAATGCCTGGCTTACGAACTGCTGTTGCAGGTTCGGCTATCGGCGGCGGGGGAATGCAGCGAACTGCTGCTGGATTTCCTTCCCGAGTGCTACAGCGCATCGAGCGTCGAACGGCTGCTTGGACACTATCTTGCCTCGCTGCATGCCCTCATCGCCGACCCCATGACTGCTATCGGTGAGATCAATCTGGTGGACGAAGCGGAGCAGGTTCGTCTACTGGCATTGAATCCGCCCGCCGAGAGCGAGGCGCCCAGGCTTTTGATGCAACAGGTGCGACACTGGGTAGCCTGCAGGCCAGAGCACGACGCCGTGGTCTGCGCTGACGAACGCCTGACTTACGCTACGCTCGACCTGCGCGTGCGTGCGCTTGCGGCAGCGCTTGCCAGGCATGGCTTGAGCGAGGGTAGCGTGGCCGCCATCGCCTTGAGCCGATCAAGCGACTGGGTAGTCGCAGCGCTTGCCACCTGGTGGATAGGCGCCGCCTATGTGGCCGTCGATCCACAATGGCCAGTGTCGCGGCAACTCGAGAGGATAGCTCAGGCCGATGCCCATCTGGTGATCGGCAGGCAGGCGACGTGCGCAGCGCTGTCTGGACAAGGTCTGCCGCTGGTTGATCCCCGATCCTGCTCAGGCATGTCGCCCAGCGAATGCCCCCCTGCGCACCCTTGGCAACGGCACGAAGCGGCCTACGTGCTGTTCACCTCGGGTTCCACGGGCATGCCCAAGGGCGTGGTCATCGAGCACCGACATCTGGCCAACTATCTGAGCGGAGCAAGCGAGGTCATGGGACTGCAAACGTGCTCGCAGTTCGCTGTGACCTCTACCGTAGCGGCCGACCTGGGCTACACCACGCTCTTTGGCGGACTCTACAGCGGCGGCTGTCTGCACATAGCGGACGAAGACATCCTGCGCAGGCCCGATCGTTTTGCCGCGTACCTGGAAGAAGAAGCGGTGGACTGCCTGAAGATCGTTCCTTCGCACCTGGCGGCCTTGTTGGAAACCGAGCATCCTCGCTTGCCCGCGACGCTGATCCTGGGTGGAGAACCACCCGCACCCAGGTTGATCGCGCGTATCTTCGAAATACGCCCGGATTGCCGGCTTTACAATCACTACGGCCCCACCGAGGCCACCGTCGGCGTGATGGTCCAGGCGCTGACACCGCCAGTTGGCGAGCAGGCCAGGATCGCGCTCGATACCGTGCTGCCCGGCAATCAGGTATACGTGCTCGATTCAAGGCTGCGGCTCGTACCGCCCGGTGCTTTGGGCGAACTGTACATCGGCGGTCAGCAGGTATGCCGTGGCTACCTGCAGGCCGACAGAGAAGGCGACGTGTTCGTCGATAGCCCCTTTGTGCTTGGCGAGCGGCTTTATCGTACCGGCGACCTCGCACGTTACCGGCCGCAGGGAGGCCTCTATTTGCAGGGCCGAAAGGATCAACAGTTCAAGGTCAATGGCTTCCGAGTCGAACCGGGTGAGATCGAAGCCGAGCTGTTGCGCCAAGCGTTTATCAAGGAAGCAGCGGTGCTGGCAGTGCCGGTCGATGCCGACCCCGGCGTCATGCAGCCGGTCGCCTTCGTGGTAGTGCGAGAGGGCGAGGCAGATCCACTCCTGGCGATTCGTAGCGAGCTGGCTTCGCGGCTGCCGTCAGCATTGGTGCCACGACGCATCCATGTCATGGAGGGCCTGCCGCGGTTGGCCAATGGCAAGATCGACCGACAAGCTCTGGCGATGCTCGGTGCGCCTGAGGAGCACGAGGTCTGCGACCCTCCGCGCGATGCATTCGAGGCGCTCCTGGTAGCGCGCATGTCGCGATTGCTGGGAAAGGAAACGCTGGGGATTCACCAGGACTTCTTCGCGGCCGGCGGTCACTCCTTGCTGGCCATCAAGCTGGTCGCCGGGATTCGCAAGGTCCTGCGTTGCGAAATAAGCCCAGGCGTCGTTTTCGACCATCCCACAGTGGCCAGCTTGACCCAGGCCTTGCGTGAGCTTCCGGGGACAGACCCGCAACAGATGGAAGCTACGGCGCGGGCCTACCTGCAACTGGAAACACTGTCGCCAGAGCAACGCGCCGTGCTCGAGGAAAAGGCTCGCCAACTGCGCGAAACCCACGTCTGATCGACGCTGCAAGCGGACCCTGAGGCGCAGGGCCCGCTCACTGCAGGCGCCTGGGAAAAATTGTGAATAGGTTTGATTCCGGTTTCCAATTACTCGTGCGTCTTATCTACGCCTTTATCCAGACGCGATTTCCGACACAGATCGGGACGGCTCAAGGCAGCTGCAAAAGATCGCGCCTCCATTCAAAAAACTCGACAGCAGGGTAATTTCATGAGATTTGGGGATCGACAAGGACAGGATAAAGCGGTTCCGATGCCAAGGAGGGCACAGCTCCGCTTATCGGTGGCTGCCGCGCTATTGACCTTGGCCCATACGGCGCTCGCCGCGCCGGTCAGCATCAATATCCCCAAGCAGCCGCTGGACAGCGCATTGCGCGAGTTCGGCCAGCAGACTGGCTTGCAGCTCCTCTACTCCGCTGATCTGGTTCGTGATGCCCACTCCTCGAAGGTGTCCGGCACGCTGGAATCGGAAACCGCCTTGCAAATGCTCTTGAACGGAACCGGCTATGGCTTCCGCATCGAGCAGGGGACGGTGATCCTCGAGCCTGCGGCTGCCCATACAGGCGGTATCACCTTGGAGTCGACAGCCATTACCAGCCAGGGGATGGGTGAAATGACCGAGAATAGCGGCTCCTATACCACTGGAGCCGTCAGCGTAGGCTCCAAGACGCCGACCAGTTTGCGCAACACGCCTCAGTCGGTCACGGTGATGACCAGGCAGCTGCTTGAAGACAAGAGCGTCAACAGTCTTGAAGATGCACTGAAGTCCGCACCGGGGGTGACCGTTCAAAAGACTACCAGTGATACCTACGAGTTCTACTCGCGCGGGTTCAATATCGACAGTATCCAGATCGACGGCGCGGCGCCCATGGCGTTGTCGTCTGTCGCTACCAGTTTCTATTCCCGCAGGCTTTACAACCTGGTCGAGTTCGACCATATCGAAGTACTGCGCGGATCCGGCGCCTTGTTCGGTGGTGTCGGCGACCCAGGCGGCGTGGTCAACCTTGTACGCAAACGCGCGTTACCTGACTTCCAGCTGAAATTCGAGGCGGCGGCAGGCTCCTGGGACAATTATCGCTCGCAGATCGACTTGACTGGCCCCTTGACCGAAAGCGGAAACGTACGGGGCCGTCTGGTCACCGCCTATGCGGATCGACAGTATTTCACCGACAACCTGGCGACTGAAAAACCGACGGTCTACGGGGTCATGGAAGTCGACCTGACGCCGAACACGACGTTCACCCTCGGTGGCATGTACGAACGCACGCATTCCAATTCGTCCCTGGGTCTGCCGCGCTATACCACCGGCGCCGACATAGGACTGCCGCGTCACACCAGTCTGGGCCAGAATTGGTCCTACATGGACAATACCTCGCAAGAGATATTCACCAAGCTGGACCATTACTTCGATAACGACTGGAAGCTCAACGTTTCCTATACCAATACCCGTGACGCCGGCAAGGCGCTGGCCGCGGTGACCGGCAACGCGGTGAACCCTGTGACTCTGGCCGGTCCGGTATGGCGAGCCAGCTACAACGTGTACTCGACCAGTCAAGATCTGCTCGACACCAACCTGTCCGGCCACTTCGATGCGTTTGGTCGTGAGCATGAGTTTGTCATCGGTAGCGATTATCAGCGGGTGACGAGCCGTTGGCAGGGCGCCGGCGTGTTCACGGGTACCGGAGTGCCGCTGGACGTGTTCGATCCCGGTTATTGGGAGCCGACCTCGATTTCATTGGCCACGGCCCGCGACTATAGCCCTAACACGCAGGAACAGTACGGCCTCTATACCCGGCTGTCCTTGCAGGTCGCCGACCCTCTCAAGTTCATCCTGGGTGGTCGTCTGGCGCGCTACCACTTCGAGCAGACGTACACCAACGCGGGTGTCGTGCAGAGCGATATCGACATGCGGGAACCGAGTCGCTTCGTCCCTTATGTAGGCGCGATCTATGACCTGGACGATCAGTGGTCACTCTATGGCAGCTACTCGAAGATATTCAAACCCCAGCAGAGCTATCTGAAAGGGCCGATTGGCAGCAACGACGTACTTGAGCCACTGGTCGGTAATACCTCTGAAGTGGGCATCAAGGGCGAGTTGTTCGATGGTCGTTTGAACGCCAGCATGGGCGTGTTCTATACCAAACGTAAACATGGAGCGGTTGAAGACACCAACTATCCACAAGCCTCGGTACTTTACGGCGGTAGTTGCTGTTACCTGAACCAGGGTGAAGTGATCAGCAAGGGCGTCGAGATGGAAGTTTCGGGCGAGCTTGCGGAACACTGGATGCTCATGTCCAGCTACGTTTACAACTACAACAAGAATCGCTCTGACAGCAATGCCTTGAGCACCATCACGCCCAAGCATCAGTTCAAGCTGTGGACGACTTATCAAATGCCTGGCGTACTGTCTGACTTGACCGTGGGTGGCGGGGTCAACCTGCAAAGCGCGACATACGTCAGCGGCACAACTTCTCGAGTGGATGGCGAGGGTACGGTGGTTGAACGCAATATCCCGTTCGACTACAAGCAAAGCGGCTATGCCGTCTGGGATGCCTTGGTCAAATACCGCGTGGATGACCACTGGACCCTGTCCTTGAACGGCAACAATCTCTTTGACAAGCGCTACTACCAGACGGTCTCCAGCGCAGCGAACGGTAACTTCTATGGTGAACCTCGTAACTACATGCTTACCCTGCGCGGCGAGTTCTAGTCACGAGGAATTCGACGCTTATTGATACGCGCCTTAAATAAAGCAAGTCATGCCGTGCAGCGATGGATGCCAGACGCTGCGCGGCTTTTTGCGATTGTAGAACGCCCGCGAACTTCTAAATTTCCCGGTTGGCCTTTCGTTTCTTGGTGAAGATAAATTCCTGCGCCATTCGAGACGAGGCTGCCCCGATGTCTTCCAATCCCCTGACTGACAATGATCTATTGGCGCTGTTGCTGGCTGACGACAACGACGATCCGACCGTTATCCGCGGCCTGGGACGATCATCCGTTTGTCAGGCATCCTATGCTCAGCAACGTCTCTGGTTACAGCAGCAGATCAATCCCGACAGTTCTGCGTATAACCTGACGCGCGCGTTGAGACTCAAAGGGCGATTGCAACCGCAATCACTCCAGGCAGCCTTGGACAAGGTGGTCGATCGCCACGAGATTCTCCGTACCCGCTTCAAGGAAGTCGATGGCGCGCCCCTGCAGGAGGTCGTCCCCGATGCACGGCCCCCTCTGCCGATCGAGGACCTGAGCGCGTATCCCGAACAGGTTCGGTACACGCGCCTGATGCAACGGCTGCACGAGGAGAGTCGTCGAGCATTCGACTTGAGCCAGGCGCCACTGATGCGTTGCCTGCTGCTGCGTCTGAATGCGGATGAGCATGTCCTCTTCCTGAACATGCACCATATCGTTTCCGACGCGTGGTCGAACCCGATCCTGTTGCGTGACCTGATGACCGCCTACGCCCAAGCCCTGGAGGGTGACGAGTCCCCTTTGCCGGGCTTGGCGATCCAGTATGCCGACTATGCCCACTGGCAGCGTACCGCGTACCCGCAGACCCCTCAGTACGCGCGCGCGATGGCGTACTGGCAGGCATACCTGACCGACGATATTGCCCCGCTCGTGTTGCCAGTCGACCAGACCGTCGCATCCGCGACGCAGGCCAGTGCAGCGTTTTATCACAACAGTGTTCCGCCGGCTTTGGTCGAGCGCTTGCATCGGCAGTGCGAGCGCCTTGGGCTCACGCCGTTCGTAGTCGTCCTGGGCAGTTGGCAGTTGTTGTTGGCCCGCTACAGTGGCCAGTCGGATTTCTGCGTTGGCGTGCCCAATGCTGCCCGAGACCGCGCCGAAACTCAGGAACTGGTCGGTTATTTCGTCAATACGCAGCTTTACCGAGTTCACGTCGAGGGCGCCAGGACAGGGACGGAGTTTCTGCAAGCCCTGCGACGACACTCACTCGCGTTGTTGGAGCATGCCGATTACCCCATCGAACTCCTGGATCAGCAAGGACACCTTGCGGCAACGGGCGCGCAAATCCAGACATTGTTCAACTGGAGAGTCGAGGGTGAGCAAGCATCGGCGCTACGGTTGGGGGATCTTGCTGTCGAGTTCATGCCCACGGGCCCGCAGCAGGCCAAGTTCCCGCTCTCGCTCGATATCGACTACGCCCTCGACAAGATCGGTGCGGTTGTGGAATACGATTGCGCACAGTTCACCGAAAAGACCGTAGCGCGCATGACTCGCCACTGGCTGACATTGCTGGACGACCTCGTCAGCGAGCCAGGCCAGCGCCTGGGGGAACTGGTCATGCTGGAGCCGCAGGAGCAGCGACAGATCATCAAGGACTGGAATCCGCTCGGCATTCGTTTCGAGGACGAGGCATGCCTGCACCAGATGATCGAGGCCCAGGCGGCAACAAGGCCTGACGCTACCGCCGTGGTATGCGGCGAGCGAAGACTGACCTATCGCCAGCTGAACCAGACCGCCAACCGGTTGGGCAGGAAGCTGCGCGAACTGGGTGTCGGCCCTGATGTGCGCGTCGGTATCGCCGTGGAGCGCAGCGTGGAAATGGTGGTGGGACTGCTGGGCATTCTCAAGGCCGGTGGCGCCTATGTGCCGCTTGACCCCGAGTATCCGCAGGAGCGTCTGGACTACATGCTCGATGACAGTGGCATTGCGCTCCTGCTCACCCAAGGTGAAACGCGGCAGCGTCTGCAGTTGCCCGAAGGCGTGTACAGCCTGGACTTGGATAGGCTTGCGCCGGATCTGGCCGAGTACAGCGATACTGATCTTGAAAACCTGGCACATCCCGCCAACCTGGCTTATGTGATCTATACCTCGGGTTCCACCGGGAAACCCAAGGGCACATTGCTGCCTCACCAGAACGTCATCCGCCTGTTCCAGGCGACGCAATCGGACTTCCAGTTCGAAGCGAGCGACGTCTGGACCGTCTTCCACTCCTACGCATTCGATTTCTCTGTCTGGGAACTGTTTGGCGCACTCTTGCATGGAGGCACTGCAGTCGTCGTGCCGCGGGATGTGGCGCGCTCGCCTGAAGACTTTCATGCCTTGCTGGTGCGCGAGCAGGTTACCGTCCTGAACCAGACACCCTCCGCGTTCAATCAACTGATCCCCGTGGCCTGTGCCCCGGCCAAGGCTGAGCATGCCCTGGCACTGCGCTATGTCATCTTCGGTGGCGAGGCCTTGGACGTGGCCAACCTGGCACCCTGGTTCGCCCGTTTCGGCGACAGGCAGCCGCAACTGGTCAACATGTACGGCATCACCGAGACCACGGTCCACGTCACCTATCGACCCTTGAGCCATGATGACCTGCGGTTGGCCAACGCAAGCCCCATAGGCCAGGTACTCGCCGACCTGTCCTGGTACATGCTCGATGGTGATCTGAATATCGTGGCGCCCGGATGCCAGGGCGAACTGCACGTCGGTCGCGCAGGGCTCGCCCGGGGTTACCACCAGCGTGCAGCCTTGACTGCAGAACGCTTTGTTCCCGATCCGTTCGACGACAGCGCCAAGGGAGGCGGTCGGCTGTACCGCACCGGTGACCTGGCGCGGTCTGGCGCCGACGGCGTGATCGACTACCTGGGGCGTATCGACCATCAGGTGAAAATCCGGGGGTTCCGCATCGAGCCAGGCGAAATCGCGGCCAGGCTGCAGGAGCATGGCGATGTCGAGATGGCCGTTGTGCTGGATATCGACGGCCCTGTCGGCAAACAGCTCGTCGCCTACGTGGTAGCCGGCGCGGACGTCGCTGCAGACACGACCCAGCAGACGCGCTTGCGCGGCACATTGCGCGAGTACCTCAAGGCGCAGCTGCCTGACTACATGGTGCCGGCACACTTGGTGATCGTCGAGCGCCTGCCGCTGACCGTCAACGGCAAGCTCGACCGCAAGGCACTACCCGTGCCGCACGGTCACATGCGTGCGGCATACGCGCTCCCACAAGGGGAGCTGGAGCTCAAGATTGCAGCGATCTGGGTCGAAGTCCTGCAAGTCGAGGAGGTGAGCCGTGACGATAATTTCTTCGATCTGGGCGGACACTCTCTACTGGCTACGCAGGTGGCCTCTCGCATGCGTCAATCCTTGAATATCGATATTGCGTTGCGCACGGTATTCGAAGCACCCACGCTGGCTGAACTCGCCTCCCTGGCGAGGCAGGCAAGGGCGCTGGCAGCGCCGAACATCCCCTGTGCAGACCGGACCGCATCGCTGGCGCTGTCTTACGCACAGCGTCGACAATGGTTCCTCTGGCAGCTTGAGCCCGATAGCTGCGCCTATAACATTCCAGCGGCGCTCAGGCTGCGTGGCAATCTGGACGTCCAGGCGCTGGCCGACAGCTTCGGTGCGCTGATTGCCCGACACGAGCCATTGCGCACCACGTTCGACAGCGACGATGCCGAACCCGTGCAGATCATCCATCGACCTGCAACCTTCGAGCTTCATGCCGAGTCGATCGACCTGGGCCTGGGCGCCGAACAGGATCGCGCGCTCAGGCAACTGATCGAGCTCGAGACCCAGCGCCCGTTCGATCTGGTACAGGGGCCTTTGATGCGTGTAAGGCTTCTGCGCCTTGCTGCCGAAGATCATGTGCTGATCCTGACGCTGCATCACATCGTCATCGATGCCTGGTCCATGCCGATCCTGGTGGAGGAACTGGTCAAGCAGTACGAAGGCCTGCGCGCAGGTCAGCCGGTGCAGATGCCCGAGCTGCCCGTCCAGTACGTCGACTACGCGCTCTGGCAGCGGCAGTGGATGGAGGCCGGGGAGCGGCAACGGCAGCTGAGCTACTGGCAGACACAGCTGGGCGATGAGCACCCTGTACTGGAGCTGCCGACGGATCGTCCACGTCCTGCGGTGCAAAGCCTGGCTGGGGCGAATCTGGAATTCGAACTGGACCCCGAGGTCTCGCGTGCGCTCAAGATTCTGGCCCGGGAGCACCATGCGACGGTGTTCATGGTGCTGCTTGCCAGTTTCCAGGCATTGCTCCAGCGTTATTCGGGCCAGAACGATATTCGTGTCGGCGTACCGGTTGCCAATCGCAACCATGCGCAAGTCGAGGGGCTGATCGGCTTCTTCGTCAACACTCAGGTGCTCAAGGCCCAATTCGACAGCCGGACCACCTTCGGTGAGTTGCTGGATCAGGTCAGGCATACGGCATTGGCTGCGCAGGCGCACCAGGATCTACCGTTCGAGCAGGTGGTCGAGGCCCTGCAACCTGAGCGGAACCTGAGCCACAGCCCCTTGTTCCAGGTGATGTTCAATCACCAGACCGTCATGCAAGACGATCGCAGGCAGTTGCCGGGTCTGACGCTGGAAAGCCTGTCGTGGGAAAGGGGAACGGCGCAGTTCGATCTGACGTTGAATACCTTCGAGCACGCGCAGGGCATCGGTGCCTCGTTGAATTATGCCAGCGCATTGTTCGATACCGAGACCGTCGCTACGCTGGTCGACAACTGGCGCACCTTGCTGGCTGGCATCGTACAGCAGCCTTGCCAGCGGATTGCCGAGCTGCCTCTGCTCAGTGCAGCCGTTCAGCAGCGTCTCGTCCATTGTTGGAATCCGGCGTCCTTCAGCTATCCGGTCGAAATGTGCATCCATCAGCTGATCGAGGCACACGCCGCGCGTGCGCCGCAAGCCACCGCGCTCACCTTCAACGACCGGCACATGACGTATGAGCAGCTCAATCAGCGTGCCAATCAACTGGCCCGCAGACTACGCGAGTACGGGGTAGGGCCAGAGGTGCTCGTAGGTATCGCAGTGGATCGCAGCCTGGAAATGGTGGTGGGGCTGCTGGCAATTCTCAAGGCCGGTGGTGCCTATGTGCCCTTGGATCCTGAATATCCGCAAGAGCGTCTGGCGTACATGATCCAAGACAGCGGGATCGAGCTGTTACTGACGCAACCCCATGTGCTGAAACGCCTCTCTGTGGCGCAAGCCCCGCGGATCGTGCTGTTGGATGAAACAGACGAGGCGGTGTCCGCCTACAGCAGCGAAAATCTCGACAACCTGGCCGCACCGGGCAACCTGGCCTACGTCATCTACACCTCAGGATCCACCGGCAAGCCGAAGGGGACATTGTTGCCCCATCAGAACGTCATGCGCCTGTTCATGTCGACACGGGATTGGTTCGAATTCGATGCCGATGATGTCTGGAGCGTATTCCATTCCTATGCGTTCGATTTCTCGGTGTGGGAGCTTTTCGGGGCACTCCTGCACGGCGCCAGGGCGGTCATCGTGCCGCGTGACGTAGCGCGTTCGCCCGAGGATTTTCATGCATTGCTGGTGCAGCAACAGGTTACGGTCCTGAACCAGACACCTTCGGCATTCCGACAGTTGATTCCCGTTGCCTGTCAATCCGCCGATGCCTCGCAAGCCCTGGCATTGCGTTATGTCGTCTTCGGCGGGGAAGCACTGGACGTGGCAGGCTTGACACCTTGGTTCGACCGCTTCGGTGACTGCCATCCGCAATTGATCAACATGTATGGAATCACCGAAACCACCGTTCACGTCACCTACCGCCCCTTGGGCAAGGGCGATCTGCGTCGCGAGGGGGTGAGTCCGATAGGCCGCGTGATACCTGACTTGTCCTGGTACCTGCTCGATGCCAGCCTCAACCTGGCTGTCGCCGGTAGTCATGCCGAGCTTCATGTAGGGCAGGCAGGGCTTGCCCGTGGCTACCACCAGCGTGCTGGATTGACGGCCGAGCGCTTCGTTCCTGATCCATTCGATCGCAGCCCGCAGGGTGGCGGACGCCTGTATCGAACCGGCGACCTGGCACGCTACCGGGGCGAAGATGTCATCGAATACGTAGGACGTATCGATCATCAGGTGAAGATCCGTGGCTTCCGAATCGAACTTGGCGAGATCGGCGCCAGGTTGCAAGAACATCCAGCCGTCCTCGAGGCCACCGTACTCGACAGGGATGGGCCCAACGGCAGGCAGCTGGTTGCTTACCTGATCGCGCGTGACTCACAGGGCACGGATCCCGAGCACCTTGCACAGCGGCGTAACGACATCCGTGAGCACCTGCTGGCAACGCTGCCCGACTACATGGTTCCGGCCCATCTGGTATGGCTGGAGAAATGGCCTCTGACCGCCAACGGCAAATTGGATCGCAAGGCCTTGCCCTCAGTCGAGACAGGCTTGCAGCACACGGCCTATGTGTCTCCCCGCACAGTGCTGGAACAGCGGATCGCAGCCATCTGGGCCGATGTATTGAAACTTGAAAAGGTGGGTCTGACGGACAATTTCTTTGAACTGGGTGGCGATTCGATCGTTTCGATTCAAGTAGTCGGTCGTGCACGCCAGGCCGGCATTCTCATCACACCCAAGGAGCTGTTCCAGTACCAGACGGTGCAAGGCCTTGCCTCGGTGGCCAGGCAAGGAGCAGCCGCGGCCTTGTCTATCGACCAAGGGCCTGCGACAGGCCGCGCGGCGCTGTTACCCATTCAACGGTATTTCTTCGAGGCGCCCATTGCTGAGCGGCACCACTGGAATCAGGCGCTCCTGCTTCAGCCTGGCAGTTCACTGCAGGAGGACGTGCTGGAGCACGCTCTGCAGGCCCTGATTACGCACCATGACGCGTTGCGGCTTTGCTTCGCGCAAGACGCCAACGGTAGCTGGAGCGCACGCTACCGTTCGCTTGACGAACAGCATCGGCAATGGAAAGCGCGTCCGTTTTTCTGGAGCCAGCCTGTATCGGATACCGGTGCATTGGAAGCATTGTGCGAGAAGGCCCAACGCAGCCTCGACCTCGAGCAGGGTCCATTGTTACGCGCTGTGTTGGCAACCCTGCCGGATGGTAGTCAACGACTGTTGCTGGTGATTCACCATCTGGTGGTGGACGGTGTGTCCTGGCGGATTCTTCTGGAAGACCTCCAGACCGCCTATGGACAACTGCACGCGGGTCAAACGGTCAGCCTGCCGAGCAAGACGAGCTCGACCCAGGTCTGGGCCGAGCATTTGCGCCAATACACCTCGAGTGCAGCGCTGCAGGAGGAACTGCTGTACTGGAAAGGCCTGCTCGACGATGTGGATACCGACCTGCCGCTGGACAACCCGCAAGGTTCGCTCGACGGCAAGCACGTCGAGGTGGCCAGGACCCACTTGAACCAGGAGTACACGCGCGCACTGTTGCAACGCGCGCCCGCTGCATACCGCACCCAGGTCAACGATCTTTTGCTCACCGCGCTCGCTCGGGTCATCGCTCGCTGGACCGAGCGCGACCAGGTACTGGTCGAGCTCGAAGGGCACGGCCGCGAAGACCTGTCGGAGCGTATCGACCTGACGCGTACCGTGGGATGGTTTACCAGCATGTTCCCCGTGAAGTTGAGTCCCGCCCAGACCCTGGAGGAGTCGATCAAGCATATCAAGGAGCAACTGCGGGCCATTCCGCACAAGGGCATCGGCTTCGGCGCGCTGCGTTATCTGGGTAGCGAGCAGGCTCAACAGATGCTGGCGGGGCTCGCCATGCCGCGGATCACTTTCAATTATCTGGGACAGTTCGATGGCAGTTTCGATGGCCAACACAGCGACGCGCCAGACCCCATGCCTGCGTTCCTGGCGCCTGCGGCCGAAAGCTCGGGTGCGAGCCTGAGCGAATCGGCACCGTTGTCCAACTGGCTGTCGATCAATGGTCGCGTCTACGCAGGCGAGTTGAGCCTGAACTGGAGCTTCAGCAACGACATGTTCGAAGCCGAAACCGTCCAACGCCTGGCAGAGCAATACACGGTCGAACTCAAGGCAGTGATCGACCATTGCGTTGCCCAGAACGGGTCCGGCCTCACACCGTCCGACGTGCCTCTGGCCAGTCTGAGTCAAGCCGAGCTGGACCGCCTGCCGATACCTGCCGCGCAGATCGAGGACATCTACCCGCTGTCACCCATGCAGCAGGGAATCTTGTTCCATGCCACGCAAGACCCCCAACTGGACCTGTACATCAACCAGACCAGTGTCCCCGTCACCGGCCTTGACCCGCAGCGGTTCATCGCTGCCTGGCGGCAGGTCGTCGAGCAGCACGCAATCCTGCGTACCAGCTTCCATAGCGGGGCTCGATTCAGCGAGCCTGTACAAGTGGTGCACCGTCAGGCCGAACTCGATATCAGTCTGCTCGACTGGTCCGACCGGACGGACTGCGAGGAAGACCTCGCACGGCAAGTGCGCGATGATCGACAACGCGGCTTCGAGCTGGCCCAGGCACCGTTGATGCGTCTGACCCTGGTGTTGCTGGCCGACCGTCAGCATCTGATCTGGACCAGCCATCACTTGTTGATGGACGGTTGGAGCGCTTCACGGCTGATCGGCGATGTCTTGGCGCATTATCGGCAAGCACCGGTCGAACCGCTGACGTATCGGTATCGTGATTACATCGCCTGGCTGCAGCGCCAGGACGCGGCCGCCAGTGAAGCGTTCTGGCGCACCAAGCTAGGGGGGTTGGAGGGCGCCACCTTGCTGGTTGACGCCTTCCCCAAGCCTGCTCAAGGGCGAGGAGGGCATGCGGCGCTGTACCTGAAATGGGACGAGGTACAGACGCAGTCACTGCAAGAGGCCGCGCAGCGCCTGAGGATCACGGTCAACACCCTGATCCAGGCAGTGTGGCTGCTGGTGCTCCAGCGCTGTACCGGTCAGCAGAACGTCTGTTTCGGCGCGACTGTCGCCGGGCGTCCGGCGGATGTCCAGGGTGCGGACAAGCTGCTTGGGCTGTTCATCAACACCATACCGGTCATTCAGAGTCCTTCCGCTACCTCGTCGGTAGCCCAATGGCTGCAGGTGCTGCAGACCTACAATCTGGAAGCTCGGGACTTCGAGCATACGTCACTGGCCGATATCCAACGCTGGAGTGGGCGCAGTGGCCAGGCACTGTTCGATAGCATCATCGTTTTCGAGAACTATCCGATCGACGATCGGCTGCAACAGGGTATGGAAGGGGATCTGAGTTTCGGCAAGGTCGAAACCCGTGATGTCACCAACTATGCGATGGACCTTGCTGTCAATCTCGGGGCGACCTTGAGCGTAGAGTTTCTGTATCTGCGCAGCTGCTTCAGCGAGGCGTCGGTCGGCCGGATCGTCGAGTCCTTCGATACGCTGCTCAATGCGGTGCTGGATAACCCGCAGGCCTGCGTCGGCAACCTGCCGATGGTGCGCGAGCCCCTGCCATTGCCTGCGGTCAGCCAAGTGCCGCGTCCGTTGCTTGCCGAACTGATAGGCCGGCATGCCGAGCAATCGGCGAATGCGGTCGCCGTGACCTGCGCAGGGCAGAGCTTGACCTACGGGGTGCTGGAGCAACGTGCCAATCGTCTGGCACATGCCTTGCGAGCCCATGGCATTGGCGCGGAGAGCCGGGTCGGTGTTGCGTTACAGCGATCCGTGGAGTCGATCACGGCATTTCTTGCAGTCCTCAAGGCAGGCGCCGCCTACGTTCCGCTGGATATCGACTACCCGGCGGAGCGCCTGGAATGGATCATGCGCGACTCGGGCATGAGCATGCTCCTCAGTGACACCGAGGTGATCAAGCGCCTGCCGATCGCGACGCTGCCAGCCTGCCTCTGCCTGGATGAACTGGCGCTCGAGCGCTACGCTGACACCCCACCACAGGTACAGGTACTCGCCGAAAACCTGGCTTACCTCATCTATACATCGGGCTCGACAGGCCTGCCCAAGGGCGTCGCCGTCAGTCACGGGCCCTTGAGCATGCATTGCCAGACCATCGTCGGGCGTTATGAAATGGGCCAGCACAGCCGCGAGCTGTTGTTCATGTCGTTTGCCTTCGATGGGGCACAAGAGCGTTGGTTGTCGACTCTTCTGGCGGGGGGGCGATTGGTGATGCGCGACGGCCAGCTCTGGACGGCCGAGCAAACCCTTCAGGCCCTCCACGAGCACGCCATCACGGTCGCCTGTTTCCCCCCGGCGTACTTGCAACAGTTGGCCGAGCATGCAGCCAAGCTCCAGACCGCGCCGCCCGCCGTGCATACCTACTGCTTCGGCGGCGACGCGGTTGCGCAGGCGACCTTCGACCTCGTCAAGGCCCATCTGCAGCCGCGGTACCTTACCAATGGCTATGGGCCTACCGAGACCGTGGTCACGCCCCTGCTCTGGAGGGTCGACGCTGCCCAGGAGTGCGAGGGGCCGATCGCCCCTATCGGAAGCGCGGTTGGCGCGCGTGAGCTGTACGTGCTGGACGCCCAGCTCAATCGCTTGCCCGAAGGTGCAGCCGGAGAACTGTACATTGGTGGAGAAGGGCTGGCGCGAGGCTACCATGACCGTCCAGGACTTAGCGCGGAGCGTTTTGTCGCCAGTCCCTTCGCCCGGGGCGGCCGGCTCTATCGTACCGGAGACCTGGTACGGCGCCGCCCTGATGGGAACTACGAGTACCTGGGACGTCTTGATCAGCAGGTGAAGATCCGCGGGTTCCGTATCGAATTGGGCGAAGTCGAGGCGCGGCTGCGCGCGCAGGCGGGCGTACGCGATGCGGTCGTGGTGGCGGTGGACGCTGGAGAAGACAAGCAGCTGATCGGATACGTGACTGCACGCTCTTCAGCTGCCGGGCTTGGCACCGTCTTGCGTGATGCATTGCGCGCCAGCCTGCCGGATTACATGGTGCCCAAGCAGATCGTGTGCCTGGAATCCTTGCCGTTGAGTCCTAATGGCAAAGTGGATCGCAAGGCGCTGCCTCGACCCGACTTCAGTGCGCAGGGAGAGGATTACGTAGCGCCTCGTAATCTGCTCGAAGAACAGTTGGCGCAGATCTGGGCCGACGTCCTCGGCATCGAGCGCATAGGGGTGACGGATAATTTCTTCGAGCGTGGAGGGGATTCGCTTCGCAGCCTAAAGGTCGTGTCCAGGGTCAGAAGCCTTGGATGCGAAGGCTTCGAGTTGAAACTGCGAGACCTGATCAGCAAACCGACCATTGCCGAACTCTCCGGTTACAGCGAAGCGGCGACGGCAACACTGAATCCGCTATTGCTCCTCAACCGCAAGGTGACCGACCAGCCGCCGCTGTTCTGCCTGCACGCGGGCTTCGGCACGGTGTTCGATTATGAGCCGCTTGCACGCCTGCTTGGCGGCGAACGCAGTGTCTATGGCGTGCAGTGCAGGATGCTGCTGGATCACCAGTGGCAGGACGAATCGCTGGCGGCGATGGCAATCGACTATGCGCAATACATCCGGCAGAAACAGCCGACCGGACCCTATCGTCTGCTTGGCTGGTCACTGGGCGGTGTCTTGGCCGTGCTGGTGGCCAATGAGCTCGAACAGCAAGGGCAAGTCGTCGAGCATCTATCGCTGGTGGACAGTTTTATCCCCTGCGCTGCGACGCAACGGGTACAAGCTTTCGACTGGCGAGAAGAGCTCGCTGGTTTCGTCGGCGTAATGTGCGCCGAATCGAGGCTTGCGCAACCCGCATGGCCTGCAGGCGCATCCGAGGTCCCCTCCCGCGAACAGCTGGCGAGCCACTTCTCGACGATCTGCTCGAGCAACGCTGGATACGATGCCGAAGACCTGGTGCAGGGTTTCATGACCGGCATGCGTCTGCGCGCGCTCAGTGCCGGACCGCTGACATTGCCACGCTTGAACGCGACAGTGCGTTTCTGGTGGGCGCGGGAAAAGAGTGACGCGGTTGTCGAGCTGTTCGAAGAGCAGATTGCCGAACATCGACTCAGTGCCTGTGTAGCCACCGACCATTACAGCATTCTCGAGCACCCACGGTTCCTGGACGAAGTCAGTCACTCACTGACCGCAAATCTGGTTTCTCACTAACGCGCTTGAGTACGTGAAAGGCCAGTCGCTGCCTGGCTGGCTTTTTTGGAAGAGGAAGTTCTACATGTCGCTGCATCCCGATCTGGCTGCATTCCTGGAGTTGGTTGAGTTGGGCAGAGCCTCCGGGAAGATCCTGCCCATGCATGAGCTGGGCGTCGAGCAGGCACGCCGCGAGTTCGAACTCAGCGCGCAGCTGCTCGATCCCGACCCACCCTGCGATCTCAGCGTCACGCCGCTGGCGATCCAGACGCGCGATGGCGCGGTTCTGCAGGCCCGGCTCTATCGGCCAGCTCAGGCCGCTAACGCCCATTGCCCGGTCATCCTTTACCTGCATGGAGGCGGCTACGTGGTAGGCAGCCTGGATTCCCATGACACTGTGTGTCGGCGTCTGGCGCTGGCGAGCGGGCATGCCGTGCTGGCTCCGGCCTATCGCTTGGCGCCGGAGCACCGTTTTCCCACGGCGCTACAGGATGTGCAGGACACCACTGATTGGCTGGTCAGGCACGCGCACGCGCACGGCCTGGACAGTGCAAGGACAGTATTCGCCGGTGATAGCGCCGGCGCGACACTGGCCACGCTCCTGGCCATCACAGCGGCGACAGAGCCATCATCGGGCGTGCTGCAACCTTGCGCGCAGCTGTTGTTCTATCCGGTGGCAGACGCGTCGACGCGCTACGCCTCCTATCAGACGTTCGCCGAAGGGTATCTGCTGGAAAGCGCTACCATGGACTGGTTCTACCAACACTACCTGCCTGATGAGACCAAGAAGCATGACTGGCGGGTATCGCCCATGCTGGCACCTGTCGTGGGTGCATTGGCCCCGGCCTATGTCAGCGTGGCCCAATATGATCCTCTGCACGACGAGGGGATAGCGTATGCGGAGTATCTGCGACGTACAGGCACGCGGGTCGAGCTGATCGTCGAACGAGGTTTGACCCATGATTTCCTGAGGATGTCGGGGGTGATCGAGCGTATCGATACTGTTTATGGCGCGGTAGCACAGTGGCTACGAGGTATTGCCTGATGTGGGCCGAATGCCAGCTGTCTCGTACAGCTGGCATTCACCGCACGGACCCGATCAGGCGAGGCAGGCTTCGCTGTACACGCGACCTGCTTCCATGCGGACCAGTTGATCGGCTACCTCGAAGTAACGGTCATCATGGCTGATGACAATGATGGTCTTTCCTAGCTTCTTCAATTCCGGCAGCAGTTCGGTATAGAACACCCGGCGGAACGTCGGATCCTGATCGGCTGCCCATTCGTCGAACACCAGCACCGGCCGCTCTTCGAGCCAGGCGCTGATCAAGGCCAGGCGTTTGCGCTGGCCCGTGGAAAGATCCGTCGTGGTGAATACCCCGTCACGAATGCTGACCTTATGGGCAATCTCCAGCCGTTCAAGGTACACCTGGGCGCTTTCGGACACATGCTGCGGCCCCATGGCCGGGTCGTCGAACAGGTGATAATCGGCAAACACCGTGGTGAACAACTGGCGATAGTCGTCACGGCTGGCCGGGACAATAGGCTGCCCATCGATCATGATTTCACCTTGTTGCGGGACGTAGAGCCCCAGCAGCAATTTGATCAGGGTTGTCTTGCCGCAACCGTTCTCGCCAACGATGAACACGATGTCGCCCTGGTCGATTTTCAGGTTGACAGGCCCTAGCACGAACGGTGCCTGTCCGGGCAAGGCGGGGAAGGCATAGCGAACATTGCGCAACTCAAGCGTGTGCAACGACGGCAACGAGCTCGGACGATCCTCAAGCAGCAAATGAGGCTCGGGAGAGGAGAATTGTTCGGACAACTCGGCGATTCGCCGGAACGCGATCTGCGCGCGGCTGACGACGGGCAGCGTACCGATCACATGTTCCAGGGGCCCTTTCATGTAGAGCAGGACCAGGACAAAGCCACTCATCACCGACACGTCCGCCGCGGGCCAATACGATTGCAGTACCAACGCCAGACCGATCACTACGAAGAACAGCATGGAGCCAAACGTCTTGGCGATGACGAAGGTATTGATGGACCGTATCTGCGTATCGCGAATGCGATCGGCCGCTCCCTGGATATTGCGGCTGAACATGCGCTGGCGACGCGGGCGATGGATCCGCAGTTCCTTCGCTCCACTGGCGATCGCATTGTAGTGCTTCTGCAGTTCGTCCTCGGCATCGCGCGCAGCCAGGAAACCTTTGATCCCCCTGGCGCGGGCGACATACTGCGCCCCGGACCCCAGCGCGATCGCTACCAGCATGAGCAGGAACATCGGCCATGACAGCATGGCCAGATAGCCAAGGCAGCCCAGACTGACCGTCAGGGAGATGGCCAGGGGCGCGAAGGCGAAGGCAAAGGCGCTTATGGTGTCTACGTCATGGGTCAGCACCGGAATCAGGCGATGGCTACGGTAGCGCTCGATCTGCTCGATAGGCGCGCAGAGCACTTTCTCGCCCAGTTCCTTGCGCAGCGCGGCAATGATGTGCTGGCCGATCCGGTTGGTGCTGATGTCCGAGAAGATCGAGCCGCACAGCGCCACGACGCAAAGTCCGGCAAACAGCCAGACGGCACCCTGGCTCATGCCAGCTTCGGCATGCAGGGAGCGATTGATGGTGGCCAGCAGGAGGGTGATGCTCAGCCCTCCTGCCATGCCTAGGACAATGGAGCAGATGACGGTGAGCTTGAATGGCCGCAGCAGGACGAACAGTTCCTGCAGTACGCTTTTGGTCGGCTGTGACATGGTGTGTTCCTTGATGTGCCTCAGGCGCTGGCTAGAGCGCAGACCTTGGTTTCGCTATGAGCGATGGCAGTGTCCAAGGCTTGGTACAGAGCGCGACCGATATCCTCGCTGCGCATGGGCAACACCGACAGGAGCGTGTCGCTGAGCCCATGGGTCGCTTCGCAGAAACCCTGCAGGAAGACCGGAGCTTGCAGTGCGGGCGATGCCAGCGCGCGGTAATTACGGTCGACCTCCAGGCCGTGCAGGTAACCTTCGAGCGGCGCCAACAGCGCTTGATGGCTTTGTCGCTCATAACCTGTGGCGAGGATCACGGCATCGTAACGTTGGGTATGTCGCTGTTGTGTCGCCAGGTCGCGCAGCGTCAGCTCGATGCCTTGCTCGGTAGCGATGGCAGCGTCAACCTGCTGCCTGCACCGCACGGCATGACGGGTTCGCTGCGTGATTTTCTGGCGGTACAAGACGGCGTATATGCGTTCGATAAGATTGAGGTCCACCACTGAATAATTGGTGTTGTGGTATTCCCTGATCAACTTTTCCCGATCCTCGGGTTGCTGCTGGAACACCAGGTCGGTATAGGCCGGGGCGAAGATCTCGTTGACGAACGGCGAGTCGTCGGCCGGCTTGAGCGCCGAACTGCGCAGGATCATCTCGGCCCGCACCGACGGGAAGCTGTCGTTGAGGTCGATGAAGGCTTCCGCGGCGCTCTGCCCGGAGCCGATGATCGCGATCCGCATCGGCTTGCCCTGGCCACAGCCCAGGTTCTTCATGCCGGTGAGGTAGCGGGAATGGTGGAAGACCCGCGAGTCATCCTTGAAGGGCGCGAAGATCGTCGGGATTTTCGGCGAGCCGCCGGTGCTGATCACCACGGACCGTGTACGCCGGGCCCGCTCCATGCCTTGGGCGTTGCGCGAGATCAGCTTGAGGTGGTGGATGACGCCGTTGTCGAGCTCGGGCTCGATGCGCAGCACTTCTTCGCCGTACAGCGCCTGATCGGCGAATTGCTCGGCGACCCAGCCCAGGTAGTCGTTGTATTCCACGCGGCACGGGTAGAAGGTGCCCAGGTTGATGAAATCGACCAGGCGGCCCTGATGCTTGAGGTAGTTGACGAAACTGTAGGGGCTGGTGGGGTTGCGCAGCGAGACCAGGTCCTTCAGGAAGGAAATCTGCAGTTCGCTCTGCGACGACAAGGTATCGCCATGCCAGCGGTAGTGTTCCTGCTTGTCCATGAACAAGGCATCGATCGCCTTGCCACGGCTCTGCGAGAGCTCCTGCAGGGCGATGGCCAGCGCCAGGTTGGAAGGGCCGAAACCTACGCCGATCAGGTCGTGAAGGGTTGAAGCGCTCATGTCGTTGACTCCTGATGTGGGTGGTTATCCAAAGGCTGGTAAAGACGGTCTTCGAAGAAACGCTCCCGAGACAGCATCACCAACAGGGCACGCTTGTGCGGGAAGTCGAAATGCTTGACGCCGGTAAAGCCACTGCGCTCGAAGTTGGCGATCTGCCGGTGGTTGTCGTGGCGCGGCTCGCAGACGATGCGTTGCGTGCGCGGATCGTCCAGGAACAGGTAGTGGCACAGCGACGAGAACCAGGCCGTGTAGAACGCCTTGCCGCGAAATGCCTCCTCGCCGACTAGCAGATGCAGGCCTCGATCGAAATCGTGGGGTTGATAGAAAGGGGCGATCCGGTCTTCCTTGGCCCAGTAGGTTTCGAAATAGCCAAAGGCAACGCCATCGAATCGACCGATGACGGGCTGCGCATGGGAATCGTCCAGCAACGTTTGCAGATAGGCGTGGTGCCGTTCCAGGCTGCCTTGCTCTTCCCAGAATTCGGCGACCCGGGGGCTGTTCATCCAGCGGTTGAAGGCAGGCAGGTCGCGATCGGCATCGGCGATCTCGAAGGTCAGAGTCTGGCCCAGCCAGGGGATGAAGCGTCGGTACAGCAGCCCCGAGCTCGGCATGGGGCGCAGTGGGTGACGCGTTTCACCCGTGGTCACGAACTCGACCGGGGGCGCGACGAACGATGCCTTGGGCAGCCAGGGACGAGGCGATTGCCAGAATGCCTGGGCGGTACAGATGAACAGGTCCTGGCCGCTCTGGCGCAGCAGACCCTCGCACGACAGCGTGGTGACGGCGGTTGAAAGTGGGCCTGTCAGTGACAACTGCTTGAGGCCAGGGGCCTGGGTGAAAGCAGCCTCGCAGACGGCCAGCAGCGCTTGCACGCTGGCCGTTTCATCAAACCTGTGAACGGCCTGTGCGCAGGCATTGGCGGGAGCAGGGCCTGGCGTATTCGGATCGTTCATCTCTACGGTTCCTGGTCAGAGGTGAGTGAGAGATAAACGAAGCCAGATAGCTTGGATTTAGCCGTTGGGCGGGCGGGCCAATGATAGGTGGTATGAATCCATCCAGCCCCTCTGGTCAAACCCGGCAGCCAAGGAAAGCAATCCCCTTGGATGCTGGAGCTTGTTTCAGCTTGGGGATGTTCTGTGAAGCCACTGTCCTCGTCGCGGGACAAGCCCGCTCGCCACCGGTAGGCGTCGCAGCGAAGGCCCGTTTCTGTGGCGAGCGGGCTTGTCCCGCGACGAGGACAGTGGCCTCACGGAAGATTTCAAAAGCCGAAAGACATCTTCAGCATGACTGACGGCCTGGCGCTTCTCGTTGCGCGGTCGCGCAGAAAGAAGGCCGCAAGTCCTCCGCTCCCATGAGGGGCCGCCAAGTCAATGAACCCTGTGCTGTGACATGAAAAGAACCCGAGATCAGCGTTTCATCACCTCAAGAAACGCTCCCATAAACGCCTGCATCTGCGCCTGCGTACCCACGCTGACACGCATCCACTGCGGCCATGCTCCGAACACTCGACCCACGCGAATACCCCGTTGCGCCAGTGCTTCGATCACAGGTTTGGCGGGTCGACCAAGCGCCACCATGAAGCAGTTGGCCTGCGCCTCGGTACACTGGTAACCGGCCTTGCGCAGGGACTCGGTGGTGGCCTGGAGGACACGTCGGTTGAGATTTTTGCGCTCTGTCACCAGATCCTTCTGCTCCAGGCTGGCGATACCGCCCATGGCCGCGGCGAGCGGGATGAAGTTGTAGCCATTGAGGCGCTGCAGGTCCCGGAGCAATGCCGGTTTGCCGATCGCCAGGCCCAGGCGGGCGCCCGCCATGCCGTAGAGCTTGGAGAAGGTCCGCAGCACCAGCACGTCCTCATGCTCGACCGCCAGCTCCAGGCAGGAAGGCACATCGGCAAAGTGGATATAGGCCTCGTCGATGATCGCCAGGCAACCTTTCGGTTTGTTCCTCACCAGATGCTCGATGTCGGTGCGCGGCGTCAAGGTTCCGGTGGGGTTGTTCGGGTTGCACAGGTACAGCACGCCGGCCGCCGGATCAGCGGCCAGCATGCCGCGCACGTCATGGGCGTGACGGGCATCGAGCGCCACCTCGCGCACGGTCGCGCCCACCGCCCTGGCACCATTGGCCACCGAGTCGTAGGTCGGCGCCGCGGTGACCACGCCGCGATGGCCGGCATGGCGCGCCAGGGCGTATTGCAGGGGCGAACGCGAGCCGCAGAATACCGCCACATGGTCGCTGGGTACCTGGTTCTGTTCGGCGAACAGTTCGATCAGGCGACCTTCGTGTTCAGGAAAATAATGCCCACTCTGGCGCACGCCCTGACTCATGGCCTGGATCGCCGTGGGGCAGGGACCGTAGGGGCTTTCGTTGTAGTCCAGACGGATGATGTCATCGCCCACCGCCGAGTCGGTGACGCCGGGCGTCGAGGTGTCGACCGCCCAGGCGGGTAGGGCGGGTGCAAGCCCGCTCAAGGTGGCTGCGGCTACGAAACGGCGTCGGCTCAAGGCGGACATGGGCACTCTCCCTGCGGGTTATCGGTTTTCGTCACTGTCCTTGAGCACGCGGGCTACACGAAAGCCCAGCCAGTCGCCACGCACTTCGGGCTCGCGCTCGTTGCGATTGCCAGAGCGGGAAAAGATCGGCGGCTCGAGGTAATCGTTGCCGCGAATCTGGCGGTGCGTGCAGGTACCGCCAGTGGTCCAGGCACTGCCGTCGGTGGGCGCGCCGACATAGTCGGTGTGCCAGCAGTCTTCGACCCACTCGTAGATATTGCCGTGCGCGTCGTACACGCCGAACGCATTGGCTGGGAAGCTGCCGACCGGCGCCGTATGGGTGAAGCCATCGCGAGGTCCGTAGGTATTGGCGTGCTTGCTGATCTGGTACTCGCCTTCCTGGTCGAAGGGGAACGGGAAGGGCCCGGTCGAGCCGGCGCGACCGGCGTATTCACGTTCGGACTCGCTGACCATGCGATAGGGTTGGCCGGTCTTTTTCGCCAGCCAGTCGATGTAGCCACGGGCTTCATCCCAGGTCATGCAAACGGCCGGCTGGGTCGGGCCCTGCGGGTAGCTGGGCTTGCCGTTCCTGCACAGGCGGCCCGGACGCAGGTCGCCGTCCGGCAGCACCGTGCGGGTTTCCCGGGCATAGACCTGCCATTGACCCGCGGTCACGTGGAATCGACCGATGGCGAAGGCCTTGGCGAAGGTCACCTCGTGTAGCGGGCCTTCATCTTGCTGTTTGCCCAGTTCATCGTCGGGAGTACCCATCTGGTAGCTGCCGGCGGGCAGTACGACCATTTCCGGGCAGTCCTTGCAGTCCTTGAACACCTCGCCGGGCGTGGTCGGATCGGCGGCAAGCGCCTCGAACGACAGCGACAGGCAGCCGAGGGCAATCAGTGAGGTGAGCCTTTTCATGGGATTCCTTGCGAGTGTCGAGCGACGGGAGGGGCGGCCGGCTTGGCGGCCTGTTGGGCGGCTTCCCACACACGCAGGAAGTTGCCGCCCCAGAGCTTGGCGATGTCTTCGTCGGAATAGCCACGCTGCATCAGTTCGGCGGTGACGTTGCGACTCTGGCTGACGTTCTCCCAGCCGACCACGCCGCCGCCGTCGTTGAAGTCCGAACTGATACCGACGTGGTCGATGCCGATCTTCTTCACCGCGTAGTCGATCGAGTCGACATAGTCGGCCAGGGTCGCCTCGGGTTCGGCGCCGAGGATGTCGTAGAAGGGCGTGAGGTATTCGCCGAACTTCTTCTCCGACCAGATCGAAAAGACCGGGTCGGTAGTGGTGCCCATCTGGGTCTGGTTCTGCACATCGGGCAGGCCATAACGGGCACGCAGGGCGTTCATCTTCTCGATGGTGAGGCGCGAGAACGGCTTGAGGTAGTGCGAGTAGGCGACGATGTTGACCAGGCCGCCGGTGGCCTTGATATGCGCCAGGTCCGCGTCGCCGAGGTTGCGGCGGATGTCCATCAGGCCTTGCACCCCGGTGTGCGAGGCCATGACCGGCGCCCGGCTCAGCTCAGTGACCTGGGTCAGGGCCTGGCTGGACATTTGCGACACATCGATGAGCACACCGAGGTCGTTGAGCCGGGTCACCGCCCGGCGGCCGATGTCCGACAGGCCGCCCAGCGGGTCGACCGAATCGCCCAGGAAGGGCAGCGGGCGGGCCGAGTCGACCCAGCGGTTGTTGCCCACGTAGCCTGGGCCGAATACCCGCATGCCGCGCGCGGCCCAATGGTCGAGCTTGTCGATGTCATCGCCCAGGGGCGCGGCGTTGAGCAGACTGATGACGATGGCGAACTTGCCTTCGCTGGCCAGCCGGCGGAAGTCGGCCGGGGTACGGGCAATGCCGGCTTGGGCGGGGAAATCCTTGGCGATGCTGGTGATGATGCGGTAGCGCACCTCCAGTTCATTGGCCATCGCCGCCTCGAATCCTGGGGTGGGGCGATGCGGCCAGTGGGGCCCGCTCCAGAACTCCGGCCAGGACCAGATAGCGATCGAAGCCCCGCTCAGGCGTCCCTTGGCTGCTTTGACCAGGTCGAACTGGGTCGGGCCGTCACGATCCGCTTCCTGACCGTCGCTGCCGTAGCTCAGCGGCACATCCAGGTGCGCGTCCAGGGCCAGGATGCGGGCTTGCAAGGCATTGGCCCGTTGTTCGATCTCGCGGCTATAGGGGTGTTTTTCCAGATAGACCCAGTACCACCAGGCGCCTGCGGCCAGCAGGAGCAAGATCAGGAGCGCCAATGCCAATAGCCACCTGCGCGAGAAAAGAGACTGCTTCTTCATTTGCCTATGCGACCCGCTTGCGCGACGGCCCCATGCCGTTCGAACGTGTTGGGTGAAACGAGCCGAGGCCGGGAGAATTTACAAACCCTCTAAATCGCGCCTTCGACCATTCGTTTTCGCAGCAGTAGTCACGTCATGAGTACAGTGGATGAAGGTGTCACGTCGAAAGATGCTGGCCGGCCTGGTGGCCGCGAGTGTAGTGCTGCCTGCTGGCTATTACGCGCGGCGCGAATGGGAGCGGGCCCGGGAGGCGGAGCTGAGCAGCGACGAGCCCGCGGTGCCGGTCGACGACCTGCCCAACGCCTTGCTGGGCGAACGCCTCGTGGGCATCTGGGACTGGCGCCTGGTGGACGAGCATCCGGCATTGGTCGAGCTGGCCCGGCCCTTGGAACTGCTGCTGGACGTGGGGCAGGGCGCTCGGGCCCTGCGCGGCTACCTGGGTCGCGCGCCCTATGGCGACGATGGCCTTCAGGTCTATGGCCCCCTGGCCGCCGAACGTCTGCCGGCCGTGCGCTGGAAGATGGTGGCACCCTCCGGGCAGGCGTACGACTGCAAGGCTGTCCTCGATGAGATCTGGGGCGACTGGAGCGAGGGCGGTGGCAGCGCGACGCTCAGTGGCCAGGTACGCCTGGCCGGTACGCAATCCGGCTACTCCGGGCCGCAGGCGCGCTTCGTGGCCACCCGCAGGCCGTTCGTCCAGGCTTGCGAACGCTTGCCTTTCGTGGCCGCCCTGCATGAAGACCTGATTTCTCCGCAGCGACGCTACTACCATCAGCTATGGCACGCCGGTCGAGATCGCTGGCACCGCATCGACGACTCGCGACGGCAGATGGTCCGTGCGTTGGGGTGGCAAGTGGGGCCATTGGGCAAGGAGCGCAATGCACGCGGTCATGACCGCCATCGCAACGGCTCGGGCGAGGACTTCCTGTTCATGCACCGGCACATGTTGCAGGGCGTGCGCGAAGTCCAGGACCTGCGTTCCTGGACGTGTCTGCCCGCGCCTCGGCCGTCCTTGGCGCAAGGCACCCAGGCATTCGTCGACTACCTGAGCAATCGCGATGGCTACAGTGTCCCGCCCAACTGGCAGGCCAGTGACGACGAGGCCTTCACCCAGTGGCTGTATTACGTCAAGAGCAGCCACGGCCTGTACGCCAACTTCCAGCTCTGGGAAGCCCAGCTGCACGACCCGCAGTACCTCAGCACCCTGTGCCTGGGGGAGCTGGGTTCGCGCATCGAACTGGGGGTTCACGACTGGCTGCACATGCGCTGGGCGTCATTGGGGCGCGACCCGGATTCGGGCTACCCGATGGCTTACGCCCGGCGCAATTATGACTTCTCGGACCGCTGGTTTCGCGCCGAGAACGACTTTCTCGGCGATCCGTTCTCCTCCCACGTGAACCCGGTATTCTGGGCCTTCCACGGCTGGATCGACGACCGCCTGAACGACTGGTACCTGGCTCACCAGCAGGCGCACCCTGGCGAGGTCCGGCAGCGGATGGTCGACGGTATCCCCTGGTTCGCGCCAGGGCGCTGGGTGCGCGTGGCCGAGCCCTGGCTGGGGCCGACCCGTGATGGCTGCGGTGCCTGGGGACTGGGCAACGGTGGAGGCACCGGCAAGCTGGATATCGAGACCATGAAGCTGGCGCTGCAGGTCATCTTCAGTCCCGAGGAGGAGGCCGATCGCTTGGCCGATCGAGTGCCACGCCGGCCCTGGTACGGTCGACACCTGGCATCTGGTCCGCGGCGCGATGGTCTGTGATATGTCCGGCAGTGTCACGGCCCTCTTGCTGTCGAAGAGATCCAAGCAAATATGTCCACTCATGACAGGGCATACGTGTGACAAGCTCTTTAAACTTCATGAGAATTATTATAATTTATGTGTCCTGCCGTGCCATTAATTGGCCTGCATCCAGCTTCACTCTCCATCGGACTACAAGGAACGCGCTCTCGATGCCGTCTTCGGGTGTACTGCTCGAGCATTACTACCGTGAACTGGTCAGCTACCTTCGTTTGCGGCTCGGCAGCCGCCATGCCGCCGAGGATATCGCTCAAGAGGCTTATCTGCGGATCCTGGAGCGAAGCGACGATACGCAGATATCCCATCCCCGCGCATTCCTCTATCGGACTGCCCTGAACCTGGTCACCGACGGCCACCGTCGCAACAAGGTCCGCCGATCGGAGACGCTGGAAGTCCTGGAAATCGATGAGCGTTTTTTCGTCGCACCCGCGCACAATGCTTTCGGGCAGGAAGAGCGTCTCGAATTCCTGCAACGGGCGCTGGGCGAACTGAGCGAGACATGCCGCGAGTGCTTCCTGCTGCGCAAGCTCGAAGGCTTGTCGCACATGGAGATCGCCACGCGCTTGAACCTGTCTAAGGCCATGGTGGAAAAGCACATCGTCAATGCCATGAAGCATTGCCGTGTGCGCATGCGCGAATGGGCCGAGGCTTGAGCGGACGCTGACAAAGCTGCGACGCAGGCCGCCGTGGCTCGCGCCACGGTTTCACCTTCGTTGTCGTCTGCCGCTTCAACCGCCGAATGTCAGCACGCCTTTCATCATGCTCGAGTGGAAGGGATAGGAGCAGAAGAACTCATACGCTTCACCGGTTTTCAAGACACTGGTGTCGAACGTGATCGAATCCGTTTCGCCACCGGCGATCAACCGCGTGTGTGCCAGCACGCGACTGTCGCCCGGCTGGATGTAGTCGGCGGCCTCGCCTGCCTTGGCGCCATCGTCCGCCACGCCTTTCATGTCGTCCCTCCTCGTCAGTACCCAGTTATGCCCCATGATGTTCCTGGGCAGGGTGCCCGTGTGTCGCAGGTTCACGGTGAACGCCTTGCAGCTTTCCGACACGGCGATGGTCTTCAGGTCGTAGGTCATCTGGTCGGTGCTGTGAATCACGACCGAGCAAGCGTCGGCGGACCACGCGGCGCTGGACAGGGTCAGGGCGAAAAAGGCGAGGGCAGGGCGAAACATCTGTGATCTCCGCAAGTAGGTGAGACTGTGCCTGGGGTGCATCAGCCCTTTCCTAGACGAAGCGCACACGTCGGAGTTTAAAGCGCCATTGCACGGATGCTCGGAACGAGGCGTGCGGCGCGCATTCGCAGGGCGCCGCGCCCACTCCGTGACTTGCCGTAAAAAATCCAAGTCATTTCCTTAACCCGCCGTAGCCAACTGGTTTAGGCTTATGTAGGAGTTTTCAGCATTACACGTAGTCACTTGTAAGGAGATGCCCATGCTCATCCGGTCATTGACCCTCGCCGTATTGTTCGCCATGGCCGGCCCGCTCTGCGCCGCCGACAGCGATGCCCCCTTGGCCAAGGAAATGGGCAAGTCGAGGCCGCTGGTCGTCATTGCCCCCAGCTCCGCCGACCCGACCCTGCGCGGGCTCAACGAAGCCCTGAAGGATCCGGCCACCCAGGCGGGTTTCGCCGAACGCAACCTGGTGCTGTACAGCGTTGCCGGGATGGTCGGCAAGCGTGAGGACAAGAACCTGGAACAGCAGACCACCATGGCGCTTATCCGCGAGCTTAAGCTGGGCGCGAGCAAGGGTACCAAGGTGATCCTGGTGGGCAAGGATGGGGCGCGGCATGTGCTCAAGGATGACGACAAGGGCGAAAGGCTCGAACCGCAAGTGATCTTCAAGGCCGTCGACGAGTTGCCAGCCACCGAGAAGGCCGTCGCGGCGCCGGAACCGGTGGCAGCGGTGCCCAGCGAGCCGCAGAAGGGTAGCAAGCCTGCCAAACCCGTCAAGCCGGCGGGCCCGGCGAAACCGCCGAAGCCTTTGGAAGATTGAGACGGGCGGGGTAGCTGACCGCCATTCGGTTGGGGGCGCTCGGGCGGCGATAGGCAAGCCATCCGTCATGTCGCCCCATCCCGATCCTCGATCTACTCCCCTAAACGCTGCTCCCGCGACGGCGAATAACCGAAATATGCCGCATAGCACTTGCTGAAATGCGACACCGAGACGAATCCGCAGGCGATCGCCACATCCATCACTGGCAGGTCGGAATATTGCAACAGGCGGCGGCTCTTGGTGATGCGCAGCTCCATGTAGTAGCGACGAGGCGAGGTGCCCAACTGGGCCTGGAACAGGCGGTCTATCTGGCGCCGTGAGCGGCCGCTGTAGGCGGCGAGCTGATCCAGGCTGAGGGTTTCCTCCAGGTTGTTCTCCATCAGCTCGACGATGGTGCGCAGGTGCAGGCTCATGGACTTCTTGGCACCCGGGCCGACCTGGCGATAGCGGGCGCCTGAGAACGAAAGGATTTCCTCGACCCCTTCGGCCAGGGCATCGCCGTCCAGGCGACGCACCAGGCTGAGCATGAGCTCCATCGCGCCATTGGGGCTCGCGGCGGTCAGGCGATCGCGGTCAAGGATGAAGCTCGCCGGAGTGATCCGGCTTTGCGGGCTGCGTTCGGCCAGGCTGGCGCGCTGCTCGGGGTGAACGCTGCAGTCATAGTCCACCAGCACGCCGGCGCGGGCGAGGAAGTAGGCACCGTTCCACAGGCCGCCCAGGGCCAGGCCATGCGCCGCGCAGTCGGCCAGCAGACGGTCGAGCACCGGATATTTGAGCGGTGTGCGCAGCCCTCCACAGATCACCAGCAGGTCATGGTTCTGAAGCGTGCGAGGATCGAGTTCGGTAGCGACCAGTTCAAGGCCGAGATCGCTGAGCACGCGCTCGCCCGACAACGACAGCGCGCTGAAGCGGAAACAGTCGTTGCGCAGCAGGTTGGCGGTCACCAAGACATCCATGGCCACGGTGAAACTGGCCATGGAGAAGTGCTCGAGCAAGACGAAGCCCACCCGGTAAGCCGCCTGACCTTCATCTTGAGAAGACTTGAGCCGCAGCATGTTGGTGGTGCCGGACTTCTTGCTGAAATGGCGGGGGGTGGTCACGGGTAGCTCCCAAGCGATGCAGACAGTTGAGTGTGCGGTGCAGCCAAGGTAAAGACAACTGCACGAAACGTGATGTCGCGCAGTCTGCCGGTCGTTGCGCTCGGCTATGCTGGCAGCTTTCCGATACCCGAGGACCCTTGCTGATGAGATACGTCGCCACGCTGCTGCTGACCCTGCTGCCACTCATGGCTCAGGCCCTGGACTCAGGCGAGCCGCTGGCTCCCTGGACACTGCTCGACCAGTACGATCAGCCTTACAGCCTTGATCGGGAAACCCGCATCCTGCTGGTCGCCCGCGACATGGACGGCGCCAAGCTGGTCAAGGCTGCACTGGCGGATCGGCCGAAGGGCTATCTCGAGGCACGCGATGCCGTGTTCGTGGCCGATATTCAGCGCATGCCCTCACTGATCAGCAAACTGTTCGCCATCCCGGCCATGCGTGACTACAACTACCGCGTGCTGCTGGATCGGGAAGGGCGTGTGTCCAGCCGTTACCCGGCACAGGAAGGAAAAGTGCTCTGGCTGCAACTCGACCACGGCAAACGGGTCGCTCAGCAGACCTACGAAAGTGCGACTGGCTTGAAGACCGCCCTGGAGCGCGCTGCGGTGCATTGATCCGCGCACCAAACTCAAGCCTCCAGGCTCGAAAACAGGGCGTGGAGGTGCCTTCGGCACACGAAAATTCGCATCGAATATGCCTAACTACTTGTAAAGCATGGTTTTTTAGAAACTGGCATGGTCTTTGTCTGTTGTCTTGCATCAACTTGGATACAAGACGGAACTCAGACTATGCCCGACTTTCCCCTTACCTTGGCTGGCTGGCAAGATGCCTACCGTGCCGGCGCCACCCCCGAGTCTCTGTTGACCGATCTGCTCGACAGTTTCGCGGAGCAGGACAACGCCTGGATCTGCCGCGCGACCACGATCCAGTTGGACGCACAGCTGAAGCACCTGGCCCAGTTGCTGGAGCAGGCCCAGGGCGACAGCTCGAAGCTGCCGCTGTACGGCGTACCTTTCGCGGTCAAGGACAACATCGACGCGGCGCAATGGCACACCACGGCGGCCTGCCCAGCGTTCGGGCATGTGGCGCAGGCCGATGCCACGGTGGTTGCCCGCCTCCGGCAAGCGGGGGCCATCCTGGTCGGCAAGACCAACCTCGACCAGTTCGCCACCGGGTTGGTGGGGACACGCTCTCCATACGGCGCGGTACCCAACAGCTTCGATCCGGCCTACGTCAGCGGTGGCTCCAGCGCCGGCTCGGCCAGCGTGGTAGCACGCGGCCTGGTGCCGTTCGCGCTGGGTACCGATACCGCCGGCTCGGGACGCGTGCCGGCCGGTTTCAACAACATCGTCGGGCTCAAGCCGACCAAGGGCTGGCTGTCCACTACCGGGCTGGTGCCTGCCTGTCGCACCCTGGACTGCATCTCGATCTTTGCCCTGACGGTCGCCGATGCCGATCTCGTCGCCCAGGTCGCGGGCGGCTTCGATGCCTCCGATGCCTATGCGCGTCGCAACCCGCAGCGAGCGCCGGTGGCCATCGCGACGGCGGCAAGACTGGCGATTCCGGATCGACTGGAATTCTTCGGTGACAGCCAGAACCAGGCCGCATTCGAACAGGCGCTGGTGCATTTGCGCGAGCAGGGCGCCACGCTGACGCCAATCGATTTCGCGCCGTTTCGCGCCCTCGCGCAGGAGCTCTACCAAGGCCCTTGGGTCGCCGAGCGCACGGTTGCCACCGAGGGCGTGGACCCGGCCGATATGGACCCGGTGGTCCGCGCAATCGTTGCGAATGGCCATTCATACAGCGCCTGCGACAGCTTCAAGGCCGAATACCGGCGCGCCGAGCTGGCGCGTCTGATCAACGAAGCGCTGGCCGATTTCGACGCGCTGGTCGTGCCGACTTCGCCAACGATCAGGACGCAGGCCGAAATGACCGAGGAGCCGGTACTGTTCAACAGCCAGTTCGGCACCTATACCAACTTCACCAACCTCGCCGACCTGGCAGCCCTCGCCGTACCGGCCGGCCTGCGCGATGACGGCCTGCCCAGCGGCATCACCCTGATCGCGCCGGCCTGGCATGACCGCGCCCTGGCCGATCTTGGTCGACGTTGGCAGGCCTCGCTCGAGCTGCCGTTGGGCGCCACCGACAAGCGCCTGCCGCTGGCGAGCGGTTTGCCGCGGTCGACCGACTGCGTTCGAGTGGCCGTCGTGGGTGCGCACTTGAGCGGCATGCCCCTCAATCATCAACTGACCAGCCGCGATGCCGTGTTGGTCGAGCAGACCTTGACCAGCCCGGATTACCGCCTCTACGCGCTCGAAGGCACCGTGCCGCCCAAGCCCGGGCTGTCACGCGACAGCGATGGCAGCGCGATCATCGTCGAGCTCTGGGACATCCCGCTGGCGCGCTTTGGCGAATTCGTCGCGGAGATTCCAGCGCCCCTGGGCATCGGCAACCTTGAGCTGGCCGGCGGACGCTGGGTCAAGGGCTTCATCTGCGAGGCGCACGCCCTGGGCAGGGCCCGCGACATCACCAGTTTCGGTGGCTGGCGCGCCTTCATTGGCGCGCAATCATCCCGTCCAGGCCAGGCTTGAGGAGCACACCATGTTCACTACCGTACTGATTGCCAACCGTGGCGAGATCGCTGTCCGCGCCATCCGCACCCTCAAGCGCCTGGGCGTACGCAGCGTGGCCGTGTATGCCGATGCCGACCGCAACGCACCGCACGTGGCGATGGCCGACCAGGCCATCGCGCTGAATGGCGACAAGCCCACCGACACCTACCTGCGTATCGACAAGATCCTCGACGCCGCGCGTGCCAGTGGCGCCCAGGCCATTTACCCCGGCTATGGCTTTCTCTCCGAGAGCGCGGAATTCGCCGATGCCTGTGAGGCAGCCGGGTTCGCTTTCGTCGGGCCGACCGCCGAGCAGATCCGCCAGTTCGGCCTCAAGCATCGGGCCCGTGAGCTGGCCAGCGCCGCCGGCGTGCCCATGACCCCGGGTACCGGCTTGCTGGAAAGCCTCGAGCACGCCCTGGTCGAGGCCGAACGCATCGGCTATCCGGTGATGCTCAAGACCACCGCGGGCGGGGGAGGTATCGGCCTGACCCGGTGCGACGATGCCCAGGCCCTGCGCGCGGCCTATGACAGCGTCAAGCGTCTGGGCGAACAGTTCTTCAGCGACGCCGGCGCCTTCATCGAGCGCTTCGTCGACCGGGCACGGCACATCGAAGTGCAGATCTTCGGCGATGGCCAGGGCAGGGTGTTGGCGCTGGGGGAACGGGACTGTTCGCTGCAGCGACGCAACCAGAAGGTGGTCGAGGAAACCCCGGCGCCCTGCCTGCCGCAGGCGACGCGCGAGGCGCTGCACCGTGCCGCCGTTCACCTGGGAGAAAGCGTTGCCTATCGCAGCGCCGGTACCGTCGAGTTCATCTACGACGCCGAGCATGACGCGTTCTATTTCCTCGAGGTCAACACGCGGCTGCAGGTCGAGCACCCGGTCACCGAAATGGTCACCGGGCTGGACCTGATCGAATGCATGCTGCAGGTCGCCGCGGGCGACCGCCCGGATTGGCCGCGCATGGCGCAGGCGCCTCAGGGCAGCGCCATCGAGGTCCGCCTGTATGCCGAGGACCCGCTGAAGAACTTCCAGCCAAGTCCTGGAGTGCTGAGCGAGGTGCATTTCCCCGAAGACGTGCGCGTGGATGGCTGGATCGCCAGCGGTACGCAGGTCACGGCGCATTACGACCCGATGATCGCCAAGCTCATCGTGCATGGCGCCGATCGCGCAGAGGCACTGGTCAAGCTGCGCGCAGCGTTGGACGCCACGCGCCTGCACGGGATCGCCAGCAACCTCGACTACCTGCGCCAGGTCGTGGCGGAACCGCGTTTCCTGGCGGGCAAGGCGTGGACGCGCCTGCTCGACGATTTCAGCTATCGGCCCAGCGCCATCGAGGTGCTCGAGCCGGGCACCTATTCCAGCGTGCAGGACTTCCCGGGCCGTCTCGGCTACTGGGACATCGGCGTGCCGCCGTCCGGGCCGATGGACGACTTCGCCTTCCGCCTGGCCAACCGTATCGTCGGCAACCACGAAAGCGCCGCCGGGCTCGAGTTCACTTTGCAAGGCCCGACCTTGCGCTTTCACTGCGATGCCACGATTGCCCTGACAGGAGCCGATTGCGATGCCGAACTGGATGGCCAGGCGGTTGCTTACTGGCAACCGCAGGCCGTGAAGGCCGGTCAGGTACTCAAGCTCGGGCGCGCCAGGCATGGCTGCCGCGCCTATCTGGCGGTGCGCAATGGCATCGATGTGCCCCTGTACCTGGGCAGCCGGTCGACCTTTGCCCTGGGCCAGTTCGGTGGGCATGCCGGACGCACGCTGCGGCCGAGCGACATGCTGGCCATCTCGCAACCGCACCTGGCGGCCTGCACCACGCCGGCGCCGGTCAGCCAACCCCAGGCAGTGGATGCGAGCCTGGTTCCGACCTATGGGGATACCTGGGACATCGGCGTGCTCTACGGACCCCACGGCGCCCCGGACTTTCTTACCGAAGCGTCCATTTCGTCGTTCTTCGAGACCGAATGGCAGGTTCATTACAATTCCAACCGGCTCGGCGTGCGCCTGTCCGGACCCAAGCCCGAATGGGCCCGCGAGGACGGGGGGGAGGCGGGTCTGCACCCCTCCAATGTCCACGACTGCGAATACGCCATCGGCGCCATCAATTTCACGGGGGACTTCCCGGTGATCCTGACCAAGGATGGGCCGAGCCTGGGCGGTTTCGTCTGCCCGGTGACCATCGCCAAGGCCGAGCTGTGGAAGGTCGGGCAGGTCAAGCCGGGCGATCGCCTGCGCTTCCACCCCATCAGCTTCAAGCAGGCCCAGAGCCTGGAGCAGGCTCAGTTGGGTAGCATCCAGGCCATGGCGGCGATCAGCGCCGTGACGCTTGCGGCGCCGACGCTGCAACCGGTCGAGACGTCCTCGGCGACCATTCTCGCCGAGCTGCCGGCTAGCGGCGCGCGGCCACGCGCGGTCTATCGTCAGGCAGGCGATGCCTACATCCTGCTCGAATACGGCGACAACGTGCTCGACCTGGCGCTGCGTCTGCGTGTGCATCTGCTGATGGAGGCGTTGAAGGCCGAGGCCATTGCCGGGCTCGAGGAACTGGCGCCAGGCGTGCGCTCGCTGCAGTTGCGCTACGACAGCCGCGTGCTCGATCAGCAGGCGCTGATGCAGGTTCTGTTGCGCCTGGAGCACACCCTGGGCGATGTGGCCAAGGTCAAGGTCCCCAGTCGCATCATCTATCTGCCCATGGCCTTCGAGGACAGCGCCACCCTGGGCGCCGTGACCCGCTACCGTGAAACCGTGCGCGCCGAAGCGCCCTGGCTGCCGAACAACGTCGATTTCATCCAGCGCATCAATGGCCTCGACACCCGCGAACAGGTGCGTGACATCCTCTTCGACGCGAGCTATCTGGTACTCGGCCTGGGCGACGTCTACCTGGACGCGCCGTGCGCCGTGCCCCTCGATCCGCGTCATCGGCTGCTCAGCTCCAAGTACAGCCCGGCGCGTACCTTCACCGCCGAAGGCACCGTCGGCATCGGTGGCATGTACATGTGCATCTATGGCATGGACTCTCCGGGCGGCTATCAGTTGGTCGGACGCACCTTGCCGATCTGGAATACCTGGCGCAAGAACGCCCAGTTCAAGGACAACCAGCCCTGGCTGCTGCATTTCTTCGACCAAGTCCGCTTCTATCCGGTCAGCGAGGCCGAACTGGACACCTTCCGCGAGGCCTTCCGCGAAGGGCGAGCGCAGATCCGCATCGAAGACGGCGAATTCGATTTCGCCCGGTACCAGCGCTTCCTGGCGGACAACAGCGCCAGCATCGGCGACTTCCAGCGACGGCAGAAAGCGGCGTTCGAGGCCGAGGTGCCGTTGTGGCGCGAGGCCGAAGCTGCGGCGCAGGTCACCGAACAAGCGCCGGCACCGGACATCGAAGGGCTCGATGGACACCTGGTCAGCGCGGACATGAGCGGCAGTGTCTGGAAGGTCCTGGTAGAGGATGGCCAGTGGGTCGCCGCGGGCACGCCGCTGATGGTGGTCGAGGCGATGAAGATGGAGCTGGCGGTCACAGCTCCGGTGGCCGGGCATGTCAAGGCGCTGTACAGCGCGCCAGGCAAGGCGGTCACTCCCGGTGACGCGCTGATCCTGATCACGCCTTCGGAGGCCGCCTGATGCAGCTGCTGGGGCCTCATGGCGGGGGCAGGCCCCGTCCGGAAAACCTGGTCGAACAGATCTACGCCCAGCTCAAGGACGACATCTTCGAGTTTCGCCTGATTCCCGGTGACCGCTTCAGCGAGACCGAAGTGGCCGAGCGCATGCAGGTCAGTCGCACGCCGGTGCGCCAGGCGCTGCATCGCCTGGAGCGCGAGGGGTACCTGATCGTGCTGTTTCGCAGTGGCTGGCAGGTCCGCGCGTTCGATTTCACGCACTTCGAGGAGCTCTACGACGTTCGTATCGTCCTTGAACTGGAGGCAGTGCGGCGGCTATGCGAACGGCCCGAGGGAGAATGCCCCGCCGCGTTGGAATCCTTGCGAGCGATCTGGCTGGTCGCGCCCGAGGCACGCTTGCGGGATGGGCGAGAAGTCTCGCGTCTCGACGAACGTTTTCACTGCCAGCTCGTGGAGGCGGCGGGCAACGCTGAGATGGCCAGGTTGCATGCGCGCATCAGCGAGCAGATCCGCATCATTCGTCGTCTAGACTTCACCCAGGGCCCACGTGTCACGCTGACCTATGAAGAACACGGACGGATTCTCGCCGGCATTCTCGAACGTCGCAGTGACGAGGCCCAGCGAATGCTCCAGGCGCATATCGAGGTCAGCAAGGCAGAGGTGCGCAAGATAACCTTGCACATGCTGCACACCACGCGAGCGCGCGCAATGGCGGGAGGAGAGGGTTAGGCGCGCGGTCTCGATGACACTTGCGAGCAGATAAGAGTGAACCCTCTGCGATCCTGGTGACCAAAGTGAGTACACGCTCACAGGAGATACCTTATGGAAGTCGGAACGATCTGGATCATCATTGCTGCCGTTGTCATCCTGCTGGAAATCTGGGCAATCTGGCACATCATCGGCAGCGACCGTCGTGCTGAACGCAAGATGTTGTGGGTCGTCTTCGTGGTTTACGCGCCTGTTCCCGGGCTGCTGGTATGGCTCTTCATCGGCCCGCGCGCGGTGAAGGGGAAGGTGGTGCTGGAAGAGAAGTGAGGTGTTGGTCGGGGTGGGGTTCGGTCGCTGGCGCGACATGTGCCTGGAAGGCGGAGCGGACTTCGTGCATTCCGACCAATAGGGCAGGGCATGTTCACATCCCGTACTTCTGTTTTTCTCTCGACCTTTCCATGAAGCTCAAGGCCTCGTCGCGGGGCAAGCCCGCTCACCACCTGTGTTCAAGTGGCGAGCGGGCTTGCCC
>NZ_JAAMQM010000039.1 GCF_013523055.1 Pseudomonas capeferrum | reverse complement strand
CGGTACCAGAGACCTTGCCTTCGTCGCCATCGACTACGCCTACCAGGCCGAGATTGCTCAGCTCGGCGGCAGTGCTGCCGTCGTAGACCTTGTCAGCCACATCAGCGATGCCGGTAATGACCTTGCGGTCGATATCGGCCACACCGATTTGTGCATCGGTATCGAAACGGTAGTTGCCCGCCTCTTCACCGGCCAGGACGATCCCGGAGCCAATTACCGATTTATCGGCGCCAGCATTCTTGTCGCTGAAGGCACCCGTGGTGCCGGTGCCGGAAACCTTGCCTTCGTCGCCATCGACCACACCTACCAGGCCAAGATTGCTCAGCTCGGCCGCAGTGCTGCCGTCGTAGACCTTGTCAGCCACATCAGCGGTGCCGGTAATGACCTTACGGTCGATATCGGCCAGACCGATTTGTGCATCGGTATCGAAACGGTAGTTGCCCGCCTCTTCACCGGCCAGGGCGATTCCAGAGCCAATTACCGATTTGTCAGTACCAGCGTTCTTGTCGCTGAAGGCGCCCGTGGTGCCGGTGCCGGAGACCTTGCCTTCGTCACCATCGACAATGCCCACCAGACCGAGATTGCTCAGCTCGGCGGCAGTGCCACCGTCGTAGACCTTGTCAGCCACATCAGCGATGCCGGTAATGACCTTGCGGTCGATATCGGCCACACCGATCTGGACGCTGGTATCGAAGCGATAGTTACCCGCCTCCTCACCGGCCAGGGCGATCCCGGAACCAGTCACGGACTTATCAGTACCAGCGTTCTTGTCGCTGAAGGCACCCGTAGTGCCGGTGCCGGAGACCTTGCCCTCGTCGCCATCGACCACACCTGCCAGGCCGATATTGCTTAGCTCGGCCACGGTGCTGCCGTCATAGACCTTGTCGGCCACATCGGCGGTGCCGGTAATGACCTTGCGATCGATATCGGCCACACCGATCTGCGCATCGGTATCGAAGCGGTAGTTGCCCGCTTCTTCACCGGCCAGGGCAATACCGGAACCGGTCACGGACTTGTCAGTACCGGCGTTCTTGTCGGTGAAGGCACCCGTGGTGCCGGTACCGGAGACCTTGCCCTCGTCGCCATCGACCACACCTACCAAGCCGAGATTGCTCAAATCGGCAGCGATGCTACCGTCGTAGACCTTGTCAGCCACATCGGCGATGCCGGTAATCACTTTGCGAGCGATATCGGCCACACCGATCTGGACGTTGGTATCGAAGCGATAGTTACCCGCCTCCTCACCGGCCAGGGCGATCCCGGAACCAGTCACGGACTTGTCAGTACCAGCGTTCTTGTCGCTGAAGGCACCCGTGGTGCCGGTGCCGGAGACCTTGCCCTCGTCACCATCGACAATACCTACCAGGCCTATATTGCTCAGCTCGGCCACGGTGCTGCCGTCGTAGACCTTGTCAGCCACATCAGCAGTGCCGGTAATGACCTTGCGGTCGATATCGGCCAGACCGATCTGCGCGTCGGTATCGAAGCGGTAGTTGCCCGCCTCCTCACCGGCCAGGGCGATACCGGAACCGGTCACGGACTTGTCAGTGCCAGCATTCTTGTCGCTGAAGGCGCCCGTGGTGCCGGTACCGGAGACCTTGCCTTCGTCACCATCGACAATACCCACCAGGCCGAGATTGCTCAGCTCAGCCGCGGTGCTGCCGTCGTAGACCTTGTCGGCTACATCGGCGATGCCGGTAATGACCTTGCGGTCGATATCGGCCAGACCGATCTGGGCGTCGGTATCGAAGCGGTAGTTGCCCGCCTCTTCACCGGCCAGGGCGATTCCAGAGCCAATTACCGATTTATCGGCGCCAGCGTTCTTGTCGCTGAAGGCGCCCGTGGTGCCGGTACCGGAAACCTTGCCTTCGTCGCCATCGACTACACCTACCAGGCCGATATTGCTCAACTCGGCCGCAGTACCACCGTCATAGACCTTGTCGGCCACATCAGCGATACCAGTGATTACTTTGCGTTCAATGCTCGCGGTCGTGTTGGCGGTAGAGTCCAGTAGTCGATAGTTGCCTGCCTCTTCGCCAGTCAGTGCCAGGTCACTCAACGATACGGTTTTGCCGACACCGGCATTCTTGTCGTCGAACAGAGCGCTTCCCGCCGCGCCGGTCACCTTGTTCTCGTCGGCAGCGATCAGACCCTGCAGCTCGATGTCGCTCACGGTCGCATTACGGCCACCATCATAGGTCTTGTCGGCCACCTGCACCTGGCCCAGGGACAAACCCTTGGGCGTGATGTCTGCCTTGCCGGTTACGGAGACACCCGACAGATCGAGCATGTAGTTGTCGGCATCAGTACCGAGCAGCGTCAACCCGGTCACGTTGACGGTCTTTTCATTCGCCACGTTCTTGTCGCTGAACTCGCCAGTCCCCGTGGCATGCAGTTGGTCACCCGCTACCAGATTGTCGAAGACGACATCCGTCACTTCGGCCGCCCGAGTGCCGTCGTAGACCTTGTCGGTCACTTGGGCAGCGCCTGTACCGCCGCTGGCCAGCTCCAGCTTGCGCTTGTCGATCACGCCGATGTCGGCCGAAACGCTGTCGGATTCCAGTTGATATCCGTAGACCTTGACATCGCCTTTGCTGGCATTGTCGATCATCACACCCGTGACATCGACCGACTTGCCTTCGCCTGCGTTCTTGTCACCGTAAAGCGCCTGGCCACCGTCTCCGACTACGAAGGTCACCTGGTCGCCGTCAATGGCGCCAGTGCTGGTGTAGTTGCTGCCATCGAGCGTGGCCTGGTTGTTGCCGTCATAGGTCTTGCGGACTTCGCCGGTCAGGCTGACCTTGACGACAGGCGCGACCCGATAGATGTGCCCGTTGCCAGAAACCTGAGCGATGGTATCGCCATAACCGGTGTTGTATTGCTTGAAGTCGATGTCGAGCCCTCCACGCACATCGTCTTGCGGGGAGGTCGAATAGGTCAGCCAGCGGCCTGCGCTGTTGCTCGCCAGCAGCGCATTCGCCCCAGCGTTGTTGACGAAGTTGGCGGCGGCGGCCAGAACCACGGCGTCTGCGCTGCCATCGGCCCTGACGCTGCCGCCAGTGCCGATGCGTACGTCACCTACACCTGCCTGACCGATAACGTGGCCACTGGCATTAGTGTTACGCAATGCACCATCGATCTGCAGTTCGCCGTTGAGCAAGGTCAGGTTGTTGTTGGCGTTGAACGAGAAACCACTGCTGTTGACCGTGGTGGTGCCAGTGCCATCGGCGCGGCCGATAGTGAGGTTGCGTATGTTGTCCAGCTTGCTCAGGGTGTTCGTGGTAGCAATACCGTCAGTACCGTCCAGGGCGATATCCGTGGCGACATTCCAGGGTTCCAGGTTGATACTGGCGGTCGAGACGTTGCGTAGGGTGGCCTGGGTGAAATCGACATTGGTAGCACGCAGGGTCAGTGTCTTGTCGCCTGTGTCGAGCTTGACGGTGCTGGTGAAATTGATATCGCCGTTGGTATAGATCGATGCCCCACCGAGCATGGTCAATGGCGTGCTGAAGTTGACGTCGCCGCTGAGACTGAGAAGCCCACCCAGGCGCTTCTCGCCAGTCGAGCCACCCAGGGCGTTTGCGCCCATGGCGTCGCCGAAATAGAGCCGCCCCGAGCCAAGGGTGATATCGCCACTGAGCGTTGCGATACTCTCGGCATATCGCGTGGTACCGAACGAGAGGTAGAGGTTCCCGCCGCTGGTATTGATGGGTGTATCGATGGTCAAGGCACCGAGACCACCGTTGTCGGAGTCGCTGGACAAGCGGACATAACCACCATTGGTTGTCAGCGCGCCGGCAATGCTGAGGCCATCGGCGCCCAGCACGGTAATGCTGCCGGCGCCTGGCGTGCCGGATCCTGCCGTGGTGACAGAATGGGTTGGCAGCGCACTCACATCCGGATTCTCGCCCGCGCCATGCGCCGTCAGGTTGGCAACATTGCTGATACTGCCACTACCGCTACCACCGGCCTGGAAGTAAAGGCTGCCACTGCCGAAGACTTCGATGGTATTGGCGGCATTGGCAAAACTGATCGAACTGCTGCCGTTGGAGCGGTTGCTCGCCTCTACCCGCAGGCTGACGTTGTCCTGCATGCTGATAGCGCCGTCTCCGCCGTTAAGCTCAAGATCGGCGAAGTTGATCGCGCCCGTGGCGGTCATCAGCACGTTGGCGGTCTGTGCTTCGAGGGTTTTCTCGTAGACCGTGATGTTACCGCTGCCAGCGGACCAGTCCCCGCTGGTGCCGCTGCCACCGGATACGGTGATGTTGGTCGGGTCCAGCAGAAGGTCACCGGTGCGGCCCTTGCTGGCGCGCGCGTCGGTCATGCCTTTGTAGCGCAGGGTTTCCTTGCCCGACACTTCGGCCTTGCCGCCGTCGCCGCCCTGGTCCCCGCCGCGTACCGAGATAGTGCCAGCGAACTGGTTATCCTGGTCCGACCAGGCTACTACCGTGCCGCCATTGCCTTGCTGGGTGGCGTCGGCATGCAGGCGCGAAGCGCTATCTACCTCGACCTGCCGAGCATTGCCGATGCTGCTGTCCTGACCCTGCCAGCCGCCTCCGACCTTGATGCTACCCCCGCCGCTGGCACCGTTAGCATTGAGCTCGGCACCACGGAGCACGACCTTTTCGCCGGTAACAGCGATCTCGCCGCCCTTGCCCACCTTGGAAGATACATCCAGGGTACCGGCGACCTCGGTCAAGCCGCCCTCGGTATCGCCGTCGAGGATGATTCGGCCGTTGCGTGCGACCAGGCTATGCGCCTCGATCATGCCGGAGTTGTTCACCACACTGCTGATCGCGGCATCGGCAGAACGCGCACTGAGCATGACAGCTCCGCCATCGGCACTGATGTGTCCGCCGTTGTCCACCAAAGCATCGAGCACGCCGCGCTCCACGTTGACGCTGACCAGCCCGTCGCCTTGGAAGTCCAGGCTGACCTTGTCCCCAGCCGCCATGACCGTGCTGCCGCCCGGCGTATGGATGGTACCGGTATTGCTCACTTGCGGACCGATCAGCGCAACCATGCCGCCAGCGCTGGTGCTTACATCGCCTTTGTTCACTATCGCACCGGCACCGGCGCCACCACTGAAGCGGTGCTGGCCGGCCAGGAAATCTGCATCGGTAACCTGCAATGACGATGCGAGCAGGCCGCCGACATTGACTTGGGCGCCCTTGCCGATGACTACCCCATTGGGGTTGAGAAGCCAGACTTGGCCGTTGGCTTCCAGCTTGCCAAGGATCTGGCTGGCGTTACCCCCGCCCACGACCCGGTTAAGCGCGATGCTCTGGCTGTTGGGCTGATCGAAACGGACTGAGTTCTTGGCACCAATATCGAAACTGTTCCATTCGGTGACTAGCTTGTCACTGCCCTGGTGGACATTCATCTGGGTCCCGTTCTGGCTGATGCTGCCCGTACCGGCGACAATATTCGCCCCCGTGGGCAGATCTGCGGCGCCAGCCATCCCGCTACCGAGCAGGCCTAAAGCGGCCAGTATGCCGATCACGCCGCCACGCTTGCCACGAGCGGTGGAGGTTTCGGCAACAGCGACGAAGGCCTGGGCCGTGTCGCTCCACACCAGGCGATAGACATGATTCAACGAAGCGCTTTTCATCAAGTGTTCCTCAAAATAGGTTGCAGTGCCCGACGGGCCGGAAGTCAGAACGCCAGCGAAGCCTGGATCCAGGCGCGCCAGTCGCTGGATCGGCTATCAGCATCCAGTCCAGAAATGCTGCGTCCGGGGTTGTCGCCCAGGGTGCGGGCCACTGCCGTGCGAAGGGTCCACTGGTCGAACCAGAGGTTCAGCCCTGCGCCGACTGCGTTGAGGTCATAACGATTGCGCCCGGTTGCGTTGGTTTCCGAGCCTGCCCATGAATCCTGATGCAGCCATACTCGCCCGGTGTCGAAGAAGCCCAGGCCTTGCATCTTGAGTTGGGGAATGCCGAGGTCGATCGTGCGACGCAGCTCCAAGGTACCGAGCCAGCCATGGTCGCCAGCCGCCTCACCGACGGGGTAGGCGCGGACGCCCGAAGGTCCTCCGAGGAGGAATTTTTCTGCCGAATCGAGGTTCTGGTCGGCCCACTGCATCGACAAGCCGGCGAAGAGATTCCAGTCGCTGCCAGCGCCGAGGCTCTGCAGGCGCGAGATACGCAGATTGACTTTCTCGAAGCGGCCATCACTGCCCGCGCTCAGGCGGTCTGCATACTCGTCTTCTCGGTTGCCGCTGAGGTCGAGCTTACCCAGGGTCAGGGAAAGACCGCCGTCGGTCACCCCACCGCCAGCGAAATCGTCGAAACGATTGCCGGACAGCGCAAAGGTGAAGTTGTCCAGGGCGCGATCGCGCAGGTTGGTTCCCAGTCCACGGTCTTCAAGACGCTTGTGTTCATAGCCGGCCGACAGATTGAGGTTCTGCAGCCGTGTGCGTATCAGTGGATAACTCAGACCGATGGACGCTGTACGGGCATTCCCGCGCAGATCCAGTTCGCGGTACCGCGCTTGATCGACGTCGTAGCGCAGATAGGAGGCGCCCAGTTGCAGGCGCAATCCGGAGGCTGTCAGCGGCAGGCTGTAGCTGCCTCCAAAGATGTCACTTCCGGTGGTCTTGCTCGCGCCGAGCACCAATTGGTCGCCGATGCCCAGGGGATCATTGAGGCTCGCCTGCGCGTTGATACGTTCTACGCCGGTACTGCGGTTGCCATAGTTGTCGGCTGAGAGGCCACCAGTGACCAGCGGGCCAGCCTTGGCATCGATCAGCAAGCGGCTGGTGCCAGGCTGCGTACCGCGCTCGAGTGCGGAGCGGGCGTTCAAGCCCGGTTGGTCGTTGATCAGCAGCAGGGCTCTTTCCAGGTCTTCGGCACGCAGCACTTCCCCTTCCGGCAAGGCCTCATTGGCAATGTCGCGCAAACGCTCATGGCTGCTTCGCGAGGCGCCACCGACTTCGATACGCCCGACACCGGATTCCAGTCGGCCCTGCACCAGTGCAATTTCCAGAACGCCATCGGTCAGGTCCTGGCCTGGCAGATAGGCTCGCGCCACTACATAACCCCGACCGCGCAGGTAACGGGTCAGCGCATCGGCGATCTGCTGCAGGCCTGCATGGTCGAGCGTCTTGCCGATCACCGGCTGCACGAGCGCCTGCAGGTTCTCGGCATTGGCCAAACCGACATCGCCGCTGAAACGAACGGCACTGAGCGTTACGCGCAACCCGGAGTCGGCAGGTAGATGGCTCTGCGAAGGCAGCTCGAACGCCGGAGGCGGTTCGGTGGACTGTGGTGCGGCGGGTACCGTCTGCTCGTACTCGTTGAGCAACTGGCCTGCGTTAGGCAGGGTCGCGGCGGTGACGGCCGGTGCGCAAGCCGAGCACGCCATCAACAAGGACCAATACGCCCATGGCTTGCCGAAACGTGTGGATGCGGGGAAGGAAACGTGCATCAAGGAACTCACTCCATGAAAACCAGAAAATCATCCGCACCCTGCTTAGGATTTGCCGGATGAACAGCGCCGCGATTTTCCTTGTCATGTCGTGCAACCACTTTTGCCTGACCGTGCGCAAACTTTGCCACAGCGGATCAAGACGCAAAAAAAAGGACCGATCCGACTAATGGCGCCAAATCACCGTCACTCCCGCTGTCCGAGGCTCACCCGGCAGCACCGCGTAATCTCCAGCGCCCAATTGGGCCGAGACGGCGGTCAGGTAATGAGCGTCGAACAGGTTGCGTACCCAGCCGACGAACTCCATACCTGCCCTGGCCTGCCTGATGCCCAAACGCACATCAGCAAGGCCATAGGCAGGCACGGCACTTCCTGCACCTCCTTCCAGGCTCCCTTGATAACCGCTGCGCCAGCTGTAATCGAGCGCGGCAAACACTTCATTTCCCTTTCCCAGAGGAAAGCGTTGCTCGGCTCCGGCAGCCAAACTCCACTCAGGCGCGTTGAACAACCGCTGACCACTGAGATCACACCCCCACTGGGCACTTTCGGGTGAGCAGGGCCCATTCTTGAAGTCGCGGTAGCGTGCGTCGTTCCAGGCCAAGGCCAGCCTGAGGTCGAGCCGTTCGGTTGGATGCAGGCGGGTGTCCAGCTCGACGCCGCGCATGCGTACTTTGTCGATATTGATCAGATTGTCGCGCAGCGGTGGTGAGTACAGGTCCGCAGGTGGGCTGGTGGTAAGCGCCTGGTAGTTGCGAACGTCTGCCTGGTACAGGGCAAGATCGAGTTCCAGCCGCTGCTGCCAGAACTGTCCATGAAGACCGGCCTCCCAAGAGGAAGCCCGTTCGCTGGCATAGGTACTGGGCACCCGGCCACCGACGACGTCGAGGTTGGCGCCGCCACCCTTGAAGCCGCGGGTCCAGCCGATGTATGCATGAACGTCATCGGCCAACTCGTAGCTGAAGACCAATTGGCCGGACAGGTCGCTTGCGTCAATCGACTCTTCGCGTCGGTAGTCCTGTCCCAATGCCACATCCCTGAGCAACTGCCCGCCCAGGCGCGAAACGGGATCGGCACCCAGCGGCGCCAGATCGGTCACATGGCGCTCGATCTCTGCCCGCTTGCGTTCATGGGTCAGGCGCAGGCCAGGGGTCACACTCAAGCGCTCGGACAAACGCCAGGTCAGCTCGCCGAACACTGCGCTGCTGTCAGTGAGCTGTCGAGCCTTGCCCTGTTGTCTCGCGCCTTCGAGCAGCGAAGGTGGCACCTGGCCTGCGGAAACCCCCAGCAGGCGGGCTTCGGGTCGGTCTCCGATGAAGAAAGCAGCAGCATCCGCTCCGAAGCCGACGTCCAGGCCACGATTGAGGTGTTGGCGCAGATAATAAGTGCCCACGCGATAGCTGACTTGCTCGCCCAACGCACCGTCCAATCGGATTTCCTGGCTGAACTGGTGCTGGTCGAGGCGGACATCGGAGGTAGCGATCGCCAGCCCAAGGTTATCGCCGTCCTGGCGCGACTCGTAGCGCCAGTCGCGATAGCCGGTGATGCTGGTCAGGCGCGTGCCGCTGTCCAGGAGGTGCGACCATTCCAGAGCAAGGCCACTCTGGTAGGTCTGCTGGACCCCCGTGTAGTCCTGGTCGATGCGACGCGCGGAGGGGTCTGCGTTTAATAATGGATAACCCACGAAGGCCGCACGCTTGCGTGTCTGAGCACTGTAATGGGCGGAAGCCAGGACCGCCGCCCGTGGCGACTCCTGCACATGATCGACGATCAAGCGCATCGAAGACTGCTCGTTCGGCGCATAAAGCAGTTGCCCACGCACGCCTTGACGGTCCTGATCGTTATAACGATGACCATCCCGCACGTTTGCGATCTCGCCGTCACGCTGTACATCGAAGAAGCTGACGCTACCTGCAAGTACATCCCCAGCCAACGCTGAAGCGGCGCTTGCACGGACCTGCCGGGCGCCTGACTCGCCCAGGCTCAACTCGGTCTCCAGACGTGGCTGCAGGGACGGTCGACGGCTGTTGAAGCGAATCGCGCCAGCGGTACTGTTGCGTCCTCCTCGGGTGCCCTGTGGACCTCGGAGCACTTCGATACTTTCCATGTCGGCGAAATCGAGCAGGGCCATGCCGACCCGTCCCAGATAGATATCATCCAGGTACACCGCTACGCTGCTGTCCAGACCGTCATTGAAACCACTGGCACCCAGGCCGCGCAGACCATAGCTCGCATAACGTGGATTGGGGTCCGAGAGCAGCAGCGACGGGACATGGCGCGCCAGATCCTGGCTGCGCACGAGCCCCGAGCGCTGTAACTGTTCGGCCGTCAGTACCGTCCTGTTTCCGGTGTGCTGCCGGTCAGCGTCTGCCGGGGCCGACGCGTCGATGACCATGCTGTCGAGAGGCACCGTCAACGTGGCTGACCAGGCAGGAGAAGTGCCGGTCAGCAGGACCAGCGATAGCCAATTGCGGCAAGCGGCTCCAGTCATCGCGTACTCGCCGCCTTGCAGTGGGTCAGCGCGTCGATACGTTCCAACAGGTCAGCGCTGTCGGCCGGCTTGAGCAGCGTTGCGTCGAATGCAAGGCCATCATGTCCTTCAGGTGTACGTGGCGGTGCGGCCGAATACAGCATCACCGGCATGCCGGGCCAGCGATCACGGATATGACTCAGTAATTCCCAGCCATCCATGCTCGGCATCATCTGGTCGCACACCACAAGATCCACAGACATCTGCTGCAGTACCTGCAACGCCTCTGTCCCGTCCTCCGCCGTCACGGTCTGGAAGTTGTAGCCGCTCAGCAAATCGGCAAGCCAGGCCCGATTGCCAGGCTGGTCGTCGACCAACAACAGCTGGCGCTGTGCCCCGTCCACTTCGATGTGCCGCTCGACAAACACCGTATCCATTGCCTCCTCATCCGCTCTCGGCAGGCTGAGCACGAAGCTGAAGCGGCTGCCGGCGCCCGTTTCGCTGTACACGGCCAGCTCGCTCCCCATCGCTTGCAGCAACTGTGTAACGATCGACAGGCCCAGACCGCTGCCTGCCACCGGGCCGACATTGGAGCCGCGATGAAAAGGCAACAGCACGTTCTCACGCTCCCTGACATCGATCCCTATCCCGCTGTCGCTGACTTCGAAGCGCAATCTGGCCATGTCGTCCTCCACGCTCAGCACCTGGACACAAAATTCGATATCGCCCTCCTGGGTAAACTTGGCGGCGTTACCGAGCAGGTTCAACAGAACCTGGCGCAGGCGACGAAAGTCGGCGTAGACGAGCAGAGGCAGGTCGTCGGCAATACGGCATACGAAGCGATTCCCATGACGCTTGGCCAGAAATACGCCTTCGTCCGCAAGGTCTTTCAGGAACGCATAGGTATAGCCGGGTACCGGCTCGATCTCGACCTGCTTCAGACTGTCGCGCGAGAATTCGATCAACTCATCGATCAATTCCAACTGCTGTCGGGCATGGCGCTCGATACGCTGCACATGCGCGGGTTCCGGTTGGCCGCGCAGTAACTTGGCGTGGTCGAGGATGGCCACCAGCGGCGACCGCAGGTCATGGCTGATCCGGGCCAACAGCGTACTGCGCGCCTGGAGCGAGGCATTGAGCTGTTCGGTGCGAACCGCGACCGTATGCTCAAGGCGTTCCTGTTGCGCAAGACGCTGGTTTTCCAGCTCGACCCTTGCTGTTCGTTCCCCGCGGCGACTGGCCCGCACGACCATTATCAAGGTGCAGGACAACAAGAATACGCCGCCCAGGGTCGACGACAGGCTGTAATACGTGCGCTGCGATTGCCAAGGCAATTGCTCAAGTTGCAGCACATAACGCGCGAGACATTGTGCGGCAAACGAGAGCACTACCAGCCAGACCAGCCAGCTGTAGCGCAGGCCACGCAGCAAGCCCCAGCCGAACGCACCGAAGACCACAGGGTACATTGCCTTGAGCAGCCAGAGGACCATGCCTCGACCTTCGATGGCGTCAAACCACACGCTATAAGCAGAAACCGCGAGGTAGCTGGCGAGCAACACAGCGAAGACGATATCGACCCACCGGGACAGCTCCCGAGTTCGCAACAGCTCCCGAAAATACACAAGAAGTGCGACGAACGAGAGGGCCGCCATGGTGGTGGTCAATTCATGCGACCAGGCCAGGGCCTTGGGCCAGAAGAGCAAGTAGCCATTCAACAGACAGGTCAGCACCGCATAGCTGCCCACCGCCCCCGCATGCAACAGTAGAAGTCGGGAGCCAAGAATAGCGCCGACAAGCAGGCTGAATGGCACCACCAGGATCACAATGCCCAGCGAAATCCCATCAATGAAATAGGTGCGCTGACGCTCGTATTGCAGTGCGTGCTCCGACCACAAGCGTGGGCCGATCAACATGGAATTGGCGCTGGCCACTCGTGCGAACACGATTCGCTCTTCTCCAGGCCGCAGCGTCACAGGGAAGGCCGGTTGTCGCTCCGTTATAGTCCAGTCTTCAAGCCGGTAGGAACTGCCGGCACGCATGACTTTCCAGTCTGTGGATGTGGGCAGAAAGACTTGCAGGTTTTCCAGACGTGGTTCTCCGAGAATCAACCGGCACTTCAGAACACTGTGCGAATCGTTGCGCAATGGCAGACGCAGCCAGACCGCCGAATGAGTGAGATTCAGTGGCAATGCAACATCCAGCGAGCGGAAACGGTTTGCAGGCAGATCAGCCACGGAGTCGACGGTCAGGGCCCGGCTCGAATCTTCGAACAGACCCCAGCCGGCCTCTGCGGCAAGACCGATGTCGTCGCACGGATGTGCAACCGCCACGGCTGCTATCAGCCATGACAACAGCGCAATCCAACGAATCGAAATCATGAATCGGGAGAAGGATCGGAATTGTCCAGGCTGCGGAACTCGCGCGGCGTCATCCCGCGTTTTTCGCGAAATGCCGTCGTGAAATTGCAAGCACTGCGAAAACCCACTTGGGCGGCAATATCCTGAATACTCATGGCGCTGTTGCGCAACAAGGCCTGCCCCTTGCGCAAGCGCGCGCTGCGCACGAATGCGAAGACGGTAGTGCCCAAGCGTTGACGAAACAGCACTGATAAGCGTTTTTCGTGGGTCCCCACCGCCTTGGCAATGTTTTCCAGAGACGGCAGGTCGGCCAAATGCTCATCTATGTAACGAACGGTGGCATCAAGCAAGACCTGATCGTTATCGGTTTCGGCGGACTGTCGCAAATCCTCGATCAGTGGCATCCGCCAGGTCAACTGCAGGTGGATACGGATGCGAGCGATGACCTCTTCTGGGGAGAAAGGCTTGAGCACATAATCGACGCCCCCCAGGCTGAGCCCTTCCAGGCGTTGTTCCAACTGACTCGCAGACGTCAGGAAGATGACTGGGATGTCACGTGTAGCGGGTGCTTCGCGAAGCAGACGGCAGACAGAGAAGCCGTTCATTTTCGGCATGTGGACATCCAGCAGTATCAGATTCGGGCGAAGCGCCAGTGCCCGTTGCAGCCCCTGGTGCGGCTCGCTGCACACGGAGATTTTCCAGGCTTCAAGCCCTGCTTGCGTCAGCAATGAACAAAGCTCGTCCGGAGAATCGTCGATCAGCAAGATATGCGGTTTGCGTTCAGTACTGGCAGGATCTGGCATACAGCTCTCTTGTTTTCCGCAGCTATCATTCGGCCGCGCTTGTCATGGTGCTCGAACGGGATATCGAGCCTATTAGAAGCGCTGCGGTCTGAAGTGACAAGCCTGGCTTCGCCTGCCACCTGCGCACCCGCTCAAGGATGCGGTTCGGTCCCGTTTCGGGCGTGATGCCAGGTTCGAGTCGGATCAGTAAACAAGGTTGATCATGGACAGTCACGATCGCCGAAAGATGCCGACTCACTTTCAATGCAGATCGACTTGCCCCCTTGACTATCCTTGCCTGGCCGCAGGACGCGGCTTCAGCCCTATGATCATGGAGTGTTCATGTCCCTCGCACTTGTCCACAGTCGCGCCCAGGTCGGGGTGACGGCACCGGCCGTCAGCGTCGAAACACACCTGGCCAACGGCCTGCCTCACCTCACCCTGGTCGGTCTTCCGGAAACTACCGTCAAGGAAAGCAAGGACCGGGTCCGCAGTGCCATCGTCAATTCAGGACTCGATTACCCCGCAAGGCGAATAACCCAGAGCCTGGCGCCCGCCGATCTGCCCAAGGATGGCGGCCGCTACGACCTGGCCATTGCCCTGGGCATCCTGGCCGCCAATGGCCAGGTACCGGTGGCGACACTGAGCGATATCGAGTGCCTGGGCGAGCTGGCGCTGTCTGGCGCACTGCGCTCGGTGCAGGGCGTCCTGCCCGCGGCGCTTGCCGCTCGGGATGCGGGACGAGCGATCGTGGTGCCGCGAGAGAATGCCGAGGAGGCCAGCCTGGCCAGTGGACTCGTGGTGTATGCGGTGAGCCATCTGCGCGAACTGGTCGAGCACCTGAGCGGACAGAGCCCGCTTTCACCTTACTCGGCCAACGGCTTGCTGCTGCAGAGCCGCCCCTATCCCGACCTGAGCGAGGTGCAAGGGCAACTGGCTGCCAAGCGGGCGCTATTGGTAGCGGCGGCTGGTGCCCACAACCTGCTGTTCACCGGTCCGCCAGGCACTGGCAAGACGCTGCTGGCCAGTCGACTGCCGGGACTGTTGCCTCCACTGGACGAGCATGAGGCTCTGGAAGTGGCCGCGATCCAGTCGGTCAGTGGGCACAAGCCTTTGACCAGTTGGCCGCAGCGGCCCTTTCGTCATCCGCACCATTCGGCGTCGGGCCCGGCGTTGGTAGGAGGGGGAAGTCGACCGCGACCTGGCGAGATTACCCTTGCCCATCATGGTGTGCTGTTTCTGGATGAATTGCCGGAGTTCGAACGGCGGGTGCTGGAGGTGCTTCGCGAGCCCCTGGAGTCTGGCGAAATCGTGATCGCCAGAGCCAGGGACAAGGTGCGCTTTCCTGCCCGTTTCCAGCTGGTCGCGGCCATGAACCCCTGCCCTTGCGGCTATCTGGGCGATCCTACCGGACGTTGCCGCTGCAGCCCCGACCAGGTGCAGCGCTATCGCAACAAACTGTCCGGCCCGCTGCTCGATCGGATCGACCTGCATCTGACCGTCGCCCGCGAGTCCACCGTGCTCACTCACCAGCCCAGCGGCGAATCCAGCGACAGCGTCGCACAGGTGGTAGCGGCGACCCGTGAGCTGCAGCAGAAGCGCCAGGGCTGTGCCAACGCTTTTCTCGACCTTGCCAGCCTGCGTCGGTATTGCGCCTTGAGCCCTACCGACCAGGCCTGGCTGGAAGGCGCTTGCGAACGGCTGACACTTTCCCTACGCGCGGCCCATCGCCTGCTCAAGGTAGCCCGTACCTTGGCGGATCTGGAGCAGGCCGAAGGCATCGCTCGAACTCATCTGGCGGAAGCGCTGCAGTATCGACCTGGCTCCTGAAGCGGATTCGTATTTCGCAAGGCTCAGTTCCCAGCTGGCGCGACATGCTCGACAGCCAGTTCGCCGCTGAGAAAATCCAGGAACGCTCGGGTCTTCAAAGGCACCCGGCGCGCCGTGGGATACACCGTATTGATCGAGATCGGCGGCGCTTGCCACTCGGGCAGTACTTGCACCAGTCGACCCGCCTGCAAGGCTTTCTCGACGGTGAATACTGGTAGCAGGGCTATACCCATGTCCGCTTGGCCCCTTGCGCCAGCAAGTCGCCATTGTTGGCATGCAGGGGGCCGGTGACGTGAACGCGCTGGGTATCGCGACCGTTCCTTAGCTGCAGGTTGGCGCCGCTTTGCAGATAGCCATAGTTCAAGCACTGATGACGGGTAAGGTCACGCGGTGTCGGGGGCGTGCCGGCCCGTGCCAGGTAGCCGGGCGAGGCGACCATTACCCTCGGTGCCGGTGCCAGGTGGCGGGCGCCCAGGGAGAATCCGACAGGGTGGCGATACGCAGGCCATGGCGGCAACCCTGCCGGGTGCCTTGCGCAGTGTAATGGCCTGCGCCTGTCGGACCACTTCTTCGAAGGGGAGCCTGGGGTCGATAACTATGAACGTACTCAGCAGTCCTTCAACTACCAGTTCGAGCACCGCTTCAATGACGTGCTGACCGCGCGGCAGAACTTCCGCTATCAGGATTCTGATGTGTCGATGGGTTAGGTCTACTCGGTCGGGTGGGTCGATTCGACCAGCAATATCCTCAATCGCGCCTATACCGGAGGGGACGAACGCCTGCATTCGGTCATCATCGATAACATGCTGCAGGCCGAGTTCTTTACAGGTTCGGCCAAGCATACCTGCCGACGGGCGTGGATTACCAACGACGCAAAGCCAACGTGGCCTGGCGCTATGGGAGGGTCGACGCACTGGATGCTGACAATCCGCAGTACGGTAACGGCAATCTCGATGTGTTAGGGGAATCGCATTACCTGCGCCGTCTGCAGCAGACCGGGGTGTATGTTCAAGATCTGATCGAGCTGGACCAATGGCGTTTCTCGCTGGGCATTCGCCAGGATTGGGTGAAGGCATCGGAAGAGAACCGCGACAGCGATACGCGCATAAGCGATGACCGTACCAAGCTGACTGGGCATGCAGGCATCTTGTACCTGTTCGAGAACGGTATTGCGCCGTATATCAGCTACTCCGAATCCTTCAACCCCAATACCGTGTCCGATCAGAATGGCCATCCTCTCGCACCCACCGAGGGGACTCAGTGGGAAGCCGGTATCAAGTATCAGCCGCCAGGGACCGATAACCTGTTTACGGCATCGGTATTCCGTATCGAACAGGAAAACTTGGCATCCAAGCAGCCAAACGAGGACTTCTATCGTCCCGTGGGACAGGTGCGATCATAAGGCCTGGAGCTTGAAGCCCATGTCCAGGTTACCGATAACCTGAAGCTCCTAGGTGGCTACACCTTTACCGACATCGAGTATTCCAAGACCATGCCGAGCCTGGTGTCGGCAAACTTGGATAACCAAGGTAATTCGCCTACGCAGGCCCCCAAGCAGATGGCATCCCTCTGCGCGGACTACGACTTCCATCAGGACACACTTGATGGTCTACGCCTCGGGCAAGGTGGACTCAAGGGCGTGGATCTGCGTCTGAACGCCAATAACCTCACCAATGAGACCTACATTGCTTCCTGTGCCAGCCTGAATTACTGCTACATGGGTGAAGAGCGAAATATAAGCGCCACGGTCAGCTATCAGTTTTGAGCTGATTGCAGATGACAAAAAGCCAGCCCCTGGTCCAGAGGCTGGCTTTTTTATAGCCCGAGGTGTTCAGTCAGCGCTTGCCTGCTTCGTCGGCAGCGCTGAGATACCGACCTACCAGAAAAGACAAAGCCCCTGTCTGCAGCGCAGACAGGGGCTTTGGATTTGAATCTTGACGATGACCTACTCTCACATGGAGAAGCTCCACACTACCATCGGCGATGCATCGTTTCACTGCTGAGTTCGGGATGGGATCAGGTGGTTCCAATGCTCTATGGTCGTCAAGAAATTCTGTGCGCCGATCCGTCCGTAGGACGAATCAGCAAATTCGTATCTCTCTACTTAAAGACAAAACCCCTACCTGCTTACGCAGATAGGGGTTTTGCGAAATGAATCTTGACGATGACCTACTCTCACATGGAGAAGCTCCACACTACCATCGGCGATGCATCGTTTCACTACTGAGTTCGGGATGGGATCAGGTGGTTCCAATGC
>NZ_JAAMQM010000038.1 GCF_013523055.1 Pseudomonas capeferrum | reverse complement strand
AGATCGTCGCGCCGCAGCTGTACATCGCCGTCGGTATCTCCGGTGCCATCCAGCACCTGGCCGGCATGAAGGACTCCAAGGTGATCGTGGCGATCAACAAGGACGAAGAGGCGCCGATCTTCCAGGTAGCCGACTACGGCCTGGTCGCCGACCTGTTCGAAGCGGTCCCGGAGCTGGAAGAGTTGGTGTAGCCGCAATGGAATATCACTGCGGCGCAGCTACAACCGCTACCTCATTGATTCAGCGCAACCTGGTGGGAGCGGGTTTACCCGCGAAGCAGACACTGCGGTGTATGGCACCGGCTTTGCCGGTGTTCGCGGGTAAACCCGCTCCCACTCGGTATGTCCCGCCCTTGCAGGCCTTATTCTCCGCGCGATAGCGGCGAGTGAGAATTTCATCACCAGCCGCCCCCTGCGGACTCGATCGCAGGCGGCCTGGGTTCACGCAACCCACCCCTCATGGAACAACCGCTAACTCATTGAGTTGGCAAGACCTGGTGGGAGCGGGTTTACCCGCGAAGCAGACACTGCGGTGTATGGCACCGGCTTCGCCGGTGTTCGCGGGTAAACCCGCTCCCACCAGGTATGTACCGCCCTTGCAGGCCTTGCTCTGCGCGCGATAGCGCAGCCCAACGGGATGGGCGCACCTCTACGAGGGTCTAGCTGCGGCACACGTAACGCACGGGGCCAGCACCCGGGATGCAGTCCGGCGACAGCCACCCCTGCCACTGCAGCCACTACCTCACCCCTGGCCATCCCTGAAAGCTCGGCAGGATGCTCATGCACCCCGGAATATGTCTGCACGCCTGGGCCCCGCGCGACTCCGGCGCAGACGAGGCCAACAGCGTCACGCCGATGATCAGCACCACCGACAATGGCACACAATAGGCAAGAACGCTTTTGATCTTCATGGCACCCACCTCCGATCCTCAGCCCCGCCAGGCAGGCCTGGCGGGACATCCGCGCATCTCAGCGTTCGTCTACCGTGACGATCTCACGCCGCTCGGCCATGCTCGCCGGTACCAGGTCTTCGTCGGTGAAGAACTGCTGGTACCACTCGCGCAGCTGATAGACCGGGCCGTCGTTTTCCGCCAGCACCGGCTTGTCGATGCGGATCTTGTGCTTCCAGATATCCACGTCCTGATAGAACGAGGCGCGATTGCCCATGACGTAAGCCTTGGCAACCTCGATGTTCTGCTCCTCCGTCCAGCCAGGAACACGCTTGACCATGCAGCCAAAGCGCAACACGAAGCTGTTCGCGGTGACCGGCACATGGCTGTTGAGCAAAATGGCGTGCACCCGGACATCGCCGAACATCGAACTGAGCTCGGTGAAATGCGTGGCCGGGCCGTAGTAGGCCGACGGTGCGATCAGGTCCCCACCCAGGCGTTCGGAATCGCCATGAAAGATCTGCCTGCCGATATGCCCCTCGAACACGTTGGCAAAGTACTTCGTCGGCGTACCGTGCACCGGCCCGAAGTGCTGGGCATCGACCAGGTTGTCGACCAGCTCGCGAGGATTGGTCTCGATCAGCATGGTGTCGATGTTCCAGTCATGGATCCACTGCGGGTCATCCATTTCCGGCAGGTGCGGAATGATCACGCCCTCCTTCGGTGGTCGGCCCTCGGGGTTGTTCCAGACGAACAGCAGGTTGTTTTCCTCGCAGGTCAGCCAGCTCCGGGTCCTGGCCTTGGGCGGAATACGCTTGCAGTAGGGGATCTCCACGCACTTGCCGCTGGTGTCGTATTTCCAGTGGTGGAACGGGCACACCACGGTGTCGTTTTCGATGGTGCCCTGGGACAGGTCGGCGCCCATGTGCGGGCAGAACGCATCGAGGATGCTGATGGCACCGGCACTGTTGGCGAAGGCCACCAGGCGCGTGCCGAAGACATTCAGGGTATGCAGCTTGCCATCGCGATAATCGTCGGCCACACCCAGGCAGTGCCAGCCCCTGGCGTAACGATGGGTACGCTGCGCGCTTTCGATGGAGAGTTCGGCGAGCTTGGTCATGTTTTTGTTATTCCTGTGTTGAAAACGCCATTCACGGTTGATACCCCCTGATCGGGATCGATACCTGGCGAACATCTTTGAGCAGCCGTGCCGGGCCCTCATCCTCCAATCGGACTACATGGCCCGGCCATCTGCCGGGTTGCTGATGGCCCATCGCGGGGCAAGCCCGCTCGCCACTGATGCCGGCGCAGCGAAAGCGCGTTTCCAGTGGCGAGCGGGCTTGCCCCGCGATAGGGCCATCAGCAACACCGCAGATCAGAGGCCGAACGCTTCACTATTGGAATCAGCGGTTTCCTCAGCCGATTGGCATCGATCAAAGCGTCACTGACCGAAACGCCGCGCCGCTTCCGGACCGAAGTCGCGCGGGCTGAAGCCGGGACGGTTGAGCTGATAGCCGTTACGCTGCTCGTTGATCAGGTTGAAGGCCAGGTAGCTGCCGGCGTTGAGGTCGTGATAGAGCCCCACGCCGGCCTGTGGCCGCTGTGTTTCGTAGGCATAGAAGTAATTGACCATCGAGGTACGCCACAGCTCGCCCCGGTTGTCATAGTTGTCGGCGAGCATCGGGAACCAGGTGTCCTCGTCGATGTACAGCTTGCGCTTGCCATAAAGATGGCGATAACCCGGCTTGAGCGTACCTTCCAGCTCCCATACCCGGTGACGCTCGTAGCGCATCGCCTCGGGATCGATATGGCCAGGGGTCAGGAGATTGGCGTATTTGAGCTCGGGCGAGTGAATCCGGTAGGCGTTGTAGGGAATGAACATCTCGCGCTTGCCGACAATCTTCCAGTCGTAGCGCTGCCCCGAGCCGTTGAACAGGCGCACCTCGTCGACGGTGATCGAGCCACCACTGCCCGGGAACGACATGTCGAAGCCATACCCCGGCGACTGCCGGACCCGGCGGGTGCCTGGGTCATAGCGCCATGCCTGGCGCGGCTCGGTCTTGTCGTTCCAGAATTCGGTGCCGGTATTGATCTCGCCCTTGTCCCGCTGCGGCAACAGGGTTTCGTTGAGGTAGAACGACGAGTTGCCGACAGTATCGCCGATCTTGCCCGGTTCCAGCGCCGGGGCCAGGTTGCGCGAATGCACGCGGCCCCAGTTGATGTTGCCGTCCTTGAGCACATAGGCGTTATCGGAGATGTATTCCTCGGTCCAGGCGCGCAGGGTGAAGGTCGAGGCGTTCTTCAAGAGCTCCAGGCCGCTGCGTGGCACCGGGAATGGCGTGCCACCGGTCTTGCCGACCACTCCCTCGCCATCGTCCACCAGTCGGGCGACCTTGGCATTCTCTCGGGTCGCCTGGCACACCGTATCGTCGAAGCGGAAGTCTCGATGACTGGGATAGATCGGCATCCTGAAGGTCGTGGGATACAGCTTGAACAAGGCTTTCTGGCCATCGGACAAGACGTCCGCGTACTGCGCCAGGTTATCGGCGGTGATCACGAACAGCGGCTTTTCATTCGCATAGGGATCGACCGGATGATGGCCCGTGCCTTTGAACGCCACCTGTGGCGGCGCGCCCAGCCATTGTCCGGAAAACGGCGGGATGCTGCCGTCGGCGTTGCCGCTTGGATCGGCGCCCACGCAGGTGAGGTCCTTGCCCAGGCGCTCGACGTCCTCGGGGGCGGCCTGCGCAACGCCAGTCACGCTGCCGCCCAGCACCAGGATCAAGGCCAGGGCGCGCGAAGTCGTGAAACAGAGGGGCAGACGATCGCTGGCCGGATTACTGTCGGTCATTCTTGTTCTCCTTGGTTACCGATAGCGGTGGCCCAGTATCGGTAGGCCCTTGCGCAAGGAGCATCGTCCGCTCGGACTAACGCATTTTTACCCCGCCGGGCCAGTCGCCTCGCGTTCGACCCGTCGCTACCTGACCAGGGCCTGCCAGCAGCGACTCCGGCCCTGGCACCCCCAGGGCCACGACACTGTTGAGCATGATCCGCACCAGCTCGGTCTGGCGCCGCACCCCGGTCTTGGAAAAGATCGAGCGCAAGTGCGCGCGAGCCGTGTTGCGACGGATATGCAGCCGCTCGGACGCTTCCTCCAGCGACAGACCGTTGGCCAGCTCCAGGGCCAGCCCGGTTTCCGCGGGGGTGAGGTTGTAGAGCTGCGAGGCCACCACGGTGCTGACCAGCGATTTGCCCACCGCATCGCGCACATAGACCACCACGGTCGGCTTGCCTCTGCCCTCGACCAGTTGCTGGGAAGGGATCAGCTCTACCACCACGCCGAGATTGACCTGCCCGGAGGGCCGCGACACCGACATGGCCTCGGCGCCCAGCTCGGCCTCGTCACCTTGCCGACTGCGCAGGAAGGCGTTGCGCACCAGGCGGGTCAGCTCGCGGTTATCGCTCGGGTAGGTCGCCTCGAGTCGGCCACCGACCAGCTTCAGGCCGTCGCTGCTGCCGAGAATTTCGCGGGCCACGGGGTTGAGCTGCAGCACGCTGCCGTTCTCATCGAGCACGATGGTCGCGACCGCCAGGCGATTGATGGTCTGCGAATACAGGCTGCCCAGGGAAACGCTGCGGTCCAGCAGCGCGTGCATGTGCAAGGCGCGGCGCAGGTGCGGCATCAGCATCGCGCACAGCGCCCGCGCGGTGACGTCGAAGCGCGGCTGCTCCCGAGGGCGGTTGATGCGCAGGCGCAAGATGCCGCCATCGGGCATGCTGATATCGGTGCCCAGCATGTGGTAGCAGCCGTAGGGCTGGCAATACAGCAGGTAGAACGACGAGCTGGACCACTCGCTGTCACTCATCAAGTCTTCGATGGTGAACACCGTGTCGACCGGCAGCTTGTCGAACAGCGTGGACTTGGCGTAGTAGGCATAGTGATTGACCCCACCCTCGCCCGTCTCGACATCGCCCGCCACCATCATCGGCGACAGGAAGGGTTCATCCAGCACGCGCAGGATCAATGTCACGTAGCTGGCCTTGAACAGCACCCGCAGTTGCCGCAGCGCCTCGTTCAGACGCCCGGTATCCAGGGCCGCGTCGTACATGTTGCCGATCAGCCGCTCGTACTCGGCCAATTCGATGCCCATGTCAGCCAGCACCTGGGCGTTGGACAGCGTGGTTTGCATAGACAGCCCCCAAGGCGGACCCATGGATCGGGCCCGCGTCATTGTCGTTGTGATGGGTCAGCCAACGGTCGGATGCCCGGCCGGCGCGGATGCCGTGCGCACCACCAGCGGCCGACCACGGTCGAACCACGCTGCCAGCGCCGGCAACAGGAAGATCGCGCCGAACACGTTCACCAGGAACATGAACGCCAGCAACAGGCCCATGTCGGCCTGCAGCTTGAGCGGCGCGAACGCCCAGGTGCCGACGCCGATGGACATGGTCAGGGCAGTGAAGACAGCCGCCGTGCCGCGCTGGCACATCGCCCGGTAGAAGGCGTTGCGCAGGTCCTGGCCGTCGGCCATTTCGTGCTGGATGCGCTCGAAGAGGTAGATGCCGTAGTCCACGCCGACCCCGACACCCAGCGCCATGACCGGCAAGGTGGCGACCTTCAGGCCAATGCCGAGCATTGCCATCAGCGCGTTGCAGAGGATCGCCACGATGCCCAGCGGCACGAGGATGCACAGCACGGCACGCAGCGAGCGGAAGGTCAGCAGGCAGAACAGCGCCACCGAACAGAACAGCGCCGCGAGCATCCACACCTCGGCATGCTTGACCGCTTCGTTCGAGGCCGCCATTACCCCGACATTGCCGCCTGCGAGGTGGAACGACACCTCGGGCGCCTGGAGGGTCGCGATGATGCGTTGGGCTTCGCTGACCACATGGGCCACGGTCGCCCCCTCGTGATCGTTGAGAAACACCAGCACTTGCATGCGTCGGCAGCCATCGGTCACCAGGCCCGCGTCCGGAGAATAGGCCATCGAGCCTTGCTGCAGGCCGCGCGAGGAGCCTGGAATGGCGGCCCAACGCGGGTTGCCCTCGTTGTTGCCAGCGATCATCGCCTTGCCCATGCCGGCCACGCTCTGTACCGACTGTACGCCGCTGACATTACGCATCTGGAAGTCGAACGACTCGACAGCGCGCATCACCGACGGCGCCAGACAGGCCTCGTCGACGCCGTGGGCCTGCAGGAATACCGACAGCACATCCAGCCCGATCGAGTAGCTCTCCATGATCCGCCGGTTGTCCTGGTTGTAACGCGAGTCCGCTCGCAACTCCGGCGCGCCGGGGCCGATGTCGCCCACCGCCAGTTCACGCGCCTTGGATACGCCCACGGCCAGCAGCACCAGGCTGGCGGCGAACACCACCAGCGCCGGGCCAGGCTCGGCCAGGGCCGATAGACGCCACCACAAGGGATGACGTGGCGCTGTCAGGGCGGGGCGAGCCCCGACCTCGCACCTTATCGAAAGATACGAGAGGATCAGCGGCAGCATCATCTTGTTGGTGATGATCATCAACATCACCCCAAGGCAAGCCGTGACCCCGAGCTCGTGCACGATCGGGATGTCGATCAGCATGATCACGGCAAAGCCCAGCGCGTTCATCAACAAGGCCAGGGAGCCGGGAATGAAGATCTTGCAGAACGCCGAACGGGCCGCCTGCCGCGAGGTGCCGCCCGCCAGCACATCCTGTTTCCAGGCGTTGGTCATCTGCACCGCGTGAGAGACGCCGATGGAGAAGATCAGAAACGGCACCAGCACCGACATCGGATCGATCCCCAGGCCCAGCAGCGGCAGCAGGCCGAGCAGCCAGACCACCGGCAACAGGGCCACCAGCAGCGCCACCAGGGTCAGGCGCAGCGATCGGGAATAGGCCCACAGCAGCGCGGCCGTGATCAGGAAGGCCACGACGAAGAACGACAGGACCGTGTTAAGACCTTCCACCACGTCCCCGACCAGCTTGGCGAAGCCGACCACGTTGATCTCGATATCCGGACCGTTGTAACGCGCGCGGATCTCTTCCAGACGCTTGGCGATCTCCACGTACGACACCGGCTCGCCGGTGCGCGGATCGGTGTCCTGCAGGTCGGCGCGCACCAGTGCCGAGCGTTGGTCGTTGGCCAGCAAGCGCCCTGCCTGCCCTGCCCGCGCCGCGTTGCTGCGTACCTTCTGCAAGTCCTCGGGGGTGCCGGCGTATTGCGGCGGAACCACCAGGTCCCCCACGAAGCCCTCTTCGGTGACCTCCACATAGCGCACGTTGGGAGTGAACAGCGACGTGACGCTGGGTCGACTGACCCCGGCGATGAAGAACACATCGTCGGTGACCTGTTGCAGCACCTGAAGAAAGCGAGGGTTGTAGATATCGCCCTCGCCTTTCCAGCGCACATTCACCAACAGGCGGTTGGCGCCCGTGAAGACCTTGCTGAACTCGAGGAAGTTGAGCATGTACTCATGGCGCACCGGAATCTGTTTGTTGAACCCTGGGTCCAGGCGCACCTGAGTCGCGCTGTAGCCCAGCACCAAGGTCAACAGCAGGAAGAGCCCCAGCCAACTGCGGCGCCATCCGAGCAGCAGGTCCGCGCACTGCTGCACACGACGTTCGCTCCAGCGCCTGCTCATGGCTGCGGTTCCCGAGCAGCGATCGCGACGCTGTGGTCCGCCCCTTGGGAAACGCCACGCTCCCCCGCGACCAGCAGGTGGCGAGCGTTGAGCACCACCGCCGAAGTCAGGGTGCCGAGCCCGCTGCGCTGATCGATGCCGAGCAGGTTGCCCTCGGCATCCAGACGGATCAATCGGCTGTCGGCGCCCACCAGGATAAGTCCGCCCCGGTCCGGCAGACGGGCATGGCCGTAGATCGGTTGATCGCTGTCGATCTCGATGCGCTGCCAGGTGTCGCCAAAATCGGCGCTGGCAAACACATGCCCGCGCATGCCATAGGCCAGCCAGTGCGACGCTGACAGACGCACTACGCCGAACAGCGAACCGTTGTAGAACGGCGGCAGGTCCTGCCAATGCTGCCCACCGTCGCTCGAGCGCAACACCAGTCCCTGCTCCCCTACCAGTATCTGGCGTCCATCCGCGCCACCGTCGAGGCCGTTGAAGTGCGCGCCGTCGCCGGGCATCTCGCGCGCGGTCCAGTGTTCGCCGGCATCGGTCGACACCAGGAACTTGCCATAGCTGCCGTAGGCCACGACTTGCTGCCCATCGCCACTCCAGACACCGAGCAACGGCTCGCCAAGGCGGGCGTCATGGCGCATTTCCCGCCAGCTCGTTCCACCGTCCGCCGAACGCAGGATCCAGCCGTCGTGGCCCACCGCGACCAACACCTGCGGACTCAGGGCGAGCACGCCGGTCAGGGTGGCATCACGGCCCGCGCCTACTTGGCTGGCTTCCCAGGAGCGTCCACTGTCGCGACTGCTGAGAATGGTACCGCGCTCGCCGACCGCGATCAGCCGTTCGCCGGTGCTCAGCAGCGCATTGATCTGGACCCGGTCGGCATGGATCTGGGTCAGGGCCAGGGGCTCGGGTTGGCGCGGTGCGAAGGCGAAGGTCACGGCGGCGATGACGATGGCGCTCATGGCGTATCCGGTCAGCTGGCGCATGACGGACTCCATGGCAACGGGGGCAGGCACGGGGCAGGCTTCATGGGGATGATCCTTTTGGTTTTGTGCGAGGATCATCCGACCGCCCTGGCCCAGGAGGCATCGTCCAAATGGCCTAGCAGGGTTTCAAGGGGTGGCCAGGTGGATGGGGCAAGGGCTCACATTTTTCGGTGAACCGGAATCTGGCTGAGTGGGGATTGCGTCGGTGCTGGTCAGACAAGGAAGACACTTTCGATTCGAGGTGCCGAAGTCCTGTTCATGCTCAAGTCATTCATGACGGCTGCTGGCCTCATCGCGGGACAAGCCCGCTCGCCACCGGGCGCGTGGCCTTAGCTACACCGCATACCGGTGGCGAGCGGGCTTGTCCCGCGATGAGGCCAGCAGTTGCACCGAATTTCAAAGGCCGAAAGATAAGCTTAAGCATCCAACCATCCATTATCTCAGCAGGGCACGCTGGCATCAGCCTTAGAACGCCATCAGCCGCCCTGCATCCCTCCCTGCCGCTCTCAGCTAAGGCAACTCGAACAACCCGGCCGCGCCCATGCCGCCGCCGATGCACATCGCCACCACCACATAGCGCACCCCTCGCCGCCGTCCCTCAAGCAACGCATGCCCGACCATCCGCGCGCCCGACATGCCGAACGGGTGGCCAATGGCAATGGCACCGCCATTGACGTTCAGGCGATCCACCGGGATCTCTAGCGCATCACGGCAGTGCAGCACCTGACAGGCGAACGCTTCGTTGATCTCCCACAAGCCGATATCCGCCACGCACAGCCCAAAGCGCCTGAGCAGACGAGGCACCGCCAGCACTGGTCCGATGCCCATCTCTTGCGGCGCACAACCGGCCAGCGCGATGCCGCGATAGATCCCGAGCGGCGTCAGCCCGCGCCGACGCGCCTCGGCCCGGCTCATCAGCAGGCTGGCCGACGCACCGTCGGAAAACTGCGAGGCGTTGCCCGCCGTGACGAACTCACCTTGCTCGATCCACTTGCCGTCCTTCCACACCGGCTTGAGCGCCGCCAGGTCTTCCAGGCGCGTGCCTGGGCGATTGCACTCATCGCGACCGACCCGTACCCGCTCGTGCCCGGCAGGCTGACCGTCCTTGTCGAATGTCAGCTTGTCGACCTCCAGTTCGACGATTTCCTCATCGAACAGTCCATCGCGCTGGGCCGCCGCCGTGCGCAGCTGGCTGTGCAGCGAATACTCATCCTGCGCGGCGCGGCTGATGCCGTAGCGACGCGAGACGATCTCGGCGGTCTCCACCATGGGGATGTAGGCGTCCGGCATCACCTCCAGCACCGCCTGGGATTGGGCGCGGTAGGTGTTCTTGTGCTTGGTCTGGGTCAGCGACAACGACTCCACGCCGCCGCCGATGGCGATGTTCAGCTCGCCACTGATGATGCCCTTGGCGGCCAGGCCGATGCTCATCAGGCCCGAGGCGCACATGCGGTCCACCGCCATGCCCGGCACGCTGTGCGGCAAGCCGCCGGTATAGGCACACAGACGGCCGATATTGTAGGCCTGGGTACCTTGCTGCACGGCAGCACCCATGATCACATCCTCGATCGCCTCGGGTTCGACCCCGGCACGCTCGACTACGGCACGTATCACGTGGCCGCCGAGCACCGGCGCCTCGGTATCGTTGAAGGATCCACGGAACGACTTCGCCAGCGCGGTACGCGCGGTGGCAACGATGACTGCTTCATTCAGGTCCATGACAGGCTCACTCGGCAAGAGGGTTGAAGGTGTAGCGGCTGATGGTGTCGATCACGCAGCCTGGGCGCTCCTGGCCCTCGACCTCGACGTTGACCCGCACGACCAGCTGCACGCTGTCGCCCAGCGGCTCGGCGCGCAGGATCTGGCCACGGCCGCGTACCCGCGAGCCGACCGGCACCGGCGCCGGGAAGCGCACCCGGTCACTGCCATAATTGACCCCCATCGCCATGTTCTCGAGGGTCAGCAGTTGCGGCAGAAACAGGTTGACCAGCGACTGGGTCAGGTAGCCATGGGCGATACAGGCGCCAAACGGCCCGCTGGCGGCGCGCTCCGGATCGACATGGATCCACTGGTGGTCGCCCGTGGCCTCGGCGAACAGGTCGATGCGCGCCTGGCTGATGGTCAGCCACTCGCTGCAACCCAAGTCGGTGCCCTCGGCGGCCAGCAGCGCCTGGGCGCTACTGAAGGTATGACTCATGGCAATCTCCTCAGGCCTGTTGCGAACTGACCGACAAGACTTCGCCAACCATGTAGGAGGCATAGTCACTGGCCAGGAACATCATCACATTGGCGACTTCCCACACCTCGGCGGCGCGCCCGAACGCTTCCCGGCTGGCCAGGCTGTCGAGCAGCGCCTCGCTGGATGCCTTCTTGAGAAAGTCGTGCAAGGCGATCGACGGCGACACGGCGTTGATCCGCACGCCATGCTCCGCGGCCTCCAGTGCGCTGCAACGGGTCAGGGCCATCACCCCGGCCTTGGCGGCGGCGTAATGCGCCTGTTCCTTCTGCGCGCGCCAACCGAGCACCGAAGCATTGTTGACGATGGCCCCGGCGCCGCGTCGCTGCATGTGCGGGAGCATGGCACGGGTCATGCGGAAGGTGCCGGTCAGGGTGACGTCCAGTACCCGTGACCATTCTTCGTCGCTCATATCGACCACTGCCTTCTGGCCGCCGAGACCGGCGTTGTTGATCAGCACATCGACGCCGCCCAGCAGGTCTTCTGCGCGCTCGACCAGAGCCTGCACCTCGGCCTCCTTGGTCACGTCGCAGAGCTGGCCATGAATCGCCTGCAGGCCGGTCTCGGCCTTCAGACGTTCCACCGCCTCTTCCAGACGCCGCGGATGCACGTCGGAAATCATCAAGGCGCGACAGCCTTCCTCGGCGCTGCGCCGGGCTGCCGAGTAACCGATCCCGGCGCCGGCGGCGGCGGTGATCAAGACGGTCTTGCCGGCCAGCAATTGGTGGCCGGGTACATAAGGGGGTGCCTGCTTCACAAGGATGTTCTCCTGAGGTCTGTTGTCCACATGGCTGGGATCGGCGCGGGGCCTAGCTGCCCCAGACCTTCTGCGCCACCGGCGCCTGCGCCAGGATCTGCGCCACCACCGGGCCGATCTCCCGCACCTGCCAGCGCCCACCCTTGTCCTGGGTGGTACCGGTGCGCCAGCCATCAGCGAGCGAAATCCGCCCGCCCTGGCTCTCGAACACCTGCCCGGTGACCTGCCCCGACTCGACGCTGCCCAGCCACACCACCAGCGGTGCGACGTTCTCCGGCGCCCAGGCATCGAAGCTGCCGTCGTGCGGTGCCTTGACCACCTCGGGCATGGCGCTCTCGGTCATCGCCGTGCGCGCGGCCGGGGCCAAGGCGTTGGCCGTGACGCCATAGCGCGCCAGTTCCGCCGCCTGCACCAGGGTCAGCGCGGCGATGCCGCCCTTGGCCGCGCTGTAGTTGGACTGGCCGATGGAGCCCTGCAGGCCCGCCCCGGAGCTGGTATTGATGATGCGCCCGGCCACCGGCGTACCGGCCTTGGCCAGGTCGCGCCAGCGGCGGCCAAGGATGTTCGCCAGGCAGTAATGGCCTTTCAGGTGCACGCGCATCACCAGGTCCCAATCCTCTTCCGTGAGGCTGACGAACATGCGATCGCGCAACACCCCGGCGTTGTTGACCAGCACATGCACCTCGCCAAACGCCTCGAGCGCGGCATCGACGATGCGCTGGGCACTGTCCAGCGTGGTGATGTCGTCGCTGTTGGCGATGGCCTGGCCACCGGCGGCAAGAATCTCTCCGGCCACGTCCTGCGCGGCCTCGGCACGGATATCGTTGATCACCACCCTGGCGCCCTGCTCGGCGAACGCCAGCGCATAGGCGCGGCCCAGCCCACCGCCGGCACCGGTGATGATCACCGTGCGGCCTTCACATATAGCCATGTCTGACTCCTTCGACTGCTTGACTTGAGGGGGCGCCCTACAGGCGCTCGATGATCGTGACGTTGGCTTGGCCACCGCCTTCGCACATGGTCTGCAGGCCGTAGCGGCCACCGCTGCATTCCAGTTCGTTGAGCAAGGTGGTCATCAGCCGCGCGCCGGTCGCGCCCAGCGGATGACCGAGGGCGATGGCACCCCCATTGACGTTGGTACAGGCCGGGTCGTAATCGAGCTCCTTGCTCCAGGCCATGACCACCGAGGCGAAGGCTTCGTTGATTTCCACCCGGTCGATGTCGGCCATGCGCAGGCCCGTGCGCTGCAAGGCCCGACGCGTGGCGGCGATGGGCGCGGTCAAGTGCCAGATCGGGTCGTCGCCGAGCACGGTCAGGTGATGGATGCGTGCCCTGGGTGTCAGGTCGTAGCGCTTGAGCGCCGCTTCGGACACCACCAGCAAGGCCGCCGAGGCATCGCAGGTCTGGCTCGAAACCGCGGCGGTGATCGATGGGAATTGCGGATCCACCGGTTGCAGCTCGGCCATCTTCGCCAGCGTGGTCTGGCGCGGCGTTTCGTCCCGGTCGAGGCCATGGCAGCTGACGATCTCGCGCGCGAACCGGCCGCTGTCGATCGCCGCCAGCGCGCGCCGATGGCTCTCCAGGGCGAAGGCCTCCATCTGCTCGCGGTCGAGCTGCCAATGCTCGGCGATCCGTTGCGCGGCGTAGAACTGATTGACCGGCTGCTCGCCGAAGCGCTTGCGCCAGCCGACACTGCCGCAGAACGGATCGGCAAAGCCCAAGGGCTGCCCGGCCAGCATCGCCGAGGCGATCGGGATGCGCGTCATGGTCTGCACGCCGCCTACCGCGATCACATCCTGGGTGCCGCTCATCACCGCCTGGGCGGCAAAATGCAAGGCTTGCTGCGAGGAGCCGCACTGGCGGTCCACCGTGGTGCCGGGCACCGACAGTGGCAGACCGGCGGCGAGCCAGCTGGTGCGGGCGATGTCACCGGCCTGCGCGCCGATGGTGTCGACACAGCCAAAGATCACGTCGTCGTAGTCTTCGGCGGGGATGACATTGCGTGCCACCAGGGCCTTGAGCACATGCGCGCCCAGGTCGATGGCATGGACGTCGGCCAATGCACCCTTGCGTTTGCCGGTCGGGCTGCGCAGCGCGTCGACGATATAAGCTTCAGGCATGGTTCACGTCCTCGAAGGTGTGCCCCGGGCCGAGCCGGGCGCCGTCGGCGAACAGGTATGCGCCGACGCGGGATTTATGGAAGCCACGGTCGCCCCAGGACGCATCCAGCGCCCAGGCCCGCTTCATGAACATCTGCAGGTCGACCTCCCAGGTGTAGCCCATCGCGCCATGTACCTGGATGCCTTTGCGCGCTGCCAGCCAGCTCGCCTCGCAACAGGCCAGGCGGGCTTGCGAGACCCACACCGAGGCGCCTTGCTCGCCGTGGGCCAGGCCATGCGCGGCGCGGTACAGCACCGGCTTGGCCTGCTCGATCTGCCGGGCGACGTCGGCCAGGTGATGCTTGACCGCCTGGAAACTACCGATCGGCTTGCCGAACTGCTTGCGCTGGGCCACATAGTCCACCGACAGGTCGAGCATGCGCTGGGCCAGGCCGAGCAGTTGGCCGGCCACCGACAACGCGCCGCGGTCGAGCAGTTGCGCCTGCAGGCGGCGGCCCTCCTCGCCACTGGCCAGAAGGGTCTGCGGGCCGGGGGTCCAGCTCACCAGGCCGAGGCGTCGCGAGGCGTCGATGCTGGGGTTGGCCTGCACATCGACCGCGGCGCGAGGCACCAGGTGCAGGTCATCGCCCGCGGGCAGGATCAGCACTTCGGCCAGTTGCGCATCGCTGACCAAAGGGTTGATAGCATGGCTGATCGCCAGACGCAGGCTGCCCTCGGCGATGCGTGGCAGCAGCTCGGCGCGGGCCGGGTGTGCCGGGTCCAGGCCGGCCAGCAGACCGGCGGCCACATAGGCGGTGTCGGCCAGGGAATCGGGGATGGCGTAGTAGCCCAGCTCCTGGGTCATCAGGGCCCAGGCCACATCGTCCATGCCCAGCCCGCCTTCGGCTTCGGGCACCGACAGCGCGGTGAGGCCCTGGGCGGCGATACGGTTGCGCAGGTCCGGCGAACGCCCGGCGTCGGTTTCCCAGATTTCCCGGAGCATCTCCGGCGCGGCCTCGGTCATCAGGAAACGGCTGATGGCTTCGCGAAACGCCAGCTGGTCATCGGTAAAGGTGAAGTCCATGGCCTGGTCCTTACTTCGGCAGGCCGAGCATGCGCTCGGCAATGATGTTGCGCTGAATCTCGTTGGTCCCGGCGTAGATAGGCCCCGACTGGGCGAACAGGAATCCTTCCAGCCAGCCGGCCGCATCCCCCGCCGCGGGCGCGCGGGCCAGCAGCTCGCCGCGTGCGCCGAGCAGGCGCATGGCGGTTTCGTGCATCTTCAGGTCGAGCTCCGACCAGATGATCTTGTTGATGCTCGACTCGGCACCGATCTGCTCGCCCCGGCCCAGCCGTCCGACCGTGTGATAGGCCGACAGCGCATAGGCTTCGGCGCCCATCCAGCAGTCGAGTACCGCGTCACCCAGCCCCGGATCGCGCCCGGCGCTTTCAGGATGCGCCTTGAACAGCTCCACCAACTTGCGCGCGGTGTGCTGGAAGCGCGCCGGCGAGCGCAGCAGCAGCCCGCGCTCGAAACCGGCGGTGGCCATTGCCACATGCCAGCCCTGGCCCTCGGCGCCAATGCGGTTGGCCAGCGGTACCCGGACATCGTCGAAGAACACCTCGGCGAACGCGTCCTTGCCGTTGAGCGCCTTGATCGGCCGGATACTCACCCCTGGCGCGTCCAGAGGCACCATCAGGAAGGACAGGCCATGGTGACGGCTGGAGCCGGGTTCACTGCGGAACAGGCCGAACAGCCAGTCGGCGAAGATCGCCCGGGTCGACCAGGTCTTCTGGCCGTTGAGCACATAGTGGTCGCCGTCGAGCAGGGCCTTGCTGGTGATCGCCGCCATGTCGGAGCCGGCGTTGGGCTCCGACCAACCCTGGGCCCACATGTCGGCGCTGGCGGCCATGCGCGGCAGGAAACGGCGCTTCTGCTCGGGCGTGCCGAACTCCATCAGGGTCGGCCCCAGCAGCAGCTGGCCATTCTGGTTGACGCGCATCGGCGCACCGGCGCCGTAGTACTCCTCCTCGAAGATCAGCCATTCGATCAGGTCGCAGCCACGCCCGCCCAGCTCGGCCGGCCACATCACCATCGACCAGCGGCTCTCGAACAGTTTCGCCTCCCAGGCGCGGTGCTCCTCGAAGCCTTCGCGGGTGTCATAGCTGGCCAGGGGCTGGCGCGGCAGGTTGTCCGCCAGCCACGTCCGTACCTCGGCACGGAAGGCCTGCTGCTTGGGGGTATAGGTCAGTTGCATGGCGCTCCCTCAGAATTTCGCATCGCGTTTCTCGACGAACGCCCTACGGGTTTCCGCCGAGTCGGGGCTGGTGTAGGCCTGCAGGGTGAAGCCCTGCTCCCAGCGGTACTTGTCTTCCAGGTTGCCGTCCTCGATGCCGTTGAGCGCCTCCTTGGCGATGCGGATCATCCCCGGGCTCTTGGCGGCGATGTGCGCGGCGATTTCGAGGGCCGTTTCGCGCAACCGCTCCTTGGGCACCACGCGCTCGATGAAGCCGTAGGCCTGGGCCTCGCGCGCGCCGATGCTGGCGCCGGTGAAGAACAGGTAACGCACCTTCTGCACCGGGAACAGACGCTGCAAGTGAGCACCGCCGCCCATGGCGCCGCGGTCCACCTCCGGCAGGGCGAAGGTCGCGCAGTCGGCGGCGACGACGATGTCGGCCGCCCCGGTGATGCCGATGCCGCCGCCCAGGACGAAACCGTGCACGGCGACGATCACCGGCACCGGATTGCGGTGCACGGCCTTGAAGGTTTCGTAGTTGCCGGCGTTGACCTCGACGATGCGCTCGGGATGCGCGTCCAGCTCCTTGATGTCGACACCGGCGCAGAAGCCACGGCCCTCTGCGCGGATGACGATCACCCGCACCTCGGGGTCGGCCCCAAGGGCATTGATTTCTGCCGCCAGGGCACGCCATTGCTGGCTGTCGAGCGCATTGACCGGCGGCTTGTCGATCACCAGCTCGGCGATTCCTTGGTGCAACTGGGTAGTAAAGGCCTGGTTCACAAGAGTTCTCCACTCGGGGCAAGGCTGTCTTGGGGTGATGCGCAGGCGTGGGCCGGACACCGGGCAAGCAAGGCGTCCAGGCACTGCTCCGCTTCGGCGGCGATCCCTTCGATCACCTCGCGGCAGCTCAGCAGTTCATCGATCGCGGCCGCCACCTGCCCGCTCGGCAGGATGCCGTCGTCCGGAAGGCCGTCGACCATCGAACGCTGCAGCAGGACCGGCTGGTTGGCGGCCATGACTACCTGGGCAAGGGTCGACGGGTCCTCGCGCAACGAGCGCAGGAACACCCCACCCATATGCGCCAGGCTCATGCCGGTCTGCTGTTTCCAGTGCCAGGCGCTGCCCAGGGCGATGCGCAGGCGGCCAAAGGGTCCTGCCTGCTCGAGACGGTTGATGAAGGGGTTCTCGATCATCCGGTGGCGCATGCCGTCCACCGCCGTGGTGACCCGCACCTGCTGCGGGTCGGCGACCTTCAGGTAGCGTTCCAGGGTGGTCGCTGGGGTGGGTGATTCGCGGGTCATCAGGAAGCGCGTGCCCATGGCGATGCCGCTGGCCCCTGCCGCGAGTACCGCGGCCAGGCCGCGCCCGGTGGAGTGTCCTCCGGCGGCGATCACCGGCACTCGCACCGCCGCCAATACCTGCGGCAACAGGATCGAGCCAGGAACGCCACCGGTATGGCCGCCGCCCTCGCCGGCCTGCAGGGTGATCAGGTCGGCGCCCAGCTGCTGGGCCTTGAGCGCGTGCTTGAGGGCGCCGACGGTGGGAATGCACAGCACCCCCGCCGCCTTGAAGCGGCCGATGGTCTGCGCGTCCGGTCCGCGTCCGTAGCTGACGGCGCGAAGGCGATAACGGATGGCCAGGTCGACGCATTGTGCGGCGTTGTCCTGGAACATATGAAAATTCAGGCCGAAGTGGCTGCCGCCCGTGGCGTCGATCACCTTGATGATCTCGCCTTCCAGCGCGTCGGCGGCAATGGTCGCCCCGGCCAGGAAGCCGAAGCCGCCCGCCTGGGTCGTCGCGATCACCAGCCCCGCGTCGGAGACCCAGCCCATGGCGGTCTGCACGATGGGATAGCGGCAGCCCAGCGCTTCGGTCAGCGGTGTGTACAACCAGCGGCTCACGGGTTGCCGCCTTCTGGCCGCGTCGCCTGTTTGTTGGCCTGGGCCATGCCCTTGGCGTCGAAGCCGCCCAGCTTGTCGCCTGAAAGCAGTTCGTTGTGCGCATGGGCGAACTGATGCCAGGCAAATGCCGCCTCCATCGCCGTGCGCTTGCCCTGCAGGTCTTCGACGTGGTTGATCGCCTGCTTGGTCAGCGCCAGGCCCATGCGTGGCTGGCGGGCAATGCCCACGGCCAGCGCGTAGGTCGCCGCTTCCAGTTCGTCGCGTGGCACCACGCGGTTGACCATGCCCATCTGGAACGCCCGCGCGGCACTCATGCGTTCGCCACAGAAGAGGAATTCCTTGGCGATGCGCGGGTTCAGCTCATAGGGATGGGCAAAGTACTCGACCCCTGGAATACCCATGCGCACGACCGGGTCCTGGAAGAAGGCGTCTTCACTGGCGACGATCAGGTCGCACACCCAGGCCAGCATCAGCCCGCCCGCGACGCAGGCGCCATGGACCATGGCGATGGTCGGCTTGGGCACCTCGCGCCAGCGCCTGCACATCCCCAGGTAGACCTCCTGTTCGCGGGCATACAGCTGCTCGCCGCCAGGCTTGTTGGTATGGTCCCACCACAGGTGCGCGCGCTCGAACGGCTTGTCGATATCGCGCCCTGGCGTGCCGATGTCGTGCCCCGCCGAGAAGTGCCGTCCGTTGCCGCGCAGCACGATGACCTTGACGCTGTCATCGTCGACCGCCTGGCGAAACGCCGCGTCCAGGGCGTAGGTCATCTGCGAATTCTGCGCGTTATTGAAGTCCGGTCGATTGAGCGTGAGCGTGGCGATGCCGTCGGCCACGTCATAGAGCACCGGGGTTTGTGTCTCATAGACCGCATTGTCCTGGCGGACGACGAACGGGCTGTCGCTGCTGTTCATGATCGACTCCTCAGGCCGCACGGATGCCAGGCGGGTTGCCCTTGATCGCCGCGGCGCGCAGGTCGTGGGGGTCCAGTCGGCGGATCAGCGCCAGTTGTTCGGCAGTGGGGTGCGCGGTCTCGCGCAGGTGCGCGGACGTGAGCAGCGGGAAGCCGGTCTTGTCCTGCACCTCGTCGAAGCTCACCCCGGGATGCAAGGTGCGCACCTGCACGGCGCGCTGCGGCCCGTCGAAGTCCAGCGTGCACAGGTCGGTGATCACCTGGCGGATATCCATCAGGTCGCGGCGCACGCCTTCTGGCCAACGTTCGGCCTTGAAGCCCACGCCCGAGACCATGTCCACCTCGCCGCTGACGAACACCCGGGTGTTGTGGCTGGGCACGAAGAACGAGTTGATGTGGTTGATGCTGTTGCCGGGCAGGCCGCGCACGCCAAGGATGGCGGTCTTGGGCTTGTGGTAGTCGCCGACGCAGGACAGGTTGGTCTGCCCCCAGCGGTCGATCTGGGTCGGCCCGATCATCGCGTGGCGGCGACCGCCCCAGACACACTCGAAGACCCGTTCGAAGGACATGTAGCCGCTGTAGCGCGCGACGTGCTCGCCACGCGGGCCCAGCGGCAGCGGTTCCTCGACCAGGAACGCCTCGCTGTCGGTCATCAGCAGTTCGGGACTATGGCTGAGCTTGGCCAGGCTCGCGCCAAGACGCGGGATCACGCCAAGGCCCGAGGCAATGACCTCGCCATTGCCGCGCCAGGCTTCGGCGGCGGCGACGATCATCAGTTCGGCCAGGGTGAAATCACAGGTGGCAGGCATGCTTCGTACTCCTCAGAACACCGGTAAGGGCAAGGCGCCCATGCGCACGGCACCGCCGTTGTGCGTTTGATAGGCCTGCTCACCGCCGGCCACGTAGGTCTGGACGTAGGTGTCCCAGCCGTTCTCTTGCTGACTGCTGGCGACGTAGTGCTTGAGGTGCTCCAGGTCCCAGCCGTAGTCCGAGGGGCAGGAGGTAGGGTGGGCACCGAGCGGCGCGTGCACCACGCCGCTCACCAGGTAGCGCTCGAAGGTATTGAAACGGGCCTGTTCGGCATCCAGCTCCAGGCGCTCCTCCAGGCGCTCGCACGAGACGAAGCACTGCGTGGCGGCGCGGGCGAACAGGTGGTCGAAGTACGGGTCCGGACCGGTTACCAGGCAGTTGCCCAGGCGGTCGGCGACATTTACGTGCAAGAAGGCCACGTCCAGGTTCAGCGCCGGCATCGCCAGCAGCACCTCGCCATCGTCATAGGGCGAACGGACTGTCTTGAGCGACGGATTGAGGCGCGTCACATCGGTGGCCAGGCCGCAGCGGGTGGGCAGGAACGGCAGGCGCATGCCGGCCGCGCGCAGCCCCCATTGGAACATGCCCTCGTCCAGCTCCATCAGCTCCAGCTCACCGGCCTCGCGGGCCTTGCGGTAATAGGGTTCGAGGGGGATGGCGTCGAGTGTGGCGAAGCCGAAGACCAGCTTGCGCACCTTGCCGGCGGCGCACAGCATGCCGACTTCCGGGCCGCCGTAGGCCACCACGGTCAGGTCCTTGAGCGGCGAGCGGAGGATCTCGCGCACCAGCGCCATCGGCTTGCGCCGAGGCCCCCAGCCGCCGAAGCCGATGGTCATCCCGTCGCGCAGCTGGGCGACCGCGTCGGCCGCTGTCAGTTGTTTGTTCATGTTCAGGCTCCTTGCTGGCGACCGACCGAAAAGTCGTGCCCCCAGATGCTCACGCGGGTGAACTCGAAGGCCGAGTGTTCGGCCCAGTCGACCTGCAACCCGCCATAGCCGTATTCCAGGTCGAAACCGGACGGCGTCTTCATGTAGAAACTGGTCATCTGATCGTTGAGGTGCTGGCCCAGGGTGGCCGACAGCTGCCCACCGCTGGCCAGCAAACGGTCATGGGCGCGGCCGACCTCGGTCATCGAGTCCACCTCGACCATCACGTGCACGCAGCCGGACGGCACCGGGTACTCGGCCAAGGCCAGGCTGTGGTGACGGGCATTGCGGCAATGCAGGAAGTGGATACGCACCGCTGGCGCCGACGGGTCGGGGCGGAAGTTGAAGATGTCCGACAGGCCGAAGCCGAGCACGTCCTTGGCGAAAGCCAGCGTGGCGTCGAAGTCGGGCGCCGGCAGCACGGTGTGTCCGAGTCCCATGTCACCCGTGACGAAGCGCGGTACCCCTTGTGGCGAAACGAAGGCCTGGCAGTCGGAGCGATGGCCCCAGCTCAGTTCATGGCGGTTGCCGGACGGGTCGATGACCGTCACCAGTTCCTGTACGCCACGCTGGTCGATGGCCTCGGCACTGCCTTGCTGCCAGGCCACGCCACAGCGTTCCAGGTGCTGCAAGGCGTTCTGGAACGCCTGTTGCGAGCCCAGCTCCCAGCCGCTGGCCAGGTAACGCGGCGCGTCGCCTTCGACTACCAGCATGCGGTAGGGCCGTTCGTCCATCTTCACGTACAGACCCCCGCCGGGGGCCGGCTGGACCTGCATGCCAAGGACATCCTCGGCATAGCGTTGCCACTGGCTGAGGTTCTCGATCTGCGAGACGAAGTAGCTCAAACCGCGAATGTCGATCATGCCCATGTTCCTCCTGGCTCAAGTCGTTGCCTGGGGACCATTGTGCTCAGCGGCGGCGCAACCCTCATCGTCCGTTGAGACTAAGCGCGACGCGCGCCGCAGGGGGACGCGGGACTAGTCCGTTTCAATGATTCGTCGACCAGGTGGCCGCCCTAGAGTCGGGTTATCCATCCGCCCAGCAAGAGACGACCCCATGGAGTTCGCCTTCACCCAGGAACAGTTGATGATTCGCGACAGCGCCGAGCGATTCCTCGCCCAGGCCAGCGATTCGCACGCGGTGCGCGCAGCCATGTGCCGTGCCGATGACTACGATCCCGAGCTGTGCCGACGCATCGGCCAAGAGCTGTACTGGCCCGCCCTCATGGTGCCCGAGGCCCACGGCGGCATGGGCCTGGGCTTCGTCGACCTGGCCGTGCTGCTCGAGCAGTGCGGGCGTTTTCTGCTCGGCTCGCCGCTGTTCGCCAGCGCTTGCCTGGCCACCCCCGCGCTGCTGCTGGCCGACAACCCTGCCCTGCAGGCGCGCTGGCTAGGCGCGATTGCCGGTGGCCAGACCCACGCCACTCTGGCGTGCGGCCTGGAGGCCGAGCAGGTGCAGGTCCAGGCCGTGCCGCGCGCGGGCGGCTACCTGCTTGAAGGCGCTCATGCCTATGTCATCGATGGTGCCCAGGCCGACCTGTTGCTGATCGCCGCGCGCAGCCCCGGCAGCGTCGGCGAACAGGGCATCAGCCTGTTCGCCTTGCCCGCCGATACACCGGGCCTGTTGCGCATTGCGCTGCCGACCCTGGACCAGACCCGGCGTCTGGCGCGGATCGAACTGCGTCACGTCCAGGCCAGCGATGCACAGCTGCTTTGCGCCGCCGGCCAGGCCTGGCCGCTGTTGCGCGATGCTCAGCGCATAGGCGCCATCGGCCTGGCCGCCGAGCAGCTCGGAGGCGCCCAGCAGGTGCTGGAGCTGACCCTGGCCTACACCGCCGAACGGCGCCAGTTCGGCCGCTCGATCGCCAGTTTCCAGGCCATCAAGCACCGCTGCGCCGACATGATGCTGCAGGTCGAATGTGCCCGTTCGGCGGTGTGGTACGCAGCCTGTGTCGCGCGCGAGTCTCTCTCGCCGCAGGGCGACCCTGGCGTGGCCACCGAGCTCCTGGCGGCTGCCGCCACGGCGAAGGCCCACGCCAGTGAAGCGTTCTTCCACTGCGCGGCGGAATCCATCCAGTTGCATGGCGGCGTCGGCTTCACCTGGGAATATGACCCACACCTTTATTTCAAGCGCGCCAGGGCCAGCGAGCGACTGCTCGGGACCCCGGCATGGCATCGCGAGCGCCTGGCGACGCACCTGTTCGGAGAGCTGGCATGAAAATCGGATTCAGCAGTGCGGACGAAGCCTTCCGCCAGGAGATCGCCAGTTGGCTGGCGGCACACTTGCAGGGTGAGTTTGCCCCCCTGCGCTTCCGAGGCGGCCCCGGTGACGAACACAACTTCCCCACCGAGCGCAAGGCCTGGGAGCGTGAACTGGCCGCCGGTGGCTGGGTTGGCGTGGGCTGGAAGCCGGAAGATGGCGGTCGCGGCCTGAGCATCAGCCAGCAGGTGATCTTCCATGAAGAGTATGCGCGGGCG
>NZ_JAAMQM010000037.1 GCF_013523055.1 Pseudomonas capeferrum | reverse complement strand
GAGAAAGAGGGGCGGAGGGGTGAGGTGGGGGGGTAGAGGTGCTGCATATCCCATGGGTTATAAGAGTGGGCTGCGTATCCACGGCTATCAGGGACCTGCATGACCACGGCTATCGGGTCGAATGGGTATCGTGTATTGCCAGGCGAGTCCTTCGGCCTCGATCGCGGGGCAAGCCCGCTCGCCACCGGGGACCGCTCGCCACCGGAGCCCCGCTTGCCACCGGCTCTAGCATTCCCAGTGGCGAGCGCCCCCCGCTAGCGGTGGAAACCCCGAACCACACTCCTTACATCCCCTCCAGGCCTAATCCAGCAACTCCTTGGGCACATCATGCTTGGCCAGCAACTGGCACTGCTGGCTGTCCATGTCGAACAGAATGAACGCCTGCCCCTTGGCCAGGGCCTGACGCACACGCAGGACGCGGGTTTCCAGAGGCGTGTCGTCACCGTTGTCGGTGCCATCACGGGTAACGAAATCCTCGATCAGGCGGGTGAGGGTTTCGGCTTCGAGTTGATCGTAGGGAATCAGCATACGCTCGGTGCAGATAGGGCCATTGATCCGTCCATGCTACGCGAATCCTGCACCGAGCGTGTAGGCAATCAGCTCTTGTTTCCAACCAGGCTGTCGACCGGCGGCACACGGGTATCGCTCTCCATCTGCGCGTCATGCTCCAGTTGATGGCTGAAGCGCTCCAGCGAAGTGCTGGAGGGGTGCGAGTCGCTGGCAAAGACCGGCGGGCTGAGCAGGTAGGCCGCCAACAGGCGGCTCAACGCGGCCAGGCTGTCGATGTGCGTGCGCTCGTATCCATGGGTCGCGTCGCAACCGAAGGCCACCAGCGCCGTGCGGATATCATGGCCCGCGGTCACTGCCGAATGCGCGTCGCTGAAGTAGTAGCGGAACACGTCGCGGCGCACCGGCAGGTCCTGATCGCCGGCCAGTTTCAACAGGTGACGCGAGAGATGGTAGTCGTACGGACCGGACGAATCCTGCATCGCCACGCTCACCGCATGTTCACTGGACGCCTGGCCAGGCGCGACCGGCGCGATGTCGATACCGACGAACTCGCTGACGTCCCAGGGCAGGGCCCCCGCGGCGCCGGATCCGGTTTCCTCGGTGATGGTGAACAGCGGATGGCAGTCGATCAGCGGCGGGCGTCCACTTTCCACCACGGCCTTGAGCGCCGCCAGCAGCGCCGCGACGCCGGCCTTGTCATCCAGGTGGCGGGCACTGATGTGACCGCTCTCGGTAAACTCGGGCAAGGGATCGAAGGCCACGAAATCACCGATGTTGATGCCCAGCGACTCGCAGTCGGCGCGAGTGGCGCAGTAGGCGTCCAGGCGGACTTCCACATGTTCCCAACTGATCGGCATCTGGTCGATCGCGGTGTTGAAGGCATGTCCGCTGGCCATCAGCGGCAACACGCTACCGCGGTAGACGCCGGTGTCGGTGAAGACGCTGACCCGGCTGCCCTCGGCGAAGCGGCTGGACCAGCAACCCACCGGCGACAACGCCAGACGACCGTTGTCGAGCACTTGGCGCACGCTCGCGCCAATGGTGTCCAGGTGAGCGGAAACCGCACGGTCCGGCGAGCTCTGGCGGCCTTTGAGCGTCGCGCGGATGGTCCCGCGTCGGGTAAGTTCGAAGGGGATACCCAGTTCTTCCAGGCGCTCGGCGACATATCGCACGATGGTGTCGGTAAAGCCGGTGGGGCTGGGGATGGCAAGCATTTCCAGAAGGACTTTCTGCAGGTAGTCCAGATCCGGTTCAAGGGGTTGTTCAGACATGTGCGCTCCTCGGGTCACGCCACCTGTCGACTGTGCAAACCACAAGTCGACAGGACGTTCGGCGTTGGGTTGCGTTCAGGGTTGACCTGCCCGAGCCATCATGGGCTTCAAGGATGACGTGCTCGAGCGGGTCGGCGGCTTTACCAGTCGGTCGAGAACGACCACAAGAGATTCAGGGTCTCTCGACTCACGCCACTTGCCGACTGCGCGGAAACAGCAGATCGACAAGGCATTCGGCGGCGGATTGTGGTTCATCGTAGGCCAGCCCGCCGGTACGTTCATCGGCGTCAACGACGACGTACCTGGCCGGGTCAGCGGTTTCATCATGGGATCGAGGGCGACCACGGAAGATCCAGGGCCTCCCGACTCACGCCATCTGCCGACTGCGCGGAAACAGCAGGTCGACAAGGTATTCGGCGGCGGATTGTGGTTTATCGTAGGCCAGCCCGCCGGTACGTTCATCGGCGTCAACGACGACGTACCTTGCCGAATTGGCGGTTTCATCATGGGGTCGAGGGCCTCCACGGAAGATCCACGACCTCCCGACTCACGCCATCTGCCGACCGTGCGGAAACAGTGGGTCGACGAAGCACTCGACGCTGAGTTGTAGCCCATGATTGACCAGCCCGTCGGTATGTTCATCGGCGTCAACGACGACGTACCTGGCCGGGTCAGCGGTTTCATCATGGGGTCGAGGGCGACCACGGAAGATCCAGGGTCTCCCGACTCACGCCACTTGGCGACTGTGCGGAAACAGCAGAACGAAAAGGCATTCGGCGGCGGATTGTGGTTCATCGTAGGCCAGCCCGTCGGTATGTTCATCGGCGTCAACGACGACGTACCTGGCCGGGTCAGCGGTTTCATCATGGGATCGAGGACGACCACGGAGGATCCAGGGTCTCCCGACTCACGCCACTTGGCGACCGTGCGGAAACAGCAGATCGACAAGGCATTCGGCGGCGGATTGTGGTTCATCGTAGGCCAGCCCGTCGGTACGTTCATCGGCGTCAACGACGACGTACCTGGCCGGGTCAGCGGTTTCATCATGGGGTCGAGGGCGACCACGGAAGATCCAGGGCCTCCCGACTCACGCCATCTGCCGACTGTGCGGAAACAGCAGGTCGACGAAGCGCTCGGCGGTAGGTTGCGGTTCATGGTTGGCCAGTCCGGCGCGCTCATTGGCTTCGATGATCACGTAATCGGGCTGGTCGGCGGCTTTTACCATCAGGTCCAGGCCCACCACGGGGATATCCAGGGAGCGTGCGGCACGTATGGCTGCATCGGCGAGTACCGGATGCAGGCGTTCGGTGACGTCTTCCAGGGTACCCCCGGTATGCAGATTGGCCGTACGACGCACGGCCAGGAGCTGTCCGGCAGGCAGCACGCTGTCGTAGTCCAGGCCAGCGTCCTGCAGGGTGCGCTGGGTTTCATCATCCATGGGAATGCGGCTTTCGCCCCCCGTGGCCGCCTGGCGACGTCGGCTCTGGGCTTCGATCAACGCCTTGATGGTATGGGAGCCATCACCGATGACCTGGGCAGGGTGACGGATGGCCGCGGCCACGACTTCGTAGTTGATGACCACGATGCGCAGGTCGAAACCCGCGTGGAAGCTCTCCAGCAAGACTCGGCTGTCGAAGCGTCGGGCCTGCTCGATAGCCTGGTTGATCGCCTCCAGCGTGGTCAGGTTGACCGCCACGCCTTGGCCTTGCTCACCGTCCAGCGGCTTGACCACCACGGCCTCGTGTTCCTCGAGGAAGGACAGGTTGTCGTCGGCATTGCCTACCAACTGCTGGGCCGGTACCAGGAGTCCCGCGGCCTGCAACACTTTCTGGGTCAGGCTCTTGTCCTGGCACAGGGTCATGCTGACGGCCGTGGTCAGGTCGCTCAGCGATTCCCGGCAACGCACCCGACGCCCGCCGAAACTCAAGGTGAACAGACCCGCGCTGGCATCGTCCACCTGCACATCGATGCCTCGGCGGTAAGCCTCGTCGACGATGATGCGCGCATAAGGGTTGAGCCCGGCCTCGGGGCCGGGACCGAGGAACAGCGGCTGGTTGATGCCGTTCTTGCGCTTGACCGCGAAGGTCGGCAGGTTGCGAAAACCGAGCTTGGTGTACAGGCGCTTGGCCTGGCGATTGTCATGCAGCACCGACAGGTCGAGGTAGGCCAGGCCGCGGCTCATGAAATGCTCGACCAGATGGCGCACCAACACCTCGCCGACACCGGGACGGCTGCACTGCGGATCGACCGCCAGGCACCACAGGCTGCTGCCGTGTTCCGGGTCGTCGAACGCCTTGCTGTGGTTCAGGCCCATGACACTGCCGATGACCGCGCCGGTGTCTTCGTCCTCGGCCAGCCAGTACACCGGGCCACCCAGGTGGCGGGGCGTGACCAGCTCCGGATTGACCGGCAACATGCCACGCGCCTGGTACAAGGTGTTGATCGCCTGCCAGTCCGCCTCCGCCTGCGCGCGACGGATACGGAAGCCGCGGAATACCCGCTGCGCCGGACGATAGTCGGAGAACCACAGGCGCAAGGTGTCGGAAGGGTCGAGAAACAGCTGGTGCGGCGCCTGGGCCAGCAGCACTTGCGGCGCGGCCACGTACAGCGCGATATCACGCTCGCCCGGGGCCTCCTGCTGCAACGCCTCGGCCAGGTGCGCGGGATTCGGGTAGGTATGCCCGATCAACAGGCGGCCCCAGCCACAATGCAAGGCACGCGGTTGGTCATGCGGCTCGCTGCCATCCTCTGCCAGGCGCGCCTGGAGACGTTCGTAGGATGGCGTCTGTCCGCGCAGCAGGCGCTGGCCGTAGGCGGATGCGTGGGCTTTCATCGATCAGATTCCTTGTTCGCTGAGCCACAGGTTCAGTGCCGCCAGCTGCCACAGCTTGGAACCGCGCAGGGGGGTGAGCTGACCGTGCGGGTTGCTGAGCAGACGGTCGACCATGGCCGGATTGAACAGGCCGCGATCCTGGCTCGGGTCGGTCAGCAGCTCGCGCACCCAGTTCAGGGTCGCGCCTTCCAGATGCTTGAGGCCAGGCACCGGGAAGTATCCCTTCTTGCGGTCGATCACTTCGTGCGGGATGACGCGGCGCGCGGCTTCCTTGAGTACGTGCTTGCCGCCGTCGGGCAGCTTGAAGCGAGCAGGGATCCGCGCGGACAGCTCTGCCAAGCGATAGTCGAGGAACGGCGTGCGCGCTTCCAGGCCCCAGGCCATGGTCATGTTGTCCACGCGCTTGACCGGGTCGTCGACCAGCATCACGGTGCTGTCCAGGCGCAGAGCCTTGTCCACCGCGTCGGTGGCGCCGGGTCGGGCGAAATGTTCGCGGACGAAATCGCCGGCCGCGTCATGGTCGACCAGCCAGGGAGCCTGGACGGTGTCCTTGTATTCGTCATAGCTGCGGTCGAAGAACGCGTCGCGGTAGGCGGCAAAGGCATCCTTCGCGCCATCGACCTGCGGGTACCAGTGATAGCCGGCGAACAGTTCATCGGCGCCCTGGCCGCTCTGCACGCCTTTGCAGTGCTTGGCCACTTCCCGCGAGAGCAGGTAGAAGGCGATGCAGTCGTGGCTGACCATCGGCTCGCTCATCGCGCGGAAGGCGGCGGGCAACTGGTCGATGATCTCGTGCTCGGCGATGCGCAGCTGATGATGGCGGGTGCCGTAGTGACGGGCGATGAGGTCTGAGTACTGGAACTCGTCGCCGCGCTCGCCACCAGCATCTTCAAAGCCGATCGAGAAGGTCGACAGGTCGTCCATGCCGACTTCGCGCAGCAGGCCGACCAGCATGCTCGAGTCGACGCCGCCGGAGAGCAGTACTCCAACGTCCACCGCGGCGCGCTGACGAATCGCCACGGCATCGCGAGTGGCGTCGAGCACGCGGGTGGTCCAGTCTTCCAGGCCCAGCTCGCGCTCTTCCGGGCGCGGACCGTATTCAAGCTGCCACCAGGTCTTGCGTTCGACCTGGCCATGGCGGTCGATGCGCATCCAGGTGCCGGGCTCGAGCTTCTGCACGTTCGCCAGCAGGGTGCGCGGCGCCGGGACCACGGCATGGAAGTTCAGGTAGTGGTTCAGTGCCACCGGATCGAGCATCGGGTCGATGTCCCCGCCCTTTAGCAGCGCGGGCAGGGTGGAGGCGAAGCGCAGGCGTTCGCCGTTGCGCGACAGGTACAGCGGCTTCACGCCGAGGCGGTCGCGGGCGAGGAACAGGCGTTGGCTGTCACGCTCCCAGATGGCCAGGGCGAACATGCCGTTGAGCTTGGGCAGCATCGCCTCGCCCCAGGCGTGGTAGGCCTTGAGCAACACCTCGGTATCACCCTCGGAGTTGAAGGTGTAGCCCAGGTCCAAGAGTTCCTGACGCAACTCGGGGAAGTTGTAGATCGCGCCGTTGAAGGCCATCGACAGGCCTAGCGGGTTGTCGACCATGGGTTGTGCCGAGCCGTCGGACAGATCCATGATCTTCAGGCGCCGGTGACCGAAAGCGATCGGTCCCTGGCTGTGGAAGCCCCAAGCGTCAGGGCCGCGAGGTGCCAGATGATGGGTTATCCGCTCTACTGCCGCCAGGTCCGCTGGACGGGGGGATTGATCGATCGGGGTAAAACGTAATTCACCTGCTATTCCGCACATAAGTCCTTACCGGTTTTGCCGTTGGGGAGGTGCCCAGAAAAAGGGCACTTAGGAACTGACCTGTGAGGTTGGTGAGGGTTTTATATCAATTTGTTATATGGGGTGAGCGGTTGTGGTGCGTGGGTTGAGTGAGCGGGGGGAAGTGAAGAGTGCGTAGGTACGTTTAGTGCAACTCCCGGCGATCGCGTTGGTTGAGCGATCTTTATCGCCAGGCGAGGCCTGTGGCCTCGATCGGGGCGGTCCGGCGTCCCGGCAAGCCCCTCGCCACCGGTTTTGCGCAAGGCTGCGTGTGAAACGAATGCTTATGCCTGATCCACGCTGAAGGACCTGAACTGTGCTGGATGCTCCGGTTATACCGGGTGGCCTGGCCAAGGCAGATCCCGGTGGTGAGGGGGCTTGCCGGAACGCCGGACCGCCCCCGATCGAGGCCGCAGGCCTCGCCTGGCAATAAAGATCGCTCATCCAACGCGGTCGCCGAAGGAATACACGCCTAAGGGATACCGTTGGCCCAACTCGCTATCCCCTTACCTCCGCGCGCCGCGAATCACCTCGCGCAACATGAACCGGTTCGGATGGCACGCCTGTGCCACTGCCCTCGATACCGGCAACGGCTCCCCACTGATCCATGCGGCAATCAGCTCTCCACTCAAAGGCGCGGTGATCAATCCTCGCGATCCATGCCCCGTATTCACATACAAACCCTCTAGCCAAGGGCACGGGGTACCTGGCACCTGCCGCGCATCCTTGCCTAATACGGCATAGGCCTCGGCGAACCGCGTCGAATCCGCCAGGGGACCGACGATCGGCAGGTAATCAGGACTGGTGCAGCGAAACGCCGCGCGCCCTTCGATACCGGCAGGGTCCATGGCATCCACCTGGAGGCGCCGCGCCAGGTCTTCGGAAATCTCTCGCAAGAGCCCGAGGTTGCCCCGATGCTCGGCTTCTGTCGGGGTCAGGTCGTCACTGTGGAAGTCGAAACTCGCCCCCAGGGTATGTTCATCGGCCATGGCCGGCGCCACGTAACCCTCGGCGCAGACCACGGTAGCCAAGGCCCGGCTGCCATCGTTGGCCGGCAGCCGGGTGATCTGCCCGCGGATACGCTTGAGGGGCAATGCGGCGCAAGGCGCGAAACGACGCACGTCGGCAGCACCCGCCAAGATGACCAGCGGCGCGCTGGCCAGCAGCCGATCACCCGCCCAGGCTTGCCAGCCGCTATCGACCCGACGCAGTTCCACCACCTCCTGATGGGTGAGCAGGCGAATGCGCGGATGCCGCAACTGTGCCCGACACAAGGCCGGTGGATGGACCCAGCCGCCCTCTGGGTAATACAGCCCGCCGCTCGCCAGCTCGACACCGGCAATGGCTTCGGCCTGTGGGCGATCCAGGACCTGCAGCAAGGTGGCATCGAAGGCCTCGGCCAGCCTGGCCTGGCGCGCCGCCTCCTTGTCGTCGAAGGCGAGCTGCAGCACACCGCAGGCATCCCAGTCGTGCCCGCGCTGCAGGCGTTCGAGCCAACGGCGGGTATAGCCGAAACCTGCCAGGATCAACTGCGACAAGGCCGTCCCATGCGCCGAAAGCTTGAGATACAACACACCCTGCGGGTTGCCCGACGCTTCTTGCGCCGGGGCGTCGTGGCGTTCCAGCACGCTGACCTGCCAGCCACGCGCGGCGAGGCTGGCGGCCGTGGCACTGCCCGCCAGGCCGGCGCCGATCACCAATGCCTCGCGCGGGCCGCCCAGGACGGGTGGACAGGCATACCAGGGCGGCACCGGTAGCGGCACCGGCTGGTCGACGGGGCAGCCCAGGAATTCACCGTGCATGACTTCCCATTTCTTGCCGATGCCGGGCACTTTCTTCATCTTGAAGCCCGCGGCGATCAAACCGCGCCGCACCCAGCCGGTGGTGGTGAAGGTCGCCAGCGTGGTACCTGGTCCCGATAGTCGCGCCAGCTGCGCGTACAGCTCCGGGGTCCACATATCGGGGTTTTTCGCGGGCGCGAAACCATCGAGGAACCAGACGTCGACCGAGGCCTCCAGCAGTGGCAGTTGCTCCAGTACATCACCGATGAGCAAGGTCAAGGTGACCCGCCCCTGGTCGAAGCTGAATCGCTGGAAGCCTGGATGAACCGCAACGTACTGCTCGAGCAATGGTGCCGAGAAAGGGGCCAGGTCGGGCCAGAGTCGCAGCGCCCGAGCCAGGTCGGCATGGCTGAGCGGGTACTTTTCGACGCTGACGAAGTGCAGCCGGGCATCCACGGGTGCCTGCGCCGCGAATAGCTGCCAGGCGCAGAAAAAGTTCAGCCCCGTACCGAAGCCGGTCTCGCCGATCACCAGGCAACCATTCGTCGTCAGCGCGGCGAAACGTTCGCGCAGGCGGTTCTGTTCGATGAAGACGTACTGGGTTTCCTCGAGGCTCTGGTCCTTGGAGAAATAGATGTCGTTGTACTGCCGCGAGTGCGGGCGGCCTTGTTCGTCCCAGTCGATCTGGGCATGGAGGGGCGAAAGGGTCTCTGGCATGGTCGGCTCGGCTACAGCGGGTCATGCATTCTAGCCCATCGCCTGCCGACAAGGCGGGTCGTGATCCGCTAGTCTTGCTTATCCATCGAAGGAGCCATACATGTTCGAATCCGCGGAAATCGGTCACAGCATCGACAAGGACACTTATGAAGCCGAAGTACCAGCCCTGCGCCAGGCGCTGCTCGAGGCCCAGTACGAGCTCAAGCAGCAGTCGCGCTTTCCGGTAATCGTGTTGATCAATGGCATCGAAGGGGCGGGCAAGGGCGAGACCGTCAAGCTGCTGAACGAATGGATGGACCCGCGCCTGATCGAGGTGCGTACGTTCGACCAGCAGACCGACGAGGAACTGGCGCGGCCGCCGGCCTGGCGCTACTGGCGCGCGTTGCCGCCGAAGGGACGGATGGGCGTGTTCTTCGGCAACTGGTACAGCCAGATGCTCCAGGGGCGTGTGCATGGGCAGTTCAAGGACGCGGTGCTCGACCAGGCGATCAATGGCGCCGAGCGTCTCGAGCAGATGCTCTGCGACGAGGGAACCTTGGTCATCAAGTTCTGGTTCCACCTGTCCAAGAAGCAGATGAAGGCACGCCTCAAGGCACTCAAGGATGACCCGTTGCACAGTTGGCGCATCAGCCCGTTGGACTGGCAGCAATCCAAGACCTATGACCGCTTCGTCCGCTTCGGCGAACGCGTGCTGCGCCGGACCAGCCGCGACTATGCGCCCTGGCATGTGATCGAAGGTGTCGACCCGTACTATCGCAGCCTGGCGGTGGGGCGCATCCTGCTGGACAGCCTGCAGGCTGCCCTGAACGCCGAACCGAGCAGCAAGCACCAGGGCAATATCGCGCCCCTGAGCCGCAGTATCGATGGTCGCGGCCTGCTTGGCGCACTGGACATGACGTTGCGCCTGGAGAAAAAGGATTACCAGGATCAGCTGATCAGCGAGCAGGCGCGCCTGGCCGGGCTGCTGCGTCACAAGCACATGCGCCGTCATGCCCTGGTGGCGGTCTTCGAAGGCAACGACGCGGCGGGCAAGGGTGGCGCCATCCGCCGCGTCGCCGCCGCGCTAGACCCTCGCCAGTACCGCATCGTGCCCATCGCGGCGCCGACCGAGGAGGAGCGCGCCCAGCCTTACCTGTGGCGTTTCTGGCGGCACATTCCCGAGCGTGGCAAGTTCACTATCTTCGACCGCTCCTGGTATGGCCGGGTGCTGGTGGAGCGGGTGGAAGGGTTTTGCAGCGCGGCGGATTGGATGCGGGCGTATGGGGAGATCAACGATTTCGAAGAGCAACTGATCGATGCCGGGGTGGTGCTGGTGAAGTTCTGGTTGTCGATCGACCAGCAGACTCAGCTCGAGCGTTTCGAAGAGCGTGAAGAGACCCCGTTCAAGCGTTACAAGATCACCGATGAAGACTGGCGTAATCGCGAAAAGTGGAACGATTATGCAGGGGCGGTCGAGGACATGGTTGACCGGACCAGCACGGAGATCGCGCCCTGGACGCTGGTCGAGGCGAATGACAAGCGCTGGGCGCGGGTGAAGGTGCTGCGCACGATCAATGAGGCGCTGGAGGCGGCGTTCGCGCGGGATTCCAAATAGCAGGGTAGGTCGGCGGCCTAGGGCGGGTAAGGTGGGTAATACTGCGGCCAAGGCGGGTCCGGTCGATTGGTGTTGCCCCATCCGCCGTGTTGGCTGAATCATTTGCATTGCCAGGCGAGGCCTGCGGCCTCGGTCGCGGGTCGAGCCCGCTCGCCACCGGTATCTGCTTTGTCCAGGCTATCACCGGGGCAAGTCGGCCACCACTGCGAGGCAGGCCACCCAGTGAAGGTCCGGTCTTTCTACGTAGGTCAGGGCATCAAGGTTGTTTCAGATTCCTGGACTTACACCGGTGGCGAGCGGGCTGGTCCCGCGATCGAGGCCATAGGCCTCGCCTGGTAATACAGTTGTCATGGCGACGCCTGGGTAGGGGTGAATAGATCTATGAACCGCTCCCCCCAGCCGCCAGCCATGCCGTTCCCCATGCCCTCCGGGAATGACCAAATGAATTCTTTTCCCATGATTTTCCCCCAACCTCCCACCTCGACCCCTTAGACTCTCCAATTTCCCCGCAAAGGCTTGATTCGAGGCTAGCTATGCATATTTCTTCCGGACGCTGGGTCCATGGCCTGTTCCTAGCGCTGCTGACCGCGCTGCTCTGGGGCATTCTCCCGATCAAGCTCCAGCAGGTCCTGCAGGTGATGGACCCAGTGACAGTCACCTGGTACCGATTGGCGGTGTCCGGTGGCCTGCTGTTCGCCTGGCTGGCCGCGTCACGCCAACTGCCCAGGTTCTCCGGGCTCGGTCGCAAGGGCATTGGCCTCGTCGCACTGGCCACCTGCGGGTTGGTGGGCAACTACGTGCTCTATCTGGTCGGTCTGCGCCTGCTGAGCCCAGGCACGGCGCAACTGGTGGTGCAGATCGGACCTGTCCTGCTTCTTGTCGCCAGTGTCTTCGTCTTCAAGGAGCGCTTCAGTCTTGGCCAAGGCCTAGGGCTGATCGTCCTGCTGATGGGGTTCGGTCTGTTCTTCAATCAGCGTCTCGAAGAGTTGCTGACATCGCTCGGCACCTATACCACTGGTGTGCTGACGATCCTCCTGGCCACCAGCATCTGGGTCTTCTACGCCCTGAGCCAGAAGCAACTGCTGACGGTATGGCACTCGCAGCAGGTGATGATGGTGATCTACCTGCTCTGCGCCCTGCTGCTCACGCCCTGGGTGCATCCGTTGGAAGTCATGCAGCTCAGCCCGTTGCAGGGCTGGCTGCTGCTGGCTTGCTGTCTCAATACCCTGGTGGCCTATGGGGCCTTCGCCGAAGCCCTGGCGCACTGGGAAGCCTCCCGAGTCAGCGCGACATTGGCGTTGACGCCTCTGGTGACCTTGGTCGCCGTGGCCTTGGCAGCGTGGGCATGGCCTGAGTATGTACAGGCCGAAGCGCTCAATGGGCTGGGTTATTTCGGGGCGGTCGTGGTGGTAATCGGCTCTGCCGTGGTGGCGTTGAGCCCTTCGCTGCTTGCGGGTTGGCGGGCGCGGAGGGCGCGGTTGGCGCAGGTGCATTGAGTGGGGTGCATTGCTGGCGGGCTGGGCAGGCGGCCAGGGGGCGCATGCTGTTGGGCTTTTTGGCGTTCTTGAGATCGAGTGTCGGCTGCGCGGTGCATCGCAGGGCATGCCCGCTTTCATAGAGTAGACGCTAACTCATTGATTCAGTTGTGGGAGCGGGCTTGCCCGCGAACACCGGCGAAGCCGGTGCCATACACCGTGGTGCCTGCTTCGCGGGCAAGCCCGCTCCCACAGGGTCTCGCTAAATCAATGAGTTAGCGTTTGCTCTATAAGAGCGGGCTTGTCGCGAACACCGGCGAAGCCGGTGCCATACACCGTGGTGCCTGCTTCGCGGGCAAGCCCGCTCCCACAGGGTCTCGCTACATCAATGAGTTAGCGTTTGCTCTATAAGAGCGGGCTTGCCCGCGAACAGCGGCGAGGCCGGTGGCCATACACTGCGGTGCCTGTTTCGCGGGCAAGCCCGCTCCCACAAGGTCTCGCTAAATCAGTGAATGTCAGCCCTTGCCCCCCGGCGCGAGCATGTTCTCTGGCCGTACCCACTCATCGAACTGCTCGTTGCTCAGGTAACCCAGCGCCAGGGCCGCCTCGCGCAAGGTGGTGCCTTCGCCATAGGCCTTCTTGGCGATTTCCGCCGCCTTGTCGTAACCGATATGCGGGTTGAGCGCCGTCACCAGCATCAGCCCGCGCTCCAGATGGGCAGCCATCTGTTCAGTATCCGGCTCGATACCCGCCACACAGTGCTGCTGGAAGTTGCGGCAGCCATCGGCCAGCAGTTCGATCGACTGCAGCAGGTTATGAATGATCACCGGCTTGTACACGTTGAGCTGCAAGTGCCCCTGGCTCGCGGCGAAGCCGATCGTCGTGTCATTGCCCAGCACCTGGCAAGCCAGCATGGACAGCGCTTCGCACTGGGTCGGGTTGACCTTGCCCGGCATGATCGAGCTGCCCGGCTCGTTGGCCGGCAAGCGCACTTCGGCCAGCCCACCGCGTGGTCCGGAGCCCAGCAGGCGCAGGTCGTTGGCGATCTTCATCAGCGCCACCGCCAGGGTCTTCAGGCCACCTGCCAGCGCGGTCAGCGGCTCATGTCCGGCAAGGGCGGCGAATTTGTTGGGAGCGGTGACGAAAGGCAGACCCGACAGCGCGGCCAGCTCCGCCGCGATGGCTTCGGCGAACCCGTGCGGGGCGTTCAGGCCGGTGCCGACGGCAGTGCCGCCCTGGGCTAGTTCGTAGACCGCCGGCAACGAGGCCCGGATGGCGCGCTGGGCATAATCGAGCTGGGCGACGAACGCCGAGATTTCCTGACCGAAGGTGATCGGCGTGGCATCCATCATATGGGTGCGGCCGGTCTTCACCAGGTGCTGGTGGCGCGCCGCCAGTTCCGCCAGACCGGCCGACAGTTCGGCGATCGAAGGCAGCAGCTTGTGGTGAACGGCCTGCGCCGCGGCGATGTTCATGGCCGTCGGGAAGCAGTCGTTGGAGCTCTGCGAGCGATTGACATGATCGTTGGGGTGCACCGGCGACTTGCCGCCACGGCCCTGGCCGGCCAGTTCGTTGGCGCGTCCGGCGATCACCTCGTTGACGTTCATGTTGCTCTGGGTGCCGCTGCCGGTCTGCCAGACCACCAGGGGGAACTGATCATCATGTTCGCCGGCCAGCACCTCGTCGGCCGATTGCTCGAGAAGGCGAGCGATGTCGGCAGGCAGGTCGCCGTTGCGGTCGTTGACCCGCGCCGCGGCCTTCTTGATCAGCGCCAGGGCGTGCAGAACCGCCAACGGCATGCGCTCCTGGCCAATGGCAAAGTTGATCAGCGAGCGTTGCGTCTGTGCCCCCCAATAGGCCTCTTCCGGAACTTCGACCGGTCCGAGGCTGTCAGTTTCGATACGGCTCATGCTGCGCTCACTCCTTAGTAGTCTGATTCCGCAGTTTAGGCCCCTATTCGAACGAGCGGTTCCGTCGCTCTTCGTGCCACTTGAGTGCCGCGCCCGCGTCGGCGCAGAATGCTCTACCTCGAGGTGTGCTACCTCCCTGTCTATTGAAGGAATTCCGATGACCCGTCTCCGTGCCCTCTGCGTCGCCGTTGCCCTGGCCTGTGCCAGTGGCCAGGTGCTCGCCGATACCGCCAGCCACAACGCCAGCGCGGAAAAATTCCTTGTCCTGGCCAATGCCGACAAGCTGGGCACCCCGGTGTACATGCAGGTTCAGCAGATGTTCGCCCAGCGTTTCGAGCAGACCAAGGCGCCTGCCTCCAAGAAAGCCGTGCTCGACAGCTACCAGGCCAAGGCCAACGCCGCCCTGGACCAAGCCATCGGCTGGAACAAGCTCAAGCCGGACATGGTCAAGCTGTACACCGCCTCGTTCACCGAGACCGAGCTCAAGGACCTGGTGAAATTCTATGAATCGCCACTGGGCCGCAAGGTCATGCAGAAGATGCCACAGGTCACCCAGCAATCGGCCCAGTTGACCCAGGCCAAGCTGGAAAGCGCCGTGCCGGTGGTCAACAAGCTGCTCGACGACATGACCAAGGAACTCGACCCCAACGCAGGCAAGGCCGCCGCCCCGGCCAAGAAGTGAGCAAGAGCCGATGAGCATGCAGCAACGCATCGAACGACAGCTGGCCACCTTGACGCCGCAGCACCTGCAGGTACTCAACGAGAGCCACATGCACAGCCGTGGTCAGGAAAGCCACTACAAGGCCGTGATCGTCAGCGACCAGTTCGCCGGCTTGAACAGCGTCAAGCGCCATCAGAAGGTCTACGCCACGCTCGGCGAGATGATGGGGCAGTTCCACGCCCTGGCCCTGCACACCTACACGCCCGAAGAGTGGGCCCAGGTCGGCGCGGCACCTGCCTCGCCGGTCTGCGCGGGAGGTGGCGGGCACTGAATCCTTTCCGGGAATTTGGTAGACTTCGCAACGCGCCGCTCCGTCGGCGCGTTTTTATTTGTCATTCCGGTCCGTCCTTTGCGAGGTCGACCACCTGGAGATTTCACCGCATGACCCAAGCTATCGTCGTGGCAGCGCTGTACAAGTTCGTCACCCTGGAAGATTACACCGAGCTGCGCGAGCCGCTGCTCCAGAGCATGCTGGACAACGGTGTCAAAGGCACCCTGCTGCTGGCTGAAGAAGGCATCAATGGCACCGTCTCGGGCACCCGTGAGAGCATCGACGGCCTGCTCGCCTGGATGCGCAACGATCCGCGCCTGGTGGACATCGACCACAAGGAATCCTACTGCGACGAACAGCCGTTCTACCGCACCAAGGTCAAGCTCAAGAAAGAGATCGTGACCCTCGGCGTGTCGGGCGTCGACCCCAACCGCACAGTCGGTACCTACGTCGAGGCCAAGGACTGGAACGCCCTGATCAGCGATCCGGAAGTCCTGCTGATCGACACCCGCAACGATTATGAAGTGGCCATCGGCACCTTCGAAGGCGCGATCGATCCCAAGACCGAATCGTTCCGCGAATTTCCCGACTATATCAAGGCCAACTTCGACCCGTCCCGTCACAAGAAGGTCGCCATGTTCTGCACCGGCGGCATCCGTTGCGAGAAAGCCTCGAGCTACATGCTCGGTGAGGGCTACGAAGCCGTCTATCATCTCAAGGGCGGCATCCTGAAATACTTCGAGGAAGTGCCTCAGGAAGAAAGCCTCTGGCAAGGCGACTGCTTCGTCTTCGACAATCGTGTCACGGTCCGTCACGACCTGAGCGAGGGCGAATACGACCAGTGCCATGCCTGCCGCCATCCGATCAATGCGCAGGAACGTGCGTCCGAGCACTACTCGCCTGGTGTCAGCTGTCCGCATTGCTGGGACAGCCTGAGCGAGAAGACCCGGCGCAGCGCCATCGACCGGCAGAAGCAGATCGAGTTGGCCAAGTCGCGCAATCAGCCACACCCGATCGGCTACAACTACCGCAAGACCGAGGCCTGATGCATGTCCGCACGCCTGCTTTATGTGATGGACCCGATGTGCTCCTGGTGCTGGGGTTTCGCGCCGGTGGCCGAGGCCTTGATCGCGCAGGCGCGTGAAGCCGGGGTCGAGACCCGCGTGGTGCCGGGCGGGCTGCGTTCCGGCAGCACTGCGCTGGATGCCTCGACCCGCGGCTACATCCTCGATCATTGGCAGGCGGTCGCCGAGGCCACCGGACAGGGCTTTCGCTTCGACGACGCGCTGCCGGACGGCTTCGTCTACGACACCGAACCGGCCTGCCGGGCCCTGGTCGCCGCCCGCGAGACGGACGCCGCGCGCGTCTGGCCATTGTTGACGCTGATTCAGCAGGCTTTCTACCAGGAAGGTGTCGACGTCACCCGTGCCCCCCGATTGGTCGAGCTGGCCGAACAGGCCGGTTTCGATCGCGCATCGTTCAGCGAGGCGTTCAACCGCCTCGACACTCGCACCGCCACGGCGGCGGATTTTACCTGGGTGCAGGGCCTGGGCATCGCGGGTTTCCCTACCTTGCTGGCCGAGCGCAATGGCCAGCTGGCGCTGCTGACCAATGGCTACCAGCCGCTCGATCGCCTGCAGCCCTTGCTCGGGCGCTGGTTGCAGCAGGCCGCCTGTGCTTGACCTGCCAGGCTCGCCCGACCCGGTGCCCGGGCGCGCGCCCGCGGTCGCGGATCGGCTGAACTGGGCCGAGATCCGCCGCCTGGCGTTGCATCGGCGCAAGGCGTTGTGGAGCGCCAATACCGTAGCCGTCCTCGCTGCCCTGTGCAGCGTCCCCATTCCGCTGTTGCTGCCGCTGCTGGTGGACGAAGTGCTGCTCGGGCACGGCGACGCCGCGCTGAAATGGATGAACCACCTGCTGCCGCCCGAGTGGCAGAAAGCCGCCGGGTACATCGGCCTGATGCTGGTCGCCACGCTTACCCTGCGCCTGGCCGCGTTGGCGTTCAACGTCATCCAGGCCAGGCTGTTCGCCGGCCTGGCCAAGGACATCGTCTACCGGCTGCGCATTCGCCTGATCGAACGGCTCAAGCGCATCTCCCTGAAGGAGTACGAAGACCTGGGCAGTGGCACCGTGGCCACGCACCTGGTGACCGACCTGGACACGCTCGACAAGTTCGTCGGCGAGACGCTCAGCCGCTTCCTGGTCGCCATGATGACGTTGACCGGCACGGCCGCCATCCTGTTGTGGATGCACTGGAAGCTGGCGCTCTTGATCCTCCTGTTCAACCCGCTGGTGATCTATTTCACCGTGCAGCTGGGCAAGCGCGTCAAGCACCTCAAGAAGCTCGAGAACGACAGCACCTCGCGCTTTACCCAGGCCTTGACCGAAACCCTCGACGCGATTCAGGAAATCCGCGCCGGCAACCGCCAAGGTTATTTTCTCGGTCGTCTGGGGCTGCGGGCCCGCGAAGTGCGCGACTTTGCCATCGCCTCGCAATGGAAGAGCGATGCCAGCGGGCGCGCCAGTGGCTTGCTGTTCCAGTTCGGCATCGACATCTTCCGCGCGGCGGCGATGCTCACGGTGCTGTTCTCCGACCTGTCGATCGGCCAGATGCTCGCGGTGTTCAGCTACCTCTGGTTCATGATCGGGCCGGTAGAGCAGTTGCTGAACCTGCAGTACGCCTATTACGCCGCGGGGGGCGCCCTCAGTCGGCTCAACGAGCTGCTGGCACGTGACGACGAGCCCCAGTATCCGGCGGCCAGCGATCCCTTTGCCGGGCGCGACACGGTGGGCATCGAAGTACGCGACCTGCGTTTCGCCTACGCCGACGAGCCGGTGCTCGACCATCTGGACCTGTCCATCGCTCCGGGCGAGAAAGTTGCCATCGTGGGCGCCAGCGGTGGAGGCAAGAGCACCTTGGTGCAGCTGCTGCTGGGGCTCTACAACGCCCAGGCCGGCACCATTCGTTTCGGCGGCGCGAGTCTGCAGGAAATCGGTCTGGAAACCTTGCGGGAGAATGTCGCCGTGGTGCTGCAGCACCCGGCGCTGTTCAACGACAGCGTACGCGCCAACCTGACCATGGGCCGCGACTGTGATGACGAAGCCTGCTGGCAGGCCCTGCGGATCGCCCAGTTGGATGCCGTCATCGCTGCCTTGCCCCAAGGGCTCGACAGCGTGGTGGGGCGTTCGGGTGTGCGCTTGTCGGGTGGTCAGCGTCAACGTCTGGCGATTGCCCGCATGATCCTGGCCGAGCCCAAAGTGGTCATCCTCGACGAAGCCACCTCGGCCCTCGATGCCGCGACCGAGTACAACCTGCACCAGGCCATGGCGCGCTTTCTCAGCGGACGCACCACACTGATCATTGCCCATCGCCTGTCGGCGGTGAAGCAGGCCGACCGGGTGCTGGTGTTCGATGGCGGGCGCGTGGCCGAGGATGGCGGGCATCAGCAGTTGATTGCCGATGGTGGGTTGTATGCCAAGCTGTATGGGCATTTGCAGCAGACCTGAGGCTCTGGCCGTCTGGATGGCCAATCGTAGGGTCGGAAGCTGCTTGCCGGGACGCCGGACCGCCTGCGATCGAGGCCGAAGGACTCGCCTGGTAATACAAACGTTTCAACCACCGGCGATAGATGTGGAAGCACAGGTCTCCACCGCCATAGTAGGGAATCCACGGTTTTTATTACCAGGCGAGTCCTTCGGCCTCGATCGCAGGCGGTCCGGCGTCCCGGCAAGCCAGCGACAGACCAACGCCCGTCCACGTCCCTCGATCCAGGCCCGCCCAATCTCTCCATCAACCCGTGAATCCGAACAAAAAATCCCCGTCACGTTTATGGCAAATCGCCTACGCTGAGCTTGTCCAATCGGATCGAGCCTCAACGCCTTTAGTAACAGGGATTAAATGACGAGAAATCGGACTCTCGAGGCACCAAGGCTGCTGGGCATCATCTGGCCCTTTGTTGCTGTCGTGCTTTTTCAGGTGTGCCTGGGAAGCATCAGCCTCTATGCGCTGTCGGCGGTGCGTGCCTACGTGGTGGGCGAAAGCCTGTGGTCGAAGGGACAGAAGGATGCCATCTACTACCTCACCCTGTATGCCGAAAACCCGGCCGAGCACTATTACCAACGCTACCGTCAGGCAATCGCCGTGCCGCAGGGCGGATATGACGCGCGGGTCGCCCTGGAGTTGCCCAAGCCCGATCTGATCGCCGCGCGCCAAGGCATCCTGCAAGGCGGCAACCATCCCGACGATGTGCCTCAGGTCATCTGGTTCTACCGCAACTTCTCCCAGGTCAGCTACATGCAGAGGGCCATCGGCTACTGGAAGATTGGCGATGTCTACCTCGAAGAGCTCGATGCCCTCGCCAGGCAGATGCGCCAGGACTACATCGATGGCCCGGTCAGCGCCCGCCAGGTCGCCCAGTGGAAAGACCGTATCGTGTCCCTCAACGAAGGCGTGGCACCCGCGGCCAAGGCCTTCAGCGACGCGCTGGGCGAAGGGTCGCGCACTCTTCTGAAACTGCTGATGATCACCAACCTGGCCACGGCCTTGTTCCTGATTGCGTTGGCCTGGCGGCGTTCGAGCAAGCTGCTGGCGCAGCGTCAGGCCTTTGCCAGCGCCTTGCAGCGGGAGAAGGACCGCGCGCAGATCACCCTCGAAGCCATCGGCGACGCGGTGCTCACCACCGACGTGGCGGGCAATATCGTCTACATGAACCCGGCCGCCGAGCAGTTGACCTACTGGCAGGCCGACCATGCCCACGGCCTGCCCTTGGCGGCGCTGTTCAGTCTGCTCGATGAACATGCCGAACAGGACAGCCGCAATCTGGTCGAGCAGGTCCTCGATGGTACGCTCAAGGGCGGTGTCGAACATGCCCGCCTGATCCAGCGCCTGGATGGCAGCAGGGTTTCGGTCAACCTGGTCGGCTCGCCTATTCTCACCGAGCAGCAGGTCAGCGGCATGGTGGTGGTGCTGCATGACATGACCCAGGAGCGTCAGTACATCGCCAACCTGTCCTGGCAGGCCACCCACGATGCCCTGACCGGGCTGGCCAATCGACGGGAATTCGAATACCGCCTCGAACAGGTGCTCAATGGCGTGGCGCGCCAGGCGGGGCGGCATTCGCTGATGTTCCTCGACCTGGACCAGTTCAAGCTGGTCAACGATACCAGTGGCCATGCCGCGGGGGATGAGCTGCTTCGGCATATCTGCGCCGTGCTGCAGGCATGCCTGCGCGAGGGCGATACCCTGGCGCGCCTGGGCGGCGACGAGTTCGGCGTGCTGCTGGAAAGCTGCCCGCCGGAGCAAGGCGAACGTATCGCCGAAAACCTGCGTCAGGCTGTGCAGAGCCTGCATTTCGTCTGGAAGGGCCGGCCCTTCGTCAGTACCGTGAGCATCGGCCTGGTACATCTCAACCAGGTGCCGCTCACCCTGGAAGCCGCCCTGCGGGCCGCGGACATGGCCTGCTACATGGCCAAGGAGAAGGGCCGTAACCGGGTCCAGGTCTATCACCCGGACGACAGCGAGCTGTCCATGCGCTTCGGCGAGATGGCCTGGGTGCAGCGCTTGCACGTCGCCCTGGAAGAAAACCGCTTCTGTCTGTACGCCCAGGAAATCGCCCCCCTCGGGCAGCAGACGGGCGGTGCTCATATCGAAATACTGCTGCGCCTGCATGACGAAAACGGGCGGGTCATCCTGCCGAACAGTTTCATTCCGGCCGCCGAGCGCTATGGCCTGGTGACCGCCCTGGACAGCTGGGTGGTGCGAGAGGTGTTCAAGGTGATCCGCCAGTGCCTGGACGACGGGCATGAGGGGCCATTGGCCCTGTGCGCCATCAACCTCTCGGGCGCCAGCATCGGTGACGACGCCTTCCTCGGCCAGGTCCAGCGTCTGTTCGTCGAGTACGCGATACCACCGCGAATGATCTGTTTCGAAATCACCGAAACCAGCGCGATCGCCAACCTGGGCAGCGCCATTGGCTTCATCAATGAATTGAAAGCGCTGGGGTGCAAGTTCGCCCTGGATGACTTCTGCGCCGGCATGTCGTCATTCGCCTACCTCAAGCATCTGCCTGTCGACTTCCTGAAGATCGACGGCAGTTTCGTCAGGGACATGCTAGACGATCCGGTCAACCGGGCCATGGTCGAGGTGATCAACCATATCGGACATGTGATGGGCAAACGGACCATCGCCGAGTTCGTCGAAACGCCGATGATCGAGCAGGCCTTGCATGAAATCGGTGTGGATTACGCGCAGGGTTATCTGATCGAGCGGCCACAGATATTCACCTGCGAAAGCCTGCACCGCAAACGGGTTGCGGCAAGGCCTTTGTTGCACAGAGCACCAGGGGCTTTTCGCTGATTCACTACACATCACAAGGAACCAAGGAGTTGACAGTGATCGATGCATTCGTTCGGATTGGGCCATTGATGGACCCCGTCAGCTACCCCGCATGGGCCCAGCAACTGATCGAGGACTGCCGCGAGAGCAAGCGCCGGGTGGTCGAGCATGAGCTCTACCAGCGCTTGCGCGATGGGCAGCTCGGGGCCGCGACGATCCGCCAGTACCTGATTGGCGGCTGGCCGGTGGTGGAGCAGTTTTCCCTGTACATGGCGCATAACCTGACCAAGACCCGCTATGCCCGGCATCCCGGCGAGGACATGGCGCGACGCTGGCTGATGCGTAATATCCGTGTCGAGCTCAACCATGCCGATTACTGGCTGCACTGGTGCCAGGCGCACGGCGTGAGCCTGGCGGACCTGCAGGCTCAGGATGTGCCGCTGGAGCTCAATGCATTGAACGACTGGTGCTGGCGCGTATGCACCACCGAATCGCTGGTGGTGGCGATCGCGGCCACCAACTACGCCATCGAAGGCGCGACCGGCGAATGGTCGAGCGTGGTCTGCTCGAACGGGACCTATGCCGAAGGCTTCCCGGGAGAGACCCGCAAGCGCGCGATGAAGTGGTTGAAGATGCACGCTCATTATGATGACGCGCACCCGTGGGAAGCCTTCGAGATCATTTGCACCCTGGCCGGGGAGAACCCGACCCAGGCCTTGCGCGACGAGCTGCGCAGGGCGATTTGCAAGAGCTATGACTGCATGTTCCTGTTCCTCGAGCGGTGCATGCAGCTCGAAGTGCGCCAGCAGGGTCGAGCGCGGTCAAGTGCCGGTCAGTTGATGCAGTCGGTTGTCTAGATCCCGAGGGCTATCATCAGGTCTTGAAATTTTCGCTGATGCTGCCGGCCTATCGCGGGACAAGCCCGCTCGCCACCGGTTTCATGGCAGTCACGGCTTCTCAGGCAAACCAGGAAATGGCGGTCACAGCTTCTCCGGCAAACCAAGAAATCGGTGGCGAGCGGGCTTGTCCCGCGATGGGCCGGCAGCCGCGCAGCAAATCTCATTGCCTGAAACCGAATGATTTCCCTCGAGCGACTGACATTGAGGCTCGCCGGGATGCCGGGCCATCCGCGATGAACCTTACTGCGCGTTGAACGCCTGGCCATTGACCCCGGCACTGTCCGGGCCCATTAGGTACAGGTACACCGGCATGATCTCTTCCGGCGAAGGCACGCTCTGCGGGTTCTCGCTGGGGTAGGCGAGGGCGCGCATGCTGGTGCGGGTGCCGCCTGGGTTGATGCTGTTGGCACGTACCTGGGCAACGTCCTCCAACTCGTCGGCGAGGGTCTGCATCAGGCCCTCGGTGGCGAACTTGGATACGCCATAGGCGCCCCAGTAAGCCCGGCCCTTGCGCCCGACGCTGCTGGAGGTGAAGACCACCGAGGCGTCCTGGGACAGCTTCAGCAGTGGCAGCAGGGTACTGGTCAACATGAACATGGCGTTGACGTTGATGTGCATGACACGCATGAAGTGCTCGCCCGACAGCTGTTCGATCGGCGTGCGCGGGCCGATGATCGAGGCGTTGTGCAGCAGGCCGTCGAGGCGGCCGAACTGGTTTTCTATCATTACCGCCAGTTCGTCGTACTGGTGCGGCAGGGCGGTTTCCAGGTTGAAGGGGATCACCACCGGTTGCGCGTGGCCGGCGGCCTCGATCTCGTCATAGACCTGGTTGAGGTTGGCTTCGGTCTTGCCCAGCAGCAGCACGGTTGCGCCGAGGCCGGCATAGGCCTTGGCGGCGGCGGCGCCGATACCGCGACCGGCGCCTGTCACCAGAATGATGCGTCCTTGCAGCAGGTCGGGGCGAGCGGTGTAGTCGAACATGGGTGTCCTCGTTGGTTTCGGGCTACGCAAGGGCAGGGCGCGGGTCACGGTTCAATGGCCGCACGGCGGCACCGGTCACCCGGATGGCGCGCCTGTGCAACAGGTCGGGACGAGCGATGCAGTCGAGCATGAGTGACCTGGCTGGTTTCGAATTACGCAAAGGCACGGCGTGGCGACGGCTCAGCAGCCGCACAGCGCGCTGTCGATCACCTTGCGCAACTCCAGCGGATGGTCGACCACCACGTCGGCGCCCCAGTGGTCGGGGTTGTCCTGCGGATGGATGTAGCCGTAGCGCACCGCGGCCGTTCGCGTGCCTGCGTCGCGGCCGGACTCGATGTCGCGCAGGTCGTCACCGACGAACAGTACGCTGGCCGGGTCCAGGTTCAGGGTCTTGCAGGCCAGGATCAGCGGCTCGGGATCGGGCTTGCTGTTCTTCACGTGGTCCGGGCAGATCAGCAGCGCCGAACGCTCGGCCAGGCCCAGGCGCTGCATGATCGGCTCGGCGAAGCGCACCGGCTTGTTGGTGACCACGCCCCACAGCAGGTTGCCCTTCTCGATGTCGGCCAGCAGTTGCTCCATGCCGTCGAACAGGTGGCTGTGCACCGCGCAATCGCGCTGATAGCGCTCGAGGAACTCCAGGCGCAGGGCCTCGAAGCCTTCCGCGTCCGGCGCCATGTCGAAGGTGGCGGCGACCATAGCGCGCGCGCCGCCGGAGATGACGTCACGGATGCGTTTGTCATCGATCGGCGCCAGGCCGCGGTCGGCAAGCATGGCCTGGCAGATGGCGATGAAGTCCGGCGCCGTGTCGAGCAAGGTGCCGTCCATGTCGAAGAGTACCGCTCGCAAACGCATGTTCATTCCTCGCGCAGGGTCTGGATCATGTAGTTGACGTCCACGTCGCTGCTGAGCTTGTAGTGCTTGGTCAGCGGGTTGTAGGTCAGGCCGATGACATCCTTGACCTGCAGGCCGGCGCTGCGGCTCCAGGCGCCCAGCTCGGACGGGCGGATGAATTTCTTGAAGTCATGGGTGCCGCGCGGCAGCAGCTTCATGATGTATTCGGCGCCGATGATGGCGAACAGGTAGGCCTTGGGGTTGCGGTTGATGGTGGAGAAGAACACCTGGCCACCGGGCTTGACCATGCGGAAACAGGCGCGGATCACCGAGGAAGGGTCGGGCACGTGCTCGAGCATCTCCAGGCAGGTGACCACGTCGAACTGTTCGGGCATTTCCACGGACAGGGCCTCGGCGGTGATCTGCCGGTATTCCACGTTCACGCCGGACTCGAGCTGGTGCAGCTGGGCCACGGCCAGGGGCGCCTCGCCCATGTCGATGCCGGTCACGGTCGCGCCGCGCAGGGCCATGGCCTCGCTGAGGATGCCGCCGCCGCAGCCGACGTCCAGGACCTTCTTGCCGGCCAGGCCGACGCGTTCGTCGATCCAGTTGACGCGCAGCGGGTTGATGTCGTGCAGGGGCTTGAACTCGCTCTCGCGGTCCCACCAGCGATGGGCGAGGGCCTCGAACTTGGCGATTTCGGCGTGGTCGACGTTGCTCATTGAACAGTCCTCTGAAACTTCGATGATAGGTGACACAGGGCGACAGCCTTGGCTGTCGGCCCGGTTATTCGTTGCGCCCGTTGATGCGGTCGCCCCAGGCACGGGCAGTGGCGACCAGCGCCGTTTCGTCCATGCGGGTCAGGCGGCGGTCTTCGAGCAGCTGCCGGCCCGCTACCCAGACATGGCGGACACAATCGCGGCCAGTGGCGTAGATCAGTTGCGAGACCGGGTCGTGGACCGGCTGCTGAGCCAGGCCGGACAGGTCGAACGCGGTCAGGTCCGCGGCCTTGCCAAGCTCCAGCGAGCCGGTGAGGGCCTCCAGGCCAAGGGCGCGGGCTCCATTGAGGGTGGCCATGCGCAGGGCGCGGTGGGCGTCGAGGGCGGTGGCCGACCCGGCGACCGCCTTGGCCAGCAGGGCGGCCGTACGGGTTTCGCCGAGCAGGTCCAGGTCGTTGTTGCTCGCTGCGCCGTCGGTGCCGATAGCTACATTGACGCCGGCTTGCCACAGACGTTCGACCGGGCAGAAGCCGCTGGCGAGCTTGAGGTTGGATTCGGGGCAGTGCACCACGCTGGTATTGCTTTCTACCAGCAGGGCGAGGTCTTCGTCGCTGACCTGGGTCATGTGCACGGCCTGCAGGCGCGGGCCCAGCATGCCGATGCGGGCGAGGCGGGCCAGGGGGCGTTCGCCGTGCTCGGCCAATGACTGCTCGACTTCGTGGGCGGTCTCGTGAAGGTGTATCTGGACGGGTGCGTCGAGCTGGTCGACGATGACGCGGATCTTCTCCAGATTCTCGTCGCTGACCGTATACGGCGCGTGCGGGCCGAGGGCAATGCTGATGCGCGGATGGTGGCGCAGGTCGTTGAACAGCTCGATGCCTTGTTGCAGGCCTTCTTCGGTGGTGCGGGCCCCGGGGATGGGGAAGTCCAGCAGGGGCGCGGCCACCTGGGCGCGGATGCCGCTGCGATGGATCTGCGCGCAGGCCTCCTTGGGGAAGAAGTACATGTCCGAGAAACAGGTGATCCCACCCTTGAGCTGCTCGGCGATGGCCAGGTCGGTGCCGTCGCGCACGAACGCCTCGTCGACCCAACGGCCCTCGGCGGGCCAGATGTGCTCTTGCAGCCAGGTCATCAGCGGCAGGTCGTCGGCCAGGCCGCGAAACAGGGTCATGGCGGCGTGGCCATGGGCATTGATCAGGCCGGGGGTGAGCAGGCAATCGGGCAGTTCGCGGGTTTCGAGGGCGGCGGGCGCCTTGTCGCGCGGGCCGAGCCAGGCGATCAGGCCGTCGCGGATGCCCAGCCCGTGTCCCTCCAGCACCACCCCGGCGGGTTCGACGGGCACCAGCCAGCTCGGCAGGAGCAGCAGGTCGAGGGGCGTGGTGGCTGTAGGCATGCAGGGTCTACCAGGATCGATTCGGCGAAAGCGGCAGTATACCCGAGCGTCTGGGGCTGAGGGTCGCTATAATCGCCCGCTTTTGATGTCCGAACGATAGGGAGAGGCGATGCGCGAGCGACTGATGGCGGCGGAGAAGGTGCAAGGCATCCACTGGCGTGACGGGGCTCTGCATCTGCTCGACCAGCGTCTGCTGCCGTCCGAGGAACGCTGGCTGGTGTGCTCGGATGTGCGCGACGTGGTCGAAGCGATTCGCGACATGGCCGTGCGCGGTGCCTCCGCCATCGGCATCAGTGCCGCGTATGGGCTGGTCCTGGCCTTGCGCGATCGCCTGGCGGCGGGTGACGACTGGGAGATGGCCCTGGAAGAGGATTACCTGAGCCTTGCCGAATCGCGTCCCACGGCGGCCAACCTGTTCTGGGCCCTCAACCGCATGCGTGAACGCCTGCAGCGGGTGCGTCGCGACGAAGACGTGCTGGCGGTGATGCAAGCCGAGGCGGTGGCGATCCATCTGAGCGATCGCGAGGCCAACCTGACCATGGCCCAGTTCGGCGCCGAGCTTATCCGTCGCCATCAGGGCAGCGAGCAGGTCGTGCTGACCCATGGTAATGCGGGTGCCTTGGCCGGTGGAGGCTTCGGCACGGCGCTGGGCGTGATCCGCGCCGCCCACCTGGAAGGGATGATCGAGCGGGTCTACGTGTGCGAAACGCGGCCCTGGCTGCAGGGCTCGCGCCTGACGGCCTGGGAACTGGCGGGCGAGCGGGTGCCGGTGGTCGTCAATGCCGACTCGGCGGCGGCGCACCTGATGAAGACCAAGGGCGTGACCTGGGTCGTGGTCGGCGCCGATTGCATCGCGGCGAACGGCGACGCCGCCAGCAAGATCGGTACCTATCAGTTGGCGGTAGCCGCGATGCACCACGGCGTGCGTTTCATGGTGGTGGCGCCGAGCTCGACCATCGACCTGAACCTGGCTACCGGCGACGACATTCCGTTGGAAGAGCGGCCGGGCGCCGAATTGCTGCAAGGCCTGGGCTTTGTGCCCGCGGACCCTGTCCAGGCGTGCAACCCGGTGTTCGACGTGACCCCGGCGGACCTGATCGATGTGATCGTCACCGAGAAAGGCATCGTCGAGCGGCCTGATACCGCGAAGCTGGCGCAGTTGATGTGTCGCAAGCGTTTGCACTAAGAGCTGGGACGCTATAACCAGACAGCGTCCCAATGCAGGTAGTCGCCGATGTGCTTTATGAGCCCCGCGCGAAACTTGCGCAGTGGGTGTGTCGGAGGTGGTTGCATTGAGAGGCGGGGCGCTCATAGCCAGACCGCGTCCCAGTGGGGGTAGTCGCCGATGTGCTCCACGAGCCCGGCGCGAAACTTGCGCAGTGGGTGTGTCGGAGGTGGTTGCATTGAGAGGCGGGGCGTTCATAGCCAGACAGCGTCCCAATGCGGGTAGTCGCCGATGTGCTTTACGAGCCCCGCGCTAAACTTGTGCAGTGGGTGTGTCGGAGGTGGTTGCATTGAGAGGCGGGGCGTTCATAGCCAGACAGCGTCCCAGTGCGGGTAGTCGCCGATGTGCTTTACGAGCCCCGCGCGAAACTTGCGCAGTGGGTGTGTCGGAGGTGATTGCATTGAGAGGCGGGGCGCTCATAGCCAGACCGCGTCCCAGTGGGGGTAGTCGCCGATGTGCTCCACGAGCCCGGCGCGTAGCGGGTTGCCGGCGATGTAGCGCGCGACCTTGAGGACATCTTCATCCTTGCGCAGCCCGCGATCGTGATAGCCGCGTTGCCAGACCGTGCCTCGATAGTTGCAGCTTTTGTACAGGGCATGAGTTGAGCGCGATTTGAACCTGCGCATCAGTGTGGCGAGTGTGACCTCCTTGAGCTCGATCAGCCAATGCAAGTGGTCCGGCATGAGTACCCAGGCCAGGGAGAGGCATGCCTGTTCGCGTTCCGCCTGACGCATCTGCCCGATGACGCGCCTGGCAAGGTGGAAATTCCGGAAAAAGGGTTTTCGGCAGTAAGTAACGGTGGTTAGCAGATATAGCCGGCCAGGTTCGGAAAAGCGACCGCGCCTGAGCAGGTGTTCTTGAGATTTATGCATGACGATTCTCTGAGGGAAAGGTCTCCGCCACGTTAGTCGATCAGGCTTATCTGTTGCGGTGGGAGTGTTGCAAGAGATTGATCGAAAGCGTGTCGGCTAGGTGGTGCACGCGCGAGGCTGGGATTGTCGGGGAGCTTAGGCAGAGAACCGTTGGGTTGCTGGGTTTGTTGCTGGGTGTTTATTCAGCTGAAGGGATGGTGCTTTTGCGGGCGCTATCGCGGGGCAAGCCCGCTCGCCACCGGGGATGTGTCTTTGCAGGAACGCTTGCTGTGGACTGGAAGCGTGCCTTTGTCGGATCGCGCATCAGTGGCTTGGGAGCGTATCTTCCGCACCGCGCAGCGGTGGCTTGGGAACGTATCTTTGCCGCACCGCGCACCGGTGGCTTGGGAGTGTATCTTTGTCGCACCGCGTACCTGTGGTGAGCGGGCTTGTCCCGCGATGCGGCAGTGGCAGCACCCCGCATCTGTTCCTTGCGCGATGATTCACCGCGCCACTGCCTCCGTGACGCCGCTCTATTCAGCTGGAGAGGTGGTGCTTTTGCGGGCGCTATCGCGGGGCAAGCCCGCTCGCCACCGGGGTTGTGTCTTCGCAGGAACGCTTGCTGTGGACTGGAAGCGTGCCTTTGTCGGATCGCGCATCAGTGGCTTGGGAACGTATCTTTGCCGCACCGCGCACCGGTGGCTTGGGAACGTATCTTTGCCGCACCGCGCACCGGTGGCTTGGGAGTGTATCTTTGTCGCACCGCGTACCTGTGGTGAGCGGGCTTGTCCCGCGATGCGGCAGTGGCAGCGCCCCGCATCTGTTCCTTGCGCGATGATTCACCGCGCCACTGCCTCCGTGACGCCGCTCTATTCAGCTGGAGAGGTGGTGCTTTTGCGGGCGCTATCGCGGGGCAAGCCCGCTCGCCACCGGGGTTGTGTCTTCGCAGGA
>NZ_JAAMQM010000036.1 GCF_013523055.1 Pseudomonas capeferrum | reverse complement strand
TTCGCGGGCAAGCCCGCTCCCACAAGTTGAGCGCTGAATTCAGGAACTGCGCACTTCTTGTGGGAGCGGGCTTGCCCGCGAAGGGGTGCGAAGCAGCCCCAATTGCAGATTGTGGGGCTTAACTGACTGGCATTAGCCTGTGTGGCTGATTTTTGCACTCGATTTCGGCGGCGGGGCCTGCCAAGCTGCGTGGTCATCGCTCACCGTAGCGGGACTGCGACGCGTCAGTCTGGCCCTCGAAACCGAGTGATCGAATCAACCGTACAGGCCACTAGCGCTTCTTGCCCGCCGATGGATCGCCCACATGCCCAGCCCCACCCGCCTTGTCTTGCCGTTCTACCTGTTTGCCTGTCTGCTCGCTCTCTTGGGCCTGGGAGGATTCTGGTACGGGCTCGGCAAGCCGGTCCACCTGCCGGACGCGGCCAGCGCCACGCATAAATTGCAGTGCGCGTCCTATACGCCGTTCGACAAGGACCAGTCGCCGTTCGACCAACCCTTCAAGCTGCGACCGGCGCGCATGGACGCCGACCTGGCCTTGCTCGCCGAGCGATTCCAGTGCATTCGTACCTATTCCATGACCGGCCTTGAAGCTATTCCCGCGATCGCGCGCAAGCACGGATTGAAGGTCATGCTCGGAGCCTGGGTCAACGCCAATCCGGAAGACACCGACAAGGAGGTCGATGCCCTGATCGCCGCGGCCAATGCCAACCCGGACGTGGTCACGGCGGTGATCGTCGGCAACGAAACCCTGCTGCGCAAGGAGATCACCGGCGAGCGGCTGGCCGAGCTGATTCGCCGGGTCAAGGGCCAGGTGCAGGTCCCTGTCACCTACGCCGATGTCTGGGAGTTCTGGCTGGAGCATCCGCAGATCGCGCCGGCGGTGGACTTTTTGACCATTCACCTGCTGCCTTACTGGGAGGATGATCCGAGCGGCATCGATGATGCCCTGGCCCATGTCGCCGAGGTGCGCGAGGTGTTCGGCAAGCGCTTCGCGCCCAAGGACATCCTGATCGGCGAGACGGGTTGGCCCAGCGAAGGTCGCCAGCGCGAGACGGCCGAGCCGAGCCGGGTGAACGAGGCCCGGTTCGTGCGGGGTTTCGTGGCGTTGGCCGAATCCCATGGCTGGCGGTACAACCTGATCGAAGCCTTCGACCAACCGTGGAAACGCGCCAGTGAAGGGGCTGTCGGCGGGTATTGGGGGTTGTTTGACGCGGATCGTCAGGATAAGGGCGTTCTCGAAGGGCCGGTGAGCAATCTGCCGCTTTGGCCGCAGTGGTGGCTGGCCAGCGTGATCCTGTTCGCGGCGGCGTTGATGCTGGGCGGGCGGGTCACCGATCGACGCGCCGCTCTGCTGCTGCCGCTGTTGGCGGCCTTGGGCGCTGCATGCCTGGGATCCTGGGGCGAGTTGATGCGCACCAATGCCCGGTTCCCTGGGGAATGGCTGTGGGCCGTGCTGTTGACGGGGCTCAACCTGTTGGTGCTGATACATGGCGTGCTGGCCTTGAGCGCGCGAACGGGTTGGCGGGAGCGGTTGTTCGCCTGGCTGGAGGCGCGGGCTGGGTGGTTGCTGCTGGCGGCGGGTTTCGTGGCGGCGGTGAGCATGCTGGCGATGGTCTTCGATCCGCGCTATCGCAGCTTCCCCACGGCGGCGCTGGTGCTGCCGGGGTTGGTGTACCTGGCGCGGCCTGTTGCCGGACCGAGGGCGGAGATCGGTCTGCTGGCGTTCATCGTCGGCCTGGGGATCGTGCCGCAGCTGGTTCGGGAAGGGTTGAGCAATCCGCAGGCGTGGAGCTGGGCGGTGGTGTGTGTGGTGATGGTAGCGGCGCTGTGGCGGGGGTTGAGGGTGCGGGTGGCATGAGATAGGCCGGGGCGCTTTTGGTACCCATGGTCACAGGCGGTGCGAGCGCAAACGCATTGCCAGGCGAGTCCTGCGCCCTCGATCGCGGGGCAAGCCCGCTCGCCACCGGGGCCAGGTGGTTTCAGTGGCGAGCGGGCTGGTCCAGATAAGCCAGCGCTTTTGGTACCCATGATCCCATGGCGGTGTGAGCACAAACGCATTGCCAGGCGAGTCCTGCGGCCTCGATCGCGGGGCAAGCCCGCTCGCCACCGGGGCGTGGTGGTTTCAGTGGCGAGCGGGCTGGTCCCTGATCGGCCAGGCGCTTTTGGTACCCATGGTCACAGGCGGTGTGAGCGCAAACGCATTGCCAGGCGAGTCCTACGGCCTCGATCGCGGGGCAAGCCCGCTCGCCACCAGGGCGTGGTGGTTTCAGTGGCGAGCGGGCTGGTCCAGATAAGCCAGCGCTTTTGGTACCCATGATCCCAGGCGGTGTGAGCGCAAACGCATTGCCAGGCGAGTCCTGCGGCCTCGATCGCGGGGCAAGCCCGCTCGCCACCGGGGCGTGGTGGTTTCAGTGGCGAGCGGGCTGGTCCAGATAAGCCAGCGCTTTTGGTACCCATGGTCACAGGCGGTGCGAGCGCAAACGCATTGCCAGGCGAGGCCGCAGGACTCGCCTGGCAACGCAATTTTCATGCAACACGATGGTGGCGGTATCCCAACACCACACCGTTTTTTCATTTACTGCTCTTCTACCAGCCCCTTGCGAACCAATCGCAGCCCCGCCAGCACCACGGCAAACACCGCGGTACTCGCGGTATACAACACCAGTGCCGGCACCCCGATAACCAATGCCGCAACGGCTACCCGCCACCCTGCGCGACCTGGCAATACCTGCGCCAGCACCGCCAGCACCAGCGCGCTCCAGGCGATCACGCCGAAATGTATCGCCAACCCCAGCAGCGATCGAACCTGGCACTGCCACAGCTGCGCCTGCCCGCTACACAACCCGACCCACTGGCTGTCCTCCATCAGCCCATAACGCACGCCATAACTGGCCGCCAGCCACAGCGACAGGAAGATCACCAGCGCGATCAAGGGTAACGTACGGTTCATAAGCTGCTCGAAAATGGAAAACACGCTCCGCATAATCGCCCGCTACAACCGCACAAGGCAATTGCAGCGATTGTGAAGAAGCTCGAATAAGGCGATCCCACCATGACAAAGGTCACACACGGCAATCCCTGCGGGCATGACAAAGCTCGCACACGGCAATTACGCCGATTGTGACGAAGGTCGCATACCGCCAAGGCACCGGCTTGCCTGGCCTGATCCGCACGCAGCATCATTTGGCGCAATAAATGGTCGCACGCCCGGCAACTTTGCGCGATCACCGACAGTCTTAGCCTGCGTATAGCGTTATTGTCGTTCTTTTAGGGGAATTCCATGCTTCGATCTTTGCGTCTCACTGCCCTGCTCGGCGGACTGCTCGTGGGTGCTGTTGCGTCAGCGCAGGATATCGACGCGGCCACCTATGGCTATCCCCTGACCAATCCGTTCGAGGCAACCATCGCCACTACGCCGCCGGAGCAGCGCCCTACCCTGCCCAGCGACGAAGACATCGACCAGGACGACTACAGTCTCAACCTGCGCCCCGAACGCGCCTTCACCCTGCCGGACAATTTCTGGCCGGTGAAGAAGCTCAGGTACCGCATGGCCACCCAAGACCACAAGGCGCCGCTGATCTTCCTCATCGCAGGCACTGGGGCGCCCTACAACAGCAGCATCAACGAGTACCTGAAGAAGCTCTTCTACCAGGCTGGCTATCATGTCGTGCAGCTGTCGTCGCCCACCAGCTGGGACTTCATCAGTGCCGCCTCGCGCTTCGCCACGCCTGGGGTCAGCCAGGAAGACGCCGAAGACATGTACCGGGTGATGCAGGCCGTACGCGCCCAGCACCCACGCCTGCCGATCAGCGACTTCTATCTCAGCGGCTACAGCCTGGGCGCCCTCGACGCGGCGTTCGTCAGCCACCTGGACGAGACGCGCCGCAGTTTCAATTTCAAGCGCGTGCTGCTGCTCAACCCGCCGGTCAACCTCTACACCTCGGTCAGCAACCTGGACAAGCTGGTACAGACCCAGGTCAAGGGCATCACCAGCAACACCACGTTCTATGAACTGGTCCTGCACAAGCTGACGCTGTACTTCCAGCAGAAGGGCTACGTCGACCTCAACGAGGCCCTGCTCTACGATTTCCAGCAGTCGCGCCAGCACTTGTCCAACGAACAGATGGCCATGCTGATCGGCACCTCGTTCCGCTTCTCCGCGGCCGATATCGCCTTTACCTCGGACCTGATCAACCGCCGCGGCCTGATCATCCCGCCGAAGTATCCGATCACCGAAGGCAGCAGCCTGACGCCCTTCTTCAAGCGCGCCTTGCAATGCGATTTCGATTGCTACCTGACCGAGCAGGTGATCCCCATGTGGCGCGCGCGCTCCGATGGCGGCAGCCTGTTGCAACTGATCGACCAGGTCAGCCTGTACGCCCTGGAAGACTACCTGCGCGACAGCCCGAAGATCGCCGTCATGCACAACGCCGACGATGTCATCCTCGGCCCCGGCGATATCGGTTTCCTGCGCAAGGTCTTCGGCGATCGCCTGACGCTCTACCCCCATGGCGGCCATTGCGGCAACCTCAACTACCGCGTCAACAGCGACGCCATGCTGGAGTTCTTCCGTGGTTAAGAAAGTGCTGTTCGTTACTGCCCTGTTGTGCGCCGGCAATGCCATGGCTGCCGAGACCGCGCCGCGCGCGAGCGTGATCAAGGCCGATCCCGCAGCTGCCGAGACCGCGCCAAACGCGAGCGCAAACGAGACCGATGCCGCGTCTACCGAGACCGCGCCACGCGCAAGCGTGATCGGTGCCGATGCCACGGCCGCCGAGACCGCCCCACGCGCCAGTGTGATCGAGGCCGATGTCATGGGTATCCCCACGATGGATCCGGACGGCTTCACCGAGCCCTTGCGTGAGCTCAATTTCAATCCGGGCCTGGACCAGCGCGAGTTCGAGCGATCAACGTTCACGGCGCTGAATGTCTATGACCCGCTGGAATCGATCAACCGTCGCGTCTACCACTTCAACTACCGGTTCGACCAGTGGGTGTTCCTGCCGGTGGTGGACGGCTATCGCTACATCACACCGCATTTCGTGCGCACCGGCGTGACCAACTTCTTCAACAACCTGGCCGATGTACCGAGCCTGTTCAACAGCGTGCTGCAGCTCAAGCCCAAACGCTCGGCGGAAATCACCGCGCGGCTGATGTTCAATACCCTCATCGGCGTCGGCGGCCTGTGGGACCCCGCGACCGCGATGGGGCTGCCTCGGCAAAGCGAGGACTTCGGCCAGACATTGGGCTTCTATGGTGTCGCGGACGGCCCTTACCTGGTGCTGCCGATCTTCGGCCCATCCAACCTGCGCGATACCGGCGGTCTGTTGGTTGACTACCTGGGCGAGAAGGAAGCCAACTTCCTCGGCATCGCGGAAGCCAGCAGCGACCATCCGGAAATTTTCGCGTTGCGCGCGGTAGACAAGCGCTACACCACCAGCTTCCGCTACGGCCAGCTCAACTCGCCGTTCGAATACGAGAAGGTGCGCTACGTGTATACCCAGGCACGCAAACTGCAGATCGCCGAATAAGCGATAACGCGGCGCGGGCGCGGCAGCAATGCTCGCCAGGCGCCGCGGCTCATGGAGACAGAGCCACAAGACGACCGCCGGGCGTACACCCTCAGCCCTTTTACTTCTTCGGATACAGCCTCGGCGCACCGGGCGGTCGGGACTTGAAACGCCGGTGTGCCCACAGGTATTGCTCGGGGCATTCGCGCAGAACGCCTTCGACCCACTGGTTGATGCGCAGGCAGTCGGCCTCCTCGCTCTCCCCGGGGAAGTCCGCCAGCGGCGGGTGGACCACCAGACGGTAGCCACTGCCGTCCTCCAGGCGTCGCTGGGTGAAGGGGATGACCCGGGCACGCCCGAGGCGGGCGAACTTGGTGGTCGCGGTCACCGTGGCGGCGGGGATGCCGAACAACGGGACGAACACACTCTGCTTGGCGCCATAGTCCTGGTCAGGCGCATACCAGATGGCGCGGCCCGCGCGCAGCAGCTTGAGCATGCCGCGCACGTCATCGCGCTCCACGGCCAGGGAATCGAGGTTATGCCGTTCCCGACCGCAGCGCTGGATGAAGTCGAACACCGGATTGCCATGCTCGCGATACATGCCGTCGATGGTCTGGACCTGGCCCAGCAGCGCCGCGCCGACTTCCAGGGTCGTGAAGTGCACCGCCATGAGGATCGCGCCCTGCCCGTCGCGCTGGGCCGCCTGCAAATGCTCGAGGCCTTCGATGTGCGCCAGTCGCGCCAACCTGGCGCGCGGCCACCACCAGCTCATGGCCATTTCGAAGAAAGCGATGCCGGTCGAGGCGAAGTTTTCCTTCAATAACCGCCGCCGTTCGTCGCAGGACTTTTCGGGAAAGCACAGCTCCAGGTTGCGCGCGGCGATCCGCCGACGCTCGCCGGCGACCCGATACATCAGCGCGCCGAGGACGCGGCCGAGCCATAGCAAGGCACGGTAGGGCAACTGCACCACCAGCCAGAGCAGGCCGAGGCCGAGCCACAGCCCCCAGAAACGCGGGTGCAGGAAATAGCGACGAAAACGCGGGCGATCCATTGAAGCTTCCGGAAAGACGTGGGCCGAGCATTCTACATCGGTTCGGCTCGGGTTGCGGCTAACCGGCGTTCTCGTTATAAGTCAGGGCACTTTTTTCGTAACAAGCCGTCTATGCAGACCATGAGCCTCAACCAGACACCCGACCCCGTACCCGTGTTCCAGCTCAAGGGCAGCATGCTTGCCATCACTGTGCTGGAACTGGCCCAGAACGACCTCGACGGCCTCGACCGTCAGTTGGCGGCCAAGGTCGCCCAGGCACCCAACTTTTTCAGCAACACACCGCTAGTGCTTGCGCTGGACAAGCTCCCGGCCGGCAGTGGCGCCATCGACCTGCCCGGGCTGATGCGCATCTGCCGACACCATGGTCTGCGTACCCTGGCGATTCGCGCCAACCGGATCGAGGACATCGCCGCGGCGATCGCCATCGACCTGCCGGTGCTGCCGCCTTCCGGTGCCCGCGAGCGGCCGCTGGAACCCGAACCCGAAGTGCGCAAACCCGAGCCAGCCCCCGCCCCGCCCCCCGAGCCGGAAATAAAGCCTACGCGCATCATCACTTCGCCGGTGCGCAGCGGCCAGCAGATCTATGCTCAAGGGGGAGACCTGGTGGTGGTGTCCTCCGTCAGCCAGGGTGCGGAACTTCTGGCCGATGGCAACATCCATGTGTACGGCGCAATGCGCGGACGTGCGCTGGCGGGTATCAAGGGCAACACCCGGGCCCGCATCTTCTGCCAGCAGATGATGGCCGAAATGGTCTCGATCGCTGGGCAGTACAAGGTCTGCGAGGACCTGCGTCGCGACCCGCTCTGGGGGTCCGGGGTACAGGTCAGCCTGTCCGGCGATGTGTTGAACATCACCCGTCTTTAACGGATACTGCCGCCATTTTCCGCGCAACTTTTTACTATGTTGCCGTTTTTATTGTATTTGCCGGGACTTAATGTCCTTTTACCTAGGGGTGAAACACCTTGGCCAAGATTCTCGTGGTTACTTCCGGCAAAGGGGGTGTGGGCAAAACCACCACCAGCGCCGCCATCGGTACCGGCCTCGCGTTGCGCGGCCACAAAACTGTCATCGTCGACTTCGACGTCGGCCTGCGTAACCTCGACCTGATCATGGGCTGCGAACGCCGCGTGGTGTACGACTTCGTCAACGTGGTCAACGGCGAAGCCAACCTGCAACAGGCCCTGATCAAGGACAAGCGTCTCGAGAACCTGTTCGTCCTGGCCGCCAGCCAGACCCGCGACAAGGACGCGCTGACCCAGAAAGGCGTCGAGAAAGTCCTGATGGAGCTGAAGGAAACCTTCGACTACGTGGTCTGCGACTCGCCGGCCGGTATCGAGAAAGGCGCCCACCTGGCCATGTACTTCGCCGACGAGGCGATCGTCGTGACCAACCCGGAAGTGTCCTCGGTACGTGACTCGGACCGTATGCTCGGCCTGCTGGCGAGCAAGTCGCGTCGTGCCGAGAACAACGAAGATCCGATCAAGGAACACCTGCTGATCACCCGCTACAACCCTGAGCGCGTCGTCAATGGCGAAATGCTGGGTGTCGAGGACGTGAAGGAGATTCTCGCGGTCTCGCTGCTAGGCGTGATCCCGGAGTCGCAAGCCGTGCTCAAGGCGTCCAACCAGGGCGTGCCGGTCATCCTCGACGACCAGAGCGACGCTGGTCAGGCCTACAGCGATACCGTTGACCGTTTGCTCGGCAAGACCAAGGAGCACCGGTTCCTCGACGTCAAGAAGAAGGGATTCTTCGAGCGCCTGTTTGGAGGGAATTGAACCATGAACCTTTTTGACTTCTTTCGTGCCAACAAGAAACAGAGCAGCGCGTCCGTCGCGAAAGAGCGTCTACAGATCATCGTGGCGCACGAACGCGGCCAACGCGGTACCCCGGACTACTTGCCCGCCCTGCAGAAGGAACTGGTCGAGGTGATCCGCAAGTATGTCAACATCGGCAACGATGATGTGCAGGTCGCTCTGGAAAACCAGGGCAGTTGCTCGATCCTGGAACTGAACATCACCCTGCCCGATCGCTGATCACAGCCTTCGGGTCACCCGCCACGGCGACGGTCGGGCCGGCAGTGCATTGCCGGTACCGTCCGTCGCCGTTGGCGTTTGCAGAGAACATGCAATGCCGCTGTCCAATACCCAGATTCTTCATGAAGATGCCGCCATCCTGGTGGTCAACAAGCCGACCTTGCTGCTGTCGGTGCCAGGCCGCGCCGAGGACAACAAGGACTGCCTGATCACTCGACTGCAGGAAAACGGCTACCCCGACGCGCTCATCGTTCATCGCCTGGACTGGGAGACCTCGGGCATCATCCTGCTGGCCCGTGATGCCGCCAGTCACCGCGAGTTGTCCCGTCAGTTCCATGACCGGGAAACCGAGAAAGCCTACACCGCCCTGTGCTGGGGCCAGCCTGCGCTGGACAGCGGCAGCATCGATCTGCCCCTGCGCTATGACCCGCCGACCAAGCCGCGCCATGTGGTGGACCACGAACACGGCAAGCACGCCCTGACCTTCTGGCGGATTCTCGAGCGTCGTGGCGATCACTGCCGCGTGGAACTGACGCCGATCACCGGACGCTCGCACCAGTTGCGCGTGCATATGCTGTCCATCGGGCATCCCTTGCTCGGTGACCGGCTGTATGCGAATCCCGAGGCCCTGGCGGCCCATGAGCGGCTCTGCCTGCATGCGAGCATGCTGGCGTTCACCCATCCGGTCACGGGCCAGTCCCTGCGCTTCGAGTGCCCAGCGCCGTTCTGAAGCGTGAAGGGGTAGCGGCAGGGACACAACCGGTCCAGGATGTTCCTGGTACCTGTCTGCAGCGTGTCGCTTGAAACTTGCGGCGCGAAGCGTGAAGCTTGCGGGCTTGAAGCTTGTATCTGTTGTCGGAGTGTTTTGATGCGCGATGCCCTGAACCAAGGCCTGATCGATTTCCTCAAGGCGTCCCCGACGCCGTTCCATGCCACCGCCAGCTTGGCTCAGCGCCTCGAGGCCGCGGGCTTCCAGCGTCTGGACGAGCGCGACAGCTGGACCACGACCCCCGGTGGTCGTTACTACCTGACGCGCAACGACTCCTCGATCATCGCCTTCAAGCTCGGCAGGCAGTCGCCGCTGCTCGACGGTATCCGGCTGGTCGGCGCGCACACAGACAGCCCATGCCTGCGCGTGAAGCCGCAACCCGAGCTGCAGCGTCACGGCTTCCTGCAACTGGGCGTGGAGGTCTATGGCGGTGCGCTGCTCGCGCCATGGTTCGACCGTGACCTGTCCCTGGCCGGTCGGGTGACGTTCCGCCGGGACGGCAAGGTGGAAAGCCAGCTGGTGGATTTCAAGCTGCCGATCGCCGTGATTCCCAACCTGGCCATCCACCTCAATCGCCAGGCCAACGAAGGCTGGGCGATCAACCCGCAGAACGAGCTACCGCCCATCCTCGCCCAGGTGGCCGGTGACGAGCGGGTCGACTTCCGCGCCCTGCTGACCGAGCAACTGGCCCGCGAGCATGAGCTCAACGCCGATGTGGTGCTCGATTACGAGCTGAGCTTCTACGACACCCAGGAGGCTGCCCTGATCGGGCTCAACGGCGACTTCATCGCCGGTGCCCGCCTGGACAACCTTCTGTCGTGCTATGCCGGTCTGCAGTCTCTGATCAATGCCGACAGCGAAGAAACCTGCATGCTGGTCTGTACCGACCATGAGGAAGTCGGATCCTGCTCGGCCTGTGGTGCCGATGGTCCGATGCTGGAGCAGACGCTCAAGCGCCTGCTGCCGGACGGTGACGACTATGTTCGCACCATCCAGCGCTCCCTGCTGATCTCGGCCGACAACGCCCACGGCGTGCATCCCAACTATGCCGATCGTCATGACGGCAACCATGGTCCGAAGCTCAACGCCGGGCCGGTGATCAAGGTCAACAACAACCAGCGCTATGCGACCAACAGCGAAACGGCCGGGTTCTTCCGTCACTTGTGCATGGCCGAGGAAGTGCCGGTGCAGAGCTTCGTGGTGCGCAGCGACATGGGGTGCGGTTCGACCATAGGGCCGATCATGGCCGGTCATCTTGGCGTGCGTACTGTCGACATCGGCCTGCCGACCTTTGCCATGCATTCGATTCGGGAGTTGTGCGGCAGCCACGACCTGGCGCATCTGGTGAAGGTGTTGACGGCGTTCTACCGGATGCGCGAGTTGCCTTGAGCGGGTGGGATGGCCTCGGCGTATAACCTGAGCCTGAGCCCCAATACCAGTCAGCCGGGCAGTTATTCGATTTTTGTATGCTGAAGTTCATCTAACGGCTCTCGATACTCCTTGATGCTGCTGGCCTCATCGCGGGACAAGCCCGCTCGCCACCTGGAGCGTATCTGCGCTGCATCGCATACCAGTGGCGAGCGGGCTTGTCCCGCGAAGCGGCGCTCGATCTTGAGGACGGCAAAATTTCACGCCAAGCGCTCGAAGGAATCATGCCATCTCTTCCGATTTCCCCAGCAACCCCACTCCCCCGCTGCCCTCGATCAATCCCTCCCCTCCCGCAAACGCTATGCTCAAGGTAGACACCCAACAGAAGGAATCTGTCCATGTCCGCTTTCCACTCCATGCTCCTCCCGGTGCTCGCCGGCCTGTTCATGCTGAGCGTGGGCTTCAGCCTGCGCGAGCGGGACATCGGTGTTCTGATGATGTGGATCGGCACGCTCAGCATATTCGGAATCATGTGCTGGAAGATCCTGGAGAAACTGGCCTGAAAAATCCTCTACACTCGGCACTCGTTCGACCAGAGGTTGATTTTCCGGTGCCTGTCTTCCTGCGTTGCCTTGTCCTGCTGCTGTTGCTGTCCATTGCGCCCGCCCACGCTGCCGGCCTGCCAGGCCTGCTGGGCTCGAGCACCCCGGCGCAAGCCGAATCCACCGAGCCACTGGGCAAGTCCCTCGACGAAGTCATCAAGACACTGGAGAACGACCAACAGCGAACCAAGCTGCTGGCCGACCTCAAGCAATTGCGCGATGCCTCGAAACAGGCACAACCCAGCGCCGAAGAGGGGGTGTTGGGGTTGATCGGTGGCACGCTGCACAGCCTCGAGAAGCAGTTCAGTGGCGATGCCAGTCCATTCAGGCGCTGGTCGCTGGAGATCGACCAGGCAAAAGACGAGCTGATGACCTTGATGGTGCCGGTCCATCAGTGGCCGGCGATCCTGTTCGGTTTCGCCGCGGTCATTGCGGTCTGGAGCCTGCTGGCCTATCTCTTCGACTGGATCGGTCATCGCGTCCGGGTGCGCTTCGGTCTCACCGAGGAACTGCCGCAACATCCTCGGCCCTGGGACCTGGTGCGCTTCGCCCTGCGCAAGCTTGGGCCCTGGCTGGTGGCGTTGATCTTCACGGTTTACCTGAGCTTTGCCCTGCCCTCCTCGCTGGGCAAGTCCCTGGCGATGGTGCTGGCCTATGCCCTGGTGGTGGGCACCTGTTTTTCGGCCATCTGCGTGATCGCCTTCTCCCTGCTCGATGGTCCGCATCGCCACCGTGCTCTGCATATCCTGCGTCACCAGGCGTTCAAGCCGCTGTGGCTGATCGGCAGCTTCGCAGCGTTCGGCGAGGCGATGACCGACCCGCGCCTGACCATCGCGCTAGGCCCTCACCTGGCGTATTCCATCGCGACCTTGGCCAATGTGCTCGCGGCGCTGTTCACGGGCCTGTTCATCCTGCGCTTCCGCCGCCCCATCGCCCACCTGATCCGTAACCAGCCTTTGTCACGGCGCCTGACCCGTCGCGCCTTGAGCGACACGATCGAGGTGCTGGGCAGTTTCTGGTACGTGCCAGCGCTGGTCCTGGTCGGCATTTCGCTCTTCGCCACCTTCGTTTCCGCCGGTGATACCAGCACGGCCTTGCGCCAGTCAATGATGTGCACGGTGCTGGTGGTCGTGTGCATGGTCCTCAACGGTCTGGTGCGACGTCACGCGGCCAATCCCAAGCGTGCCAATCGACGCCAGCTGATGTATGCCGAACGGCTGAAGAATTTCGGCTACGCACTGGCGCATCTGGCCATCTGGCTGGTGTTCATCGAGCTCGGTCTGCGGGTCTGGGGAATGTCGATGATCAGCTTCGCCGAAGGCGACGGGCACGAAGTCAGCATGCGCCTGTTCGGCCTGGCGGGGACCCTGATCGTGGCCTGGCTGGTCTGGATCCTTGCCGACACCGCCGTGCATCACGCGCTGGTGCGCTCGCGCCGGGGCATGGCCAACGCCCGGGCACAGACCATGATGCCGCTGATCCGCAACGTGATGTTCGTGGCGATCTTCATCATCGCGCTGATCGTCGCCCTGGCCAACATGGGCATGAACGTCACGCCGCTGCTGGCCGGTGCGGGTGTCATCGGCCTGGCCATCGGTTTCGGTGCGCAGTCGTTGGTGGCCGACCTGATCACCGGGCTGTTCATCATCATCGAGGATTCCCTGGCCATCGATGACTACGTCGAGGTCGGCGGGCACCTGGGCACGGTCGAAGGCCTGACCATTCGGACCGTGCGTCTGCGCGACATCGATGGCATCGTCCACACCATCCCGTTCAGCGAAATCAAGAGCATCAAGAACTACTCGCGCGAGTTCGGCTACGCGATCTTCCGCGTGGCCATCCCGCACAACATGAACATCGACCAGGCCATTGCCATGATCCGCGAAGTTGGCCAGAAGCTGCGCAGCGATCCATTGATGCGACGCAATATCTGGTCGCCGCTCGAGCTGCAAGGGGTGGAGAGCTTCGAGTCGGGCTCGGCGATCCTGCGGGCACGTTTCAAGACCGCGCCGATCAAGCAATGGGAAGTGTCGCGCGCCTTCAACCTGGCGCTCAAGCGCCAGCTCGACGAGGCCGGCCTGGATCTGGCCACGCCGCGGCTGTCGGTGCAGGTCGTGACCGCTGGCGGCGGGCGCTCGGGGGAGGCGACCGCGTTGGATAGCTCAGGAGCCTGAGGGCTTCGGGGCAGTAAGGGGCGCCGATGCCGGGCATTCAAGGGTAGAGACCGGCGGTGTTGCTGCCGGCCTCTCGCGGGACAAGCCCGCTCACCACCGGGCATTCGATTCACCGGAGAAGGTGTTGGCTGCTGCCATTGCTTCATCGCAGAAGGTGCCAGCCGCTGCCATTGCTTCATCGGAGAAGGTGCTAGCCGCTGCCATTGCTTCATCCCAGAAGGTGCTAACTGCTGCCATTGCTTCATCCCAGAAGGTGCTAACTGCTGCCATTGCTTCATCGGAGAAAGTGCTAGCCACTGCCATTGCTTCATCGGAGAAGGTGCTAGCCACTGCCATTGCTTCATCGCAGAAGGTGCTAGCCGCTGCCATTGCTTCATCGCAGAAGGTGCTAACCGCTGCCATTGCTTCATCCCAGAAGGTGCTAGCCGCCGCTAACAGGTGGTGAGCGGGCTTGCCCCGCGAGAGGCCAGCAGCAACACCGCAAATCTCCCTTGAAGATTGAAAGGGCTCCCTTGGCCGATCGGCATCCAGGCTACATCGCCTGGGCGCGGATACGGATCGCATCGTGGCGCCAGTACTCCAGGTCACAGTCGATCAGGCGCCCATGCTGGTCACTGTTGACCCGGGTGATGTGCAGCCCGGGACTGCCCACCGATACCCTGAGTGCCGCCGCGGCCGCCGTCGGCAAGGCCGTGGGCAGGATCTCGAAGCTCATCCGACCGTAGACGATACCGTACTGGCAAGCGTGGATCTCGGTCAGCGACTGGCCCAGGTCTTGATCGAGAATGCCGGGAAAGTACCGCGGGTCCAGGTAATGCTCAGCATACAATACTGCTCGACCGTCGATGCGCCGCAGCCGACACACCTGGACCACACTGGACAGCGCAGGCAGCCGCAAGCGCGAGCAGATGGCCGCCGATGCCGGCTGCAGGCGAGCGGACAGCAACTGTGTATCGGGGCGACGACCTTGGGCATCGACCATGGCATGGAAATGGCTACGTTCGTTCAGGTCATAGGTCAGACGCTGCGGGGCGACGAACCAACCTCGCCGCTCCTCCCGGTAGATCAGGCCATGGGCCTCCAGCTGCACGAGCGCTTCACGCAGTGTGATGCGAGTAGTCCCGAACACTTCGCTGAGCTGGCGCTCGGCCGGCAGCTTGCCGCCCGGCGTCAGCAGGCCGTGCTCGATCTGCTCCTGCAACGCTTGGCAGATGGTTGTTACCGCGCGGAGTGGCGATGACTGCATAAGGGTTACCTATCTGGACTAGTCCAGCCCCAGGACAGGGCAGGTGAAGGATAGTGCAAGCCTAGATCCAGCTCGTGAATATCCTGTTAAAGCCCCGATGGCCCACCGCTGCTTGGTCGACCGCAACCCTTGCGCTTCAAGGGCTTGAAACTGGTCTACGCTTGTGTCCCAGAGGCGAGGGCAACCTTCGCCGACGCCATTTGTCCATCAAAGTGTCACGCATTGAGCCTACCTTGGCTCAGGTATTGCTGACCTAGACCAACGCATCTCCAAGCAAGGTTTCTTCACGACGATTTGCAAGGTATCCCTGAAAGGAGCTTCGGATGAAAAAGTTCTTCATGACGTCACTGTTGTGCTCGACCATTGCCTTGTGCACCTCGGCGATGGCCGCGGGCACCGACCTCAAGGCACTGGAAGACGCCGCGCGCAAGGAAGGCGCGGTCAACAGCGTGGGCATGCCTGATGCCTGGGCCAACTGGCGGGGCACCTGGGCGGATCTGGCCAGCAAGTACGGACTCAAGCACAGCGATACCGACATGAGCTCGGCACAGGAACTCGCCAAGTTCGAGGCCGAGAAGGAAAACGCCAGCGCCGATATCGGCGACGTCGGCGCCGCTTTCGGCCCGATCGCGGCCGCCAAGGGCATCACCCTGCCCTACAAGCCGAGCACCTGGGAGCAGATCCCGGCATGGGCCAAGGACCAGGATGGCCATTGGGCCCTGGCCTATACGGGAACCATCGCTTTCATCATCAACAAGGACAAGGTCAAGGAAGGCGATCGCCCCAAGACCTGGCACGCCCTGGAGAAGGGCAATTACAAGGTCGCCATCGGTGACGTCGGCACCGCGGCGCAGGCCGCCAACGGCGTGCTGGCCGCCGCCATCGCCTACAAGGGCGATGAGCGCAATATCGAGCCGGGGCTGCAACTGTTCACCAAGCTGGCCCAGCAGAAGCGCCTGTCGCTGGCCAACCCGACCATCCAGACCCTGGAGCGGGGCGAGGTGGAAGTCGGCGTGGTCTGGGACTTCAACGGCCTGAGCTACCGTGAGCAGATCGATCCGAAGAAGTTCGAGGTACTGATCCCGACCGATGGTTCGGTGATCTCGGGCTATACCACGGTCATCAACAAGTACGCCAAACACCCCAATGCGGCCAAGCTGACCCGCGAATACATCTTCAGCGATGCCGGCCAGACCAACCTGGCCATCGGGCATGCCCGTCCCATCCGCGCCGAGCACCTGAAGCTGCCCACCGATGTACAGGCCAAGCTGCTGCCCAACGAGCAGTACGCACCGGCCGTGCCGATCAAGGACGCAGCCGCCTGGGAAGCAACCTCCAAGACCTTGCCGCAGAAGTGGCAGGAGCAGGTGATCATCGAGATGGAATAAGCGGTCCGCCGACCCTATCCAAGGTCGGCCCCGCCTGATGAAATGAGACCCCGGTCGGTGGTTCGACCGGGTCGCGAGCGGGCTGCGCTTCAGCCCTGATTGGCTGCCACGTCGCCTGACCGACTGGCATCGTGGCAAGCCCGCTCCTCCAGGACACGCTTGCCGAACCCTGGAGCCTGCATGAAACACAATGTCATCCTGGTCCTGCTCGATGGCCTGAATCATCAGGTGGCCTACCATGCCATGGGCCACCTGCATGCCTACGTCGAAGCCGACCGCGCCGCGCTCTATCGCCTGGAATGCGAACTGCCGGCGCTGTCACGACCGCTGTACGAATGCATTCTCACCGGCGTTGCCCCGATCGACAGCGGCATCGTGCATAACAAGGTCAACCGCCTGTCCAGGGAACGCAGTGTCTTCCATTATGCGCGCGAGGCCGGGCTGGGCACCGCTGCGGCGGCCTACCACTGGGTCAGCGAGCTGTACAACCGTTCTCCCTTCGAACCGCTGCGCGATCGACATACCCATGCGCCGAAGCTGCCGATCCAACATGGCCTGTTCTACTACGATGATCGCTACCCCGACTCGCACTTGCTGGCCGACGCCGAGTACCTGCGTCGTCGGCATGCGCCGAACTTCCTGTTGGTCCATCCGATGAGCATCGATGACGCCGGCCATCACCATGGCCTCGACAGCAGCCAATACCGCAATGCCGCGCGCAGCGCCGATATCCTCCTGGCCGATTACCTGCCGCACTGGCTGGCGGAGGGTTACCAGGTGCTGGTCACCGCCGATCATGGAATGAACAACGATCGCTCGCACAATGGCCTGCTGGCCGAGGAACGAGAGGTGCCGCTGTTCGTCTTCGGCGATGCCTTCAGCCTCGATCCCGCCGCCAAGCCGTTGCAGACCGAACTCTGCGGCACGATCTGCGAGTTGCTCGGCGCGCCTCACGACAAAGCGTTGTGCCGGGAGCTGTTGAAGTGAATGAGAGCAAGCGTGGTCGCCTGCTGGCCTTGCTCTGTCTGGTGCCCTTCGTCCTGTTTTTCGTGATCTTCCAGATCGCGCCGCTACTCTGGGTGGCGCTCAACAGCGTGCAGTCCGAGAGCGGCTGGGGTCTGGACAACTTCAGTCGGATCTTCGCCTCCAAGTTCTACCTCCAGGCGCTGCAGCGCAGCCTGGAAATCAGCTTCTGGTCGAGCCTGTTCGGCATCGTCGTCGCGGTGATGGGCGCTTACTCGCTGCACCAGGTCGACTCGCGACTGCGCGACTTCGTCAGTGCCTTCGCCAACATGACCAGCAATTTCAGCGGGGTACCGCTGGCATTCGCGTTCATCATCCTGCTCGGCTTCAACGGCGCGCTGACCTTGCTGCTCCAGCAGGTCGGCCTGCTGGGCGACTTCAGCATCTACTCCAAGACCGGCCTGATCCTGGTCTACACCTACTTCCAGATTCCGCTCGGCGTGCTGCTGCTCTACCCGGCATTCGACGCGCTGCGTGAAGACTGGCGCGAGTCCGCGGCGCTGCTAGGGGCCAGCCCCTGGCAATACTGGCGGCACATCGGCCTGCCGGTGCTGACGCCGGCCTTGCTCGGGACTTTCGTCATCCTCCTGGCCAACGCGCTAGGCGCCTATGCCACCGTGTACGCATTGACCACGGGCAACTTCAACGTGCTGACGATTCGTATCGCCGCGCTGGTCGCGGGGGATATCACCCTTGACCCCAACCTGGCCAGCGCCTTGGCGATGGTGCTGGTAGGGCTGATGACGCTGGTGACCGTGGTCCATCAGGGCTTGCTGAGGAGGAGCTACCATGCGCGCTGAACCTGCTTCCGGCGGCTTGTATCACCGTGTGGTGGTTTACCTGCTGTTTCTCATCCTGCTGTTGCCCCTGGCGGGGACCCTGCTCTACTCCCTGGCGACCAGTTGGTCGGAAAGCCTGCTGCCCAGTGGCCTGACCTTCAAATGGTACGTGGCGCTGTGGAGCGAGCCGCGTTTCCTGGCGGCATTCGGACAATCGCTACTGGTGTGCGTCGGCGCGCTGATGCTGTCGGTGGTGCTGATCCTGCCGCTGCTGTTCGTGGTGCACTACCACTTCCCGCGGCTCGATGCGCTGATGAACATCCTTATCCTGTTGCCCTTCGCCGTGCCGCCGGTGGTCTCGTCCGTGGGGCTGCTGCACCTGTATGGCAGCGGTCCGATGGCCATGGTCGGTACGCCATGGATCCTGATCGGTTGCTACTTCACCATTGCCCTGCCCTTCATGTACCGGGCGATCACCAACAACCTGCAGGCCATCAACCTGCGCGACTTGATGGACGCTGCCCAACTGCTCGGCGCCAGCACCTGGCAGGCGGCATTCCTGGTGGTGTTGCCGAATCTGCGCAAGGGCCTGATGGTCGCGCTGCTGCTGTCGTTCTCCTTTCTCTTCGGCGAGTTCGTCTTTGCCAATCTGCTGGTCGGCACGCGCTACGAAACGCTGCAGGTGTACCTCAACAACATGCGCAACAGCAGCGGGCACTTCAACAGTGCACTGGTGATTTCCTACTTCGCGTTCGTACTGGCACTGACCTGGGTCGCCAACCGCCTGAACAAGGACAAACCCTGACATGAGCTTCGTCAGCGTACGAAAACTGCAGAAGCGTTACGGCGCCAGCCAGATATTCCATGACATCGACTGCGAGATCGAGCGCGGGGAGTTCGTCACCCTGCTCGGCCCGTCGGGGTGTGGCAAGTCCACCCTGCTGCGTTGTATCGCCGGCCTGACCTCGGTCGACAGCGGGCACATCCTGCTCGACGGTCAGGATCTGGTACCGCTCAGCCCGCAGAAGCGGGGCATCGGCATGGTGTTCCAGAGCTATGCGTTATTCCCCAACATGACGGTGCGGCAGAACGTGGCTTTCGGCCTGCGCATGCAGAAGGTCAAGGCCGAACTTCGCCAGACGCAGGTTGAAGAAGCGCTGCGCATGGTCGAGCTGCACGACTTCGCCGAGCGCTATCCGCACCAGTTGTCCGGCGGCCAGTGCCAGCGGGTAGCCCTGGCGCGTTCATTGGTGACGCGTCCACGCCTGCTGCTGCTCGACGAACCGCTGTCGGCGCTCGACGCACGCATTCGCAAGCACCTGCGCGAGCAGATCCGCGAGATCCAGCGCGCGCTGGGCCTGACCACCATTTTCGTCACCCACGACCAGGAGGAAGCGCTGACCATGTCCGACCGCATCTTCCTGATGAACCAGGGTCGCATCGTGCAGAGTGGCGATGCCGAAACCTTGTATACCGCGCCGGTCGACCTGTTCGCCGCCGGCTTCATCGGCAACTACAACCTGCTCGACCCCGACAGCGCCAGCCGACTGCTGCAACGACCGGTCGCCGGCCGCCTGGCGATCCGCCCGGAGGCCATTACCTTGCGCCTGGACGGCGAACTCGATGGCCAGGTGCTCAGCCACAGCCTGCTGGGCAACGTCATCCGCTATCGTGTGACGATCCGTGACGTCGAACTGATTGTCGACGTACTCAATCGCTCGCCTTCGGATCTGCATCCCGCTGGCCAGCGTGTATCCTTGGCGATCGATACCCTGGCACTACGGGAAGTGGCCTGACGGGCCCAGAGGAGTTCACGGCAATGGCACTGGCAATTTTCGATCTGGACGAAACCCTGATCCATGGCGATTGCTCTTCGCTGTGGAGCGAGCAAATGGTTCGCCTGGGATGGGTCGACGGCGACAGCTTCCTGCGACGCGACCGCGAGCTGATGGACAGCTACGGCAAAGGGCACCTGCGGATGGAGGATTACATGGCCTTCAGCCTGGAACCCATTGCCGGGCGCACCCTGGAGGAAGTCGAGCATCTGGTCGAGCCCTGGGTGGAGGATGTGATCGAACCGATCATCTTCGGTGATGCCTGCAGGTGCATCGCCGAGCATCGCAAACGTGGCGACCGGATCCTGATCATCTCTGCCTCGGGTACTCATCTGGTGGCGCCCATCGCCGCGCGCCTGGGCGTCGACGAGTACTTGGCAATCGAGCTGGAAGCGGTGAATGGCGTGTATACCGGCAAGACCTACGGCGTGCTGACCTACCGTGAAGGCAAGGTCACCCGGCTGTTGGAGTGGCTGGACCAGGAGCAGGAGAACCTGGAAGGCGCGACCTTCTATTCCGATTCCCGCAACGATCTGCCGTTGCTGCTGAAGGTCGATCATCCGGTAGTGGTGAATCCGGATGCGGTGTTGCGCGAGCATGCCGAGAAGAATGGGTGGCCGGTGTTGAGTTGGGGTTGATGGGGGACAGGAGTTGCCTGCCCCATTAAGGTCGATCACAGACCCGTGGGGTGCATCGGTCGATCACAGTCCGTACAAGAGGTTCTATAAATGCATGGGAAGCCTTCCAGATTCCATGCACACCTTGAGAATTGTGTAAAACATCGCCTCTCTCAGCTTGCACGGCTCCAGATGGGAGCTGGCTTGCCGGGACGCCGGACCGCCCGCGATCGAGCCCAAAGGGCTCGCCTGGTAATGCTCCTGTCCCTTTCACCCCGGTGGTTGTGGATACGCAGATTGCCTGCATTCAGTGCATCCACAACTGCGTGCTGGGAGAGCGATCTTCATTACCAGGCGAGCCCTTTGGGCTCGATCGCGGGCGGTCCGGCGTCCCGGTAAGTCAGCTCCCACCTGGAGCGTGCAAGCTGGGAGAAGCGGTGTTTCACCCAGTTCTCAAGGTATTCATGGAATCTGAAGGCTTCCCATGCATCATAAAGTCTCCTACACAGGTCGGTGATCAGCCAGAGCGCCGCACGAGCGGCGCTCAATCTCATTGGCACTGAAAAACCAATGGCCTACGCCGCCCGCCGACCATCGCTTGGCCCTATGCCAGGCTTTCGTCGATCACCATCACCAGCTTCCCGGACACCTGATTCCCCGCCAGCTCCTCATAAGCGGCCTCGGCCTCGGTCACCGGGTAACTGCCCACCAACTGCGCCTTGAGGCGGCCTTCGGTGAACAGCGGCCAGACCTGTTGGCCCACGTCGCGCAGCAACTCGGCCTTGAAGCTGTCGTCGCGATTGCGCAGGGTCGAGCCTGTCACCTGCAAGCGCTTGGCCAATACCTGCGCCAGGTCCAGTTCGGCCTTGCGTCCGCCCATCAGGCCGATGATCACCCAGCGACCATCGCGGGCCAGCAGCTTGAGGTTGAGCGGCCCGTAGCTGGCACCCACCGGATCGAGGATCACGTCGAACGGGCCGAAGCCTTCGAGCGCTTCCAGGTTCTCCTTGCGCAATACGCCGCCGGCGGCGCCCAGGCTTTCGCAGTAGGCCAGGCGCTCCGCAGAGCCGACGCTCACCCAGATCGGGTTGCCGAAGGCCTTGCACAGCTGGATGGCCGCCGAGCCGACACCACTCGCACCGGCGTGCATGAGCACCTTTTCACCCGGTTTCAGGCCGCCCAGCTGGAACAGGTTGAGCCAGGCCGTGGCATACACTTCGGGCAGCGCCGCGGCCTCGCGCAGGCTCAGTCCCTCGGGGACGGGCAGCACGTGCCGGGCATCGACCACGACTTCCTCGGCCATGCCGCCACCGGCCAACAGCGCGCATACGCGATCGCCCACGCGCCAGGCGGCGCCCGCTCCGACTTCGCTGATCACCCCGGAACATTCCAACCCCAGGTAGGGGCTTGCACCCGGTGGCGGCGGATACGACCCAGCCCGCTGCAGCAGGTCGGCGCGGTTCAGCCCGGCAGCCGCCACGCGGATACGTACCTGGCCCGCATCACAGGCCGGGCGCTCGGCCTCGACCCACGCCACATGTCCGTCAACGCCTTGCAATGCCTTCACAGTGCCTCCATAGTTGAGTCATGACTGAGCCTGGGAGCCGCTTGCCCCAGGCTTTTTGCAGTATGCGACCGGCTCCATGGAACCGGCGAATGGAAAAGACGGCCTACTATGCGTGATCAATTGCCCCCAAGTCGAATCAGCATGAAGCATCTCCTGCCCAGCACTGCCCTCGCCCTGATGATCGGTTTCGGCAGCCTGTCGCTGAGCGGCAATGCATCGGCCGCCAACAAGTGGGACAGCCTGCAGCCGGATCGCGACGAGATCGTGGCCAGCCTGAACGTGGTCGAGCTGCTCAAGCGCCACCACTACAGCAAGCCGCCGCTGGACGACGCGCGTTCGGTCATCATCTATGACAGCTACCTCAAGCTGCTCGATCCTTCGCGCAGCTATTTCACCGCCAGCGATATCGCCGAGTTCGACAAGTGGAAGACCCAGTTCGACGACTTTCTCAAGAGCGGCAATCTCGATCCGGGCTTCACGATCTACAAGCGCTACCTGAATCGGGTCAAGTCGCGCCTGGACTTCGCGCTCGCAGAGCTCGGCAAGGGTGTCGACAAGATCGACTTCACCGTGAACGAAACCCTGCTGGTCGATCGCGAAGAAGCACCCTGGCTCAAGAGCGAGGCCGAGCTCGACGACCTGTGGCGCAAGCGCGTGAAGGATGAAGTGCTGCGCCAGAAGATCGCCGGCAAGGATCCCAAGCAGATCCAGGAAACCCTGACCAAGCGCTACAAGAACCAGCTGGCGCGCCTGGATCAGACCCGCGCGGAAGACATCTTCCAGGCCTATATCAATACCTTCGCCCAGTCCTACGACCCGCACACCAATTACCTGTCGCCGGATAACGCCGAAAACTTCGACATCAACATGAGCCTGTCCCTCGAAGGCATCGGTGCGGTACTGCAGAGCGATAACGATCAGGTCAAGATCGTGCGCCTGGTGCCGGCCGGACCCGCGGCGAAGACCAAGCAGGTGGCGCCTGCCGACAAGATCATCGGTGTCGCCCAGGGCAACAAGGAAATGGTCGACGTGGTCGGCTGGCGCCTGGACGAAGTGGTCAAGCTGATCCGTGGCCCCAAGGGCTCGGTCGTGCGCCTGGAGGTCATCCCGGCCAGCAATGCGCCGAACGACCAGACCAGCAAGATCGTCTCGATTACCCGCGAAGCGGTGAAGCTCGAAGAACAGGCGGCGAAGAAGTCGGTCCTGAAACTCAAGCAGGATGGGCGCGACTACAAGCTGGGCATCATCGAGATTCCGGCCTTCTACCTGGACTTCAAGGCCTACCGCGCCGGCGATCCGGAGTACAAGAGCACTACCCGTGACGTGAAGAAGCTGCTCACCGAACTGCAGAAGGAAAAAGTCGACGGCGTGGTCATCGACCTGCGTAACAACGGCGGCGGGTCCCTGCAGGAAGCCACCGAGCTGACCAGCCTGTTCATCGACAAGGGCCCGACCGTGCTCGTGCGCAACAGCGATGGTCGTGTCGATGTGCTCGAGGACGAGAACAAGGGTGCCTTCTATAAAGGTCCGCTGGCGCTGTTGGTCAACCGCCTCTCGGCGTCGGCTTCGGAGATCTTCGCCGGAGCCATGCAGGACTATCACCGCGCCCTGATCATTGGTGGCCAAACCTTCGGCAAAGGCACCGTGCAGACCATCCAGCCGCTCAATCATGGCGAGCTGAAACTGACCCTGGCCAAGTTCTACCGGGTCTCCGGGCAGAGCACTCAGCACCAGGGCGTCCTGCCGGACATCGCCTACCCGTCGATCATCGACACCAAGGAGATCGGCGAGAGCGCGCTGCCCGAGGCCATGCCATGGGACACCATTCGCCCGGTGGTGCGTCCGGCGGCCGATCCGTTCAAGCCGTTCCTGACCCAGCTCAAGAGCCATCACGAAGCGCGCAGCGACAAGGATCCCGAGTTCGCCTACATCCGCGACCGCCTGGCCCTGACCCAGAAGCTGATGAACGAGAAGACTGTCACCCTCAACGAACAGGAACGTCGCGCGCGTCACGACGAGATCGAGGGCAAGCAACTGGCCTTGGAGAACGTGCGTCGCAAGGCAAAAGGCGAAGAGCCGCTCAAGGAGCTGAAGAAGGAAGACGAGGACGCTCTGCTGACCGAGCAGGACGACACCAAGCCGGAAGACGACGCCTACCTGTCGGAAACCGGGCGTATCCTGCTCGACTACCTGAGCCTGAATTCGTCGGTGGCCAAGCAGTAGATGCCGCGCGAGGCGGCTTCGGCGGCAGATAATCCGCGCCGACCTCGCCTCGTCATCAAAAGGTCATGAATCTGTCGTGAAATGACTGGCCGGACGTCCATACGTCCGGCCTTTTTCATTTCAGGAAGCAGTCATGACCGTCACCGAACAGCTCAGCGCATTGGGCGCCATCCTGGCTCAACGCAGCGTCCACAGCCTGTTCCAGCCCATTGTCTGCCTTTCCCGGCGCTGCGTGATCGGCTACGAGGCCCTCAGTCGCGGACCGTCCAACAGCGCCCTGCACTCCCCCATGAACCTTTTCGCCATCGCCCGCCAGGCCGGCCGCCTGACAGAGCTGGAAGTGACGTGCCGCGAAAGCGCCTGCCGTCGGTTCAGCGAGCTGAACCTGGAAGGCAAGCTGTTTCTCAACATCTCGCCGGAGTCATTGCTCGAACCCAGGTACCCCTCAGGCCGTACCTTGCAGCTGCTGGAACAGGTCGGCCTGTCACCCAGTCGTGTGGTGATCGAGCTGACCGAACAGACGCCCACCGATGATCTGCGGCTGTTGCACAATGCGCTGCATCATTATCGCGACATGGGCTTTTCGATCGCCCTGGACGACTTGGGTGCCGGGTATTCCAGCCTGCGCCTGTGGTCGGAGCTGCGGCCTGACTACGTGAAGATCGATCGCCACTTCATCGATGGCATTCACCAGGATGCGCTCAAGCGCGAATTCGTGGGTTCCATCCTGCAGATCGCCCGCGCCTCACGTGCTCAGGTAGTCGCGGAAGGCATAGAGCTGCCGGAAGAGCTGGCCGTGTTGACGGACATGGGCGTCGATCTGGTCCAGGGCTACCTGCTCGGTCGGCCGCAGGAGTTTCCGCGCGGTGACATTCCTGGCTTGCCCTTGCCGACCGTCAGTTCCGGCACGGGCCAACAGAGCCCTGTCGCGGACCTGTCCCCACTGCTGCTCAAGCCCCCCGCCGTCACGAGGGACGTGCCCACCGCGCAGGTGTTGGATACCTTGCGCAACCAACCTTGGCTGGATTCCGTGGTGGTGCTCGATGCATGCGGCAAACCCCAGGGTATGGTCCACCGGCATGCGTTGACTGCCGCTCTGGCCCGACCGGATAGCCGTACGGGAGCTACTCTCTCATCGATCGGGCAACTGATGACCCAGGACTTTCTGGCCGTCGAGCAGAGCCTGTCGCCACAGCAGGTCAGCCGCCTGCTCACCGGTCGGGCGCAACAGCGCATCGAGGAAAATTTCGTGATTACCCTCAATGGCCGCTACCTCGGCCTGGGGCGGGTGATCGACTTGCTGCGCCTGATTACCGAGCAGCATCAAGCCTTATCTCGATGTAATTGAGACGAAAAGCGGCATTTGATGTTTGGATGCCCGCGGCCATTTTTCGGCTTCAAGATATCCGTTGTGGCTGATGGCCTGTCGCGGGGCGAGCCCTTCGCCACCGGTGCGCGGCGCAACGCATTCCTGGTGGCGAGCGGGCTTGCCCCGCGACAGGGCCATCAGCCACAACACATATTTTTGACCGAAAGATAATGTTCGGCATCCAAAAAATTCAGGGCCGAGGCGCTGCCTCAGGCCTCTTCCGGATATCGGTACTCGAACACCCTGACCACTTCCGATGCATGCCAGGAGGCGGCCTCCATGCCATCCACCGGCCCGGAAAAACGTCCCAGACGCTCGACACATTCGAAGAAGCCGGTACGGGGCAGGCGGCTGGCGCCCTGACTGATCACCAGGGAGCTGCGCAGGGGTTGCTGCGCCCTGGCGTCGATCACGGCCAGGTATTCCAGCGCGGCGGTCAGTGTCTGCATGGCCGGGCTGGGCAACTGCAGGCGTTCGAGCAAGGCTCGGTAGGTCAGCAGGTGGCGTTGACGACGGGCCAGGTCAAGCTCGTCCAGCAGGCTTTGCCAATGCTGGCGGCTGATCCTGACCTGGCTCACGAGGGATCGCTCCAGCCATCCACCCCCACTTCCCATGCCAGGCTGCGGCGGATGGCGGCATCAGGCTGGCGCTCCCCGGACTCGATCATTGCCAGATAGGCAGGGCTGATGCCCACGCTGCGAGCGAGCTGCTCGGGCGTCACGCCCTTGGCCTGACGCAACGCAGGCAACTCACCGAGCGACGGCAGACCGACACGAGCACCCTGCCCTGTGCTGTTGTCACTCGACTGCGGCACCGGTTGCACGGAACTGGTAATCGAATGCCCTGCGGCCTTGAGCAGGGCTTGATAGTGCTCCCAGGGTACGACGGCATATTCGGGCTCTCCGTCCCGACTGATGACCTGAATATCCATTAAACCCCCTTTGTCAGGGATTACGACATGTAATCCCTAGGCATAATCCTTATGCCAATTATATGACCAAGTGCGGGAGTCTGTGCAGATTAGGCAGTTTTCACGGCTCGCCTCGCTCCAGTTGCAACGCATCGGGGCTATCGGGCAAGCGCTCGACGACGCGCAGGCGCTCGGGTGCCTGGGCAGCGCGCCAGGCCTTGAAACGTGCCAGTTCATCCGAAACGGTCTTGAGCACCCAGCCCAGCACCGCGATGTCATCGAGGAAGCCAACGCCCAGCAACCAGTCCGGAATGGCGTCCAGGGGGCTGACGAAATACAGCAGGCCCGCGACGATGGTGATCAGCGCCTTGGAGCTGATGGCGCGGTATTCTCCACGCCACCACGCCAGGCACAGTGCCTGGAGCAAGCGCACATCTTCGCGCAACTGGCCCAGCCTGGGACCTTTGCGTGCCACGGCAAACAGCAGGGCCGGCAGCCGTCCACGGCTGAGCAGACGCTCGGCCAGGGGCAGGAAACGGGCAAAATTCCAAGGTGCGCTCATGGAGCCTCCTACGTGGTGGCGAATGTTATCCACATTTACTGTGGATAAACTTGTGAACAGAGCAAAATTTGAGCTGCGATGCGCCCGGAATGCAAGGGCGAACCCGCAATCGGGCGTTTTTTACACACCTGTTACAGAGCGCTAACGATTCATGGCGAACGTGCCGAGAGCCAGGGTCGTCCTTTCTCGGACATTGTCAGGCTAGCGAGGTTCGCTCGAGCGGATTCCAGGAACAACAACGCCCCGTCGAAGCGGGGCGTTGTTGTCACACCGAGAAGGTTACTGGGCGGGTGTTGCCGCGGGCGCTTCTGCGGGGGATTGAGCGGGAGCGTCCGCCGGCGCGCCAGCTTCTGGCTGGTTCATGTCCTTGATGCCCAGCAGCTCGAGGTCGAAGACCAGCACCGAGTTGGCGGGGATCAGCGGGCTCGGGCTCTGTGCGCCGTAGGCCAGTTCGGCCGGGATGTACAGCTTGTACTTCTCGCCGACGTGCATCAGTTGCAGGCCTTCGACCCAACCTGGAATCACACCGCTGACCGGCAGGTCGATCGGGCTGCCGCGCTCGACCGAGCTGTCGAATACCTTGCCATCGATCAGCTTGCCTTCGTAGTGGACGGTAACCACGTCGGTCGGCTTGGGCTGCGGGCCATCGGTCTTCTTCACGACTTCATACTGCAGGCCGGAAGCGGTGGTGATCACGCCCGACTTCTTGGCGTTTTCCTCGAGGAACTTCTTGCCGGCCGCAGCGGCTTCCTCGCTGACCTTGGTCAGGCGCTCTTCGGCGCGCTTCTGCAGGGCGCTGAAGGCTTCGACCAGCTCGTCGTCCTTGATGCGCTGGTCTTTCTTGGTGACCGCGTCTTCGATGCCCAGAGCAACGGCTTTGGAATCCAGGTCGTCCATGCCTTCCTGAGCCAGGCTCTTGCCCATGTTCAGGCCGATACCGTAGGAGGCTTTCTGTGCCGGAGTCTTCAGCTCGACGCTGTTGGTCTGCGAGTCGCAACCCGCCAGGACGAGGCCAACCAGGGCAACCGCAGCCGCCAGACGATGTTGTTTCATGCTAGTTCCTTGTTCATGCGCCATAAGGGCAATCAGGTAAAGCCGCGAGCTTATCAGGCGGCCATGACCAATGGCTACCGGCATGAGAGCCGGATAAGGCCCGGAAGTTCAGCAGATGTAAGCTTCTTCATACGAACCCGCGCCGCCGGACGCCCGTACGATTTCGACGCGCTTGCGTGCAGGTCGATGCAGTTTGTAGCTGTATGTATCTCACGCCGTCGCGCCTGGGACCGGCATCGTCCGTCTCAGGGATAAGTGCCTTCGCGGTATTCGCCCGCCACTTCACGCAGTATCTGACAGATCCACTGCGCCGGCAGTGTTGCCGGCAAGGCCGCGTTGCGGCAGATGCCGACCGATCCACCCGGCTCGTGCACCCCCAGGTCGAGTTCACACAGGCCACCGTTGCCCAGGTCGATCAGCACCGCGTCACGCGGGGCCACCCAGACCGCATCGCTGCCCAGCACACAGCGACGACTCAGCGCCAGGGACAAGGTCTCCAGGCGCTGGATCGGCAAGGCGATGCCGCACTGCACGAAGAGGCTGTCGGCATGTTGGCGGATCGTCGTTCCGGAAGGCGGCACTACCAGCGGATAGCCATTGACCAGGTTTCGGTCGACAGGCTGGCGCGCCAGCAAGGGATGGCCTGGGCGCACCACCAGGGTCATGGATTCGCTGTAGAGATGCTCGAACGACAGCCCTTGAATCTGCGGGCTGTCGGTCATGCGCCCGACCACCAGTTCCAGCTCGCCCACGCGCAATTGGCCCAACAGCTGCGCACTGACACCGGTCACCACGCTGATCACCAGCGCGTCATGGCGCTGGTGCAGGCGGCAGAGGACTTCCGGCATCAGCAGGCCTTCCACCGTGGACAACACGCCGATGCGGATCTGCGACGGCGCCTGCGCCTCGCCGCGTACCCTGCTCACGCCTTCGCGCAAGGCTTGTACGCTGGGGCCTGCGTAGCGCATGAACTGGGTACCGGCAGGGGTCAGTTCGACACCCTGACGCGTGCGTTCGAACAGGCGCGCCTTGAGCAACTGTTCGAGTTCCTTGAGGGTCTTGGACATGGCCGGCTGGCTGATCGCCAGGACATCGGCGGCCCTGGCCAGACTGCCTTGGTGGGCGATCTCCAGAAAGCACAGCAGATGTCGAAATTTGATGCGAGTGTCGAGGTTCATCGCGCGAGTCTAGCAAGCTGCGCGCGACAAGGGGCAAGCGCAAGCGCCCGTGGTCAGGTGTCGGCTCGGAGGCTGCCATGCCATCCTTTGCGGCCGAGTGTGCTCGCCGCCTCGAGCGGCTCGCGCGGCCTCGTGGCCTGTACGGTTGAGTCGAGTACTTGACTTCGAGCGCCAGGGCTTGCCAGGCGAGGCGCCATGAAGCGTCATAGCCCTGCTACGGCGAGGACTGGCTGCGCAATGGCAGCCCTGGTGCCGAAGTCGAGTGCACGAGTCAGCCATGGAGGGCGCTAGAGTGCGAGCTCGACTGCCTGCCCGTTCAGCCGTACCGGCCAGACCCTCAGCGCTTGCTGGGGATCCTCCAGGCAGCGGCCTGTCTGGAGGCTGAAATGCTGCTTGTACAGCGGCGCCGCCACTACCACTTCGCCTTGCAGGTTGCCAACCAGGCCACGGCCGATGACGTTGGCGCCGGAGCGCGGGTCCCGGTTGTCGATGGCATACAACGCGCACTCCTCGCCTGGCAGGTAGAACAACGCTACCTGGGTGCCTTCGAGCCAGACCACCACTCCCGAGTCGGCGACCAGGTCCTGGTAGCCACACACGGTGTGCCAGTGGTTTCTTTGCGCAACAGCGGTATTGGACAGATTCATCAGACAGCCTCCTCGACGGTGGGGATCAGGTGCAGCGGGGTCGCGGTCAGCGGACGGCGCTGATCGCGTTCACGGATGAAGTGCACATCGGGATCGCTTCGACTGTCATTGACGAAGGTACGGAAGCGCTTGAGTTTTTCCGGATCGTCGAGCGCGTTGGCCCACTCGCATTCATAGCGATCGACCACCTGCTGCATCTGCGCTTCGAGTTCGGCGCCCAGGCCCAGGCTGTCGTCGATGATCACCTGCTTGAGGTAATCCAGGCCGCCCTCCAGCACCTCGCGCCAGACCGAGGTACGCTGCAGCTTGTCGGCGGTACGGATATAGAACATCAGCACGCGGTCGATGAGGCGGATCAGGCTTTCATCGTCCAGATCGGTGGCGAACAGTTCGGCGTGGCGTGGACGCATGCCGCCATTGCCGCAGACGTAGAGGTTCCAGCCTTTTTCGGTGGCGATCACGCCGATGTCCTTGCTCTGCGCCTCGGCGCACTCGCGGGTGCAACCGGACACGGCGAATTTGAGCTTGTGCGGCGCGCGCAGCCCCTTGTAGCGGTCTTCCAAGGTCAGGGCCATGGCGACGCTGTCCTGCACCCCATACCGGCACCAGGTGCTGCCGACGCAGGATTTCACGGTGCGGGTGGACTTGCCGTAGGCGTGGCCGGTCTCGAAGCCGGCCTCGATCAGTTCCCCCCAGATCAGCGGCAGCTCGTGCAGCTGGGCGCCGAACAGGTCGATGCGCTGGCCGCCGGTGATCTTGGTGTAGAGGTCATATTTCTTCGCCACCTGGCCGATCACGATCAGCTTGTCCGGCGTGATTTCGCCACCCGGGATGCGCGGAACCACCGAGTAGGTGCCGTTCTTCTGCATGTTGGCCATGAAGGTGTCGTTGGTATCCTGCAAAGGCACCAGCGAGGCGTCCATGATCGGACGGTTCCAGCAGGACGCGAGGATGTTGCCGACCACCGGCTTGCAGATGTCGCAGCCCAGGTCGCCCTTGCCATGGCGATGCAACAGGTCAGCGAAAGTCTGGATACCTTCGACCCGTACCAGGGCATACAGCTCCTGCCGGGTATGAGCGAAATGCTCGCAAAGGCTTTTATCGACCGTCACGCCGCGTGCGCTGAGTTCATGTTCGAAGACTTGCTTGAGCAAGGCCGCGCAGCCACCGCAGCCCGTGGCCGCCTTGGTGCAGCCCTTGACCGAGGCGAGGTCGCCGCAGCCGCTGTCGATGGCGGCGCAGACCGCGCCCTTGCTGACGTTGTGGCACGAGCAGATGGTTGCCGTGTCGGGCAGGGCATCGGCGCCCAGGGTCGGCGCACCACCGCTCTGCGGCAGGATCAGCGCGGCAGGCTCGGCAGGCAGGACGATACCGTTCTGAGCATATTGCAGGAGGGTGTCGTAGTAGCTGTTGTCGCCGACCAGCACCGCGCCGAGAACGTGTTTGCCACTGGCATCCACTACCAGGCGACGGTAGGTGGAGCCGGCCTCGTCGATGAAACGGTAGCTGCGCGAGCCAGGCGTTGCGCCATGGGCATCGCCGATCGAGCCGACGTCGACGCCAAGCAGCTTGAGCTTGGTCGACATGTCGGCGCCGGTGAAGGCCTGGTACGGTTCGCCCATCAATCGCGCGGCGAGGTTGCGGGCCATGCCGTAGCCCGGTGCGACCAGGCCGAACACGCTGCCGTTCCAGGAGGCGCATTCACCGATGGCGAAGATGCGCGGATCGCTGCTGCAGCACTCGCTGTCGACGACGACCCCCCCGCGTGGGGCGATCTCCAACCCGCTGGCCCGGCCCAAGGCATCCTGTGGACGAATACCGGCGGAGAACACCACCAGGTCGGTCTCCAGGCATTCGCCGCCGTCGAAGTTCATGCGATAACGGTAATCTTCACCGGGGCTGATCGACTGGGTGGCCCGCGAGGTATGCACGCCGACACCCAGGGCTTCGATCTGCGCACGCAACGCCGCGCCGCCTTCGCTGTCCAGCTGCACTGGCATGAGGCGTGGCGCGAACTCCACTACATGAGCTTCCAGGCCCAGGGACTTGAGGGCGTTGGCCGCCTCCAGCCCGAGCAGGCCACCGCCTACCACCACGCCACGGCGGGCACCGCAGGCGGCGGCGCGGATGGCGTCGAGGTCGTCCAGGGTGCGATAGACCAGGCGCGCGGTCCCGCTCGAACCTTCGATGGGCGGCACGAAGGGGTAGGAGCCGGTGGCCAGGATCAGGTGGTCATAGGCGTAGCGGCCTTGCTGCGTCACCACTTCCTGGTGTTCCCGGTCGATTTCCAGCACCGCTTCGTCCAGGTGAAGGTGCACACCCTGACGGTCGTAGAAATCGGCATCGCACAGGGCCAGGGCTTCGGCATCGCCGCCGCCAAAGTATTCGGACAGGTGCACGCGGTCATAGGCACGCTGACGCTCTTCGCCGAACACCCGCAACTCGTAGCGCGCCAAGGCGCCGCGTTCGACCAGTTGCTCGACGCAATGATGGCCAACCATGCCGTTGCCGACGATGACCAGTCGCTCTCGTTGCCCGCCGTTCGCTGTTGCCTTCATAGTCGATCCTCAATCACGGTGTGCGGGCCTGCCCGCGGCAAAGACACAAAAAAAGGCGCCTGGAGCCGAAGCTCCAGGCGCCTTTGCCTGGTGTTCTCATCATTGTGGTGGCCCCTTGTCGATCGCCGTTGATCAGTGGGGCGTGTTGTGAACGGATAGAAGCAGGGAATGTGCCAACCCTGGCCACTCTCTCGCGGAGCGAGCTTGTCGCAAAGCCATACTACCCACGACAAGACCCGCGCAGACGAAAGTGTCTGCCCATTCGCCCTCTCCACGGCGCAAGACCACTCTGACAGGAAAATGTTATCTCGTTGATTCCTGTGTTTTTTTGCCGCCGCGGTAACTATGGGAGCGGGTTTACCCGCGAAGAGGCCAGCCTTACCACCCTCTGTGTACGGCAAGGGCTGCGCCCTTGTTCGCGGGTCAACCCGCTCCCACAGTTACCGCGGCGGCTTCAGAAATGTTGTCCGCGCGGCAGCGCAGGCCAACGGGGTGGGCGAACACCTATAAAGATCGGCGCGAAATGCACGAGCACGGTGCAGCGTTCACCATCCTGGGGCACTCAATACACATCCGGAGATAACGCTTGTTGCGGCTCAACGCTTCGACGAGGTCTCTACCCATTCACCCTCTCCACGGCGCAAGACCACTCTGACTGGAAAATGTTATCTCGTTGATTCCAGTGTCTTCTCTGCCGCCGCGGTAACTGTAGGAGCGGGTTTACCCGCGAAGAGGCCAGTCTTGCCACCCTCTGTGTACGGCAAGGGCTGCGCCCTTGCTCGCGGGTAAACCCGCGAAGAGGCCAGCCTTGCCAC
>NZ_JAAMQM010000035.1 GCF_013523055.1 Pseudomonas capeferrum | reverse complement strand
ACGCCAAGACTGACGTAGGCCAGGATCCCATAGAGCAGTCGGGACGGTTTCGAGCGGGCTTGCCCCGCGATGAGGCCGGCAGCATCACTGAAGATTCGGAAGCCGAAGGCTAAGCATCAGCATTTGAACCTACTGTTTTCTTTAACTGACTGGCATTAGGCCGCCCCCTTGTTCACTGCCTCAGATATCCCAGATCAGATTGACCGCGACATTGCGGCCCGGCATGGTCAGGCGATCGAGACTGGCGGGTTGGGTCACGCCCGCTTCGCCGAGGCCGTCGTAGCCGCGCACCGAATCCCACTGCCAGTATTTCTTGTCGGTGAGGTTGTACAGGCCCGCGTTGACGGTGATGTCGTCGCTGACCTTGTAGAAGCCGCTCAGGTCCAGCACGCCGTAGCCGGGGGTGCGGAATTGCGAGCTGGTGCCGTCAGGCGCGAAGAAGGTGGTGTCGTCGACCCGGTTCTGGCGCTTGACCAGTGTCCAGCTGAGCAGGCCGCCGTAGTCAGGCTGTTCGTAACCCAGGCCGATGACGGCGGTCAGTGGGTTGACGCTGTTCAGGGGCTGGCCGTTGTCATCGTTGCGTCCATGCGCATAGGCCAGCTAGCCTTGGGTGTAGAGGCCCTGCGGTGAGCCGAAGTGACCGAGGTCCAGGCGCCCCTTGAACTCGGCGCCCTTGATGGTGGCGCGGCGGATGTTGTTGGCCTTGAAGGTCGCCTCCAGGTCGGCCGATTGCACGGCGTCCTCATTGATGAAGTCGCGGTACTTGTTATAGAACACCGCCACGTCGAAGTGGCCGGCGTCGAAGTGGCCGCGCAGACCGGTTTCGTAGCTCTTGCTCTTCTCGGGTTCGAGGCCAGGGTTGGGACTTACCCGGTAGCCCAGGGCGTCATTGTTGAAGCGGCCGTACATTGCCTTGGCGGTCGGCGTGCGGAAGCCTTCGGCGTACTGGCCATACCAGGTGTAGTGGTCATCGAACGCATAGGTCACGCCGAACTTGGGGGAGACGCGATGCCATTTCTTCTCGGAGTCGTCGATGTCCTCGGGCGTGCTGTTGCCGGTACTTTGCAGGCTACGCAGGAACTCGTCGGTCATCTTCGGTTCGAGACGGGTGTAGTCATAGCGCGCGCCCGGCAGGAAGGTCCAGTCGTTCCAGCGGATCTCGTCCTGGGCGAACAGGCTGTAGGTAGTGACGGTCGGGTCGGGGAAGTCGCTGACCAGGACCTGGCCGTCTCCAGGGCTGTCCTGGCCAATGGCTCTGCAATTGCCACCAATGCGCAAGCAGGTGCCAGTCCCGCTGCGCGAGCCGGTGACCTTGTTCTGTTTCAGCGTCGTCCCGTAGGTCAGCAGGTGCTCGGTGTCCCCCAGGCTGAAGGCTTTGTCTAGTTGAGCATCGAGCACCCACTGGCGATCCTTGTAGGTGGTATCGCGCGTTCGCAACACTTCTCGCGAAAACGGGAAATAGACCTCTTCGGTGGCCTGGTCGGTCTTGGCGACCTGGTAGTTCAAGCTCCATTTCACGTGGTCGGCCACGGGAGACGACAGAGCAAAATCATGATTGATGCCAAAACGTTCACGAGTGACAGTATCGTCAGCGGTGCGCGAGCGGTACATCCCGAGGCCGTTGCCGTCCGCGAAGGGCCCACCCACCGCGCTCAGCACGTCCTGATTCCGATCATCCTTGTAACGCTCGTAGGTGAACCCCAGACGCGCATCATCGGCATAGCTCCAGCCGAGCTTGGCCAGCACATTGGTCGTGCGCGCGTCCTGCGGGTTGGCCTCGGTACGGTTCAGGCCGGTGCCGCCATGCTCGCCATATGACTCGGTCTCGTGACCGTTGCGTTGGCTGAGGTGCAGCAGGCCGTCGAAGTCGCCCTGGCGGCCGGCCAGGGTAGCGGAGGTCAGCCAGCTTTCGTCGGCGGAGCTGTAGCCGGTTTTCAGGCGTGCGCCGACGTCCTTGCCGGGCTTGATGATGTCTTCGGGGTCGAGGGTGAGATAGCTGACGACACCGCCGATGGCATTGCTGCCATAGAGTACCGACGCGGGCCCGCGAAGGATCTCCACGCGCTTGATGATTTCGGGGTCGACATAATTGCGCTGGGTTTGCGCATAGGGGCCGTAGAAGAAGCTGTCAGGGATCGAGACGCCGTCGATCTGCGTCAGGATGCGCTCGCCGTCGATGCCTCGGATGTTGTAGCCGTTGAGGCCGCTACGCTGGCCTGTCCCGCCCACCGAGACTCCCGGCTCGTAGCGCACCAGTTGCTGGATGTCGTTGACGTTCTGCCGGTCGAGCTGGTCCCGGGTCTGCACGCTGACGGTGCTGGGCACCTGGCTGACATCCTGGGCACTGCGCGTGGCACTGACGGTCACCTGCTGCAAGGCGATGGTGTTGCGGGCCGCTTCACGTTCTAATACCACGTTGCCGTTACCGATCGTGCGCATGCGCAGTCCGGTTCCCTGCAGCAGGTGTTGCAAAGCGGTCTGCGGCGCGAGCGAGCCCTGTACGCCTGGCGAGGAGACGCCTTCGGCGATCTCGGCTGAAAAACCGACCTGCCAGCCTGTGACTCCGGTAAAGGCATTGATCGCTGAAACCAGCGGTTGCTGGGGAATGGCGAAGCGGTAGTCGCCCATGTGCGAGCCGCCGGCCTGGGCTGTCTCGACGGCGAGTGCCGGCAGGCCGCAGATGCCGCTGGCGAGCAAGGCCAGGGTCATCAGTGACAATTGACCCATGCGGCGAGTGGAGGTGGAAGGGCGTGTTGGACCTGTGGACATCGAAAGCGCTCCCTGTCGCGCGAACTGTTATAGGTTGTGGTTGATTCTCAAACAAGAATCAGTTGCATTGGCTATAACGAGACGAGCGGGGTTGTGCATTCGCGTAAAAATTTTGATTGTTCGTCGAATGTCACATGGCAGGGACTGGGAAATTGGAATGGTGGCTTTGGTGTATGGCAGAGGATTGCAGGGTCTGCCAAGTGCATGCCGTTGACTTTTGAGCGTCCTTGGGAGCTAGCGCTACCAGTGCGACGCGTCGCGAGGTGTATGCCATGGCATCTTCAGCGCCCTTGAGATCGAGCGCCGCCAGTGCGTCGCGTCGCGAGGTGTATGCCATGGCATCTTCAGCGCCCTTGAGATCGAGCGCCGCCCGCGCGGCGCGTCGCGGGACAAGCCCGCTCACCACATTTGTTGCAACGTACCATGGCCTGTGAGAGAGGAGTTGTCAGCCTTTGGGGCTTGGCTGAAGATTGCACGAAGGCCGTTGCCGACGCCTTGATATCTTTGTCATACACACAAGGCTAAAAGCTCGGTCTATCAGGCCATGGTACGTTGCAACAAATGTGGTGAGCGGGCTTGTCCCGCGACGCGCCGCGCGGGCGGCGCTCGATCTCAAGGGCGCTGAAGATGCCATGGCATACACCTCGCGACGCGACGCGCCGCGCGGGCGGCGCTCGATCTCAAGGGCGCTGAAGATGCCATGGCATACACCTCGCGACGCGACGCGCCGGCGGCGCTCGATCTCAAGGGTGCTGAAGATGCCATGACAGGCACCTTGCGCCGCGCCGCGCGGGGGCGCTCGATCTCAAGGGCGCTACAAACCTGACGACATGCATGCATGAATCAATCGAGGATAACCAGCGCAGGATACTCATGCAGCCGCGCCGAGGTGATATGGGCCAGCGCGCGCAAGGTCTCCAGCGGCTGGTCGAGACGATAGTTGCCGGTCACCGTCACATCCCGCAGGTGCTCGTTACGGTTGATGATCCACCCCGGATAGTAACGCCGCACCTCGTCCAGAACCTGGCTCAGCGGGCAGTTCTCGAACACCAGTCGACCCTGGACCCAGGCCAGATCCTTGTGCAGGTTCGGGCGCTGACGCTGACCGAAACCTTGGGGGCCGACGCTGATGCTGTCACCGGCACTCAAGCGGATACGCTGGTCGCTGGCGGCTCGCAGGTCGACATCGCCACGTTGGACCCGTACCTGGGCTTCGCCATCGAGATAGCGCACCGCGAAATCAGTATCGCGCACGCTCGCGCGCAACGGACCGGCCTCCACTTCCAGCGGGCGCTGGCTACCGCCAGGAACCTCGAAGAACGCTTCGCCCTGTAACAGGCGAGCGACCCGACGCCCCTCGTGCAGGTCGCTGGCAAAGGCCGAATCGGTGTTGAGCAAGACCCTGGCGCCATCGTCCAGCTGCACGCGCTGACGCTCGCCGACGACCGTCAGATGATCGGCCTGTAAACGCACCGGCAGATTGCCTATCGTGAACAGCCCGACCAGCAGCACGGCGGCGGTCGCCATGGGTTTCCAGTGGCGGTGCAGGCGCGAGCCCGGGCGACGTCGATGCTCAAGGTGCAGCTGCATGGCGGCCTGGCGCATGGCTGCGCCATTCCACAGGGCTTCGACCTCGACATAGGCACTAGCATTGGCCGCATCGGCTTCCAGCCAGGCTTCGAAGGCAGCGCTATCGGCCTCGCTGGCGCACTGCAGGCGGATCAGCCAATCCCGAGCCTCGTCCATGGCACGGGCGCGCGCGTCAAGCTCGGCGGGTGTCGGGCGAGAGACAGAGCTGTCAGTCACGGGTGGTCCTTGCTGTAGGCATTTTCTTTGAATGATCAGCGCTGTACCAAGGCCTGGCAAGGCCTTTGCGCACTCCGCTGGCGAGCGGTTAGCTCAGGCGCTCGGCCACGCCGATGCAGATTGCCATGATCAGCTTCAGTTCCTTCTGCACGGTGCTGGCCGACACCTTCAATTGCCTGGCAATTTCCAGGTGGCTGGCGCCATGCAGGCGGCTGAGGATGAAGATACGTTGCTGGCGCGCGCTCAGTTGGCCAAGGCTGACGCTCAGGTGCTTGAGCAACTGCCCGGCATGGGCGGCGTCCTCGCTGCTGCCCAGGGGCGCGGCCACGTTGTGCAGGACCTGTTCGGGTACATCGTCGAGCAGGGTGCGGGTCTGGACGCGTCGGGCGCGAAGATGATCGAGGGCGAGGTTGCGCGCGGTCTGGAACACGAACGGCTCGAGATGCTCGACCGGACGCTCGCCAAGCGCGCGCGTGACACGCAGGTAGGTCTCCTGCAGCAGGTCTTCGGCGGTGCTCGGGTTGTCGACCATGCGCTGCAGGGTACGCAGCAACGTGAGTCGTTGAGCGAGGAACACTGTGTCGAACCGGGACTGACTCACGGGGATACCTGAGCGAAACGTAGCGAATGATAATGCTTATCATCCGTACCGTTGGTCAAGACCCGCCTTGGTAAAGTTAAGGTAATGATGGCCAGGCCGAGCGACTGCGCGCCGACCTGGCCGATGATTGCTCATCGCGCGTTGCACAGCGCCAGGCAGTTATCCAGCATGCGATTGGAGAACCCCCATTCGTTGTCATACCACGCCATTACCTTGAGCATCCGCCCATTGGCGCGCGTGTGGTTGGCGTCGAAAATCGATGACAGCGGGTTATGGTTGAAGTCGCATGAGACCAGCGGCAACGCGTTGTAGCCCAGCACTCGCGAATGCTGACTGGCTTCCAGGAACAGGCGATTGACCTCCTCGGCACTGGTGTCGCGCTTGAGGTTGACCGTGAGATCGACCAGCGACACGTTGATCACCGGCACGCGCACCGCCATCCCGGTCAGCTTGCCCGCCAGCTCCGGCAGCACCAGGCCCACGGCTTCGGCGGCGCCGGTCTTGCTCGGGATCATCGACTGGGTGGCAGAGCGCGCGCGGAACGGGTCGCTATGGTAGACATCCGTCAATACCTGGTCGTTGGTGTAGGCATGGATAGTGGTCATCAGGCCTTGTTCGATACCGAACTCGCGGTCCAGTACCTGGGCCAGCGGCGCCAGGCAATTGGTGGTGCAGGAGGCGTTGGAGATGATCTGATGCGTCGCCCGCAGGACATCGTCGTTGACCCCATATACCACGGTAGCGTCCGCGCCCTTGGCTGGCGCCGAGATGATCACCTTGCGCGCGCCTGCCGCCAGATGGGCGGCGGCCTTGGCGCGGTCGGTGAACAAGCCGGTGCATTCGAACACCACGTCCACCGCTTCGGCTTTCCAGGGCAGCTCGGCGGGGTTGCGAATGGCGCTGACGGAAATACGGTCGCCGTTGACCGTCAGGCCTTCCTCATCGGCCTCGACCTGGCCGTCGAAGATACCGTGCACGCTGTCGTACTTGAGCAGATGGGCGTTGATGGCGCTGTCGCCCAGGTCGTTGATGGCGACGACCTGCAGGTCCTGGCGATAGCCTTGGGTATAGAGTGCGCGCAAGACATTGCGCCCGATGCGGCCGAATCCGTTGATGGCAATGCGAAGGGTCATGAAAGTACCTCTGGCAGACCGGGGAAGCTTGTGGCACAAAGAAGTCACACGCTTCACTGAAACGGTTTTGTTGTTGGAATTACAAGATTATTCCCTATTTGATAGAAAACAAGCCTTTTTGATGGCAGTATTTTGTTTAATCTACAACGAGCGATCAGTCGGATCGTCCCTTCAAAGTGTTGGACCCTGTCCATGGGCCAATCGTTTACAAGGGAAGCGCCCGCAGAGATCGCCCCATCGTCAGCCTGGAGTCCAGCACCATGCACCCGCGCATCCTTGAGGTCACCGAACGGCTGATCGCCCGCAGCCGCCCTACCCGTGAACGCTATCTGCAACTCATCCGTGCAGCAGCCACGGACGGGCCCATGCGTGCTCGCTTGCAGTGCGCCAACTTCGCCCATGGCGTCGCCGGCTGCGGGACAGAAGACAAGCAGAGCCTGCGTCTGATGAACGCGGCCAACGTCGCCATCGTCTCGGCCTACAACGATATGCTGTCGGCGCACCAGCCCTATGAGCACTATCCGGAACAGATCAGGCAGGCCCTGCGCGAGATCGGCTCGGTAGGCCAGGTGGCAGGCGGTGTGCCGGCCATGTGCGATGGCGTGACCCAGGGCGAGCCGGGCATGGAACTGGGCATCGCCAGCCGCGAGGTGATTGCCCTGTCCACGGCCATCGCCCTGTCGCACAACATGTTCGATGCGGCCCTGATGCTCGGCATCTGCGACAAGATCGTCCCTGGGCTGCTGATGGGCGCGCTGCGCTTCGGTCATCTGCCGACCCTGTTCGTCCCGGGTGGGCCGATGCCTTCAGGCATTTCCAACAAGGAAAAGGCCGACGTGCGCCAGCGCTACGCCGAGGGCAAGGCCAGTCGCGAGGAGCTGCTGGAGTCGGAGATGAAGTCCTATCACAGCCCAGGCACCTGCACCTTCTACGGCACGGCCAACACCAACCAGCTGCTGATGGAGGTGATGGGCTTGCATCTGCCCGGCGCGTCATTCGTCAACCCGTATACCCCTCTGCGCAACGCGCTCACGGTCGAAGCGGCGCAGCAGGTCACGCGCATGACCCAGGCGAGCGGCAACTTCATGCCCCTGGGCGAGATCGTCGACGAGAAGTCGCTGGTCAACTCCATCGTCGCGCTGCACGCCACCGGCGGCTCGACCAACCACACCCTGCACATGCCGGCCATCGCCCAGGCGGCGGGAATCCAGCTGACGTGGCAGGACATGGCCGAGCTGTCCGAGATCGTGCCGACGCTCGCGCATGTCTACCCGAACGGCAAGGCCGACATCAACCACTTCCAGGCGGCTGGCGGCATGGCCTTCCTGATCCGCGAGCTGCTTGACGCGGGCCTGCTTCACGAAGACGTCAACACCGTGGCGGGGCGTGGCCTGCGCCGCTATACCCAGGAGCCATTCCTCGACAACGGCCGCCTGGTCTGGCGCGAAGGCCCGCGCAGCAGCCTCGACGAAGATATCTTGCGACCGATGACACGGCCGTTCTCGCCCGAGGGCGGCTTGCGCGTCATGCAAGGCAACCTCGGTCGTGGCGTGATGAAAGTTTCCGCCGTGGCCCCCGAGCACCAAGTGGTAGAGGCCCCGGCGCGCGTGTTCCATGACCAGCAGGCGCTGGCCGATGCCTTCAAGGCCGGCGAGCTGGAATGCGATTTCGTGGCAGTCATGCGGTTCCAGGGGCCGCGCTGCAACGGCATGCCCGAGCTGCACAAGATGACGCCGTTCCTGGGTGTGCTGCAGGACCGTGGTTTCAAGGTAGCGCTGGTGACAGACGGACGCATGTCCGGCGCATCGGGCAAGATCCCCGCGGCGATCCATGTCTGCCCCGAGGCATTCGATGGTGGCCTGCTGGCAAAAGTGCGCGATGGTGATAGGGTGCGCGTGGACGGTGTCGAAGGCACGTTGCAGGTGATGGTGTCGGCCGAGGAACTGGCCGCGCGTGATCTGCCATCCGCGCCCCTTGGCAATGACCTGGGGTGCGGACGCGAGCTCTTCGGCTTCATGCGCATGGCGCTCAGCCCGGCCGAGCAGGGTGCCAGCGCCTTCACCTCGGCTTTGGAGAATCTCAAGTGAAAGTCTTGCTGGTTGGCGACATCGGAGGTACCAACGCACGCTTTGCCCTGTGGCGCGACAACCAGTTGCACGACGTGCAGGTATTCGCAACGACCGACTACACCAGCCCCGAGCAGGCCATCGAACGCTACCTTGCGGGCCATGACATCGCACGAGGCGGGGTAGCGGCGGTGTGCCTCGCTGTGGCCGGGCCGGTGGACGGAGACGAATTCCGCTTTACCAACAATCATTGGCATATCAATCGCCGCGCGTTTTGCGAACGTCTGCAGGTCGAGCAATTGCTCCTGCTCAATGATTTTTCCGCCATGGCGCTGGGCATGACCCGTCTGCAACCTGACGAGTACCGCCAGGTCTGCGAAGGGCAGGCCGATCCGACTCGTCCGGCGCTGGTCATCGGCCCGGGTACCGGCCTGGGCGTGGCCAGTCTGCTACGCCTGCAGCCGGGGCATTGGTTGGCGTTGCCGGGGGAGGGAGGACATGTCGACCTGCCGGTCGGCAATGCCCGCGAGGCGGCGATCCGTCAGCAGATCGAGGAACGCATCGGCCATGTCAGTGCCGAAAGCGTGCTCAGTGGAGGCGGGCTGGTGCAGCTGTACCAGACCATTTGCGCACTCGACGGTCAAAAACCTCGATACGAATCCCCGGCACAGCTCACCGAAGCCGCGCTGGCCGGCGATCCCGTGGCCTTGGCGGTAATCGAGCAGTTCTGCCGCTTCCTCGGGCGGGTGGTCGGTAACAATGTCCTGACCCTCGGTGCTCGTGGTGGGGTCTATATTGTCGGCGGTGTCATCCCGCACTTCGTGGAATTGTTCCTGCGTAGCGGCTTTACCGAGGCTCTCGTCGACAAAGGCTGTATGAGTGCTTATCTGACCGGCGTGCCGATTTGCCTGGTCACAGCGGAATTTTCCGGTCTGTTAGGCGCCGGAGTCGCCTTGCAGCAGGCCATCGAGCACTGATACATCGGACGCAGCGGGCAGCAGACCCGCGTTCAACAAAAAGGAAGGAATCGCTTGAGCACTGCCGGTAGATCGATCTTGATGGTCGACGACGACCAGGAAATCCGTGAGCTGCTACAGGTCTACCTGAGCCGCTCCGGTTTTCATGTACGCGCCGAGGCCGATGGCCATGGCTTTCGCCAGGCCCTGGACTGCGCGCCCTGCGACCTGGTCATTCTCGATGTGATGCTGCCGGACGAAGACGGCTTCAGCCTGTGCCGCTGGGTGCGTCAGCATCCCCGTCTGGCGCAGGTACCCATCATCATGCTGACCGCCAGTTCCGACGAGACCGATCGAATCATCGGCCTTGAACTCGGCGCCGACGACTACCTGGGCAAGCCGTTCAGCCCTCGCGAACTGCAGGCACGAATCAAGGCCCTGTTGCGCCGCGCCGAGTTCGGCCAGGCGCCGAGCCAGGCCGTGCTGGCGTTCGACAACTGGCGCCTGGATACCATCAGTCATCGGCTGTTCCACCGGGACGGCGAGGAAGTGATCCTGTCCGGCGCCGACTACGCCCTGCTCAAGCTGTTCCTCGATCACCCACAGCAAATCCTCGACCGCGACACCATCGGCAACGCGACCCGCGGCCGCGAGCCCATGCCGCTGGATCGCATCGTCGACATGGCGGTCAGTCGCCTGCGCCAGCGCCTGCGCGATATCGACAAGCCGCCGCGCCTGATCCGCACGGTACGCGGCAGTGGCTACCTGCTGGCGGCGCATGTCAGTCCCGCGCACTGAGCGGCGCTGGCGTCTGCTGCCTCGGTCGCTCCTGGGGCGCATGTTGCTGCTGACCTTGCTGGTGGTAGTGCTGGCGCAGGGGCTGTCCGGGCTGATCTGGGTCTCGCAACTGCGTGCCAGCCAGATGCAGGGCTTGCAGGCCAGTGCCGGCAGCCTGGCCCACTCCATGAGTGCCAGCGTCAGTTACCTGCGTTCGCTGCCGGTGGCCTATCGTCCATTGGTCCTGGATCAGTTGCGCAGCATGGGTGGTACGCGCTTCTTCGTTTCGCTCAACGATCGACCGCTGGACATGCAGATACTGCCCATCACCCCGCGCAAACAGGCCGTGATCGAGGTATTCCAGAAAGTCTTGCGCGAGCGCCTGGGCCAGCGGATGGAGGTGTCCGTGGAATTCGTCAGCCCCCAGGAGCTGCGCTTGTTCAACGGTGGGCTCAAGCTCGACGAGCTGCCGCGTTCCTGGGCCCACTATTCGCTGACCCTGGAGCCGCTCAACCCCCCGGTACTGGTGACGCAGATCCGCCTGGCCGAGGGCGAGTGGCTGTACATCGCCTCGTTGCTGCCCGAACCCTACACCAGCCTAGAGACAGAGACACTGCCACGTCAGCAGTTGATGTTCGTCTTCATCACCACCGGCTTGCTGCTGCTGTTCATCGGCTTGCTGGTGCATTGGCAGAGTCGTCCGCTCAAGCGTCTGGCGCGCGCGGCGCGCGAGCTGTCGCTGGGCGCCGATGTCGCGCCCGTAGCCGACGGCGGGGGCAGCGAAGTGGCCGAAGTGGCGCGGGCGTTCAACAGCATGCGCGAACGGATCAGCCGCTACCTTACCGAACGCAGTCAGCTGTTCAGCGCCATCTCCCACGACCTGCGCACCCCGATCACGCGCTTGCGCCTGCGCGTCGAACTGCTCGAGGACGAGCGGTTGCAGGCCCGCTTCGGGCGAGACCTGGACGAGCTCGAATTGCTGGTCAAGGGCGCTCTGCAGTGCGTCAAAGACACGGACATTCACGAGAACATCGAGGCGATCGATCTCAACCAGGTCCTGGAAATTCTCGCCGAGCCCTACCTCGGCGATGGCCGCATCACCCTCGAAGGGTGCGCCCTGGCGCCTTACGCTGGCAAACCGCTGGCGCTGCGCCGTTGCATCGGCAACCTGATCGACAATGCGATCAAGTACGGCGAGCGGGCACGCCTGCGTATCCACGACAGTACCACCGGGTTCGTCCTGCAGGTGGACGACCAGGGGCCGGGGGTACCTGAGCAGCGCCTTGAGCAGGTCTTCGAGCCTCACTTCCGCCTGGCCGGGCAGCAGCAGGGCTACGGGCTCGGCTTGGGCATCGCACGCAGCATCGCCCACAGTCACGGCGGCGAGGTCAGCCTGCTCAACCTGCGCAGGGGCGGGCTGCGCGTGACCCTGAGCCTGCCCCGGGGGACCGACTGAGGCCCAATGTCACAGCGCGGTGACATTTGCCCATCCCTTCGTGACCTGCCACGCGAGAGCAACTGGTTAGACTCCGGTAAAAGCGCAAGCCCTCATGACTTGCCTACTGCATAACAACAAGAAAGGTCTCTTCGATGAATGCGATCAATCGTCTCGCCGCTGTCATTTCCATTGCCTCCCTCATGCCCTTGAGCACGCACGCGGCCGGTAACGGCACGGTCGAAGTGCTGCACTGGTGGACATCCGGCGGCGAGGCCGCAGCCGTGGAAACCCTCAAGAAGCAGGTCGAGAGCGACGGCTTCACCTGGAAGGACAATGCGGTCGCCGGGGGTGGCGGTGCGGCGGCCATGACCGTGCTCAAGAGCCGCGCCGTGGCTGGCAACCCGCCCGCCGCGGCGCAGATCAAGGGGCCGGACATCCAGGAATGGGGCGCACTGGGCCTGCTCACCGAGCTCGACGAGGTCTCCGAGGCCAACCACTGGGACACGCTGCTGCCGCCCAAGGTCGCCGAGATCATGAAGTACGATGGCCATTACGTGGCCGTGCCAGTGAACATCCATCGGGTCAACTGGCTGTGGATCAACCCGCAGGCGCTGGCCAAGGCCGGGGCCACGGTACCGACCACCCTCGATGAACTCTTCGTTACTGCCGACAAGCTCAAGGCCGCCGGTTTCCAGCCGCTGGCCCACGGTGGTCAGCCGTGGCAGGACAGCACGGTGTTCGAAAGCCTGGCCCTGAGCATCCTCGGACCCAAGGGTTACCATGCCGCCTTCGTCGACCTCGACGAGAAGACCCTGACCGGGCCGGACATGATCAAGGTTTTCGAAACCCTCAAGCGCCTGGCAGGCTACATGGATGCCAACCGCGCCGGACGCGACTGGAACATCGCCGCCGCCGAGGTCATCAATGGCAGGGCCGGCATGCAGATCATGGGGGACTGGGCCAAGAGCGAGTGGACCGCGGCGGGCAAGGTCGCGGGCAAGGACTACCAGTGCGTGGCTTTCCCCGGCACCCAGGGCAGCTTCACCTACAACATCGATTCCCTGGCGATGTTCAAGCTCAAGGATCCCGACGATATCAAGGCTCAGAACGACCTGGCCAAGGTCGCCTTGGAGCCTAGCTTCCAGACCGTGTTCAACCAGAACAAAGGCTCGTTGCCAGTGCGCCAGGACATGGACATGAGCGCCTTCGACGCCTGCACCCAGGCCTCGGCCAAGGATTTCAAGGAAGCTGAAAAAGGCGAAGGTCTGCAGCCGAGCATGGCGCACAACATGTCCTCGTCACTGGCGGTGCAAGGGGCGATCTTCGACGTCGTCACACACTTCCTCAACCATCCAGATGCCGATCCTGCCATGACGGCCAAGCAGCTGAACTCGGCCATCAAGTCGGCCAGATAAGCCCGCCACGGCACCCGCGCAGGCTTTTGCGCCGCGACATCGGGCAGGGCGACTCCGATCGCCTTGCCGACTTCCCGGGGCAACCCCGCGGTGCCTGCCTGCATCTCCTGATCGAGACCTATCCATGACCACAGTCGCCACTCGCCTCCGGCGCTCTCCGCTGGATGCCCTGCAACGCTGGCTGCCGAAACTGGTATTGGCGCCCAGCATGTTGATCATCCTGGTGGGCTTCTATGGCTACATCCTCTGGACGCTCGTGCTGTCCTTCACCAACTCCAGCTTCATGCCCAGCTACAAATGGGTCGGCCTGACCCAGTACATGAAATTGCTGGAAAACGATCGCTGGTGGGTCGCCAGCAAGAACCTGCTGGTGTTCGGCGGGCTGTTCATCGGCATCAGCCTGCTGATCGGTGTATTGCTGGCGGTGCTACTGGACCAGCGCATCCGCCGCGAAGGCTTTATCCGCACGGTGTATCTCTACCCCATGGCGCTGTCGATGATCGTGACCGGCACGGCCTGGAAGTGGCTGCTCAACCCAGGGCTCGGCCTGGACAAGCTGCTGCGCGACTGGGGCTGGGAAGGCTTTCGCTTCGACTGGCTGGTAGACCCGGAGCGGGTGGTCTATTGCCTGGTCATCGCTGCCGTCTGGCAGTCCTCGGGGTTTGTCATGGCATTGTTCCTGGCCGGTCTGCGCGGGGTCGACCCCTCGATCATCCGCGCCGCCCAGGTCGATGGCGCCAGCCTGCCACGGATTTACCTGCGCATCGTTCTGCCCAGCCTGCGGCCGGTGTTCTTCAGCGCGCTGATGATCCTCGCGCACATCGCCATCAAGAGCTTCGACCTGGTCGCGGCGATGACTGCCGGCGGCCCCGGTTACGCGTCCGACCTGCCGGCCATGTTCATGTACGCCTTCACCTTCAGTCGCGGCCAGATGGGCATGGGCTCGGCCAGCGCGATCCTGATGCTGGGCGCCATCCTGGCGATCCTGGTCCCCTACCTGTATTCGGAGCTCAGGAGCAAGCGTCATGACTAGTCATCGCTGGTTTTCCCCCAGCCGCCTGGCGATCCACGCCACGTTGCTGCTGGCCTGCGCGCTGTACCTGATCCCCTTGATCGTGATGCTGCTGACCAGCTTCAAGTCGCCCGAGGACATTCGTACCGGCAACCTGCTCAGTTGGCCGCACGTGATCACCGGCAGCGGTTGGCTCACGGCCTGGGACGCGGTAGGTGGCTATTTCTGGAACTCGGTGAAGATCACCTTGCCGGCGGTGCTGATCTCCACGTTGCTCGGTGCGCTGAACGGCTACGTACTGTCCATGTGGCGTTTTCGCGGGTCGCAGCTGTTCTTCGGTCTGCTGCTGTTCGGCTGCTTCCTGCCGTTCCAGACGGTCCTGCTGCCAGCCTCCTTCACCCTCGGCAAGTTGGGCCTGGCCAGTACCACCACCGGCCTGGTGTTGATCCATGTGGTCTACGGGCTGGCCTTCACCACGCTGTTCTTCCGCAACTACTACTGCAGCGTGCCGCACGCCCTGGTGCAGGCGGCGCGACTGGACGGCGCGGGGTTCTTCACCATCTTCGGGCGAATTCTGCTGCCGATGTCGGTGCCGATCATCATGGTTTGCCTGATCTGGCAGTTCACCCAGATCTGGAACGACTTCCTCTTCGGCGTGGTATTCGCCAGTGGCGATGCCCAGCCCATCACCGTGGCACTGAACAACCTGGTCAACACCAGTACCGGGGTCAAGCAGTACAACGTCGACATGGCAGCGGCAATGATCGCCGGGTTACCGACCCTGCTGGTCTATGTCGTGGCCGGCAAATACTTTCTGCGCGGCCTGACCGCTGGCGCGGTCAAGGGGTGAGATATGGCACGGCTCGAATTACGCAACGTCAACAAGCGCTACGGCAGCGGATTGCCCGATACCCTCAAGGCTATCGACCTGGCGATCGATTCCGGCGAGTTCCTGATCCTGGTCGGCCCGTCGGGCTGCGGCAAGTCCACCCTGATGAACTGCATTGCCGGCCTGGAGCAGATCAGTGGTGGCGAGATCCTCGTGGAGGGGGCCGATATCAGCGCCATGAGTCCCAAGGATCGGGATATCGCCATGGTATTCCAGTCTTACGCGCTGTACCCGACCATGTCCGTGCGCGACAACATCGCCTTCGGCCTGAAGATCCGCAAGATGCCGCAGTCGGCCATCGACGAGGAAGTGGCGCGGGTCGCCAAGCTGTTGCAGATCGAACACCTGTTGGCGCGCAAGCCATCCCAGCTTTCCGGCGGCCAGCAGCAACGGGTCGCCATGGGCCGCGCCTTGGCGCGGCGGCCCAAGATCTACCTGTTCGACGAGCCGCTGTCCAACCTGGACGCCAAGCTGCGGGTGGAGATGCGCACCGAGATCAAGCTGATGCACCAGCGGCTGAAGACCACCACGGTATACGTGACCCACGACCAGATCGAGGCCATGACCCTGGGCGACAAGGTAGCGGTGATGAAGGACGGGCTGATCCAGCAGTTCGGCACGCCGCAGCAGATCTACAACGACCCGGCCAACCTGTTCGTCGCCAGCTTCATCGGCTCGCCGCCGATGAACTTCATTCCAGCCAGACTGCAGCGCCAGGGCGGGCGCTTGATGGCATTGCTCGACAGCAGCCAGGGACGCTGTGAATTGCCATTGAGTAGGGATATTCAGGGCCTGGAAGCGCGTGAGGTGGTACTTGGCATTCGCCCCGAACAGATCGTCATGGGTGGGGCGGAAGGTAATGGACTGCCGTCCATTCGTGCCCAGGTCCAGGTCACCGAGCCGACCGGGCCCGATCTGCTGGTGTTCGTGACACTCAACCAGACCAAGGTCTGTTGCCGCCTCGCGCCGGACGTCAGTTGCTGCATAGGTGACAGCCTGGCGCTGCAATTCGACCCGGCGCGGGTGCTGCTGTTCGACAGCGCCAGCGGTGAGCGTCTGGACCTGGCCGCGCCAGCCTGCGTCACGCAGGATAATGTGGCCCGCTTTACGGGACGTTGAAGCGTCCCGCCATCAATAACAAGAAATGGAGAACAACACGATGGAGCATCGCAAGCGCAACAGGTTGCTGGGGTCGTTCATTGCACTGGCAGTGGCCGGCGGCGTGGGGAGCGCGCAGGCAGCCGAGGCCTTCTCGACCGAGTCCCGATGGATGAGCGGTGACTGGGGCGGCACACGCACCGAATTGCTCGACAGGGGATACGACTTCAGTCTCGATTACGTCGGTGAAGTCGCCGGCAACCTGCATGGCGGTTTCAACGATGACAGGACGGCTCGCTACAGCGACCAGTTCGCCCTGGGCATGCACCTGGACCTGCAGAAGATCCTGGGCTGGCAGAACGCCGAGTTCAAGCTGGCGATCACTGAGCGCAGCGGACGGAACCTGTCCAACGATCGCATCAGCGATCCGCGCGCCGGGCACTTCAGCTCGGTGCAGGAGGTCTGGGGCAGGGGCCAGACGTGGCGCCTGACGCAGTTGTGGGTCAAGCAGAAGTACCTGGACGGTGCCCTGGACGTGAAGTTCGGCCGATTCGGGCCCGGCGAGGAATTCAACAGTTTCCCTTGCGACTTCCAGAACCTGGCCTTCTGTGGCTCCCAAGTGGGTAACTGGGTCGGAGGTATCTGGTATAACTGGCCGGTCAGCCAGTGGGCGCTTCGCGTCAGATATGACCTCACGCCAGCGTTTGCCGTGCAGGTCGGTGCCTTCGAGCAGAACCCCTCGAACCTGGAAACCGGCAACGGCTTCAAGCTCAGCGGCAGCGGTACCAAGGGCGCGATCCTGCCGGTGGAGGCGATCTGGACACCTTCGCTCAATGGTCTGCCGGGCGAGTACCGGCTGGGTTATTACTACAGCACCGCCCGCGCCGACGATGTCTACGACGATGTCGATGGTCAGCCTCAGGCGCTGACCGGCAATGCTTCCAAGTCCCATGACTCCAAGCATGGCTGGTGGGTAGTGGCGCAGCAGCAGGTCACTGCGCACAACGGCGATGCCGATCGTGGCCTGAGCCTGTTCGCCAACTTCACCGTGCACGACAAGGCCACCAACGTGGTCGATAACTACCAGCAGGTCGGAATGGTCTACAAGGGTGCCTTCGATGCACGACCCAAGGACGACATCGGCTTCGGTATCGCGCGTATCCACGTCAATGACGATGTCGCCAGGCGCGCGGAGCTGCTCAATGCGCAGAGTGGCATTGGCGATTACGACAACCCCGGCTTCGTGCCGGTGCAACGTACCGAGTACAACGCCGAGCTGTATTACGGCTTCCATGTCACCAACTGGCTGACCGTGCGGCCCAACCTGCAATACATCAAGCGTCCAGGTGGGGTGGACGAAGTGGACAACGCGTTGGTTGCGGGTTTGAAGATTCAGTCGTCGTTCTAGCCTGACGGCTGCGGGCATGTATCGAACCTCGGCGACTCCGATACGGAGTCGTCCGGTTTGCAGTACCGTTCAGTCAACGCACGCGCCAACCTTCCTGCGGGAGCCACGCACGCTGGCCGATGACGCTGGCCTGCTTCAATTGAGTTCATCGTCCTCGATCGGATAACGGCTGGCGTTGAGGCTTTCCTTGATCTTGCGCAGGTGCGGCTGGAAATCCACGCCTCGACGCAGGGTCATGCCGGTGGCCAGGACGTCCAGCACCGTCAGCTGGATGATCCGCGACGTCATCGGCATATAGATGTCGGTGTCTTCCGGCAAGGGAATGTGCAGGGCCATGCTGCAAGCCTGAGCCAGCGGCGAACCGGCGGCCGTGAGAGCCAGGACCGATGCACCGTTTTCCCGTGCCAGGCGCGCCACTTCCACCAGTTCGCGTGTGCGCCCAGTGTAGGAAATGATCACGAACAGATCGCCCGTATGGGTCACGGAAGCCAGCATGCGCTGCATCAGTACGTCGGCATGCGCCGATACGGCCAGGTTGAAGCGGAAGAACTTGTGCTGTGCATCCAGTGCCACGGGTGCCGAGGCGCCCAGGCCGAAGAAGTGGATCTGCCGGGCCTGGATCAACATGTCCACGGCACGGCTGACCTGCTGTGGATCGAGCTGCTGGCAAGCGCTGTCGAGAGAAGCGATGGCGCTGCCGAAGATCTTCTGGGTATAGGCGGCCGGGTCGTCGTCGGCCTCCACGGCGCGACTGACGTAAGCGGCGCCGCTGGCCAGACTCTGCGCCAGCTGCAGCTTGAGTTCGGGGTAACCATTGACGCCGAAGGAACGGCAGAAACGGTTGACGGTCGGTTCACTGACCTTCGCCGCCTGGGCCAGGGCGGCGATGCTGAAGCGGGTAGCTTGTTGCGGATTGAGCAGGATGACTTCGGCGACTTTGCGTTCGGCCTTGTTCAGCTCGTCCAGGCGTCCCTGGATCTGCTCCAGGAGATTTCGCACGCGGTCCATGGTGTGTCCTTGAGTCGGGAAGACAGCCGGCTGGCAAGGCAGCAGGCTTGTTGCAGGGAATGTCTATCGTACTGGTTGAGGTGTCGGGCAACCACTTGTCTGTAGCGCTCGTCTAAAATGTTGTTGTTTTTACTACATCGACCCTTGAAATGCAGGGGTAAACACGGTATTTCTTGTTCAACTTTATAAAAGAACCAACATCATGGCCGCAATCAGTGTCGAACCTTGCACCTTTGCCCTGTTTGGCGCCCTCGGCGACCTGGCCTTGCGCAAGCTCTTTCCCGCGCTTTACCAATTGGACAGGGCAGGGCTCCTGCATGCGGACTCACGCCTCTTGGCGTTGGCGCGCGAGCCGGGCGATCCACAAGCGCACCTGGCCACTATCGAGGCCAGTCTGCGTGAGTTCGTCCCGGAGGCAGATATCGATGCCGTCGTCCTGCAGCGCTTCACCGAGCGTCTGAATTACCTCCAGCTGGATTTTCTCCAGGCCGACGGGTATCAGGTACTGGCCGAGCGGGCTGGCAGCGAGTTGACGCTGATCGCTTATTTCGCGACGCCGGCGGCAGTCTACGGGGCCATTTGCGAGAACCTCGACAGAGCCGGTCTCGCTTCGCGGACGCGGGTGGTACTGGAGAAACCCATCGGCCATGACTTGGAGTCTTCGCGGCGGGTGAATGACGCCGTGGCGCGTTTCTTCCCGGAAAACCGCGTCTACCGCATCGACCATTACCTGGGCAAGGAGACGGTCCAGAACCTCATTGCCCTGCGTTTTGCCAACAGCCTGTTCGAAACCCAGTGGAACCAGAACTCCATCTCCCACGTGGAAATCACCGTGGCCGAGAAGGTCGGTATCGAGGGGCGCTGGGGTTACTTCGACCAGGCCGGGCAATTGCGCGACATGATCCAGAACCACCTGCTGCAACTGCTTTGCCTGATCGCCATGGATCCGCCCAGCGACCTGTCCGCCGACAGCATTCGTGACGAGAAGGTCAAGGTGCTCAAGGCGTTGGCGCCGATCACCGGCGAGGGGCTGGGCACGCGCGTGGTACGCGGCCAGTACATCGCCGGTTACAGTGAGGGCCGGCCCGTGCCGGGCTACCTGGAAGAGGACAATGCCAACGCGCAGAGCGATACCGAGACCTTCGTGGCCTTGCGCGCCGACATCCGCAACTGGCGCTGGGCAGGCGTGCCTTTCTATCTGCGTACCGGCAAGCGCATGCCGCACAAGCTGTCGCAGATCGTCATCCACTTCAAGGAACCGCCGCACTACATCTTTGCGCCGGAACAGCGGTTGCAGATCGGCAACAAGCTGATCATCCGCTTGCAACCGGATGAGGGGATTTCCTTGAGGGTGATGACCAAGGAGCAGGGGCTGGACAAGGGCATGCAGCTGCGTAGCGGGCCCCTGCAATTGAATTTTTCCGACGCCTGGCGCAGTGCGCGGATTCCGGATGCCTACGAGCGCTTGCTGTTGGAAGTGATGCGCGGCAACCAGAACCTGTTCGTGCGCAAGGACGAGATCGAATATGCATGGAAATGGTGCGACCAGCTCATCGCGGGTTGGAAGAGCGCAAGCGATGCTCCCAAGCCGTACGCGGCCGGATCGTGGGGCCCGATGAGCTCGATCGCACTGATCACTCGCGATGGGAGGTCATGGTATGGCGATATCTGATGTGCAACTGCCTGGCACGGTGAATGTGCATGAACTGGACGACGCGACGACGTTGGCCGAAACATTGGCGCAGGATGTGGCCGAGCGTCTGCGCACGGCCATCGCCGACAAGGGCCAGGCTACCGTGGTGCTGTCCGGTGGTCGTAGCCCGGTGCCGTTTCTCGAGCGTCTGGCCACCCAGGAGCTGGACTGGTCGAAGGTGGTGGTCAGCCTTGCCGACGAGCGCTGGGTGCCGGTCGAGCACGCCGACAGCAATGCCGGCCTGCTCAAGCGCCATCTGCTGAAAGACAAGGCGGCCAAGGCACGCTTCATCGGTCTTTATCATCCAGCCGCAGATCTGCAGGCGGCCGCCGACGAGGCCGAGCAAGCACTCGCCGAGCTGCCGGGCATAGACGTGCTGGTGCTGGGAATGGGTGACGATGGGCATACCGCTTCGCTGTTCCCTGATAGTCCGAACCTGGCTCAGGGACTGGAGCGTACCGGCTCGCGACGCTGCCTGCCGATGCTCGCGCCGAGCGTGCCTCACCAGCGTCTGAGCATGACCCGAGCCCTGCTGGCCAGCGCCCGCTTCATTGCCTTGTCCGTGCAAGGCCCGAGCAAACTCGCTACCCTGCGCGCCGCATTGGACGGCAATGACCCGACCGTCATGCCGATAAGCGCCTTTCTACACGACCCCCTGGACATCTACTGGTGCCCATGAGCCAAGGATCCACTGTCATGACCACGCTCGAACTTCCCCATCCGCTGCTCACCATGGCCGAGAAAACCGCCCGGATCGACGCGATCTGCGGTCGGGCGCGCATCTTGCCGGTCATCACCATCGCCCGTGAGGAAGACATCCTGCCCCTGGCCGATGCATTGGCCGCAGGCGGCATCAAGACGCTCGAAGTCACCTTGCGCTCGGAACATGGGCTGAAGGCCATCCAGATGCTGCGTGAAAAGCGTCCCGAGTTGTGCATCGGCGCGGGCACGGTTCTGGATCGCAAGACCTTCGCGGCTGTCGAGGCTGCGGGCGCCCAGTTCGTGGTCACGCCAGGCATCACTCAAGACATCCTGGAAGCTGGTGTAGAGAGCGATATCCCGCTGTTGCCAGGTATCAGCACGCCGTCCGAGATCATGATGGGGTATGCACTGGGCTATCGGCGCTTCAAGCTGTTTCCTGCGGAAATCAGCGGGGGCGTGGCTGCCATCAAGGCATTCGCTGGCCCCTTCGGCGAGATTCGCTTCTGTCCTACTGGTGGCGTGAACCCCGGCAACGTGCGCAATTACATGGCCCTGCCCAACGTGATGTGCGTGGGCGGTACCTGGATGCTCGACAGTGGCTGGATAAAGAATCGCGAATGGTCGCGAATCGAGGCGTGTAGCGCGGAGGCGCTGGCGTTGCTGGACTGAAATCGATTTCGTTGTGTGCTGTACGGCTTATGGGCGCTTGGTCGGCGCCCTTTTTTTCGCCTGCCGAAACGTGATGCGGGGCCATCTGTCCGGAAGAACAGAATGGCCCCGCATCAGGAAGCAACCGTTTAAGCGGCTTTTGCCGCCTGCTGGCTCAGCGAACGATTCAGCGCGCTGAACAGCGCCTTGAAGCTGGCGGAGGTGATGTTCTCGTCGATACCCACGCCATGCATCGAGCGACTGCCGGCCACGCGCAACTCGATGTAGGCCGCTGCCTTGGCATTGGTACCCGCGCCAATGGCGTGCTCGTTGTAGTCCATGATCTCGACGGCGATCGGCAAACCGGCAACCAGGGCTTCCAGGGCACCGTTACCCTTGCCGCGCCAGTGCAGCGTGGTCTCGCCTTCGCCCGAGACTTCCACTTCCACGGCGCTGTGGCCGTTCTCTTCCTGCAGGCGGTGGCTGACCAATGCATAGGGCGCGTTGGCTTGCAGGTATTCACGGTGCAGCAGGTTGTAGATCTGCTGGGCGGTCATTTCCAGGCCCAGGCGATCGGTTTCACCCTGTACGACCTGGCTGAATTCGATCTGCATGCGGCGTGGCAGGCTGATGCCGTATTCCTGCTCGAGCAGGTAGGTGATACCGCCCTTGCCGGACTGGCTGTTGACGCGAATCACGGCCTCGTAGCTGCGACCCAGGTCGGCGGGATCGATCGGCAGGTAAGGCACTTCCCACAGCTCGCCTTCCTTCTGCTGGGTGAAGCCCTTGCGGATGGCATCCTGGTGCGAACCGGAGAACGCCGTGTGGACCAGATCGCCGACATAAGGGTGGCGAGGGTGAACCGGAATCTGGTTGCACTCCTCGACCACCTTGCGCACGCCGTCGATGTCGGAGAAGTCCAGCAGCGGATCGACGCCCTGGGTGTAGAGGTTCAGCGCCAGGGTGACCAGGTCGACGTTGCCGGTGCGTTCGCCGTTGCCGAACAGGCAGCCTTCGACACGGTCGGCGCCCGCCATCAGGCCCAGCTCGGTAGCGGCGACGCCGGTGCCGCGGTCGTTGTGGGTGTGCAGGCTGATGAGCACGCTGTCACGGCGGTTGACGTGACGGCAGAACCATTCGATCTGGTCGGCATAGATGTTCGGGGTCGCCACTTCGACGGTCGCGGGGAGGTTGAGGATGATCTTGCGCTCAGGCGTCGGGTTCCACACCTCGATGACCGCGTCGCAGACTTCCTTGGCGAACTCCAGCTCGGTAGCGCTGAACGTCTCCGGCGAGTACTGGAAGGTCCACTGGGTTTCCGGTTGCTGCGCGGCATACTTGACGAAGAGCTTGGCGGCATTCACCGCGATGTCCTTGACGCCTTGCTTGTCTTGGCTGAAGACGATACGACGGAACGCCGGGCAGGTGGCGTTGTACAGGTGCACGATGGCCTTCTTGGCGCCGCGCAGGGATTCGAAGGTGCGAGCGATCAGGTCTTCACGGGCCTGGGTCAGCACCTGGATGGTGGTGTCGTCCGGGATGTGGCCGTCTTCGATCAGGGTCCGCACGAAGTCGAAATCGGTTTGCGAGGCGGACGGGAACGAGGCTTCGATTTCCTTCACGCCTACTTGCACCAGGGTCTTCCAGAATCGCAGCTTCTTCTCCGAATCCATCGGCTCGATCAGCGACTGGTTGCCGTCACGCAAATCCGAGCTGCACCAGATGGGCGCTTCGGTGATGGTCTGCGATGGCCAGGTGCGATCGGGCAGGTCGATGGCCGGGAATGCGCGGTATTTCTTGGAAGGGTCTTTGAGCATGGTCATTGGAGCAATCCTTGAGTGTGCGGCCGTGATCGGGCCTGCCGAACGAAAACGAGATGAAAAGGCGAGGCGACGCGATTCACCCTGGTAGTCGTGCACTGACCAGGCAGAGGCTGCGGTGTTGACGAAGCAGAATGAGGGTCGTGAAGGTATTCATGCCCTCAACCCTAACCAGTGAGGTGAGCGATGGCAAGCCTTGCGGAAAAATTGAGATAAATGCTTAAAAAAAGCTTCCTTGCGGGATCTAGTGGCTTAATTTTTTGTTTTATCCAATTTTTATTGCGGCACCGACTGTGATGGCGCAAGTCACATGCAGAGGGTGTTTTCATCCGCTGGCAAGCCAACTTCACAGGTTCGGTGCCGCTATTGAGTGCTTGAAGAGTCCGGCTCGTCTCTTGCGCTGGCTGTCACGCAAAGAATATGCGTGGAGCTGCCGCCGTCTCTGTGGGAGCGGGTTTACCCGCGAAGGGGCTTTCCTTGTCACCACCTGTGTACGGTAAGGGCTACGCCCTTGTTCGCGGGTAAACCCGCTCCCACAGATATGGCGGCAGCTCCAAATGATCTAATAAAGCAGATCCGTCTAGGGCTGGAATGCACCGATGAAAATCGCCGGATCCACCCGCGCATCATTGAGGCTGACGTTCCAGTGCATATGCGGTCCGGTGGCCCGGCCCGTGGCCCCGACCCGGCCGACCACTTCGCCGCGGCGCAGCTCTTGGCCCAGCTTCACGTCCGTGCGCGACAGGTGGCAGAACATGCTGATGAAACCCTGGCCATGGTCGACGAACACCGTCTTGCCATTGAAGAAGTAGTCGCCGAGCAGGATGACCTTGCCGTTGGCAGGTGTCTTGATCGGCGTGCCCGCGGGCACGGCGAAGTCCAGGCCCGCGTGCGGGTTGCGCTCCTCGCCATTGAAGAAGCGGCGCACGCCGAACTTGCTCGACAGCGGGCCATTGACCGGTTTGTCGAGCATCAGGTTGCTCGGCAGGTTCGGGCTGAAGCTGCGGTAGGCCTTGGTCTGCTCGGCCAGTTCGCGGTCAATGCGCTTGAGGTCGGCAGGGTTGGGATTGACCTGGCGCTTGTTCTTCAGGGTAATGTGCTGTTGCGGGTAATCCTTGTTGCCGACCGTGAAGCTCACTGTGCGATCGCCTTGGGCCAACGAGGCATTGCCGGGTTTCTGGGCGAGGGGGATGCCGACGATGGCCAGCCAGGTCTCCTGCTCCTTGACCACGAGAACGGGCTTGCCATCGAAGCGCGCGGCGGGCGCGGCCACCGAGGGACCCAGGTCGACCACGGCGACGCCGCCGGGCACGGGCTTGTTCAATTGTCGGGTGATGTAGCTGGCCTGGGCGCAGGTGCCAAGCAGCAGCAGGGAAAGTGCGAGCAGTGAGGTCGACAGGCGGGGCATGCGTCAGTCCAGAAGTGAGAGGGTGACCGGAGTCTGGTGGTTGTCCTCGATCCGCACCTGCAGTTCGCCTTCGTTCAAGCGAGCGGTCAGGCGTTGACCGTTGCGGGTCTGGGCGGCGCTGCGCACGGCTTGTCCACGCTCGTCGAGGAGAATGCTGTAGCCGCGGGCGAGGGTTGCCAGAGGACTGACCACTTGCAAGGTCTGTAGTTGCGCCTGGAAGCGCTGGCGACGGTCCTTGAGGACGTCGCGCATGGCCCGCGGCAGGCGCTCGGCCAGGCTGTCCAGGCGTTGGCTCAACAGCTTGAGCGTACGGCCAGGATGCTGGGCGGCCAGACGCGTGTCGAGGCGATCGACGCGCTGGTGACGCAGGTTCATCTGCAGCATGAAGGCGCGACGCAGGCGCATGTCCAGATCGTCCAGACGTTGGGCCTGCTGGCGCAAGCGTTCGCCGGGATGGCGCAAGCGCCGGGCCAGGCTGTCCAGGCGCAGTCGATCGTGGGTCAGGCGGTTGCGCATGCGCAGCAGCAGGCGCCGTTGCAAGCCTTCGAGACGCTGTTGCAGGCCACTGCTGTCCGGTGCCAGCAGTTCGGCAGCCGCTGAAGGTGTAGGTGCCCGAACGTCGGCGACGAAATCGCTGATCGATACGTCGGTTTCATGACCCACCGCGCTGACGATGGGCGTGACGCAGGCCGCGACCGCGCGGGCCACGGCTTCTTCGTTGAAGCACCACAAGTCCTCCAGCGAACCGCCGCCACGCGCCAGGATCAACGCGTCGAACCCACGGCTGTCGGCCAGTTGCAAGGCTCGGACGATCTGGCCGATGGCCTCGCGGCCCTGTACGGCGGTGGGAATCAGGTTCAGCTCGACCTGCGGTGCGCGGCGTCCGAACACGCTGATGATGTCGCGGATCACCGCGCCGGTGGGCGAGGTGATGATGCCGATACGTTGCGGGTGGGCGGGAAGCGGACGCTTGCGTTCGATACTGAACAGCCCCTCGGCGTCGAGCCTTTCCTTCAGTGCCTCGAATGCCAGGCGCAAGGCGCCGTCACCGGCCGGCTCCACCGTGTCGAGGATCAACTGATAGTCGCCACGCCCCTCGAATAGCGAGACCTTGCCGCGCACCCGCACCGCCAGGCCATCACGCAGCGCCTGGCGGACCCGCGCGGCATTCTGCCGGAACAGCGCACAGCGTATCTGGGCACCGTTGTCCTTGAGAGTGAAGTACATGTGTCCGGAGGCCGGGCGGGCAAGGTTGGAGATCTCGCCTTCCACCCAGACGCTGCGGAAAACATCCTCGAGCAGCACGCGGGCGCGGCCGTTGAGTTGGCTGACGGTGAGGACCTCGCGGTCCAGGCCGAGTCGTTCGAAAGGGTCTCTGATCATGCAAGGCACTATAAAGGATTCGCCGCCAGAGTTCATCGCGAGGGTGGGAGGATTCCGAAGTAGTCTGGCTGGACCGTTCTTGCCGGCCGGCGGCCTGGCTCGATCGGTCGCTACCTGGAAGGCTGGGTGGGCAGGTAGAATCAGGTTTTCGCAGTGTCCAGGTCGTTCTTGCATGAGTACCCAGAGCATCATCGTTCCCAAGCTGTCCACCGTGGCGGTGCACGAGCCGCGTGCCCGCGCCATCCTGCGCTGGTTGGTGAGGGAAAAGATCATCGAGGAGCAGTTGAGCACCTGCGGGCGTACCGGCAATCGCATGGCCTACGCGCTGCGCGAGGGCGCGCGCAAGGTGGCGCTGCACCCCGACCGTCTCCCCTTCGACCAGCCGATCAACGGCCTGGAGGTGGTCACCAAGCGTTGCATCTTCACCCCTGTCGAAGGCTTCCTCCACGAGGCCGGCTGCCCCGAATGCCGGCGAGAGGTGGGCGAGCCGCTGTTCGAAAGCCTCGAGGAATGGATGCCCGGCCAGACCGATAATTTCACCTGCCCGCTGTGCGGCTTCGAGGACGACATCAATGGCTTCCTGTTCCTGCAGCCGTGCGCGTTTTCCAACTTGGGCTTCATCTTCAACAATTGGGGCGATGCCGGTTTCACTCAGGCATTCATCGATGCCTTCGCCGACTGGCTGGATCAGCCGGTAGCGGTCGTACAGGTCCGATTACCGCGCGAATGACCGGAGGCCGCGCCGATACAATTCTTTTGCATTGAGTGCGGCGGCCCGGATGAGTATAATGGCGCGCTTCCATTTTCCCGCCCGGGAGCCCCCGCGATGCTGCGTATCAGCCAAGAAGCCCTGACCTTCGACGACATTCTCCTAGTGCCCGGTTATTCCGAAGTACTGCCTAATGAAGTCAGTCTCAAGACCCGTTTGACCCGTGGCATCGAGCTGAACATTCCGCTGATTTCCGCTGCCATGGACACCGTCACCGAAGCGCGCCTGGCCATTGCCATGGCCCAGGAAGGCGGCATCGGCATCATCCACAAGAACATGACCATCGAGCAGCAGGCGGCCGAAGTCCGCAAGGTCAAGAAGTTCGAGGCCGGCGTGGTCAAGGATCCGATCACCATCGAGGCCGACGCCACCGTGCGCGACCTGTTCGAGCTGACCCGCCTGAACAACATCTCCGGCGTCCCGGTGCTGCACGACGGTGACCTGGTCGGCATCGTGACCTCCCGTGACGTACGCTTCGAAAGCCGCCTGGACGTCACCGTCCGCGAGGTGATGACGCCCAAGGAGCGCCTGGTCACCGTGCGCGAAGGCGCCGACAAGAACGAAGTGCGCGATCTGCTGCACAAGCATCGCCTGGAAAAGGTCCTGATCGTCGACGAACAGTTCCACCTCAAGGGCATGATGACCGTCAAGGACATCGAGAAGGCCAAGGCCTACCCACTGGCCAGCAAGGACGACCAGGGTCGCCTGCGCGTCGGCGCCGCCGTCGGTACCGGCAAGGACACCGGCGAGCGTGTCGCCGCCCTGGTTGCCGCCGGCGTCGACGTGGTCGTGGTCGACACTGCCCACGGTCACTCCAAGGGTGTCATCGAGCGCGTGCGCTGGGTCAAGGAAACCTTCCCGCAGGTCCAGGTCATCGGTGGCAACATCGCGACCGGCGCCGCGGCCAAGGCCCTGGCCGAAGCCGGCGCCGACGCCGTCAAGGTCGGCATCGGTCCAGGTTCCATCTGCACCACCCGTATCGTCGCCGGTGTCGGCGTGCCGCAGATCAGCGCCATCGCCAATGTCGCCGCGGCGCTCGAAGGCACTGGCGTGCCATTGATCGCCGACGGCGGCATCCGCTTCTCCGGTGACCTGTCCAAGGCCATCGTCGCTGGAGCTTCCTGCGTCATGATGGGTTCGATGTTCGCCGGTACCGAAGAGGCACCGGGCGAAGTCGAGCTGTTCCAGGGTCGTTCGTACAAGGCTTACCGCGGCATGGGTTCGCTGGGCGCGATGGCCCAGGCTCAAGGCTCCTCGGATCGCTACTTCCAGGACTCCTCGGCCGGTGCCGAGAAGCTGGTTCCGGAAGGCATCGAAGGCCGCGTGCCGTACAAGGGCGCCCTGGCCGCGATTATCCATCAGCTGATGGGTGGCCTGCGCTCCTCGATGGGCTATACCGGCAGCGCGACCATCGAAGAGATGCGCACCAAGCCGGAGTTCGTCCGCATCACCGGCGCCGGCATGGCCGAGTCCCACGTGCACGACGTACAGATCACCAAGGAAGCGCCAAACTACCGCGTTGGTTGAGGCTTCCTGCATTACCTGAAAGCGGGGCTGTCACGACAGCCCCGTGTCGTTTCCGATTTCCACTGACGAGATTGAGTCATGGCCCTCGACATTCACGCTCACCGCATCCTGATCCTCGATTTCGGTTCCCAGTACACCCAGTTGATCGCCCGCCGCGTGCGCGAGATCGGTGTCTACTGCGAACTGCATCCGTTCGACATGGACGATGAAGCGATCCGCGAATTCAACCCGCGCGGCATCATCCTCGCCGGCGGCCCCGAGTCGGTGCATGAAGCCGACAGCCCGCGCGCGCCCAAGGCCGTGTTCGACCTGAACGTACCGGTACTGGGCATCTGCTACGGCATGCAGACCATGGCCGAGCAGATGGGCGGCAAGGTCGAGGGTTCCGACCTTCGCGAGTTCGGTTATGCCCGTGTCGACGTGGTCGGCAAGAGCCGCCTGCTCGACGGTATCGAAGACCACATCGATGACGACGGTGTCTTCGGCCTGGACGTCTGGATGAGCCACGGTGACAAGGTCACCCAGATGCCGAACGGCTTCAACGTGCTGGCCAGCACGCCAAGCTGCCCGATCGCCGGCATGTTCGACGATGCCCGCGGCTACTACGGCGTGCAGTTCCACCCTGAAGTGACCCACACCAAGCAGGGCGGACGCATCCTGTCGCGCTTCATCCTCGACATCTGCGGTTGCCAGGCCCTGTGGACCGCCTCGAACATCGTCGAGGATGCCATCGCCCAGGTTCGTGAGCAGGTCGGCTCGGCCAACGTGCTGCTCGGCCTCTCCGGCGGTGTCGACTCCTCGGTGGTTGCCGCGCTGCTGCACCGCGCCATCGGCGACCAGCTGACCTGCGTCTTCGTCGACAACGGCCTGCTGCGCCTGCACGAAGGCGAGCAGGTGATGGCCATGTTCGCCGAGAACATGGGCGTCAAGGTGATCCGCGCCAATGCCGAAGCGCAGTTCCTCGGCAACCTGGCCGGCGAGTCCGACCCCGAGAAGAAGCGCAAGATCATTGGCCGCACCTTCATCGACGTGTTCGATGCCGAGGCCAGCAAGCTCGACAACATCCAGTTCCTCGCCCAGGGCACCATCTACCCGGACGTGATCGAGTCGGCCGGCGCCAAGAGCGGCAAGGCCCACGTGATCAAGTCGCACCACAACGTCGGTGGCCTGCCTGAGGAGATGAACCTCAAGCTGGTCGAGCCGCTGCGTGAGCTGTTCAAGGATGAAGTGCGCAAGATCGGTCTCGAGCTGGGCCTGCCGTATGACATGGTCTACCGCCACCCATTCCCGGGCCCAGGCCTGGGTGTGCGTATCCTCGGTGAAGTGAAGAAGGAATACGCCGACCTGCTGCGTCGCGCCGACCACATCTTCATCGAAGAACTGCGCAAGGCCGACTGGTACCACAAGACCAGCCAGGCATTCGTCGTGTTCCAGCCGGTGAAATCGGTCGGCGTGGTGGGCGATGGCCGTCGCTACGCCTGGGTCGTGGCCCTGCGCGCGGTGGAGACCGTCGACTTCATGACCGCTCGTTGGGCGCATCTGCCGTACGAGCTGCTGGAGACCGTCAGCGGCCGGATCATCAACGAGATCGAGGGCATTTCGCGCGTTACCTATGACGTGTCGAGCAAGCCGCCGGCTACGATCGAGTGGGAATGATTGGGCGTCCGGCACTGACCGGCACCATCTAGCAAGAAACACCCTGAAGCCCGCGTAATTGCGGGCTTTCGGCTTTTTGTATCTGGCAAATTCTGGCAGCTTTGTGCATCGCCAAGTACCGTGTTGATGTGGATGGTACGAGGCATTGACTGAGCCCAATATCATGCTCGGTGCTCGTGCTCGATACCCTGTCGCCTCAGCAGGAAGGAGCATGCTATCAAACCTCATCATATGCCCGGTTTCATTGGGTGTTCTCGTGGTGTGTGAGTGTTTTTCCGAGGATGGTTTTTTTTACGTGGAATCCGTGACTTCCATGCTCACTGATACCAAGCTGCGTAACCTCAAATCGAAAGAAAAACTCTACAAGGTGAACGACCGCGATGGACTCTACGTGGCCGTTACGGCTGCGGGGTCAATCTCGTTTCGTTACAACTACTCCATTAACGGCCGACAGGAGACGATCCCGTTTGGTCGCTATGGAGTAGGTGGTATCACGCTTGCAGAAGCGCGAGAGCGCTTGGGTGAAGCTAAAAAGATGGTTTCGGCTGGTAAGTCTCCTGGTAAGGAGACGGCCCGTGGAGGCTCGCACCAAGGGTGCCGAAACTTTTGATGCGTGGGCAGAGAAATGGCTGCGCGGGTATCAAATGGCCGACTCAACACGTGACATGCGCCGCTCTGTCTATGAGCGTGAGCTGAAGCCGAAACTCGGTAATCAGAAGCTCGTGGAGATCAACCATGAGGACCTTCGAACGCTGACCGATGCAATCGTAGAACGAGGTGCGCCAGCGACGGCGGTGCACTCCCGTGAGATCGTGATGCAGGTCTTCCGATGGGCGATTGAGCGTGGCCAGAAGGTCGAGAACCCGGCCGATCTGGTATGTCCTGCCAGCATCGCTAAGTTCGAGCCCCGTGATCGCGCTTTGGGCCCTGACGAAATCGCATTGATGTACCAATACATGGACCGCATCGGCACCGCCTCATCCGTAAGAGCTGCGGCCAAGCTACTGTTGCTCACCATGGTGCGCAAAAGTGAGCTGACCAACGCCACCTGGGACGAGATCAATTTCAGCGATGCCTTGTGGACCATTCCGAAAGAACGGATGAAGCTGCGCAACTGAAGTCGAGCATCCGTTTCGGGTGATCAAGCGCCAGTTTGGTTACGTGAGGGTGCGCTTTCGTGGGCTGATGAAAAACACGGCTCGGTTGACCACGCTGTTCGCCCTGTCAAACTTGTGGATGGCTCGAAAACAGCTGATGGGTATGGGCGAGTTGCGCGCTTAACACGGAAGACCGGGCGACAAAATCCTCAAAACGCTATGCAGGGGGCTTTTTTTGGCAAACAGCGGTGCGCGCCGGAGAATTTTTGGCCTGCCGCCGCTTTGCGACAAGTTGATCGGAGCATCCCTAGGAGACCGTGCTGACGTTTCGCAAACTGATCAGTACCACGACGCCCCCAGGAACAGTTAAACGGCTTAGCAGCCTCTTGTCATTTGGACGGGGTAAAAAAGAAATCATAGCAAGGGTTTGCGAAAGCGTTTTTACACACTCTGGGCCGATAGCGGTCCGTCGGCTCATGAAACTTTCCAAGCGGGCTGGGATGCCTGTGAGGTCTATTTTTTGCTTTTGAGCTTTTTCATGAACTGGACAAAATGAGGCCGGAAATCTTCAAAAAGTGGGTGTTCCTTGTTTTCCAGCATAACCTCACTGAACAGCTTCAAGCCGATGGCGAAGGCGGTGGAGGTGTTCTGGTCGAAATCATCCCGGGCACGCATGAGTTCGACGACGTGAAAAACATCGTCATGGTTGCCTACATCGAAACTCATCGGGTCGCGGGACACCGGCTGGCCTTTGGTGTCCTCAATCTGTTCAATTTGAATCCTGTAGCGATTCTGTTTCATTTGAAATTCCTCCTGGTCGTGGGAAGCGCGGACATCTCATGCCGTCTGAGCAGTGATCATCGTTCATTTGACCATCGCTTGTGGCGATGATGCCCAACCATACATCTTGCCACTGGCGGGTAGGGCATCGCATGCAACGCCCGTCTCCCCAGCAGCTGTCAGCCTTTGGGCCAGCCGCCTCCCAGCGCTCGATACAGCTGCACCCGATCAAGCGCAGCCTGCGTAGCGCTGTCGACTAGATCGCTTTGGGTGGCCAGCAGCGCGCGCTGTACTCCCAGCACGTTAATGAAGTCCACGGCACCTTGGCGGTATCGATCCCGCGCAGTGCTCAACGCGATGGTGTTCTGCTGCACGGCCTCTTCCAATGCGGTGTAGTGCTGTCTCTCGGCGGAGTAGTCGGTCATTGCATTGTCGACTTCATGCCAGGCGCTCAACACCGTCTGCTGATAGTTGATCGCCGCTTCCTGCTCCTGGTGCTTGCGCAGTTCCAAGGTTCCGGTCAAACGGCCGCCCTGGAAAATCGGCAGATAAAAATTCGGACCGTACGACCACGTCCGAGAACTCCAATCGCCGAAGTCGGAACCTTGCTGGGCTTGTGAACCGATACTGGCGCCCAGGCTGATACGCGGGTAGAAGTCGGCTTTTGCCACACCAATGGCGGCGGTCGCGCGGTGCAGCGCCGCCTCGCTTTGTTGGATGTCCGGGCGGCGTTGGGCCAGTTCGGACGGCAGACCGACCGGCACATCCGGCGCTGGATGGGGAATGGCCTTGGGTTCGATCAGGTCTGCGTGCAGCGCCCTTGGCGCCTCGCCCAGCAATAGGCTCAGGGCGTTGATCAACCGTTCCTGCTGCGCGCCAAGCACGGGCAGCACGGCTTCAATGGTTGCCACTTGCGCCGCCGAGTTGGCGGTGTCCAGGTTTGTGGTGACGCCATTGTCGAAACGGGTCTTGGTCAGCTGATAACTCTGTCGGGCGATCTCCAAGTTTTGTCGGGCCACGGCCAGTCGGGCCTGTACGCCACGCAGGCGGATGTAGTCGGTAGCGGTTTCGGCGCTGATGCTCAGCAGCACGCCGTCACGTTGCGCCCGAGTCAGCTCGACTTCGGCGTCAGCGGCCTCGACATTGCGGCGAACATGGCCCCAGAGGTCGACCTCCCAACTGGCATCGATGGCGCTGCTCCAAAGCTCGAAAGGCGCCTTGCCCTCCAGGCTGGATTCGTCGGCGACGCCAACCGAACTGTTACGTGCGCGCTTGTAGGCGCCAGAGGCACTGATGCCTGGCAACTGCTCACTACCGGTGACCTGACGCGCCACCCTGCTTTGTTCAAGACGATTATTGGCCGTGCGTACGTCGAAGTTGGCTTTCGCCGCTCGTTCGACCAGCGCCGTCAACTGCGGGTCTCCCAGTTGCTGCCACCATTGGCTGTCGCTCTTGCCAGCCAGCGTCGAGCCCGGCTGCACGGTGTCTTTCCAACTGTCGGGAAGGTCAGGGTGCGGAGCATGGAAATCGGGGCCGACGGAGCAGGCGCCCAAACTGGCCAAGGCCAGGAACAACAGAGTGCGCTTCATCTCAGTGCCCCTTGGTGGTGTCGACGCTGGCAATCACCGACATGCCAATGCGCAGCCGATCAAGGCCAGCCTGATCCTGCTCGAAGATGATCTTGACCGGGATGCGCTGCACGACCTTGGTGAAGTTACCCGTTGCGTTGTCTGGGGCAATCTCGGAAAAGGACACGCCGGTGGCCGGTGCGACACTTTCGATGTGTCCTTTGAAGCTGTGATCCGGGATGCTGTCGACGTGCAGTTCCACTTCTTGGTGAGCAACCATGCGCGCCAGCTGCGTTTCACGGAAGTTGGCGACCACAAATGCTTCGTGCAACGGCACGACGGCCATCAACGGCTGGCCTGGAGACACGTAGGCACCGACGCGCACCGAGCGTTGGCCGACCATTCCGTCCTGCGGCGCGGTAACTTTGGTGTAGGAGACGTTCAGGTCGGCCTGATTCAGCGCGGCCTGATCTTTCTCAAGGTCGGCCTTGGCCACTTCCAGCTGCGCCTTAAGCACATCCAAGGTCTTGGTCGCAGCAATCCGGGAAGCTTCGTCACGGTCAACAGAGGCTTGCCAGCCCTGCAAGTCGGCTTGGGCTTTCTGATGCTCTTGCTGGGTGCCAGCCCCGGCATTCGACAGGTTCAGATAACGCTGCTCGTTGGCCTTGGCAAACTTCAGGGACGCCGCTGTAGCACGGGTAGTCGCTGCCGTTTGATCGATAACTGCGGCCTGACGCTCAATGCTCGCTTGCAAATTCAATAACTGGGCCTTGGCCGCAGACACCGTGGCCGCTGCCGATGCCTGAGCGACCAGGAAGTCCCGGTCATCGAGCTGTGCCAATACTTGGCCGGCCTTTACTGGCTGGTTGTCTTCCACCAGGACCTTGGTGATTTGCCCCGGCAGGCGTGCGGAAATCAGCACCGAGTCGGCCCTGACGTAAGCATCATCGGTACTCTGTACAGCGCTGGTGGAAAGAATTTCGTAGCCGGTGTAAACGGCGCAGATGACGACAGCCGTGCAAATCAGACTGATGGCGGTTCTATGTTGTTTCATGGCGATACCGGAGGTTGCGGTGGATAGGCGCGTTTGGGCAGGGTCAGCAGGACGATAAGCAGGACAGCGATGACGCCCAGCAATGCCAGGTAGGCATCGCTGTAGCTCAGTACGAAGGCTTGGCGCTGAACACGCTCCGAAACGGACGCGAGGGATTGATTTTGGAACAGCGGGCTGAGTGCCTGATGGCTCGCGCCCAAACCGTCCAGCAGGGTGTTGGAGTGCAGGTGCTCGCGATGGGTGATCAGGTTTTCTAGGGCTGAAGCACCTACCACCGAAAATAGCCCGCGCATGGTGTTGACCATAGAGGAGGCAAACGGGCCCTCCATCGGATGGATCACGCCGGTGGCGTTCATCAGCAAAGGCACCACGATCATGGGTTGGGCAAACGCATGGATGATCTGCAGCGCATAGAAGTCTTCGCGAACCCATTCACTGGTCAGCAGCGAGCCGCCAAGACAGGCGATGGTCATCAGCACCAGCCCGGCACCGATGACATAGCGTGAGTCCACCCAATTGCGATTGATCACAAACGCCACCAACGGTGCCAGCAGCAGCTGTGGAAGGGCGATCAACAAGCTGGTCGGCATGGTCTGCAAATAGCGATAACCCTGTATCTCGGTCAGGTACGCCGACGGAATGGCTCCCCCCGCCAACGACAGCAGCAGAAACAGACAAAGGGTAATAATGCCGTAGGCGAAGTTGCGCCGCTCCAGCAATTGCAGCTTGAACAGGGGCAGGGGATGAAACCACTCGTTGAGCAGGAACAGCGGCAGCGTGGTGGCGGCGCCCAGCAACATGAACGCGATTAGCGGGGAGTTCAGCCAGTCGAGTCGCTCGCCCTGGGTCAGCGCAATGACCAGCATGGAAATCCCGCCGACCCCCAGCAATGCACCGCGCCAATCGGCCTGCTTGAAGCGCTCCAGGCGAATCGGATCCTGCGGCAGGCCATAAGCAATCAACCCGGCGCCGATCAGGCAGCTCGGCACGATTTGCCAGAATACCATTCGCCAGTCGCCACCTTCGGTCCACAGCGCGGCCAGCGGCGTGGCGAGATTAGGGCCGAAGGTCGCCGTCAGCGCGTACGCCGAAAGCCCATAGAGTTTGACGTGCCATGGCAAGAATCGCAGGGCGGCGGTCATCAGCAGCGGAGGCAAGGCGCCCCCTGCCAGACCTTGCAGCACGCGCAGTGTGACCAGGCTTTCAAAGTTGGGTGCAAAAGGGATGAGAATGCCGAACGCGGTAAACGCGCAGGTCACCACGATGGCATAGCGACGGATCGAGAAGGTCATCGCCAGCCATGGCGACAACAGCATGGCGCTCACTTCCGCCGCAGCATAGGCGGTGCTGATCCAGGTACCTTGATCGTGACTCAAACCGAAAATACCTAGAATATCCACCAGCGCGGTTTCGGTAACCCGGTCATTGATACCTGAGGTGAGGGCGGCGAGCAAAACGCCGACCAAACCGATGGCCAACCGCCAACCGAAAGGTGCCGGAGCAGGGGGAGAAATGGGTGCTGACAAAAGAGAGTTCCTGATGCGCCGAAATGTAAAAAACCTAATTGGTGATACACTGTACCGAATATCGATACGTTGGACAAGACGATGACTAGTGCTGAATCTGATCGAAGTGGTGTCGGGGTCATTGCCCGCGCGGCGGCAATCCTGCGAACACTGGAAGACGAGCCCTCGGGCTTGAGCCTTGGCGCGATCGCAAAAAAAAGTGGTTTGCCGCGCTCTACCGTCCAGCGGATGGTAGATGCGCTGGCTCAGGAAGAACTGCTGGAAGTGCATGGCCGTGGCGGCGTATGCCTGGGTCCGGCGTTGATGCGTCTGGCTTCCCACAGCCACGTCGATATCACGCAAAAAGCCCGGCCGTATCTGGAGGAGTTATCTCAGGCAACGGGTGAAAGTGCGATATTGATCGGCGCGAGCGGGGCTGAGCTGCTGATCCTGCACTCAGTCGTGTCACCCAATGCGCTGCGGGTTGCCCCGGTAGCGGGAAATTTTCTGAGCATCTACGCGACGGCTGGCGGCAAGATCCTGCTTTCTGTCATGCACGACAATGCCGTGATGAAAATGCTGGGCACGGAGCTTAAACGGCTGACACCCAAGACGCCTACGCTTGAGCAATTGCTGGGGCAGCTTGAACAAATCAGAATCAGCGGATTCGCCTCTGATTTTGATGAGCACACTTTAGGGGTAGGTGCGGTGGCGGTCGGGTTGCAGACACCGCAAGGTCAATATGCGATTGACGTGGTCGGCCCAGTATGGCGAATGGAAGAGAGCATCGAGGTCATTAAGACGGCTTTGACCAAGTGTCAGAAGGATCTCACCGCCGCTATGCGCAGCATCGTTTGAATGCCGTGCTGGTTATGTGATCCAGATTAAATTCGCATGGCTACTGACTGTTTTGGGCCGAAACGGTCAGTGGCGACCGCTTTCGACCAGAACCTTGGCTTTCAGAGCAGTTTCCGCGAGAAACTTCTGAGCATGCGAAGTAATCAACGCCCGCAAGCGTTGTGCGTATACCCTGTGGGAGCGGGTTTACCCGCGAAGAATGCGGCGCGGTGCATGGCACCGGCTTTGCCGGTGTTCGCGGGTGAACCCGCTCCCACAGGATCGCCTCTGCCAAGCAGCCTGCTTCTGGCCGTGAGCAGCTCCCCGCGAAGGTCTGCTAGGGGCCGATATCAGGCATTCGCAAGGGGCTGCTATCAACCCATAGCAGACCTTGGCTTTCAGAACAGTCTCCGCGAGAAACTTCTGAGCATGCGAAGTAATCAACGCCCGCAAGCGCTGCGCATACCCTGTGGGAGCGGGTTTACCCGCGAAGAATGCGACGCGGTGCATGGCACCGGCTTTGCCGGTGTTCGCGGGTGAACCCGCTCCCACAGGATCGCCTCTGCCAAGCAGCCTGCTTCTGGCCGTGAGCAGCCCCCCGCGAAGGTCTGCTAGGGGCCGATATCAGGCATTCGCAAGGGGCTGCTATCAACCCATAGCAGACCTTGGCTTTCAGAACAGTCTCCGCGAGAAAGCACCGGCGAGCATGCGAGGTAATCAACGTCCGCAAGCGCTGCGCATACCCTGTGGGAGCGGGTTTACCCGCGAAGAATGCGACGCGGTGCATGGCACCGGCTTTGCCGGTATTCGCGGGTGAACCCGCTCCCACAGAATCGCATCTGCCAAGCAGTCTGCTTCTGGCCGTGAGCAGCCCCCCGCGAAGGTCTGCTATGGACCGATATCAGGCACTCGCAAGGGGCTGCTATCAACCCATAGCAGACCTTGGCTTTCAGAACAGTCTCCGCGAGAAAGCACCGGCGAGCATGCGAAGTAATCAACGCCCGCAAGCGCTGCGCGTATACCCTGTGGGAGCGGGTTTACCCGCGAAGAATGCGGCGCGGTGCATGGCACCGGCTTTGCCGGTATTCGCGGGTGAACCCGCTCCCACAGGATCGCCTCTGCCAAGCAGTCTGCTTCTGGCCGTGAGCAGCCCCCCGCGAAGGTCTGCTAGGGGCCGATATCAGGCACTCGCAAGGGGCTGCTATCAACCCATAGCAGACCTTGGCTTTCAGAACAGTCTCCGCGAGAAAGCACCGGCGAGCATGCGAAGTAATCAACGCCCGCAAGCGCTGCGCATACCCTGTGGGAGCGGGTTTACCCGCGAAGAATGCGACGCGGTGCATGGCACCGGCTTTGCCGGTGTTCGCGGGTGAACCCGCTCCCACAGGATCGC
>NZ_JAAMQM010000034.1 GCF_013523055.1 Pseudomonas capeferrum | reverse complement strand
GGCGATGGCAGGCTTCTTGGTGAACCATTCACCGGCAGCCCAGGAGTCCAGCACGGCCTTGGCATGCGCGTTGCCGGCCTTGGCCTTTTCGGCCACGTCGTGGAAGGCGTCGAACATCAGCAGGGTGAACTTGAGCTGGTTGGCGGCGACGGCGCCCAGTTCGGCGTCATCGAGCAGCTCGACCAGGGTGGCGATGTTGTAGCCGCCCTGCATGGTGCCCAGCAGCTCGGTGGCACGCTTGCGATCGATCAGCGGCGAAGTGGCCTTGCCGGTGGCCAGGGCGGAAAGGAAGCCGGCCTTGACGTATGCGGCTTCGTCCACGCCTGGCGGAACACGGTTGGTGATCAGGTCGACGAGGAAAGCTTCTTCACCGGCTGGGGGATTCTTCAGCAGCTCGACAAGGCCTGCGGTTTGTTCGGCGTTAAGCGGCTGGGGCACGATACCCTGGGCGGCACGCTCTTCAATGTGTTTGCGGTAGGCTTCAAGCACAGTCATTACCCTCATCAGTGGTCCCAAAAGGGAGTCCGGGACACTCATCCAGAACTTCCGGCAACCCTGCGCAATACGGTCTCGTGGGCCGCTCAGCCAGGGTCGCAGGATGTCCTTACAGAAGCTGCTTTCAAAGTTTTACGCCTGCAGAACGGGAACTGATGAGGGCCGGCGCGAAACAACCGATGTGTGGTTGCTTCGCGCCAACGCCGTTCTACTGGATGAACTGTGCTCGTGACGCTTTGAAAACAGCTTCCAACGGACATTTGCTGCCTTCGAAAAGGCGGGATGATTCTACGGCAAAATGCGCGCAAAGGTAAGGCGCGCGCAAAGAGTTAGCGAGTGACCCTCGTTAGACAAAGGGCTAACATGGGCACGTGTACCCTCGCCAAGCCATTGCTTCTCCATGTCCAATCAATCGATCAAAACCCCCTGCGTCGGCCTTTGTTCCACCGTTTACGGAGATCTGGTGTGTCGTGGCTGCAAGCGCTTCCATCACGAGGTGATCCACTGGAACGGCTACAGCGATGACGAGAAACGCGCCGTCTGGCGACGTCTGGAGCAGTTGCTGGTCCAGGTCATGGAAGGCAAGCTCGAGGTCTTCGACACCGCGCGATTGCGTCAGCAGCTGGAGCAGCGCGCGATCCGCTTCCTGCCGCAGCAGTCCGAATACTGCTGGGCCTATCAGCTGATCGCCCGCGGAGCGCGAGTGATCCGCGATCTGGAGGCCTACGGCATGGTCCTGCTGCCGGAGTTTCGTGAGTGGGAGTTGCCGCAACTGCGCGATGCCATCGATCGCGAATTCTTTCTGCTGTCCGAAGCGCACTACCAGCGCTACATAGCCCCTGCATTCCTCAGTAACGCGCTGGGGTAGCGCCTTCCCTCTGCTGGCCTGTCCCGTGCAGGCCTTCATTATCGATCAGGTCGCGCCTGGCACGCGCCGGCGCATTTATTGCGAACAGTTCTGGCTCGGGTCTTACGGATAGAGGGACAGATTCTTCGCGTACGAGATACGCCCGGCCTATGTCGGAAAGAACCCGTAGTGCCATCGCATCCCGTCTTCACGCGGCACCCGTGACCGGAAGGACGGGCACGGGCCAGCGGTCGATCAGTCGCCGGTGTATTCGCACCCACTGGTGCAGGTCTCGTGGATGCGCACCTTGGACAGCTCGGGCAGCAACGGCTTGACCTGTTCCCAGATCCACTTGGCGATGACCTCGCTGGTAGGGTTTTCCAGACCGGGGATGTCGTTCAGGTAGTTGTGATCCAGCTGTTCGTAAATCGGCTTGAAGATCGCCTTGATCTCCGAGAAGTCGCGAATCCAGCCGGTATGCGGATCGAGCGGGCCGGTCAGGTGCAGACCGACCTTGAACGAATGGCCATGCAACCGGCCGCACTTGTGCCCGTCAGGAACGTGAGGCAGGCGGTGAGCCGACTCGAAGGTAAATTCTTTGAAGATTTCCACGGATGAGCCTGTAATGCAGAAAGGGTGGATGTGGCGATCGAGCGGCTATGTTCGGCACTCTGCTCAATGCCTTGATGGGTCGCCACGGCGCCAGGGGATTGTACAACCCGCTATCGAGCGCCGCCAGGCGACCGGATGGGGCGATATTCTAACCTGCTTCAAGCGCATGCCGTCGCTCATTCGCCATAGACCGCGAGGCGGTAACGGCTGCAGTCCTCCTGCGCTATCATGGCGCCAGCTTTTTTCAGCTTGAGTTAAGGCGCGGATCGTAATCTTGATTCCGTAGACAATTTAACCATCTCCCAGGAGAGACACCATGAAAACGCTTACTGCCCTGTTCACCGCCGCCACCTTCGCCTTGGGCGCCAACGTTGCCCTGGCCAAGGATGTCCAGCCTGACGAAGTGGTCAAGCTGGTGAACGCCAAGACCATCATGTCCCTGGACGAGCTCAAGGCCAAGGCTGTCGCCAAGCACCCAGGCGCCACTGCGACCGACTCGGAACTGGAAAACGAATACGGCCGCTACATCTACAAGGTCGAGCTGCGCGATGGCCAGAACGTCGAATGGGATGTCGACCTGGATGCCAAGACCGGTGAAATCCTCAAGGACGAACGAGACAGCTGATGAGCCTCTACTCGCGAACGGCGCGATGCCTGCTCATCGCGCTGTTGGCCTGCAGCACGCTGGCCGTGGCCCGTGACCTGGACCAGGACGAGGCCCTCGAGCTGCGGCGCAAGGGCATTATATTGCCGCTCGAACAATTGCTCGAATCCGCTCTGGGACGCTACCCCGGAGCGCGCTTGCTGGAGGCCGAGCTCGAAGAAGACGATGATCGCTACGAGTATGAAGTCGAGCTGTTGACGACCGCTGGCGTGGTGCGCGAGATCAAGCTCGACGCCAGTACTGGCGCCCTGCTCAAAGATGAGGAAGACGACTGAATGCGCTTGTTGCTCGTAGAGGACAATGTCCCGCTGGCTGATGAACTTACCGCCAGCCTGCAACGCCAGGGTTATGCCGTGGATTGGCTCGCCGATGGCCGCGATGCGGTCCATCAGGGGCAGAGCGAACCTTATGATCTGATTATTCTCGACCTTGGTCTGCCAGGGCTGCCGGGCCTCGAAGTGCTCGCCCAGTGGCGCGCCGCTGGCCTGGCTACCCCGGTGCTGATCCTGACCGCCCGTGGTTCGTGGGCCGAGCGCATCGAGGGTCTCAAGGCCGGAGCCGATGATTATCTGGGCAAGCCGTTCCATCCCGAAGAATTGCAATTGCGCATCCAGGCGCTGTTGCGCCGTGCCCGTGGCCTTGCCAACCAGCCGATGCTGGAGGCTGCCGGCCTGCACCTGGACGAAGGGCGCCAGTGCGTGACCCGCGACGGTGTCGATATCCAGCTCACGGCCGCCGAGTTCCGCCTGTTGCGTTACTTCATGCTGCATCCAGGGCAGATTCTCTCCAAGAGTCACCTGGCCGAACACCTGTATGACGGCGAGACCGAACGTGACTCCAACGTGCTCGAAGTTCATGTCAATCACCTGCGCCGCAAGCTCGGCCGCAGCGTGATCGAGACCCGTCGCGGGCAGGGCTATCGCTATGCGGGGAACAGCGCTTGAAGTCGATCCAGGCGCGACTGAGCCTTGGCCTGATCGCTGCCCTGGTAGTCATCGGCCTGGCCTTGGCGCAACTGACGCTCTGGCTGTTCGAAGCGGGTTTGCAGCGTTACCTGGAGACCGGCTTGCGCAAGGAAAGTGAAAACCTGCTGGTGGCGCTGGTGAAGGGTCCGAACGGCATCCAGCTCGATGAACGTCGCGTGTCCGCCGCCTACCAGCGGCCATTTTCCGGTTACTATTTTCGTATCGATTTCGAGCAGACCGCTCCCTCGCGCGCCGTGCCTGAACCGGTTACCTGGCGTTCACGCTCGCTGTGGGACCTGGATATGCCCAAGCCGGACAGCACAGGTCTTGAAAGTGGCTACAAGCTAGGGCCGGAAGGGCAGGAGCTGTTGGCGTTTCGAGCCGATTATCGGCGTCTGGGCAAAGACATCTCCATCAGCGTGGCCCAGGATTATTCACCCGTGCGCGATGGCTTCCGGCGAATGCAACAGATCGGCCTGGGGCTTGGCGTGGTAGCGCTGCTGCTCATCCTGGTGCTGCAGCGCATCACCGTGACCCGCTCTCTGCGTCCACTGGAAAGGGCGCGTCAGCAGATCGCTCAACTGCAGCAGGGGCAACGCTCGCAGCTCGATGCCCGGGTACCCAGCGAGCTCGAACCCTTGGTGGCGCAGATCAACCACCTGCTGGCGCACACCGAGGACAGTCTCAGACGTTCGCGCAATGCCTTGGGCAACCTTGGGCACGCCCTCAAGACCCCCCTGGCGGTGCTCCTCAGTCTGGCTTCCAGTGAACGCCTCGAAGGCTTGCCCGAAGTCCGCGCGCAGCTGCGCGAACAGCTCGAGCAGATCCAGCAGCGCTTGACCCGCGAGCTCAACCGCGCGCGCCTGGCGGGCGATGCGCTGCCCGGCGCGCAGTTCGACTGCGACGCCGAGCTGCCCGGGCTGCTCGCTACCTTGGCGATGATCCATGGCGAGGGTCTGCTACTGGAGCATGACGTGCCGCCCAGCCTGCTGCTGCCCTGGGACCGGGAGGACCTGCTGGAACTGCTGGGCAACCTCCTGGACAACGCCTGCAAATGGGCCGACAGCGAAGTGCGCCTGGGTATCGCGCCTACCGTCGAAGGCTTTCACTTGTGGGTCGATGACGATGGCCCCGGCATACCCGAAACGGCTCGCCAGCAAGTCCTGGAGCGGGGCTCGCGGCTTGACGAGCAGGTCGACGGACATGGGCTCGGCCTGGGGATCGTGCGCGATATCGTCGATGCCTGGGGCGGTCGGCTGGCGTTGCAGGAAAGCCCGCTGGGTGGCCTGCGAGTAAGTCTGTCGTTACCGCGAAGGGCACTGATAGACGCGGCTGAGTCGTCATAATCCTCAGGGATTGCCGGGCGATGCCTGGGCTGCAAAATTATTGCAGCCCAGGCGCAATTTTTTGAATTGGCGCCTGCGCGGACCTGCCCGGCACAATCGGGGCCGAACCTTTCCGGTTTCCATCTCCATGGACGGAGCCCTTTACGTTATTGCCTCGACAATACAGGGCCCAGTCGAATCGGCTGGGCTTTCTTTTTTCAACGAAACGACCCACTCCGCCAATGTCCGCATTTCATACCGAAACCCGCTTGCGCCGCCTGCTGCCGGCGCCGCTGAATACGTCGCCCCGCGAATGGCTTCGTGCCGGCCTTGGTGCGCTGCTTGGGCTGTTCCTGGCCGGCTGGCTGTGCAGCATGGCTTATGGCAGTACGGTAGCGCTGCACCTGCTCGGTCCGTTGGCGGCCTCGGCGGTGCTGGTGTTCGCCGTGCATTCCGGGCCCTTGGCGCAACCTTGGCCGGTGGTTGGCAGCTATGCCCTGGCCGGTGCGGTGGGGTTGGCCATGCGCCAGGGTTTCGGGGTGGAGCTGTGGGTCGCCGCCGCCGCGCTGGGGGTATCGCTGGTGCTGATGTGCCTGCTGCGCTGCCTGCACCCGCCGGGCGGGGGCGTGGCTGCCAGTGCCGTACTGGCCGATTCGGGCCTGGCGGCGATGGGAGATCATCTGCTCGAGCCGATTCTGCTCAATGCGCTGATCCTGGTCACGGTCGCGGTGGTCTACAACCATCTGACCGGCGTGCGATACCCCAAGGGCGCGGCGCCGCGCAAGGATCCGCACCATACCCATGATCCGTTGTCCAGCGAGCGAGTCGGCATCAACAGCGACGATATGGACCAGGCGCTCGAAGAGCTGGACGAGTTCGTCGACGTCACCCGCGAAGAGCTCGAACGCATCATCCTCGCCACCGAGCAGCATGCCTTGCAGCGCAGCCTGGGCGGCATCACGGCAGCCTCGGTAATGTCACGCGACGTGCAGTTCGCTTCCCGGCGTACCACCCTGGATGAAGCCTGGAAGATGCTGGACAGCCACCACCTCAAGGCCCTGCCGGTGCTTGAAGAGGGACGTCTGGTAGGCATCGTCAGCCTCAGCGACCTGGTGGGGCCGGCCATGGCGCGGGCGCGTTTCAGCTGGCGTGGGCTGTTCGGCCGCGACGTGGTACGCCTGGACCAGGTCATGAGCCGCCGCGTGGTCAGCGTCACCTGTCAGCATCCATTGGAGCGCCTGTTGCCGCTGCTCGGCGAGCAGGGTTTGCACTGTCTGCCAGTGCTGGAGAACGGCAGCCTGGTGGGAGTCATCACCCAGACGGACCTGATCGCGGGCCTCAAGCGACACTTGCTTACCGCCGCTAAACGTTCAGATCAGCGGGTCCCAGCGTTGTGACCAGTCGCTGGTGCCGGCGGCTACCAGGTGGCGCAATACGCTGAAAGCCTGCTGCAAAGCCTCGCTGTCACGCTCGCGTGCATAGACGAGAAAGGTCGGATAAGTGAACTCTGGCGCCTCTGGTACTCGCTCGAACACGCCACTGTCGAGGTAGGCCTGCACTACCCGAGTACGGAAATAGCCACTGCCGCCCTGGTCGAGGATGAACTGCAGGGCCAGAGGCCCGAGGTTGAAACTCAATGCCGGGCGCGCGTACTGGGGCAGGGCGGCGTCATGCTGACGACGGAAGGCGTCACCCCAGTCTATGTAGATGTAAGGCTCGGGTCGGTCGACTCGCCGCACGCGGATCAGCTTTTCCTCCATCAACTGCTCGACCTGCAGGCCAGGCCCGTAGGTCGGTCGATAGACCAGGACCGCATCGAGCAGCCCCATCTCGACCTTGCGCAACAACGACTCGCCGTCACTGACTTCGCAGCGGACCGCTTCCTCTGGAAGCGCCTGACGCAGGGCGCTGACCCAATCGAGCATCATTGGACTGCCCAGGCTGACCTCGCCACCCAGGTGCAGGACGTGCTGGCGACCCGGGGGTAGCGGTAGGTCGCGCCGCGCCGCTTCCCAGGTCTGCACCAACTGATTGGCATAACCGACGAACGCCTCGCCGTCGCTGGTCATGCTGGCACCGGTGCGACCGCGCACGAACAGCAGGCAACCCAGTTGCTGCTCCAGGCGCTGCACCCGCGCGGTGATGGCGGTCTGCGAGACATGCAGGCGCTCGGCGGCGGCGACCAGGCTCCCGCAACGCACTATTTCCAGGAAGGTACGGGCCTGATCGATGTCCATGGGTATGCTCGGGAACGGGAAGTGACCCATTCTAGTGCGTGCCCGGTAAGGTGCGCACCTTCTGCTAGCCCCAAACATCCGGGTCAGGGCTTCGTGAGCAGCCCCGTTGCACGGTCTGAGTCCGGTTCAGCCACTGCTACCTGTCCCGAAAGCGGCCAAATCAGGCGCTCAACGCCTCCACGAGTTCAGCGAAAGACGGCCGTCGCGACACCTCCGGTTGCTGGCAGCGCATGGACAGCTCCCGCAACTGCGGATCGGTCTGCGAGCAGCGTGCGAGCAATTCCTCGAGCAGAATGCCGAAGGCGCGAACCTCCAGGCGTTCGAGCGCGTAGGCCGTGGGGTTCGCCTCCGGCGCATGGAAGGAGGCTGCGCCGAAGTCGCCGAGCAAACCATCGCCATCCTCATCGCAGAGAATATTGTGCGCGTACAGATCGCCATGGCTCAGGCCGCGCCGATGCAGGTGGCGGGCCACCGAGGCAATCGCGGCGGCAAGACGACGAACGGCCGACAACCGTAGTTGGCGGTCGGCTGGGTACTGGTCGCGAGTACAGCTGTCGAGGCTGGGCGGGCCCGCCAGATTCTTCCAGTGAGGGGCGATCAGTTGCATCACCAGCGCCGGCCGTCGCTCGGGATGGTCGTGGATCCGGCCTATCAGGCGCACCAGTTGCGGGTGCTCGCCGGCAGCGATGCAAGCGCTCATCTCCGCCAGGGGCGAGCCATCACTGGTGATCGCGCCTTTGTAGAGCTTCACGGCAACCGGTGTTTCCTGAGCGCTCCAGCGGGCTCGATGAATGATGCCCGAGGCGCCCCTGCCCAGCTCTTCCTGCAGCTCGAGGGATGACCAAGCGACACCGCGACAGTCGGCTTGGGTAGCGGGAGCACGCAAGTCGGCGGGCAGGGGGTTGTCCGCGTACGCCAGCCAGGCCAGTCGCGGCATGCGCAACAGCCAACCGGGCAGCTCGACAAGGCGATTGGAGGCGATACGCAGCAGTTCCAGGCGCTCGCAATGTGCCAGACGCGCAGGCAGCGCGCTCAGTTGGTTACCCGCGAGCATTAGCTTCTGCAACTGGTGGCAATCGCCCAGCGCCTCGGGCACGCCTTGCAGGGCGTTGTCGGTAAGAATCAGCGCGCGCAGGCTCGGCGGCAGTGCCTGTGCATCCACCTGGGTAATGCGGTTGCTCTTGAAGCCGACGGTCTCCAAGGCCGGACAAGTGCCGACCCCATGGGGCAGATGGGTGAAGCGGTTCTGCGAGCAGAACAGTACCTTGAGCCGTTTCAGGCGACCCAGGTCCTCGGGCAGGTCACGCAGGGCATTGCCCGAGAGGTCAAGCATCTCGAGGCTGTCCGCGAGGTCGAAGATCTCGGTCGGGAAGTCCTCCAAGCCTTCCTTGAGGTTCAGTCGGGTAATGCCGCGCAGGCGGCCGGCTTTGAGGTCATCGAGACTGTGCATGGGGAAGTCGGGGCAAGGTGATCGGGCAAGCATGATAACGGCAAATGTCCGGCGCGATCCGACTTAAGTCACATGGCAGGTTGGCAAGTCCGATCCATACTCCAGGCTGCCCTCTCCATAACAACAAGTACAGGGTTCAGACCGATGACCTATCAGCACGACTACGCCCGTTCCATTGCCGACCCGGCAGCCTTCTGGGCCGAGCAGGCCGAGCCCCTGGCCTGGTACCGCAAGCCCACCACGATCCTGCAGGAAAACCCCGACGGTACCCATCGCTGGTTCGCCGATGGCCGCCTCAACAGTTGCTACCTGGCCTTGGACCATCAGATCGAGCAAGGACGAGGCGAGCAGGCTGCGCTGATCTACGATTCGCCCGTGACAGGTGTCCAGCGGACATTCACGTTCAACCAGTTGCACGACGAAGTGGCGCGCCTTGCCGGCTTGCTGCGCAAGTTGGGAGTGCGCCAGGGCGATGGCGTCATCATCTACATGCCGATGGTGCCCCAGGCTGCCATGGCCATGCTGGCTTGCGCGCGTATCGGCGCGGTGCACTCGGTGGTGTTCGGCGGCTTTGCCGCCAATGAACTCGCGCTCCGCATCGACGACGTGCGGCCGACCCTGCTGCTCACCGCCTCGTGCGGCCTGGAATTCGACCGGGTGATCGAGTACAAGCCGCTGGTCGACCGTGCCTTGGCCTTGTCCCGGCATGCCCCGGCGCATGTGCTGGTGCTGCAACGACCGATGGCCGAGGCCGAGCTGCAGCCGGGCCGTGACCTGGATTGGAACCAGGCCCTGGTGGGTATCGAAGGGGTGCCGCCCGTGCCGCTGGAAGCCACCGATCCGCTCTACATCATGTACACCTCGGGCACCACCGGCAGACCCAAGGGCATCGTGCGCGAGAACGGTGGCAATGCGGTCGCCCTGCGCTATGCCATGCAGCAGGTCTATGGCATGCGGGCAGGGGAGGTGTGGTGGGGCATTTCCGATGTCGGTTGGGTGGTCGGCCATTCCCTGATCGTCTACGGGCCCCTGATGTGCGGCTGCACGACGGTGTTCTACGAAGGCAAGCCTATTCGTACCCCGGATGCTTCGGCCTACTGGCGCGTCATCGAGCAGTACCGGGTCAACGGCCTGTTCTGCGCGCCAACCGCCATGCGCGCGATCCGCAAGGAAGACCCGGAAGGCGAGGGCCCGCGGCGGCATGACCTCAGCGCCTTGCGCCACCTGTTCCTGGCTGGCGAAAAGCTTGACTCGAGTACTCACGCCTGGCTGGAACGCGTCACCGGCAAACCGGTGCACGATCACTGGTGGCAGACCGAAACCGGCTGGCCGGTCACCGCGCCCTGTGCCGGGCTCGACGGCAGCGGCACTCGCGCGGGCTCGAGCAATCGGGCCGTGCCGGGCTATAACGTGCGGGTGCTCGATGAGGACGGACGGCTGCTTGGACCTGACCAGCAGGGCGCCATCGTCATCGCCCTGCCATTGCCTCCGGGCTGCAGCCAGACGCTATGGGGCGATCATGAACGCTACCTGCAAGCCTACCTGAGCACCTATCCCGGCTATTACCACACCGGAGACGGGGGCTACCTGGACAATGATCAGTTCGTCTACATCATGGGGCGCACCGACGATGTCATCAATGTCTCCGGGCATCGGCTGTCGACGGGAGAGATGGAAGACCTCGTCGCCGGGCATCCCGCGGTGGCCGAATGCGCGGTGATCGGCGTGCATGACGATATCAAGGGCCAGGTTCCTCTGGCGCTGGTGGTGCTCAAGGATGGCGAAGGCATCACCACGCAACGGCTGCAGGCCGAGCTGGTGGCCAGCGTGCGCGAGCATATTGGCGCCTTGGCGTGCTTCAATCAGGTCCGCCAGGTCAAGCGCCTGCCCAAGACGCGCTCCGGCAAGATCCTTCGCGCGGTGCTGCGCAAGATTGCCGATGGCCAGGCATACACACCGCCTTCGACCCTGGACGATCCCGTCGTGCTGGCGGAGATCGAGGCAGTGCTGGCTGATTTGCCAAGGGCGGGCTGACGCCGGGATCGTGCGCGTTGTCCCCTTGGGGCTGGGTCAGGCGATAGAACGATCAAGCCCCACCGCCGTCATAGCAGAAGGCCCGAAGGCCCAGTACCTAGGACACACATCAGGGGGATGCGGATGACTCGACCAGACAAATCGTACGTGGAGTGGCTCGAGGCGCGCTCGATGCTGAAGGTTTCACAGGACCGGACGCACCTGTACTCCGGCAAGTCCAGGCTCTGGATGAACCCCTATGCCGAAGCGCAGCCGCGCCGCGCGATCGAGATCGCCTCTGTCTGGTTGACCGTCTATCCGGATGCCATCATCGCCCCGGAAGGTTGCACTGTCCTGGGCGCGCTGGCACACGAGGCCTTGTGGAGACGACTTTCCGAGATCGGTGTCCAGGGCGTGCACACCGGGCCCATCAAGCAGTCCGGAGGAATTCGCGGCAATGCCTTCACGCCTAGCGTGGACGGTAACTTCGATCGCATCAGTTTCGATGTCGACCCACTGCTCGGTACCGAGCAGGAACTGGTCCAGATGAGCCGCATGGCCGCCGCCCACAACGCGGTGACCATCGATGACCTGATTCCCTCCCACACGGGCAAGGGTGCCGATTTTCGCCTGGCGGAACTGGGCCATGGCGCCTATCCGGGTCTCTACCACATGGTCGAGATCCGCGAGGAAGACTGGGACGTGCTGCCGGACGTGCCGGCGGGCAAGGATGCGATCAACCTGCTGCCGGCGGTCTGCGATGAGTTGAAGCATCGCCACTACATCGTCGGTCAGCTGCAGCGGGTGATCTTCTTCGAGCCAGGGGTGAAAGAAACCGACTGGAGCGTGACGCCGCCGATCACGGGCGTGGACGGCAAGACCCGGCGCTGGGTGTACCTGCACTACTTCAAGGAAGGGCAACCGTCGCTCAATTGGCTCGATCCCTCCTTTGCGGCGCAGCAGATGATCCTGGGGGACGCCTTATACACCCTCGACTGTCTTGGCGCCCGTGGGCTCAGGCTGGATGCCAACGGTTTCCTGGGCGTGGAAATACGTGCCCAGGACACGGCCTGGTCGGAGAGCCATCCGCTTTCGATCACCGGTAACCAGATCATCGGCGGGATGATCCGCAAGGCCGGCGGTTTCAGCTTCCAGGAACTCAACCTGACCCTGGACGACATTGCGCAGATGTCCAAGGGCGGCGCGGACCTGTCCTACGATTTCATTACCCGTCCCGCCTACCAGCACGCCCTGCTGACTGGCGACACCGAATTCCTGCGGCTGATGCTGCACCAGATGCATGCTTTCCACATCGACCCGGCGTCCTTGATCCATGCCTTGCAGAACCATGACGAGCTGACGGTCGAACTCGTGCATTTCTGGACGCTGCATGCCCACGACATGTTCATGTACAAAGGGCAGACCCTGCCAGGCGCCATCCTTCGTGAACATATCCGTGAGGAGATCTACGAGCGACTCTCCGGCGAGCATGCGCCTTACAACCTGCGCTTCGTGACCAATGGCATTTCCTGCACCACCGTCAGCCTGATCACCGCGGCCCTGGGCATCCGCGACCTGGACACGGTGGAAGAAGCCGATATCGCCCTGATCCAGAAGATTCACCTGCTGCTGGTCATGTACAACGCCATGCAGCCGGGCGTGGTGGCCATTTCGGGGTGGGACCTGGTGGGCGCGCTGCCCTTGCCGGGCGAGTCGGTGGCCGAGCGCATGCAGGACGGTGACACCCGGTGGATCCACCGAGGCGGCTATGACCTGGCCAGCCTCGACCCGGACGCCACCGAATCGGTACGCGGCATGCCACGTGCGCGCGCCCTGTACGGCAGCCTGGATACCCAGCTGGAGCGCAGCGATTCCTTTGCCAGCTCGGTGAAGAAGCTGCTGGCGGTACGGCAGGCTTACGCCATCGCCAGCAGCAAGCAGATCCTCGTTCCCGATGTTGCCAGTCCGGGATTGCTGGTCATGGTCCACGAATTGCCAGCCGGTCGCGGCATCCAGATCACCGCGCTGAACTTCGGTCGCGAGACCATTTCCGAAGAGCTTGTCTTGTCCGGTTTCACCCCAGGACCGGTAGTGGACATGATCAACGAGACGGTCGAAGGCGATCTGACCGAAGATGGGCGCCTGATGATCAATCTGGATCCGTATGAGGCATTGTGCCTGCGGATCGTCAATAGTGGCGGGCATGTGTAGAGCGAAGGGAGCGAGCGCGATCGCATCATGGCTGAGAGATGCGTTCCGTTTGGTTTTTGATGACTAAGATCGAGCGCCACCCGCGATGCGCATCGCGGGTGGTCTGGTATTCCGGCAAGCTCCCATGTAGTCAAGGCAAGCATTCGACTTCGAATGCCATTCCTCTGTTTTTCTCTCAAGTCTTCTGTGAAGCTTACGGCCTCGTCGCGGGACAAGCCCGCTCGCCACCGGGAACCTTTGTTCGCTGCACCGCGCACGGTGGCGAGCGGGCTTGTCCCGCGACGAGGCCATAAGCTTCACAGAAGATTTCAAAAGCCTAATGCCCCCAGTACGCGGCGCAGCGAAAAGGTTCCCGGTGGCGAGCGGGCTTGTCCCGCGACGAGGCCATAAGCTTCACAGGAGATTTCAAAAGCCTAATGCCCCCAGTACGCGGCGCAGCGAACGGTTCCCGGTGGCGAGCGGGCTTGTCCCGCGACGAGGCCATAAGCTTCACAGAAGATTTCAAAAGCCTAATGCCCCCAGTACGCGGCGCAGCGAACAAAGGTTCCGGTGGTGAGCGGGCTTGTCCCGCGACGAGGCCATAAGCTTCACAGAAGATTTCAAAAGCCTAATACCCCCAGTACGCGGCGCAGCGAACAACGGTTCCCGGTGGCGAGCGGGCTTGTCCCGCGACGAGGTCATAAACTTCACAGAAGATTTCAAAAGCCTAATGATAAGTCTCAGCATTCGAAGTCGAATGATCGCTTCAAGACGCGAAGTATTCGCCCGTTAGCCGCAACACGGTCTGAACCAACCATCCTCGACTCCCAAAAGCATGGCCCAGGCACCGCATGATTCCAGATCCCCAAGCCCTCTATCGTCATGCCATCGAGCATGATGAATTCGTCATCGACCCGGCTCAGCAAGCGGCAGTAACAGCGCTGCAGGCGTGTTTCGTCGATGTGCAAGGCGGCAGGCCTACAGCAGGAGTCTATCTGTGGGGCCCGGTCGGTCGAGGCAAGACCTGGCTGATGGACCAGTTTTACCGCTGCTTGCCGATTCCTGCCCGGCGTCAACACTTCCATGCCTTCATGGCCTGGGTTCACCAGCGGCTGTTCCAGCTGCATGGCACCGCCGATCCGCTGCAGGCCCTGGCGCGTGAGCTGGCAGGGGAGATCCGCGTGCTGTGCTTCGACGAACTGTTCGTCAGCGATATCGGCGATGCGCTCATCCTCGGGCGTCTGTTTCAGGTGCTGTTCGACCAAGGTGTAGTGATCGTCGCAACCTCGAACCAACCACCCGAACAGCTCTACCAGGGCGGTTTCAATCGAGAGCGTTTTCTTCCGGCCATCGCCGCCATCGAACGCCACATGCGGGTGCTGCCGGTCGAGGGCAATCAGGATCACCGGTTGCATCCCGGCAAGGCGTGCCAGCGCTACTGGGTTGCCGAGCGAGGCAAGTCGCAAGCGCTGAAGGGCGTGTTCCAGCGGTTGGGCCCGAATGCGAGCGCAACCGACGCGCCATTGCTGATCGGTTCGCGACAGGTCAAGGTCATTCGACGCAGTGAGCAGACGCTTTGGTGCCGTTTCGCCGACCTCTGCGAGCAGCCCCTGGCGGCGATCGATTACATGGCCTTGTGTGATCGGTTCAAGGCGATCCTGCTGGATGAAGTGCCGGCGTTGAGCGGGGCGCAGCGGGCCGGCCGGATCGCGCGCGGCACGGAAGATGGCGCGCGCCGTGTCGATGCCGGAGACCGTGAACTACCGGCACTGTCGCCCAGGGATGATAGCGTGCGCCGCTTTATCGCCTTGGTGGATGAGTGCTACGACCGGCGAATCGCCCTGTATCTGGAGGCCGAAGTACCCTTGGAGGCACTCTACACCCAAGGGTATCTGGCGTTCCCGTTTCGCAGGACCCTGAGCCGGCTGCAGGAGATGCAACTGCAGCGCTACGCTTGAAAAGGCCGCGTGCGCGGGGGCTGGAAAAGTCGCTCAAGTGTCCGCCGCACCTCGATGAATGCTTGCGCGAAGAAGACGCGCGCAATCGGTGGACGGACTTCGCCAAGTCGGAAGCGGGCTAGCGGTCCGACTCGGCCGTCAGCGCTCCAGCCAGTCGATCAGCTCCTTGTGGAAGCGCTGCGGTTCCTCGATCTGGGGCGCATGTCCCAGCCCCTCGAAGGTGACCAATTGGCTCTGTGGTATCAGCTTGGCCGTCTGAGGGCCGAGCACTTTGTACTGGCCCAACCGTGCCTTGACCTCGGGTGACGCAATATCGCTGCCGATGGCCGTAGTGTCCTGGTCCCCGACCAGCAGCAGGGTCGGCATCTTCAGGTCCTTGAACTCATGGACCACTGGCTGGGTGAAGATCATGTCGTAGATCAACGCCGAGTTCCACGCCACCGCCTGGTGCCCCGGCCCCTTGTTCAGCCCCACCAGCATCTGCACCCAGCGTTCGTATTCCGGCTTCCAGCGCCCGGCATAATAAGTGTTGCGCTCGTAATTGCGCACGCCCTCGGCATCCACCTTGAGCTCGCGCTGGTACCACTGGTCAATGCTGCGATAGGGCACCCCGAGGGCTTTCCAGTCTTCCAGGCCGATCGGATTGACCATGGTCAGGCGCTCGACCTGCTGGGGGTACATCAGGGCGTAGCGAGTGGCGAGCATGCCGCCGGTGGAATGACCGAGGACGATGACTTTCCCAGCCCCGAGGCTGTCGAGCAGCGCCTGAGTGTTCACCGCCAGTTGCTGGAAGCTGTATTGATAATGATCTGGCTTGCTGGAGGTGCAGAAGCCGATCTGGTCAGGGGCGATGACTCGGTAGCCCGCGTGCGTCAGGGCGTCGATGGTCGTTTCCCAGGTCGCCGCGCAGAAGTTCTTGCCATGCATCAGCACCACGCTGCGACCGTTGGCCTTGCCGCTTGCCGGTACATCCATGTAGCCCATCTGCAGTTTCTGGCCTTGGGACGAAAAGTCGAAATGCTTGAGGGGGTGAGGGTAACTGAAGCCTTCGAGCTGTTTGCCATAGGTAGGCGCCTGGTCGGCGAGGGCAGAGCTGCCGACAAGGCAAGCCAGGGCCAGGGTGGTTGCGCGCAGCATAAGGGCACTCCATGTAAGGCCTTGTAGGAAAAAGCGACTCTAGCAGCCCATGGAGCCGCCGAAATCCGGAAGGTGTTACCAACCGTGTTGAAACCAGCCGAGGGTAATCCATGCCACCGCCAGGTAGCGCCCAGCTTTTGCCAGGGTCACCAACAGGACGAAACGCCAGAATGGCTCGCGCAGGATGCCGGCGATCAGCGTCAGCGGGTCACCGATCACCGGCATCCAGCTCAATAGCAGCGACCATTGACCCCAGCGCTGGTAGCGCTGCTGAGCGCGCGCCAGTTGGGCTTTGCTGAAAGGGAACCAGCGGCGCTCGCGAAATCGCTCCAGCGCGCGTCCCAGCAGCCAGTTGATGATCGAGCCCAGTACGTTGCCCAAGGTGGCTACCAGCAGCAGCGTGAACAAGGCTTCCGGCTGGCGCAGCAACAGACCTGCCAGCACGGCTTCGGACTGCAACGGCAACAAGGTGGCGGCGCCGAAGGCACTGAAAAAAAGCGCCCACAGGCTCAACATCGGCGGCGCTTCAGTATTCGGCCACCACTTCGTCCTTACCGTCGCGGGTCAGGCCGATCACCTGGTAGGCATCCTTGTGGTCGCCCATCTCCATCCCTGGCGAGCCCATGGGCATGCCGGGCACGGCCACCCCCTCAAGATCGTCGCGCTTGACCAGCAGGCGGACCTGCTCGGCAGGTACATGTCCTTCGACGAACTTGCCGTCGATCACCCCGGTATGACAGGAGGCCAGGCGCGGTGCCACGCCCAGGCGCTGCTTGACCGCGCTCATGTTGGGCTCGACATGATCGTTCACCTGGAAACCATGGTCGCGCAGGTGGGCAATCCATTGCTTGCAGCATCCGCAATTGGGGTCGCGGTAGACATCGATGGTCTCGGCGGCCTGGGCCAGGCTGGCCAGGGCCAGCAGGGCAAGGGTCGTGATCGGCTTACGCATGTGGAATTTCCTCGGCTAGGTGCGCGCAGGATAGCGCAACCGAGCTCCGACGGCAGCCGGTCAGATGGCGGACTCGTGACTTTCCAGGTCCCGCATCAGCAGGCCATGGTCCAGCGTCACCTGCTCGGGGATCGGCAGGTACACCAGGTGACCATCCCCGGGCGCGACCTGGATCGGCTGCTGGTGCCGGTTACGCAACCGGTGCAGGTCGAAGTGATAGTTGCCCTGGGGCGTCATCAGCTCGAGGTGGTCCCCCACGGCGAAGCGGTTCTTCACCCTGACCTCGGCCAGGCCGTCGATCCGCTCGCCCGTCAGCTCGCCCACGAACTGCTGCCGCTCGGATACCGAATTCCCGCGCTGGTAGTTCTGGTATTCATCGTGGACATGCCGTCGCAGGAAGCCTTCGGTATAGCCTCGCTGCGCCAGGGATTCGAGGTCGCGCATCAGGCTTCGGTCGAAAGCCTTTCCGGCCACGGCGTCGTCGATGGCCTTGCGGTAGGCCTGGACGGCGCGGGCGCAGTAGAAGTGCGACTTGGTCCGGCCTTCGATTTTCAGTGAGTGCACGCCCATGCGGGTCAGCCGCTCGACATGCTGGATGGCGCGCAGGTCCTTGGCATTCATGATGTAGGTCCCGTGCTCGTCTTCGAACGCAGGCATCTGCTCATCGGGACGCTGGCTTTCCCGGAGCAGGAAGACCTGTTCGGTGGAGGCGCCGCTGCCCAGGGTCGGCTCCACTACCTGGACGATGTCGCCCGTGGCATTTTCGGTGGCCGGGCTGGCCTGGTACTGCCAGCGGCAGGCGTTGGTGCACGAGCCCTGGTTGGCGTCGCGACGGTTGAGGTAGCCCGAGAGCAGGCAGCGGCCGGAGTAGGCCATGCACAGCGCACCGTGGACGAATACCTCCAGCTCCATTTGCGGGACCTGCCGGCGAATCTCCTCGATCTCTTCCAGCGACAGCTCGCGCGACAGGATGATCCGCGTCAGCCCCTGGCCGCGCCAGAACTCGACACTGGCCCAGTTGACCGTATTGGCCTGGACGGACAGGTGGATCGGCATCTGCGGGAAATGCTGACGGACCAGCATGATCAGGCCGGGATCCGACATGATCAACGCGTCCGGCGCCATGTCGATCACGGGCGCCAGGTCCTTGAGGAAGGTCTTGAGCTTGGCATTGTGCGGGGCGATGTTGACGACTACGTAGAAGCGCTTGCCCAAGGCGTGGGCCTGGGCGATGCCCATCGCCAGGGTGGCATGGTCGAAATCGTTGTTGCGCACTCGCAGGCTGTAGCGCGGTTGGCCGGCATATACCGCGTCGGCACCGTAGGCGAATGCGTATTGCAGGGTCTTGAGGCTGCCGGCGGGAGCCAGCAGTTCAGGCTTGGCGAGAGGGGTCATGAATGCACCAGGGCAAAAGGCGCGGATGCTAGAAAAAAACCGCGCGTTCGACATTGATCCGGATCAATTCAGTGATGGCACTTTTACCTGTGCCGGACGCACTAAGGTCCTGAGCCCACGAGGAATCTTCATGAACGAAACCGCTCTGCAAAACAAAGCCCTGGCTGTACTCCTGGCGCTGGTCACCATCGCTTTCATCTGGATCCTGCTGCCGTACTACGGGGCTGTGTTCTGGGCGGTCATCCTGGGCATCCTGTTCGCGCCGATGCAACGCGATCTGGTGGTGCGTCTGGGCCGCCGACGCAACCTGGCCGCCGGCACCACGCTGCTGGTCTGCCTGCTGATCGCCATTCTTCCGGTCATCGTCATCAGTGCGCTGCTGGTGCAGGAAGGCGCCATGCTCTACCAGCGTCTCGAAAGCGGTCAGCTGGACCTGGCGGGCTATCTCGAGCGGGGCAAGGAAATGCTCCCGACCTTCGCCCAGAACGGCCTGGACAACATGGGCATGGGCAATCTGGACGGTCTGCGCGACAAGATCTCCAGCTGGGCCATGCAGGGCAGCCAGTTCTTCGCCACCCAGGCATTCAGTTTCGGCCAGGGAACGTTCGATTTCCTGGTGAGCTTCGGCATCATGCTTTACCTGCTGTTCTTCTTTCTGCGCGAAGGCCCCGAGACGGCGCGCAAGGTGCGCCTGGCCATACCGCTGCCGGAGCAACAGAAGCGTCGATTGCAGCTCAAGTTCAGCCGGGTGGTACGTGCCACCGTCAAGGGCAACCTGGTAGTGGCCATCACTCAGGGCGCCTTGGGCGGGTTCATCTTCTGGGTCCTGGATATTCCCAGCGCACTGGTCTGGGCGGTATTGATGGCGTTTCTCTCGCTGCTGCCCGCCGTGGGGGCCGGCATTGTCTGGGGACCGGTGGCCGTGTACTTCGTTACCACGGGCGCGATCTGGCAGAGCGTGGTGTTGACGGCCTTCGGCGTCCTGGTGATCGGCCTGGTCGACAATGTCCTCAGGCCCATCCTGGTGGGCAAGGATACCCGCATGCCCGACTACTTGATCCTCGTATCCACCCTGGGCGGCCTGGCCGTGTTCGGTCTCAATGGCTTCGTCATCGGGCCATTGATCGCCGCGCTGTTCATTTCCAGCTGGGCGATCCTGGCCGAGAGCAAGCAGCAGGTGCAGCTGCCGTCCTAACGGAAGCTGTAGGACACGCCGGCATAGACGCCGAAGCCTTCGCCAGGCGTGGAGCGGGCGATGTCCTGCCCGGCATCGTTGTAGCCCGGTGACACCGTGGCGGCATAACGCTTGTTGGTCAGGTTGCGCAGGTCGAGCCAGGTCTGCCAGTCCTGCTTCGGCGAGTCATAGCCCAGGCGCGCGCCGAGCAGGGCATAAGGATCGGCATGCATGCTGTTGGCATAGTCGACCATGACCTTGGACCCCATCTGGGTGTTGAGTCCGGCATACAGGCCGTTGGGCAGGTCGAAGCGCAGCTCGGCCTGGTAGTAGTGCATGGGGATGCCCGGCAGACGGTTGTTCCCAAACTGGGCATCGTCGCGATAATGGAAATCGCTGAAGGTGTAGGCCTGGCGTAGCGACAGCTTGCCGAGGTCGGCCCGCTCCCAGAGCAGGCTGTCCAGGCCGGCCTCGATGCCCTGATGCACGGTGGCGCTGGCATTGAATTCCGCCGCTGGGTTGCCCGGTACGATTTCCACGGCCAGCAATTCATGCCGTACCCTGGAGTAGTACCAGGCCAGGTCCCAATGACCTAGCGCCGCGTCGCCTCGGGCACCGAGCTCCAGAGTGGTGGCGGTCTGGTTCCGCATCTCGATGGGCTGGGTCTGCAGCCCGTTGACCGCGGGCGAACTCCAGATCAGCGACCACGGATGAGGCGGTTCCACCGAGCGGCTGAGGTTGCCATACACCTGCAGTTGCGGATTCAGGTCGTAGCGCAGGCCGAGTCGTGGCGCATAGTCCCAGTCGTGCTGGCTGACCTTGCCGCCGCCGAGTGGGTAGGTCACGGCGCTTTCCCGGCGGGTATAGATCATCGCCAGCCCGGTGGTCAGCCACAGATCTGGGATCAGCTCCAGGTCATTGCCGATGTGCACCACGCTGTCCGACCCTTGATAGCTGAAGTCACGGGTGCGGGTGCCGATGGGCTGGTTGCGGTTGCCCGCTTCCGGGACACGCACGAACTCGGAGGCGCCCGTGTTGGGCAAGTGCTTGGTGGTGCGCCAGCCAAGCGTTGTCTTGCTCTGATGGCCGAACAGCGTGTCACGACGCATGTAGTTGAGCGTACCGCTGACATCGGTATAAGCCACCTTCAACCGGTTCGCGCCCTCGCGCAGGTCCATCGGGTAGTCGTGGTACACCAGTCCGGCTTCCAGGCGCGAATCATCGTCCAGATAAAAAGTGGTCTTGTTGGCCAGCCAAGTGCTGCCCGGCTGCGGGCGACTGGCGTCACGACGCAGGTAGACCGGGTTGGCGGCGCGCGGGTCATGGCGGATCTGCTCCCGGGTCAGGCGCCCGGCCAGGTCGTTGTCGGTCTCCCGGTAGCGCAGGTAGAAGCGCGTCTCCAGATTGGGATTGAAGCGATAACCGATGTTCGCGGCGATCCCCTTGGCCTGGCCGCTGCTGTGCTCCTGATACCCGTCGTATTCGGCATCGGTCGCCGCGACATAGTAATCCAGGTCACCCAGTACCTGGCCGGAACTGATCTGGCGGCGGGCATAGCCACGGCTGCCCATCTCGTAGCGCAGCTGCAGCGGCGCGGCATCGTAGCCGGTATGGGTCACGTAATTGATCGCGCCACCCAGGGCCAGGGCGCCCTGGTCAAAGCCGTTGGCGCCGCGCAGGACCTCGGCACGGCTCAACCAGAGCGGTTCGAAAAGCTCGTACGGCGTGCCGCCGGGGCCGGTCAGCGGCAGGCCGTCGAACATCGTGTAGACCCCTGAGCCATGCGCACCCGGTGCCCGGTTGATGCCCGAGCCGCGGATCGACAGCTTGATGCCATCGTTGCCGGCCGACTGGGCAAAAACGCCTGGCTGATAGGCCAGCACGTCCTGGTTGCTGGCGACGCGTCCTTGCCCAACTCCCTGCATGTCCACCACGTTGCTGGCGCCTGGTACCTGGTGCAGAGCATCGCGTGCCGCTTCAAGTTCGCCCTGCCGCTGATCCTCGATCAGTACCTGACCCAGCTCGATCGGCGTGGCGGCCAGTGACGAGGTGCTGGCGGTAAGGATTCCCAACAGACCAAGAAGGGTAGGGCAGGATAAAACCGGACGCATCGAACGACTCCAGGGAGCAAGGCTTGCGAAGTGGATCAAGTAGACGCTCGAACTGGCGTTTGGAGCACGCATGAAAAGCGCACAGGTGGCGATGCATGGCTTGAAGGGTTTGTAACAAGGCGTTTTACAGGTCGCCTGGGTGGAGGTCGCGTGGCGCTGTTCCGTAAGGTGCTCATATACCCATCAAGAGCCGCGCTCTTGCTGACCCCTCCACGGTACGGAAAACAAGCATGACATCGAGCGTTAAGCATGACCTCAACACTGACGTGGATGCCCCTATCGCCCTGACACCTCGAGAGCAGCAGGTCCTGTTGTGGTGCGCCTATGGCAAGACCTCTTGGGAGATCGGCCAGATTCTGGAGTGCAAGGAGTCCACTGTGAATTTCCACGTTGGCAACATTCTGCGCAAATTCGCCGTGACCACGCGTGTCGCCGCCGTGATCAAGGCGCTGCGCTATGGCCTGTTGAGTGATCAATAACCGGTTTTGCGGAAACGACCTGAGGAACGGATACCATGCACGATAATCTCGAAACCACGACTCGCTCGGCAACCGGAAAGATCCTGAGCAGTGACGATCCTTTCTGGCCGCGCATCGACCTGTCGAGCCTGCGGGCACGCCTTGGGCTGAACGACAGCGTCAGCGATACCCGACTGGAGGTGGCGGCGCGCGCCGCGGCAATAAAGGCAGCCAGTGAATTTGCCTGTTGGCGCAGGAGCCTGCGCGCTCGCGGCTACCGGTGCTTGAGCGATCTGGAGGGGCATGAGCAGGGAAGAGCCTTGTCCACGTGCTACCTGCGCCAAGTCGAAGCCTGTGTCGGGCGAACACTGTCCAGCGGCGTGCTGGGGGGTGAAAGACAGGCGTGGGTGACCGAAGGTGAGACGCTATGAGGACGATGACATCTGCCAACTCCGATGCGCTGACTGCCGTCCATGGAATGGTCGATTACGCAGGGTTCGATGGCAATGCGTTGTTCGGCGCGATATTGGGCGCCTGGCTGATCAGTAGTTCGCGACGTCGCTTGCGGGCCTGGCTGGTGACCAGCTCCAGGCAGCAGCTCAAGGCGTGGCAGCGAGTGGGTTCACTGTTCCTGGCTGCGGGAGTGGGTTATCTGTTCACGCCGCTGATGCTGTCGCTTGCGCCGTTTCTGTCCAGTGGCGTGGCGGCCTTCGTCGCGGCAGTGGTCGTGATACCGATCAGCATCAAGGTCATGCTCTGGCTCGATGCGACGGACCTCAGGGACATTCTCCAACGCTGGCGGCGCGGTTAGGTGCTGGCGCCAAGGTGACGGGTGAGTTCGTCCACCTGCCGCTCCAGCTGATCCAGACGCAGTTTGTCCTGGACGCTGGCGAGGATGACTTGCAGGTCGCCTGGGTTCAGGCTGCGCAACTGGGCCAGGTGCTGCTGCTCCCAAGCCTGATGCTGGGCAGGGATGTCGGCCTGCCGCAGCTGCGGACCTTCGCCCATCAGAAGCCAATCGAGTGAAATCCCCTGTCGTGCCGCCAAGTCTACGCATAATGAGTAGGGTATGCTGTTGCGCACTTTCCAACTGCTCAACGTCTGAGGGCTTACGCCAAGCGCCTTGGAAAGCGCTGCATCTGTATCAGAAGCTGTAACAAGCTTCAGCCGACTCAAGACGGCGACAAGTAGGAGATTACTCATTAACAATTTCCCTGTCTGGTTTTGATACATTTATTAGGCGTAAAATACTCATTTTGAGTAGACCGACTAAGTATCACTCAGCGTTAGTCGTATGGGAACGATTATGAAGAAAAACACTGTAAGACAACGGATTAAATCCTACATGGATCGCCAAACAGGATTACACCATTCCGTTTCGATAGCGCTGAGTTGCGGGGCTATTAGCGACGTGAAGAGAGAGTTTATAGGCGGGAGGCGCGCGTGAGCACATACAAATTGGTATGTCCGCATTGCAACAGCCGAATGCGCATCCGCACCAGCGAGGGGCGTCACATTTTCCTGCGGATCGCCTATCTGCAATGCACAACGGAGGCCTGCGGCTGGTCCGTGCGTGCCGAGTTCGAGATGACCCATGAGTTGTCTCCCAGCGGAATGCCCAATCCGGAGGTGCACCTGCCGTCGGCCAATGGCGAACTGCGTCGCGCGGCATTGGCACCGGAACCCAAGCCGAACACTAGGCAACCCTAGCCTGGAAGCCGCGTGGGCCTGGCTGGCACGACTTTTGGACACGCAAAAAAACACCCCGCATGGCGGGGTGTCTTTTTCACACAAGTCGATCAACCGACCAATTGCAGACCCGCCTGTTGCACCAGCTCCAGCAGCGGCTGCGGATAGATGCCCAGGACGAAAGCCAGGATGGCGATGGCCAGCAGCATCACGCCGCCGGTGCGCTGTTCCCATTTCAGCGGAGCATCATGGCGACGCAGGTTGGGTTCGATCAGGTACAGGGTGACCATGACACGCAGGTAGTAGTAGACGCCGATGGCGCTACCGATCACCAGGGCCCCGACCAGCCACCACAGTTGCGATTCGACACCGGTGGCAATGATGTAGAACTTGCCGATGAAGCCTGCCGTCAGCGGAATGCCCGCCAGGGACAGCATCATCACGGTGAGGACAGCGGTCAGGTACGGACGACGCCAGAACAGGCCGCGGTATTCGTACAAGGCATCGGCGTCACGGCCATTGTATGGCGAGGACATCAGGGTGATCACGCCGAAGGCGCCGAGGCTGGTGATCACGTAGGTGACCAGGTAGACGCCGATGGCTTCGTTCGCCAGGCCCTTGCTTGCCACCAGGGCAATCAGCAGATAGCCGAAGTGCGCGATGGACGAGTAGCCCAGCAGACGCTTGAGGTTGCTCTGGGTCAACGCCAGCAGGTTACCGATCAGGATCGATGCCACCGCGATGACCGCCAAGACATTGCTCAGTACGCCGCTGCTGGCGACGGGGGAGAGCATGAACAGGCGGACCACCACGGCGAATACCGCGACCTTGCTGGCCGTGGCCAGGAACGCGGCGACCGGCGCCGGGGCGCCCTCGTAGACGTCCGGGGTCCACAGATGGAAGGGCACCAGCGACAGCTTGAACGCCAGGCCGACCAGCATCATGCCCAGGCCCAGCTGGGCCAGCAGGGTAGGCATGCCGGTGCTGGCCAGTGCCTTGCCAATGCCATCGAAGCTCAGGCTGCCCGCATCGGCGTACAGCAGCGCCATGCCGAACAGGAGGAACGCGGAGCCGGCCGCCGAGAGGACCATGTACTTGATGCCGGCCTCGAGCGAGCGTTTGTTGAAGAAGGCATAGGCGATCAAACCGTATACCGGCACCGAGAGCAGCTCCAGGCCGATGAACAGCCCGGCCAGGTGTTGCGCGCTGACCAGCACCAGGCCGCCCAGGGCGGACATCAGCAGCAGCAGGTACAACTCCTCGCGGTTGCCTGGATAGCCCGTGGCGCCGTCACCCAGGTAGGCGTGCGCCAGGGTCACGCACGCCAGGGTGGCGACCAGGATCAGCGCCATGTACAGGCAGGCGAAGTTGTCGATGGTCAACAACGGCGTGACGGCGATCGGCGCGACCTTGAGCGCCGGGATGATCGACAGCAGGGCCAGGTTGAGGCCCACGGTGGACAGCAGGAAGGTCTGGGAATGGTTACGGCGCCAGGCGATCGCCAGCATCACCACGACCGTGGTGAGGGTGGTGATCAGGATCGGCGCCAGCGCGATAAAGTGTTGAGTGGTGAATTCCATAGCGCTCTTACCGGGCCGAAGCGAGTTGAGTGAAAGCGGAACCGAGCCACTGCTGCACACCACTCATGGTGGCCGCAGAGGTGTCCAGGAACGGCTGCGGGTAGACGCCCAGCAGGATCAGCAGGACCGCCAGGCCCAGGACCATGAGCAGCTCGCGATTATCCATTCCGGCCAGCACGGTGTCGGCCTTGGCCGGACCGAAGTAGGCACGGTGGATCATGATCAGCGAGTACACCGAACCGAACACCAGGCCGGTGGTGGCGACCACCGTGATCCATGGAACGCTGGCGAAGCTGCCGAGCAGGATCAGGAATTCGCCGACGAAGTTGCCGGTGCCTGGCAGGCCCAGCGACGCCGCGGCGAAGAACAGGCTGATGGCCGGCAGGTAGGCGATGCGGTGCCACAGGCCACCCATCTCGCGCATGTCACGGGTATGCAGGCGTTCGTACAGCTGTCCGCTGAGGATGAACAGCGCGGCGGCCGACAGGCCATGGGCGAGCATCTGGATCACCGCCCCTTGCAGGGCCTGCTGGCTGCCGGAGTAGATCCCGATCAGCACGAAGCCCATGTGCGAGACGCTGGAGAAGGCGATCAGACGCTTGATGTCGGTCTGCGCGAATGCCAGGAAGGCGCCGTAGAAGATGCCGATCAGGCCCAGGGTCATGGCGATCGGCGCGAACTCGGCCGACGCGTTGGGGAACAGCGGCAGGGCAAAGCGCAACAGGCCGTAGGCCGCCGTCTTGAGCAGGATACCGGCGAGGTCGACCGAGCCCGCTGTCGGGGCCTGGGCATGCGCATCGGGCAGCCAGGAGTGGAACGGCACCACCGGCAGCTTCACCGCGAAGGCGATGAAGAAGCCGAGCATCAGCAGGTACTCGGTACCGGAGGGCAGCTCCGCCTTGAGCAGGTCGGCATAGTTGAAGGTGATGATCCCGGTGTTGCTGTAGTTGACCAGCACCAGGCCAAGGATCGCCACCAGCATGATTAGGCCGCTGGCCTGGGTGAAGATGAAGAACTTGGTCGCGGCGTAGATCCGGGTCTTCTTGCCGTCCGAGGAGCTGTGACCCCAGAGCGCGATGAGGAAATACATCGGCACCAGCATCATTTCCCAGAAGAAGAAGAACAGGAACAGGTCCAGGGCCAGGAACACACCGACCACGCCGCCGAGGATCCACATCAGGTTGAGGTGGAAGAAGCCGACGTGGCGCTGGATCTCTTTCCACGAGCACAGCACCGACAGCACGCCGAGCAGGCCGGTGAGCAGGATCATCAGCAGCGACAGGCCGTCGAGGGCCAGGTGCAGGCTGATGCCGAAACGCTTGATCCACATGACCTTGAATTCCAAGGCCCAGTTGGGAGTGGCGCCCGGAGCAGGGGCCAGGGTGTAGTCGCCGGTTGCCCACAGCCAGAGGCCGATACCGAGCAGCAGGGACATGGTCAGCAACGCGATCCAGCGTGGCAGGGTGGCGCCGAAGCGCTCGCCCAGCCAGCACAGAAGGCCGCCGATGAAGGGGATCAGGATCAGCCAAGGCAAAATCATGACGGGCTCAATTCCTTTCGCAAAGTCGCAAGGTTCATAGTCATACCGCTGCCATCACTACGGCGCCGAGCACCAGCACGGCACCCACGGCGATCGAAGCGGTGTACCAGCGCAGCTGGCCGGTCTCGGTCTTGCTCATGGCGACGTGTCCGCCACGGGCCATCCGAGGAATGAGGCCGATGCTGCGGTCAACCGGATCCTTGCGCAGGAGGTGGCTGATCAGCAGGTAAGGTTTGACGAACAGCTTGTCGTAGATCCAGTCGAAGCCCCAGGCGGCGAACCACCAGGCCGACAGCAGACGGCCAATGCCGCTTTCGGCGATCCGGGTGACCAGGCGACGTTGGCCGAGGAACAGCATCGCCGCCAGCAGGATACCGGCGATGGCGATGGCGCCGGAGGCGATTTCCAGGCTGTGCTTGGCTTCGCCGCCCGCGTGGCCGACGCTCTGTGGCAGGACACCGGCCAGTGGCGGATGGATCCAGGCACCGACGAAGGTCGACAGCACGATCAGCACGCCCAACGGCAGCCAGTGCGAAATGCCATGGCCGGCATGGGCTTCGGTCTTGGCTTCGCCGTGGAAGGCGATGAAGATCAGGCGGAAGGTGTACAGCGAGGTCATGAAGGCACCGACCAGGCCGGCGTACAGCAGGTAGCTGTGGCCGCTGGCGAAGGCTTCCCAGAGGATCTCGTCCTTGGAGTAGAAGCCGGCTGTCAGGATCGGCAGGGCGGCCAGGGCGGCACCACCGACCACGAAGCTGGCGTAGGCCAGCGGCAGCTTTTTCCACAGGCCGCCCATCTTGAAGATGTTCTGCTCGTGGTGGCAGGCGACGATCACCGCGCCCGAGGCAAGGAACAGCAGCGCCTTGAAGAAGGCGTGGGTCATCAGGTGGAAGATCGCGCCATCCCAGGCGCCAACGCCCAAGGCCAGGAACATGTAGCCGATCTGGCTCATGGTCGAGTAGGCGAGGATGCGCTTGATGTCGGTCTGGACCAGGGCCGCGAAGCCGGCCAGGACCAAGGTCACCGCGCCGACGATACCGACCAGGTGCAGGATGTCCGGGGCCAGCAGGAACAGGCCGTGGGTACGGGCGATCAGGTAGACGCCGGCGGTGACCATGGTTGCGGCGTGGATCAGTGCCGAAACCGGGGTAGGGCCCGCCATCGCATCGGCCAGCCAGGTCTGCAGCGGCAACTGGGCCGACTTGCCGACCGCGCCACCCAGCAGCATCAAGGTCGCCAGGACCATCCAGGTATCCCCTGCCTGGAATTTCTGCGGTGCCAGCACCAGCAGTTCCTGCACATTCAGGGTACCCAGCTGGACGAACAGGATGAACAGGCCGATGGCCAGGAACACGTCGCCGATGCGGGTAACGATGAACGCCTTGAGCGCTGCGTTACCGTTGTTGCGATTGCTGTAGTAGAACCCGATCAACAGATAAGAGCACAGCCCCACGCCTTCCCAGCCGAAGTAGATGAACAGCAGGTTATCGCCCAGGATCAGGAACAGCATGCTGGCGATGAACAGGTTGGTGTAGGAGAAGAACCGCGAGTAGCCGGCCTCGCCACGCATGTACCAGGAGGCGAACAGGTGGATCAGGAAGCCTACGCCGGTGACCACGCCGAGCATGGTGACCGACAGGCCGTCCAGGTACAGGGTGAAGTTCGGTGCGAAGCCGTCCACCGACATCCACTGCCACAGCAGCTGGCTATAGGCGCCACCTTCCGGCGGGGCGACGTTGAACTGCCAGATCACATAGGCAGATACCGCAGCCGAGAGACCGACGGAACCGACACCGATCAGCGCGCTGAGGTTCTCCGAGAAGCGCCCGCGGGAGAACGACAGCAGCAGGAACCCGAGCAGGGGAAAGACGAAAGTCAGAAAGAGTAGGTTCATCCGCGCATCTCACTGGCAGCATCGATGTCGAGAGTGTGGAAGCGGCGATACAGCTGCATCAGGATCGCCAGGCCGATACTGGCCTCTGCGGCCGCCAGGCTGATGACCAGGATGAACATGACCTGACCGTCGGGTTGCACCCAGCGGCTGCCGGCAACGATGAACGCCAGGGCAGAGGCGTTCATCATGATTTCCAGGCTCATCAGCACGAAGAGGATGTTGCGGCGGACCATCAGGCCGACAAGGCCGAGGCAGAACAGGATGCCGGCGACGGCCAGGCCGTGCTCTAGAGGGATTGCAGGCATGTGATTACTCCTTCGCCTCGTTGCGGCCGAGGTGGAATGCCGTCACTGCTGCGGCGAGCAGCAGCATCGAGGCCAGTTCGACCACCAGCAGGTAAGGACCGAACAGGCTGATGCCGACGGCCTTGGCGTCGATCGTGGTGCCGCTGATGGCGGCCCCGCTCGGCGCGACGAACAGCACGTACAGCAGTTCGAGCAGCAGCAGCGTGGTCAGGACCACGGGACCTGCCCAGATGCCTGGCTTGAGCCAGCCACGTTCCTGAGCGACCGAAGCCGGCCCCAGGTTGAGCATCATCACCACGAAGACGAACAGCACCATGATGGCACCGGCGTAGGCGATCACTTCCAGGGCGCCGGCGAACGGCGCACCGAGGGCGAAGAATGTCATCGCCACGGCGATCAAGGAGATGATCAGGTAGAGCAGGGCGTGCACGGGGTTGGTGCCGGTGATCACCCTGAGGGTGGACAGCACGGCAACACCGGATGCGAAGTAGAAAGCGAATTCCATCTTTCTGTCCTTATGGGAGCAAGCTCTTCACGTTGATCGGCTCGGCTTCGTTCTGCGCGGCGCCTTTGGGCTTGCCGGCGATCGCCATGCCCGCGACACGGTAGAAGTTGTAGTCAGGGTTCTTGCCGGGTCCGGAGATCAACAGATCCTCCTTCTCGTACACCAGGTCCTGACGCTTGAACTCGGCCATTTCGAAGTCCGGGGTGAGCTGGATCGCGGTCGTCGGGCACGCTTCCTCGCACAAGCCGCAGAAGATGCAGCGCGAGAAGTTGATGCGGAAGAACTCGGGGTACCAGCGTCCGTCTTCGGTCTCTGCCTTCTGCAAGGAGATGCAGCCGACCGGGCAGGCCACCGCACACAGGTTGCAGGCCACGCAGCGCTCTTCTCCGTCGGGGTCGCGGGTAAGGACGATACGGCCACGGTAACGCGGTGGCAGGTAAACGGCTTCTTCCGGGTATTGCAGGGTGTCGCGTTTGCGGAACCCGTGGGAGAACACCATCGCCAGGCTGCGCAGCTGGGTGCCGGTGCCCTTAACGATGTCGCCAATATACTTGAACATGGGTCAAATCCTCACTGGGCCGCAACAGCTGGCGTGTTGTAGAGCACGATCGCAGCGGTCACCAGCAAATTGATCAGGGTCAGCGGCAGGCAGAACTTCCAGCTGAAGTCCATCACCTGGTCATAGCGCGGGCGCGGGATCGAGGCACGCAGCAGGATGAACAGCATGATGAAGAACGCGGTCTTGAGCGCGAACCACAGGAACGGAACCTGTGGCAGCAGGCCGAACGGGCCATGCCAGCCGCCGAAGAACAGGGTCACCAGCAACGCCGAGATGAGGATGATGCCGATGTACTCGCCGACGAAGAACATGCCCCACTTCATGCCGGCATACTCGATGTGGTAACCGTCGGCCAGCTCCTGTTCCGCTTCCGGCTGGTCGAAGGGGTGACGGTGCGTCACGGCCACGCCTGCGATGAAGAAGGTGCAGAAGCCGAAGAACTGCGGAATGATGAACCACAGGTTCTGCGCCTGGTACTCGACGATGTCGCGCATGTTGAACGAGCCCACCTGAACGACCACGCCCATCAGCGCCAGGCCCAGGAACACTTCGTACGACACGGTCTGCGCCGATGCCCGAAGGCTGCCGAGCAGCGCGTACTTGTTGTTCGACGACCAGCCGGCGAACAGCACCGCGTAGACCGACAGGCCCGCCATGGCGAAGAAGAACAGCAGGCCGATGTTGAGGTCGGCGACGCCCCAGGTCGGGGTAATCGGGATGATCGAGAAGGCGATCAGCAGGGCACTCATCGCCACGACCGGCGCCAGGGTGAAGATCATCCGATCGACGAAGGGCGGGTTCCAGTCTTCCTTGAAGAACATCTTCAGCATGTCGGCGGCGATCTGGAACATGCCGAACGGACCGACACGGTTCGGACCGTAGCGGTCCTGCCACCAGCCCAGCAGGCGACGTTCGACGAAGCTGAGCAGGGCGCCGCAGACCACGACCGCCAGCAGGACCACGATGGCCTTGACGACGGCGATGATCGCATCCATCACTTCGGGGGTGAACCAGCTCATTGTGCTGCCTCCTGCAGGCCTTCGACCGATGCGCCGAAGATGGCCGGCGGGATCCCGGCCAGGCCTTTCGGCAGCGCCACCAGGCCTGCGCCCAGTGCTTCATTGATACGCAGCGGCAGACGCAGCGACACACCCGCCACGTTCAGGTTGATCAGCGCGCCGTCGTTGACGCCCAGGCGATCGGCCTCGGACCTGGCCAGGGCCACGTAGGCCTGGGGGATGCGCTCTTGTACCGGGGCTGCGCGCGAGGAGCTTTCCTCGCTGCCGAACAGGTGGAACAGCGGCACGGCCTTCCAGGTGCCGCGAGGCGGATTGAAGGCGGGAGGAATGGCGCTGAACCAGCTCAGGCGATCGCCTTGGGTTTCGATCAGGCGCACGCCCGGATCGCCGGCACGCAAGTGGCCGCCGACCTCGTCCTGAAACTTGTTCCAGGCCTGCGGCGAGTTCCAGCCTGGAGACCAGGCGAACGGCACTTGCTGGCGCGGTTCGGCCGAGCCCGAGTAGCCTTCCATGGAGAAGGCGAAGGCAGTGTCCTTGTCCTGTGGGGTACGCGGCTCGTGAACGCTGATGTTGGCGCGCATGGAGGTGCGGCCGGAATAGCGCAGCGGCTCGCGTGCCAGCTTCAGGCCCTTGATGCGGAATGCGGCGGAAGGCGCGGCGTCGACAATTGCGCCCAGTTGCGGCGCGGCGGCGGCGCAAGCGCTGGTGACGTGGTCCAGTTGGGTCCAGTCGACCGGCTTGTTCAGCAGGGTGGCACGTAGCACGTGCATCCAGCGCCAGCCTTCATGGATCTGGATGCTGCTGTCCAGGTAGCTCGGGTCGAACACCTGGAAGAATCGCTGGGCACGGCCTTCCTGGCTGACCAGAGTGCCATCGCCTTCGGCGAAGGAGGCTGCGGGCAGCACCAGGTGGGCACGGTCGGCGGTGGCGGTCTTCTGGTGATCGGCGACGATCACTACCTTGGCGGCGGCCAGGGCGGCGTCGACCTTGGCAGCCGACACGCGGCCGTAGAGGTCGTTTTCGAGGATCACGATGGCGTCGGCCTTGCCCTCGATGACCGCGTCCAGTGCGGCGTCGACGGACTCGCCGCCGAGCATGGCCAGGCCGAGGCTGTTGGCCTCCGGGACTACCAGGCTCAGCGAGCCGTTCTTCTCACGCAGGCTCAGGGCCTTGGCGATGTTGGCCGCGGCCTGGATCAGCGCAGGGCTGGCCAGCGAGGTACCCGAGATGATCAGAGGACGCTTGGCGGCGACCAGGGCATCGGCGATGCGCTGGACCAGTTCCAGGGCATCGGCGTCGAGACCGTGTACGGCCGGGGCGCTCGGGTCGATGGCGTTGGCCACGGCGAAGCCCAGGCGCGCCAGGTCGTCCGGCGCGGCGTGGACGCACCCCTCGGCGACGTCGTCCAGCTTGGTCTCGGCCAGGGTGGCGATGAACAATGGGTACAGCGCGTGCTGACCGATGTTCTTCACCGCGGCGTCGAGCCAAGGTTGCACTTTCATCGACTCGGCCATGGCCTCGGCCTTGCCCTTGGTGGCCTGGCGCACGGCCAGGGCGACACGGGCAGCGGTCTGGGTCAGGTCTTCGCCGAGGACGAACACGGCGTCGTGATCTTCGATGTCGCGCAGGGTCGGCACGGGCAGCGGGCTGTCATTGAGGACCTTGTGCACCAGGCGCACACGGTCCAGCTCGCCTGCTTCCATGCCGGAGTAGAAGTATTCGGCACCGACCAGCTCGCGCAGGCCATAGTTGCTTTCGAGGCTGGCGCGGGGGGAGCCGATGCCGACGATGGTGCGCCCGCGCAGCATGTCGGCGGCCTTGTCCAGGGCGGCATCCACGCTGAGCTTGGTGCCATCGGCCAGCAGTGGCTGGCGTGGGCGGTCCTTGCGGTTCACATAGCCATAGCCGAAGCGGCCACGGTCGCAGAGGAAGTACTGGTTGACCGAGCCGTTGAAGCGGTTCTCGATACGACGCAACTCACCGTAGCGCTCGCCGGGGCTGATGTTGCAGCCGCTGGAGCAGCCGTGGCAGATGCTCGGGGAGAACTGCATGTCCCACTTGCGGTTGTAGCGCTCGGAGTGGGTCTTGTCGGTGAACACGCCAGTCGGGCAGACCTCGGTGAGGTTGCCGGAGAACTCGCTCTCCAGGACACCATCCTCGACGCGGCCGAAGTACACGTTGTCGTGGGCGCCGAAGACACCCAGGTCGGTACCGCCGGCGTAGTCCTTGTAGTACCGCACGCAGCGATAGCAGGCGATGCAGCGGTTCATCTCGTGGGCGATGAACGGGCCGAGTTCCTGGTTCTGGTGGGTACGCTTGGAGAAACGGTAGCGGCGCTCGTTGTGGCCGGTCATTACCGTCATGTCCTGCAGGTGGCAATGACCGCCTTCCTCGCACACCGGGCAGTCGTGCGGGTGGTTGGTCATCAGCCATTCGACGACGCTGGCGCGGAACGCCTTGGATTCTTCGTCTTCGATGGAGATCCAGCTGCCGTCGGAGGCGGGCGTCATGCAGGACATGACGATGCGACCACGGGTGTCGTTCTCGTCGGTGTACTGCTTGACCGCGCATTGCCGGCAGGCGCCGACGCTACCGAGCGCCGGGTGCCAGCAGAAATAGGGAATGTCGAGGCCGAGCGACAGACAGGCCTGTAACAGGTTGTCTGCGCCGTTGACTTCGAGCTCTTTGCCGTCTACGTGGATAGTGGCCATGGTTCAAAGTTCTTCGTTGGCCCGCGTGAGCAGGCGTGGCTAATGGAAATCTGTAGGCCAGCAGCCCGCGCCGGCATCTGCGGGCGAGCTGTCTGGATGGCAGGTGGCACGGACCACCTGCCTTTCAATGGGTCATGCGCCGATAACGATCGGCTCGTGGATCGGCTTGGCCAGGTTCGGGCGCAGGGCGTCACTGCCGGTGGCGGCGATACCGGCCTCGAACTCCGGACGGAAATACTTGATCGCGCTGCCCAGCGGTTCGACGGCGCCGGGGGCATGGGCACAGAATGTCTTGCCAGGGCCGAGGAAACCGACCAGGCCCAGGAGCGTTTCGATGTCGCCTTCCCGACCCTGGCCTTTCTCGAGGGCGCGCAGGAGCTTGACGCTCCACGGCAGGCCATCGCGGCACGGGGTGCAGAAGCCGCAGGACTCGCGGGCGAAGAATTCTTCCATGTTGCGCAGCAAGGAAACCATGTTGACGCTGTCGTCGACCGCCATGGCCAGGCCCGTACCCATTCGGGTGCCGACCTTGGCGATACCCCCGGCATACATCTGCGCGTCGAGGTGCTCGGGCAGCAGGAAGCCGGTGCCAGCGCCGCCTGGCTGCCAGCACTTGAGCCGGAACCCATCGCGCATGCCGCCAGCGTAGTCCTCGAACAGCTCGCGGGCCGTGACGCCGAAAGGCAGCTCCCACAGGCCGGGGTTCTTCACCTTGCCGGAGAAGCCCATCAACTTGGTGCCATGGTCCTCGCTGCCTTCGCGGGCCAGCGACTTGTACCAGTCGATGCCGTTGCCGACGATGGCGGGCACGTTGCACAGGGTCTCGACGTTGTTCACGCAGGTCGGCTTGCCCCAGACGCCGACGGCGGCAGGGAAGGGCGGCTTGGAGCGCGGGTTGGCACGGCGACCTTCCAGGGAGTTGATCAGCGCGGTTTCTTCGCCACAGATATAGCGTCCCGCGCCGGTGTGCACGAACAGCTCGAAGTCGAAACCGCTGCCGAGGATGTTCTTGCCCAGCAGGCCCGCGGCCTTTGCCTCTTCGACAGCACGGTTCAGGTTGCGCGCCGCGGTGGTGTATTCGCCACGCAGGAAGATGTAGCCGCGGTAGGCCTTCAGCGCGCGGGCGCTGATCAGCATGCCTTCGATAAGCAGATGGGGCTGTTGCTCCATCAGCATGCGGTCCTTCCAGGTGTTGGGCTCCATTTCATCCGCGTTGCACAGCAGATAGCGGATGTCCATGGACTCGTCCTTGGGCATCAGACCCCATTTGACGCCGGTCGGGAAACCCGCGCCACCGCGGCCCTTGAGGCCGGCGTCCTTGACGGTCTGGACGATATCGTCCTGGGACATCTGCGCCAATGCCTTGCGGGCAGCGGCATAGCCGTCCTTGGCCTGGTACTCGTCGAGCCATACGGGCTCGCCGTCGTCACGCAGGCGCCAGGTCAGCGGGTGGGTCTCGGCGCTACGCGCGATGCGGTTGGCCGGGCCGAAGGAAGTGATGGTCATGCGTAGCCCTCCAACAGTGTGGCCACGCCGGCAGGTTGCACGTCGCCAAAGGTATCGTCGTCGATCATCAGGGCCGGGGCCTTGTCGCAGTTGCCCAGGCAGCACACCGGCAGCAGGGTGAAGCGACCGTCCGGAGTAGTCTGACCGAGGCCGATGCCCAGCTGGTCCTGGATCTGGCTGACGACCGATTCATGGCCGCCGATGTAGCAGACCATGCTGTCGCAGACACGGATGATGTGGCGACCGACCGGCTGGCGGAAGATCTGGCTGTAGAACGTGGCCACGCCTTCGACGTCGCTGGCGGGGATGCCCAGTACTTCGCCGATGGCATAGATGGCGCCGTCAGGCACCCAGCCGCGTTCCTTCTGGACGATCTTCAGCGCTTCGATGGACGCCGCGCGCGGGTCCTCGTAGTGGTGCATCTCGTGCTCGATGGCCGAGCGCTCGGTTTCGCTCAGGGCGAAACGGTCGGTTTGGATAAGCGTGCTGTTCATGCTTAGCGGTCCACGTCAGCCATAACGAAGTCGATACTGCCCAGGTACGCGATGAGGTCGGCGACCATGCTGCCCTTGATCACCGAAGGGATCTGCTGCAGGTGCGGATAGCTCGGCGTGCGGATCCGGGTGCGGTAGCTCATGGTGCCGCCATCGCTCGTCAGGTAGTAACTGTTGATGCCCTTGGTCGCCTCGATCATCTGGAAGGATTCGTTGGCCGGCATGACCGGGCCCCACGAGACTTGCAGGAAGTGAGTGATCAGGGTCTCGATGTGCTGCAGGGTGCGCTCTTTCGGCGGCGGCGTGGTCAGCGGGTGATCCGCCTTGTACGGGCCTTCGGGCATGTTGCGCATGCACTGCTCGATGATTCGCAGGCTCTGGCGCATTTCTTCCACGCGTACCAGGCAGCGGTCATAGGCGTCGCCGCTGTGGGCGAGCGGCACTTCGAACTCGAAGTTTTCATAGCCCGAGTACGGACGTGCCTTGCGCAGGTCGAAGTCCAGGCCGGTTGCCCGCAGGCTCGGGCCGGTCACGCCCCAGTCGAGTGCCTCCTGGGTGTTGTAGGCGGCCACGCCGACGGTACGCCCCTTGAGGATGCTGTTCTTCAACGCGGCCTTGGTGTACTCGTCCAGACGCTTGGGCATCCACTCGATGAAATCCTTGACCAGCTTTTCCCAGCCACGCGGCAGATCGTGGGCAACGCCACCGATGCGGTACCAGGCCGGATGCAGGCGGAAGCCGGTGATGGCTTCGATCACGGTGTAGGCGCGCTGACGGTCGGTGAAGGTGAAGAACACCGGGGTCATGGCGCCGACGTCCTGGATGTAGGTACCCAGGAACAGCAGGTGGCTGGTGATGCGGAAGAACTCGGCCATCATGATGCGGATCACGTCGACCTTCTGCGGCACCACGATACCGGCCAGCTTCTCTACCGCCAGGACATAGGGCAGGTTGTTCATCACCCCGCCCAGGTAGTCGATGCGGTCGGTATAGGGGATGAAGCTGTGCCAGGACTGGCGCTCTGCCATCTTCTCGGCGCCACGGTGGTGGTAGCCGATGTCGGGCACGCAATCGACGATCTCTTCGCCATCGAGCTGCAGGACGATACGGAATGCGCCGTGGGCGGAAGGGTGGTTGGGGCCCAGGTTGAGGAACATGTAGTCTTCGTTGGCGCCCTGACGCTTCATGCCCCAGGCTTCGGGGTTGAACCGCGCGGATTCTTCCTCGAGTTGCTGCTTGGCCAGGGTCAGGCTGAACGGATCGAATTCGGTAGCGCGGGCTGGGTAGTCCTTGCGCAGTGGATGCCCTTCCCAGGTCGGCGGCATCATGATGCGGGTCAGGTGCGGGTGGCCGGCGAAGTCGATGCCGTACATGTCCCAGACTTCACGCTCGTACCAGTTGGCGTTGGGCCAGATGCGGGTGATGGTCGGCAGATTCAGGTCGCCTTCGCTCAAGGCTACCTTGATCATCACGTCGCTGTTCCGCTCCACCGAAAGAAGGTGGTAGAACACGGTGAAGTCCGAGCCCGGCAGGCCACGGCGATGCGTGCGCAGGCGCTCGTCGACGCCATGCAGGTCGTACAGCATGCTGTACGGCTTGGCCACGTTGCGCAGGAAGGTCAGGACCTCGATCAACTTGGCGCGGGTCACCCACAGCACCGGCATGCCGGTACGGGTTTCCTGGGCGACGAACGCCTCCGGGCCGAATTTGTGGTTCAGTTCGACGACCACATCTTGGTCGTCAGCCTTGTAAGGCGGAATATAAATAGCGGTGTCCGCTGTCATGGTCTCGGTCGCTTTGGGTCAACGTAGAGAATGAAGCCAGGCCGCCGGTTCCGGGGAACGGGCGGCAGGTCGCTGGATCAGACTTCGTCGGGGCTGCGCAGGTTGGTGACCTGGATACGCTGTTCACGGCGTTGCTCTTTCTGTGACGGCATCTCGGCACGGTAGATGCCCTGGTCGCCGACGACCCACGAAAGAGGACGACGCTCCTGGCCGATCGATTCCTGCAGCAGCATCAGGCCTTGCAGGAATGCTTCAGGGCGAGGCGGGCAGCCCGGCACGTACACGTCCACGGGGAGGAACTTGTCGACCCCCTGAACGACCGAGTAGATGTCGTACATGCCACCGGAATTCGCGCATGCGCCCATGGAGATCACCCACTTCGGTTCGAGCATCTGCTCGTACAGGCGCTGGATGATCGGAGCCATCTTGATGAAGGGCGTGCCGGCGATGACCATGAAATCGGCCTGACGCGGCGAAGCCCGGATGACCTCGGCGCCGAAGCGGGCGATGTCATGGGGTGCCGTGAAGGCCGTGGTCATTTCCACGTAGCAGCAGGACAGGCCGAAGTTGTAGGGCCACAGGGAATTCTTGCGACCCCAGTTGACCGCGCCACTGAGCACATCCTCGAGCTTGCCCATGAAGATGTTCTTGTGGACCTGATCCTCGAGCATCTGGTCGGTGACGGTAGCGCGGTCACCTACGGGATATTGCTCGTTCGGCGCATCCGGATCGATTCTGGTTAGATTGTATTGCATGCCAAAGCCTCATTGTTTCAGCTTCGCTTGCCGCTTGCGACGACCCACGGGAGCCCAATCGAGCGCCCCGACCCGCCAAAGGTAGACAAGACCTGCCAACAGAATTGCTATGAAAACGAGTGCTTCGACGAATCCGGTCCAGCCGCTTTCGCGGACGGACACAGACCATGCAAAGAGAAAAAGGGCTTCGATATCGAAGATCACGAAGAGCATCGCGACCAGATAGAATTTGGCGGACAGGCGCAGACGGGCGCTGCCGGTCGGCAGCATGCCGGATTCGAATGGCTCGTTCTTGCTGCGACCCCAGGCCTTGCTGCCGAGCAGGCTGGACAGGCCGAGCATGAAGGCGCAAAGGCCGACGACGCCAAGAAGGAAGATAGCGAAGGCCCAGTTGTGGGCGATCAGTCCTGCCGAATCGGACATGCTGAAAATCCTTATACAGAGACCAAGCTCTGCAGTCTGAAATAAGTAGAGCAGTGACGAAATGTCGCAGCGCAATCGATCGCGCTGATTTTATGGGTAAACCCTGTGCAAGTAAAACTTCTCTCACACTTTATTCGTAAGATTAAGAACAAAAATCTTTTGCAAAACCCTGTAGCCCTTGAAATCCGGGCATTGCCCCTCCCTTCGTTAATTATCTTTCTTCTCCAATGCAACGAAATCGTAGTTTCGTAATGATAATTGATATCATTTAAAGGGCGGTTACTAGGCTAGCCGTTTCGAGCCTGCGCGAAGTTCATCGTTCAATCTCGCTACTTGCAAAATGCATTGGCGCACGTTCTATCAGATTTCGTATGTCTGCATACCGCTCTGGATCAACACCCTGATGCTCGATCCGCGGCTCCTTGGCGGTAAAAGACCGCCACAACCGGGAGTGACGCAGACAGGCGATCTCGATCACCGCGCCACCGGGTGCCCAGGCGCCGAAATTACCGACAGCTCGGCGCGGGGCATGCTGCGGTCCTTGCCGTTTTCATGCCCGAAGCATAGACGGTGACAGGCGACCCTGCTCTCGCGAAGGCGGCTTCCTGGCTGTTCACTGACCTTATAAGCGACGAAGGCCCGGTCATCCTTGCGGATGCCGGGCCTTGGCGAGGCGTCTTGAATATCAGTGGAACTGCTCTTCCTCGGTCGAGCCGGTCAGCGCGGTCACCGACGAAGCGCCACCCTGGATCACGGTGGTCATGTCGTCGAAGTAGCCGGTGCCCACTTCCTGCTGGTGGGCAACGAAGGTGTAGCCCTTGCTGGCATCGGCGAATTCCTGCTCCTGCAGCTTGACGTAGGCGGTCATGTCGTTGCGGGCGTAGTCATGCGCCAGGTTGAACATGCCGTGCCACATGTTGTGGATGCCGGCCAGGGTGATGAACTGGTGCTTGTAGCCCATGGCCGACAGTTCGCGCTGGAACTTGGCGATGGTCGCGTCGTCCAGGTTCTTCTTCCAGTTGAAGGACGGCGAGCAGTTGTAGGACAGCAGTTGGTCCGGGTATTCCTTCTTGATCGCCTCGGCGAAACGACGCGCTTCGTCCAGATCGGGCTTGGCGGTTTCGCACCAGATCAGGTCGGCATAGGGCGCGTAGGCCAGGCCGCGAGCGATGGCCTGGTCCAGGCCGGCGCGCACCTTGTAGAAGCCTTCGCGGGTACGCTCGCCCAGGACGAATGGCTGGTCATAGGGATCGCAGTCGCTGGTCAGCAGGTCCGCGGCATTGGCGTCGGTACGCGCAAGGATGATGGTCGGCACGCCCGAAACGTCGGCGGCCAGGCGGGCGGCAACCAGCTTCTGCACGGCTTCCTGGGTGGGTACCAGAACCTTGCCCCCCATATGGCCGCATTTCTTCACCGATGCCAGCTGATCCTCGAAGTGCACGCCGGCGGCACCCGCCTCGATCATGTTCTTCATCAGTTCATAGGCATTGAGCACGCCGCCGAACCCGGCTTCGGCGTCGGCCACGATCGGCGCGAAGTAGTCGATATAGCCATCGTCGCCTGGGTTCTTGCCCGCTTTCCACTGGATCTGGTCAGCGCGACGGAATGAATTGTTGATGCGCTTGACCACGGTCGGAACCGAATCGACCGGGTACAGCGACTGGTCCGGGTACATGGACTCGGCCGAGTTGTTGTCGGCGGCCACCTGCCAGCCGGACAGGTAGATGGCCTGGATGCCGGCCTTGACCTGCTGCACGGCCTGGCCCCCGGTCAGGGCGCCCATGCAGTTGACGAAGTCTTTGTCGGGACGGAAGGAAGGGTGGGCACCTTCGGTGACCAGTTTCCACAGTTTCTCTGCACCCAGGCGGGCCAGGGTATGTTCCGGTTGCACGGAGCCACGCAGGCGAACGACATCGGCGGCGCTATAGGTACGGGTCACGCCTTTCCAGCGCGGGTTCTCGGCCCAGTCTTTCTCGAGGGCTGCAATTTGCTGTTCGCGTGTCAGTGCCATGGAAATAACCTCGTCGCATCAGTCTTGGAGTGAGTACACAGGGCTACACGCAGATCGGAGGCCTGGCGGCTGTCCTGTCTGGCGAAACGGTGACGTACGAGAAGGCTCGAAGGGGAAGGGGCAGGTCGGCGGCGATCTCGCCCCGGCTTGGCTCGTGGATGCCTTGCTGGGGTTCGACACGGTTTGCCGATAACTGCGGCGATGCGCTTCCGTCCCTCGGGACAACTTCTTCGTTGCAGTCACAATCTCGTCAAACCGCCTTGTGGGCCGTATAGACACGAAGCGCCTCCAGGGGTAGAGGGAGCGCGCCTCGAAGGCCCTTGCCAGGGCCCCTGATTAGCGGGAGCGGGGCCATCATGCCCTTGCGAAAAAGACTCTGTCAAATGTTTTGTAGTGCTTTTTTTGTTCCACTACATATTTGGTCTAATGCGACTCATCAGTCAGGTCAAAGGCTTTTGGTCGAGGCCCCGAATTGCCTGGGATCAGTCCAGAACATCGACTTTTACCCGCACTGTCATGTTTTCACCGCGCTCGGTGCTGTAGTGGAGGCTTGTCGGCTGACGGTCGGCCTGACTTTGCTGGTTGGCACCGGCCAGTACCATCCACTCGCCGAGCTTGCCGGTAAGGGTGGTGTCGGTGCTTTGCACGTTCACTACATCGTCGCGTTCCTGGCTCATCCGGTCATTATTGGTGCTGATTTCCAGGCGGACCGAATCGCCGTTCAGGCTCGGGGTGACGTAGAAGCCCTGGGTCACGTTGCGGTACTCGACTTCGGCTATCACGCCACCGTAGCCGTCGCTGCTCGTCGTGTTGAACGGCACGCTACGGCCTACCTGGATCAGTGCAGGCTTGCCCTCGCTGGCCTGTATCTGCTGCAGGCCGCCCGAGCGATTGCTCGTACCCTGACGGATGATTCGCGCGCCGCCGCGCGTATCCTGAAAGTTGCGGTCGTCGCTGTCGACGCTGATCAACAATCGCCTTGGCGCTGTGTCCAGTTGTTGCAGCAAACCGCGCAGTTCGGCGATACGCGCCTGGCTGGCGTTGACGATCAGCTTGTTTTCAAAGGTACTGACGGTGCCGTCCCTGCCCAGGAAGGACTGGACAGTAGGAAGCAGTTCGGCGCCAGTTCGGTGTTCCAGTTGCAGCACTTCGGTGGCTGCCTGAACAGCGAGGCTGACCGTCAGCAGCAGGCAGGCAAGCAATGGGCGTAGCGGCATGGGCTTGATCTCCACGATTGAGCGCTCAGCTTCAAGCTTCGCGCAGGTGACCGCAAGCTGCAAAACGCCTGCTCGAAACCTGCAAGCCTGGACCATACACAGCGAGCAGTGCCCTGAACCTTTGTTTTTGCCGAGCAGTCGGAATGGCATCGATTACCTTGGAGTGCCGGATCGGGATGAAACGCTATCTGGGCTTGCTCGCCTGCCTGCTGTTGGATACGTCGCTGGCAGCCGACGACAACCTGCGCATCAAGCAATTGCAACGGTGTGACAACTTGCTTGGCGAGGGCGCGCAACGCTGGTGTCTGCGCGCCGCGGGCCTGGGAGAGGAACCTGTGACCGTATGGCTGGGCGATCGCGCCCTGACCGCCGATGCGGTAAAGCGCCACGACGATTCGCTGGAGCTGCGACTGGATCAGGGGGCTCGCCCCAGCGCGGCGCTCTGGCTCGAGTCCGGCGGTCAGCGCAGCAACCCGGTCTGGCTGACTCAGCGGCGTAGCCAAGTCGTGGCGGCGGGCCCCGGGGAAGTGGCCAAGAACATGGATGGTTTGACCACCTATGTGGACCTGGTAAGCCTGCTTATCGAAGAGAAGTATGACGGGCTGAAGGAAGCCCGGCGCATCGCGGACACGTTCGGCGCCAAGGTCGTGGGTGCCATCGCGCCGCTGAACGTCTATCAGTTGCGCTTGCCTGTCCGGGATCTGGACCACCGCGATGCCATGATCCTGCGCATGAGCAGTGAGATCAGCGTGGACGCGGTGATCACCGAGGAATCGGCGCCGGAGAAGGGCGAGGAGGGTGGCGCTCCGCCCGAGCAAGCCATCAGCCAGGCGGATGAGTGGGCCGCCAACCGATTCCTGGACGCCCTGTATTACTTTCAGCGACGCATTCCAGCCTCGTCCATTCCTCTCGTGCCGGTGCGTATCGGCGTCATTGAGCGCGAAGTGGACTTCGATGCCCCGGCATTCGCGGCCTACCGAGGACCTTGCGGACCTGGGCAGACCTGCCTGTATGCACGTGACGGCGACCGCGCGCAAAGTCACGGCAGCCATGTAGCGGGTATCTTCGCGGCCAAGGGAGAGGGGGTAAAAAGTGGCTTTCTCAGCGGGCTGGGCTCGTCGAGCCCCGGTTTCGACGTGATCGTCGAACGCAACAGCGACGCCGGCATCACGGCCAACATCGCTGCCTCCGTCAATCTGGTGGAAGACGGCGCAAGGGTGCTGAACTGGAGCTGGGGCATCCACCGAGTGGGGGCTCGCGATATCCAGGGCGAGGAGGTCGACTCGCTGGTGCGTTCGGGGTTGGCCATGAGTGGTTACGAAGAGCTGCTCGAAGAGTTCTTCCTCTGGCTGCGCAAGGAGCACCCGGATGTCATCGTGGTCAATTCGGCGGGCAACGGCGCCTCCTGGTCCGGGACTGATGAGTATCGCCTGCCATCATCCTTCATTACCGAGCAACTGCTGGTGGTCGGTGGGCATCAGCGCAGCGAACCCTCCGTGCCGGTCGAAGACCCGGCCCATGTGATCAAGCGCGAAAGTTCGAACATCGACATGCGTGTCGACATCAGCGCGGCCGCGTGCATCCAGGCGGCCAGCGACACGAAGCCGCACTGCGGCACTTCCTACGCGACGCCATTGGTGGCGGCCACAGTGGCAACGATGCTGGCGATCAACCCCGCCCTGACCCCCGAGCAAGTACGCATGTTGCTGCGGCGCAGTGCCATGACGCTGGGGGCGGAGCAGGACTTCGAGGCCATGGACGCCGAAGATCTTACCGCGCCGATCCTCCCGTCCGAGCGCAAGGGCCGGTTGCACCATCCTGATCTTGGACGCTCGGCGCGTCTGGACATGCAGCGTGCGCTCGATCTGGCGGTGCAGAGCCGCGAACGCGTGCGTTGAGCAGGCTGGTCGCTCCCAGACAAATTCCGTAACATCCCCGCTCTTTTGTCTACCCCGGCCTCTTGAGTACCGGAATGCCTACAGGATTCGCATGAAACCAGCCCGCCTCCGTGCCGACATGCTCGCCGGCCTCACCACCTCCTTCGCCTTGGTGCCGGAGTGCATCGCCTTCGCCCTGGTCGCACACTTGAATCCGTTGATGGGCCTGTACGGTGCCTTCATCATCTGTACCCTGACCGCGCTGTTCGGCGGGCGTCCTGGAATGATCTCCGGTGCCGCGGGCTCCATGGCGGTGGTGATCATCGCCTTGGTCGTGCAGCACGGCGCTCAGTACCTGCTCGCAACCGTGCTGCTGGGCGGCCTGGTGATGATCCTGTTCGGCGTCCTGCGTCTGGGCAAGCTGGTGCGGCTGGTGCCTTATTCGGTCATGCTCGGCTTCGTCAACGGTCTGGCCATCGTCATCGCGCTGGCCCAGCTCGAGCACTTGCGCGAAGGCGAGGCCTGGCTCGAGGGTTCGGCCTTGTACCTGATGATCGGCCTGGTGGCGCTTACCATGCTGGTGGTCTACGTTCTGCCTCGCTTGACCCGGGCCATTCCTCCGGCATTGATCGCCATCCTCGGCGTCGGCCTGCTGGTCTACCTGCTGGACCTGCCGACACGCACGCTGGGCGACATGGCCCACATCGCCGGTGGCCTTCCGCAATTGGCCTGGCCGGATGTTCCGTGGAACCTGGAAACCCTGCGCATCGTCGCGCCCTACGCGTTCCTGATGGCCATGGTGGGTCTGCTGGAAACCCTGCTGACCCTCAATCTCACCGATGAGATCACCGAGAGCCGTGGCTATCCGGACCGCGAATGCGTGGCCCTTGGCGCGGCCAACATGGTGTCGGGCCTGTGCGGCGGCATGGGAGGGTGCGCGATGATCGGGCAGACCGTGATCAACCTGAGCTCCGGTGGGCGCGGCCGGCTCTCCGGTGTCGTCGCCGGTGTGATGATCCTGTTGTTCGTGCTGTTCCTCTCACCGTTGATCGAGCAGATCCCGCTGGCAGCGCTCGTGGGCGTGATGTTCGTGGTGGCGCAGCAGACCTTCGCCTGGGCTTCGCTGCGGGTGCTGCACAAGGTCCCAGCCAGCGACATGCTGGCGATCGTTGCGGTGACCGTAGTCACGGTCTTCACCGACCTTGCGACGGCGGTAATGTTCGGCATTGTCATCGCCGCGATCAACTTCGCTTGGCAGCATGCTCGCGAGCTGTATGCCGACAGTCATGCGGAGAATGACGGCAGCAAGGTCTACCAGGTGCATGGGACCTTGTTCTTCGCCTCGACGGCGCCGTTTCTGAACCAATTCGACCCGGCCAATGATCCGGTGAAGGTAACCCTCGATTGCCGGCACCTGAGCTTCGTCGATTATTCCGCCATCGCGGCGCTGAAGACCCTGCGCGAGCGCTATGCCAAGGCGGGCAAGCATCTGCGCGTGGTACACCTGTCCGAGCGCTGCAAGAAACTGCTCAAGCGGGCGGGGGAGCATGGCTAAGTTTCTTGCCGGAAAAGGTTCAGTGCCTGTGGAGGCCTCATCGCGGGACAAGCCCGCTCGCCACTAGTTCTGCGGCCCGCTCCCCCGGTGGCGAGCGGGCTTGTCCCGTGACGAGGCCATAGGCTTCAAGGAAATCCTGAGGGAGTTGCAAAGGGGCTTTCCGCCTTCAGGCCTTCTTCACGATCGTCTGCACGATGTTCGCCGGTGCCTCCGCGTAATGGACGAATTCCATCGAATAGCTGGCGCGTCCCTGGGTCATTGAACGCATGTCGGTGGAATAGCCGAACATTTCGCCCAAGGGCACTTCGGCACGAATGACCTTGCCCGCCACTGTGTCCTCCGAGCCCTGGATCATTCCGCGGCGTCGGCTCAGGTCGCCCATGATGTCACCCAGGTATTCCTCGGGCGTCACGACCTCGACTTTCATCATCGGCTCGAGCAGCACCGCGCCACCTTTTTGCGCCAATTGCTTGGTAGCCATGGACGCGGCGACCTTGAAAGCCATCTCGTTGGAGTCGACATCGTGATAGGAGCCATCGAACACCGTGGCCTTGAGGCCGATCAACGGATAGCCGGCGAGCACCCCGCTGCGCATCTGCTCCTCGATACCTTTCTGGATGGCGGGGATGTACTCGCGCGGTACCACGCCGCCCACCACCTCGTTGACGAACTCCAGCCCCTCCTTTTCCCCTTCGCCCGGAGCGAAGCGGATCCAGCAGTGGCCATACTGGCCACGGCCGCCTGATTGGCGAACGAACTTGCCCTCGATCTCGCAGGTGTTGCGGATCTTCTCGCGATAGGCCACCTGGGGCTTGCCGATATTGGCATCGACGCCGAATTCGCGGCGCATGCGATCGACGATGATGTCCAGGTGCAGTTCGCCCATGCCGGAGATGATGGTCTGCGCCGTTTCCTCGTCTGTCCGGACCCGGAAGGAGGGGTCTTCCTGCGCCAGTTTGCCTAGCGCAATACCCATTTTCTCCTGGTCGACCTTGGTCTTGGGTTCCACCGCTACCGAGATCACCGGATCGGGAAAATCCATGCGCTCGAGGATGATGGGTCTGTTCAGGTCGCACAGGGTATCGCCTGTCGTCACATCCTTCATACCGATCAATGCGGCAATGTCACCGGCGCAGACGCTCTTGATCTCGGCGCGCTGGTTGGCGTGCATCTGCACCATTCGTCCGACGCGTTCCTTCTTGCCTTTGACCGAATTGAGCACGGCATCGCCGGAGCTGAGGATGCCGGAATACACCCTGGCAAAGGTCAAGGTGCCGACGAAGGGGTCGGTGGCGATCTTGAACGCCAGTGCGGAGAAAGGTTCGCTGTCGTCGGCGTGGCGCTCCAGGTGCTTTTCGTCGTCATCGGGATCGGTGCCGTTGATGGCCGCGACCTCGGACGGTGCCGGCAGGTAATCGATCACGGCGTCGAGCATCAAGGGCACGCCTTTGTTCTTGAAGGACGAACCGAGAATCGTCGGGACGATCCGGTTGGCCAGTGTAAGCTGGCGCAACCCCGCCTTGATCTGCTCCAGGCTCAGCTCCTGACCGTCCAGATAGAGCTCCGTCAGTTCATCGTTGGCGTCCGCTGCTGCCTCGACCATGTACGCCCGCCATTCCTCGGCCAGTGCCCGCAGCTCCGCTGGAATGGGTTCTTCCCGATAGCTGGTGCCTTGGTCGGCATCGTTCCAGTAGATGGCCTTCATCTTCACCAGATCGATCTGCCCGATAAAGTCCTCTTCGGCGCCGATGGCCAGTTGAATGGGCACGGGGTGGTGGCCCAGGCGCTGGTCGATCTGTTTGACCACGCGCAGAAAGTCGGCGCCCTGGCGGTCCATCTTGTTGATGTAGGCGAGCCGCGGGACCTTGTATTTGTTGGCCTGGCGCCACACCGTCTCGGACTGTGGCTCGACCCCGTCGGCGCCGCTGAACACCACGACGGCGCCATCGAGCACACGCAGGGAGCGTTCCACTTCGATGGTGAAGTCGACGTGACCAGGCGTGTCGATGATATTGAAACGGTATTTGTCGGGGAACTGCTTGGCCGAGCCCTGCCAGAACGCCGTGGTCGCCGCCGAGGTGATGGTGATGCCACGTTCCTGTTCCTGGGCCATCCAGTCCATGGTCGCGGCGCCGTCATGCACTTCACCCATCTTGTGGTTGACGCCGGTGTAGAACAGGATGCGTTCGGTGGTGGTGGTCTTGCCTGCATCGACATGGGCGACGATGCCGATGTTGCGGTACAGCTCGATAGGGGTCGTGCGGGCCATGATCAGTCACCTGCGGGTGAGCGGTCTCCCCAAGTTAGCAGACCGCCAGGATCCTGCACTGTCCCCATGCTGCCTGCGATGCAGGCTCAGTCGACCGGCATCTGCAGCTGCCAGGCACCTTCGACCTCGCGGACCAGGCCGCTGGCCGGTAGCAGAGCGAGCAGGCGTGGATGCACGGCCATATCGGTGAAGCTTTTGAGCAGGGTCATGTCCAGATTGCCGACCAGTGGCAAATCGGTCTTGGTGTAGGACAACCAGGCTTTTTTCAACGCCAGCAGCACATCGCTGCCAGCGGTGCCGGCGAAGCGGCGATTGAACGGCTTCCCCTCGAGCATGAAGGTGTGGCGATGACTGTAGGTGCTCTCGTCACCGCCGCCCTCGAGGCAGCGGATGCACCGGCAGGGACCGTCACCGAAGGCGCTGCGCAGGTAGTTGTTGAAATCCACGACTGGCTTGAGTGTCAGGCGTTTGTCGACCTCGAACAGGTCGGCGATCAGGGGTTCTTCGGCGCTCACTCGGTGTCCTCGTCTGTGTCGCGTTCATCGGCGGGCACCCTAACAGATCGGCGTAGGGGAGGCCATGCGTGGCCTCTACAGATGCTTGGACCTTGCGCCTCACGTAGCGGTGCGGCGATGGTCTCCAGGCGAGCACGACGGTGATCGGCAATCGGCACGAGTTTGGCTATCCTGAGCAGCATGCAGCGCATTATCGGAAACGAGCACACCACCGGAGCAGTCGATGTCCTCCAGCCATGATCTTTCCCGCTTTCTGGATGCCCAGCAGGCGATCTACCCCCAGGTGATGGAAGAGCTCCTCGCGGGGCGCAAGACGCGTCACTGGATGTGGTTCATCTTTCCGCAACTGCGCGGCCTCGGTCATAGCGAAATGGCCGAGCGCTACGGGCTGTCGGGATTGGATGAAGCGCGTGCCTACCTTGAGCACGAGGTGCTCGGGCCGCGCTTGGCTGCATGTGTCAATGCACTGGTCCAGCATGCGGACAAGAGCGCTCTGCAGATCCTGGGGCACCCGGACGATCTGAAGCTGCGCTCTTGCTTGACACTCTTTGCGGCGGTGGACGAGTCTGCCCCCCTGTTCCAGTTTGCACTGGTGCGGTTTTTCGGTGGTGAGCCAGACGCCAGGACCCTCCTTTTATTAGGAAGGTAGGGGTTTGTTGCTAATGTCAGTCAGTTAAGCCCCATAATCTGCAATTGGGGCTGTTTCGCACCTCTTCGCGGGCAAGCCTGCTCCCACAAGAAGTGTGCAGTTCCTGAATCAGCGCTCAACTTGTGTTATTAGGAAGGTAGGGGGCTGTTGTTAATGCCAGACAGTTAAGCCCCGCAGTCTGCAATTGGGGCTGCTTTGCACCCCTTCGCGGGCAAGCCCGCTCCCACAAGAAGTGTGCAGTTCCTGAATCAGCGCTCAACTTGTGTTATTAGGAAGGTAGGGGTCTGTTGCTAGTGTCAGTCAGTTAAGCCCCGCAATCTGCAATTGGGGCTGCTTTGCACCCCTTCGCGGGCAAGCCCACTCCCACAAGAAGTGTGCAGTTCCTGAATTCAGTGCTCAACTTGAGTTATTAGGAAGGTAGGGGTTTGTTGCGAGTGTCAGTCATTTAAGCCCCGCAATCTGCAATTGGGGCTGCTTTGCACCCCTTCGCGGGCAAGCCCGCTCCCACAAGAAGTGCGCAGTTCCTGAACTCAGCGCTCAACTTGTGTTATTAGGAAGGTAGGGGGCTGTTGCTAGTGTCAGTCAGTTAAGCCCCGCAATCTGCAATTGGGGGCTGCTTTGCACTCCTTCGCGGGCAAGCCCGCTCCCACAAGAAGTGTGCAGTTCCTGAATTCAGTGCTCAACTTGAGTTATTAGGAAGGTAGGGGTTTGTTGCTAGTGTCAGTCAGTTAAGCCCCGCAATCTGCAATTGGGGCTGCTTTGCACCCCTTCGCGGGCAAGCCCGCTCCCACAAGAAGTGTGCAGTTCCTGAATCAGCGCTCAACTTGTGTTATTAGGAAGGTAGGGGTCTGTTGCTAGTGTCAGTCAG
>NZ_JAAMQM010000033.1 GCF_013523055.1 Pseudomonas capeferrum | reverse complement strand
ATCGGCTCAGGGGTCGATCCGATGCCGCGGGTGACCCAGCACCTCAACCATCCCGGCCATGGCCAACCGTCGATCGACACGCGCTACACCTATTCGGCCGATGGGCACAACTTCCTGGGCGGCAACGTGGCACTGGAGTGGAAGGACGATGGCCTGGACAACCTGTTCCGCAAGGCACTCGACTATGACTATGGCACCACCGAAACGCTGTGGGTCGATGGCAAGCCGGTGCGCAGCATCGTGCGCAGCTTCAACAAGTTTCACCTGATCACCACCGAGGCGATCTGTCACGGCAGCCAGCTGGGTAATGATGACAAAGAAGTCATTGGTGACAATATCCGACAAGTCACCACGGCGTACAATCTGCTTGCCGACCGTACCTTTGCCGAGCAGCCCAATTACTGCCAGCTGCCACATGGGGTCGAGACTCAGTGGTGGCTGAAAAGCAATGCCACTCGCAATCGCAAGGAAACAGTCAGCAGCACCTACGATGACCATGGCAACCTGAAGAGCCGCACGCTAGCTAACGGGATAGAAGAAACCTACAGCTGGTACGACAAGGCAGAGGCAGATTACCCGGGCGACGAGCAAGGGTTCGTTCGCCATCTTAAGGAAAAAACCGAAAAGCCCGCCAATGGCCATTCTGGCTCTGCGCTTGCGCGGACCACTCGCTACAGCTACCAGCGCCTGCCAGTGCTGGCTGCCTCAGCGGCACAAACCCAGCAGGACTTCTGGCTGGCGCTGAACAGCGAAACCCTGGCCAGCGGCCGCGACCTGAAAACGGTCAGCCACCGTTACTTGCAGGCCGCGGACGAAACGGTCCAGCCCGATAAGCCGCTGGTGCATGGACGCCTGCAGGCACAGGTAACGGCGTTCCCGAATCCCGAAGCAGACAAGCGGGGTGCGCCGAAAACGCTGGACACCCGCATCGAGCATGCCTACACGTTCGAAGCGCTCGACTGGCAAGAAACGGCACAAGCCGATCATGCACGCGATCGCAGCTACATGCTCAAGCTCAGGGGCTTGCGTGTCTTGCAGGACAAGCAGACCTTGACCGGTTTCGATGGCGCGGCCAAGGAGACAAGGGTGCAGCACTCGCTGGCAACGGGCGAGATGGTGCTCAGCCGCGACGACACCGATGTGGAAATTCTCACTCTGTTCGACCCGTTGCGTCGTGTCACCCACGAAATTGTCAGCCCAGGCAAGCCGGAAGAAGCGGAGCGACGCTACGAGTACCAGCTTTGCGCCAGCGAGAGTGACCAGGCAACCCAGGCGCGTATCGATGTCAAGAATGTGAAGACCGTGGCCTATTTCGATGGAGCGTACCGTACCGTCGAAGAGCAGCGGGATGACGCTGACAAGGAATGGTCGGAAGGCGGCTTCAGGTCGACCTACAAGGCCACTTATGACGCATGGGGTAATGTGGCTTCGGAAACAGAAATCGACTGGCTCAAGGACCATGAGCTGCACTTGGTCAGCCATGTCAGGTACGACGCTTGGGGGGAACAGCTTTGCGTGATCGGGCCGGACGGGGTAGGTGAGTTCGCCGAAATCGACCCTATCGGCGATGGCTCGACAGGCCCGATCACGCGTGAGTGGCGCCAGCAGGTATTGGACGACAAGGGCCAAGAGCTGGAAAACGGCACCAAGACCGGGGTGACCGAAAGCCAGTTGAACCTGTTCGACAACCCTGTTCGCGCGCGCCGCTTGATCAAGAGGGCGCCTGCCGATGAGCAGGAAACAGAGATCAAGAGCCAGACGATTACTGACTACGATGGGTTTGGCCGAAGGGTCAAGGAGGTTTCTGGCCTGGTTGAAGATAGCCAACAGCAGGAGGCGTTCACTTATGACCCGTTCGACCGTTTGCTGAACCATCAGCTGCGAGAAGGTGAAGTGGTGGTGCGCACCTACGCTGCGCACAGCGAAAAAGACTTGCCGGTCACCATCAAGGTGGGCGATGCACTGTTAGGCGAACAAGGCTTCGATGGCCTGGACCGCATGGTCCTGTCGAAAACAGGGGGACGCGAACAGACTTACGGATACCTGACCGGCCAGCTCAAACCGTGCACCGTGAAAACCCCGAAAGGCGAGATCCAATACACGTATCAGCCCCACCTGAGCGAAGAGCCGGTGCGGCGAATCCTCGGCGGGCAAGAGGCTGCTTATACCCTGGACAGCAAAAGTGCGCGGTTGGAAAGCTGTAGCGAGGAGGGTGGCCAGGCGTTCTCGCGTACCTACTTCAGCACGGGTGAAGTGAAGACTGAAACCCGTGGCGAATACGACATGGCATACGCCTACAGCTTCCGGGGGCGCCTGGAAAGCTATGTCGATGTGCTGAACCAGACTCAGAGTTACGTCTACGACAACAGCGGGCGACTTGCAAAAACCTCACTGGGTGCGCTGGTGTCCGAGTTCGAATATGACGCGTTGAGCCGTACGCTCAGCTTCAAGACCGTCGAAATCGACGACAACGCCAGCCCTGTCAACTCGTTGAAGACAACCCTCGGCTACGACGAGCTGGAGCGTGAGATCTCGCGTACGTTCACGTTTGGTGATTCTCCGGAACAGGTGCTGACCCAAGAATATGACGATTTTGACCGAATGACCAAGCGTACCCTCAAGGAAGGAAACACCACGCTGCGCGAGGAGACTTACAAGTACGATACGCGAGGCCGGCTGACGACGTACGGTTGCGAAGGCGATCAATGCCCTGTGGATCCCTATGGCAAGCACATCACGGGTCAGGTTTTCCGCTTCGACGCGCTGGACAATATCACGCAGGTGCTGACTCGGTTCCCGGGTGGAACGAACATGGCTGTTTACCATTTCGAAAACCCTGACCCGGTTCAGTTGAGCCGGATTACCAACAACGGCGGCGCGCCATACCCGGCCGAGATCAAGCTCGAATATGATGCCAATGGCAACCTGACGCGTGATGATGCAGGGCGTGCGCTGGAGTACGACGCGCTCAACCGCCTGCGTACAGTCACCGACCCCGTTCAAGGCGACTGCACTTACGGTTACGACCCAGTGAACATTCTGAGTTCGACCCAGAGCGTTGCCTGAACCGTTTGCATTGACCATCACATGCCCAGCTACCACAAGGCACCTGGGCATCGTTTTATCTGGCCATAGGCTTGTCAGCGATAACGAATGGTGAAGTTCAGCGCGCCTTTGGCCTTGCCAGGCCGGACTGCGCTAGCGCTGTCGGTCTGGTAGAAGCGGGCGCCGAAGTTGAGTACGGTACTGCCGTCCTGGATCGCCTTGAGGTCCACCTCTTTTTGTAGCGGCAATGGCGAATGGTCATCTTTGAGTATCTGGATGCCGATGCCTTCAACGTCGGAGTCGCTGGTGAGGCTGAACACGCCATCGAGCCCAAGGACCGGTGTCGAGCCTTCGGCACCGTCGAGCTCTATGGTCGCTCTGGTCTGCCCCCCAGCGTCGGTTTGGCAGTTGCTCAAGGTAATGGCGAAGGGGATGGTCGCAGTGGTGGTGCCTATCGCCTGGAAGTCGGCCTTGTCCCAGTCGCCGAGTTCTACCGGGTCGGCGCTCACTGGGTCGCCAATGAGGCTGCATTGGGTCTGTAATACGGTGGCTTGCAATCGGTAGCGCAGGACCAGCCCCATGCCGACGGGGCTGAAATGGCCAGTGAACAGCTCGCTGTCGACATAGTGTATGCCTGGGGCGATGTCACCTGTCTTCACCAGCGTAACCCGGTTTGAGAACCCCCGGAGCCTGAAGCCCCCGACGTCGGTGTTGGCCTGCTGGGTAGAGCGAAAGGGGATGAACGGGTTGTGTGCCCCACCCTCTGGCATGAAGTAGCCGTTGGCCGAACCGTTGAATGGGATGTCCAACATAATGCGCGCGCCAATGCCGTCGATATTGGTTTTCAGGATATGACCATTGGAGGGCATGCCGCCGACGGGCGGTAACGGGTCCGGGAAGATAGGCGCGGTCGGATTCATATCGAACCGCCAGAGTACTGTGCCATCGTTGAAGCAAAGGAATTCCGACGCGGGGAAAGACTGGGTGAACTCTCGCGTATTGGGCGTGCCGATCACATCCCCCGGCTTGGCACCGCCAGGCACATGCATGACACCCGCAAGCACGCGAGTGATATGCAAAGGGGGAGTTCCTGCGCTCCAGTTACAGACATCGCCGGCATGTGCCTGGCCGCTGGCGACCATCGCGACGACAAGCGCGATGTACTTGAAGTGTTTCATAGGCGTTTCCTGGTCATGCGCGCCGATGGCCGGCGCGCATTTCACGGTGAATGGGTGGGTATCGCGTCATTTACAGGTCAGCGTCTGTAGGCGGTAGCCCTGGTCTGGCGGGGTCGATTGAGGGTCCACCTGGAACAGGCAGCCGTCGTCCGGCGAGTCGCCCCAGCGGGCTTCCATGCGCTGTACGCCATCGTTCAGCGACAACATGGCTCGGCCGGCCTGGCCCACCATGCCGAGCACGTTGCTGTCGGTATCGTGCAGCTGAGTGCCAAATGGCAGCGGCTGCTGGTCTCTGGCGAGCAGGGTCAGCACTACGCGGTTGGCCCGGCGGGCGTTGAACTGGCTTTTGACTATCGCCCCACGGCGCGGCGTGACTGTGGCGGTACCATTGTCGATGTCCACTTCGGGGCTTAGCCGGTCCGTATCGAGTACCAACTGGTTGGCCCGGTAAGGTCGCAGATGGGGCACCAGGGCATAACCCTTGGCGTTGGTACGCAAGGCGCTATTGTTCTGCAAGCCCACGTCGGCGATATCAGGCACGTGCAGCAGGCCGATGGTTTCCCCCAAATAAGGCCCCAGTTCCACGCCGTCAGCATGTACCAGCGCCGCGCCACTGAGGTTGAGGGACAGGCTGTGATGGTTGTCGGAAGCGCTAATCCCCGCACCCACCGTGGCCTGGGGCGCCTGGTAGGCCAGCGAGAGCCCGGCGCTTTGCTGCTGCCGCTCGTTGATCGCCACACTGGCGTTGTAGCTCAGCCGGTCGGCATGGCTGCTCAGCGCGGCGCGCTGCGAAGTGCCGTGGGCCGAATGCTGCAGGTCGAGACTCAAGGTGCTGCTGCGCCCGAATTCCAATGGGATCGACACAGTGAGGCCGAACTGTCGGTCGCTGCCAGAGCGCGTTTGCGTCAACGACTGTGAGCCGTTGAAACTGTAGCTGATGCCCTTGTGCTGGGTGCTGAAGTTGAACTGGAACTGGCGTTGAACATCGCCGCGTTGCCAATAGTCCTGTTGCGACACTGACAGGCTTAGGGCGCTGCGCTGGCCAATGCGTTGATTGATCGAGCTTTCGAGGCGGCTGCGGCGGCTGCCGAGGAAGGTTCGATCGCTGCTGCGCTGGTTGATCCACTCATCGAAGTCACGATAGCCTTGGGTTGAATAGCGGTAACCGGCAAAGCGCAGGTGCGTACCACTGTTGAAGGCCTTGCTGTACTTGATGGCATAGCTGAGCCCTTGCAGGGTACGGTCTTCGACAGGCGCGAGGTCACTGCTCGAATGGGTGACGTCGAACGACAGCGCTCCTGCTGCGCCCAGATCGCGGGCGATACCGACAGCTTCGGCGGTATATCCCTCACTGGCCATCAGGCCGCCATACAGCGTGGCATTCCACACCGTGCCCAAGGCCAGGGTGCCTTGCCAGATAAGCGGGTCCTGGTCGCCAGCAGCGGGGTTGTAGCGGCCAAGGGTGGTGCTGTAACGCCACACCCCGGGTCGCAGCAGATTACTGATGCTGGCATAGGGCTGGGTGAACCGCCGCACTTGGCCATCGGCTTCGGTGAGCACTACCTCCAGTTCACCCGTGCCGCCGACGTTCAGGTCGTCGATGGCGTAGGAGCCGGGGCTGACGTAAGTGGAGTAGATCGGGTAGCCGTTTTGCCACACTTCAAGCTTGGCCCGTGTCTGCGCCACGCCACGTAGCGTAGGAGCATAGCTGCGGTGGGTGTCGGGCAGCATGTCAAAATCGGAGGCCAGGCGCATACCGCTGACGGGTATGCCACGGAACACATCGCTACTGGTGAAGCTCTGACCCAGCGTGATATTGCCCCAGGTGCCGGGCAGGTCATGCTGAGCGTAGGTATAGGCGCGGCTCCATTGTCGTTGGCCCTGGTTGTCCTGGCGCCAGGATTGGCTGCTACGCAGGCGCCAGCCGCCCAGGTTGATACCACCATTGAGGTACAGGTCCTGGTTGCTGTAGCGACCTTGGCCACGGGTGTCGCTTTGCAGCATCGAAGCCTGGTAGTTGACGAACGCGGCCGGGATGCCATTGTCCCAGCTTGCTGGGTCTACCTGGCCGGCCAGGTCCCGGCGCAGGGCAATCTGCGGGATGGAAATGGCAAGCTGCAGTTGGCTGCTGTCGAAATCGGCGAGTGCGCCCGGCACCAGGCCTGGCAAGTCGAGACAGGGTTGTTCGCGTACGGACGGGTCCGGCAACGCCTCCAGGCGCAGGCCCAGCTCGTCCAGTAGTTCAGGCGAAAGGCAAGGCCGTAGACGTCCACTGGCAGGGTCGGCTTCGAGCAGCAGTTCACGCAACCCAGCAGACGTCAGGTTGACCTGCACCCGTACCGGATACCGTCCGGGCGGAAGTTCCTCTCGTTCGGAGAGCGCACGCAAGGCATGCACCGCAGTCCCGGTTGGCTGCCTTGGATCTTGCCGAAGAAAGCCTGCCTGGAATTCCATGTCCGAAGGTTCATGGGAGTCTGCCAGTGCCATGGGGGCCGATATGCAGATGATTATCAGGCACGCGTGGCGCAGGCGAACACGCCCGCGCCCAAGGGGTCGCAGGATCATTTGACGTCCTCAAGAATGCCGTTGGGATCAGGGTGTGTTGTGCACGGGCAGAGTCAGGGGCTTGCTGGTGCCGCCGTAGTCGTTGATGACCGTCACGATCGCTTGCAGATTGGAGCCGTCGATGCCCGCTGGCAGCGCATAGCTACGCTCGGAAAGGGGCGCCAGCATGTCAGTGGCGGGTATGGCTTTTTGCTGACTGCCGTTGACGATATCGAGGCGGCTGAAGGTGTAGTGGTAGGGCGTCGGGTTGCGGATGGACAGGTGAGGGCGGCCCTCTTGCCGGGTTATGGCAAGGTATAGTTCCTTGAGGCTGCGTACCGGGTCGCCTTGAATTTGTGTCGGGCGGTAGAACAGCTTGATCCGAGTGCGCAGGGCGATGTTGAGTACATTACTGGGCCCGTTACTTGCCTGAGGGACCTCCTGCAGGTTGAAGAAGAACAGTGATTCGCGGTCCTGGGGCAGGTCGTTGGGCAGGCCGCTGATCTGGACTGTCTGGTCTTTGCCGGCAGACAGCCGGAACAGCGCAGGTGCGGTGATGAAGGGGACGGCCGTGGTGGTATCGTCGGCCTGGGTGTTGATCCAGGTCTGTGCGGCGAACGGGCGTTGGCTGGGGTTGGCGATGACTACCGAGGCGCTGCGTTGGGCGCTGTCGTAAACGATGCGTGTGGTACTGATGGTAAGAGCGGCATGGGCGCTGTTCAGGGTACAGACCAGCGCCAGCAAGCAGCCTCCCAGCAGCGTCGAGGTGCGGGTGATGGAGAGCATGAAAGATGACCGTTTCAGAAAGAAGGGGATTCCAGGTGCGTGACCGCACCTGGAGGACCATCAAGGCAGTTCGACCTTGAAGTTCACTTCGGCTTCGGCCAGACCTTCACCGACCGTGGCGCCGGTCGACACGTAGGCGGCGTAGAATTTCAGATCCGTGGGCTGGGACGAATACAGGTCGTATTCCTTGGACGGGTCCAGCGGTTCGACCCTGTTCTTGTCCTCGTCCTTGATCTCGACCGCAATATGGGTAGCACCGCCCCCACGGACTGCGTAGAACTCGCCACCGGTACCGGCGGGACCATGCAGCGACTCGAAGGTGATCTTGGCTTTTGCGTTTGGTGCGATCACGCAGGTGGCATCCGGGGTGACTCGCAGTGCAAAGGCGACATCGGGAGTGGCTGTGCCGGGGGTAGTGAAGTACTTGCTCAGGTAGTTGCCCAGCGATACCCAGGGCAGCACGCCGGCGCCCGGGTCGACGACTTCGATGGGGCAGGTGCCACCGGCGTAGACACTACCGTGGAAGTTGATGCGCCCGGTTTCATCTGCGGCGAATGCAGTGCTGCTTGCCAGGCTTAAGGCAAGTGTCATCATGATCTTTTTCATTGTTCAATCCATACAGTGAAGGTCGAAGGGCTGCGGGCAGAGCCTGCAGCTATTCAAGCGGTCGGAGTTCGCTTGAATCTGCCTTCAGGGTATGGATCGACGCCGGGAAAGGATGTAGGGCGAAGTAGCACGTGTAGGCGGAAGTATCGTCAGGCACCTGGCCAGGCAGGTGCCGAGGGGCTTAGTGGCGAGGGGCGCTGGAGGCCAGGTTCAGCAACTGCTTTTGCGCATTCCAATCGAACGGTTCGCCGTTCTGTTCGGCCTCGTAGCGGCGCTCTTCCAATTGCTGATACAGGTCTAGCTCTTCGTCGGGCATAAAGTGCAGGCAGTCACCAGCAAAGAACCACAACAGGTCGCGCGGTACCAGATGGGCGATTTGCGGGTAGCGCTGGATCACCTGGCAGATCAGGTCCTGGCCCAGATACTGGCTTTCGAGTGGATCTTGCGGCAGCAGGGTCAGCAACTCGTCAAAGCGTTCGAGGAACAGGGCGTGGCTTTCCTCCGGTACCTGTTCGGCTTCACCCAGGGCTGCCAGGATGGTGCGCAGGTGGTGGAGCAATTGCAGGTGGTAGTGCAGGTGCGGATTGGCCATGGGGGCAGTCCTCGGTGAAGTTGAAACGGGCGCGGAGTATACGCCGGTTGAGAAGGACTTGGGCAATGTGCTGCCGGTGCTGACCATTCGCGGGCAAGCCCCACACAGCCCTCGCAGCCCTTGAAAGCGGCCGGGTATCTGGGGAGCGTGCTTGCCCGCGAATGGGCCGTGAAGCGGCCCCTTGTGTCAGCGCACCTTGCCCTGCTCCAGCAGCAACTGCTCCTTGTCGAATGCATCCACATCGATCACCACGCGACGTGCCTGCTCGGCCGCATGCAGGCGCTGACCCTCACCTGGCTGTAGCACGCCACTTTCCACGGCTGCATCAACCGCCGACTGCCCTGCGGCTGGTCGCACCTTGCCCTCCTTGATGGCCTGGTGCAGTGCCTTGTGCAGCGGCGCGGCTTCGTCCAGCAAGTCGCTTGCCTGTTGCAAGGCCGCCACCGGATCGCCTTCGGCTTGCGGCCTGAAACATCCCGCGAGCAACTCCTCCAGCGCAGGATCGCCTTTCGTGCGGCCAATTAGTTCCGCCACTTCGGCATCCAACTCGTCGCTTGGCCCGGTGTGACGGCGGCCGAAGGGGAATACCAGCACCCGCAGCGCGCAGCCGACAAAGCGGTTGGGGAAGTTGTCGAGCAGGCGGTCCATAGCCTTTTCCGCCTGGCCCAGGCTCTCTTCCAGGGCCCAGCGCAGCAGCGGGCGCATGTGTTCAGGCGAACCCAGGTCGTGGTAGCGCTTGAGCGCCGCCGAGGAGAGGTACAGGTAGCTCAATACATCGCCCAGACGCGCCGAAAGGCGCTCGCGACGCTTGAGCGCGCCTCCCAGCAGCATCATGCTCAGGTCCGCCAGCAGCGCGAACGCTGCCGCCTGGCGGTCGAGTGCATGGAAGTAGCTCTGGCTCAAGGCATCGCCCGGCACTTTTTCCAGACGCCCGAGCCCCAGGCCGAGCACCAGGGTGCTGGCGGCGTTGCCCACGGCGAAACCGATATGCTTGAGCAGCAGCTGGTCGAATTCCACCAGCGCCTGAGCGCGGTCTTCACGCCCGGCCAGGGCCATCTCCTTGAGCACGAACGGATGGCAGCGAATGGCTCCCTGACCGAAAATCATCAGGTTGCGCGAAAGAATGTTGGCCCCTTCCACGGTGATGAAGATCGGCGCGCCCTGCCAGTTGCGTCCCAGGTAATTGTTCGGGCCCATGATGATGCCCTTGCCGCCGTGCACGTCCATCGCGTGCTGGATGCATTCGCGACCGCGCTCGGTCAGGTGGTACTTGAGGATCGCCGACAGCACCGAGGGCTTTTCTCCCAGGTCCACGGCCTGCGCGGTGAGCAGGCGGGCGCTGTCCATCAGCCAGGCATTGCCGCCGATGCGTGCCAGCGATTCCTGGATACCTTCGAAGGCCGCGAGAGGGACGTTGAACTGCTCACGGATACGCGCGTACTGCCCGGTCACCAGGCTGGTGTACTTGGCGGCGCCGGTGCCCACGGCAGGCAACGAGATCGAGCGGCCCACCGACAGGCAGTTCATCAGCATCATCCAGCCCTTGCCGAGCATCTTCTGGCCGCCGATGAGGTAGTCCAGCGGGATGAAGACGTCCTTGCCGCTGTTGGGGCCGTTCATGAAGGCTGCGCCCAGGGGCAGGTGGCGCTGGCCGATTTCCACGCCGGGCGTGTCGGTGGGGATCAATGCCAGACTGATGCCGAGCGCTTCCTGCTCGCCGAGCAGATGGTCAGGGTCATAGGCCTTGAATGCCAGACCCAACAGCGTGGCCACGGGGCCGAGCGTGATGTAGCGCTTTTCCCAGTTCAGGCGCAGGCCGATGACCTCTTCGCCCTGCCATTGGCCCTTGCAGATCACTCCGGTATCGGGCATCGCGCCGGCATCGGAACCGGCCAGCGGGCCAGTAAGGGCGAAACAGGGAATCTCGTCGCCGCGTGCCAGGCGTGGCAGGTAGTGATTGCGCTGCTCACCGGTGCCGTAGTGCAGCAACAGCTCGGCCGGGCCTAGCGAGTTGGGCACCATGACGGTAGAGGCCAGATCACCGCTGCGGGTCGCCAGCTTCATGGCCACCTGCGAGTGAGCGTAGGCCGAGAAGCCCTTGCCGCCGTATTCCTTGGGGATGATCAGGGCAAAGAAGCCATGTTCCTTGATGTGCGTCCAAGCCGCGGGTGGCAGGTCCATGTCCTGGCCGATCTGCCAGTCGCTGACCATGGCGCAGAGCGCTTCGGTCGGGCCATCGATGAACGCCTGCTCCTCTTCGGTCAGCCTTGCGGCGGGATAGCCGAGCAAGGTGTCCCAGTTCGGTCGGCCACTGAACAGTTCGCCGTCCCACCATACGGTGCCTGCATCGATGGCCTCGCGCTCGGTCTGCGACATGGGCGGCAGGGTTCGCTGGAACCAGCTGAACATCGGCGCGGTGAAGACCTTGCGGCGCCACTCAGGCAACAGCAGGAAGGCCGCCGCCGCTGCCAGCAGCCCCCAGAGGATGACCAGCAACCAGCCCGGTGCATGGCTGAAGATACCCATCAGCAGCACGTACCCGGCGATGATGCCCAGCGCCGTCAGGGCCGCCATACGTCGGTGCGCCAGCCAGGCTGCACCGATCACCAGAACTATCAACCACAACAGCAACATGATTCATCCTCCGTGGACAGCGTGGGCGCCTTGCCGCCAACCAGAGCTTGGGTGGTCATCGCCGGACGGCCTCGTCTGTTGAGTGACAGGGCTCGGCAGCAGGAGTTCGCCGGGGGGTTGTCAGAGTATGTTTCCTTGCTGTCCGTACCAGCCTCTTCGCGGGACAAGCCGGCTCCCACCGGTTGGCGTGTAAACCAGTAGAATCGGTGCTGTACCCAGTTTACAAGGCGTACATCGCACTCGGTGGGAGCGGGCTTGCCCCGCGAAGAGGCCGGTACATGCCACGATGCTCTGGAGTAAACTCCCACGCTCGCACTCATGAGGACGTCGTCATGCTGAAGATCTGGGGCAGGAAGAATTCGAGCAACGTGCGCAAGGCACTCTGGTGCGCGCAGGAGCTGGGGCTGGACTATCAGTCGATCGACGCTGGCGGCGCCTTCGGCCTGGTCGACGAACCGGATTATCGGGCGCGCAATCCCAATGGCCTGGTGCCGCTGTTGGAAGACGGCGACTTCGTGCTATGGGAATCCAACACTATCGTGCGTTACCTGTGCGCCCAGTACGGACATGAAGCCGGCTGGTATCCGGACGACGCACGCCAGCGCGCCCAGGCGGAAAAATGGATGGACTGGACCACCTCGGCCCTGGCGCCGGTGTTCCGTCCATTGTTCTGGGGCATTCTGCGCACTCCGCCGGAGCAGCAGGACTGGGTGGCGATCAACGCTGCGCACAAGGCCGTTGCCCAATTGCTGTCGATGGCCGACCAGACCCTGGCACGCCAACCCTATCTGTCGGGCGATGACGTCGGCATGGGTGACATTCCGTTGGGCTGCTTTGCCTATGCCTGGTTTGAAATGCCCATCGAGAGGCCCGACATGCATCATCTGCGTGCCTGGTACGAGCGACTCGCGGCTCGCCCGGCCTACCAGGCGGCGGTAATGACCGCGCTGACCTGAGCCAATCGGCCTGAACACAACGGCCACTTCGATAGTCACTATCGATACGCACGACTGTACTTGTGCGGCCTGGCCTTGCACCATGGCCGTACTCACTGCGCCAGCCCTCTGACCTGGCGTGTTCCGAACCCCTTTCCACGGTACGCGATCCGCTATGAGTTCTGCCCTGTCCATCCGACAGCTCACCAAGATCTACGGCAACGGTTTCCAGGCCCTCAAAGGCATCGATCTGGAAGTGGCCGAAGGTGACTTCTTCGCTTTGCTCGGCCCCAACGGCGCCGGTAAATCCACGACCATCGGCATCCTCTCGACCCTGGTCAACAAGACCAGCGGCACGGTGAATGTCTTCGGTCACGACCTGGACCGCGAGCCGTCCGCGCTCAAGCGCAGCATCGGCGTGGTGCCCCAGGAATTCAACTTCAACCAGTTCGAGAAGACCTTCGACATCGTCGTGACCCAGGCCGGCTATTACGGCATCCCGCCGAAACTGGCCAAGGCCCGCGCCGAGCAGTACCTGACCCAGCTCGGTCTGTGGGACAAGCGCGACGTGCCGTCCCGCGAGCTGTCGGGCGGCATGAAGCGGCGCCTGATGATCGCTCGTGCGCTGATCCATGAACCGCGCCTGCTGATCCTCGATGAGCCTACGGCCGGGGTGGACATCGAACTGCGCCGCTCGATGTGGAGCTTTCTCACCGAGCTGAACCAGAAAGGCATCACCATCATCCTGACCACTCACTACCTGGAAGAGGCCGAGCAGCTGTGCCGTCACATCGGCATCATCGACCATGGCACCATCGTCGAGAACACCAGCATGCGCAAGCTGCTGGGCAAGCTGCACGTCGAGACCTTCGTGCTCGACATCAAGGGGGACCTGGCTCAGGCGCCGGCCCTGGCCGGTTACCCGTGTCGGTTGATCAACCCGCACAGCCTGGAAGTGCAAGTGGACAAGGATATCGGTATCACCGCGCTGTTCGGCCAGCTCGCGCTGCAGAACATTGAGGTCCTGAGCCTGCGTAACAAGACCAACCGTCTCGAGGAGTTGTTCGTGTCCCTGGTGGAAAAGAACCTGGCCAAGGTGGCCGTATGAGTGTGGAACTGCAGACCAACTGGGTCGCCCTCAATACCATCGTCTACCGCGAAGTCCGACGCTTCCTGCGGATCTGGCCACAGACCCTGCTGCCGCCGGCGATCACCATGGTCCTGTACTTCGTGATCTTCGGCAATCTGATCGGTCGGCAGATCGGCGACATGGGCGGCTTCACCTACATGGAGTACATCGTGCCAGGGTTGATCATGATGTCGGTGATCACCAACTCCTACGGCAACGTGGTATCGAGCTTCTTCGGCAGCAAGTTCCAGCGCTCGATCGAAGAACTGATGGTGTCGCCGGTCTCGCCGCATACCATTCTGGTCGGCTATGCCCTCGGCGGCGTGCTGCGTGGGCTGGCAGTGGGGGTGATCGTGACCCTGCTGTCGATGTTCTTCACCAAGCTGCAGATCCACCACCTGGGCGTGACCGTCGTGGTGGTCTTGCTGACGGCAACGATCTTCTCGTTGCTGGGCTTCCTCAATGCGGTGTTCGCCCGCAACTTCGACGATATCTCGATCGTCCCGACCTTCGTCCTGACGCCACTGACCTACCTGGGCGGCGTGTTCTATTCGATCACCCTGTTGCCGCCGTTCTGGCAAATGGTGTCGTTGGCCAACCCGGTGCTGCATATGGTCAATTCGTTCCGCTACGGCATCCTAGGGGTTTCGGATATCCGTATCGGCACGGCGATTACCTTCATGCTGGTGGCCACTGCCGTGCTCTACACCCTGTGCGTGCGCCTGCTGGTCAGCGGACGCGGCATGCGCAGCTGATCGCTGCCGACGACGGCGCCACTGCCGACCTACCCACCAGCGCCAGTAAAGCATGGTCAGGCAGTAGGCGAGGGCACCGAGCACCACGCCGCAGACGATCGAGCCCAGCAGGAAGGGTTGCCAGAGCGTGGAGAGCTGATCGGTGATCCACTCGAAGGTCAGCGATTCGGGCAGGGTGCGCGGCGGAACCTGCATTAGCCAGGCACCGGTCATGTAGGTTGCGAAGAACACCGGCGGCATGGTGATCGGGTTGGTCAGCCAGACCAGGCTGACCGAGATCGGCATGTTGCCGCGTACCAGGATGGCCAGGCAGGCGGCGAGCAGCATCTGCATGGGGATCGGAATGAACGCGGCGAACAGCCCCACGGCCATGGCCCGCGCCACGGAGTGGCGATTAAGGTGCCAGAGGTTAGGGTCATGCAGCAATCGGCCGAGAAAGCGTAAGGATTTGTGTTCCCTGATGCTGGTCGGATCCGGCATGTAGCGTTTGAAAAGTCGGCGCGGCATGTCAGGCCTCGGCGGGATGAAGGCCCTCAGTATGCCTTTATTCCCCTGAATACCTTGTTCAGACTTTGTGACAATTGTTGAGTGAGCAACCCACGTGCGTGGGCTATGCCTCAGGAGGATGTTTTTCTTCTGGAGCCTGGAACCATGCGCACAGGGATGTTCGCGCTCGCACTCGGGCTGCTCAGCCTGCGTTTTCTGTCTGCCTTGCCATCGGTCGGATGGCTCGCCCTGATGGCCGTGCTTGGACTCGCCAGCCTGCGCAGTCGGGTCTGGCCCCTGGGCTGCTTCCTGCTCGGATTGAGCTGGGCCTGCTGGGTTGCCCAGGCCGCATTGGATGACCGCCTGGCCCCGGAGCTGGATGGCCGGACCTTGTGGCTGGAGGGCAGGGTAGTGGGTCTGCCGACCCAGGGAACTCGCTCGATACGCTTCGAACTCGAGGAGGCCACGTCGCGACGGGCGCGGTTGCCCACGCGCCTGCAACTGAGCTGGTTCGACGGACCGCAGGTGAACAGCGGCGAACGCTGGCGCCTGGCAGTCATTCTCAGGCGCCCGCATGGCTTGCTCAACCCCCATGGCCCCGATCGCGAAGCCACCTTGCTGGCGCGGCGCACGGGCGGGACCGGTACGGTCAAGGCCGGCATCTTGCTGGAGCCGGCAAGTGCCGCCTGGCGCGACGCCATCCGCCAGCGCGTGCTGGCTGTCGATGCCCAGGGCCGCGAAACGGCGTTGGCTGCCTTGGTGCTGGGCGATGGGGGCGGCTTGCCGGATCGGGACTGGCGAACCTTGCAAGCGACGGGCACGGTCCACCTGCTGGTGATCTCGGGACAGCACATTGGGTTGCTGGCGGGCCTGGTATACGCCTTGATCGCTGGCGCGGCTCGGTTAGGAGCATGGCCACGAAAACTGCCCTGGCTACCCTGGGCGTGCGGTCTGGCGATGGGGTCGGCACTGGCCTATGGACTGCTGGCGGGGTTCGAGGTGCCGGTCCAGCGCGCCTGCCTGATGCTGGCGGTGGTGCTGCTCTGGCGCCTGCGCTTTCGCCACCTGGGGGCGACCTTCCCCTTGCTCTTGGCGCTTGTGGGTATCCTCCTTGCCGCGCCTCTGGCGAGTCTGCTGCCAGGGTTCTGGTTATCGTTCGCCGCCGTGGCCATCCTCGTCTACACCTTCTCCGGCCGCCTAGGTGGCTGGCGCCCCTGGCAAGCCTGGACTCGCGCCCAATGCGTCATCGCCGTCGGTCTCCTGCCGCTGCTGCTGGCGCTCGGCCTGCCCATCAGCCTGACGGCGCCTTTGGCCAATCTCCTGGCCGTGCCCTGGATCAGCCTTTTGGTGCTGCCCCTGGCGTTGCTAGGCACACTCCTGTTACCGCTGCCCATGCTCGGGGCACCGCTGCTGTGGCTGGCCGGCGGCTTGCTGGATGGGCTGTTCCAGGTATTGTCGTGGGTCGCCGATGGATATCCGGCCTGGGTGCCCGAACAACTGCCGATCTGGGCCTGGTGCCTGGTCTCGCTGGGGACGCTGCTGGTGCTGCTGCCGCGAGGCATGCCCTTGCGTGTACCCGGGGCAGTCATGCTGCTGGCGCTCTGGGCACCTCGGGAGCACGTGCCAGAGGGTCAGGCGCAGATCTGGCAACTGGACGTCGGCCAAGGCCTGGCCGTCCTGCTGCGTACTCGCCACCACACCTTGCTTTACGATGCCGGGCCGGCGCAGGGCGAGGTGGACCTGGGCGAGAGCGTGGTGCTGCCTAGCTTGCGCAAACTCGGCGTGCGCCGGCTGGATGTGATGCTGATCAGCCATGCGCATGCCGACCACGCAGGCGGAGCAGGGGCCGTCCAGCGGGGCCTGCCGACCACACGGGTGCTGGCGGGCGAGGCGTCGGCGCTGCCGCCCGACATGCGGGCGCAGCCTTGTACCAGTGGAGAGCGCTGGCGCTGGGATGGCGTGGAGTTCTCGCTATGGCGCTGGTCCGATGCGCCAACCAGCAATGAGCGCTCTTGCGTGCTGCTGGTCGAGGCGCGGGGCGAGCGGCTGCTGCTGGCGGGCGACATGGAAGCGGGGGCCGAGCGTGCATGGCTCGCTGACACCCTCGACCCTGGCATCGATTGGCTGCAGGCGCCCCATCATGGCAGCCGAACATCGTCCAGCGAGCTTTTCATGGCTGCCACCGCGCCTCGGGGCGTGCTGATTTCGCGGGGACGTTACAACACCTTCGGCCATCCGCATGCCGAGGTCATCGACCGTTACAGGCGCGCGAACCTGGAAATCCATGACACGGCCTTGCACGGTGCCCTGCGCCTTCAGCTGGGAGCCCAGAGCGAGGTCCTTGGCCAACGTACCCAGCGTCGGTTCTGGCGCGAGCCCGGTCGACGACCTCTGGCTGATGAGCCCCTCTCGCTCCTATGGTAGAGTGGCGGACTTTTTCCGAGGGGATGTCTACTGTGTGGGAGTTGGTCAAGTCCGGTGGCTGGATGATGCTGCCGATCATTCTGAGCTCCATCGCCGCCATGGCGATCGTCGCAGAGCGTTTGTGGACCTTGCGTGCCAGTCGCGTGACCCCGCCCCACCTGCTGGGCCAGGTGTGGATGTGGATCAAGGACAAGCAGCTCACCAGTGACAAGCTCAAGGAGTTGCGCGCGGATTCGCCATTGGGCGAGATCCTCGCCGCGGGCCTGGCCAATTCGCGCCATGGCCGCGAGATCATGAAGGAGTGCATCGAAGAGGCGGCGGCCCGTGTCATCCATGAGCTGGAGCGCTACATCAATGCGCTTGGCACCATTGCCGCCATGGCGCCGTTGCTCGGTCTGCTGGGGACCGTGCTGGGCATGATCGATATCTTCAGTGCCTTCATGGGTACGCAGATGACCGCAAACGCCGCGGTGCTTGCCGGGGGCATATCCAAGGCCCTGATAACCACCGCTGCCGGCCTGATGGTCGGTATCCCGGCGGTATTCTTCCATCGTTTCCTGCAGCGACGCATCGACGAGTTGGTGGTCGGCATGGAGCAGGAGGCGATCAAGCTGGTCGAGGTCGTGCAGGGCGATCGCGAAGTCGAAGTGGCCGGAGACAAGGCGTGAAATTTCGGCGCAAACCACGGGAGACCGTGGACATCAACCTGGCCTCGCTGATCGACGTGGTGTTCATCCTGCTGTTGTTCTTCGTGGTCACCACCACCTTCACCCGCGAAACGCAACTGCGTGTCGAGCTGCCGGAGGCCGCCAGCGCTACCGCGGCCGAGCCGGAGCAGGGCAAGCGCCTGGACGTCACCATCAGCGCCGAAGGCGTGTATTCTGTGAATGACCACCTGCTGCCCAAGAGCGACCTGGCGACCCTCACCGAGGCGTTGCAGCGAGAATCCGGCGGTGACACCACGCTACCGCTTTCGATCAGCGCCGATGGCAAGACGCCGCACCAGGCAGTGGTCACCGCGATGGATGCCGCCGGCAAGCTCGGCTTCAGCCAGTTGCGCATGACCACCGTCGAGGCGGCCCAGGGGACGCCCTGATGGCCCTGGGGGAACGCCTGCTCGCCGCCTGGTATGAAGGTCACCGCGGCTTGGCGTTGCTGCGACCGTTGGAAGCCTTGTACCGGCGTGTGGTAGTGAACAAGCGCGCGCGTTTCCTCAGTGGCGACAGCCCCAGCTATCGCGCGCCGGTGCCCGTGGTCGTGGTGGGCAACATTACCGTTGGTGGCACCGGCAAGACACCCATGATCCTCTGGCTGGTCGAGCACTGTCGTCGCCAGGGGCTGCGTGTCGGTGTCGTCAGTCGTGGATATGGCGCCAGGCCGCCGCATCTTCCCTGGCGTGTCCAGGCCGAGCAGTCGGCCGAACAGGCTGGCGACGAGCCACTGCTGATCGTCCAGCGCACCGGCGTGCCGCTGATTATCGATCCCGATCGTTCCCAGGCCGTGAAGGCCCTGTTGGCCAGCGAACCACTGGACCTGATCCTTTGCGACGATGGCCTGCAGCACTACCGCCTCGATCGTGACCTGGAGCTGGTACTGATCGACGCAGCCCGCGGCCTCGGCAATGCCCGCTGTCTGCCGGCAGGGCCGCTGCGCGAGCCGGTCGAACGCCTGGAGCAGGTCGATGCGCTGCTTTACAACGGTGCCGGTGCCGACCCTGAGGATGGCTACGCCTTCCGCCTGGATCCCGCCGCGCTGGTCAACCTGCGCAGCGGCGAACGCCGTGGACTCGATCATTTCCCTCCGGGCCAGGCCGTGCATGCGGTGGCCGGGATCGGTAATCCCCAGCGTTTCTTCGACACGCTGCAAGGGCTAGACTGGCAGCCGGTGCCGCACCCTTTTGCCGACCATGCGCAGTTCAGCGCCGAGCGTCTGGCCTTCAGCCCGGCCTTGCCGCTGGTCATGACCGAGAAGGACGCGGTGAAGTGTCGCACCTTCGCTGGCGACGACTGGTGGTACCTGGCAGTCGATGCGCGGCCGTCCGCTGCTTTCCGTGACTGGTTCGACGCCCAGCTCGAGCGCCTTCTGCCGGGCCGATCTCGACCCTGACCTTACCCACTTTCCGGCCATTGGCCTCTAGGAACATTCCATGGACACCAAACTGCTCGATATCCTGGCCTGCCCGATCACCAAGGGCCCGCTCAAGCTCAGCGCCGACAAGACCGAGCTGATCAGCAAGGGCGCCGGGCTGGCCTATCCGATCCGCGATGGCATCCCGGTGATGCTGGAAAGCGAAGCCCGTACCTTGACCGATGACGAGCGCCTGGACAAATGAGTCTGGATTTCACCGTTGTGATTCCTGCCCGCCTGCGCTCCACGCGCCTGCCGGGCAAACCCTTGCTGCCGATTGCCGGCAAGCCAATGGTTCAGCATGTCTGGGAACAGGCGTGCAAGAGCGGCGCCGGCCGCGTGGTGGTCGCCACCGACGACGTCAGCATCCTCGAAGCCTGTCGGGCATTCGGCGCCGAGGTGCTGTTGACACGGGCCGACCATGAGTCCGGCACCGATCGTCTGGCCGAAGTGGCCGCGCAGTTGGGCCTGTCCAGCGATGCCATCGTGGTCAATGTCCAGGGCGACGAGCCGCTGATACCTCCTGTGATCATCGACCAGGTGGCGGCCAACCTGGCGGCTCACCCGGAAGCGGGTATCGCGACCCTGGCCGAGCCGATCAGCGAGCCCGAGGTGGTGTTCAATCCCAACGCGGTCAAGGTTGTCAGCGACAAGAACGGCCTGGCCCTGAGCTTCAGCCGCGCGCCGCTGCCATGGGCACGGGATACCTTCGCCAGGACGCGCGAGCAACTGCCGGACGGTGTGCCTTATCGTCGCCATATCGGCATGTATGCCTACCGGGTCGGCTTCCTGCGGGACTTCGTTGCCTGGGGCCCATGCTGGCTGGAGCAGACCGAGTCGCTGGAACAGCTGCGGGCACTCTGGCATGGCGTGCGCATTCACGTGGCCGACGCTATCGAGGCACCGCCCGTGGGCGTCGACACGGCCGAAGACCTGGAGCGCGCCCGGCGCTTGCTGGAGGCCTGATGCGTATTCTGTTCGTCTGCCTGGGTAATATCTGCCGCTCGCCAACCGCCGAAGGGGTGCTGCGTCATCAATTGCAAACCGCTGGCCTGACATCGCGGGTCCATGTCGCCTCTGCCGGAACCGGCGACTGGCATGTGGGCAAGGCGCCGGACAGTCGTACCTGCCGTGCGGCAATGGCGCGTGGCTATGACTTGTCGCGCCAACGCGCGCAGCAGGTCAGCACGGCGCATTTCGCCGAGTACGACCTGGTCCTGGCCATGGACGAAAGCAATCTCGCTCACTTGCGTGTCATGCGTCCGCACGGCGGGGCGGGCGAGCTGGACCTGTTCCTGAGACGCTACGGTGCAGAACTCGATGAAGTGCCGGATCCTTACTACGGTGGCGAGGCCGGCTTCGAGCAAGTGCTGGATCTGATCGAAATCGCCTGTCAGGCGCTGATCGTCGAAATCAAGGGGCGTCTATGACCGAGCATTGGCAGCAGCAGGTTTCGCTCAAGCCATACAACAGCTTCGGCATCGATGTGAAAGCACAGTATTTCACCCAGGCACACAACGACGATGAGGTCCGCGACGCCCTCGCCGAGGCGGCCGCGCGACAGCTGCCGGTGCTGGTACTGGGTGGTGGCAGCAATGTGCTGCTTACGGGCGATGTGCAAGGGCTGGTCCTGCATATGGCCAGCCGTGGACGACGTGTAGTGCAGGATGACGGCGAGCGCATTGTGGTGGAGGCCGAAGCTGGTGAGCCGTGGCACCCCTTCGTGCAATGGAGCCTGGCGCAGGGGTTTGCCGGATTGGAAAACCTCAGTCTCATTCCAGGCACCGTGGGTGCCGCGCCGATGCAGAATGTCGGCGCCTATGGGGTCGAGATCAAGGATGTATTCGCGGGCCTGACCGCCTTGGATCGGCAGACGGGCGAGCTGCGTGAGTTCGGCACGGAAGCTTGCGCATTCGGTTATCGTGACAGCCTGTTCAAGCGTCAGGTGGGTCGTTGGTTGATTTTGCGGGTATGTTTCGCCCTTGGGCGCGCACTGCGCCCCCAGCTTGACTACGGACCTGTACGGCAGCGTCTGGCCGAGCAAGGTATCGAGCAGCCGACCGCGCAAGCAATCAGCGAAGCTATCTGTAGCATTCGCCGTGAAAAACTCCCTGATCCTGCCGAGCTGGGCAACGCGGGAAGCTTCTTCAAGAATCCTGTCGTACCTGTCGCTGTCGCCGAGCGGATTCGCGCGAGCCATCCGGGTGTCGTGGCCTATCCCCAGGCCGACGGACAGGCCAAGCTGGCGGCTGGATGGTTGATCGAACAAGCGGGTTGGAAGGGCTACAGGGAAGGGGACGCGGGCGTGCATCGCTTGCAAGCGCTGGTACTGGTCAATTACGGCCAGGCCAGTGGGGCGCAGCTGCGGGCGCTGGCGCAAAAGATACAGGCCGATATCCACGAGCGCTTCGGCGTGGAGCTGGAAATGGAGCCGAACCTGTATTGAGGGTTGCTAGGCGCGTACGTGCGTTGCGCTGTCGCGGACGTCTCGACAGACAGGCATGAAAAAGCCCCGCCAGCGAAAGCTGGCGGGGCTTTTTCATTCAGCCAGGGAGATCAACCGTGAGGCTTGTGCTCCTCGGTTGTTTCCAAGGCTTTCGGCTCGCGTTGCACTGCTGCAGGTTCCTCGATCACTGGCACTGACTCGTCGATAGACGGAGCGCTTTCCACGGTCGATTGCTGCTGGGCGGCAGCGGCAGCGGCAGCTTCGGCCTCGCGCTTGCGACGACGCACTTCGCGCGGGTCGTTCGGCGCTCGACCGTTGGAGAGCATGACCGTCGCGGGTTCTGCTTTCGGCTCCGGGGCAGGCTCGACGGCAACCGGGGCTGGCTCGGTCACGTCAGGCTTGGCCTCGGCTGGCGCTTCGGTGGTCGGAGCGGCTTCTGCCTGTTCGGCAACGGCGTGCACAGGTTGCACCTCGATCACGGTCGCGGTGGTCGCAGGGGCTTCGACCGCTGGTGTCTCGACCACTGGCGCGTCGACGGCAGGCACTTCGACGGCTACCGGTGGCACGACTTCGACCACAGGGTCGGCAGTCGGCTCGACAGCGGCGACCGGCTCGGTGACCGGCTGTTCGACAACCGGCGCGATCGCGACTTCAGGTGCTTGGGTCACGGCTTGCGGTGCTACTTGTTCAGCCGACTCGACCGGAGCCTGTTCGCTATCGACTTCGGCTGTCGCGGTTTCCTCCACAAGGGCGGAAGCGCGTTCGGCCTGCTGATGGGCCTGGGCTTCGGCATTGGCGCTGATGTTGCTGGAGGCGACGGCGGCAGTTACTGCCAGACCGGCGGCCAAGTCGGCGCCCAGCTCGGTAGCCTTGTGCTGTTCCTCGGCCCCCTCTTCGCTACCTTCTTCCAGCTCACCGTTGACATTGCGTTGGCGCTCGCGACGATTGCTGCGGCGACGCTGGCCACGGGAGCGACGACGAGGACGTTCGCCATCGCCACCTTCCTGCTGCTCGTCCTGCGATTCCTCGTTTGTCAGCTCTTCCTCGACAGCTTCGCCAATCGGCTCGGCGGGACGTGACTGGCGCTCTTCACGCGGTGGGCGTGGCTGGCGCTCTTCGCGAGAGATGCGTTGCTCGTCTTCGGCATGCTCTTCGGTACGTTCAGCGCGAGGAGCGCGTTGCTCGCCTTCGGCACGCTCTTCGGTACGTTCAGCACGAGGAGCACGTTGCTCGCCTTCGGCACGCTCTTCGGTACGTTCAGCACGAGGAGCACGTTGCTCGCCTTCGGTCCGCTCTTCGGTACGTTCAGCGCGAGGGGCGCGTTGCTCGCCTTCGGTCCGCTCTTCGGTACGTTCAGCACGAGGAGCGCGTTGCTCGCCTTCGGTCCGCTCTGCGTTACGTTCGGCGCGTGGGGCGCGTTGCTCGCCCTCGGTACGCTCTTCGTTACGCTCCGCGCGAGGGGCGCGCTGTTCGGCTTCCGCACGTTCTTCACGAGGGGCGCGCTCTTCACGCGGTACACGCTCTTCACGAGGGGTACGCTCTTCACGCAATGCACGCTCTTCGCGCGGTTGACGCTCTTCACGGGTTACACGCTCTTCACGCGGCTGACGCTCCTCGCGAGCGACCGGTGTCGCGTCCAGCGGTTCGCGCAGTTCGCGGACAGGGCGGTCCTCGCGGTTACCGCGGCGATCCTCGCGTGCCTGGCGTGGTTGACGCTCTTCGCGGGGAGCGCGCTCTTCACGTGGCGCACGTTCTTCACGTGGCGCACGTTCTTCGCGCGGCGCTCGCTCGGCGCGTTCTTCACGCGGCTTGCGTTCTTCATCGCGGCGACCGTTACGGTTACGGCTCTGCTGACGACCATTGCGGCGCTCGTCATTACGCTGCGGGCGTTCGGCAGCAGGCTTTTCCGGTGCTACCACCGGGGCGGCGGCAGGCTCTTCCTTGCCGGCGAACAGGCTGACCAGCGACTTGACCAGGCCTTTGAACAGGCTCGGCTCCGGTATGCTTGGGGCCGGTGCTGGAGCGACGGGCGCGGCGGGCTGCTCCGGTGGTGCGGTCTGAGCCGGAACTGGCGCACTGGTACGGGCGGGAGCGGTCTTCACGGCCGCTTCCTGGCGTACCAGGGTGCGGGTAGCGATCGGTTGCGGCGCTTCTTCGGTTTCGGTAGTGGCGATTTCGTAGCTGGACTGGCCGGTTTGCGCTTCAGGGCTGTCGTCGCGCAGGCGCTGGACTTCGAAGTGCGGGGTTTCCAGATGGTCGTTCGGCAGGATGACGATGCGTGCACGGGTGCGCAGTTCGATCTTGGTGATCGAATTGCGTTTTTCGTTCAGCAGGAAGGCTGCCACCGGGATCGGTACCTGGGCGCGGACCTCGGCGGTGCGATCCTTGAGGGCTTCTTCCTCGATCAGGCGCAGGATGGCCAGCGACAGCGACTCGACGTCACGGATGATACCGGTGCCGCTGCAACGAGGGCAGACGATACCGCTGCTTTCGCCGAGCGACGGACGCAGGCGCTGGCGAGACATCTCCAGCAGGCCGAAACGCGAGATGCGACCGACCTGGACACGGGCGCGATCGGCTTCGAGGCATTCGCGCACGCGTTCTTCGACGGCGCGCTGGTTCTTGGCCGGAGTCATGTCGATGAAGTCGATGACGATCAGGCCGCCGATATCGCGCAGGCGCAGCTGGCGGGCGATTTCCTCGGCCGCTTCCAGGTTGGTCTGCAGCGCGGTTTCCTCGATGTCGCTACCCTTGGTGGCGCGCGCCGAGTTGATGTCGATGGAAACCAGGGCTTCGGTCGGGTCGATGACGATCGAGCCGCCCGATGGCAGGTCGACGACGCGTTGGAAGGCGGTCTCGATCTGGCTTTCGATCTGGAAACGGTTGAACAGCGGGACGCTGTCTTCGTAGAGCTTGACCTTGCTGGCGTACTGGGGCATCACCTGGCGGATGAAGGTGAGGGCCTCTTCCTGGGCGTCCATGCTGTCGATCAGCACTTCGCCGATATCCTGGCGCAGGTAGTCGCGGATGGCGCGGATGATGACGTTGCTTTCCTGATAGATCAGGAAAGGCGCGGAGCGGTCCAGGGACGCTTCCTTGATCGCGGTCCAGAGCTGCAGCAGGTAGTCGAGGTCCCATTGCATTTCCTCGCTGCTGCGACCCAGGCCGGCGGTGCGCACGATCAGGCCCATGTCGCTCGGGACGGTCAGGCCATTGAGAGCTTCGCGCAGCTCGTTGCGTTCTTCGCCCTCGATGCGACGAGAGATGCCGCCGGCGCGTGGGTTGTTGGGCATCAGCACCAGGTAGCGACCGGCCAGGCTGATGAAGGTGGTAAGGGCCGCGCCCTTGTTGCCGCGCTCTTCCTTCTCGACCTGGACGATGACTTCCTGGCCTTCGCTCAATACTTCCTTGATGTTGACTCGGCCTTCGGGGGCCTTCTTGAAGTATTCGCGGGAGATTTCCTTCAGCGGCAGGAAGCCGTGACGTTCGGAGCCGAAGTCGACGAAGGCGGCTTCGAGGCTGGGTTCGATCCGGGTGATGCGACCCTTGTAGATGTTGGCTTTCTTCTGCTCGCGGGCGCCGGACTCGATGTCCAGGTCATAGAGGCGTTGGCCATCTACCAGAGCTACACGCAACTCTTCGGGTTGAGTTGCGTTGATCAGCATTCTTTTCATGTTGTACCGTCGGTTTCCGGGCTGCCGGAAACGGCGTTCGGCACACACGACTTCTCAGGGTCTGTGCCAGGGTGCGCAAAGGGTGGCGAGCCACCCCCGTGTCCAGCGATGCTCGATCCTTGCCGGTTGCCCGGCGCTGTCGATGTCGCGACGACGCGTCCTGTTTGCTGCGGTGCCTAGTGCACTCAGGCAGGAGGAGGAATCAGCCTTCGGTCGTGGACGCCCGGGGGCATCTTGATCAGGACCGGGTCCGCTCGCCGAGCCAAACAGTGGGTCGGTGGCCGGACGCAGTGCTACACGGTCCGAGGGTTGTGCATCTCCACCCTGCACGTATCCCTGAAAATTCGGGTGCTGCCGCGCGCTGAATCCGCAACGGGTTGCATTTTTTACCAGCCCCGGTTCTAGAGCTGGCGCATTCATGTCCAAGGCAGGTATTTCCGAAGCATTCGCCAGGCGCTGCGTGGAAGCGACGGTGCAGGCAGAGTGCAAGGAAAAAGAACAGGAAGGAGGTGAAACACCGCACTTGTCGTTTTTTTTCGATCTTCTCTAGCCGACGCTGGTGGCGATTCCAGGCAATTCGTTAAACTGGCGAAAACCCCGTCGGACGGCCTCGCGTCCTCTAGAATTGCGTTGGTCAGGGGCCGACTCCAAGCCGTGTACCGCTGGCCTGCCGCTGGTGGGCGGCGTTCGCGACTATAGCAGTAATCATTAAGTGCTTCAAATCCATAAAAAATTGTTATGATCGGCGCCATGACGACCAAAACCCCCCCGACCCCCGGCGTTCAGCTGATCGAGGTCGCGCCGGAGCTTGCCGGCCAACGCATAGACAACTTCCTCATCACCGCGCTCAAGGGGGTACCCAAGACCCTGGTGTACCGAATCCTGCGCAAGGGTGAAGTGCGAGTGAACAAAGGGCGTATCAAGCCCGAGTACAAACTGCAGGCCGGCGACGTGGTACGCGTGCCGCCCGTGCGCCTGCCCGAGCGCGACGAGCCCGCGCCGGTGGCGCAGGGCCTGTTGCAGCGCCTGGAAGCCGCCATCGTCTATGAAGACAAGGCCCTGATCGTGCTGAACAAGCCGACGGGTATCGCCGTGCATGGCGGCAGCGGCCTGAGCTTCGGCGTGATCGAAGCGATGCGTCAGATGCGTCCGGATGCCAAGGAGCTCGAGCTCGTGCATCGCCTGGATCGCGACACGTCCGGCTTGCTGATGATTGCCAAGAAACGCAGCATGCTGCGCCATCTGCACGCCGCGTTGCGCGGCGACGGTGTCGACAAGCGCTACATGGCGTTGGTGCGTGGCCATTGGGCGACCTCGAAGAAGCAGGTCAATGCGCCCTTGCAGAAGAGCAACCTGCGCTCGGGTGAGCGCATGGTCGAAGTGAACGAAGAGGGCAAGGACGCCTTGACCGTCTTCCGTGTGCTGCGCCGCTTCGGCGAGTTCGCCACCCTGGTCGAGGCGCGCCCCATCACCGGGCGTACCCATCAGATCCGTGTGCACACCCTGCATGCCGGGCACTGCATTGCCGGTGACAACAAGTACGGCGACGAGGACTTCAGTCGCGAGATCCGCGAGTTGGGCGGCAAGCGGCTGTTCCTGCATGCCTACGCACTGACCGTACCCTTGCCTGACGGTGGCGAGCTGAAACTCGAGGCGCCGGTCGACGAGATGTGGGCCAAGACCGTGGAGCGTCTGAGTGCGACGTGATTACGAGCTGCTGATCTTCGATTGGGACGGCACCTTGGCCGACTCCATCGGCCGTATCGTCCTGGCCATGAACCTGGCGGCCGAGCGCGCGGGCGAAGCGCTCCGCGCCGAGGAAGCGATCAAGGGTATCATCGGCCTGGCGCTCGACGAAGCCATCCTGACTCTCTATCCGCACCTGGATGCCGCGCAGGTCCAGACCCTGCGCAGGCACTACGCCGATGTCTACATGGCTCTGGACGAGCAGCCTTCGCCGCTGTTCGACGGTGTCAGCGAGTCGCTGGAAGCGTTTCGCGCCGAGGGCTACCGCCTGGCCGTGGCAACCGGCAAGGCGCGGCGCGGCCTGGATCGGGTACTGAAAGCCAACGGTTGGGAAAACTACTTCGATGTCACTCGCGGCGCCGATGAGACACGTGGCAAGCCGCACCCGCGGATGCTCGAGGAGATTCTCGCGCACTGCGCTGTCGAACCGCAGCGTGCGCTGATGGTCGGAGATTCCTCGTTCGATCTGTTGATGGCGCGCAATGCGGGCATGCACTCGGTCGCTGTGGGTTATGGCGCGATGTCGCTGGAGGCCTTGAGCGAGTTCGGTCCGCAAGTATGCATCGATCATTTTTCGCAGTTGCGCGACTGGCTGGCTGGTTCGCGCACTCATAACCCGGGGTAGGTAAGCATGGCTGACGAGTGGAAAGCGCCAGAGTCCCAAGAATCCCAGGAGCCCGATGACCGGGAAGAGCGCAAGGGCTGGAAGCTGCTGGAGAAGACCCTGTTGGCCGGCGTTCAGGAGCAGCGGCGGGCGCGGCGGTGGGGGATCTTCTTCAAGCTGCTCACCTTCGTCTACCTGTTCGGCATTCTGGCGCTGTTCCTGCCGTTCATGGATGTGGACAAGGCCGCTTCGCGCAGCGGTAGTCACACTGCATTGATCGAGGTGCGCGGAATGATTGCCGACCAGGAGCCGGCCAGTGCCGACAACCTGATCAGCAGCCTGCGGGAAGCATTCAAGGATTCCGGTACCAGGGCGGTGTTGATGCGTATCAACAGTCCGGGTGGCAGTCCGGTGCAGTCCGGCTACGTCTATGACGAGATCCGGCGCCTGCGTGCCGAATATCCGGCGATCAAGCTCTACGCGGTGATCACCGACCTGGGGGCTTCCGGAGCCTATTACATCGCCAGCGCGGCGGACCAGATCTACGCTGACAAGTCCAGCCTTGTCGGCTCGATTGGTGTGACCGCGGCGGGTTATGGTTTCGTGGGCGCCATGGAGAAGTTGGGTGTCGAGCGGCGTACCTATACAGCAGGTGAGCATAAGGCATTCCTCGATCCCTTCCAGCCGCAAAAGCCGGACGAGACGGCCTTCTGGCAGGGTGTGCTGGAAACCACCCATCGCCAGTTCATTGCCAGTGTCAAGCAGGGGCGAGGCGAGCGCCTGAAGGACAAGGAGCATCCTGAGTTGTTCAGTGGCCTGGTCTGGTCGGGTGAGCAAGCCCTGGACTTGGGTCTGGTGGATGGTCTGGGCAGTGCCGGCTACGTGGCGCGTGAGGTCGTGGGCGAGAAGAACCTGGTGGACTTCACGGTTCAGGAATCGCCGTTCGATCGCTTCTCCAAGCGCCTGGGTGCCAGCGTGGCCGAGCGCCTGGCGATGTGGATGGGCTTCCAGGGCCCTGCCTTGCGCTGATGTCTTGAAAAGCCAGTCTGGTGGTTGATGTCAGTCAGGCATCAGATTTCGATGCCAGGGCTGATCGTTCGGCTTGCGAGCCTTCAGTGATGCTGCTGGCAAGCCCGCTCGCCACTGGACACGTAGTCTTGGCTACACCGCATACAGGTGGCGAGGGGGCTTGCCCCGCGATAGGGCTTCGGCATCGGAAGGTTCAAGAGCTGCCAAATATGCTTTGGCATATGATCGAATGTCTTTGCTCGAGTGGCTGGCTTTGATCTGATGGTCGGCTTTTTTGTCTATCAGGGGATGCACACGCCTTCCTGGGCCAGCATGTCCACCAGTCGGATCAGGGGCAGCCCGATCAGGCTGGTCGCATCGGGGCCGTGTGTGCTCTGGAACAGACTGACGCCGAGACCTTCGGCCTTGAAGCTGCCTGCGCAGTCGAAAGGCCGTTCGGCTTCGACATAACGCTCGATGCACGCCACATCCAGTTCGCGCATGTTCACCGTGAAGGGGATGCAGTCGACCTGGCACGTTCCGGTTTCGCTGTTGAGCAACGCCACGCCGGTCAGGAAGGTGACCTGCTGCCCGCTGGCGGCCAGCAATTGCTCGCAGGCGCGCTCGAAGGTATGGGGTTTGCCAAGGATCTGCTCGCCAAGTACCGCTACCTGATCCGAACCGATGATCAAATGGCGGGGATATGCGCCTGCCAAGGCGTGCGCCTTTTGTCGGGAAAGTCGGCGTACCAGGTCGCCTGCGCCTTCGCCGGCAAGGCGCTGCTCGTCTATGTCGGGGCTGGCGCAGGTAAAGGGCAGGCGCAGGCGCTGCAGCAATTCGCGTCGGTAAGAAGAGCTGGAAGCCAATAACAAAGGAAGCATGGAAGACTCCTGGACAGGTGCGCGGATTCTAACATGCGAGATGCCGCGGAATTTCCTTTGACAGGGGGAGGGGGCATCCCTAGAATGCTGCGCCTATGTTGAATGACCCGATTCCACCTCACGTTGACCCGCGCAAATTGGCTGATCGCGGCGTAACCCTCCAGGGTTCGCTTCCGCTCGCCGATTTGGAAAGACTCTGCGACCCGCTTTCCGATTCTGTCGGTACGGTGCAGGTCAAATTCGATTTTGAGCGAGACGAACAGAACGTTGTGGTATGCCACAGCGAACTCGACGTCGAGGTCAAGATGATTTGCCAGCGTTGTCTTGAGCAGGTCACCCTGCCGATCCACAGCGAGTGTACCTACGCCGTGGTGAAGGAGGGTGCGAATACCCAGTCGTTGCCGAAAGGTTATGACGTGCTGGAACTGGGCGAAGATCCTTTGGATCTGCAGGCGCTGGTCGAGGAAGAGCTGCTGCTCGCCCTGCCTATCGTGCCTGCTCATCATCCGGAAGAATGCCAGCAGCCGGCGGGCGTAAATGAGCCCGAACCGAGCAAGGACGAGGTATCGCGGTCCAACCCGTTCAGTGTTTTGGCGCAGTTAAAGCGTGACCCAAACGTTTAGGAGTTAATCAATTATGGCTGTTCAGCAGAACAAAAAATCCCGCTCTGCCCGTGACATGCGTCGTTCGCACGATGCCTTGTCGGAAAACGCGCTGTCGGTAGAAAAAACTACCGGTGAAGTTCACCTGCGTCACCACGTTTCGCCAGAAGGCGTATACCGTGGCCGTAAAGTGATCGACAAGGGCGCTGACGAGTAAACCTTGTCCGCTCAGATCATCGCGATCGACGCAATGGGCGGGGACTTCGGTCCCCGCAGCATTGTCCAGGCATGCATTGCCTGCCTTTCGGCTACACCTTCGCTGCACCTGACCCTTGTCGGTCAACCCTCTCTCCTTGAAGACCTTCTTGCCAGCCAGCCGGTGGCGAATCGCGCGCGCCTGCAGATCGTGGCTGCCAGCGAAGTGATCGGCATGGACGAACGGCCCTCCCAGGCACTACGAGGCAAGCCGGATTCATCGATGCGCGTTGCCCTCGAGCTGGTGCGGGATGGGAAGGCGCACGCCTGCGTCAGTGCTGGCAATACCGGCGCGCTGATGGCGCTGTCGCGCTTCGTTCTCAAGACATTGCCAGGCGTCGATCGCCCGGCGATGGTGGCGGCCATTCCCACCCGGACCGGCTATTGTCAGTTGTTGGACCTGGGGGCGAATGTCGATTGCACCGCCGAGCACCTCCACCAATTCGCGGTGATGGGCTCGGTTGCCGCTCAGGCGCTGGGTGTTCAGCGCCCGCGCGTGGCGCTGCTCAATATCGGTATCGAGGACATCAAGGGCAACCAGCAAGTGAAGCTGGCCGCCAGCCTTCTGCAGAATGCCCGGGGGCTAAACTATATCGGCTTCGTCGAAGGTGACGGCCTGTACCGCGGCGAGGCCGACGTGGTGGTCTGCGACGGATTCGTTGGCAATATCCTGCTAAAGTCGAGCGAAGGATTGGCTACCATGATTGCCGCGCGTATCGAGGCTCTGTTCAAGGGTGGGGCATTCGCGCGCATGGCGGGGCTCATGGCGATGCCGCTGCTCAAGCGGCTGCAGGCCGACCTGGCGCCCGCGCGTCATAATGGCGCAAGTTTCCTCGGGTTGCAGGGTATCGTGATAAAAAGCCACGGTGCCGCGGGCGTGCAAGGCTTCCAGAGTGCGATCCAGCGCGCGCTGATCGAGATCCAGGAGGGGTTGCCGCAGCGTCTGCATGGTCGCCTGGAAGACCTGTTGCTTTAGGCGGATCCGTCATGAGGTGGTTAAATGTGACCACTTGGTTTTCGTTTTCATCCAAGTTTTCAGTTTCCGTGTTGTGCCATGCGCGCGATACCTATCATTCGACGACTAGATCATAAGGGCTTGTTCAATGTCTGCATCCCTCGCATTCGTCTTTCCCGGTCAAGGTTCTCAGTCGCTGGGCATGCTCGCCGAGCTCGGCGCGCAGCAGCCACTGATCATTGAAACCTTTCGCGAGGCCTCCGAGGCTCTGGGTTACGATCTCTGGAAGCTTGTCCAGGAAGGCCCGGAAGAACAACTCAACCGAACCGACAAGACTCAACCGGCCATCCTTGTCGCCTCCATCGCGCTGTGGCGCTTGTGGCTGGCCGAGGGCGGCGTGCGTCCCGCCTACGTGGCGGGCCACAGCCTGGGCGAATACAGTGCCTTGGTCGCTGTGGGCAGCCTGACCCTGGCCGAAGCGGTCAAGCTGGTCGAGCGCCGCGGCCAACTGATGCAGGAAGCAGTGCCGGCAGGGCATGGCGCCATGGCGGCGATTCTCGGCCTGGAAAATAACGTCGTCGTGGACATCTGCGCGCAAGCCGCGGAAGACGAAGTGGTCAGCGCGGTCAATTTCAACTCCCCGGGCCAGGTAGTCATCGCCGGCAGCAAGGCTGCCGTCGATCGGGCCGTCGAGCTGTGCAAGGCCGCAGGCGCCAAGCGCGCGCTGCCGCTGGCGGTCAGCGTGCCTTCGCATTGCGAGCTGATGCGTCCCGCCGCCGAGCGCTTCGCCGAGGCGGTCAACGCCATCGATTGGAAGGCGCCAGAGATTCCCGTGGTCCAGAACGTCAGCGCCGCGGTTGCGGCTGACCTCGAGACCCTCAAGCACGACCTGCTCGAACAGCTGTACAAGCCGGTCCGCTGGGTCGAGTGCGTGCAGCGCCTGGCGGCGCAAGGCGCCGTGAATCTGGTCGAGTGCGGCCCTGGCAAGGTCCTGGCGGGCCTGAACAAGCGCTGCGCCGAAGGCGTGACCACTTACAACCTCAATACCCCTGACGCTGTCGCCGCCACTCGCGCGGCGCTGGCCTGAATTCGGAGAAACTTGCATGAGCCTGCAAGGTAAAGTTGCACTGGTCACCGGCGCCAGTCGTGGCATCGGCCAGGCCATCGCCCTGGAACTGGGTCGCATGGGCGCCACCGTGATCGGTACCGCTACCACGGAGTCCGGTGCCGAGCGTATTGCCGCGACCCTGAAGGAAAACGGTGTGACCGGCACTGGCTTGGCGCTCAACGTCACCGACCGCGAGTCGGTCGAGGCCACTCTGGCCACTATCCAGGCCCAATACGGTGCACCGGCGATCCTGGTCAACAACGCAGGCATCACGCGTGACAACCTCATGCTGCGCATGAAAGATGACGAGTGGTTCGACGTTGTCGATACCAATCTCAACAGCCTCTACCGTCTGTCCAAGGCTGTGCTGCGTGGCATGACCAAGGCACGCTGGGGTCGTATCATCAGCATCGGTTCGGTCGTCGGCGCCATGGGCAATGTCGGCCAGGTGAACTACGCTGCAGCCAAGGCGGGCCTGGAAGGTTTCAGTCGAGCCTTGGCGCGTGAAGTCGGATCGCGTGGTATTACCGTCAATTCGGTAGCCCCAGGCTTCATCGATACGGACATGACGCGCGAGCTGCCCGAAGCGCACCGTGAGGGCCTGCTGACTCAGATCCCGCTGGGTCGCCTGGGTCACGCCGACGAAATCGCCAAAGTAGTTGCGTTCTTGGCATCCGACGGTGCAGCCTATGTCACCGGCGCCACCGTGCCAGTGAACGGCGGGATGTATATGTAACCCTGCAACTCAATGTGACGGATTGCCTCGAAAAAGAGTCATACTCGCACGCTGAAATCCGTTATAAAGCTGCCACCAGATTCCAGGCAGAGGGTGAGTGTCAGGTTCGAGGTGCATTACGCTTGAAAAGCAGGCGTCTTTCTATAAACTTGTCCACCGGCCAGCTGCCTGACATATATTCATTAGGAGTGAAAAATAGGTATGAGCACCATCGAAGAACGCGTCAAGAAAATCGTCGCCGAGCAACTGGGCGTCAAGGAAGAAGAAGTGAAGAACACCTCTTCCTTCGTCGAAGACCTGGGTGCCGATTCGCTTGACACCGTCGAGCTGGTGATGGCTCTGGAAGAGGAATTCGAGACCGAGATTCCTGACGAAGAAGCCGAGAAAATCACTACCGTTCAAGCGGCTATCGACTACGTCAACAGCCACCAGGCCTAAGACGTTTGTAGTCGACGCTTCTTGTCGGGAAAAACCGCACTGCCTTGACTGGCGTGCGGTTTTTTCTTTGCGAGAACCGCAGGGTCCGTCGCCTTTCATTTGCCCTCGCGAATCAAAGGGCAACGCACCTCGTGAATAGAATAAGGAGAGTACTGTGTCGCGTAGACGCGTCGTGGTCACTGGTATGGGTATGCTGTCGCCACTGGGTACCGATGTACCGAGCACCTGGCAGGGCATTCTGGCTGGCCGCAGTGGGATCGGTCCGATCGAGCATACGGACCTGTCTGCCTACTCCACCCGTTTTGGCGGCTCGGTGAAGGGTTTCGAGATCGAGCAGTACATGTCGGCCAAGGAGGCTCGCAAGCTCGACCTGTTCATCCAGTACGGCCTGGCGGCCGGGTTCCAGGCCGTGCGCAGCGCAGGGTTGGAAGTCACCGATGCCAACCGTGAGCGCATTGGCGTGGCCATGGGCTCGGGGATCGGTGGGCTGACCAACATCGAAGAAACCAGCAGGACCTTGCATGAGCAGGGCCCGCGGCGGATTTCGCCGTTCTTCGTGCCTGGATCGATCATCAACATGATTTCCGGCTTCCTGTCGATCCACCTGGGGCTGCAAGGCCCCAACTATGCCATTGCGACTGCCTGCACCACGGGTACGCATTGTATCGGCATGGCGGCGCGCAATATCGTCCACGGCGAAGCCGATGTGATGATCGCCGGTGGTGCCGAGATGGCGGCCTGTGGTCTGGGCATGGGTGGCTTTGGTGCTTCCCGCGCGCTTTCGACACGCAATGACGAACCGTCTCGCGCGAGTCGTCCGTGGGACAAGGGTCGGGATGGCTTCGTGCTGTCCGATGGCGCTGGTGCTCTGGTGCTCGAGGAACTCGAGCATGCCAAGGCGCGCGGAGCCACGATTTACGCCGAGCTTGTCGGTTTCGGCATGAGTGGCGACGCCTTCCACATGACTTCGCCACCTGCCGATGGCGCCGGTGCTGCTCGCTGCATGGCCAATGCCCTGCGCGATGCCGGCCTGGAGGCTGCACAGGTCCAGTACATCAATGCCCATGGCACCTCGACCCCGGCAGGCGATCTGGCAGAAGTGGCAGCGATCAAGCGTGTGTTCGCAAGCCATGCCCAGCAGCTCGCGGTCAGTTCGACGAAGTCGATGACCGGTCATCTGCTCGGCGCCGCGGGTGCCGTGGAGGCGATCTTCAGCGTGTTGGCCATCAGGGATCAGGTAGCCCCCCCCACGATCAACCTGGATGAGCCCGATGAAGGTTGTGACCTGGATTTCGTGCCGCATGAGGCACGCCAGATGCCAATCGATGTCGTGCTGTCCAACTCGTTCGGCTTTGGCGGGACCAACGGCTCGCTGGTATTCCGCCGGTTCGCCGACTGATGCATGGCTGGATAGATGGCCAACCTGCGACTGCGGTCAATCTGCAGAATCGTGGACTGGCCTACGGCGATGGTCTGTTCGAGACCATTGCGGTCAGGGCTGGTCATCCGGCTTTGCTGGAAGGTCACCTGGGGCGCCTCGCGCTGGGTTGCCAGCGTTTGGCGATCCCGGTCGATATCGCCCTTGTGCGTGACGAGGTCCTGCGCTACGCCAGGGCCTTGGATAATGGCGTGGCCAAGCTGATCCTCACTCGCGGTGACAGTCAGCGTGGCTATGCGCCGGCTGACGGGGCCTTGTCGCGTCGCATTCTTCAAGGCACCCCAGCGCCTGGTTATCCGGCCGGCAACGGCGAGCACGGCGTACGCCTGTACCCTTGCAGCACCCGTCTGGCGGAACAACCACGCCTTGCCGGGCTCAAACATCTCAACCGTCTGGAGCAGGTGTTGGCGCGCGCCGAATGGCAGGATAGCGAGCATGCCGAGGGGCTGATGCGCGACACCAGCGGGCGGGTGATCGAGGGGGTCTACAGCAACCTTTTCATCGTCCGCGACGGCGTGCTGCAGACCGCTTGCCTCAGTCGCTGCGGCGTCGCCGGTGTGATGCGCGCCGCCTTGCTGGACCTGGCGCCCGGCCTCGGGATCCCTGTTCAGATCAGGGACCTGTCACTGTCGGACCTGGAAAAGGCCGATGAAGTTTTCCTCTGCAACAGTGTCTACGGGGTCTGGCCGGTCCGCGCATTCGCCGCCTCGAACTGGCCGCCAGGATCGCTGACCCGTAGACTGCAGGCCGTTGCCCAAACGCTATTGGATGCCTGATTCGTGAGACGTAAATTCCTGCTGTTGCTGGAAATGTGTTTGATTCTGGCTGGGCTGGCAGTGGGCTGGTCGGCCTGGAAGGTACACTCCGCCCTGGATCAACCCCTGCAGGTCACGCAGGAGCAGATGCTCGATGTGCCTACTGGGACTACACCGAACCGCATGTTCTATCGCCTGGAAGGCGAGGGCATCCTCGACGACGCTTTCTGGTTGCGTCTGTACTGGCGATTCAATATGGCGGGTGTGCCGCTGCATACTGGTGAATACCGCCTGTCCCCAGGAATGACCGTGCAAGACATGTTCGAAGCCTGGCGACGCGGAGAGGTCGTGCAATACAGCATGACCTTGGTCGAAGGCTGGACATTCCGTCAGGTCCGTAGCGCGATCGCCCGTCATGAAAAGATCACCCAGACTCTCGATGGTTTTTCCGATGCCGAGGTGATGGACAAGCTGGGTCACACCGGTGTCTTCCCCGAGGGACGCTTCTTCCCGGATACCTACCGTTTCGTGCGCGGCATGACCGATGTGGAGCTGCTGCAACAGGCCTACATGCGCTTGGAGGAAGTCCTGGCGCGCGAATGGGCCCAGCGTTCCACCGACCTGCCTTACCGTGACCCCTACCAGGCCCTGATCATGGCGTCCCTGGTGGAAAAGGAAACCGGTGTTCCGCAGGAGCGTGGCCAGATCGCCGGTGTGTTCATCCGTCGTTTGCGCCTGGGGATGATGCTGCAGACCGACCCCACGGTGATCTATGGCATGGGCGAGCGCTATAACGGTCGTATTACCCGAGCCGACTTGCGCGAACCGACGCCTTATAACACCTATACCATGACCGGTTTGCCGCCGACGCCGATCGCCATGGTCGGACGCGAGGCGATCCACGCCGCGCTCAACCCCCTGGAAGGCAAAAGCCTGTACTTCGTGGCCCGGGGTGACGGCAGCCACGTCTTCTCCGATGACCTGGATGAACACAATACGGCGGTGCGCGAATACCAGCTCAAGCGTCGCTCGGACTATCGCTCGAGCCCGGCGCCGCAGTCGGGTAACGATAGCGGCGACGCCGCCGCGCCGACTACCGGGGAGCAGGGCGCTACCGACGAGCCAGCCACGCCATCGCCGGATGACCACATCGAGCCATCTGATGGCAACCCTGCGCCCGGCACCGAGGTGCCTGTACTGACTCCCGACTCTGCGCCGGCCGAAGAGCCGGCAACTCGCTGATCAATTGAAGGACTGCCTGTGAGCGGCTTGTTTATTACCCTGGAAGGCCCGGAAGGTGCGGGCAAGAGCACCAATCGAGAATACCTGGCGGCGCGGTTGCGCGAGCGGGGCCTGGACGTGCTTCTGACGCGCGAGCCGGGCGGAACGCCCCTCGCCGAGCGGATCCGAGAGCTGCTGCTGGCACCGAGCGATGAAGTGATGGATGCCGATACCGAGCTGCTGCTGGTGTTCGCCGCGCGTGCCCAGCACCTGGCGCAGGTCATTCGTCCGGCATTGGCGCGTGGCGCAATCGTACTGTGCGACCGCTTCACGGATGCGACCTACGCCTACCAGGGTGGTGGACGTGGCCTGTCGGTCGAACGCATCGCGATCCTGGAGCGCTTCGTCCAGGGGGATCTGCGCCCTGACCTGACCCTGGTCTTCGACCTCCCCGTGGAGGTCGGCCTGGCCCGCGCTGCCGCTCGCGGCCGTCTGGATCGTTTCGAGCAGGAGGGCCTGGCCTTCTTCGAGGCCGTTCGTCACGCCTACCTGGAACGAGCGCGCCGTGAACCGCAGCGTTACAGCCTGCTGGATGCGGCGCAGCCACTCGACACCGTACAGCGTACCCTCGATGGCCTGGTGCCGGTCATCCTGGAGCGGTACCGTGGCTGAAGCCTATCCGTGGCAGCAGGCGTCATGGCAGCAACTGGCCGGACGTCAGCAGCATGCCCACGCCTACCTGCTCCATGGTGTGCAAGGGATCGGCAAGCGTGCGCTGGCAGAGCGGCTCATGGCGCGTCTGTTATGCCAGCGACCGCAGGCGCTGGACGCTTGTGGGCAGTGCAAGTCTTGCCTGCTGCTCAAGGCGGGTAGCCATCCGGACAATTTCGTACTGGAGCCGGAAGACGCCGACAAGCCGATCAAGGTGGACCAGGTTCGCGACCTGGTGTCCTTCGTGGTCCAGACCGCGCAACTGGGTGGACGCAAGGTGATCTTGATCGAGCCGGTCGAGGCCATGAACGTCAACGCTTCCAACGCGCTGCTCAAGAGCCTCGAGGAGCCGTCCGGCAACACCGTCCTGCTGTTGGTCAGCCATCAGCCGAGCCGTCTATTGCCCACCATCAAGAGCCGCTGCCAGCAAGTCGCCTGTCCGCAGCCTAGTCTGGCCCAGAGCCAGGAGTGGCTCGCCACGGCGCTGCCTGACTGTGATGAAGTGGAGCGCGATGAACTGCTCAGCCTGGCTGCCGGCTCGCCCTTGACTGCCGTCAGCCTGCAGGCGCAGGGTGTTCGCGAGCAGCGGGCGTTGGTCACTGAAGGGGTCAAGAAGCTTCTCAAGCAGCAGCAGTCGCCCAGTCAGCTGGCCGAGGCGTGGAATGGCATTCCCTTGTTGCTGCTGTTCGACTGGTTCTGCGACTGGTCGTATCGCGTCCTGCGCTATCAACTGACACAGGACGAAGAGGGCCTGGGCATGGCTGACATGCGCAAGGTCATCCAATACCTCGCGCAGAAAAGTCGACAGGACAAGGTCCTGGAGATCCAGGCGTGGATCCTCGAGCAGCGTCAGAAGGTGCTCGGCAAGGCCAACCTCAATCGTGTTCTGTTGCTCGAGGCGCTGCTGGCATTCTGGGCCCAGTTGCCGGGTTCGCGTTGAGCCTGGTCATCCTCCATTTTTTTCATGTGTGCTATTTCCCATGCTCGTAGATTCCCATTGTCACCTTGACCGTCTTGACCTGACTGCCCACCAGGGCTCGCTCGATGCCGCGCTGCAGGCCGCCCGTGATCGCGGTGTCGGGCATTTCCTGTGTATCGGGGTGAGCGCCGAGAATGCCGGCGCGGTGAAGTCATTGAGCGAGCAGTATGCCGATGTCGATTGCTCCGTCGGTATACACCCCTTGGATCTCGCGCCCGGCGAAGCACCAGCGTTGGAGTGGCTGCTGCGGGAGCTGACGCATCCGCATGTGGTAGCCATCGGTGAAACGGGACTCGACTATCACTATGAGCCGGAAGCCGCCGAGCTCCAGCAGACATCCTTCCGCTTGCACCTGGAAGCTTCACGCCTGACTGGCAAGCCGGTGATCGTCCATACGCGCGCCGCGCGTGCCGACACACTGACTCTGTTGCGTGAAGCAAGCCTGCCCCAAGCCGGGGTTCTGCACTGCTTTACCGAAGACTGGGACATGGCCAAGGCGGCGCTGGACCTTGGCTACTACATCTCGTTGTCGGGCATCGTTACCTTCCGCAATGCCGACGGCCTGCGCGAAGTGGCGCGCCAGGTCCCCGCCGATCGCTTGCTGGTGGAAACCGATTCGCCCTACCTTGCGCCAATCCCTTACCGCGGCAAGCCCAATCTGCCGCAGTACGTGCGCGAAGTGGCCGAGTTCATCGCTCAGGTGCGAGGCGAATCCTATGAGCGTCTGGCTCGGCAGACCACTGACAATTTCAAGCGACTATTCCCCCTGGCTCGGGTTGCTTGATAGCGATGTACCGATGGCCGCGAGAAGCGGTCGCAAGCACTCTGAAGGTAACCCCCAGCAGATAAAAAAAACCCGGGTTCTGGGGGAGGAATCCGGGTCAAGACCATTAGGAGTAAAACAAAGGTGCACGGTCCGTAGGCACCTTTATCAGCACGGCACTGGGGGGTGTGCCGTGTCAACACTTCTAGTATTGGTCATGTTTGGCCGCGCGCCACTGGCAATCGCTCATTTTTTAAACAGATTTGGAATACGACGGGGAATCATTGCGCTTTGAAAGCACTATCGAGCGTTGAACCAGGCGTTGCGCGGCTTTTTTCGGCTTGGCCCGACAGCCTAGGTGTTGCACCCATCCGGCGCTCGTCTCTATCCGCGCGACTGCGCAAACTCATCATGAAACATTGATATGAACGGATGATCCGTGCAATTTCCTGCAAGATAGGCATAATAATCTGCTTCTTTTTTCATCCAGTCCTTCTTCATATGCAGAAAGAACCTCGTAAGGTCCGTGAGTTTCGCCGCCGCGAACAAGAGATCCTCGATACGGCGCTGAAGCTGTTTCTCGAACAGGGTGAAGACAGCGTCACCGTCGAGATGATCGCCGATGCCGTGGGTATCGGCAAAGGCACCATCTACAAGCACTTCAAGTCCAAGGCCGAAATCTACCTGCGCCTCATGCTGGACTATGAACGTGATCTGAATGCCCTGCTGCATTCGGCCGATGTCGATCGCGACAAGGAAGCCTTGTCGCGCGCCTATTTCGAGTTCCGCATGCGCGATCCCCAGCGCTATCGGCTGTTCGACCGTCTCGAAGAAAAGGTAGTCAAGGGCAACCAGGTGCCGGAGCTGGTTCAGGAGCTGCACAGCATTCGCGCCTCCAATTTCGACCGCCTTACCCTGTTGATCAAAGGTCGGATCAGCGAGGGCAAGCTTGAGGACGTGCCTCCATACTTCCACTATTGCGCAGCCTGGGCACTGGTCCATGGCGCGGTGGCCCTCTACCATTCGCCGTTCTGGAGCAATGTCCTGGAAGATCAGGAAGGTTTCTTCCAGTTCCTCATGGACATCGGTGTGCGCATGGGCAACAAGCGCAAGCGTGATCCGGACCCCGCAGGCTGAGGCAACCCAAACGCGCAACTCCGGATCCAGGCAGGCGCCGCGACAGTGAAGCAATGGGTGTCGGAACCTGGCGCAAAAGCTGCATCACGCGGCTGTTCGCCGGTTTTTCGTCGCCGGCTCTGGAGAAAAAGATGCGTAGCCTGGTCTTGCTGCTGGCGCTCATGGCGTTGGGCGGCTGCATGAATGTCAGCGATATGGGCGAAGGCGTCCGATACCACATGAGCGATGCGGGGTTGCTCGACCATAGTGATACCCGTCGCACACTGTCCGTGCGGCTTCAGCCCGATTCCTTCATCTTCATCGGTCAAGGCGCCTTCGCACCGCCTGGGCGTGGGGCGCTGCCGCGGCCGAACGTGGTGGCCGAAGAGGCGTTCGACGCATTCGTCGAGTATTTCCCGTTGGTGCGTCGTGCCCAGGGTCCACTGGGGCTCGAGGAGGCGCTGGCTGAAGCTCGGTCGGTAGGCGCGCACTATGTGCTGTATACCCGCTTTGCGCGGACCGACGACCGCATCGGCAACAGTGACGAGTGGTATGACGAACAGGCGGTCGACCGCCTGGGGGTCGACACTGGCGTTGTGCAGATGATGCTGATCGAGACAAGCACGCGTTATCTCATCGACACGGCACGGGTACGCAGTCGCGGCGGTTTGTTGACGTTCCATGACAACAAGCCGGAAGATTTGCTAGGGCCCCCCTTGCGCGATTACGCTCGTAGTCTGTTAGGCATGAGCCGCTAAGAGAGGAGAGCGCAATGACCGGTAGTGCGAAGGCCGATGATCTTCTATCCCAGATCCCCGCAGCGGGGAAGGGGCTACCGCCGGTGCACCTGTGGAATCCGGATTTCTGTGGCGACATCGATATGCGTATCGCGCGAGACGGGACCTGGTATTACCTGGGTACCCCGATCGGGCGCAAGCCGATGGTGCGCCTGTTCTCGACCATCATCCGCCGCGAAGGCGATGACTATTTCCTGGTAACCCCGGTCGAGAAGGTAGGGATCAAGGTCGATGACGCCCCCTTCGTTGCCGTGATTCTGGAAACGCTCGGCCATGGCGAACAGCAGGTGCTGCGGTTCACCAGCAATGTCGAGGATCAGGTCGATGCCGGGTCGGATCATCCCTTGCGCGTGGAAATCGATCCACGGACCCAGGAACCTGCGCCTTATGTCGTCGTTCGGGGAAACCTTGAGGCGTTGATCAATCGGAACGTGTTCTATCAGTTGGTCGAACTGGCGGTGCCACGGCAGATCGATGGCCAAGAGTGGTTGGGCGTCTGGAGTAGCGGGGCGTTCTATCCCATTGGTCGGGTCTGACACCCGGCCGGAAATGAAAAAACCTCCAGTGCTTGCGCAACTGGAGGTTTTCAGTATTTGGCTCCGCGACCTGGACTCGAACCAGGGACCCAATGATTAACAGTCATTTGCTCTACCGACTGAGCTATCGCGGAATCTGAGGCGTATCTTACTGATTGCTAAAGGGAAGTCAAGCTTCCCTTTAGCAGTCGATGGATTACAGGACCGCGACGATAGCCTTGGTCACCACATGGATGTTGCTCTGGTTCAGGGCGGCGACGCAGATCCGGCCGGTATCCAGCGCGTAGATGCCGAATTCGTTCTTCAGACGTGCAACCTGCTCGGCGGTCAGGCCGGAGTAGGAGAACATCCCGCGTTGACGACCCACGAAGCTGAAGTCGCGCTTGGCGCCGTACTGGGCGAGCAGTTCGACCATCTGCTTGCGCATGCCATGAATGCGACCGCGCATCTCGCCCAGCTCGGTTTCCCAGGACTGGCTCAATTGCGCGTCGTTGAGCACGGCGGCAACGATGCTGGCGCCATGGGTCGGCGGATTGGAGTAGGTGGTGCGGATCACGCGCTTGACCTGGGACAGGACGCGGGTGCTCTCGTCCTTGGAGTCGGTCACGATCGACAGTGCGCCGACGCGCTCGCCATACAGCGAGAACGACTTGGAGAACGAGCTGGAGACGAAGAAATTCAGGCCCGACTCCGCGAACAGTCGCACGGCGAAGGCGTCTTCGGCGATGCCGTCGCCGAAGCCCTGATAGGCCATGTCGAGGAAGGGTACATGCCCCTTGGCCTTGATCACCTCGAGGACGTTTTTCCAGTCTTCCAGGGTCAGGTCGACACCGGTCGGGTTATGGCAGCAGGCGTGAAGCACGATCACCGAGCCGGAGGGCAAGGCGTCCAGGTCTTCCAGCATGCCAGCGCGATCTACATCGTGGCTGGGCGCGTCGTAATAGCGGTAGTTCCGCACCGGGAAACCGGCGGTTTCGAACAGCGCGCGGTGGTTTTCCCAGCTTGGGTCGCTGATGGCGACCACGGTGTCAGGTGCCAGGCGCTTGAGGAAGTCGGCACCGATCTTCAAGGCGCCGGTGCCACCCACTGCCTGGACTGTCACGACACGGCCTTCGGCCAGCAGGGGCGACTCGGCGCCGAAGAGCAGCTTCTGTACGGCCTGGTCGTAGGTGGCGATCCCGTCGATCGGCAGGTAGCCGCGGGAGGCGTGCTGTGCGGCACGCTGGGTCTCGGCTTCGATGACAGCGCGCAGCAGCGGAATGCGGCCTTCCTCATTGCAGTAGACGCCCACGCCCAGGTTCACCTTGTCGGTGCGGGTATCGGCGATGAATGCTTCGTTGAGGCCCAGGATAGGGTCGCGGGGTGCCAGCTCGACAGCGGAAAACAGGCTCATTGTTACCTTGGCTCTGATAGGAGGTGAGAGAGGTAGCACGCTCCAGCCGAATGCACTGAAGCGGTGCGAAAACGGGGAGTCAGTATAGTGATAGCGCTCGGTGACTGCGACAGTCTGGCGCAGCTTTTCAGCGCTTTTACGCGAATATTTTTCAACCATTGGTCCAATTGATCGGTCCACTGGGTTAATTACCCCGCGCGCAGTCTTGAAACTGGCCGCAGGTAGCCTCAATTGGGTATAACTACTGGCTAAATCCACAGTGGGGAGTTTCCTGCTGTAAGCACACCGAGGTCCGTCATGCCCGAGTTTCAACTCGTTACCCGTTTCCAGCCAGCCGGCGACCAGCCCGAAGCTATCCGTCAGATGGTCGAGGGCATCGAGGCTGGCCTCGCGCACCAGACCCTGCTCGGCGTGACAGGCTCGGGCAAGACCTTCAGCATCGCCAACGTCATCGCCCAGGTGCAGCGTCCGACCTTGGTCCTGGCGCCGAACAAGACGCTGGCTGCCCAGCTCTATGGCGAGTTCAAGGCGTTTTTCCCGCACAACGCGGTGGAGTACTTCGTCTCCTACTACGACTACTACCAGCCCGAAGCCTATGTGCCGTCCTCGGATACCTTCATCGAGAAGGATGCGTCGATCAACGATCATATCGAGCAGATGCGACTGTCGGCGACCAAGGCGCTGCTGGAGCGTCGCGATGCGATCATCGTCACGACGGTCTCCTGTATCTATGGCCTGGGCAGTCCCGAAACCTACCTGAAGATGGTCCTGCACGTGGACCGAGGCGACAAGCTTGACCAGCGCGCGCTGCTGCGCCGCCTCGCCGACCTGCAGTACACCCGCAACGAGATGGACTTCGCCCGGGCCACTTTCCGCGTGCGCGGGGACGTGGTCGATATCTTCCCGGCCGAATCGGACCTGGAGGCCATCCGTATCGAACTGTTCGATGACGAGGTGGAGAACATCGCCGCCTTCGATCCGTTGACCGGCGAGGTGATCCGCAAGCTGCCCCGCTTCACCTTCTACCCCAAGAGCCACTATGTGACCCCGCGCGAGACTCTGCTCGGCGCGGTGGAAGGGATCAAGGAGGAGCTCAAGGATCGGCTCGATTACCTGCACAAGGGCAACAAGCTGGTTGAAGCCCAGCGCCTGGAGCAGCGGACCCGTTTCGACCTGGAGATGATCCTCGAGCTGGGGTACTGCAACGGGATCGAGAACTACTCGCGCTACCTGTCCGGACGGCCATCCGGCGCGGCGCCGCCCACGCTCTATGATTACCTGCCCGCGGATGCCTTGCTGGTGATCGACGAATCCCACGTCAGCGTTCCGCAGGTCGGCGCCATGTACAAGGGCGACCGCTCGCGCAAGGAAACCCTGGTGGAGTACGGCTTCCGTCTGCCTTCGGCGCTGGATAACCGGCCCATGCGTTTCGATGAGTGGGAGAGTATCAGTCCGCAGACCATCTTCGTCTCGGCGACGCCTGGGCCCTACGAGGCCGAACATGCGGGGCGGGTCGTGGAGCAGGTGGTGCGTCCGACCGGGCTGGTCGACCCGCAGATCGAGATTCGTCCCGCGCTCACGCAGGTCGATGATCTGCTTTCGGAGATACGCAAGCGCGTTGCCAATGAAGAGCGGGTGCTGGTTACCACCCTGACCAAACGCATGTCCGAAGACCTTACCGACTACCTGGCCGACCACGATGTACGGGTACGCTACCTGCACTCGGACATCGACACGGTGGAAAGGGTCGAGATCATCCGCGATCTGCGCCTGGGCACCTTCGACGTACTGGTAGGGATCAACCTGCTGCGCGAGGGACTGGACATGCCGGAGGTGTCGCTGGTCGCGATCCTCGATGCCGACAAGGAAGGCTTCCTGCGTTCCGAGCGCTCGTTGATCCAGACCATCGGTCGCGCGGCGCGAAACCTCAATGGCCGGGCGATTCTCTATGCCGACCAGATGACGGGATCCATGCAGCGAGCGATAGACGAGACCGACCGTCGCCGTGCCAAGCAGGTCGCGTTCAACGAGGCCCATGGCATCGTACCCAAGGGCGTGGTCAAGGACATTACCGACATTCTCGAGGGCGCCACGGTGCCGGGCGCGCGCAGCAAGAAGCGCAAGGGGATGGCCAAGGCCGCGGAAGAGAATGCGCGCTACGAGGCCGAATTGCGTACTCCCGGCGAGATCACCAAGCGTATCAAGCAACTGGAAGAGAAGATGTTCCAATTCGCGCGCGATCTGGAGTTCGAGGCGGCCGGGCAGTTGCGTGACGAGATTGCCAAGTTGCGCGAACGGCTGATCACCACCTGAGTCAGGCAGGAGAGGGCGCGAGTCGCCATGCAGGGTTGGCGCTCAGGTGTGCCCGACGCGCCACCGCGTCATGTCCTGTGTGCATGCGCCATGGCTGGAGCCCGGCGCCCGCTCCCTGTTAACATCGCGCCTTTGTTTCAGCCCTGATTCGAGACTCCCATGACCACCGTACGCACGCGTATCGCGCCATCGCCCACCGGCGACCCCCATGTCGGCACCGCCTACATCGCCCTGTTCAACTACTGCTTCGCCAAGCAGCACGGCGGGGAGTTCATCCTGCGCATTGAAGACACCGACCAGTTGCGCTCCACGCGCGAGTCGGAGCAGCAGATCTTCGACGCCCTGCGCTGGCTGGGTATCGAGTGGAATGAAGGCCCGGATGTCGGCGGTCCGCATGGTCCGTACCGTCAGAGCGAACGCGGCGAAATCTATGCCCGATACGCCAAGGAGCTGGTCGACGCCGGTCACGCGTTCTATTGCTTCTGCACCGCTGAAGAGCTGGATCAGATGCGCGCGGATCAGATAGCCCGAGGCGAGACGGCGCGTTATGACGGCCGCGCGCTGAAGCTCGGCGCCGAGGAAGTGCAGCGCCGACTGGCCGCCGGCGAGCCTCACGTGATTCGCATGAAAGTGCCGAGCGAAGGCGTCTGTGTCGTGCCCGACATGCTTCGCGGCGACGTCGAGATCCCATGGGATCGCATGGACATGCAGGTCCTGATGAAGAATGACGGACTGCCTACCTACTTCCTGGCGAACGTGGTCGACGATCACCTGATGGGCATCACCCACGTCCTGCGGGGCGAGGAGTGGCTGCCATCGGCGCCTAAACTGATCAAGCTGTACGAATACTTCGGCTGGGAACAGCCCAAGCTGTGCTACATGCCGCTGCTGCGCAATCCGGACAAGAGCAAGTTGTCCAAGCGCAAGAACCCGACCTCGGTGACCTTCTACGAGCGCATGGGCTTCATGCCTGAAGCCATGCTCAACTACCTGGGCCGCATGGGCTGGTCCATGCCCGACGAGCGCGAAAAGTTCTCCCTCGCCGAAATGGTCGAGCACTTCGATCTGTCGCGCATTTCCCTGGGTGGCCCGATCTTCGACATCGAGAAGCTGTCCTGGCTCAATGGCCAGTGGCTGCGTGACTTGCCGGTGGAAGAGTTCGCCGCGCGAGTGCGGCAATGGGCCTTCAACAGCGAGTACATGATGAAGATTGCCCCGCACGTGCAGGGCAGGGTCGAGACCTTCAGCCAGATCGCGCCGCTAGGCGGGTTCTTCTTCGAAGGCGCGCTCAAGCTCGATGCGAAACTGTTCGAGCACAAGAAGCTTTCTCCGGATCAGGTTCGCCAGGTCATCCAACTGATCCTGTGGAAGCTGGAAAGCCTGCGGCAGTGGGAGAAGGACCGCATCACCGGCTGTATCCAGGCGGTGGTCGAAGTCCTGGAGCTCAAGCTGCGTGACGCAATGCCTCTGATGTTCGCGGCCATCAGCGGTCAGGCCAGCTCGGTGTCGGTACTCGACGCCATGGAAATCCTCGGTCCCGACCTGGCCCGTTACCGCCTGCGTCAGGCGCTGGATCTGCTGGGCGGCGTGTCCAAGAAGGAAAACAAGGAGTGGGAAAAGCTGCTGGCGTCCATCGCCTGAGGGTCTCGCCAGGCTGAACCGTCGCGAATGTCGGCTCGAGAGGGCCAGCATTTGCGGGGGTTTTCCCGCTTGGGGCGTTAAGTGATTGTTATCTCGGAAATTTTTTTTGGTTTTTTTCAAAAATATATTTGACAGGCTATCGATCCGATCTTAATATGCGCCCCGTCCACAGCGATGAACAAAACGAAACGCGAAGCACCCAGCCAAGCGATTCAGTTCAAAGCGACATTGTGGGGCTATAGCTCAGCTGGGAGAGCGCCTGCATGGCATGCAGGAGGTCAGCGGTTCGATCCCGCTTAGCTCCACCAAATTCCGCTTCACAGTCGGCATCAGGACTGGGAAGAAAGACCGGGTCCAGCAACCGGGTCTTTGAGGTAGAAGGTTCGTCCCCTTCGTCTAGTGGCCTAGGACACCGCCCTTTCACGGCGGTAACAGGGGTTCGAGTCCCCTAGGGGACGCCAGTTTTACACAAGCGATGTCAAGGATATCGCTGGGCCGAGAGGCTAGAAATCCGGGGCTATAGCTCAGCTGGGAGAGCGCCTGCATGGCATGCAGGAGGTCAGCGGTTCGATCCCGCTTAGCTCCACCAATTCAGCCAGGATTCGTGAAAACGGATCTGTACGAAGGTTACATGTCCCCTTCGTCTAGTGGCCTAGGACACCGCCCTTTCACGGCGGTAACAGGGGTTCGAGTCCCCTAGGGGACGCCAATTTACCCGCATTTGCGGGACTTTAAAGGCTCATTCGCATATTGAATGGGCCTTTTGTTTTTTCCTCGAAAAAAACCACTGTCCACGGCATGCTGGCGTACAGGGCTCTACCCTCGCGCAAATCTGCGTGAGCATCCGTTACACTCAGACCGTTCACCACAGACAGGAGCGGGCATGAGCTGGGATCTGGCAACGCCATTCATCATCGACCTGCGGGTTGGCGCCGAAGACATCGATGGCCTCGGTCATGCCAACAACGCAGTCTACGTCACCTGGCTGGAGCGCTGCGCCTGGCGTCACTCCCAGCGCCTGGGCCTGGACCTGAGCGAATACCGTCGGCTCGACCGCGCCATGGCCGTGCTCCGCCATGAGATCGACTACATCGCCGCGGCCTATGAAGATGACGAGCTGCAGCTGGGTACCTGGATCACCGACTGGGATCAGCGGCTGCGCATGACCCGTCGCTTCCAGCTCAGGCGGCCCAGTGACGGCGCCACTGTCCTGCGCGCCCGGACGACGTTCGTCTGTATCGAGTTGTCCAGCGGCAGGCCCAAGCGCATGCCGCCGGAGTTCATCGGAGGCTACGGCCCCGCGCTGATGCTGGAGCAAGCTCTTGACGACGGCACGCTCGAAGGCCCGACCGGTTCAAGGTCGCTTGCCTGACGGAGTGAGTTCGGGCGCTCCATGGACATTCAGGTCGTCGTCGGTCTCTGTTACGACATGAATCGACGAGCGCGCCTGAAGCTCGTTCATGCCGGGCGGGTAGTCGTTGTCATCGAGCGAGCGGGCTTTGGCAAGGGAGAGGTGGAAGTGAAGAATCTCGTAGTTGTAGGGTCTGATGTGCTTCATTGAATTGGCGTATTCCAGCGGCTCGTCAACGCAGCGGCGGGCTGGCAGTCGTAGTGAACGGATGTCGTACACGCTGCGCAGGCCTGTCATTCAGGAGCAGGTGAGCACTGGTAGGACATGCTGAAAGTCATCTGCGGGAGCACCGCTGAACAGCTGCTTCATTATTTTCTCCGGACTTATCCGTGGCGTGGATCAAAGGCATGATGTTAATGCGCTGGCTCATGGCCTGTGGATGACGGGCTTCCGGGATGCAAGTAGTTGTTTTCTCAGCGTACTGTCGGATGTGTCTGACGGCTGGATGAATGCTTATCCGGGCTTGCAGGCGTTCTGGTAGCATTCGCGTTTTTCCAAGCGGTCCTTTCCCCATGCAAATAGCCCTGGCCCCGATGGAGGGGCTGGTCGACAACATCCTGCGCGATGTCCTTACCCGAGTAGGCGGCATCGACTGGTGCGTCACCGAGTTCATTCGGGTCTGTGACCAGCTGCTGCCCAAGGCGCAGTTCGACAAACTGGCACCGGAACTGCGCCATGGCGCGCAGACGGCGGCGGGAGTACCCATGCGTGTGCAGTTGCTGGGTTCCGATCCGGTCTGCCTGGCCGAGAATGCGGCCTTCGCCTGCGAGTTGGGGGCGCCGGTGATCGACTTGAACTTCGGCTGCCCGGCCAAGACGGTGAACAAGTCCCGCGGCGGCGCCGTGCTGCTCAAGGAACCCGAGCTGCTCCATGCGATCGTCCGTGAAGTGCGCCGGGCAGTACCGGCGCATATTCCGGTCACCGCCAAGATGCGCCTGGGGTTCGACAGCCCGGATGCAGCGCTGGACTGCGGTACGGCGTTGGCCGAAGGCGGCGCGGCGCACCTGGTGGTGCATGCTCGGACCAAGGTCGAGGGCTACAAGCCACCGGCTCACTGGGAATGGGTTGCGCGTGTCCAGGAAGTGGTCAAGGTACCGGTGTTCGCCAATGGCGAGATCTGGACGGTCGAAGACTGGCGGCGTTGCAGGGAAGTCAGTGGCGCACAGGACTTCATGCTTGGCCGTGGCCTGGTCTCACGCCCGGACCTGGCCCTGCAGATCGCCGCTGCCCGTGCCGGTCATGACTATCAGCCCTTGGACTGGCCGGCGCTGCTCCCGTTGCTCCAGGAGTTCTGGCGCCAGGCTCAGGCCAAGCTGTCGCCACGCTATGCGCCGGGTCGACTCAAGCAGTGGCTGGGCATGCTTACCCGTGGCTATCCCGAGGCCGTGGCGCTGTTCGCTGAAGTGCGCCGAGAAAGCGACTGCCAGCGTATCAGCCATTTGCTGGGCATGGTCGACATGCAGCATACCGAGACGTACAGGGCTATCGCCTGACGCCGAGCGACCGCTGGTCGGGCAAGATGCACCGGCGAAAAAAATTTTCAAAGGGGCGCTTGAAAAATCCTGGTGGGTACATATCTCTGTGTTACGCGATGCCGAAGTCGGGTCGCGCAACGAAGAACTCGCTGATTACCAGGAGATGTACCATGACTACCGCTTTCTCTCTCGCTCCACTGTTCCGCCACTCCGTCGGTTTCGATCGTTTCAACGACCTGTTCGAATCCGCGGCACGTAACGAGGCGGGCAGCAGCTATCCTCCCTACAATGTCGAGAAGCATGGCGAGGACCAGTACCGTATCGTGGTTGCCGCAGCCGGTTTCCAGGAAGAAGACCTCGATCTCCAGGTGGAGAAGGGCGTCCTGACCGTCACCGGTGGCAAACGCGCCGACAGCGCCAAGGACGTGACCTACCTGCATCAGGGGATCGCCCAGCGCGCGTTCAAGCTGTCCTTCCGCCTGGCCGACCACATCGAGGTCAAGGCCGCCGGCCTGGCCAATGGGCTGCTCAGCATCGATCTGCTGCGCATCGTGCCTGAAGAAGCCAAGGCCAAGCGCATCCCGATCACCGGGGAAAAACCTGCGCTGAACTGAGTTCGGCAGCAGAGAAAAAGGGCACCTTCGGGTTAATGCTTGTCAGTTAAGGCCAATGGGGCTGCTTCGCACCCCTTCGCGGGCAAGCCCGCTCCCACAAGAAGTGCGCAGTTCCTGAATTCAGCGCTCAACTTGTGGGAGCGGGCT
>NZ_JAAMQM010000032.1 GCF_013523055.1 Pseudomonas capeferrum | reverse complement strand
GATCCGCATCATTCGTCGTCTAGACTTCACCCAGGGCCCACGTGTCACGCTGACCTATGAAGAACACGGACGGATTCTCGCCGGCATTCTCGAACGTCGCAGTGACGAGGCCTTGAGCTTCCCAGAAGATTCAGAAGCCGAAGATAACCTCCAGCTTTTGAAAGTCGAGTGTTGTTCTTAATTGATTGGCATTACCCCAGTAGCCATTCTTCTTCCCAGTCAATGGATTTTCTGTGACAAGGTCACGGTAATCACTGAAAGAAGGCATGATGCCACTACTTCTTGCCAGCAGACCGCTTGAGGGGCTGGAGCCTTTTGTTCGTATTCAGTGAGTACCCGAAGATCATTTTAGGGATGAGTCGATAATACCACCCCTTCTCATATGGACATACAGTTGCCAACCACCGCGCAAGTCTTGGTCAACAGGATATGGGGCGGGGAATATTATCAAAGGTGGGCCCTTGAGGCGAAGACCGAGCCAGCGGTCTTGCCGCTTGGTCGCGCGGTCCGACGCTGGTTCAGGGCCTGCGCTGCATCCAGGCGGCACCCAGCCCGCTCAGGCAAATGACAGCGATACCGACCAGGCTCAGGGTGTCAGGTGCCTGGCTGAAGACGATCAGCCCCAGCAATCCCGCGAAGACGATCTGACAGTAGCTGAAGGGAGCGAGCAAGGCCGGCGCGGCATGGCGGAAGGCCTGGGTCAGTAGCAGATGGGCGGTCATCCCACAGCCGCCCAATGCCAGCATGAGCAGAATATGCTCCCAGCGTGGCGTTTCCCAGAAGAAGGGCACCAATGCGCTCATGATCAGGGTGTTGCACAACCCGGCGAAAAAGTTGCTGGTGGTCGGGCTGTCATGGGCGACCAGCGTGCGGGTAAGCAACTGGTAGAAACAGAACCCCAGGGCCGAGCCCAGCGGGAAGAGAATCGCCGGGGTGAACATCGCGCCGCCTGGGTGCACCACGATGAGCACGCCTATGAAACCCATGATCACGGCCACCCATTGGCCGACGGTCACCCGCTCCTTGAGCAGTGGTACCGACAAGGCCGTCACCAGCACCGGAGCGAGGAAGTTGACCGCAGTAGCTTCCGCCAGGGGCAGGTATTGCAAGCCGGCGGTGAACAACAGGCTGGTACTGAGCAGGCACAAGGCGCGAAGCGTCTGCAAGAGCGGCCTCTGGGTGCGCAGGACCCGTAGGCCGGCCTGCGGCATGAAGATCCCGGCCATCAGCAAGGTGTGCACCAGGTAACGCGCCCACACGACCATGATCACCGGGTAGACGCCACCGAGGAATTTCGACAACCCATCGTGGCTGGCGAACAGGAAGGTGGCCGTCACCACCAAGGCGATGCCGCGCAGCGGCTGGTTGACTCCGGACAGTGGCGTGCTGAGTTTCATGAGGTTCTCTGAAGGATGTAGCGCTCCACTGCACCAGGTGTGAGGTGGCACAGGCATTGTGCCGTATTCAGGCTGCGCCAGGTGGCTGATCGAAGGTCTGCTTGGGCATCGGCTTGGCGTTCGGGTTGCCCAAGTCTTCCATGGCCAGGCGATGGGTCTCCGGCGCCAGGTAGGCGGCGATGGCGCTCAAGCTGGTGATGAACAAGGCGAGCCCGCCGATCACCAGGGGAATATCGTGCGACCCAGGCGGCGCGAGGGTCGCGAACACCGCGGGCAGCATGGCGGTAAGCATGCTGCCACTGTTCTGCGCGATGGACACGGCCGAGACCCGATAGCGGGTGTGGAACAGCTCGGGGTAGAAACTCGGGAAGACCGCGTTGTAACCCTGGTACATCAAGCCCCACATGAGGACCGACGCCGCGAAGGCCAGCGGCACGCTCTGCAGACCGATGGCCTGGAGATAGACGGAGGCGAGCAACCCGGAGCCCAGGCACCCGGCGATCATGGTCGGACGTCGACCGATGCGGTCAGACAGGTCGCCCACCAGCGGAATCACCAGCATCGCGACGATGTTCCCGACCACGGAGATCCACAGGTAGACGCTTTTGTCGAAGCCCACCCCATAGGCAGGGTGCACGGCATAGGCGGCACCGAACACGGTAGCCACCACGGGAATCACGTTCATCAGCGCCATGACCATCACCAGCAGCATGTGTCTCCAGCTGTGGCACAGGGCTTCGATGATGGGTGACGAAGGCACCTTGCGTTGGGTCTTTTCCTGGACAAAGGCGGGTGTCTCGTGGACTTCCCTGCGGATGATGAAACCGATCAGCAGCACCAGCGCGCTCATCAGGAAGGGAATGCGCCAGCCCCATGCGGCAAAGGCATCTGCGGGCATGAAATAGGCCAGGGGCAGGAAGACCGCCGCCGCCAGGACTTGCCCTGCTTGCACCCCTTGCAGCGTAAAGCTGGTGTAGTAGCCGCGCCGACCGCTCGGCGCATGCTCCATGATCATGGAACTCGCACCCGCTATCTCTCCGGCCACCGCGAACCCCTGGACCAGGCGCAGGATCACCAGCAGGATCGGCGCCATGATGCCGATGTCGCGGTAGGTGGGCAGCAGGCCCACGGCCAGGGTCGACAGGCCCATGAGGAACATGCACAGCACCAGGACGTTCTTGCGTCCTCGGGTATCGCCCCAGTGCCCCAGCACGACGGCGCCGACCGGACGCGCCAGGTAGCCCACGCCAAAGGTGGCCAGCGAGGCGATGATGGCCATCTTGGGATCATCGGACGGAAAGAACACCTGCGGAAATATCAGCGCCGCCGCCTGGGCATAGATGAAGAAATCGTAGTACTCGAGAGCCGAGCCAATCCAACCACTGGCGGTTGCTTTCCTGGCTTGGGGGCTGGCGTGGGCCATGGTTGTCTCCATTCTTGTAGTTGACCGGCCATGCATCGTGCCGGGCAGCCCTGCTGGCGCCAGGGATGCGTTCTGCTGTCACTACGGACGTGTCGTGCGTGGCAAAGGACACGTATTGAACCAACAACTAACTACTTCGTACAAAGTAATGTCTGAACCACCGCGTCACGGCCTACTGTCCGGCCTGTAGTGGCGCATCCACATCAACACGGCAGCGACCATCACCTGGCCCCGCGCCTGCCAGGCGCCGGCCCTCTGACAAGGAAACTTCCCCATGCATCGCTCCATCGCCACCGTCTCTCTGAGCGGTACCCTGCCAGAAAAGCTGGAGGCCATCGCCGCCGCCGGATTCGATGGTGTCGAGATCTTCGAGAACGATCTGCTGTGCTATTGGGGGAGCCCAGGCGAGGTCCGCCAGCGTTGCGACGACCTGGGCCTCGCCATCACCCTGTACCAGCCGTTTCGGGATTTCGAAGGCTGCCCGCGTGAGCAGCTGCGCAAGAACTTCGACCGCGCCGAACGCAAATTCGACCTGATGCAGGCCTTGGGCGTCGATCTGATGCTCATGTGCAGCAATACTCAGGCCGATGCCTCGGGCGAGCACGAGGTGCTGGTCGAAGACCTGCATCAGTTGGCCGAACGCGCTGGCACCCGTGGTCTGCGGGTCGGCTATGAAGGGCTGGCATGGGGGCACCATGTCAATACCTGGCAACAGGTCTGGGATCTGGTGCGTCACGTCGATCACGCCGCCCTGGGCATGGTTCTCGACAGCTTCCATACCCTGGCGCTGAAGGGGGACCCCGGAGCCATCCGGGATATACCCGGCGAGAAGATCTTTTTCGTGCAGATGGCCGACGCGCCGATGCTGAACATGGAGGTCGCCGAATGGAGCCGTCATTTCCGCTGTTTTCCTGGCCAGGGAGAAATGGACATGCCGGGCTTCCTGACGCCGATCCTCGAGACGGGCTACCAGGGGCCATTGTCGCTGGAAATCTTCAACGATGGTTTTCGCGCCGCGCCCGCGCGCCAGAACGCTGCCGATGGCCTGCGCTCGCTGCTGCATCTCGAAGAACAGTGCCATTCGCAATTGCGGCAGCGGGGCGGGGCGGTGGCGTCAGGGCTGCTCTTCAGCCCAGCCGCGGCCAGTGCCTGTCACGGTATCGAATCCCTCGAGTTCGCCGTGGACCCGACGCTGGGCCGTCGCCTGGGGGGCTGGCTCGAACGTCTCGGCTTTGCCCAGGCCGGGCGGCACCGCACGCGAGACGTTCGACTGCTACGACAGGGCGATATCAATATCCTCCTCAATAGCCAACCCGATGGCTTCGCGCATGATTTCTTCGACGCTCATGGACCCTCCCTGTCGGCCACCACGCTACGGGTCGACAATTCCGTGGCCGCCGTGCAGCGTGCCCGTGAGTACGGTGCACAGATTCATGACGCTCCGGGCGGCCCCGATCAGCATGAAGCCCCTTCACTGCGTGCGCCGGACGGCAGCCTGATCCACCTCGTCCAACAAGCGCCCGCAAGCCAGAGGCGCGTTGATCCTGACTTCATCCTCGACGGTGATGCGCAGCCCACCGGCACGCTTCGGCGCATCGATCATCTGGCCCTGGCGTTGCCCGCCCAGTCGCTGGGCAGTGGAGCACTGTTCTACAAGAGCCTGATCGGCTTCCTGACCGAAGACGAAACGGTAGCGTCCGACCCTTACGGGTTGGTAAGAAGCCGTGCCTTGCGCAGCCCCTGCGGCTTTGTACGCCTGTCGTTGAGCGTCTCGCAGGAAGGCGAAACCGCCATCGCTCATGCCTTGTCTCGCTACCGCGGCGCTGGCCTCGAGCATGTCGCCTTTGCCTGCGAAGACATCTTCACGGAGGTGGCAAGGGCTCACGCGGCGGGTGTCGCGTTGCTGAACATCCCTCGCAACTACTATGACGATCTGGCGGCTCGATACGACCTGGACGAAGCGTTCCTGCGGCAACTGGCCCGCTGCAACGTGCTTTACGACCGCGATGCCCAGGGTGGAGAGCTATTGCATGCTTTCACCGAGCCATTCGAGGCGCGTTTCTTCTTCGAAATCGTCCAGCGCAATGGCGGATACAGTGGCTATGGCGCGGCCAATACCGCCATACGGCTGGCTTCGATGACCCAGTTGCACAGTACAGAGGTCCCACGCCAGGTGCCCGATCGTCAGGTGCGGTGATCAACCGCAGGAGGCAGGGGTCAATTGTCTGAAAACCCGGATAAGGTAGTGACGCAATGGATGCATCCTTGGGCAACGGTACGTCGACCCGCAGCCATGTGGTACGCCAACTGATAGTGGGGTTTGCCGGGCTGCTTGCCCTGGCCTTGGTGATTGGCGCAGTGTCGCTCTACCGCATCGCCGGTACCTTGAATGAGCGAGAGGTTCGAGCCAGCCATTTCTATGCCGACTCGGCATTGACCCAACTGGAAAGATCCGAAAAGGTCTACCTGCTCAGCCACGCGGTCTGGCAATCGGCCTACGACCATCTGGTGGGACGAATCGATCAGCGCTGGGCCTTCGATGAGGATAATGTCGGCCCGACGCTTTTCACGTCCGACGGCTACGAGGGGGTGTACGTCCTTGATGACAGCGGCACACGCTATGCCATTTTCGAGGGGCAATTGAGCGATGTACCGCTCGAGCGCAGGACCGGCCACGCGTCGACCATCCTGCAGCGTGCTCGCGAGGCCTCCCAGGCTTCCGAATCCGAGCAGGCAGCCGTGGGCTTCTTGTTGTTCGATGGGCAGCCAGCGCTGTTCACGGCGGCAGTGATCCAACCTCTCGCCATGCCGCATCATCTGGCCGCGTCACAGACAGTGCTGGTGTTCATTCGTGCGCTCGACCCGGTCATGCTCAAGGACCTGGGTGCCACGGTCGGCTTGCACGGCTTCGCCACGACTGCCGTACAGAGTCCCGCCAAGGGACGCGGATACATTCCCTTGCCAGGTAGCGGTCGTGCACTGACCTGGACCATACCGCAGCCGGGCAGCGAACTGCTCTGGAGCGTTGGGCCGCCGCTGGCCGCTGCCGCCTTGATCATTCTCACGCTGATGGCAGTCTTCGCTCGCTATGCCATGCGTGTCAGCACCAGCATCGACCGCAGCCACCAGCGCCTGGCCGAATCGAAGGCCGCCCTGCAAACCAGCGAAGAACGATTCAAGGCCGTGGCCGAGGCGGCTTCGGACTGGATCTGGGAGTCCGATGCGCAACTGCGCCTGACCTATCTTTCGCCACGCTTCGCCGAGCTCACGGGTTACCCAGTAGAGCAGTGGCTGCTGCGGCCGCTCACCGACCTGCTGGAATGCGATACCCAACGCGTGGAGACCTGGTTGGGCAGTCTGGCTGCCAGCGGCGCTGCGGGGAGCCTGCGTTGCCATTATCGCGATCAACTCGGTCAGTCGCGCACATGTCGTATCTCGGCGCGGGCCATCATCGAGCACAAGTTGTGCGTCGGTTTTCGTGGCACCAGCACCGATATTACCGACGAGGTGGCGGCCCATGCGCAGATCCAGCACCTGTCGATGCATGACGCGCTCACCGGGCTGCCCAATCGCAACAAGCTGTTCCGCTTTCTCGAAGAAGCGGGGCACACCGAGATGGCCGTGCTGGTGCTCGACCTGGACAATTTCAAGCCGATCAACGACAGCCTCGGTCACCCGGCGGGCGACGCGGTACTGATGGAGGTCGCGGCGCGGCTGGGCCAGGCAACGCGCGACAGCGACCTGGTGGCGCGCTTGGGTGGCGACGAATTTGTCCTGGCTCTGGTCAAGCCAGGCCAGCGCGAAGAACTGGACCGCTTTTGCGCACGCATCATCCAGAGCCTGCAGCAGCCTATCCAGATCGAGAATCACCGTGTCCATGTGGGCGCCAGCCTGGGCGTGGTCCTGTCCAGAGAGCATGGTGGCGGTCCCTCGGAGCTCATCCGCTACGCCGACGTGGCGTTGTACAGCGCCAAGCAGGCGGGCAAGAACACTTGGCGGTATTTCTCCACGCAGATGAGCGCCGCGCTGCTGGACAAACGCGCCCTCGAGCGTGAACTGCGCGAGGGGATCCCGCGTGGCGAACTGGTCCTGCACTTCCAGCCGCGTTTCTGCGTGGACGGCACGACCGTCGCCTCGGTGGAAGCGCTGGTGCGCTGGCAGCATCCCGAGCGCGGCCTGATGCGTCCGGACGACTTCATCGGCCTGGCCGAAGAATCCGACCTGATCGTGCACCTGGGGAACTGGGTGCTGCACGAAGCCTGCCTGCGAGCCAGCGGCTGGCCATTGGAGGTGATGGTCTCGGTGAACATGTCACCGGCACAGTTCAGCCTTAGCGATGTGGTCAGGGATGTGCGCGAGGCATTGATCGCCACGCGCCTGCCGGCTCATCGGTTGGAGCTGGAGATTACCGAGAACGTCATGCTCAACGACGTGGAAGGCGCGCTGCATACCATGAACGCGCTGAAGGAGTTGGGCGTGCGTCTGAACATGGATGACTTCGGTACCGGCTATTCGTCGCTCGGCTACCTGCGCACCTATCCCTTCGACAGCATCAAGATCGACAAGCGTTTCGTGCAGTCGCTGGGTCGCAGCGACAGCGATCGCAGTGTCGTCCAGGCGATCATCAACCTGGGCAATGCCATGGGCATGACAGTGACCGCCGAAGGCGTGGAGACCGCCGACCAGCTGGCGCTGCTGAGCGCCGACCAGTGTCACGAAGTGCAAGGGTTCTTGCTCAGCAGGCCGATCGACAACGACGACCTGATTCGCCTGATGAACGGGTATCGCGCGCCTGAGCCACAGGAGTGCCCGGCGCGAATCGAGCAGTGAGAGCGCCTTTGGGAGCGAGCGCCGTCCGCGCGGCGCATCGCAGCCCTCGCCACCGAGCGCGTGTTTCGCTACACCGCATACCGGTGGCGAGCGGCGGTCGCCGATGCGACTTGTCCCGCGATAGGCCTTCGGCTTCAATGAAATCCCAGAAGCCGAAGGCCGCCCGCCAGCAGTCGCATCGAATATCATTCTTCACCGACTGGCCCTGGCCTGACCGCCACATGCACACAAAAGGAGCCTGCAATGGCTAATGCCAGTCAGTTAAGCCCCACAATCTGCAACTGGGGCTGCTTTGCACCCCTTCGCGGGCAAGCCCGCTCCCACAAGAAGTGCGCAGTTTTCTGAATTCAGCGCTCAACGTGTGGGAGCGGGCTTGCCCGCGAAGGGGTGCAAAGCGGCCCAACCGCTACATTCACAAAAAGGAGCCGGCAATGACCTGGTCCGCTTCGCAGTATTCGCTGTTCGAAGATGAACGTACCCGCCCGGTACGCGATCTGCTGGCCTCCGTGCCATTGAAGACGGTAACGCATGCGACCGACCTGGGCTGCGGTCCGGGCAACTCGACCGAGGTGTTGCTGCGGCGCTATCCCGATGCGTCGGTCACTGCCCTGGACAGCGACGAGGACATGCTCGGCCAGGCGCACCAGCGCCTACCCCATGTACGCTGTCAGGCTGGCGACATCGCCGGGTGGTCGGCCGAGGAACCTCAGGCGTTGATCCTCGCCAACGCCTCGCTGCAATGGGTGCCTGACCATCGCAACCTCTATCCGCACTTGTTGCAGCAGTTGGCGGATGGGGGCTGCCTGGCCGTGCAGACGCCCGACAACCTCGATGAGCCGGCCCACCGGCGCTTGCGCGAAATCGCCGGCCAAGGCCCTTGGGCCGACAGGCTGGCGAGCCTGAAGCTGCCGCCGCGGCACGATGCCGCCTTTTACTACGATCTGCTCGGCCCGCTGTGCGCCCGTGTGGATATCTGGCGGACCACCTACCACCATCCGCTGTCGGGAGGGGCCGAGGCGGTGGTCGAATGGTTCAAGGGATCCGCGTTGCGTCCCTACCTCGCGCGACTCGAGGAACAGGAACGGGCAAGTTTCCTGCAACTGTACCTGCAGGCCATGCGGCGTGATTACCCACCGGCCTCGGATGGCAAGGTGCTGCTGCCGTTTCCGCGACTGTTCCTGGTCGCTACCCGTTAGCGACGCCAGCGCCAGGCCAGGTAACCGTAGACCGAGAGGTTGACCGCCAGGACGATCGCGCCCAGGACCACCTGTAGTTGAGGCGTCAGCCCGGCCGGATAAATCAACGGCCACAGGTAGTGCTCGATGAAGCCCCCTTGGTAACCGGCCTGTCCCGCTGCGACACGCAGACGGTTCTCCCACGCGGTCAGCGGGCAGTCCAGGTGCAGGCACTCGACCGCCAGCCCCCAGGCCACCGCCGGCAGGTGGATCAACAGGGCGCCACGCCAGCGCAATACCAGCAAGCCACCGAACAGGACCAGCAGGATGAAGCCCAGGTGCAGCACGAGCAGGGCATCGGCGCCGAGACGGTAGGGCATGACAGAAGCCTCGAAGTAAGCCGGACGACTTCATCATAGGGCATCGCACCGGATGACGGCGGAGCACCAGGCGCGCGGACTTGCGTTGAACACCTCATGGCGTCATTTCTTGTCGATTGGGGGAAAGAGGGCGTATAAACTGCACCCACTTCGCCGGTCGCTTCCTGAACCGGCATCTGTAACGTAAGAGAGTCGACATGGGCGCACAGTGGAAAGCCAAGCATAGAGAAGCCGCAGCCAATGCCAAGGGCAAGATCATGGGCAAGCTGGCCAAGGAAATCCAGATCGCCGCGAAGTCCGGCGCCGACCCGGACATGAACCCTCGCCTGCGCTTGGCGGTGGAACAGGCCAAGAAGGCCTCGATGACCCGCGAGACCCTCGAGCGCGCCATCCGCAAGGGCGCGGGCCTCGATGGCGATACCATCCAGTACACCGCCGTGACCTACGAAGGTTTCGCGCCGCACCGCGTGCCGCTGATCGTCGAGTGCCTGACCGACAACGTCAACCGCACCGTCGCCGAGATCCGCGTGGCGTTCCGCAAGGGGCAACTGGGCGCCAGTGGCTCGGTGTCCTGGGACTTCAACCACGTCGGCCTGATCGAGGCCATCCCGGTCGACGCCGACGCGGATCCGGAGCTGGCGGCGATCGAAGCCGGCGCGCAGGATTTCGAAGCTGGCGAGGAGGAGGGCTCGACGCTGTTCGTCACCGAGACCACGGACCTGGACAGCGTGCAGAAAGCCCTGCCCGAGCATGGGTTCACCGTGACTTCGGCGAAGATCGGCTACACCCCGAAGAACCCGGTCAGCGCTGCCGGCCTGGGTGCCGAGGCCATGGCCGAGGTCGAGGCGTTCCTCGAGGCGATCGACCATCATGACGACGTGCAGAACGTCTACGTCGGTCTGACCGACTGATACCGTCCTGCCTGCGACCTCTGTCCGAGGTCGCTCGACGGTTCTGTATCCGCTTCCGTGCGGACCCGCTGGAATTGTCGAAAGGGGCGGCTGTCGCCAGCGCCCCGTTCATACCGCCATGACGCGCGGCGTATCGCTCAATGCGCGCCCGCCGCCTTGTTCAGGTCGCTTTCCGTCCACTCGGTGTAGATGCATGCATCGGCGGTGGCCCAGCGCACTTTCACGGTATCCCCCGGTTGCATCGGCATGCCTGCCGCCGAGAGCGCCTTGACCGTCATCTCGGTACCGCCTGTGGTCACGACGTGACAGGTCTGGCTTTCGCCGAGGAACAAGACTTCGCCGACCTTGGCGCTGACCTCGTTCCAACCGGCGGGCAGCGGATCGCGAGACGCCTGCTCGACACTCAGGGCCAAGGCTTTTTCCGGGCGCACCATGATCAGGGCTTCCTTGCCCGCGTCCAGGCCCGGAGTCAGGCGGATGGTCAGCGGCTGGCCCTCGAAGCTTGCGGCGCCGTTGCTGTTGGCCGTGACGCGCAGGAAGTTGGAATTGCCGAGAAAGGACGCGACAAAGGCGTTCGGCGGGTTCTGGTACAGGTCATAGCCGGTACCGAGACCGACGATCTTGCCATGGCTGAAGATGGCGATGCGCTGGGACAGGCGCATGGCTTCTTCCTGGTCATGGGTCACATAGACGATGGTGATACCCAGGCGCCGATGCAACTGGCGCAGCTCGTCCTGCAGGTCTTCGCGCAGCTTCTTGTCCAGCGCGCCGAGGGGTTCGTCCATCAGCAGAATGCGTGGCTCGTAGACCAGTGCGCGGGCGATGGCCACGCGCTGTTGCTGTCCGCCGGACATTTGCGCCGGGCGGCGGTGAGCGAACTTTTCCAGCTGCACCAGCTTGAGCATGGCATCGACGCGCTTGTCGATCTCGGCGCTGCCGAGCTTGCGAATGGCCAGCGGGAAGGCGATGTTGTCGCGTACCGACAGGTGCGGGAACAGTGAATAACGCTGGAACACCATGCCGATGTCGCGCTTGTGCGGTGGCACGTTCACCAGCGATTTGCCATCGACCAGGATCTCGCCGCTGCTCGGCGTTTCGAAACCGGCCAGCATCGACAGGGTAGTGGACTTGCCCGAGCCGCTGGAGCCGAGGAAGGTGAGGAACTCACCGTCCTGGATCTCCAGGCTGATGTTGTCGACGGCGGCGAAATCGCCGTAGTGCTTGTTCAGGTCGCGCAGGCTGACCAGGGTCTTGTCGTGCGCGGGGTCTTTGCTGACTGCATTCATTGTTGTTGTCTCCGGGCGCTCAGGCGCTGACTTCGTTGCGCCGGCGCAGGGCGGCGGCGATCACCATGACAAGGAGCGACAGACCGATCAGCAGCGTCGAGGCGACGGCGATTACCGGCGTCAGGTCCTGGCGCAAGGTGGTCCACATCTTCACCGGCAGGGTCTGCAGGTTGGGGCTGGCCATCATCACGCTGAGCACCACCTCGTCCCAGGAAACCAGGAAGGCGAACAGGGCGCCGGCGATCATGCCTGGGCGGATTCCCGGGAAGGTCACCTTGTAGATGGCCTGCAGACGCGACGCGCCGCAGATCACCGCGGCATCCTCGATCGACTGGTCGAACAGCTTCAGCGAGTTGATGATCGAGATGATGGTGAACGGCAAGGCCACGATCACATGGCTGACCACGAAGGAAAACAGCGTGCCGGTGTAGCCAAGCTTGAGGAACAGCGCATAGACCGCGACGGCGATGATCACCAGCGGCACGATCATCGGCAGGGTGAACAGGCCGTAGAGCATGTCGCGACCGGGGAAGCGACCGCGGACCAGGGCGAAGGCCGTCGGCAGACCCAGCAGTACCGCGCAGATGGTCGTCAGGATGGCGACCTTGAGGCTGGCCAGGGCCGCGTCCATCCACTCGGGGTTGGCGAAGAACTGCTCGTACCACTTGAAGGTCCAGCCCGGTGGTGGGAACACCAGCCACTGGGACGAGCCGAACGACAGCAGGACGATGAACACGATCGGCAGCAGCAGGAACGCCGCGATCACCCCGGTGGTCAGGTACAGGCCCACGCGCAGCGGGCGACCCATGGCATTGGGAGTCAGGAGCATGGCGGCTTACCTCGCGTTGCCGACCGGGGATTCCGGTTGCAGCTTCAGGTAGAAGTAGAACAACACCAGGGTGATGGCGATCAGCAACGCGGCGGCGGCGCTGGCCAGGCCCCAGTTGAGGAACGATTGCACCTGCTGGACGATGAATTCGGGCAGCATCATGTTCTGCGCGCCACCGAGCAAGGCCGGGGTGACGTAGTACCCCAACGACATCACGAACACCATCAAGGCACCCGAGAACAGGCCCGAACGGCACAGCGGCAGGAACACTTTGAAGAAGTTGGTCCAAGGGCTGGCGCCACAGATCGAGCCGGCCTGCAGCACCATCGGGTCGATGGCATGCATGGTCGCCTGCAATGGCAGGACGATGAACGGGATCATGATGTAGCTCATGCCGATCACCACGCCGGTCAGGTTGTGCACCATCTCCAGCGGGGCATCGATGATGCCCATGGCCATCAACGCCTTGTTGATCACCCCGGAGGCTTGCAGCAGTACCAGCCAGGAGTAGGTGCGCGCCAGCAGGCTGGTCCACATCGACAGCAACACGATGTTCAGCAGCCAGCGGCCCCAGCCGTTGGGTACCAGGGTGATGGCCCAGGCGAGCGGAAAGCCGAGCAGCACGCTGATCAGCGTGACCAGGCCAGCCACCGAGAAGGTGTTGAACAGGACCCGGGCATAGGCCGAGTTGGCGAACAGTTGCTCGTAGTTGCCCAGTCCCGGCACGGGCTCCAGCACCCCGCGCAGTAACAGGCCGATGAGTGGAGCGAAGAAGAACAGACCGAGGAACAGCAGCGCGGGCACCAGGTTGCGACTGCCGCGCCAGCGTTGCCTCATGGAGGGAGGGGGCACGGCCGCTCCGGGTGCGCCGGTGCCCGTGGGGGCACCTTGCGCGTTTTGCTGGGCGTTGATGGCGACTTTCATTTGACCAGCCACTCGTTCCAGCGGTTAGCAATGGACTGACCGTTCTTGGCCCAGTAGGCGAAGTCCAGAGTGACCTGGTCCTGTGCATAGGCGGTCGGCAGGTTAGGCGCGAGTTTCTCGTCCAGTTTGGAGATGCTGTCCAGGTTGACCGGCGCATAGGCGGTCAGGTTGGCGAACTCGGCCTGACCCTCGGCGCCGCTGGCGTTGGCCAGGAACTTCATGGCCGCGTCCTTGTTCTTGGCGCCTTTGGGGATGACCAGAAAATCGGCCATGACCAGGTTCTGCTTCCAGCTCACGCCGACCGGCGCGCCATCTTGCTGCAGGGCGTAGACGCGGCCGTTCCAGAACTGGCCCAACGATGCTTCACCCGAGGCCAGCAACTGTTGCGACTGGGCGCCGCCGCCCCACCAGACGATGTTTTTCTTGATGGTGTCGAGTTTCTTGAAGGCACGGTCCAGGTCGAGCGGATAGAGCTTGTCGGCCGCGACGCCATCGGCCAGCAAGGCCAGTTCCAGGACGCCTGGGCTGGGCCACTTGTACAGTGCGCGCTTGCCCGGATAGGTCTTGGTGTCGAACAGGGCCGTCCAATCGACTGGCTTGTTGGTACCGAGCTTGCCTTCGTTGTAGCCCAGCACGAACGAGAAGAAGAACGAACCGACGCCATGGTCGGAGACGAAACGCGGATCGATGCGATCGCGCTTGATCGTGTTGAAGTCCAGCGGCTCGAGCAGGCCTTCGGCGGCGGCGCGCAGCGCGAAGTCGGCCTCGACGTCGACCACGTCCCACTGGACGTTGCCGCTCTCGACCATGGCCTTGAGCTTGCCGTAGTCGGTAGGGCCGTCCTGTACCACTTTGATGTCGCTGCTCTTGGTGAACGGCACGGCCCATGCCTGCTTCTGCGCATCCTGGGTCGTACCGCCCCAACTGACGAAGTTGAGACTGTCAGCGGCCAGCGCGGCCTGGCATGACAAGGTCAGCAGGCTGGCGGACAGCACTGCGGTTACACGTTTGCTCAACAGCATGGTTACGCCCTCATTCTTTGTTATTCGAGTGGGCTTTCTGTCGCCCACCTGTGTTCGGGGAGCAGCTTTCTACAAAGTGTCGTACGGCCGTTGTGGTTATAGGTGCCGGCCTGCAATTTAAGGTCTACGGGATATCATATTATGGTATTCCAAACTTTTGGCAAGCGCCTTCGAGCGGTAAAAAGAGGGGAATATTGCTACTGCAAGCATTGGACCAAAGGGCAGAACGGAGGGGGCGGGAGGAGGGATTGTCGTGACATCCAAGCCTGGGTTCATGGGCGACCAAGCTTAACTGTTGATAACTGGCTGATTTTCCAAGAGAGTTTATTCGGCTGGGGACCGGTGGTGTCGCTCGCATTCGGCATTACGGCTAGCTGGTGAATAGGTGGTCAGAATAATGGACTGCCCTGAGTACCTGAGACAGATGGTTTTGAATAGCCACGCAGACCGCGTCGTGTGGGTGTTTGTATTGCCAGGCGAGTCCTGCGGCCTCGATCGCAGGGCAAGCCTGCTCGCCACCGGTCCGGTGCAAGCCATGAGCTTGCTCGCCACCGGTCCGGTACAAGCCATGAGCCTGCTCGCCACCGACATCCTGGCTTGCGCAGGCTCCAGTGGCGAGCAGGCTTGCCCTGCGATCGAGGCCGCAGGACTCGCCTGGCAATACAAGGGCATCAAACCTTCGCAATAGTGATGGGAGCACTATCCGAAACCGTTCAGAATCGAATGCCATTCGTTGCCTGACCACGAAGGTGGTATCCGAACACGGGAACACTGCAACACCAGACCGCCCCGATATCGATCAAGGCGCATATGGAATGCTCTGCACAACCTCCAGATCATACCCGGTCAAACCCGCATACTTAAGGGGCGGGCCAAGATGGCGCAACTTGCCGACGCCAAGCTCCTGAAGGATCTGCGCCCCGGTCCCGACTTCCGAATAGGTCTTGGATTGCCCGCGCTGATAGGGGCGCGGCGGTTGGGTCAGCTGGGGAATCCGCTCAAGCAGCGCTTGCGACGATTCATGATTGGCCAGGACCACGACCACGCCCTTGCCCTCAGCCGCGACTTTTTCCAAGGCCGCCCACAAGGTCCAGTTGGCAGGGCCGGCGTACTCCGAGCCAACCAGGTCGCGCAAGGGGTCGATGACATGCACGCGGACCAGCGTCGGCTCTTCACGGCGGATCTCACCCATCACCATCGCCATGTGCACCCCGCCTTCTATCCGGTCTTCGAAAGTCACCAGACGGAAGGTGCCATGCACGGTCGGCAACTCGCGCTCGCCAATGCGCTTGACGGTCTGCTCGGTGCTCAGGCGATAGTGGATCAGATCGGCGATGGTGCCGATCTTGATGCCGTGAAGCCGAGCGAACTGTTCAAGGTCGGGTCGACGCGCCATGGTGCCGTCGTCATTCAACACCTCGACAATCACCGAGGCAGGGCTGAAGCCCGCCAGGCGAGCCAGGTCGCAACCGGCTTCGGTGTGACCGGCCCGGGTCAGCACGCCACCTTCGCGGGCGCACACGGGGAAAATATGACCGGGCTGTACCAGGTCCTCCGGACGCGCGTCGGCAGCGACGGCCGCGGCAACGGTACGCGCGCGGTCAGCGGCGGAGATACCGGTGGTCACGCCTTGGGCCGCTTCGATGGAGATGGTGAAGGCCGTGCTGAAGGCACTGCCATTGGCCGGCACCATCTGCTCGAGGCCCAGGCGCTGGCAATGCTCGTCGGTCAGAGTCAGGCAGATCAGGCCACGCGCTTCGCGGGCCATGAAGTTGATGACCTGGGCATCACAGCACTCGGCGGCGATCAACAGGTCGCCCTCGTTCTCCCGGTCTTCGTCGTCCACCAACAGGACCATTTTGCCTTGGCGATAATCTTCGAGGATTTCTTCGATGCTGTTGAAAGCCATGCTGCACGCTCGCTGTACGGGTAAATTTTTTGTGGTATACCATCATACACAAAACCTATTCCAACAGGAGAGCGGCAGATGAAAGCCTACTGGATCGCCCATGTGGACGTTACCGACCCCGAGCAGTACCAGCAATACACCCAGCGCGCCCCAGCCGCGTTCGCCGCCTTTGGCGGCAAGCTTCTGGCCCGCGGCGGACGCAGCGAAGCCATGGAAGGTCGAGCCACGCCACAACGCAGCGTGGTGATCGAGTTCGAGTCCTATGAGCAGGCGATAGCGTGCTATCGATCCGAGCAGTATCAGACTGCCTGCCAGTTCCGGCAGGGGGTGGCCAAGGCGCAAGTGATCATCGTCGAAGGCTACGAGCCTTGAGCAATCGCCTACGCCTTGAGCCAGGCTCGCGTCCAATACCACTGTGCCTTTGACGCCGCAGTCTCAAGTGGCGAGCGGGCTTGCCCGCAATGGGGCCGGCAGTGACACCACTATGCCTCAGACAGTCTTGGCGCTGTCCCACGCAGTCGCGTGGGAAACGGCTTTGTGTCGTACACTAGCGCGCATCGGAACCCAAGGTTCGCTGTCCGTTTTCGAGAAGAGACATGAGTTCAAAGGCTGTGCCGAATACACGGCGTCTTCAGAATTACACGACTATCGCCGACTGCATCGCGGCACTGCTGTTTCCGCATGCCGAAGTGGTGCTGCACGACTTGCGCAGCCAGTCGGTCGCCTATATCGCCAACAACATTTCCAAACGCAAGATCGGTGACGAGTCCGCGCTCGAAGACCTGCCGGCGGACCTCGAACTCAGCCTGTCGTTGGGCCCTTATGAGAAACTCAATTGGGATGGCCAGAAGATCCGCTCGATCAGCAGCGTCCTGCTTGATGATCAAGGCCAGCCGGACGTGATGATGTGCATCAACCTCAACATTTCGGTGCTCGAACAGGCCAAGGACGCCTTGCTGCAGTTTTTCCAGGCCAGCCGTCTGATCCCGCAGCCGCAAGCGCTGTTCCGGGATGACTGGCAGGAGCGCATCAATACCTTTCTTCACGATTGGTTGCGCAGCCATCATCTGGGCTTGTCCGGCCTTGACCGTGAGCAAAAGCGGGCGCTGGTCGAGGCGCTTTACCACGAAGGTGCCTTCGAGGGACGTAGCGCCTTCGACTACGTGGCCAATGTCCTGTCCATGGGCCGGGCCACCGTCTACAAATACGTGAAGGCGCTCAAGCAAGGTTAGGCCGATTGGCAGCATTCCAGGGCGCAACGCGCGATCTGGGCGTCCTGCACCGCGACGCCGGTGAGGTCGGCCACGGTGATCTGCCGATCATCGCTTCGGCCTTGGGCTTCGCCCGCTAGCAACCGGCCCAGCTCCAGCAGCTTGCGTCTGTCGACCAGATCGCCAGCCAGCGCGTGGGCGGTTTCGCCATAGCGGCTGCATTGCTCGATGGAGTCGACGAAAAGGCGGTCGGCCCTGGCCAGTAATGCGGCATCCAGTTCCTGCTTCCCGGGGGCGTCGGCACCGATCGCCGTGATATGGGTGCCCGGACGTATCCACTCACTCTGCAGCAAGGGGTGACGCGATGGCGTGGTGCTGACGATCAGGTTGGCCTTGCGGGCTACGACTTCGGCATCGAGGGTGGTTTCCACGTGGCATCCCAGGTGCTCGGCGAAGACGCGATAAAGGTCCAGCTGCGATTGGCGGCGGCCCCAGACCACCACTCGACGGCAAGCGGTGACCGGTAGCAGGTGCTCCAGCTGCATCCTGGCCTGCATGCCGGTGCCGAGGATGCCGATGGTCTGCACCTGCGTTGGCGCCAGCCTGCTCGCGACGATCCGTCCGGTAAGCGCAGTGCGCAGCGCGGTCAGCCAGCCTTCGTCCTGAAGCAGCGCCAAGGGCTGACCCGTCAGGGCCGAAAGCACCAGCATCAAACCATCGTTGCTCGCCAGGCCCTTGCCGGGATTGTCGTAGAAGCCGGTGGAAACCTTCACGGTAAAGCAATCTTCACCCGTGACGTAGGCGGACTTCACGCAGCAGTCGCCGTTGGCCTGCTCGAAGGCGAAGCCTTGCACGGGTGGCACTTGTACCTGGCCTCGGGCGAAGGCGATGAAGCCGGCTTCGAGCAACCTTGTGGCCTTGGCCAGGTTCATGGTCTGTTCTATCTGCTGGCGGCTGTAGTGCTTCATTGCACGGCTCCGAGGAATTTCTCCAGCATGATGTTGCGACCGCAGAGAACCACGGCGACGCGCTTGCCTCGATACCGGTTCGCCATCTGCAATGCTCCGGCCAAGGCCACCCCGGCGGCACCCTCGACGATCCAGCGCTCATGGTGCGCGAGCAATCTCATGGCTTCCCTGATTTCGTCCTCGCTGACCAGTACGGTGGCATCGATGAGCGCCTGGCACAAAGGGAAGGTAATGCTGTCAGGCTCGACACCGCCCGCGGTTCCGTCGGACAAGGTCTCCAGTTCCTCCATCTCGATGATGTGTCCGGCTTCGAGCGAGCGTTGCAGAGTGGGGGCATTGCTCGGCCAGCAGCCGATCACTTGGCAGCGCGGTGCAAGCTGGCGCAGGGCGGTACCGATGCCGGAAATCATCCCGCCGCCACCGACAGCGACGAATACCGCATCCAGTTCGGGCAACTGCTCAGCCAGTTCCATGCCTATGGTGCCTTGACCGGCGATGACCTGCTGGTCGTTGTAGGGCGAAACGAACAGCGCGCCTTGCAGCCGGGCCTGCCGTGCGGCCTCCAACTCGACACTCAGGGGGTCGAGGTCCAGCGTTATCACGGTGGCGCCCAGGGCGCGAATCGCGTCCAGCTTCAAGGGAGAAGCCGAACCGCTTGCGTAGACCGTGACCGCGACGCCTGCCTGACGGCCGGCAAGCGCCAGGCCCTGGCCGTGATTGCCCGAGGACGCGGTGACCAGGCCCCGCGGTCGCTGCCGCGCCTCCAGCAGACGCACCTTGTTGCTGGCCCCGCGGAACTTGAACGAACCGGTGTGCTGGAGATGCTCGCATTTGAGGTACAGCTCGCAGTCGGACAGGCTGCTCAGTCCATGACTCTGTACAAGAGGCGTGACAGCCACCTGTGGGCGAAGCGCTGCATGCGCGTCCTGGATGCTGGCGAACAATGAGGACGAAGGAGTTGAAGGGGAGACCATCGAGCGCACCTATCGGCAGAAGATTGAGCCAGAAGCGTACTACCGTGGAATAAAAATCTAAAGTAGAAATATATTCCACCAAAGGGTCGCGTTTCAGAGGACCTGCCAGGCGTGGTGGTCACCATCGACGTGAAATGAAACCGATCAGCGAATGAAGTGCACCTTGCCGGTATCGTCATTGCCCATGTAGATCCCGTAGACCCCCGCCTGGCGCTCGAGGATGTAGCGCTCCAGGATCTGCCGGATGGCCGGGTAGTAGATTTCGTCCCAGGGAATCTCGTCGGGCTCGAAGAAACGGTAGGCGAGAGTCTCGGGCCCGTACTGCCCGGTTTCTTCCGTGACGATCGCGCGGAAGATGATGTACACCTCGCTGATGGTCGGCACGCTGAAGATCGAGTAGGGCGAGAGGATATCGGCGCGAACGCCGGTTTCTTCCCAGACTTCGCGCAGCGCCGCCTGCTCGGTGGTCTCGCCGCTTTCCATGAAACCTGCCGGGAGGGTCCAGGTGCCGGGGCGCGGCGGGATGGCGCGCTGGCACAGCAGGTACTTGCCCTCGCGCTCGATGATGCAGCCGGCGATGATCTTCGGGTTGATGTAGTGGATGTAGCCACAGGCCGTGCAATGCAGGCGTTCGTGGGTATCCCCGGCTGGAGTGCCCTTGGCGAGCTCGTGGGTGCAATGTGGGCAATAGCGCGGGGCGATGGACATGATCAGCGACCTATGCGAGGTTCCTTGATGGCAATGGGCACGACGATATCGCGCACCTCACCGGTGTCACCCTGCTTGCGACGCAGGTAGTCCAGGGCAACCTTGGCCGCCGCGCGGACGTGGTCGACAGAGGCCTGGTGGGCGGCCAGCGGATCGCCGCTCTTGATCGCCTCGACCATCTTCTCCATCTCGCGGTTGCTCGCGCCGCGGCGGTTCTCCTGGGATACCGAGGTGGCCCGCAGGTAGCTGATGCGCGCCTGCAGCTGGCGCAGCTGGGTCGCGGCGACGTGGTTGCCCGAGCCTTCGAGCAGGACGTCGTAGAACCCCTGCACCGAGTCGATCACCTGCTGCAGCTCGCCTTCCTCCAGGGCCTCGCGGTTTTCCTCGAGGGCACGCTCCAGGGCACGGATGTCCTTGGCCTTGGCGTTGAGGGTGAACAGCTGGACGATCAGGCCTTCGAGCACGCAGCGCAGCTCATAGATGTCGCAGGCATCTTCCAGGGTGATGATCGCGACCCGCGGGCCCTTGGCGTCGGCAAACTCCACCAGTCCTTCGGATTCGAGGTGGCGCAATGCTTCGCGAACCGAGGTGCGGCTGACGCCGAGGCGATCGCACAGGTCGCGCTCGACCAGACGATCGCCTGGCAGCAGATGAAAGTTCATGATCGCGCTGCGCAGCTTGTCGAGCACGATTTCACGCAGGGTGACGGGATTGCGGTTGACCTTGAAGCTGTCGTCGAGTGGCTGGCGTTTCATTGGGTGCGCTCTGATGAGGCTGTTGCGCCATGACCCATGGAGCACCGCGAACCGAGGTGCTCCATGCAGTGGTTCGAACAGCCCGTGGTTAACGGGTTGACTCCGCATCGGCTTCGGCGAACGCTTCGCGGGCAAGGCGGAAACTGTCCACCGCCGCGGGAACGCCGCAATAAATGCCGACCTGGAGCAGGATTTCGCGAATCTGTTCACGGCTCAAGCCGTTACGCAAGGCGCCGCGGATGTGCAGCTTGAGCTCGTGGGGGCGGTTGAGCGCGGAAATCATGGCCAAGTTTATCATGCTGCGCTCTTTGAGCGACAAGCCGTCGCGGCCCCAGACGTGGCCCCAGCAGTATTCGGTCACCATCTCCTGCAAGGGCTTGGTGAACTCGTCGGCATTCTGGATCGAACGGTTGACGTAGTCCTCGCCCAGTACCTGGGTACGGATCTGCAGGCCTTTTTCGTACTTCTCGTTGCTCATGTACGGTACTCCGGAAAGAAACAGGGGGCTGTGACCGAGGGTGACGGAACGGCACGGCCCCCAAAACCAATGCGAATCCAGGGGCTGATCCGCGGCACCTTCGCGGGCAAGTCGCATCGGCGAACCGACGCTCCCACGGGTGCCGCGAAGGGCCATCAACCCAAGGGTGGCAGGGCGCCCAACTTGCCTCGATGGTAGACCATCGGGGTGACCGGGTTTTCAGGGAAGACCAGGTTCTTCACCGCACCGACGATGATGGCATGATCGCCGCCATCGTACTCGCGCCACAATTCGCATTCGATAATGGCGGTGGCCTTGGGCAACAAGGGGTTACCCAGTTCGCTCAGGTGCCACTCGATGTTTTTGGCCTTGTCCTTGCCCTTACCGGCGAAGGCATAGGCCTCGGCGGTCTGGTCGGCGGACAGCAGGTGAATGGCGAAGCGCTTGCTGTCACGCAGGATCGGGTAGGTGTCCGAGGCATAGTTGGGGCAGAACAGTACCAGCGCCGGGTCGATCGACAGCGCGCTGAACGCACTGGCGGTGATGCCCACGATGCCGCCATCGGCGTCGAGGGTAGTGACCACGGTGACGCCCGATGGGAAGGAGCCCATCACGTCTTTGTAGATGCCGGGTTCGATCATGGCAATAGGCCTCTCAACGCATCACGAAGGGATCGGGCATCGGCGCGGTGGAAAGATTGATCCACACGGTCTTCAGCTCGGTATAGGCGAGCACCGAATCGATGCCGCTCTCGCGGCCATAGCCGCTGTTCTTGAAGCCACCGATCGGCGCCATGGCCGACACGGCGCGATAGGTATTGACCCAGATGATACCCGAGCGCACGTCGCGCGCCAGACGGTGGGCGCGGCCCAGGTCGCGGGTCCAGATCCCGGCGGCAAGGCCGAACTGCGAGTCGTTGGCGATGGCCAGGGCTTCTTCTTCGGTCTTGAAGCGGATGACCGAAGCGACCGGGCCGAACACCTCTTCCTGCATGATGGTCATCGAGTTGCTGTCGCATTCGAACAGGGTCGGCTCGTAGAACCAGCCTTCACCCTCGACCTCGGCGCGTTTGCCACCCAGGTGCAGCTTGGCACCCTCGGCCTTGGCGGCAGCCACCAGGTTCTCGACCACGGCCAGCTGTTGCGCGGTGGCCATCGGGCCCATCTCGCTCTGTTCATCCTGCGGACTGCCGATCCGGATGCGCTTGGCACGCGCCACCAGGCGCTCGACGAACTCGTCGAAGATCTCGTCCTGCACCAGCAGGCGCGAACCGGCCACGCAGCTCTGCCCGGAGGCCGCGTAGATACCGGCGACGGCGCCATTGATGGCGCTGTCCAGGTCGGCGTCGGCGAAAATGATGTTCGGCGACTTGCCGCCCAGCTCCAGAGACAGCTTGGCGAAGTTCTCGGCGCTGCTGCGAACCACGTGGCGAGCGGTGGCGGCGCCGCCGGTGAAGGCGATCTTGCGCACCAGGGGATGGCGGGTAAGTGCCGCTCCCGTGCTTGGGCCGTAGCCGGTCACCACGTTGACCACACCCGGCGGGAAGCCGGCTTCCAAGGCCAGGCGTCCCAGCTCGAGGATGGTCGCCGAAGCGTGCTCGGACGGCTTGAGGACGATGGTGTTGCCGGCGGCCAGCGCCGGTGCCAGCTTGATCGCGGTCAGGTACAGCGGGCTGTTCCAGGGAATGATCCCGGCGACCACGCCGATCGGCTCGTGCACGGTGTAGGCGAAGAGGTCAGGCTTGTCCAGCGGCAAGGTGCCGCCTTCGAGCTTGTCGGCCAGGCCTGCGGTGTAGTGGAAGAATTCCGGCAGATAGCCGACCTGGCCGCGGGTTTCGCGGATCAGCTTGCCGTTGTCGCGGCTTTCCAGCTGGGCCAGGTGTTCCTTGTTGTCGGCGATCAGGTCACCCAGGCGTCGCAGCAGCTTGCCGCGAGCTGTGGCGGTGAGGCCGCGCCAGGCCGGATTGTCGAAGGCGCGCTGGGCGGCCTGAACGGCCAGCTCGACGTCCGCCTCGTCGGCATCGGGCAGTTGGGCCCAGACCTTGGCGGTGGCAGGGTCGAGACTGTCGAAGGTCTTGCCGCTTTGCGCATCGCACCATTGGCCGTCGATGCACATCTGGAAACTAACGAGTGTCATGCAACAATCCCCTTGGCAGAATCGGAGAGGGTACGGGCGTGGCTGAGGAAGTCCAGGAGCATCCTGTTGACTTCCCGCGGCGCTTCCACCGGCATCATGTGCCGTTGCTCGGCGAGGACCACGCTCTGCGCGCCGGGAATACGCGCGGCGAGCTGGCGGGTCATGGTCGGGGTGGAGCCCAGGTCGAGTTCACCGGTGGCGATCAGCGCCGGTACCTGGATGCTGCCCAGGTCATCGGCCCGATACATGTCCTGTGTGGCGAACAATGAATAGGTGGTGTGGTAGCCCTGCGGGTCGTTACTTGCCAGGGTCTGCCGAATGGCGGCGACCTGGGCCGGGTTGGCAGCCTTGTACTCGCGGCTGAACCAACGCTCCAGTGCCGCATCGACGTTGGCGTCGGGGCCCAGTTCCGCTGCCTGGGCGGCGCGCGCGATAACGCCGGCGCTCTGCTCTGGCGTGCGGTTGAACACGCTGTTGAGCACGACCAGCGCCGAGATGCGTTGCGGGTAGTGCAGGGCGAAGGCACGGGCGACCAGGCCACCCATGGAGAAGCCGATGACCGTGGCTTGCGGGATCTGCAGGTGGTCGAGCAATTCCGCCAGCTGCGCGGCATAGCCTTGCAGGTCGGTACCGACATCGGGGAGCGGGCTCTTGCCATGGCCGAGCATGTCGTAGGCGATGACGCGATAGTCGTTGGCCAGGCCGACGAATTGTCCGCCCCACATTTCCTTGTTCAGACCGACGCCGTGGATCAGCACCACGGGTTGGCCCTGGCCGAGTGCCAGGTAGCTGGTCCCGGCGGGTGTACGTTCAGCGACAGGCTGAATCATGGAGGGCGCTCCTTGAAGGTCGGGCGTGGCGGTTGTGGCTGTGACGATACGGGCGCTCCAGGGCACCCGTTGCGGCCACGCTGCACTGCTCTGACATGCCGCAGGGATGCTACGACTCGTCATGGCGCTAGCGTGGCTGCTCTCGCACTCACACGGGAGTGCTCGAATCGACCTTGCAGTCCAACAGGCACGCCCCGGCCCGTCTGGTTATTGTTATTGAGCTTTTTCTGCAGCCAGTTCTTCCAGATCGATGTAGCGGTTGCCGATGCGCGGGTGCAGGCGGCCACCGTCGGCGGCGCCCAGGACCACGACGATCTCGTCGGCGCGCGGCGCGTCTTCGATCTGCATTTCCAGGGTGATGTAGTGGGAGCGCAGGCCCTCGTCGTCCTTCTGCATCATCGGGATCTGGATCGAGGTGCCCGGGCCGCCGCGCTTGTTGGTGAAGCTCAGGTAGCTCTTGGCCTGAACCGCTTCACGGTAGTGGTTGCCGAAACGCAGGGTATGGATGACCGCGGAGGCGTGTTCGATTTCCCCGTCGGCGCCCACCACGGCAGCCTTGCCATAGGCTTCGATCTTGTCGGCGCCGCCGATGGCTGCGGTCAGGCGCTCGACCATCAGCGCACCCAGTTCGGAGCAATTGGCGCGGATCTCGGGCTTGAGGTCTTCGACGAAGCCGCGGCCAGCCCATGGGTTCTTGATCACCACGGCCAGACCGACCATGGTCACCGGCTTGTCGGTAGCCTTGCCACCTTCGATGCGGGTTTCTTCGGAGTAGGTGACGATCTTGCGGATTTCGAAACTCATGGACGGCTCCTGTGGAGGTTATTAGGGCTTGTTGTCTGATGGTATACCATAATATTTGTTGTGCAAGAGGTGCCGGAAAATTTCTTGGTGCAGGGGACGAAAGGTGCGGTTGTGCGGGTAATGCTGGTCAGTCGAGAGAAGGCGGTTGGTTCAAGTTGCTATGTTTAGCCTTCGGCTTCTGGAATCTTCAGTGACGCTGATGGTTTGTCGCGGAACAAGCCCGCTCGCACCTGGCACGCTGCACCCCGGGAACACCACACCCCGGTGGGGAGCGGGCTTGTCCCGCGATGGGTCATCAGCGTCACTGCATAATTCGGAGGCCGAACAAGAGAGCTAGCAATCAAACCTGATGACTTTTCCTTGCCTGGTTGGCATTGGGCTATACAGGTGCTTTTGCTCATCACTGCCGAGACAGCTCCACGAAGATTTATCCCTCCACCGGTTGCAGGTGGCTATCTACCCTCTGGACTCAACAAAAAAGCCCGCTCGCTCACGCCACAGGGGCATGCGCGAGCGGGCTTTTTCCCGCAAGACTTCAGGTCACGCGAATCAGGCGAACGCCGGTACCACTTCCTTGATGAACAGCTCCAGCGATTTCTTCTTCTCGGCATGCGGCAAGCTGTTGTCACACCAGAAGCTGAATTCGTCGACGCCCAGTTCCTGGTAGTACTTGATGCGCGCGATGATTTCTTCCGGGGTGCCGATCATGGTGTTCTTGCGAATGTTCTCCAGCGCGAACTCCGGACGCTCGGCGAATTTTTCTTCCGGGCTCGGTGCGAGGAAGCCGTTGTTCGGGGTGGTCTTGTTGCCGAACCAGGCATCGAAGGTGCGGTAGAAGCGCGAAATGGCCTGGGCGCCGACCTTCCAGCCTTCCGGCTCGGACGGGCTGTGCACGTGGGTGTGGCGCAGGACCATCAGCTGCGGACGCGGCACTTCGGGGTTGTTGTCCAGAGCGGCCTGGAACTTGTTCTTCAGGTCCAGCACTTCTTCGTCGCCCTTCATCAGCGGGGTGACCATGACGTTGCAGCCGTTCTTCACCGCGAAGTTGTGCGAATCCGGGTCGCGCGCGGCGATCCACATCGGTGGCATGCCGTCCTGCACTGGCTTGGGCACGCTGGTGGACGTCGGGAACTTGTACACCTCGCCCTCATGGGCGTAGTCGCCCTGCCACAGTGCGCGCACGGCCGGGACCATCTCGCGCAAGGCCTTGCCGCCATCGGAGGCGGGCATGCCATTGGCCATGCGATCGAACTCGAACTGATAGGCGCCGCGGGCCAGGCCCACTTCCATGCGACCGTTGCTGATCACGTCGAGCAGGGCGCATTCGCCTGCGACACGAATCGGATTCCAGAACGGCGCGATGATGGTGCCGGCACCCAGGCGGATCTTGTCGGTGCGCGCGGCCAGGTAGGCCAGCAGGGGCATCGGGCTCGGCGAGATGGTGTATTCCATGGCGTGATGTTCGCCGATCCACACGGTACTGAAACCGCCGTTCTCGGCCATCAGGGTCAGTTCGGTCAGGTCTTCGAACAGCTGACGATGGCTGACCTGTTCATCCCAACGTTCCATGTGCACGAACAACGAAAATTTCATGGGGCATTCCTCGGATCTGAAAGATGGCGCCTGGGCGGGCCAGGCGTCTGGTGTCTCGACGAGCGCCCTGCACCCGTCTCAAGAATAGGGTCAGGCGAAGGCGGGCAGGCTGGCCATCTTGCCGCGACAATAGATCATCGGCCGTGGCGCTTCCTGCGGAACGATCAGGTTCTGCACCGCGCCGACCATGATGGCGTGATCGCCACCTTCGTACTCGCGCCACAATTCGCATTCGATGATCGCCGTGGCATTGGCCAACAGCGGATTGCCCAGCTCGCTCAAGGTCCACTCGATCCCCGCGGCCTTGTCCTTGCCCTTACGGGCGAAGGCGTAGGCTTCCGCCTGTTGATCGCCGGAGAGCAGGTGGATGGCGAAACGCTTGTTGCGGATCAGTACCGGGTAGGAGTCGGAGCTGTAGTTGGGGCAGAACAGTACCAGCGGCGGGTCCATGGAGAGGGAACTGAAGGCGCTCGCGGTCAGGCCGACGATCGAGCCATCGTCATCCAGGGTAGTGATCACCGTAACGCCGGACGGGAAGGAGCCCATAACGTTCTTGTAGACAGTTGCGTCGATCATGGCGTCGTCCTCGGGTGGGGCAGCGGTGGTCCGCATTTTTATCGTTGATGTGTCTGATGGTATACCGTAATACCTATTTTGCAAGCGGAATTTTCTTGTGCTTCCACCAAGCGATGAGCGGCTGAAGGTCCCGTATTCATTGGCTTCGGCAGACAAGAGCGCATGCCGGGGCCTGTTAAAAAGCGGATCAGAGGCTGATTCAAAACACAGATCAGTATTGTCAAAAATCTGGAATACCATAATATGGTCTTCAGCTGAGAGGCCGCCTTGAGCGGTTTCCTACAAAGATAAAAACGACCCTTTCGAGCTGAATTCCTATGTCCCAATCGTCGTCGCAGCACCAGTTTGTCGAAAATCACACGGTCGATTATGTTCCACCCGCAGAGCGCCATGGGAAGGCGCGCGACCTGTTCACCCTCTGGTTCAGTACCAACATCGCGCCTCTGCCCATCGTTACCGGCGCCATGGTGGTCCAGGTGTTCAACCTGAACCTGCTCTGGGGACTGATCGCTATCGTGGTGGGTCATTTGCTGGGGGGCGTGGTCATCGCCCTGGCCTCTGCGCAGGGACCGCAGCTGGGCATTCCGCAAATGGTGCAGAGTCGTGGGCAGTTCGGTCGCTACGGCGCCTTGCTGATCGTCTTCTTCACCGCGTTGATCTACGTGGGCTTCTTCATTTCCAACATCGTCCTGGCGGGCAAGTCGATCCATGGCATCGCGCCGAGCGTACCGATGCCGACAGCCATCATCATCGGCGCGTTGAGCGCCACGGCCATCGGCGTGATCGGTTACCGCTTCATCCATAGCCTGAACCGCATCGGCACCTGGGTCATGGGCTCCGCGCTGCTGGCCGGTTTCGTCATGATCTTCGCCCAGGACCTGCCCGCCGAGTTCTATACCCGTGGCGCATTCAACCTGTCCGGGTTTATCGCCACGGTGTCGCTTGGCGTCATCTGGCAGATCAGCTTCTCTCCTTATACCTCGGACTACTCGCGTTACCTGCCTCGCGAAATCGGTATCGCCAAGCCGTTCTGGGCGACCTACTTCGGCGCCACCCTGGGCACCATCCTGTGCTTCAGCTTCGGCGCGATCGCCGTGCTGGCCGTGCCGGAAGGCACCGATGCCATGATGGCCGTCAAGCAGGCCACAGGTTGGTTGGGTCCGATCCTGATGGTGCTGTTCCTGCTCAACATCATCAGCCACAACGCCCTCAACCTGTATGGCGCCGTGCTGTCCATCGTGACTGCCATCCAGACCTTCGCCGCGCAATGGTCGCCGAGCGTCAAGGTGCGGGTAATCCTCGCCTCGGTGATCCTGCTCTGCTGTGGCATGACCGCCTTGAATGCTTCGGCCGACTTCATCGGCCAGTTCATCGGTCTGATCCTTGCGTTGTTGCTGGTGCTGGTGCCATGGGCCTCGATCAACCTCATCGACTTCTATCTGATCAAGAAGGGTAAGTACGACATCGACTCGATCTTCAGTGCCGATGGCGGTATCTACGGTCGTTTCAACTACCACGCGATCATTGCCTATGCCTGCGGCATCCTGGTGCAGCTGCCTTTTGCCAACACGGCGCTGTATGTCGGTCCTTACTCGAACCTGGTCGAGGGTGCCGACCTGTCATGGCTGTTCGGCTTGTTGGTCACTTGCCCGTTGTACTACTGCCTGGCTACGCGCGGGCAAGCGCAAAAGCTGGCTGAGGCCATAACCATCAATCGCTGATGGCAGCGGTTGCGCGATAAAAAATGGGGCCATGCGATGGCCCCTTTTTTTTGAGCGAGCGAAAGGTTGGTTTGAGAGTGTGTAATGGCCGTTAGGGGCATGCCGTTGGATCTTCAGTGCCCTTGAGATCGAGCGCCGCCCGCGCGGCGCTTCGCGAGTAAACTCGCTCCCACATTTGTTGCAACGCGCCATGGCCTGACAGACCGAGCTCTTAGCCTTGGTTTGTAAGACTTGATATTGAGGTTGCCAGCAAGAGCCCTCATGCAATCTTCAGCCCTTCACCAAGGCTGACAACCCCTCTCTCACAGGCCATGGCGCGTTGCAACAAATGTGGGAGCGAGTTTACTCGCGAAGCGCCGCGCGGGCGGCGCTCGATCTCAAGGACGCTGAAAATGCCATGACAGGCCCCCCGCGAAGCGCCGCGCGGGCGGCGCTCGATCTCAAGAGCGCTGAAAGTGCCATGACAGGCACCCCGCGAAGCGCCGCGCGGGCGGCGCTCGATCTCAAGGGCGCTGAAAGTGCCATGACAGGCACCCCGCGAAGCGCCGCGCGGGCGGCGCTCGATCTCAAGGGCGCTGAAAATTCCACGGCCTGCCCCCCGCGAAGCGCCGCGCGGGCGGCGCTCGATCTCAAGAGCGCTGAAAATTCCACGGCCTGCACCCCGCGAAACGCCGCGCGGGCGGCGCTTGATCTCAAGGCGCTGAAAATTCCACGGCCTGCACCGAGCGGCCATGGCACGCTCTCGAGCAATTCACTCCAAGCGCCCTCCATCAAACCTTGAACTGCGCCACCATCCCGTTCAAATCCACCGCCAGGCGCGACAGATCCTGGGCCGCGGCGCTGGTCTGGTGGGCACCGGCCGAGGTCTGCATGGCCAGGTCCCGGATATTCACCAGGTTGCGGTCCACCTCACGAGCGACCTGAGCCTGCTGCTCCGACGCACTGGCGATCACCAGGTTGCGCTGGTTGATCGAGGCAATCGCCCCGGCGATGACTTCCAGAGCGTGCCCCGCGGCCTGCGCCACTTCCAGCGTGCCGTTGGCGCGGCCCTGGCTGCTGTGCATGGCGCTGACCGCGCGTTCGGTGCCGGACTGGATACCGGTGACCATCTGCTCGATCTCTTGCGTGGATTGCTGGGTGCGGTGGGCCAGCGCGCGAACTTCGTCGGCCACCACGGCAAAACCGCGTCCGGCTTCCCCCGCGCGAGCGGCTTCGATGGCGGCGTTGAGCGCCAATAGATTGGTCTGCCCGGCGATGCTGCCGATCACGTCAAGCACGCGGCTGATCTCGCTGGCGCTGTTGGCCAGCTGCTCGATTTCCTGGGAGGTACCGGTGACATCATCGACCAGGTGCTGGATCGACGCCAAGGCCAGGTTGACCTGCTGGCGGCCGTCCTGGGTGGTCTGATCGGCGCCCTTGGAGGCGTCGGCGGTGCTGACGGCGTTGTTGGCAACTTCCTCCACGGCGGCGGTCATCTGGTTGACCGCCGTGGCGGCCTGGTCGATTTCCGCGCTTTGCTGATGCAGGCCGCGACTGGTGTCTTCGGTCACCGTGTGCAGTTCTTCCGAGGCGGACGCCAGCTGGTCGGAAGAGGCAGAGATCCTGCGCAGGGTATCGCGCAAGCTTTGCTGCATGGCGGCCAGCGCGCTCAGCAACGCGGCCGGTTCGTCACGGCCTACGACCGAGATGTCCCGGGTCAGATCGCCGGTCGCCACGCGCTCGGCCACTGCCACGGCATCCGCCAGGGGAATGACGATGCTGCGGGTGAGCAGGGTGGCGATGGCGGCAAGGACGGCCACGATCACCAGCAGGGCGACGATCATGATCAGGAAGGATTCGTCCGCCACGTCGCTGCTGCGCTGCGACGCCGCCTGCGCACCTTGGCTGTTGTAGGCGATCAGCGCGTTCAGGGCCGTCACCATGGCATCGGCATGTTCCGTCAGCGGGCCGGCGATCTGGCGCTTGGCCTCGTCGAGTCTGCCGGCGGCGGCATCGGCAAGCACCCGTTGCTGCAGGTCTAGGTAGCGTTGCCGGGCAGCGGTGAAGCGCTCGAACAACGCGCGATCATCGGCCGCGATGATGGTGTCCTGATAAGCCTGTAGATCGGCCTGCAATTGCTGGCTGAGCTTCTCGACCGCCGAAAGGCTGCTTGCCCGTTCGTCTGGGTCATCGACGACCACGCTGCGCAGGGTCAATGCGCGTGCCCGCCCGAGATTGCCGCTGATGTCCCCCAGCGCGATGACCGCCGGCATCCAGGTGACACGAATCTCGTCCGTCGCACTGTCCATCTTGCGTGTCTCGAACAGTGAAAGCAGACCCATGACCAGCACCAGCCCCCCTAGCAGCGTGAATACGCTAGCCGCACGTTTGCCGATCTTCATGTTCCGTAACTGCATGGAATATTCCTTGACGAAGACATGCAGGCGCCAAGTGCATGGATGGTATGGACGGTGCCGATACGGCGCCAGGCATCTCGATGCGCTGCGGTTTGTGTGTAGTCCTCACCCTTTTTTCAGGATGATGCCATGTTGACATCACGGCTCGCCAGTCGTCCCATGTGTCCGCGTCGTTCTTGCGCGCAAGACGGTCTGCCTCGCTCGGAACGGTTTTCGCTAGGCGTGTGGTGCCATCGCTTTTCTGTAGGCACCGGGCTGTACGCCGACGGCCTTGGCAAACGCCCGGGTGAAGGCCGCCACCGACTGATACCCCGCCGCCGCGCCCGCGCGCTCCACCGTAGTACCGGCGCGCAGCAATTGGCAGGCATGGCGCATGCGCACGGCCAGCAAGACCTGGCCAGGAGACAGGCCGGCGGTCTCGTTGAAGCGCTTGAAGAAGGCCGAGCGCGAAACGCCGGTACAGGCCGCCATGCTCTCAAGCGTCCAGGGCTGATCCGGCTGCTCGATCAGTCGCTCCAGCAGCGGGGCGAAGGCAGCGTGCCTGGCCAGCGCTATGAGCCCGCGCAGGTCGGGTTGCTCGCCCACATGCTGACGCAGGACATAAAGGAAAAGCAGGTGGGTCAGCCGTTCCAGCATGTTCTGGGAAGGGGCAGGGCTTCGCCGGCACTCTTCCAGGATCAGTTCGAACAAGGCCCGCGCCGCGCTGACGGCCGGATCGCCCGCGCGCAGGATGATCCAGTCGCCCAGCCCCTCGACGATCAGCGAAGACAGGCCGCAGTGAAAATCGAAGAATCCGCACACCAGCCCGACACCATCACTGGCCGTCGCCTCCAGCGGCTCCATCGGCCGTCGTGGCTGGGCGCAGGCGTCCAGCGGATCCTGGGCGCTGGACAAGCGGTAGCCCAGATCGCGTAGCAGGAACACCGCGTCACCGCTTTCCAGACATATCGCGTCTGGGTGGCCATCGACATGCAGCCAGCAACTGCCTTGAACCACCAGATGAAAACTGGCGCGGCCCATGCCTTCGGTGCTGGCATGCCACCCTCCGCAATACCGCCCCACGTGGAACAGGCTGGCGTCCATGTCCAGGCGTGCTAATAACCAATCAACGAGGGGGCTGGCAGAAATCATCTAATGGAAAGACTCGCGAGCAAGGAATGACGACTGATGAATATGGATGGTACTTCTTATAACCAACAGACTGTATGAACACACATCAAGGAGTCCACTCCATGTCGCGCGTTACTCTACACACTCTCCAGAGCGCCCCGGAAGCAGCACGTCCCTTCCTGGAGAATGCCCAGAAGAATTCCGGCTTCATTCCCAACCTGCTCGGTGTGCTGGCCAATGCGCCGGCCGCGTTGGAAACCTATGTCACGGTGTCTGCGCTCAACGGCAAGTCCGACCTGAGCCTGGCCGACCGCGAGGTAGTCCAGTTGATCGCAGCTACCCGCCATGGCTGTGATTTCTGTGTCGCCGGGCATACCGCCGTGGCCCTGAACAAGGCCAAGCTGCCTCAGGAGGTCGTGGACGCGCTTCGCGCGCGTGGCGAGCTGCCGGATGCACGCTACGAGGCCCTGGCCGAATTCACCCGGCAAGTGATCGCTACCCGCGGTGACGTCAGTGAGGCCACCTACGGCGCCTTCCGTGAGGCCGGGTACAGTGAAGGCAACGCGCTGGAAGTGATTCTCGGCGTGAGCCTGGCAACCTTGTGCAACTTTGCTAATGTATTCGCCCAAACGCCACTCAATGACGAACTGGGCAAGTACCGCTGGCAGCCTTCGACCTGATCGGCACCTGGTGTCGGCTCTGTCGGCGTTTTTCTAAGGAGTAGGAACATGCTTGATTCTGCATTTCGACAATGGCTGGATGCCAATGCCGAGGCAATCGACCAAGGCCAGTGCGACCCGCACCTTGTCCTGGCGCAAATCGCCCGATCACGCCTGCTGCGCATCGGCATCGACTACGAGTTGGGCGGCTCGGGAGGCCAGGTCGGCGACGCGGTCGAGGCCATTGCCGCCATTGCCAGCCACTCGGTGGCAGCCGCCTTTGTCTGCTGGGGCCAGCGCGCATTCATCGAGTACCTGCTGCAAAGTCCCAATCAGGCACTGCGTGAGCGGCTCCTGCCCGACCTGCTGTGCGGGGAGCTGGCGGGTGCTACCGGGCTGTCCAATGCCATGAAGTACCTCTCCGGCATCGAGGCCCTGCAGATACGGGGCCGACCGGAAGACACCGGCTGGACTCTCGAAGGCCGCCTGCATTGGGTAACCAACCTGCGCAAGAGCGGTTTCGTGGTTGCGGCGGCTATCGAGCACGAAGAGGGTGGCTCACCGTTCATCATGGCGATTCCGTCCACCAGCCCTGGGCTGGAGCGTTCCGAGGACCTGCAATTGATGGGTCTGCAATCGAGCAACACCGCCGCCCTGGCCTTCGATCAGGTAGCGCTGGGCAGGGAATGGCTGCTGCACGAAAACGCTCGTGAGTTCCTTCCCTCGGTGCGTCCGGCCTTCCTGGGCTTGCAATGCGGCCTGGCCATCGGTCTGGCCCGCCGCGCCCTGGATGAAGTGCAGTGGCACCTGCAAGGCCAGGCCTCGTTCCTTGAGGAAGCGCGTCAAGTGCTTGGTGAGCGCCTGGAGAATACCGTTCGCGAACTCAAGCATGGCTTGATGGATGGCCGTTTCATCAAGCAGCCGGCGGCATTGTTCAAGCTGCGCATCACCTTGGCCGAAAGTGCCGCCGACGCGGTGCAGATGGAGTTGCAGGCCAGCGGCGGCAAGGCCTACCTCACCGCCTATGGCGAAGGCTTCGCTCGCCGCTGGCGCGAATCGGCGTTCGTGCCGATCGTCACGCCGAGCCTGGTCCAGCTGCGTGCCGAACTGCACCGCCAGGCAGCTGCTGCATGAGCGCCGAGGTACTCGAGGCCCGGCAGATCAGTCTGGGCTACGCGCGCCAGGGGGGCTGGCAGCAGGTGCTGGAGCACTTCGACCTGAAGCTTGCCGCCGGAGAAGTCGTCAGCATCCTTGGCCCCAGTGGTGTCGGCAAGTCCAGCTTGCTGCGCGTGCTGGCCGGGCTGCAAACGGCACGAGCCGGCAGCGTGATGCTGCACGGGGAGGCGCTGAACGGTCCGCACCCACGCCTGGCGGTCGCCTTCCAGGACCCGAGCCTGCTGCCTTGGCTCAGCCTGGAGAAGAACGTTGCGTTCGGCCTCGATTTCGCGCGCCAGCCCAGGCTGCCCGCCGCCGAGCGCAAGGCACGGGTCGATCACGCCATCGATGCCGTCGGCCTGGCCGATGCGCGCCAGCGCTACCCCGCGCAACTTTCCGGTGGCATGGCGCAGCGCACCGCGCTTGCCCGCTGCCTGGCGCGCCAGCCCGAGGTGTTGCTGCTCGACGAGCCTTTCGGAGCATTGGACGAGGTGACTCGTGCGGACATGCAGCAGTTGCTGCTGCAGCTGATCGAGACCCACGGTACCGCGGCGGTGCTGATCACCCACGATATCGACGAAGCGCTGCTGCTGTCGGACCGGGTGCTGTTACTGGGTGGCCATCCGGCGCACACCCTCGGGCAATGGCATATCGACCTGCCACAGCCTCGTGCCCAGCGGATCGAGGAGCTCGGGGCGCTGCGCGTCGAAATCCTGAAAACCCTGCGGCGGGCGAGCCGTCCCGCCGACCCTGGCTCTACGCCTACTTCCTTGTCGTTGTCATCGGAGACTGTCCATGTGCATGGATGACTGCTGTTCTTCTTCATCGCGTCGCGATTTCCTCAAGCTCGGCGCCATGCTCACCGCCGCGGGTGCCGTGCCGCTGTTGAGCAGCCTGCAGGCTCGCGCCGCCGCCGAGCCGGACGCGCCGGTACGCATCGGCTACCTGCCGATCACCGATGCCGCGCCCTTGCTGGTGGCGCATAACAATGGCCTGTTCGAGGCCGAGGGCATCAAGGCCGAGCGGCCAGTCATGCTGCGCAGTTGGGCGCAAGTGGTGGAGGCGTTCATTTCCGGACAGGTCAACGTCATTCACCTGCTCTCGCCAATGACGGTCTGGGCTCGCTACGGCAGCAAGGTCCCGGCCAAGGTAGTGGCCTGGAACCATGTCGGCGGCTCCGGCCTGACCGTGGCGTCGGACATCACGGATATCACGCAACTGGGCGGCAAGACCGTTGCCATTCCGTTCTGGTATTCGATCCACAACGTGGTCGTGCAGCAGATGTTCCGCGACAAGGGCCTGCAGCCGGTGTCCAGGCCGGCCAACGCGGCCGTGGCGGCCAACGAGGTCAACCTGCTGGTGCTGCCTCCTTCGGATATGCCACCGGCCCTGGCCAGCAAGCGCATCGCCGGCTACATCGTCGCCGAACCCTTCAATGCACTGGCCGAAGACCTCAAGGTCGGGCGCGTGCAGCGCTTCACCGGTGACGTCTGGCGCAACCATGCGTGCTGCGTGGTGTTCATGCACGAGCACGATCTCGACAATCGTCCCGAATGGTCGCAGAAGGTCGTCAACGCCATCGTCAAGGCCCAGCTATGGACCCGCGACCACCGCGCGGAAGCCGCGGCGCTGTTGTCCAAGGCGGGTCCGAACCGGTACACCCCGCATACTCCCCAGGTCTTGAGCAAGGTCCTGGCGCCGGCGCCGGGGGACCGCGATGCCTACGTGCAGAGCGGCGCCATCCGCCATCGGCAATGGGACGAGCAGCGCATCGACTTCCAGCCGTACCCGTTCCCCAGCTATACCGAGGAGCTGGTGCGCCGCTTGAAGGACACCCTGATCGAAGGCGACAAGAGCTTTCTCGCCGCGCTCGATCCGGCCCACGTCGCGCGTGACCTGGTCGACGATCGTTTCGTGCGCAACAGCATCGAGGCGGCGGGAGGGCTGTCGGCGTTCGGCCTGGCGGACAGCTATGAGCGTCGTGAGGAGTTCGCGGTCTGATGCGTCGGCATATCGTTCATGGGGGGCTGGGCCTGATCGGTCTGCTCGGGTTGCTGCTGCTGTGGTGGCTGGGCGTGCGCCTGTTCGGCGAGGCCGGAGGTCTCGCAGAGCGCTTCTCGCCCGAGGCGACCCTGGCCAGCCTGGTCGAGCTGCTCGGGCAGGGCGAGGTCTACGGGCATGCCTGGGTCAGCCTCAAGCGCATCCTGGTCGGTTTGCTGCTGGCACTGCTGATCGGCGTACCCCTGGGCCTGCTGGTGGGTAGCTATCGCCGCCTGGAGGCCGCCACCACGCCGGCTTTCCAGTTCCTGCGGATGATCTCGCCGTTGTCGTGGATGCCGGTGGTGGTGATGCTGATGGGCGTTGGCGATCAGCCCATCTACTTCCTCCTGGCCTTCGCGGCGCTCTGGCCGATCCTGCTCAATACGGCGGCGGGTGTGCGTCAGCTCGACCCGCGCTGGCTGCAACTGTCGCGCAGCCTCAGTGCCACCCGCTGGGAGACGCTGCGCAAGATCATTTTGCCCGGGGTGATCGGCCATGTGCTGACAGGCGTGCGCCTGGCCATCGGCATCCTCTGGATCGTCCTGGTGCCATGCGAAATGCTCGGGGTCAGCGAAGGCCTCGGCTACTTCATCCTCGACACCCGCGACCGTCTGGCCTATTCGGAACTGATGGCCATGGTCCTGCTGATCGGTGTGCTCGGGTTCATGCTCGATGCCGTGGCGCGGGGCATTCATCGCCGCTGGGTGCATGCCTGACAGCGCTGCCGGATACCGGTCACCCGACCGGCATCCGCGCCTGGTCAATGGACCGTTCGACGCTGGCGCACGAAATCCTCGGCTTGCCAGGCCAGTTGGTCCAGCCGTCGATCCCGCTGTTTCTCCGCTTCGATCATGGCCTCTTCGCCGTGCTGCTTGAGCAGATAGGCATGGATTTGCCGCACTTCGACCGTCTGGTAGATCGACGCAATGTCGAGACGTCCTATCAGCGCGCCGCTCGGCTGGCCCGTGCTGCTCAGCAATACTTGTGGTCCCTTGGCGGCTACCACCTGCAGGCCCATCGCCTCGAACCACGGTACCTGGCTGACGAAGCTGTCGAGTTCGACGCGCGGGTGCCGGGCCCGCACGTCGGCGAGCATGGCGCGAGCGATACCTTGGCGGCGATACTGCGGCGCGACCGCGAGGAAGGCCAGGGCACAGGTCTGATCATCGTCCTGGGCGGGCAGTGACAGCGCGAAACCCTGGAGCTGATCCGGCGCATCGGCGTCCAGTGCCAGCAGCAGTTCCACCGCCAGCCCTTGCATGCCGTTCAGGGCTTGCAGGTAGCGATGCACTTCAAGACCCACGCCGTACTGATAGAGCGGATACAAGGGATTGTCCGAGGTGATGGCGACGCTGCTCAGCTCGCTGACATGGTCGATCACCAACTGACGGATCTGGTTCTGGAAGGATTCAGGCGGCACGCTGTCGAGGCGGCTGAGGATGAACATCGGTGGACGGACTCCGGCTGGTTGATGCAGCCCGCGCCGGAACGACGCGGGCCGTACAGTCTACCCGTTTTTCTCCGCGAGGCTGCCCGCCCGCAAGGCGCCCAGCATCAGCTCGAGGTTCTGCACCGCGGCACCGGAAGCGCCCTTGCCGAGATTATCGAACACCGCGGTCAACAGCACTTGTCCATGCTCTGCATTGGCATACAGCGCCAGGCGCAGGTCGTTGCTGTCGTTCAATGCCTCGGGGTTCAGGGGAGCGGCTGGCCCGTGCGTGTGCAGGGGCGCGACCTGAACATGTCGGGCGCCTTGATAATGCTGTTCCAGACAGGCTTGCAGATGCTCGGCGGTGACCCCTGTCGGCAGCAGGCGCAGGTGCAGCGCGATGCTCAGAACGATGCCCTGGCGGTAGTCGCCATACCCCGGCACAAAGACCGGGCGCTGGCCCAGACCGGCATGCCGCTCGATCTCGGGGACATGCTTGTGGGCCAGCTCCAGGCCGTACAGCTGCAGCGCGGCCAGATTGCTCGCGGCGGCCCGTTCATGATGCTCGACCGCCGTCCGCCCTCCGCCGGAGTAGCCCGAGATCGCGTGGATCGCCAGGGGATAGTCATCGGGCAGCAACCCGGCCTTGATGAGTGGGCGCAGCAGGGCAATGGCGCCGGTCGGGTAGCAGCCGGGATTGGTGACCCGCCGGGCCTGGGCGATGCGCGTGGATTGTCGCTCGTCCAGCTCGGGCAGGCCGTATACCCAACCTGGGGCGGTGCGATGGGCGGAGCTGGCGTCGATGACACGCACCGCTGGGTTGCGTATCGAGGCCACGGCCTCGCGCGCGGCGGCATCGGGCAGGCAGAGCAGGGCAATGTCGGCGCTGTTGATGGCCTCGGCGCGGTGCCGCGGATCCTTGCGCTGCGCTTCGCCCAGGGTCAGCAGACGCAGGTCCTGGCGTCCTTGCAGGCGGGCATGGATCTGCAGGCCGGTGGTGCCTTGGTCACCGTCGATGAATACAAGCGGCTGATACATGGTCGGGGTCCGAGCAGAAAGGAGAAGGGGCTATCCTCCCTTGCCACTGGACGAAAGGAAATTTGAATATCATGATGGCGACGTTCATGAATTCTGAATCAGACCATGCGTGAAATCAGTCTCGACCGCCTTCGTACCCTGGTAGTGATCGCCGACCTGGGCTCCTTTGCCGAGGCCGCCCGCCAGCTCAGCCTCGCACCGCCAACCGTCAGCCTGCATGTGGCCGATCTGGAAGCCCGGATCGGCGCGCCTCTGCTCTCGCGGACTCGCGGGCAGGTACGGCCCACCGCCGTGGGCGAAACGCTCCTGGCGCGCGCCCGACGCCTGCTGGCGGAGGCCGACCAGGCCCTGGATGAAGTCCGTCGACAGGTCAAGGGACAGACGGGGCGCGTGCGCCTGGGCGCCTCGACCGGGGCCATCGCGCACCTGCTGCCGCAAGCCCTGGAGACCCTGCGGGTCGAGCATCCGGGTATCGATGTACAGGTCCAGGTGCTCACTTCGCAGTCTTCCCTGGCCCGCTTGCGCGAGGGCAGCCTGGATATCGGCCTGGTGGCGTTGCCGCAAGTCGCGGGCAAGGGCATCAGGGTCACGCCTTGGCGTCGAGACCCGATCATGGCCTACGTGCCGATCGACTGGCAGGCACCGGAGCGTGTCACGCCGGCCTGGCTGGCACAACGCGCGCTGATCCTCAATGACAGCAACACCCAGTTGTCACGCGTCACCTCGGAATGGTTCGCCTTGGCCGGGCATTACCCGCAAGCGCGCATCGAGCTCAACTACAATGACGCGATCAAGAGCCTGGTGGCGGCGGGCTACGGCGCGACGCTACTGCCCCAGGAGGGCGGCGCCGCCGAGCTGGACCCCCGTATCGCCCGCCGTCCCCTGCGCCCGGCGCTGTGGCGGGCGCTCGGCATCGCCTGTCGCGAAGGACCCATGGAAAGGGCTACCGCGCATGTGCTGGAAGCGGTGACTCGGGTAGGTCGATAGGCGACGCCTGGCAGTCGTGGGGCCGTGTCGCACAGCCCTGCTGTACGTCCTCGAGCAATCCATCGATACTTCATGGCCCACATGCAAAGGAACCCCCATGCCCTACGAACTGGACAACCGCCTGGTCATCGGCGTGGCCTCTAGCGCGGTCTTCGATCTGAACGAGTCGGATGCCGTGTTTCGCCGCGAGGGCGAGGCGCAGTACCGCAAATACCAGGAGCAGCACCTGGATGTGCCTTTGGGCAAAGGCATGGCGTTTCCGTTCATCAAGCGACTGCTGGCCCTCAATGACCTGCGCGCCGATCCCGAGGATCCGCTGGTGGAGGTCGTGTTGTTGTCGCAGAACGATCCGGACACCGGCCTGCGCGTGATGAAGACCATCAAGCACTATGGCCTGGGCATGACACGAGCGATCTTCATGCAAGGCCGATCGCCCTACGAATACATTCCGGCGCTGAACATCGCGCTGTTTCTTTCCGCCGACAAGAAGCACGTGGACGCCGCGATCCAGGCCGGCCATCCGGCGGGCCAGGTGCTCGATTCGCAATTCGACGACGACGAGAGCGACGACAGCCTGCGGATCGCCTTCGACTTCGACGGGGTGCTGGCCGGTGACGAGTCCGAAGCGGTGATGCAAAGTGGCGGGCTGGATGAATTCCATGCCCATGAGGTGCTCAATGTCGCCCAACCCCACAATCCCGGGCCGCTCAAAGCGTTCTTCGTGCGTATCGCCAAGATCCAGGCGGCGGAGGAGGAGCACAAGATCACCCACCCCGATTACGAGAACCGTGTACGCGTTTCCATCGTCACCGCGCGCAGCGCTCCTTCGCATGAACGTGCCCTCAATACCTTGAAAAGCTGGGGCGTGATGGCCAACGACGCGTTTTTCCTCGGCGGTATCGAAAAACGACGGGTGCTGCAGGTGCTCAAGCCGCATATCTTCTTCGACGACCAGTCCGCGCACCTGGCGGCATCCAGTACCGTGGTGCCGTCGGTGCACATCCCTTTCGGTGTCACCAACCAGCGGCGCTAGCGCCAGGTCAACAGCCGTGCAGCCGTGCAGCCGTGCAGCCGTGCAGCCGTGCAGCCGTGGCCAGTCCTGCGCCCTTCATTTTCATTCAGTTGCGAGGCCACTGCATGATCCAGCCCAGTCCCTTCCTCGATTGTCTGCTCACCGGCCGAGCCCGGCCCTACACCCGCGCGGGGACGCGCAGCGCCATCGACAAGCGCTCGCAAACGGGGCCGCGCAAGGTCACGCTGCTCGGCATCGAAGGCGACGAACAGGGCGATCTTCGGGTGCACGGTGGCGTTGAAAAGGCCATTCACCATTATCCGCATGAGCACTACGGCGCCTGGGCCGACGAGCTGGGCGAGCATGGCTTGCTCGCGCGGCCGGGCGCGTTCGGCGAGAACTTCAGCACCCGGGGTTGGAGCGAGGCGGATGTCTGCCTTGGCGATCGCATTCGTATCGGCACGGCACTACTGGAAGTTTCCCAGGGACGACTGCCGTGCTGGAAGCTCGATGACCGCTTCGGTGTCGAGCGGATGGCATTGCGCATGCAGCAGAACGGACGTACCGGGTGGTACTACCGGGTGCTGGAAGAGGGGCAGGTGCAGGTCGGCGATCGCTTGCGGCTGGTCGAGCGCCCACACCCCGATTGGTCGATCGCGCGTCTGTCGGCGGTGCTTTTCGACAAGCGTCTTGAGGCTGCGCTGCTGGAGGAGTGCCTGGCGTTGCCGCTGGTGCCCTCCTGGCGCAAGACGTTGCAGCGCCGCTTGGAGCAGCGTCAGGTAGAGGATTGGACGTCACGCTTGCACGGACGCCAGGATGGCTGACGAACCACTGACCTGATGCAGGCCTGACAAGGGAAACTGGCCAGTTTCGTCGCTGACATCCTGCGGTGCTGCGGCTGGCCCTGTCGCGGGACAAGCCCGCTCGCCACTGGAAAGGTGCAACGCCGCAAAAGAGTCTCCACCGCACCACGCATCGGTGGCGAGCGGGCTTGTCCCGCGACAGGGCCAGCCGCAGCGCCGCAAACCTCAAAAACTGAAAGATGATCTGCGGCATGCGAAAATCGAATGCCGCGCCTGATGCCACCGATGCTTGGCGCGGTATAGACTATTTTGCGGAGTTGCCTTCCCAGTGGCGAGCGGGCTTGTCCCGCGACAGGGCCAGCCGCAGCGCCGCAAACCTCAAAAACTGAAAGACGATCTGCGGCATGCGAAAATCGAATGCCGCGCCTGACTGACCGCCACCGACCCAACGCCCCCAGCTATCAGAACCAGCGATCGTTACGTTTGCGCCCGCGGGTCAGCGCCGGCAGGATCAGACCCACCAGCAGCCCAGCACCGGCAATCCCGCCTCCATAGACCATATAGCGCATCAGCACCTGCTTGTTTTCATCGCCAAGACGCGCCTGGGTATCGCGCAGCGCCGATTGCGCTTCGCCCAATTGATCGTTGAGCGCCTTGTTGCGAGCTTCCAGTTCGTCGACCATCGCCTTGCGTGAATCGAGGGTTTCCTGCATGCCCTGCACGCGGGTCTTCCAACTGTCGTCGATGGTCTTGAGCTGGTCGCTCAGTTGCGCCACCTCGGCATCGAGCTGCGGCAGGCGCTCCGCCTGTCCAGGGACTTGCTGCAGATCACTGGTGGGGATCCAGACCACATCACCGTTTTCACCGCGTACCTGGCTGTAATTGCCTTGGGTACCGATCAGCGCCAGCTTCTGCCCGGACTTCAACGTACCGACGATCCGGTGCCCATCGGTCGGGCCGCTGCGCACATAGGTCGTCAGGCTGTCGCTGACCCAGCGCGTGTCGCTGGGCGCTTCTTCGGCGTGCAAGGGCGCGGCAAGTACAAGCAGCGCGCCGATCAGGCCACCGCGCAGGACAGTCAGGGCGGGGCTAGGGCAGAAATGAGGCATGGTGATCTTCGCATGAACAGGACAAATGAAGGCCCGGTGAATGGGCCGATGGACCGGCCGGGTGATTTGACCGTCAGCGAAAGACCGTTTTTATCGAGGCTGGTTCACTCATCCGGGTAGGAAAATCCTTCAGGATGTTGCGGGCACAGGCGTGCCCGCATCCAGCATGACCTCAGGTCACGACCTGGTAGCACGGCACATATTCCGCGCCGCCCGGAAGTTTCATCCGATGCTGCTCGACGAACGCCTGCAGCAACCGTCCAAGTGGATCGAGCACCGCGCTGTCACCTCGGATCTGGTAGGGACCATGCTCTTCGATCAGGCGTATGCCCTTGTCCTTGACGTTGCCGGCGACGATACCGGAGAACGCTCGGCGCAGATTCGCCGCCAGCTCGTGGGACGGCAGCTCACGGTGCAGGGCCAGGTCGGCCATGTTCTGATGGGTAGGATCGAAGGGGCGCTGGAAGCTTTCCTCGATCTTCAGCAACCAATTGAAATGGAAGGCATCGTTGCGCTCGCGGCGGAACTGCTTGACCGCCTTGAGCCCATCGACCATCTGCCGCGCCACCTGCGCCGGGTCGTCGATGATGATCTCGTAGTGACGATGGGCCTGCTCGCCCAGGGTCGCGCCGACGAAAGCATGCAATTGCTGCAGGTAGGGTTCGGCGCTGCGCGGGCCGGTGAGGATCACCGGGAATGGCAGGTCCTGGTTGTCCGGGTGCATGAGAATGCCGAGCAGATAGAGGAACTCCTCGGCGGTCCCGGCGCCACCGGGGAAGATGATGATGCCATGGCCGACGCGCACGAAGGCTTCCAGACGCTTTTCGATGTCCGGCAGGATCACCAGCTCGTTGACGATCGGGTTGGGTGCCTCGGCGGCGATGATCCCCGGCTCGGTCAGCCCCAGGTAGCGGCTGCCGTGCATGCGCTGCTTGGCATGGGCGATGGTCGCGCCCTTCATCGGGCCCTTCATCACGCCCGGGCCGCAACCGGTGCAGATGTCGAGTTTGCGCAGTCCCAGTTCATGACCGACCTTCTTGGTGTACTGGTACTCCTCGCTGCTGATCGAGTGACCGCCCCAGCAGACCACCAGCTTGGGCTCGACGCCGGGACGCAAGGTGCGGGCGTTGCGCAGCAGATGGAAGACGTAGTCGGTGATGCCCTGGGAGCTTTCCAGGTCGATGCGCTGGCTGGCCAGCTCGCTTTCGGTGTAGACGATGTCGCGCAGGGCGCTGAAGAGCATTTCGCGCGTGCTGGCGATCATCTCGCCATCGACGAACGCAGCGCCTGGCGCATTCAGCAGTTCCAGGCGCACGCCGCGGTCCTGCTGGTGGATACGAACCTCGAAATCCTTGTAGGCCTCGAGGATGGTCTTGGCATTGTCGACATGCGCGCCGGTATTGAGGATCGCCAGGGCGCACTGGCGGAACAGGGTATACAGGGTGCCGGTACCGACTTCACTCAGTTGCTGGACTTCACGTTGCGACAGCGTCTCCAGGCTGCCTTTCGGGCTGACGGATGCGTTGATGACATTGCGTTGAGGCATGCTGGGTTTTCCTGTGCGGGTAAAACATCCTTGCGATACGTCACCATACCGACAAATACGAGCGGCAACGAGAGGGGAGGAGGAAATCTGCGGCCACGCCGGAGTTCCAGAGAGGAGAAGCGCGGCATGGCACAAGGCTGACACGTGAGCGGAGCAGGGCAGAGTGCTGGAAGCCTCGAGAGCGGCGCGCAGATTCAAAGCGATGGGCCTGGCCAGTCCCCATCGGCGAAGAAACAGCATTCGATCTTCAGATGTCGGAACCCCTCTTTCGGGCTCCAGGATCTTTTGTGAAGCTGCCGGCCCTGTCGCGGGACAAGCCCGCTCACCACCTGGGGTAGGTGCTGGCTATATCGCGAACCGGTGGCGAGCGGGCTTGTCCCGCGACAAGGCCGGCAGCTTCACCACACAGCAATGATTGAAAAGATACATTTCAACACCCGAGGACCGCCCGTCTTTCTTTACCGACCGGCACCGGGCTCTACCCAGGCTCATGAGGATCCGAGCCTACCCTAGCCCGCGGCATCAAAAGCATCGGCCTCAAGAAGAGGCCGATGATCAACTGCGAACAGACGCGCTTGAAACGGGATGCATCAGCTGCCGCCACCGCCACCGCCCCCTGCGCCACCACCGCTGCCGCCGGAGCCACTGCCGCCGGAGCCACCCATGCCACCCGAGTTGCCAGTGCCCGCGCCGCCGGAGCCACCCATGCCACCCGAGTTGCCGGTACCCGCGCCGCCGGAGTCTATGCCAGTACCGGTGCCATCGGTACCACCGGTACCCGAGGGGTTACCCGGAGCAGGGCTTCCCGGCCCAGTGCCGGTACCGGTGTCCATGCTGGGGGCATTGCTATCGTTGCCGCCATTGGGTGAGCTGGTGTTGCTGCCGCCGGCTCCATCCATGCCACCCGTCGTGGACCCATTGGATGGGCTGTTGGCATTGCCGTGGGTACCTTGAGAGCCATTGCTGGTCGCGGCGCCGCTCATGTCGGTGGCTGCGAACGTGACCGGTGCCGCGAGACCCAGGCACAGGGCCAGGGTGAGATGCTTCAGACGAATCCGATTCATGGTATTTCTCCCAGTGTTGTGGTCGTCATGCATTCGGCTACACACGCAGGCCACGGTGCCCGGCAACTGACGGACGGTTGCCTTGGGCAGTCAATGCCATGCTGCCTCGGTCGACTGGAGCGTTCGACCCGACGATGAACACTTGCATAGGGATTAATCTCTCAATACTGTATGAATATTCAGTGTAGAGAGGTAGTCCATGCAGCTGATCGCCAAGCTCGGCATTCTCGCCGACGCCGCCAAATACGACGCTTCGTGCGCCAGCAGCGGGGCGCCCAAGCGCAGCTCGCGTGGCCGTGATGGGCTCGGCGCGACCGATGGCATGGGCATCTGCCACAGCTATACCCCTGACGGGCGTTGCGTGTCGTTGCTCAAGGTATTGCTAACCAACTTCTGTCTCTACGATTGCCAGTACTGCGTCAATCGACGCTCGAGCAACGTGCCGAGGGCGCGCTTCACGCCTGAGGAAGTGGTGCGCCTGACGCTCGATTTCTACCGGCGCAACTGCATCAGCGGCTTGTTCCTGAGCTCCGGCATCATCCGCTCGGCGGACTACACCATGGAGCAACTGGTGGAAGTGGCTCGACTGCTGCGTGAAGAGTACAACTTCCGCGGCTATATCCACCTCAAGACCATTCCCGACGCCGATCCCTTGTTGATCGAACAGGCTGGACGTCTGGCGGACCGGCTCAGTGTGAACATCGAATTGCCCACTGAAGCGAGCCTTCAACGGCTGGCGCCCGAGAAACAGGTGCGCACCATCCGCCAGGCCATGGGTACCATTCATCGAGGGCAGCAAGCGGTCGCCAACGAACCACGGGCACCGCGCTTCACCCCAGCAGGGCAGAGTACCCAGATGATCGTCGGTGCCGATGCCACGGACGATCGCACCATCCTCGGCAATGCCGAATCGCTGTACCAGGGGTTCGGTCTCAAGCGGGTCTATTACTCTGCATTCAGCCCCATCCCGGACAGCCCCAACAGCGTGCCGCTGGCTGCGCCGCCGTTATTGCGCGAGCACCGGCTCTACCAGGCTGACTTTCTCATGCGTGGTTATGGGTACAAAGCGGACGAGCTGCTGACCGAATCGAGCAACCTGGCGCTCGATATCGACCCCAAGCTGGCTTGGGCCCTGGCCAACCGAGACGTTTTCCCGCTGGACCTGAACCGCGCGGAGCCGACGTTGCTGGCACGCATTCCCGGTATCGGCCTGCGTAGCGTGCAGCGTCTGGTGGCGTTGCGTCGCGAGCGGCGGATTCGCTACGACGACCTGGTGCAATTGCGCTGCGTGCTGGACAAGGCACGGCCATTCATTGTCACCAGCGATTACCGTCCGCCTCAGACCGATGTGCGTAGCGGCCTTCTGCGAGCGCGTCTGCGCGACTCCCAGGCGCCGGTGCAGATGGGTTTGTGGGGATGATCGCGCTTGATTGCGCCGATGAGTTCGGCACATGGCGAGGACAGGCCCGGGTCTTGCTCGGCCATGGCATCGACCCGGCCCAGGTAACCTGGGTGCAAGGGCCGATGGATGATCTGTTGGCCGTGCCAGCCTCGCTGCCCGAGGGCCCCGGGCCTTTCCAGGCGCGGATTCCGGCGGTGCTGCTGAGCCAGCTCGAGCAGGCCGCCCGGTATTGCGGCGAACAACGTTGGAGCCTGCTCTACGAAGTGCTGTGGCGCGTCGCCCATGGAGACCGTACCGCCATGTTGGCGGGTGACCGTCTGGGCAGCGAGTTGCAGCGGCGGATCAAGCAGGTCGGTCGGGAGGCGCATCACTTGCACGCTTTCCTGCGCTTCGTACCCTTGCCGGAGGTTCTGGCGAAACGGTTGCAACTTGATCTGGTGGCTTACCACGAGCCGGCGCATGACATTCTGGAGAGTGCCAGCGGGCATTTCGCCGAACGGTTGGGTCGGCAACGCTGGCTGATCGCGACGCCGCGCGATGGTATCCGCTTCGATGGCAAGGTGCTGGATTATCGGCGCGAGTGTCCCGAGCAGTGGCGGGAATGGGCGCGGCATGGGGAGGATCCCGGGGCAGAACTGTGGCGGACCTATTACCGGCACATCTTCAATCCGGCGCGAGTGAATCCGGATGTGATGCGTCAGCACATGCCTGGGCGGTTCTGGCGGCATTTGCCGGAAGGGGATCTGATCCCTCGGTTGGTTGGGCAGGCGCGGCAGGGCAAGCAGAGGGATGGACAGGCGCTTGAAGTGGCGGAGAAGGGTGGCAAGCGGATTTCTGTTGGAGTGGATGCTTCAAGATCCTGAACAGTAAGACTTGATAGCAGTTGCAGTTGCAGTTGCAGTTGCAGTTGCAGTTGCAGTTGCAGTTGCAGTTGCAGTTGCAGGTGCAGGTGCAGTTGTTCCGCAGGGATCGCGCAAGCAGGATAAAAGTGCACCGAACAACCTTCAACGACGCCCACCTGTCCGGATACCTACCCCTCGGCAGATCCATCTGAACCTCCCCCCACACCTTCGCTCAACACAAAAAGACCGTGGGAAATCGATCAAGATGAATGCCTACAAGAACCTGCTGACACCCGACCAACAACGTCGTCTACGAGCCTTGGATGCCTGGCATCAGATCTTGGACGACGCCCAACTGCGTATGGACTGCCCTGATACCTATCACGAAGAACTCCTGCGCCAAGCCGACGAAATGGACCGACTGGGCATCGTGACATGGACAGAATGGCGGGACCTGCGCCGCGAGGCCGATCAAGCTTATCTGCGAGCAGTCGCTGGAGAGGATTACCACTGAGCCGAATCATGTCTGTGACAAGTCAGCACTCACACCTGCATGCTCCCGTCCAGCCCGCAGCGGCAATCAGAACGCTCCTGACCCCTACACCGGATCCCCGCATCAACCCCTCGCCATCTACCCGACCAGCCCGTGCCGCCCGCTGACGCCCAGCTTCGCGCTTGCGCGCTTCAGGCAAGTCACTACGGAGCTGATCTTGACGTTCAACCGCAACGCCATTTCGGCAAGCGTCCCGCCTGCCACGCCCAACGAGAAGCCCCGGGATGACTAGGGTCATTCCGGGGCTTGCGGGGAACGCTATGTGGCGGGTGGCGGTGCCTGTCCGAGCGGCCGGCGGTCGATCAATCCTGAGCCAGCAGGGCCTGGGCCAGTTCTTCATCGCTGGCCTGCAAGCCAGGGTGATTTTGTCGAGCCTGCTGCAGTACCGCTTCCAGGTAGGCCCCGCGAATGGCGCCGCCACTGGCGATGAAGCTGGACAGGTCGTCGCGGGCGGGCAGGACCATCTTGTCGTCCTTGAAGGTCGAGTACAACGACGCCGAGACCCCTGCCGATGTGGCGACATCCCTTGTGCCTACCGCCATGGCGGAGCCCAAGGGCAGGCAAGCGATCACTGCAGGGATGAGCAAATACTTACGCATGATGTGTTCTCCAGAAGCGTTGAGCCAGGGTGTTTTCCTTGCTGTTAAGAGGCTGGGGACGGTCCGGAGTTCCCTCACCCAGCGTCGGCCACCTGGTCGCAGGCATATTGATCGACGGAAATCGCGTGCCGACCGCGATAGACGCACAAGACCACCGTTTCCCGGGTCTTGCGGCCCAAGACTTCGATGAAGGCCTGGGCAATGGCGACGATGTCGGTAGGTGCCGACGCGGCCAGGCGCATCGGCGCCGGGCCGAGCCGCATACCGTTCTGAGCGCTGATGACGAACTGCTGCGCCTCTAGGGATCCGACGATTCGGTGCGTGATAGTGCGCGCAAGGCCCGCCGCCTTGGCGATCTGCCCCATGGTCAATCACATGACGATCGAGCGCAGCACCGAACACCCGCGAGGACGGACATCGGCGTATCTGTCGATGGCCATTTTCCTGGGTCAGTTCCTGTCCTCGCTGCTGGAACTAACACCCGGCAACGGCAGGGCCCCATTGATGGCCGCCGCGCTCGTTTCGCTCACGATAGCCGTATTGCTCCAATGCTGGCACCTGCGTACACGGGCACGGCTGCGCGACGCCAGCCTCTAACCGAAGGTGAAGGATCGAACGGGCCGGCGGCCCGTCCAAGAATCAACGCCCGGTATTGGGCAGTTGGAACAGCCCTTGCGCCTCGACTTGGGCGGCCAGGTAGCACTGCCAGCGCCAGGCATCCTCGAGCATGCATTCCAGGTCCCGTCGGGCTGTCCACCCCAGTTGTTGGGCCGCCTTGCTCGGGTCGGCCCAGCAGCGTGCCACATCGCCCGCGCGCCGCGATTCGAAGGAGAGGGGGACGGTAACGCCGGTCACCCGTTCGAATGCGCTGACCACCTCCAGCACCGAATGCCCTCGCCCCGTGCCGAGATTCCAGACATGCACGCCCGGCGCCTGTCGCAGGTAGTCGAGCGCCCGCAGGTGACCCTCGGCCAAATCGAGGACGTGAACGTAATCGCGGATACCGGTACCGTCCGCGGTCGGGTAGTCCGTGCCGAACACACGCAGCACCGCGCGCTCGCGGTTGGCGACCTGTAGCAGATAGGGCAACAGATTGTTGGGAGTCTGCGATGGCATTTCGCCGAGCTGGCCCGAACGATGCGCGCCAATCGGATTGAAGTACCGCAGCAGGCCGACAGACCAGCGCGGATCCGACGCCGCCATGCTTCTCATGACGTGTTCGGCCATCAGCTTCGACTGCCCATACGGATTGGTCGGCTGGCCAGTCGGGCAGGTTTCGGCGATCGGCATCTGCGTGCAGTCGCCATAGACCGTGGCCGACGAACTGAAGACCAGCCGCATGACGCCCGCATCGGCCATGGCCTGGCACAGGGTCACGCTGCCGCCGACGTTGGTGGCGTAGTAGCGCAGCGGCTCACGGACGCTTTCTCCCACGGCCTTGAGCCCCGCGCAATGAACCACGGCGTCGATGGGGTAGTCGCGGAACACCGTGTCGAGTACACGGCGGTTGCGGATATCGGCATAGATGAAGCCAGGCATACGCCCGGTCACCTGGGCGATGCGCTCCAATGCGCCGCGTGAGCTGTTGCACAAGTTGTCGAGGATCAGCACCTCATCGCCCTGGGCCATCAGTTCGACGGCCACATGGCTGCCGATATATCCCGCACCACCTGTTACCAAAATCATCATCTGAATCCTCCTGGCAAGCCATGACCCGCGTCTTGGGCAAGACGACAGGTGTTGCAGGGGCGGTCTCGCAGCGGCGAGGTGGGCTGGAGACGAGGACCTGTCCTGTTGAGGGTGTCGGACTTGTCAAGGAGTTCAGGTTGTTTTACCCAGCGGGCCATGCCCTTCATCGGATGCTGGCAATCTGCGCTGAACGCCGCGTCGACGCGGCCTCTCCAAGTTTCACAAGGAGGAGCAACGAGCTGTATCCAGGCCTTGTTCGGCACTGGCCTATACTCCGCCAGCGATAGCCGGGGCGTGCGCATCGAATATATTCAAGGAGCTTTGCATGAATCAGATCGAGCAGCCTGTACAGCTTTCACCCACCGAATCGCTTCAACCCCAGACACGCATCGCAGGGCAACGCCCGACCCTGCTCTGTCTTTCGCACTTGCGATGGGGTTTCGTGTACCAGCGTCCACAGCATGTGATGTCCCGCCTGGCGCGTGATTACGATGTGCTGTTTTTCGAAGAGCCTGTGTTCGAGCAGGTACCATCGGCACATTTGCGCTCACACGCCGTTGCGCAAGGTGTCACCGTGCTGGTTCCGGTACTGCCGGAAGGTTCCGGGGAAAAGGCCAGCGAGATCCAGCGCGCGCTGCTCGACGAGCATCTGCGCGGTAGGGGCGAGCAGGCGTTGTTGCTCTGGTACTACACACCCATGAGCCTGTCCTTCTCCGATCATCTCGAGGGGCAAGTGGTGATCTACGACTGCATGGACGAGCTGTCGGCATTTCTTCATGCGCCGGCCGCCCTGGTAGACATGGAAAAGCGCCTGCTGAAAAAGGCCAACGTGGTCTTCACTGGCGGTCGTACCCTGGGAGAGGCCAAGCGCAAGCACCATGAGAATGTGCACGCCATGCCCAGCAGCGTGGACATCGACCATTTCGCGGCAGCGCGCGACTCCTTGCCCGAGCCGCCGGATCAGGCATCGATCGCGCGGCCCCGGCTGGGCTTCTTCGGCGTCATCGACGAGCGCTTCGATGTCGAGCTGGTCAGGGACGTGGCGACACAGCGTCCGGATTGGCAGATCGTGCTGGTCGGGCCGGTGGTGAAGATCGATCCCGCCACCTTGCCGCGCCTGCCCAACATTCATTACCTGGGTTCCAAGCGTTACGAGGAACTGCCTGCCTACCTGGCCGGCTGGGACGTGGCCTTGATGCCGTTCGCCTTGAACGAGTCCACTCGCTTCATCAGCCCGACCAAGACGCCCGAGTACCTGGCGGGCGGATGTCCGGTGGTATCCACCCGTATCAGCGATGTCGTCAACGACTATGGCCGCAGCGGGGTGGTCAGCATCGCCGACGACACGGCGGGTTTCATAGCGGCGATCGAAGCGTTCCTGGCCCTGCGCGCGCAGCCCGGGATTGTCTGTGAGCGCGCCGACAAGGCGCTGCAAGGCATGTCCTGGAACAAGACCTGCCACTTGATGAAGGAGCAGATCGAATGCCAGAGATAACACTTGAGCAAGCAGTGAAAGGACCCTCCGAGCGAGCCGCAGGCCAGCCCTACGATTACCTGATCGTCGGTGCCGGATTCGCGGGCAGCGTACTGGCCGAGCGTTTGGCCGCCGGGTTGAACAAGCGGGTATTGGTCATCGACCGGCGCGAGCATATCGGCGGCAACGCCTATGACCATCTCGATGCCGCCGGCGTGCTGGTGCACCGCTATGGGCCGCACATCTTCCACACCAATGCGCAGCGCATCGTCGACTACCTGTCGCGCTTCACTGAATGGCGCCCGTATGAGCACCGGGTTCTGGCCCAGGTGGACGGTCATCAGGTGCCTATCCCGATCAACCTGACGACGCTCAACATTCTCTACAACCAGTCCATGGACGAGGCCCAGGCGCAAGCGTTTCTCGAGCAGCGTGCCGAGCCCGTGGCCTCGATACGCACCTCCGAAGACGTCGTGGTGAACCAGATCGGCCGTGAGCTCTACGAGAAGTTCTTTCGGGGCTACACCCGCAAGCAGTGGGGGCTGGACCCGTCGGAGCTGGATAAGTCGGTGACCTCGCGCGTACCGACGCGTACCACCACCGATGATCGGTACTTCACCGATACCTTCCAGATGATGCCTCTGGAGGGCTATACCCGACTGTTCGAGCGCATGCTGGACCATCCCAACATCGACGTGCTGCTGGGGACCGACTTCAAGCAGGTGCGTGAGCGTGTTCCTCACCGGGAACTGGTGTACTGCGGCCCGATCGACGAGTATTTCGACCATTGCTACGGCAAGTTGCCTTACCGGTCGTTGCGTTTCCAGCACGAGACGCTGGAGCAGCCGCAGTTCCAGCCGGTCGCGGTGGTCAACTATCCGCATCCCGACGTGCCTTACACACGGATCACGGAATACAAGCATCTGACGGGGCAGGTTCACGATTCGACCAGCATCAGCTATGAATTCCCCTGCGCGGAAGGCGATCCCTATTATCCGGTGCCACGCCTGGAGAACGCCGAGCTGTACAAGCGTTACAAGGCACTGGCCGACCAGACTCCTGATGTGACCTTCCTGGGCCGGCTCGGTACCTACAAGTACTACAACATGGATCAGGTGGTCGGCCAGGCGCTCGCGCTCTATCAACGCATCGCCGAACCCGCTGGGGTCGAGCTGGAATCCGATGCGGCGGCTTCAGGTTGAGTGGAGCTGTCGGTCCTGACGGGAGCGCGCGAGGCATGAGCCAGGAACAGCTCTTCGACAGCTTCCTCATGGCCGGTTACGAGTGCTCGACCCAGCGACGCAGCGACGGACGCCGACTCGACTTGCTCGAGTCGACGGGCCATGCGCGCTGGGCCGAGCAGGACTATCGGCAGCTTGCCTCGCTCGGCATCCGCTGCGCTCGTGACGGTTTGCGCTGGCACCTGATCGATCACCGGTCGCAGGGATATGACTGGAGCAGCTTCCTGCCCATGTTCCGGGCCGCCCGGGACGCCGGGGTCCAGGTCATCTGGGATCTTTGCCATTATGGCTACCCCGATGACCTGGATATCTGGCGGCCGGTGTTCGTCGAACGGTTCGCGCGTTTTGCCGGCGCGGTTGCGCGGTTGATGCGCGAGGAGGGTACCGAGGCGGGTTACTTTTCGCCGGTCAACGAGATGTCGTTCTGGAGCTGGGCGGGGGGCGAGGTGGCGTATTTCAATCCCGGCGCGCGACACCGTGGCGAAGAGCTCAAGCAACAATTGGTACGGGCGACGATAGCTGCGATCGAGGCCGTGCGCGAGGTCATGCCACAAGCGCGATTCGTCCAGTGCGAGCCGCTGATCAACGTGCTGCCAGGATCACGGCGTGTCGAAGACATCGAGGCCGCCGAGGGCTATCGGTTGGCGCAGTTCGAAGCCTGGGACCTGCTCGCCGGTCGACGTTGGCCGGGGTTGGGTGGGCGAGAGGAGTATCTGGATATCATTGGCGCCAACTTCTACCCACAGAACCAGTGGTACCACCATGGAGGCAAGATCGACCCCGAGCATCGGGATTTCAGGCCGTTGGCGGGAATGCTGAGCGAGTTGTATCAACGCTATCGACGGCCGATCCTGATCGCGGAGACCGGTGCCGAAGATACCCTGCGCGTGCCCTGGTTGCGTTACATCTGCGCACAGGTGCGGCAGGCTCGGGCCAGGGGCGTGCCTGTCGAAGGGGCGTGCTGGTATCCGTTTCTGGATTATCCGGGGTGGGATGATGAACGCTATTGTCCGTCAGGGGTGTTCGGGTATGCGGATCACCAAGGGACGCGAGCGCCTTTTCATCCGTTGCACAGCGAAATGGGGGCGGTGGCGGGGCTGTTTGGGGG
>NZ_JAAMQM010000031.1 GCF_013523055.1 Pseudomonas capeferrum | reverse complement strand
GGGCCGCCCAGTACTGGACAAGCCCGCTCGCCACCCGATGCGCGGCGCAGCGGTTATAAATCCCAGTGGCGAGCGGGCTTGTCCCGCGATAGGGCCATCAGCATCACAAAAGATTCCAGAAGCCGAAGGCCAAGTTACTAGTATCGAACCCCGAATGCCCGTTCCTTGATCGGCCGGCCCGGCGCTGAGGTTGGCCCTACGAAAGTGGCAGCTGATCCGGCCGGGGCAATCGCTGGGCCGCCCAGTATTGGACAAGCTCGCGCAGTTGCGAAAGCTCGACCGGCTTGGCCATGTGTCCGTCCATCCCGGCAAGGCGCGCGCGCTCCTTGTGCTCGGTAAGGATATGCGCGGTCAGGGCCACTATCGGAGTTCGCTGGCGATGATTGACCATCTCCCAGGCACGCAGCTGCTGGGTAGCGGAGAAACCGTCGAGGATGGGCATTTCGCAATCCATGAGTACCAGGTCGTAGCGTTGCCGCTGCATGGCCTGCAAGGCTTCTTCGCCGTTACTGGCGGTATCGGGCTCCAGGTTGAGCTTGCCGAGCATGCCGCGAATGACCTTGGTCGAGATGGTGTTGTCTTCCGCGACCAAAATACGGAAATCGGTCGGCAAGTCCAGTGGCGGCGCGGCGACAGCCGCCGCCGGAGGCGCGATGTGGGCATCGCGGCTACGCTGGGCCAGCTCTTCGGCCAGGGTAGTCTTCAGGGTATAGCCGGCCACCGGCTTGGCAAGGATGCGCTTGACCCCGGCGTTGCGCGCGATCACCTTGCTTGGCGCATTGCTGATGCCCGTCAGCATCACCACCAGAATGTCATGGTTCAGGCTGGGATCTTCCTTGATCCTGGCCGCCAATTGCATGCCCGTCATGCCAGGCATGTTCTGGTCGAGTAACACGGCGTCGAAGTAGTCACGCAGGTGCGACTTGGTGCGCAACAGGGCCAGCGCTTCCTTGCCGGAGGGAACGGCACTGACGTTCATGCCCCAGGCGCTGCATTGCTGGACCAGGACCTTGCGGCAGGTGTCGTTGTCGTCCACCACCAGCACGCGCGCATCGCGCAGCGGGCCATCGAGATCCGTGGTCGGCTGTTCCAGGCGCTGTGGATCGAGCGGCAAGGTCAGCCAGAGCGTATTACCCATGCTGCTGCTGGTCTTGATTCCGAATTCGCCCTGCATCAGGCCGATGAGCTGTTTGGCGATCACCAGCCCCAGGTGGCCGCCCAGATCGTTGTTGGAGAGGAAATGTCGACTGTGCAGCTCGGCTTGCAGCAATGCCTCGCGGTCGCCGGCGGGCATGGGCTGGCCGCCATCCTGTACGGCGATGCGCAGGCGCGGCCTTTGGCCACGCTGGTCGAGCGCCACGACCAGCAGGACTTCCCCCTGCTCGCTGTTCTTCAGCGCGTTTTCCAGCATGCTGCAGACGGCTTGCCGCAGACGTGTCGGATCACCGCTGATCACGCGTGGCACCTGGGGCTGGGTAAAGCTGATGAGCTCGATGTTCTGCTGTTCGGCCTTGGCGCGGAAGATGTTCAGGCAGTCTTCGATCAGCGCGTTGAGATCGAACTGCACGTCATCGAGCTCGATCTGCCGGGATTCGAGCTTGGAGATATCGAGGATCTCGTTGATCAGCGTGAGCAGCTCGTTGCCCGCGCTGTGGATGGTCTGGACATAATCGCGCTGCTTGACCGACAACGGCGTGCCGAGCAGCAGTTCGGTCATGCCCAGCACGCCGTTCATGGGTGTGCGGATTTCATGACTGATCTTGGCCAGGAACTCGGACTTGGCGTTGACTTCCGCATCGCTGGCGGCCAAGGCCCGGCTGGCGCTGAAGCGCTCTTCGCTGATCTTGCGCAGGCGTTCGCTGACCGCGAGATTGAGCAGCAAGCCGCTGATGACCGTCATGCCCATGAGGATGCACAGCAGCCAGGGCGTTGGCGTGCGGGTCAAGCCGAGCAGTGCTGGCAGCAGGACCAGCCCACCCAGGTTGAACACCAGCATGGCCACGGTGAACAGACGCGCCGGGCCGTAGCCCTTGTAGCCCTGGTAGCCCGAGATCAGCAGCATGCTCAGGCTGCCGAGGGCCAGCAAGGCATAGGTCATCAGGTTCAACGGCAGCGTATCGACGAACAGCAGGATCAGGCCACTGATGCCGGCGACCAGCATTTCGGCCTGAAGCAGCCGGTTCAATCTTGGCGAGAGACAGGGGGCGAAGAAGTGCTGGGTGAAGTACAACCCGGCTATGCCCGCCAGCACCAGGGTCAGGTAGGCGGCCGGAGTCTGGGCGGTATGCCACAGGTGCCACCAAGGCCCGCTGAGGTTGAGCAGGATCAAGCCACTGAGCAGCATCAGGCCGTGGTAGAACGCCAGGATCAACGTGGTACTGGAGCGCGAGTAGATAAAGCGGATCAGGTTGTGCAGGATCAGCATCAGCAAGCCGCCGAACAACAGCCCGAACAAAGTGGCCTGACGCTGGTCGGCGGCTGCGACCGCTGCCGACTCGAGGCTGATGGCCGGACGCAGCTGGTGTTCGGAGACCAGGCGCAGGTAGATGTCCACTGGCTGCGTGCTATTGGGCAATGCCAGGACATGGCCGCTGCCTCGCAAGGTCGGGCTGCCACTGACGCCTTCACGGCCGTGGTGCAGCTGGCGCAGCAGCGTCCCGCTCGCGAGGGCGTAAAGATCGAGGTGTGAAAGATCGGGTGCGAAAATGCGCAGCAAGCGTTCCTGCTGGGCCGGCTCGAGCCGATAGTGCAGCCAGAGCGCCTGATCTGGCGTAGCGGCATTGAGTTCGTTGAGGTTCAGCGGGCTGAACTGGTTGCGATAACGTTCGGAACGAACGTCGCTCAGTTGCAGGTTGGCCTGTTCGTCGAGCAGCACGGCCCAACCACCGCCAGGTTCGGCCGAAGCCGGGAGCAGGCAGAGCAGGGTCAGCAGGCTGACGGTCAGGGCAATGGCAATCCTAAGCCGATGCACAACGAAATCCCTTTTTTGCTGAATGCCAAGTGACCACTATGCGCGGCGTGCCCAAACCAAGGCAAGGCCCATGCAGGGCCTTGCCGACGTGCCGAAAGGCGGGCGCACCTGGCGCCACGATCCCTGGTGACGACGTTACCGCTGATGCTCATCGCGCTCGCGGGCGATTGCCCGGTAGCCGATGTCGTTACGGTAGAAGCTGCCTTCCCAGCTGATCTGTTCGGCCAGGCGGTAGGCCTGTTGCTGTGCAGCCTCGACTGTCTGGCCCAGGGCGGTAGCGCAGAGCACGCGGCCACCCTGGGTGACGACTTGACCCTCTTTGAGAGCGGTACCGGCGTGGAAGACCTTGCCTTCCAGCTTGGCGGCCGCATCGAGGCCATCGATCGCCGCGTCCTTTGCATAGTCGCCCGGATAACCGCCGGCGGCCAGTACGACGCCCAGGCTCGGTCGTGGGTCCCACTGGGCCTCGACCTTGTCCAGGGCCTTGGCGAAGGCGGCTTCGATCAGCAGTACCAGGCTCGACTCCAGACGCAGCATGATCGGTTGGGTTTCCGGATCACCGAAGCGGCAGTTGAACTCGATGACCTTGGGATTGCCTGCCTTGTCGATCATCAGACCGGCATAGAGGAAACCCGTATAGACATTGCCTTCCTCGGCCATGCCGCGCACGGTCGGCCAGATGACCTGATCCATCACGCGCTGGTGAACCTCGGCGGTGACCACCGGGGCCGGAGAGTAGGCACCCATGCCGCCGGTGTTCGGGCCGCTGTCGCCGTTGCCGACGCGCTTGTGGTCCTGGCTGGTGGCCATGGGCAGTATGTTCTGGCCATCGACCATGACGATGAAGCTGGCTTCCTCGCCGTCGAGGAATTCTTCGATCACCACGCGCGAGCCAGCCTCACCGAAAGCATTGCCGGCGAGCATGTCACGCACGGCGTCTTCGGCTTCCCGCAGGGTCATGGCGACGATCACGCCTTTGCCCGCGGCCAGGCCGTCGGCCTTGATCACGATCGGCGCGCCTTTTTCGTTCAGGTAGGCCAGGGCCGGTTCGATCTCGGTGAAATTCTGGTAGTCGGCGGTCGGGATCTTGTGACGTGCCAGGAAATCCTTGGTGAAAGCCTTGGAACCTTCCAGCTGTGCGGCGCCCTTGGTCGGGCCGAAGCAGTCCAGGCCGCGGCTGCGGAACAGGTCGACGACGCCGGCGACCAATGGCGCCTCCGGGCCGACGATGGTCAGCTGCACGTTGTTCTCGGCGAAGTCGGCCAGCTGCTCCAGCGCGTTGACGTCGATGGCCACGTTCTCGCACTTGGCTTCGGTGGCGGTGCCCGCGTTACCTGGTGCGACGTAGACTTTCTCGACCCGCGGATCCTGGGCGACTTTCCATGCCAGGGCGTGCTCGCGACCGCCGCTGCCGATGATCAAAACTTTCATGTCAAACCTCTGTTTGGCGGCGATCCTCGCCCCTGTGGGAGCGGGTTCACCCGCGAATGCGGCGGTGAATCCAACATCGCATTCGCGGGTAAACCCGCGCCCACAGGCGTCGGGGATCAGCCTGGCCTTTGATTAGTGGCGGAAGTGGCGCATGCCGGTGAAGACCATGGCAATACCGGCTTCGTCGGCCGCCGCGATGACTTCGGCGTCGCGCATCGAACCACCCGGCTGGATCACAGCGGTGATACCCACTTTAGCTGCATTGTCGATACCGTCACGGAACGGGAAGAACGCATCCGAGGCCATGACCGCGCCCTGCACCTGCAGGCCAGCATGTTCGGCCTTGATCGCAGCGATACGAGCAGAGTTGACGCGGCTCATCTGGCCGGCGCCGACACCGATGGTCTGGCGGTTCTTGGCGTAGACGATGGCGTTGGACTTGACGAACTTGGCCACTTTCCAGGCAAAGATCAGGTCGTGGACTTCCTGCTCGGTCGGCGCGCGCTTGGTCACGACTTTCAAGTCGTCGGCGCTGATCATGCCATTGTCGCGGCTCTGTACCAGCAGGCCGCCGTTGACGCGCTTGTAATCCCAGGCGTCGGCGCGCTCGCTCGACCATTGGCCGCATGCCAGCAGGCGCACGTTGGCTTTTGCCGCGACGATGGCGCGGGCTTCATCGCTGACGCTCGGGGCGATGATGACTTCGACGAACTGACGCTCGACGATGGCCTTGGCGGTCTCGGCATCCAGCTCGCGGTTGAAGGCGATGATGCCGCCGAAGGCCGACTCGGTGTCCGTGGCGTAGGCCAGGTCGTAGGCCTTGCGGATCCCGCCTTCATCGTCAGGGCAGACCGAGACGCCGCAGGGATTGGCGTGCTTGACGATGACGCAGGCCGGCTTGACGAAGCTCTTCACGCACTCCAGCGCGGCATCGGTGTCGGCCATGTTGTTGTAGGACAGCTCCTTGCCCTGCAGCTGGACGGCGGTGGCGATACCCACCTCGGCCGGCTTGGCCTCGACATAGAACGCCGCGCTCTGGTGCGGGTTCTCGCCGTAGCGCATTTCCTGGGCCTTGACGAACTGGCTGTTGAAGGTGCGCGGGAATTCGCTGCGGCCTTCGGTGCCCAGGGTTTCGCTGGCCTGGTCGATGGTACCCATGTAGTTGGCGATCATGCCGTCGTAGGCCGCGGTGTGCTCGAAGGCCTTGAGCATCAGGTCGAAGCGCTGGGCATAGGTCAGGCCACCGGCCTTGAGACCTTCGATGACCGTGGCGTAGTCGCCAGTGTTGACCACGATGGCGACGTCCTTGTGGTTCTTCGCCGCCGAACGGACCATGGTCGGGCCGCCGATGTCGATGTTCTCGATCGCGGTCGGCAGGTCGCAGCCCGGCTTGGCGATGGTCGCTTCGAAGGGATACAGGTTCACGGCAACCAGATCGATCGGCTTGATGCCGTGCTCGTTCATGATGGCGTCATCGGTGCCGCGACGGCCCAGGATGCCACCGTGGATCTTCGGGTGCAGGGTCTTGACCCGGCCGTCCATCATTTCGGCGAAGCCTGTGTAATCGGCCACTTCCACCGCGTCGATGGCGTTGTCCTTGAGCAGCTTGTAGGTACCCCCGGTGGACAGGATCTCGACGCCAAGCTGCTGCAGCTCACGGGCGAATTCGAGAATCCCGGTCTTGTCGGAGACGCTGATCAGGGCGCGGCGGATCGGCAGGCGGGTAGTCTGGTCGGTCATTTCGGATTCCATAACGCGGTGGAGTCAGCAAAAAAGGCGACCTCACTGTGCAAGCCGCCTTTTCTGGTTAGGATTCTGGCTTACAACAGATCGTACTGCTTGAGCTTCTTGCGCAGAGTGCCTCGGTTGAGCCCGAGCATCTCGCTGGCCTTGGTCTGGTTACCCTTCACGTAGTTCATCACGCTTTCGAGCAGGGGCGCCTCCACTTCCGAGAGCACCAGGTTGTACACGTCCGTGACGGTTGCGCCTTCCAGGTGTGCGAAGTAGTTGTGCAGCGCCTTCTCCACGCTCCCGCGCAGGGTCTGGCCCTCTTCGCTCGGCGTGTTGAGGTGCTGTTTGAGGTTGACGTTGTCGCTCACGGGCGTTGTTCCACTCACTAAAGTCTCGGTCATCATCGTCATGCGGCCACCCCTTGTCCGTCCTCTGTCTCAAGGCTCTGTCGACGCTCGCGGAAAAACTCGCGGACGTTGGCGCACTGCTCTTGCTTGTCTTCCAAAGCGTTGAACCGGGGGCGGAACTCCTTGCCGCCCGGTCGTGTTGCCAGGTACCAGCCAACGTGCTTGCGGGCGATACGTACACCCATCACATCGCCATAGAAGGCGTGCAACGCGTCCAGGTGGTCCAGCAGAATGCGTTCTACTTCATCGAGACCCGGGGCCGGCAACCGCTCGCCGGTCCTCAGGTAGTGCTCGATCTCGCGAAAGATCCACGGCCGACCCTGTGCGGCGCGGCCGATCAGCAGCGCATCGGCACCCGTGGCAGCCAACACGGCCCGCGCTTTCTCGGGACTGGTGATGTCGCCGTTGGCGAAAACCGGGATCGACACCGCCTGCTTGATGGCCGCGATGGTGTCGTATTCGGCTTCGCCGGTGTACAGGTCGGCACGGGTGCGGCCATGTACCGCGAGCGCCTGAATGCCGGCCTGTTCGGCGATTTTCGCCACGTTCAGGCCATTCTTGTTCGCCCGGTCCCAGCCGGTGCGGATCTTCAGGGTCACCGGGACGTCCACGGCGCTCACCACGACATGAAGGATCTCGCTGACCAGGGCTTCATCTCTCAATAAAGCAGAGCCCGCCGCCTTGTTGCAGACTTTTTTCGCGGGGCAGCCCATGTTGATATCGATGATCTGGGCGCCGGCCTCGACGTTGGCCCGTGCCGCCTCCGCCAGCATCTGCGCATCGCCACCGGCGATCTGTACCGAGCGAGGCTCGGGATCGCCTTCGTGGATGCGGCGCAGACGCGACTTGCGGGTGTTCCACAGGCTCATGTCGCTGGTGACCATTTCCGACACCACCATTCCTGCTCCCAGGCGCTGGCAGAGCACGCGGAAAGGCTGGTCCGTGACCCCGGCCATCGGGGCAAGGATCAGATTGTTGCGTAGCGTATAAGGGCCGATGCGTACCGCCGACATAGGTGTTCCCTGTTGTGGGGCCGGATCATTGGAGTTTGGAAAAAAGGGTGGGCATGATACCCGCTCTCGGTGACCGGATAAAGATGGATTTGGATAAAATCTGAACAGCTGCGGCCTTATGCCCGACAGTTCGGGACGCCGGTCTGGCGTCAGAGAAACGCCAGACGGACGCGCTGCTCTATTCCGGGGATCGGAAGCTGAGGCTGTAGTTCACGGCCCTGGGGCCGGGATCGAGGATGTCCAGGGCAATGTGAATCGGCGTCTGGCTCGGCATATCGCCACGCCCGGCCAATTCCCCGCTCAGATACTCACTGGGCTTGAAGCGACGACTGGCGATCAGTTGACCGTTCAGGTCGGAGAAACGTATCTCCAGCAAGGGGAAGGGCTGGGCGAACGGAGCCCGGTTGTAGATGATGGCGTCCACGATCAGCGCCCCCTTGAAGTCGGGATGGCTGCGCACGACCAGGTTGCTGCTCTTGATGCGGCCGATATCGACCCGGCTCGGCACCTTGCACCCCAGGGTCGGGCACAGTTGCTGGAACCACGGGCGGTACTGGTCCTGACGGGCCAGCTCATCGAAGTGGAACCAGACATACTGGAACGCCAGCAGTCCCGCCGCGAACAGTGCCAGAACGCCCCATAGCAGTCGCTTGCTCCAGTCAGGCCGGGGCTTTTGCCAGTCGAGCTGCAACGGATCATCGACGACATCGATCAGCGGCTCCTTGCGCGCCGAGCGTTCGGGTCTGGCTGCCAGGCTGGGCTCCATGCGTTCATCGGCGGGGTGGTCTTCGTCGTCGTCACGCGCCGAAAGTCGTTCTGCGCGCGTGTCGTCGTCCAGCGCGGAAAAGCGCTCCGCAGATGCCCCTGGACGTGTCTGGGAGAAACGTTCGTCCAGATCGGGATCGTCTCGTGCCGCCGTGTCCTCATCCAGAATGCCGACGTGACGCAGCGCAGGTTCATCGTGCGGCTCGGGGTCCGGCTCCAGGTTGAACGTCGGCTCGGTCCGATCGCCGGGCACGGGTTCGAGCTCCAGCGGGCCCTGTTCGATCAAGGGGGGAGCAGGTTCGGCTGGCAGTTGCGCTTCGGCAGATGCGATGGATGCATTGTCGCCGCTACCGAACGCCGTGCCGATGTCCGGATGCTCGTCGCCACCAGGGTCGTCGCGCCGCGCGTGCAGGCGCTCGTCGCGAAGCTCGGCTTCATGCTCCACCGTCGTACCGCGCCGCTCCAGGCGGGCCAGTTCCTCGTCCAGGTCCAGATGTTCCAGCGATTGCTGGGTGACGGCCCAGTCCTGCTCGGCCAAGGCTACGCGCTCACCGGGCGGGGAGGGCGGCAGAGGCACCGGCGCGAGTTCAGGCGCCTGCTTCGCCATTTCCGGCGTGGTGATGGCGGGGAGCGGGCTGCCGTCAGCTTGCGTCTCTGCCCCGCGGCTCTGCTCCAGCAGCTGGCGGGCGGCATTGAACACCTGCAGGCAGGCGCCGCAGCGCACAACCCCGCGGGCTACGCTCAACTGATGGTGAGTGACACGAAAGCTGGTCTGGCAATGCGGGCACTGGGTGACGAAACTGTCGGTCATGCGCGGATCCGGGGGGGGTTGGGCAGAGGATTATTCTAGGCCTGCGGCACGGCGGCGACCACTGATGCGCACCCAGCCGTCGCGAACGACGATCGGGTCGAGCTCGAAGTCGTCGGCGTAGGCTGCGGCGACCTCCTCGCCCTGTTCGGCAAGAATGCCCGACAGCGCCAGCAGGCCACCTGGGCGTACCAGGCCGCTGAGTTGCGGCGCCAGCGATACCAGTGGGCCGGCAAGAATGTTGGCGACCAGCACGTCGGCCTGCATGGCGGGCATCTGCTCGGGCAGGTAGAGAGCCAGGCGCTCGTCGGCGATACCATTGCGCCCGGCGTTGTCACGCGAGGCTTCCAGCGCCTGCACGTCGATGTCCGTACCCACCGCTTCGCGAGCGCCCAGCAGCAGCGCGGCGATGGCCAGGATGCCGGAACCGCAGCCGAAGTCCAGCACCTGGGTGCCTTCGATCTCCTGGCCGTCGAGCCATTCCAGGCACAAGGCGGTGGTCGGGTGTGTCCCGGTGCCGAAGGCCAGGCCCGGGTCGAGCAACAGGTTGACGGCGTCCGCGTCCGGGGCCTCGTGCCAGCTCGGCACGATCCACAGGCGGCGGCCAAAGCGCATGGGCTGGAAGTTGTCCATCCAGCTGCGCTCCCAATCCTGATCCTCGATCACCTCGGTCTGGTGCTCGGGTAGCTCGGCCCCGGTCAGCAGGCGCAGGTGAGCGAAGACCTGATCTGGTTGGGTATCGGCCTCGAACAGCGCCAGCAGGTGCGTGTTCGACCAGAGCGGGGTGGTGTTGAGGTCCGGTTCGAAGATCGGCTGGTCTTCGGCGTCCATGAACGTCACCGAGACGGCACCGACTTCGAGCAGGGCGTCTTCGTAGGTTTCGGCTTGTTCCGGGCTGATGGCCAGGCGTACTTGCAGCCAGGGCATGGCGGGCACCTTTGGTAAATCGACAGGAGGCAGCCCTAGGCTGCGAGAAGCCTGGCAGTTTACTTGAGTGCGTGGGTTTTGTGCAGGACGGTGAACAGGGATGGTCTGGTCGGTGGACCGCATTGGGGCGGGCAGGGACATGCCGTTGGTCTTTTCAGCGCCCTCGAGATCGCAATGCCGCCCGCGCGGCGTTTCGCGGACTGAACTGCCCTCAAAAGTCGGACGCCCATCCATGACTTGGGCCGCAGTACTTATCCGTGTAGGAGCAACTGTCTGGCTCAAAATTCGAAATGCATGCGTTCCCTGAACTGCTCAGTGTACCTGCGCATAAATTCCCCAAGGGTTGGATGGGTGTCCAACTTCTTGGGGGCAGTCCAGATGTGGCGTCGCTCTCAGGCCAAGCGGCGTACCTGTGGAAGCGGGCTTGCCCGCGAAGGGCTGCAAAGCAGCCCAGTGGGTATCAAGCTTGGCTTAAGCGAACAGCATTACGGCACTGGGCCGGGATGCTTCATCTCACGCCACGATCACTCCTGGCTGGCCAGTTTGTGCTCGAGGTAGTGAATATTGACGCCGCCCTTGCAGAAACCTTCATCACGCACCAGGTCGCGGTGCAGCGGGATGTTGGTCTTGATGCCGTCGACGACGATTTCGTCCAGCGCATTGCGCATGCGCGCCATGGCTTCGTCGCGGTCCTTGCCGTAGGTGATCAGCTTGCCGATCAGCGAATCGTAGTTCGGTGGAACCGAATAACCGCTGTACAGGTGCGAATCGACCCGCACGCCATTGCCACCAGGGGCATGGAAGTGCTTGACGGTGCCTGGGCTCGGGATGAACTTCTTCGGGTCTTCGGCGTTGATCCGGCATTCCAGCGAGTGACCACGGATCACCACGTCTTCCTGGCGGAACGACAGTTTGTTGCCAGCGGCGATGCTGAGCATCTCCTTGACGATGTCGATCCCGGTGACCATTTCGGATACCGGGTGCTCCACCTGCACGCGGGTGTTCATCTCGATGAAGTAGAAACTACCGTTCTCGTAGAGGAACTCGAAGGTACCCGCGCCGCGGTAGCCGATCTCGATGCACGCGTCGACGCAACGCTTGAAGACTTCCTGGCGGGCCTTCTCGTCGATACCGGGGGCCGGTGCTTCTTCCAGCACCTTCTGGTGACGGCGCTGCAGGGAGCAATCGCGATCGCCCAGGTGGATGGCACTGCCCTGGCCATCGGAAAGGATCTGGACTTCCACGTGACGTGGGTTGGTCAGGAACTTCTCCAGGTACACCATCGGGTTGCCGAAGGCGGCACCGGCTTCGGTACGGGTCAGTTTGGCCGAGGCGATCAGATCCTCTTCCTTGTGCACCACGCGCATGCCACGACCGCCACCGCCACCGGCGGCCTTGATGATCACCGGATAGCCAACCTCGCGGGCGATCGCCAACGCGGTCTGCTCGTCTTCCGGCAGCGGACCATCGGAGCCCGGTACGGTCGGCACGCCCGACTTGATCATCGCGTCCTTGGCCGAAACCTTGTCGCCCATCAGGCGAATGGTGTCGGCCGTGGGGCCGATGAAGGCGAAGCCGGATTTTTCCACTTGCTCGGCAAAGTCGGCGTTTTCCGCCAGGAAGCCATAGCCAGGGTGGATCGCGGTAGCGCCAGTCACTTCGGCAGCGGCGATGATCGCCGGGATGTGCAGGTAGGAATCCTTGGAGGGCGCCGGGCCAATGCAGACGGTTTCGTCAGCCAGGGCCAGATGCATCAGCTCGCGGTCGGCCGTGGAGTGTACGGCGACGGTCTTGATACCCAGTTCCTTGCAGGCACGCAGGATACGCAGGGCAATCTCGCCGCGGTTGGCGATCAGCACTTTTTCCAACATCGCAGGCTCTCCGCGGTTCAAACGATGGTGAACAGCGGCTGATCGAACTCAACCGGCTGGCCGTCTTCTACCAGAATGGATTCGATCACACCGCTGGTTTCAGCTTCGATGTGGTTCATCATCTTCATGGCTTCGACGATGCACAAGGTGTCGCCTTTCTTCACGGTCTGGCCGACTTCAGCGAAGTTTGGCGAGGTCGGCGAAGGCTTGCGGTAGAAGGTGCCGACCATCGGCGAGCGAGCGACGGCGCCGTTGAGCTTCGGCGCGGCGGCTTCGGCAACGGGCGCGGCGGCCACGGGAGCGGCTGGCGCGACCATCGGGGCCGGCGCGAAGTACTGCTGCGCGGCTGGGGTCTTGCTGTGACGGCTGATACGGACCGACTCTTCGCCTTCCTTGATCTCCAGTTCGTCGATGCCAGACTCTTCCAGCAGTTCGATCAGTTTCTTGACTTTACGGATATCCATTAATCATCAACTCCCAAGGTTCGGTCAGGGACGAAATTGAAAACGTGTCGAAAACGTTTTGCTTGAGCCCTGGTCATGGGCCAGGGTCTCGTTATCAGGGCTGTGCGTTGCCAGCCAGGTGTTCCAGTGCAGACTCCAGGGCCAGGCGATAACCGGTGGCGCCCAGGCCGCAGATCACCCCCACTGCGACGTCCGAGAAGTAGGAGTGGTGGCGAAAAGGTTCGCGCTTGTGCACGTTGGACAGATGCACTTCGATGAATGGGATGCTCACCGCCAGCAATGCGTCACGTAATGCGACGCTGGTGTGGGTGAAAGCCGCCGGATTGATCAGGATGAAGTCCACGCCCTCGTTGCGTGCCGCGTGGATCCGATCGATCAGTTCGTACTCCGCATTGCTCTGCAGGCACTGCAGGTGATGGCCGGCCTCTCGGGCTCGCTGCTCAAGATCCTGGTTGATCTGGGCCAGGGTCACGGCGCCATATACACCCGGTTCGCGGGTGCCCAGCAGGTTGAGGTTCGGGCCGTGAAGGACCAGTAGCGTTGCCATCTGCAGATTCCTTGGATTCGTAGGGCAATTCGACATAGCGCGGCGACTATGCCGCAAAGGAACAGTGAGTGTCCAGTTCTCTGCAATAGGCAGCACGATGACCGAGGTTCGCGCAAAGTATGTGACCAGATGATTTGCGCTGGTCACTCTTTTGGAGAAATAGGCGTGCCAGCGGGAAGTTATAGACCCAGATCAGCGCGCACGCGTGTCAGGTGAGCTGCAAATTCAGCCGAATTTGTCTCCCCAATGACACGATCAGCGGTAAGTTCGTCGCCGTTCTTGGCAAAGAACAGGAGGGCAGGTGGGCCGAACAGCTGATAGCGGTCTAGTAGAGCGCGCTGCTCGGCATTGCTCTCGGTGATGTCGAAACGCAGCAAACGAAACATCCCTAGCCCAGCCTGTACCTGAGGTGCGTGGAGGACTTCACGTTCGATCACCTTGCAACTGACACACCAGTCGGCATACCAGTCCAGGAGCACGGGCTGGTTGGCGGCCTTGGCCTCGGCAAGTGCGGCATCCAGTGCGGCGGGGGTGCTGACCGTCTGCCAGGCATCCGCCCGGGTCGAGGAAGCCGTGGCGTTGCCGATCGATACAGCCTGGGGCAGGGGGCGTAGCGGATCGCCCTGACCGCTCAATGCACCGTACCAGCAAGCCAGTGCATAGCAGAGCAACACCAGGCCCAGGAGTTGGGCCAGACGCTCACGGGGTGACTTGACCACCAACTCCAGGGCGCCGAGGAACAACGCCACGCCTGCCGCCAGCAAACCGACCAGCAGCAGAGTCAGCGGCCCAGGCAGCACGCGACTGAGCAAGCTGATCGCCAGACCCAGCAGCAACACGCCGATGGCGTTCTTCACGGTCGACATCCATGACCCGCTCCTGGGCAGCCAGGCGGCGCCACCGGTCGCCACCAGCAATAGCGGGGCGCCCATGCCCAAGCCCAGGGCGAAGAGTTTCAATGCGCCACCCAAGGCATCGCCGCTGGCGCTGATGTACAACAGCGCACCGGCCAGCGGCGCGGACACGCAGGGAGAAACCAGCAGGCTGGACAACACGCCCAGCACGGCGGCACCCAGCAACGAGCCGCCCTGGGTACGGTTGGCAACACGGTCCAGGCGACTGCTCAGCGCTTGCGGCAGCTTCAGCTCGAACAGGCCGAACATGGCCAGCGCGAACAGCACGAAGAACAGCGAAAAAGGCACTAGCACCCAAGCCGATTGCAGGCGCGCCTGCAGGTTGAGCCCCGCTCCGAACACGCCCATCAGGGCGCCCAGCAAGGCGAAACAGGCGGCCATCGGCAGCACATAGGCCAGCGACAGGCTGAAACCACGCCAACCACCGACCTGTCCACGCAGTACCACGCCGGTAAGGATCGGCAGCATCGGCAGGACGCAAGGGGTGAATGTCAGGCCCAGGCCTGCGAGGAAGAACAGCAGCAGCGATTGCCACGTCCAGCCTTGCGCGGCAGCCGGATCGCTCGCGCCCGGGCCGCTGGTGCCTTCGATGGCAAAGCGCTGGGTTTCCGGCGGATAGCACAGCCCCTTGTCCGCGCAGCCCTGGTAGGTCACCAGCAAGGTGAATGCGCGAGGATCGTTGGCCGGACGTGGCAGGGTGATGTCGAGCACGCCGTGATAGACCTCGACATCGCCGAAGAACTCGTCGTGCTTGGCTTGCCCGGGCGGGATGCGGGCGCTGCCCAAGGCGATGTCGGCCGGCTCGCTGCGGAACTGGAAGCGGTGCCGGTAGAGGTAGTAACCCTCGGCGGCAACGAAACGCAGCTTGAGGTCCTGGCCTTCTTCCTGCACCAGACTGAGCTTGAAGGCTTCGCGTACCGGCAGGAAGTCGGCACTGTTGTTCAGCGACGAAGCGCCGAGCGTTGAACTGGGACGGTTGTCGAGCAGACCCGTGGCAAGGACAGGCGTTGCCAGCAACAGGATCAGCAGGAAAAACAGGCGGCGCATGGCGGTCTCGTCAGGTGAAACGTGCCGGCATGATAACGGACTCTGCAAGGAATGGGGCCGCAGGAAGCGCCTTGGCTCCTCCTGCCCGTGGCATCAGAGCCTGAAAGCGCCCACTGCGGTATTAAGCTTGTCCCCCAGGCGCAGCAACTGTCGACCCTGTTCGCGGCCCTCGCCTATTCGTTGCAGGTTGTCCCCGCCCAGCTCATGGATTCGCTCGCTGTGGCCTCGGATCTCGCTGACCGCGGTGCTCTGCTGGGCGGTGACATCGGCGATGCGTCCGGCCGTGTCGGCGATGGTGCGGATGGCGCTGACGATCGCATCCAACGCGCCATCCGCCGTCTGGGCCTGGCTGGCGGCGGACTCGGCATGTTCGAGCTGGGCGCGCGTGCCGTTCACCGATTCGCGCGCAGCCAGTTGCAGACGGTCGATCAGCGTCTGGATCTCCCCGGTCGCACCCGTGGTGCGCTGGGCCAGCGAGCGGACCTCGTCGGCGACCACGGCAAAGCCACGACCCATTTCCCCGGCCCGCGCCGCCTCGATGGCGGCATTGAGCGCCAAGAGATTGGTCTGCTCGGCGATGGAGCGAATCACCGTGAGTACGTTGCCGATGGTGGCCGACTCTTCGGCCAGCTGTTCGATTATCTGTGCGTTGCCCTGCACCTCATCGACCAGTGTGCGCAAACCATGCAGGCTCTGGCCGATCACGGCCTGGCCATGTTCCACCGCATGCCCGGCGTCACGGCTGGCGTGGGCCGCGGCGCTGGCATCGCCCGCCACTTGCTGGATGGTCGATTCCAGCTCGCTCAGGGCGTCGCGGATCTGCGCGGTGTCGCCGGCCTGGCGTTCGGCGCCGTCGTGCAGCGCGCTGCTCATGCCGGCCAGTGCGTGGCTGCTGCCCGCGACCTGCTCGGCGTTCTGGCGGATGGTGCCGACCAGGGTCACCAGGTACTGGCGCAAACGGTTGAGTGACGCCTCGATGTCATGCAGTTCGCGATTGGTCCTGCCCAGGGCGATGGCTTGTCCGAAGTCGCCCTCGGCCCAGCACGACAGTGCTGGAGCCAGGCTGGTCAGGGTACGCGCCAGGCGGCGCTGCAGGGTGTCTATCAACAAGGCGATGAGCAGGATCGAGCCGATCATCACGCCCTGCAGCAGGCGTACTTCGCCCTGTATCCGCGCGTGCTGGGCACGCACTTCGGGTTCCAGCGCGGCGATGGTCAAGTGCACGGCCTCGAGACGTTGATGCGTGCTGGCGGCCAATACGCCGCGCTGCTCGATCAGTTCGCGAGTACGCTGCAGTTCGGCCGGATACCGGTTGAGCAAACTTTGCAGTTCTCGCTTGAGGGCGATGGCGATATCTTCCTGCTGCGCGCTGGCCTGGGTCTCGAGCCCCATCAGGGCCGCGAAGTCGTCCGCGTTGGAGTCGGCGGCACGGGTAACGCCCAACAAGGGCAGCCCGTCGATGATGTCTGCCTGAGCCCGGATCCGTTGCAGTTCGCGCTGCATTTCGTTGGCCAGTTCGGTACGGCCACTGCTCACCAGCTTGTCGCGGGCCAGGGACAACCGCCCGAGGTGCACCGCCGCATCGAGCACGGGCGCCAGGTAGCGAGCCGCGTCAGGGTTGCCACTATCGCGGGCATAGTCCGCGAGCTGTTCGAGGTTGGCGCCCAATTCCCGTTCGGCCTGTTGCAGCAAGGCTTGCGGGTCTCCAGCCAACTTGCCGGCGGCCAGCAATTCGTTGGCGGTGAAGGCCTGCAACGCCTCCAGGCTGGGTCGTACTTGGAGTGCCAGTGCTTCGGGCCATTCATCCAGTGTCGCCAGTAGTTGCAGGTTGCTCTCGACCGCTGCCGCATGGCGCAGGGCATCACCGCTGCCGAGGTACGCCAAGGTATTGCGCGCCGTTTCGTCCTGGAATTGCTGGGACAGCCCCAGATAGCGCTCCATCAGTTGGTAGGGACGCTCGAGGGCACGCTGGGACCACCATAGGGTGGCAGCCAGTGCAATGCAGACAGCGACCAGTAACAGGGTGTTGAAGTTAGTCAGCAGCTTCAGGCGCATATCCGCGAATATCCGGCGGCAGGAAGGGAGGTGCCCTGAACGTATTGCGTTTTTGTGACGCGGTGATGACGGGGGCAAGCAGACGCCAAAAAAAGATGGCGCTTTGACACTGCTCGATGACCCATTGCGGATCTGGACGCTCGTCATGCGGCATTCTCGAACCAATGATCTCTGCATCAGAAAGCTGCCACGAATATTCAGCTGCCGAGCATTGGTCGCTTATCCCCACGACCGTGCTTGCTTTATAGTGCAGCGACCGAGCTTGCCGTGGCACCCTGGCCGATGCCCGCGGTCCAAGCCTTGAACCGACGTGACTGACTAAGGACAACGCCATGCTGGATTGGAAAAATCGTACAGGCAGTGCCGAGCCACGCGAGCGCGCCTCTGAACGCAGCGCCGCTACCCGTAGCTATCTTGGCGGCCTGTGGAGTCGTGCCCTGGGGATCGTGATCGGATTGTACCTGCTCGTGTGTATCGGCCTGAGCTGGTACTGGAGCCAGGAGCCGGCACTGTTCCCGGTCCAGCAGAACGCGCAGGCGTCCGCCGAGCGCAACAGCCAGCAGATGGTCATCGGCTACACCACGATCGCGACCCTCAAGAGCGTCGCCAGCACCCTGCTGGACAAGCAGGGCGGCTATATTTCCAACGACCGTTTCCCGCCTGGCGTGTGGATGGACAACATGCCGAGCTGGGAGTACGGCGTGCTGGTTCAGGTGCGTGACCTGTCCCGCGCCCTGCGCAAGGACTTTGCCCGTTCGCAGTCGCAGTCGACCGAAGATGCCGACTTGGCCAAGGCCGAGCCGCGCTTCAACTTCGACAACAAGAGCTGGATCCTGCCGTCCAGCGAGTCGGAGTTCGAGGAAGGCATTCGCTCGCTGAGCCGTTATCAGGTGCGTCTGGCCGCTGGCGACCAGGGCGCGATCTTCTATACCCGCGCCGACAACCTCAACAACTGGTTGGGTGACGTGGCCACTCGCCTGGGTTCGCTGTCGCAGCGCCTGTCGGCCAGCGTCGGTCGCGTGAAACTCAACAGCAACCTGAAGACCGAAACAGTCGTGGCCGGCCAGGCACCGCAGCTCGACGAAGAACTGGTCGAGACGCCATGGCTGCAGATCGACAACGTCTTCTACGAAGCGCGTGGCCAGGCCTGGGCGCTGTCGCACCTGTTGCGCGCCATCGAAGTGGACTTCGCCGATGTCCTGGCGAAGAAGAACGCCACCGTCAGCGTGCGCCAGATCATCCGTGAACTGGAGGCTTCGCAAGAAACCTTGTGGAGCCCGATGGTGCTCAATGGCAGTGGCTTCGGCATCTGGGCCAACCATTCGCTGGTCATGGCCAACTACATCTCCCGCGCCAATGCCGCGGTCATCGACCTGCGTCAACTGCTGTCCCAGGGCTGATGAGCATCAGTGCAGCCGAGGTCGCGCATCGCGCGGCCTCAGACGCCGAACTGATCGCCTGGGCGAGCGACGACGATCAATTGCTCGGGGCCTTGCCGCGGGCGGAACTGCGCGAGCGCGGGCTGATCGGGCGGGGCACGTTCATCCTGCTGTTCAATTCGGCCGGTGAGCTGTGCGTACACCGCCGTACCCTGAGCAAGGCCGTCTATCCTGGGTACTGGGATGTCGCGGCCGGTGGCATGGTCGGGGCGCATGAAAGCTACGCGGAGTCCGCCGCTCGCGAGTTGGAGGAAGAACTGGGTGTCAACGGCGCGCCCATGCGCTTCCATGAAAAGTTCTTCTTCGACCAGCCTGGCAACCGGCTCTGGTGCGCGGTGTTCTCGGCAGTCTGGGACGGGCCTTTGCGCCTGCAGCCGGAGGAAGTCAGCGAGGCGCGTTTCATCAGCCTTGACCAAGCTCAGGCCGACAGTCGGCGACAGTCCTATTGCCCTGATTCGCTGGCTGCGTTGCAACGCTATCTCGCCTGTCAGGGGTAGGGGCGTCTCGCATAAGAAAATGGCGCAATCGGGTACTTAGCAGCAGGGCGATTTATCGTTACACTGCGCGCCCTTTTCGGGTTGCCGCATGATCTGCGGCAGTAGCGCCGCCCCTGCCAGAGTGGGGCTTCGCGGTCGGTGCAACGCCAAGGCACCGACCAGTTTTTGTCCTCAGCCAAGAGGAACAAAAGTGGCCAGGAAATCTACCTCTTTTGCCGCCCTGGGCGGTCTTGTGTACTCCACCGACGCAGGACGGCATTGCCCGGACTGCAACCAGCCCGTGGACGCCTGCATCTGCAAGCGGACGGCTGTCCCGGAAGGTGACGGTATCGCCCGCGTACGTCGCGAAAGCAAAGGTCGCGGCGGCAAGACCGTGACCACTGTCACCGGCGTTCCGTTGCCGCTCGAGCAGCTCAAGGAGCTGGCCACCACGCTCAAGCGTCGCTGCGGTACCGGCGGGGCCTTGAAGGACGGCGTCATCGAGATCCAGGGCGACCATGTCGAGCTGCTGATCGGCGAGCTGCTCAAGCAAGGTTTCAAGGCAAGGAAGTCCGGCGGCTGAGGCCGCCGCGCGTCTTTTTCCCCCAGCGCCTTCTAAACTCGTCGCCGCGAAAAGGGTCTCTATCCCCAACGCGGGCGATTCGTCATTTTCAGCTTCTACACTGCGACCGCCCGACGTGGGGCAGTGTTTTCGAATTTCATATAGGGGACTTGAATGTCCGTACGACGCACACGCAAAGATGATGGCAGCCAATGGACCGTGGCCGACAGCCGCAGTGTTTACGGCATTCGCCATTGGGGCGCCGGCTATTTCGCCATCAATGAGGCCGGGCGTGTGGAAGTGCGCCCGAACGGCCCGGACAGCCGGCCCATCGACCTCTTCGAACAGGTCGACGAACTCCGTCAGAGCGGCCTTTCATTGCCACTGCTGGTGCGTTTCCCGGACATCCTGCAGGACCGCGTGCGTCAACTGACCGGTGCCTTCGATGCCAACATCGCGCGACTCGAATACCAGAGCGCGTATACCGCCCTGTATCCGATCAAGGTCAACCAGCAGGAAGCGGTGGTGGAAAACATCATCGCCACCCAGAACGTTTCCATCGGCCTGGAAGCCGGCTCCAAGCCCGAGCTGCTCGCGGTGCTGGCGCTGGCGCCCAAGGGCGGCACCATCGTTTGCAACGGCTACAAGGATCGCGAATTCATCCGTCTGGCGCTGATGGGCCAGAAGCTGGGTCACAACGTCTTCATCGTCATCGAGAAAGAGTCCGAGGTCGCCCTGGTGATCGAGGAGGCGGCCGAGCTCAAGGTCAAGCCACAGGTCGGTCTGCGCGTGCGTCTTTCCTCGCTGGCGTCGAGCAAGTGGGCCGACACGGGCGGCGAGAAGTCCAAGTTCGGTCTGTCCGCGGCCCAGTTGCTGTCGGTGGTGGAGCGCTTCCGTGAAGCGGGCCTGGACCAGGGCGTTCGCCTGTTGCACTTCCACATGGGCTCGCAGATCGCCAACCTGGCCGACTACCAGCATGGTTTCAAGGAAGCGATCCGTTATTACGGCGAGCTTCGCGCGCTGGGCCTTCCGGTCGATCACATCGATGTCGGTGGCGGCCTGGGCGTGGATTACGACGGGACCCATTCGCGCAACGCCAGCTCGATCAACTATGACATCGACGACTACGCCGCGGTCGTGGTGGGCATGCTCAAGGAGTTCTGCGACGCGCAGGGGCTGCCGCATCCGCACATCTTCTCCGAAAGCGGCCGCGCGCTGACGGCGCACCACGCCATGCTGGTGGTGCAGGTCACCGACGTCGAGAAGCACAAGGATGAAGTGCCGCTGATCGAGAACAAGGAAGGCCTGCCGGAAACCGTGCAGTGGCTGGCCGACCTGCTGGGCCCCACCGATATCGAGATGGTTACCGAGACCTACTGGCGCGCGACCCACTACATGGGCGACGTGGCCGCGCAGTACGCCGACGGCAAGCTCACGCTGGCCGAGAAGGCCTTGGCCGAGCAGTGCTATTTCGCCGTCTGCCGACGCCTGCACAACTCGCTGAAGGCGCGTCAGCGTTCCCATCGCCAAGTACTGGACGAGCTCAACGACAAGCTCGCCGACAAGTACATCTGCAACTTCTCGGTCTTCCAGAGCCTGCCCGATACCTGGGCCATTGGCCAGGTCCTGCCTATCCTGCCTCTGCATCGCCTGGACGAGGAACCCCTGCGTCGCGCAGTCCTGCAGGACCTGACCTGTGATTCGGATGGCAAGATCAACCAGTACGTCGACGAACAGAGCATCGAGACCAGCTTGCCGGTGCACTCGATCAATGAAGGGGAGGACTACCTGCTGGGGATCTTCCTGGTCGGTGCCTATCAGGAAATCCTGGGCGACATGCACAACCTGTTTGGCGATACCGATTCGGTGAACATCTACCAGAATGCCGACGGCAGCGTTTATCACGCCGGGATCGAGACCCACGACACCATCGAAGACATGCTGCGCTATGTGCACCTGTCGCCTGAAGAGCTGATGACGCATTATCGGGATAAAGTGGCCAGCGCCAAGATCACCGCGCGCGAGCGCACGCAGTATCTGGATGCATTGCGATTGGGGTTGACGCGGTCGTCCTACCTGTCGTCGTGAGCCAGGCGTAGGGGCTGCTGTAAAGCCGGGGGCCGGGTCTTGGGTTGGATCTCGGCCTCCTGTATGACTGCAGTTGGATGAATACCTGTCGAGATTCCTTGTGTCACCACAACTTCTGCGGTGGAAATTCGATAGGTATTACCAGGCGAGTCCTTCGGCCTCGATCGCGGGGCAAGCCCGCTCGCCACTGGTGCGAGGTGGGCAAGCGCTCGCCACTGGAAACGCGTCCTTGCCACACCTCGCACCAGTGGCGAGCGGGCTTGCCCCGCGATCGAGCCGCAGGACTCGCCTGTAATGCGGACAAAAAAGCCAACACGGTAGCTGTGGAAACCCGGTTTACGGCCAGTGCGATCCCGTCTCCCGCCCGAACCATCCATCCCGCCGCTGCAACCGCCACCCCATCCACCCCAGGCTCACCGCCCTCAACCCCATGAACCCAAGGAAGGACAACCACAGCCCGTGGTTGCCCTGGCCGCTGGCCGCCCAGGCGATGGGCAGCGCAATGACCACGCTCATCAACATGGCATTGCGCATTTCGCGAGCGCGGGTGGCGCCGATGAACAGGCCGTCGAGCAGGTAACTCCATACGGCGATCAGCGGCAGCAGGGCGAGGTAGGGCAGGAACGGGTACGCTGCATCACGAACGCTGTCGATATCGGTCTGCAGATCGATGAACAAGTGACCGGCGAACAGGAAGAGCACGGCAAAACCAAGGCTGACCAGCAAAGACCAGCCGAAGGAAATCACCAGGGCGCGGCGCAAGGCCTGGCGATCACGGGCACCGATCGCGTGACCGCAAAGTGCCTCGACCGCATGCGCCAGGCCGTCCAGGGCATAGGCGGTGAGCAGCAGGCCATTGAGCAGCAGGGCATTGGCGGCGACCGTGGCCTCGCCCAAGCGTGCTCCCTGGACGGTGAGCAGAAGGAAGACCAGCTGCAATGCCAGGCTGCGCAGGAAGATGTCGCGGTTGACACTGAGCAACGGACGCCAGGCTCGCCAGCGTCCGAGTGCTGCCCAGGCGATCCGTCCAGGGTAGGCGCGCAGAGCCGTGCGGGTCAGGGCCAGGCCGAGCAGGGCAGCGCTCCACTCGGCGATCACCGAAGCCCGCGCCGAGCCGATCACCCCCCAATCCAGCCCAAGCACGAACCACAGGTTGAGGCCGATGTTCAGCAGGTTGGTGGTCAGCAGGATGGCCAATGGCGCTCGGGCATTCTGCGTGCCGAGGAACCAGCCGATCAGGGCGTAGCTGGCCAGGGCCGCCGGCAAGCCAAGCAAGCGCGTGTGAAAGAAGTCCTCGGTCGATTGGTGCAAGGCGCTGCTGGGCTGGATGAGTTGCAGCGCCAGCTGGCTGAAGGGCAGTGCGAGCAGACCCAGCAACAGCGCGAATGCCAGGGCCAGTATCAGGCCTTGCACCAGGACCTGACGCAGGGCCGCACCGTCGGCTCGGCCGGCTGCCTGGGCGGCAAATCCCGTCGAACCCATTCGCAAAAAGCCCATCAGGCCGACCATGAAGGTGAACAAGGTGGCGCCCACCGCGACGGCACCCAGTTGATGGGCGTGGGGCAGATGGCCGATCACCGTGCTGTCGACCAGTGCCACCAAGGGCACGGAAATGTTGGACAGAATCATGGGCGCGGCCAGACCCCATACCTTGCGGTGGGTGGCTCGGTCGCGCCAGTCGTTGGACAATCGGATCATGCGGGCTCCTGGTCAGGCGCGCATTGTAGCGGCCAAGGCACCAGACCGTGCGAAAACGGTCACACTCGCGGCGCCTTCCACGTGGTCCATCCACGGTTGCGCTATAGTTGCTGCCCTTACGAACACCCTGCCAAAGAGTTCCCTCTCCATGCTCGACAAAGGATTGTTGCTGGCCTGCGCCCTGGCCCTGCTCAGCGCCTGTGATTCTTCCTCCTCGGATAAACCTGCGCCTGCCGAAAAGCCTGCCGCTTCCGCTCCGGCGCAAGCCGGTACGCCCGCGCGCGAAGATCCGGCGGTCCTGGCCAAGCGATACGCCGACCGCGAGCTGAACGTGCTGGATGTCTCGGAGGTTCAGCTCGACGGTGCGAGCACCCTGTCGGTCAGCTTCTCGGCGCCGCTCCACGCCGATCAGGACTTTGCCGCCAAGGTACACCTGGTCGACACGGTCAAGGGCAAGCTCGACGGCGCCTGGGAACTCTCCGATAACCAGATGGAACTGCGCCTGCGCCACCTCGACCCTCAGCGCAAGCTGGTCCTGACCGTGGAGGCCGGCTTGCTGGCGGTCAACGGCAAACGCCTGGCCAGCGAGTCGGTAAGCCGCCTGGAGACCCGCGACATGCAGCCGACCGTGGGCTTCGCCAGTCGCGGCTCGCTGCTGCCCACACGTCTGGCCGAAGGCCTGCCGGTGATTGCCCTGAACGTCGACAAGGTGGATGTGGAGTTTTTCCGCATCAAGCCGGAAATGCTTTCCGCCTTCCTGGTCAATTGGGGACGCAACAGCAGTCTGTACGCCTACCAGTCCAAGGAAACCCTGGACATGGCCGAACTGGTCTACAGTGGCCGCTTCAACCTCGATCCGGCGCGCAACACCCGCGAGACCGTATTGCTGCCGATCGCCGGGATAAAACCGCTGCAGGAAGCTGGGGTGTACCTGGCGGTAATGCGGGCTTCGGGCACCTACGACTACTCGCAACCTGCAACCCTGTTCACCCTGAGCGATATCGGCGTTTCCGCCCATCGCTACCGTGACCGTCTGGACGTCTTCGCCCAGGCCCTCGAAGGCGGCAAGGCGCTCGATGGCGTGACCCTGGAACTGCACGATGACAAGGGCAAGCTCCTGGCCCAAGGCAAGACCGACAGCGCCGGGCACGCGCAGTTGCCGATGCCGCCCAAGGCCGACACGCTTATCGCCACTCAGGGCGTGAATACCACGCTGTTGCGCCTTAACACGGCAGCGCTCGATCTGGCCGAGTTCGATATCACCGGTGCCCAGGCCAATCCATTGCAGTTCTTCGTGTTCGGCCCGCGCGATCTCTACCGGCCTGGCGAGACGGTCTTGCTCAATGGCCTGTTGCGCGATCAGGACGGCAAGCCGGTCAAGGCCCAGCCGGTGACGGTCGAAGTGCGCCGCCCGGATGAGCAGGTCAGCCGCACCTTCGTCTGGGAAGCCGGGACCAATGGCCTCTACCAGTACCAGTTGCAACTGGCCAGCGAAGCGCCGACCGGTCGCTGGCAGTTGCTCTTCGACCTGGGCGGCGGGCGCAAGCAGGTCCACGAATTTCTCGTCGAAGACTTCCTGCCCGAACGCCTGGCCCTCGAACTCAAAGGCAGCAGCACGCCACTGGGACCCGAGCAGGCCGCGCGTATCGAGGTCAACGGTCGCTATCTCTATGGGGCTCCCGCGGCTGGCAATCGCCTGAGCGGCCAGGCCTATCTTCGCCCGTTGCGCGAGGCGGTACCTGCGCTGCCGGGCTATCAATTCGGCTCGGTGACCGAAACCGAACTGACCCAGGACCTGGAGCTCGAGGAGCTCACCCTGGACGCTCGAGGCAAGGCCACGCTGGACATCGAGAGCCGCTGGAACGAAGCGCGCTCGCCGCTGCAACTGACCGTGCAGGCCAGTCTTCAGGAGTCCGGCGGTCGGCCCATCACGCGTCGCCTGGAGCAGCCCATCTGGCCGGCCGAGCGCTTGCCGGGTTTGCGGGGCCTGTTCGACGGAGAAGAAACCGACGGCGATGCGCCGGTCGAATTCGAAGTGCTGGTCGCCGACCGCGAAGGGCACAAGCTCGCTGTCGACAGCCTGAAAGTGCGGCTGATCCGCGAGCGTCGCGACTATTACTGGAACTACTCGGAGAGCGATGGCTGGTCCTACAACTTCAACGAGAAATTCCTCACCCAGAGCGAGGAAACCGTTGATCTCAAGGCGGGCGCTACCGCCAAGCTCAGCTTCCCGGTGGAGTGGGGACCATACCGCGTGGAGGTCGAGGATCCCGAAACCGGGCTGGTCAGCAGCGAGCGCTTCTGGGCCGGTTACCGAACCCAGGACAATGCCGAAGGCGGAGCGGTGCGTCCTGACCAGGTCAAATTGGCGCTGGACAAGCCCGCCTACGCGGACGGTGCCACCGCCAAGGTGACGGTGACGCCACCAGCGGCCGGCAATGGATACCTGATGGTCGAATCCAGTGACGGTCCGCTTTGGTGGCAGGAAATCGACGTGCCTGCCGAAGGCAAGACCTTCGAGGTGCAACTGGACAAGCAATGGGCGCGACATGACTTGTACATCAGCGCGCTGGTGATTCGTCCAGGGGAGCGCAAGGTCAATGCCACGCCCAAGCGCGCTGTTGGCGTGCTCCACCTGCCACTGCAACGTGCCGAGCGCAAGCTTGGGCTGAGCCTGCAGGCGCCGGAAAAGATGCGTCCCAAACAGCCGCTGACGGTGAAGATCAAGGCGGCCAATGCCGATGGCGGCGTGCCGAAACAGGTGCATGTGCTGCTTTCGGCGGTTGATGTCGGCATCCTCAATATCACCGATTTCAAGACGCCCGATCCATTCGCCGGCTTGTTCGGACGCAAGGCCTACGGTGTCGACCAGCTGGATATCTATGGGCAGCTGATCGAAGCGGGGCAGGGTCGTCTGGCCAGCCTGGCCTTCGGTGGCGATGCGGCCATGGCCAAGGGCGGCAAGCGCCCCAATACCACGGTGACCATCGTCGCCCGGCAGAGCCTGCCCGTCACTCTGGACGAAAAGGGAGAAGGTCAGGCAATCGTCGAGATCCCTGACTTCAACGGTGAACTGCGGCTGATGGCTCAGGCCTGGAGCGATGACCACTTCGGCATGGCTGAAGCCAAGACGGTGGTCGCCGCGCCATTGATCGCCGAGCTGTCGGCACCGCGTTTCCTGGCCGGAGGTGACCGTACGCGGCTGGCCTTGGACCTGGCCAATCTGTCCGGCACCGCGCAGCAACTGACCTTGCAGGCCACCGCCGAAGGCCAGCTGCAGGTGGACATGCCGAGCCAGCAGACGGTAAGTCTGGCCGAGGGCCAACGCACGACCGTGATGATCCCGGTACAGGCACAAGGTGGCCTCGGCCAGGGCAAGGTGCGCGTGCGTATCGATGGCTTGCGGCTACCGGGAGAGAAGGCGGGCCCGTTCGAGCGTGAGTGGACCTTGGGCGTACGCCCGGCCTACCCGGCAATGCTCAAGCATTACAGGGTAGCCCTGAACGATCAGCCCTGGAGCCTGCCGGAGAACGATCTGGCCGAGTTCGAGCCGGCCGGCCTGGAGGCCAGCCTGGCCTTGTCGAGCCGTCCTCCGCTGAACCTGGCCGAACAGATCCGTGCGTTGGAGGCATACCCTTACGGCTGTCTCGAACAGACCACCAGTGGACTCTACCCCTCCCTGTATGCCGATGCCGCGAGCCTCAAGCGTCTTGGCATCAAGGGCGAACCGGACGAAGTGCGCAAGCGCAAGATCGAAATGGGCATCGAGCATCTGCTCGGCATGCAGCGCTACAACGGCAGCTTCGGTCTGTGGAGCTCGGACGGAGAAGAGGAGTACTGGCTGACGGCTTATGTCACCGATTTCCTGCTGCGCGCTCGCGACCAGGGGTATGGCGTGCCGGCCGAAGTCTTGAAGAAGGCCAACGAACGTCTGCTGCGCTACCTGCAGGAGCGCAACCTGATCGAAGCCGATTACAGCGAGAACCTCGACCACACCCGCTTTGCCGTACAGGCCTATGCGGCGCTGGTGCTGTCGCGCAGTCAACAGGCTCCGCTGGGTGCCCTGCGTGGCTTGTTCGAGCGCCGTAGCGACGTTCGATCCGGTCTGCCTCTGGTACAGCTGGCGGTAGCATTGGACAAGATGGGCGACAAGCCGCGGGCCCAGCAGGCACTGCAGGCCGGCCTGGGGATCGGCCGTGGCGAAGGCTGGATGGCCGACTACGGCAGCGCCCTGCGCGACCAGGCGTTGATTCTGGCATTGCTGCAGGAAAACGGTCTGGCCAGCGCCCAGGTCGATCAGCGTCTGTTCGATCTGTCCGATCGACTGGCGGGTAATCAGTGGCTCTCGACCCAGGAGCGTAACGCGCTGTTCCTGGCGGGCCGCGGCTTGCTCGGCAAGCCGGAAGGCACCTGGCAGGCACGCCTGGACAGTGCTGGCGAAGTCCGCGAGCTGAGCGATGGCGAATCCGGCCTGATGCTCGATGGCCCGCTGCTGGCTTCACCGCTGTCCGTACAGAACCAGTCCGACGTTACGCTGTACCAACAGCTGACGCTCTCCGGCTATCCACGTCATGCACCGGCGCCGACCAGCAACGGCATGGAAATCCGCCGCGACTTCCTTGGTCTCGATGGCGAACCGTTGGACCTGCGCAACCTGCACAGCGGCGACCTGGTGCTGGTGCACCTGGCGCTCAAGGCGAAGAGCCTGGTCCCGGATGCCCTGGTGGTCGATCTGCTGCCCGCCGGTCTCGAGCTGGAGAACCAGAACCTGGCGCAGAGCGCCGCCAGCCTGGATAACGCCAGCAGCGCGGTGAAGCAATGGCGCGAATCGATGCAGAACGCCAATGTGCTGCATCAGGAGTTCCGTGACGACCGCTACGTGGCGGCTCTCAAGCTGGACAGCTACGGCACCACTCACCTGCTCTACCTGGCCCGTGCCGTGACACCTGGCACCTACCGTGTGCCACCGCCCCAGGTGGAATCGATGTATCGGCCGAATCTGCAGGCGGTGGGGGAGAGCCAGGAGGAATTGGTAGTCAAGGCCAGGTGAACGACGAGTAAGGATTCATCGAGCCTGGCAGGTGGCCTGCCACGGGTGACGGGCGGGCCCGGCGCCTGCGCGAGCACCTGCCTCGGCTGTCAATGAACCACCCAGCTCAAGACCCACAGGCCCAGAAGCGCCCAGATGATCCCCATGATGATCGATGCGCTCATGAAGGCGCGAACCGCCGAGAACAGCAATAGCAGGCCGACGATCAAGGCCAGGATGCTGACCAGTGAGGTATCCATGCCCAACGTGCGCGCCAGGCCGTCGATGAAGTTGGCGCCGGCGCTCGCCAACCAGTTGAACACGCCGCTCAGGGCATCGACGATGACGCGGATCAATGAACCCAGTGCCTGGCCCAGCCACTCGAAAAACCCTTCTACATGCATAATCGCTTCCTGATGTTCGAATCGGCGGTGGTGCCGTTTCCAAGGCTTTGGCCATCACCTGGCCAGGTCGGTTCCCGGATCCGGGTGTCCCGATGCTCAGCTTAGTTCGTCGCGGCATTCGCGGCAGGCTTCTGCCGGGGCTGCTGATCGGCTGTCTGGTGGTCTGCGGCCTGCTCTGGCTGGCCGATCGACTGTGGCCGCTGCCACTGCCCGCCGATGACCTGGCACGCGTGGTTCTGGCCGAAGATGGCACGCCGTTGTGGCGTTTCGCCGACGCCGAGGGTGTCTGGCGCTATCCGGTCGGTTCGCAAGACGTATCGCCGCTGTATCTGCAGGCCTTGCTCACCTACGAAGACCGTTGGTTCTATCGGCACCCCGGGATCAACCCATTGGCCTTGATGCGGGCGGTGTGGCTGAACGTGCGTGGCGGTCGCGTGGTGTCCGGCGGCAGCACCCTGTCGATGCAGGTCGCGCGCCTGCTGGACCCTCATGAGCGAACGCTGCCGGGCAAGTTGCGTCAAGTGTGGCGCACGTTGCAACTCGAATGGCACCTGTCCAAGTCCGAGATTCTCGAGCTGTACCTCAATCGCGCGCCCTTTGGCGGCACGCTTCAGGGTGTGGCTGCCGCCAGTTGGGCCTACCTGGGCAAATCGCCCCAGCACCTGACACCGGCCGAAGCCGCGTTGCTGGCGGTATTGCCCCAGGCACCGAGCCGCCTGCGCCCCGACCGCCATCCCGAGCGCGCGCAACAAGCTCGTGACAAGGTTCTGCAGCGCTTGGCCGAGTATCAGGTGTGGTCGGCCCAGCGGGTCGGCGAAGCGCGCGAAGAACCTTTGCTGCTGGCACCGCGCCAGGAACCGGCATTGGCTCCGTTGCTGGCCAGACGACTGAACAGCGCCAACAGCTCGCCGCTGATTCGCACCACCCTCGACGCCGCCTTGCAACGGCGTCTCGAGGACCTGCTGCTGGGGTGGCGCGCGCGCCTGCCGGAACGCACCTCCGCCGCGATCCTGGTGGTCGAGGCACAGACCATGGCCGTGCGTGCGTACCTGGGCTCCATCGACCTAAGCGATACACGTCGCTTCGGCCATGTGGACATGATCCAAGCCTTGCGCTCGCCTGGATCGACACTCAAGCCATTCCTCTATGGCATGGCGCTGGACGACGGCTTGATCCATTCCGAATCCCTGCTGCAGGACGTACCTCGGCGTTACGGCGACTACCGGCCAGGCAACTTCTCGATGGGCTTCAGCGGCCCGGTATCGGCCAGCGCTGCCTTGGCCCTGTCGTTGAACCTGCCTGCGGTGCAACTGCTTGAAGCTTACGGCCCCAAACGCTTTGCCGCGCGGATGCGCATGGGGGGCGTGCCGCTGACGTTGCCGCCGCTGGCCGAACCCAACCTGTCGCTGATCCTTGGCGGGGCGGGCAGCCGTCTCGAGGATCTGGTTGGCGGCTATGCCGCCCTGGCTCGTGACGGGCAAGGTGCGCGGATCCGCCTGCAGCCGCAGGATGCGTTGATCGAGCATCGGCTATTGTCGCCAGGTTCGGCCTGGATCATTCGCCGGATACTCAGCGGTCAGGCGCGCCCGGATCGGGACCCGCGTGCCGAACTGGTGCAGCGCCCGCAATTGGCCTGGAAAACAGGCACCAGCTATGGTTTCCGTGATGCCTGGTCGATTGGCGTCGGGCCGCGCTATCTGATCGGCGTGTGGATCGGCCGTCCCGACGGGACGCCGGTGGCAGGGCAGTTCGGCCTCGCTTCGGCGGCACCCTTGATGCTGCAGGTGCATGACCTGTTGAGCAACCGTGACAGCCAGCGTGGGATCGTCCAGCCCGTGGCGAGGGTGCCGGCCACTGTCGGGGTCGCCGCGATCTGCTGGCCGCTTGGCCAGCCCATGCAGCGTCAGGATCCGAACTGCCGTCGGCAACGCTTTGCCTGGACGCTGGACGGCACCACGCCACCGACCTTGCAGGCAGCGGACCAGCCCTTGGGGCTGGGGTTGCGCGAGCGGGTCTGGGTGAATCAGGTGGGCCTGCGGGTCGACGCTGGCTGCCCAGGTGCCATGGCGCGCGAGGTAGCGCTCTGGCCGGCGCCTCTGGAACCCTGGTTGCCACGCATCGAGCATCGCGCCGCGCGCCTTCCGGCGGCCGACCCCGCCTGCGCGCCGCCGTTGTCTGCCACCGCACCGCCGCTCTCCATCGTGGGCGTGCGCCCCGGCGATCGGCTCAGACGTCCGGCCACCAGCAGCGAGCCTTTGCAGGTCAAGGTCTCTGGCCTGGGCGGGGGCGGCCAGCGCTGGTGGTTCCTCAATGGTCAGCCGATCGGCCAGACCATGGCTCAGGAAAGCCTGGTAGTGCGCTTCGAGCAAGCCGGACACATGGAGGTGAGTGTCCTGGATGAGAGCGGCGAGACCGCTCGCGTGGAGTTCGAGGTGAACGAGCCGAGGTCATGAGCCTGAAACCCGGGTGAGCACTGTTTCGGTTCGTTTTACGGGCCTCGTTCAATGAGCGGTGAAGCGCTGGTTCACCGGGGATGATCCCGGGGTCAGCGCCAGCGCCAGCTGGGTGCGGTTGTGCATGTGGGTGAGGCGTAATACCTGGGACACGTAGAGCTTGACGGTATTCTCGGTAATGCCCAGTTCGCAGGCTATCTGGTAATTGGTATTGCCTTTGCCGACCAGCTTGGCGACTTCCAGCTGACGGGGTGAAAGCTTGCCGAAAATCTCCGGCAGCTCGCTCGCGGCTTCTTGACGATCGCTGGCGCGTCGGTGCATGCCCAGACCGCGTGCCTTCTCCAGGTCCTGGTAGAGGCCGTCGATCGAGTCGGCAAGGTGCTGCAGGCGCTGGTTCAGGCCGCCAAGCTCCTGGAAACTCCTGCGTCGTTCCAGCAGGGCGTGTTCCTGGCGCCGGATACCCACAAGCAGTTCGGTGAAGTTCATCGGCTTCTGGAAGTAATCGGCAAAGCCTGCGCGCAGGGCGCGGATGATGTCCTGCTCTTCACCGCGGCCAGTCAGCATGATTGCCTCGAACAGGCGCTGTTGGCCGGCTATCCGCTTCAGCGCGCAGACCAGCTCGATGCCATCCTGATCGGGCATGTGCAGGTCGCATAACACCAGGCCGATGGCCGGCTCGAACTCGAAATGTTCGATCGCCTCGTGGCAGGAATGGGCAGGGAGGCAGTCATAGCCTTCGCTGCCGAGAAATTCGCATAACGCTTCGACGATCATTGGCTGATCGTCGACCACCAGTATCTTTACCTCGCTGACGGTCTTGCTCACTTCAAACTCCCTGTCTTGAGCGGCCTTGCTCTTGTGCCGATGGCGTCATCAGCCAGTACGGTAGTCGCATTTTGCGATTGTGCCTAACGCGCATACCTGATCCGACCGCGTGGGCGCTCAATCAATCCATACGGCTGTCAGCAGAAAACCAACCAACAGATACGGTGCGAACGGCTGCCTGTCACCCAGGTCTTCGGTCATTTGCTGCAGACGTTTCTTGAGCTTGGGGTTGAGCAGCGTCCAGAGCCGCTTCCTGCCCAGTAGCCAGAACACCACGGCGACCCCGGCGCCGATGAAGGTGCCGAGCACGTATTGATGGCTGGTTGCCAAGGCCAGGGCACCGAGCAGCTTGACGTCGTCAGCGGCAAAGCGGCCGAGCATGTAGCCGGGAAGGGTCAGCAGCATGACGATGGCCAAGGCCCAACCGGCGTCGCTGGCATCGGCGCCGATCCACGTCCTGCCCGTGGCGAACAACCAGACAAGGGCACAGGTGGCAACGCCCAGGGTAAGGGAGTCGGTGATCTGGCGTTTGCGAATATCTTGCTCGGTGCACCAGGCAAGCCACATCAGGAGAACAATGCTTTGCATTGGCAGATAGCACCCTGTAAGTGAATGGAATCTGTGCGCTCAGTCAGTTTTCACTTTCAGGGTAGACGTGATCGGGCCGGCGAGCCCGGTCTGACATTAAAAAGACGGTTCAGGCAAGGTCCAGGTGGTGCCTGGGCCCAGCCACACTGCGCCGACTACGCGAGCTGGCGGAGTCGGCCGAGGCACGGGCTGGATCGCGTATCAGCGTGGTGGATAATTGGACATAAGCTGGGCGACGGTTTGCTGGATGGCAGTACTGCGCTCGGCGGGGCTCGGGGGGTAGTTCCTCATCGTCTGTTCGGCACTGCCACGCCATACCAGCTTGCCGTCGCGCGCATCGAACAGGTCCACCTGGATGGTGGCCACCTTGTAGTCGACGCTTCGGGTCTCGTTGTACATCGGTCCGCCCCAGTAGCCGCCCCAGTAACCTCCCCAACCTCCGCCGTAGTTGGTGGTGATTTGCTGCTGGCGGTCTTCGACGATCAGGTAGGCGCGGACCTTGACATCAGCAGAAGTCGTCCCTTGGGCCGGGCGCAGACCGCGCTGGTCGAGCTGGCCGGCAACGGCCTGGCGTATCCGTTGCTCGGTAAGGTCGCTCTTCACGCGTGGATCATCCGGACGGTACTGCAGCGCCGGTTCCTGCCAGGTCCAGCTGCGGTAGCCGGCAAAGTCGCGGCTGGCATCGAAATCCTGGATGACGTTATTGCTCGAGCAGGCGGCGAGCAGCGTGGTGAATGACACGAGTGCGAGACGGCGCAACATGATGATTTCTCCGTTGGACATCAACTGGGTGGGTAGCCGTCCAGAGCCTTCTGGATGGACTCGCGCAGAGCACTCTCTCGCGCGCGCGGGGAATCCTTGCCACTGCCTGACTCGGCGCTGGCGCTCCAGACCGGCTGGCCGTTGCGAGCATCGAAGAGGTCGATGCGGACCACCATCACCTCGACCTCATAGGTGCGTACCACTGGCACGCTGGCATAAGCCCCGTAGCCATGGCGATAGCCACCGTAGCCAAGGCCCCCGTACGAAGAAGGTCCGTAATACGGGTCGTAGGAATCGTAGTCGCGGACCTGGCGCACGCGTCGCTCCAGGCGCAGGTCGGCGCTGACCAGCAGATCGGCGCTACCGCCTCGCGCCGGGCGCAGACCGTGCTGGTCGAGTGCATTGCTGACGGCGTCAGCGAGTTGCGCGGGATCGGCGCTGGCGGTGCCCGCCGGCAGTTGGCCGTTGCGCCAGCTCCAGCTGCGGTAGCGCCCATAGTCACGCGCGGGTGCCGGATAGGCACTGGCATCGAAGGTGGTGGCCGCCTGCGCGGGCGCGGGCGGCAGGGGCAAGGAGCTGGCTACATAAGGGTTGCTGCTCTGGCAACCGCCCAGCACAAGGATGGCGAAGGCCAGGGGCACTGCTCGGTAAGCCATGTGTTCCTCCCGGCGGGTGAGGTCAACGCGGTCGGCAGATCCAGTGCAGGTAGCGACCCAACCCGGCAAAGCTCGGATGACGGCGATAGGCGAGTTCCATTTCCAGGAGGTCAAGCAATTCGGCCTTGGTCTGGAATTCCCTGGGCATATAATCGTGAAACACCCGCACGCCACTTTCGCTTTCGACAAGCCACAAGGAATCAAGTTGCGCCTTGAGCGTGCGCGGATCAAGCGGTTTTTGCGGCGTGAGGCTCTGTTTCTCGCCAGCCAGTTGGTTGCTGCGCAACTTGCGGAAATGCCCCTTGAGCAGATTGCGATAGACCAGCGCGTCACGGTTGTAGAAGGCCAGGGACAGCCAGCCCCCCGGACGCGTCAGCTGATGCAGCACGGGCAGGATGGTCTCGGGCTCGGCCAGCCACTCGAGCACGGCGTGGCACAAGACCAGATCATAGGGCTCGGTCAGTTGGCCAAGCAGGTCCTGCCAGGGTGCCTGGATGAAGGTGGCCGGCCGGCTGGCCTCGGCGAAACGGGCACGAGCTCCGTCGAGCATCGGTTGCGCCGGTTCGGCCAAGGTAACCTGATGGCCACGTTCGGCCAGCCATAGCGACATATGGCCCAGCCCGGCACCGACATCGAGAATGCGCAAGGGGCGGTCCGGCAGGGCTTCCACCAGGTCGGCCTGGAGCACGGCCAGGCGGATGGCGCCCTTGGCACCGCCATAGATCTTCTCGGCGAAACGGCTGGCCAGCTCATCGAAGTGACGATCGTTCATCGGGCGAATCGCCTCTCGCTGTCGGCCAGCTTGGCACGGACCACTTCGTCCATGTCCAGGCCCAGCTCGCTGCATAGCAGCAACAGGTACAGCACCACGTCCCCGACTTCCTGGCCGGCGTGCTCCAGGGCTTGCGGGGGTAGCTGGCGGGACTGGTCTTCGCTCAGCCACTGGAAGATCTCCACCAGTTCGGCCATTTCCACACTGGCGGCCATGGCCAGGTTCTTGGGGCTGTGGAAGACGCGCCAATCATTGTTGTCGCGGATACGGTGCAGGCGTTGGGTCAGTTCTTGCAGATTCATCGGTGCTCTCCTCAAGCGCATAGCTTCAGGCGGGCACCGATGCAACGCAAGTGCCTAGTGGCCGGTGTGGCAGTTTCGCGTACTCAACCGTACAGGCCGCTAGAGGCTGCGCCAGTGCCCCAGCATGTGCAGCAGGTCGCCGTGGCCATCCAGGCGCAGGTGCCCGCTGGCCCCGGCTTCGCTAGCGCTGAGGATCACCTCCGCGGGCAAGCGTACCGGTTTGCGGAAGTCCACCTCGAACGCATAGCCGCTGGCAGGCAGGTGGCTGCGCAAGGCAGCCATCGCCATGGCCTTGCTCCACATGCCATGGGCGATGGCGCGAGGGAAACCGAACAGACGGGCGCTCGGCGCACTCAGGTGAATCGGGTTGTAATCGCCACAGACCCCGGCGTAGCGGCGTCCGATATCACTGTCGGCATACCAGCGGGTCAGCTCGCCAAGGCTGTCGGGATCGCTGTCCACTTGCTCGCCGGGCGTCCCCTCGAGCCGCAAGCCGCGCACCAGCATGCGGCTGGACTCACGCCACAGCAGGCCGAGGCCATCCTGTGCCTCGGTCACCATGTCGAAAGTGGCGCCTTTGGCATGGGGCTGGAGATTCTCGGCGAATACCGTGAAACCCAGACCATCGATCCCGCCCAGGGGGCGCAGCACCTGGATGCTGTTGTGCAGGTGCACCAGACCCAGCAGCGGGAAGGGGAACTCGGGCGCCGTCAACAATTGCAGTTGCAGATTGAACGCCATGATATGCGGATAGGTAGCGGGTAGCCGTCCGTCGTCGGTGAAGTGGCAGAGCTTGCGGTAGGCGATCAGGTTGTCGTGGTCGACGCGCAGATAGCAGCGCAGCCCCTTGGCCGGTAGTTTGTTGCCGCTGATCTTGCGCTTGCTCAATGCACGCAGGTAGAGACTGGCGCGTGACGCCGGGCTGTGCAGGTCTTGCCATTGGCGAGTCATGGTCAAGCTCCCATCAAGGCCTGGCCACAGATGCGCAAGACCTGGCCGTTGACCGCGCCGGTGCCTGGCTGGCTCAGCCAGGCCACGGCCTCGGCGACGTCCTGCGGCCGTCCACCCTGACCCAGTGAGCTCAGGCGGCGTCCGGCCTCGCGCAGGCCCATGGGCATGGAAGCGGTCATGTGGGTCTCGATGAAGCCGGGAGCCACGGCATTGATGCTGCCTCCGCGTTCGGCCAGCTTCGGCGCCCAGGCTTGAGCGAAGCCGACCAGGCCGGCCTTGCTCGCGGCGTAGTTGGACTGGCCACGGTTGCCGGCGATGCCGCTGACCGAGGCCAGCAGGACAATGCGGGCATCTTCGCCCAGGGCATTGGCCTCGTACAGGGCCTGGGTCAACACTTGGGGGGCCTTGAGGTTGACCGCCATGACCGCGTCCCAGTACTCCGGCGTCATGTTCGCCAAGGTCTTGTCGCGGGTGATGCCGGCATTGTGCACGACGATATCGATACCGTCAGGCAGGGCCTTGAGCAGTTGCGTCGAGGCATCGCTGGCGCAGATGTCGAGGGCCAGCGCGCGGCCACCGAGGCGCTCGGCCAGGGCATCGAGATCCTTCTTGGCAGGAGGCACATCGAGCAGAATCACCTCGGCGCCGTCACGGGCCAGGGTCTCGGCGATGGAAGCACCGATTCCTCGTGCAGCGCCGGTGACCAACGCGCGACGCCCGGCCAGGGGGCGAGTCCAGTCCTGAACCTGGGCATCGCAGGCTTCCAGACGCAGCACCTGACCTGAAATAAAGGCGCTCTTGGGGGAAAGGAAGAACCGCAAGGCGCCCTCCAGCTGATCCTGGGCCTCGTGGCTGACGTAGAGCAGCTGCGCCGTGGCGCCGTTGCGCAACTCCTTGGCCAGTGACCGGCTGAAGCCCTCGAGCGCGCGTTGCGCGACGATGGCCTGCGGGTCCTCGATCTGCTCGGGCGCGCGACCCAGGATCACCACATGGGCGCTGGACGCCAGGCTGCGCAGCAGAGGCTGGAAGAACTCGCGCAACTGACGCAGTTGATCGCTGTCGCAAAGATGGCTGGCATCGAAGACCACGGCCTTGGGCTTCGGTCCCAGGCCCGCCACCCACGCAGGGGATTGCAGGCCGTCACCGGCAAAGCTGTACGGTGCGTCGGTCAGGCGCGCGGCGAAGGCTTCGACCTTGTTGGCCAACGGACCCCCTCCCAGTATCAGAGGCCCCTCCACCGGGCGCAGGCGACCCGCCTGCCAGCGCTCCAATGGTGCGGGGCGGGGCAAGCCGAGCGCATCGACCAGGCGTCGACCGAGGTTGGAGTTGGCAAAGCCGAGATAGCGATCACTCATGTACGGTTCTCCCTGGAGACAAGCTAGCAAGTGTGGACCATCTTCGAAGAGAGGTCGTTCGAATGCGAAAAAAACACCTAGGCTGTACGGATCAATTTGTTTCAGGAGGAAAGAGAGCATGCGGACAACGCGTCGGGTCGCGATCATAGGCGGTAACAGGATTCCTTTTGCCCGTTCCAACGGCGCTTATGCCACGGCCAGCAACCAGGCGATGCTCACCGCCGCGCTGGAGGGGCTGATAGAACGCTATCGCCTGCATGGCCTGCGCTTGGGAGAAGTGGTGGCGGGAGCGGTGCTCAAGCATTCCCGTGACATGGGCCTGGTGCGCGAATGCGTGCTCGGTTCACGGCTGTCGCCCCAGACACCGGCCTACGATATCCAGCAGGCCTGTGGTACCGGGCTGGAGGCGGCACTGCTGTTGGCCAACAAGATCGCTCTCGGACAGATCGACTGTGGCATCGCCGGGGGCGTGGATACGGCCTCGGATGCTCCGATCGCGGTAAACGAAGGGCTGCGACGCATGTTGTTGGAAGCCAATCGTGGCAAGACCGTGGGCGATCGTCTCAAACCTTTCCTCAAGTTCCGTCCAGGCAATCTCAAGCCGGTGTTGCCTCGCATCAACGAGCCAAGGACCGGTCTCACGATGGGCGAACACTGTGAACTCATGGCCCAGACCTGGGAGATCGGGCGGGCCGAGCAAGACGAATTGGCATTGCTCAGCCACCAGCGTCTGGCCGCTGCCTATGCAGAGGGCTGGCAAGATGACCTGATCACGCCCTACCTTGGCCTGAACCGCGACAACAACCTGCGCGCGGACCTGACAGCGGAAAAGCTGGCCAAGCTCAAGCCAGCCTTCGAGCGTAGCGAAAAAGGCACCCTCACAGCGGGCAACGCCACGCCCCTCACCGATGGAGCTTCGCTGGTGCTGCTCGGCACCGAGGAATGGGCGCAGGCGCAAGGTTTGCCTGTACTGGCGTATGTGGTGGACGGCGAGACCGCCGCGGTGGACTTCGTCAAAGGCAAGGAGGGCCTGCTGATGGCGCCTGTGCACGCCGTGCCGCGCCTGCTGGCGCGCAACGGCCTGTCTCTGCAGGACTTCGACTACTACGAAATTCACGAAGCCTTCGCCGCGCAAGTGTTGTGTACGCTCAAGGCCTGGGAGGACGAAACGTATTGCCGCACCCAGCTGGGCCTGGATGCACCGCTGGGAGCCATCGACCGCGACAAGCTCAACGTCAAAGGCAGCTCCCTGGCGGCAGGGCATCCGTTCGCCGCCACCGGCGGGCGCATCCTGGCCAACCTGGCCAAGCTGCTGGCCCAGGCTGGCAAAGGCCGCGGGTTGATCTCCATCTGCGCGGCGGGCGGGCAAGGGGTGACAATGATCGTCGAACGCTAGCGGATAGCTGGCGGTCAGGCACTCGGCAGCGGTCGATGGCATGGCCGAAGGAGGCGACTGGGCGCGCGGCGCAGAGTTTCCGGTAACACGTGGGTCTCGTCGCACGTGACGCCGAAGGGCTGGTAGGCTTGCCGTATCAGCCTTGCAAGACGTGATCATGTCGACCACCGGACAGCTCCGCGCTCCCCGCCCGCTTCCCGACCTGGCCTGCCTGCCCCGGCCGCTCTATGCCCGCGCCGAGAGCCTGGGCGCGGGCTCGTGGACCACGCGCCATCGTCACGACTGGGTGCAGTTCTCCTATGCCATCAGCGGCGTGCTGGGGGTCTATACCGATGACGGCAGCTATTTCGCGCCGCCGCAATGGGGCGTATGGATTCCGGCGGATGCCGAGCACCAGGTAGTCACGTCTATGCAGGCCGAGATGCGCAGCCTGTATATACGCCGAGACGCCTGTCCCTGGGGTTCGGCGACCTGTCAGGTGCTGGAGGTTACCTCTCTGGCACGCGAGTTGATCAAGCAGTTCTGCCTGTTGGCGCCGGACTACCCCGAGGGCGACACCGCGGAGTCGCGGCTGGTCGGTGTGCTGCTCGATCAGCTGCAGGCGCTGCCGCGGGTGGGATTCTCTTTGCCCCTGCCACGTCATCCCGGGTTGTTGGCGCTGTGCAACCAGTTGATCGCGGCTCCGGACCAGACGCCAACCTTGCAGCAGTGGGCCCGCCAGTTGGGATGTTCGGAAAAGACGCTGATGCGCCTGTTCCAGCGAGAGACCGGCCTGAGCTTCCGGACCTGGCGCCAGCGCATGCGCCTGCTTTCCTCATTGGCGCTACTGGAGGCAGGGGTACGTGTGACGGAGGCGGCGCTGGGCTGTGGCTACGATTCCACCTCAGCCTATATCGCCGCCTTCCGGCAGCTCTTCGGGTTCACGCCCGGCGAGCTGCGCTTCTAGAAATCAGGTGCGGAAACGCCGTACCAGGGCATCCAGCTCGTTGGACAGGCCCGCCAGGTTCTGCGAATCCGCGCGCGCGGCCTCGGCCAGTTCGGCCACCAGTTGCGCATCGCCGTGGATCTGGCTGATGTGGCGGTTGATGTCTTCGGCGACCTGATGCTGTTCTTCCGCGGCGGTGGCGATCTGGGTGTTCATGTCACGGATGATGTCCACCGATTCGCGGATCTGGCCGAAGCTGTCGCGGGCAAGCCCGATACGGCTGACCGATTGCTGCGAGACGTCCAGGCTGGCATGCATCTGCTGCGCGACTTCGGCGGTGCGGGAAGCCAGGTTACCAAGCAGGCCATCGATCTCGGCGGTGGAGTCGGCGGTGCGTTTGGCCAGGGCGCGGACCTCGTCGGCGACAACGGCGAAGCCACGGCCTTGCTCGCCGGCACGCGCAGCCTCGATGGCGGCGTTCAGCGCCAGCAGGTTGGTCTGCTCGGCGATCGAACGGATGGTACCCAGGATCGACTGGATGGCGTTGCTGTCGCGTTCCAGCTGCTGGATCGACTGCGCCGACTGCTCGATTTCCTGGCTCAGCCTGTCGACGCTCTTCACCGCCGCATCGATCTGCTGCTGGCCTTCGCGGGCCTGCTGCTGACCACTGTCGGCCGACTCCGCGGCCTGGCTGCAGGAACGGGCCACTTCATTGGCGGTGGCGACCATCTCGTGGAAGGCGGTGGAGACCATGTCCACGGCTTCACGCTGACGCCCGGCGGCCTCGGCCATGTCCGTCGACACCCGGGTCGAGCTGCTGGAGGTGCTGAGGATCTTGCTGGCGGCCTGGCCGATATGCTGGATCAGGCTGCGAATGGCGCCGAGGAACTGGTTGAACCAGCTGGCCAGTTGGGCGGTTTCGTCGCGGCCACGCACTTCGAGGTTGCGGGTCAGGTCGCCTTCGCCCTGGGCGATGTCTTCCAGACCATTGGTCACGGAGTTGATCGGGCGCACGATGAGCTTGGCAAAGGCCGCGCCGACGACAGCGAATATCGCCGCAAGGACCAAGGCGACGATCGCGGTCCACCAGGTCAGGCGGGTGGTGGACTGCATGACTTCGTCCGTCTGGATCAGGCCGATAAAGGTCCAGCCGAGGCTATCGTCCGGGTAGACGTTGGCCATGTAGCGCTGACCGTCGAGCTCGATCTCCAGCATGCCTTTACCGGCCTTGGCCAGTTCGTCATAACCTTTGCCGAAGCTCGCCAGTTGCTTGAAGTTGTGGGCAGCGTCGCGTGGGTCGACCAGCACGTTGCCATTCTTCTCCACCAGCAGCAGGTAGCCGCTTTCCCCCAGCTTGATCTTCCTGACGAGCTCGGTAAGGCTGTTGAGCGACACGTCGACGTTGACTACGCCGCCTGGGTTGCCCAGCTGGTTGGCGACGCTGCGCACGCTACTGACCAGGACAGCATCGTCGACGGCCCAGTAGTAGGCACCGGTGCGTACCACCTTGCCCGGATTGGCCATGGCCAACTGGTACCAGGGACGCTGGCGAGGATCGTAGTTGGTGAACTTCTGGCCGGCAGGCCAGCCGACGTAGCCACCGTCGAGCGTGCCGTACGACAGGTAGGCATAGCCAGGATGGGTTTCTGCGAGGCGAGTGAAGAAATCGAGCACCTGCTTGTCCTGCTCGCCCAACTCGTTGGAAGGGCTGGCGGACATGTACTTGTTCAGATTGGCGCCGGTGCTGGCGATCAGCGGCTGCGCGGCCAGGTAGTCGACGTTCTGGTCGATGGCCTCGAAGAACAGGTTCATGGCGTTGGCGACCTGGCGGATTTCCCGGCTGCTGTTTTCCAGGAAGTCGTCGCGAGCTTCGCCGCGCAGGTTGAGTACCACCAACGTGGCCACGAGGGCGATGGGCAGGCCGGCAATGACGGCGAAAGCCCAAGTCAGTTTTTGCTTGATGTTCATCCACGCTCCCAGGAGATTTTTTTCTTGTCGAAGTACGAGTACAAGGCAGGTACCAACAACATCGGCAGCGTCGGGAATTTATGAAGGACGAACCCCGTATTTAGTGGGTACCTGGGCTAGGCATGACTGTTTGATCGTAAAACGGCGCGTTCGGACAAGTCGCTGGGGAAGAGATAGAGGAGCGGGTCGATCAGTTCGCGGGTGAACGAAGTCGTCGCGCGGCGTCCATTCGCGCGCGCGACATTGGGAAGGCGGCGTGCCCGGAGCTCCTGGAAGTGGCGGGAAGCCTGTCAGTGCCGGAGCATGGATGGGCCTACGGGCTGCGGCTACCTTTTGCCAGGTCCTTGAGGATGGGGCAGTCCGGGCGACTGTCGCCCTGGCAGTGGGCAATCAGCTCGCTCAAGGTATCGCGCAGGCTGAGCAGTTCCTCGATCCGCCGGTTCAGCTCATCGATATGCTGCACGGCCAGCGCCTTCACATCCGCGCTGGCGCGCTGGCGGTCCTGCCACAGGGTCAGCAGCCTGGCCACTTCTTCCAGGGAAAACCCCAGGTCGCGCGAGCGCTTGATGAACGCCAGCCGATGCAGGTCGTCCTCTTGGTAGAGGCGGTAGCCACTGTCGCTGCGTCGCGCGGGCTTGAGCAGACCGATGGATTCGTAGTAACGGATCATCTTGGCGCTGAGCCCGCTGCGGCGGGCGGCCTGGCCGATATTCATGAAGTCTCCTGCGCTGGGACTGTAGGTTTCCAGGTCTTGAGCCAGAGCGCGTTGCCGACCACGCTGACGCTGGACAAGGCCATGGCGGCGCCGGCGAGCACGGGGTTGAGCAAGCCGAAAGCAGCCAGAGGGATGCCGATCAGGTTGTAGATGAATGCCCAGAACAGGTTCTGGCGGATCTTGGCGTAGGTCTTGCGGCTGATCTCAAGGGCTGCGGGCACCAGACGCGGGTCGCCGCGCATCAGGGTGATGCCGGCCGCCTGCATGGCCACATCGGTGCCGCCTCCCATGGCAATGCCGATATCGGCGGCGGCCAGCGCCGGGGCGTCGTTGACGCCATCACCGACCATGGCCACCACGGCGGACCGCTTGAGCCTGGCGACGGTGGCCGCCTTGTCGGCGGGGAGGACTTCGGCGTGGACGTCGACGATACCCAGGGCATCGGCAACCACCTTGGCGCTGCCGCGATTGTCGCCGGTCAGCAGGTGGCTGCTGATGCCTTGCTTGTGGAGAGTGCGGATAGTCTGTTCGGCGCCGGGCTTGAGGCTGTCGCCAAAGGCGAACAGGCCGATCACTTGCGGTTGTGGAGCGCGCTCGATCAGCCAGGATAGGGTCCGGCCTTCGGCTTCCCAGGCCATGGCCAAGTCGGCAAGCTTGCCCGGCGCCAGGCTGCTTTCGTCCAACAGACGGCGATTGCCCAGCGCCAGCTCTCGTGCCTGCACACGCCCGGCGATGCCGCGCCCGGTAAGTGACTGGCTGTCCTCGACCGACGGTACGTCCAGGCGTTGTTCGCCGCAAGCGTCCAGTACAGCCTTGGCCAAGGGATGTTCACTGCCGCGTTGCAGCGCGCCGGCCAGGCGCAGCAGGTCGACGTTCTCGCCGACTGCCGCTTGGCTGTGGACGATACGGGGGCTCCCGGAAGTGAGCGTGCCGGTCTTGTCGAAGACCACGCGGCTGACGGCGTGAGCGCGTTCCAGGGCTTCGGCGTCCTTGATCAGGATACCGTGGCGGGCGGCGACGCCGGTGCCGGCCATGAGGGCTGCCGGTGTCGCCAGGCCGAGGGCGCAGGGACAAGCGATCACCAATACCGCGACCGCGTTGATCAGCGCGGTCTCGACCGGCGCGCCGACCAGCCACCAGCCGATCAGGGTGGCGATGGCCAGGACCAGCACGGTGGGCACGAATACCTGGCTGACGCGATCCACGAGCTTCTGGATAGGCGCCTTGGCAGCCTGGGCATCCTCGACCAGACGGATGATGCGCGCCAATACCGTTTCGGTGCCCAGTGCCAAGACGCGTACCTGCAAGCGTCCTTCACCGTTGATGGCCCCGCCGGTGACCTTGTCGCCTGGTTGCTTGAGCACAGGCAGGCTTTCGCCGCTGATCAAGGCTTCGTCGGCATGGCTGTTGCCTTCGATGACTTCGCCATCCACCGGGAAGCGCTCGCCGGGCTTGACCAGCACCTGATCACCGATATGCAGCTGACTGATCGGCACCTCTTCTTCACGACCGTCCATCACGCGCACGGCGCGCTCCGGGCGCAAGGCTTCCAAGGCGCGGATGGCGCTGGCGGTCTGGCGTTTGGCACGGCTTTCCAGATATTTGCCGAGCAGCACCAGGGCAATGACCACCGCCGACGCCTCGAAGTACAGGTGTGGCGTCGAACCTGGGCTGGCGGTCGTCCATTCGTACACGCTCAAGCCATACCCGGCGCTGGTGCCGAGGGCGACCAGCAGGTCCATGTTGCCTGCGCCGACACGTACGGCCTTCCAGGCGGCACTGTAGAAGCGCGCGCCAAGGATGAACTGCACCGGCGTGGCCAGCAGCCATTGCATCCAGGCCGGGAGCATCCAGTGCAGGCCAAGCGGTTGCACGATCATGGGCAGGACCAGCGGCAGGGCCAGCAGCACCGCAGCGACGACGGCAATTCGCTCGTTGCGCAGGCGCCGTCGGGCATCCGCCTGAGTGTCTGCCGCTGCCTGCGGCAGGGTCGCGCCATAACCGGCTTGCTCTATGGCAGCTGTCAGAAGGCTGTCTTCGAAACCCTCGAGCACCTGCACGTGAGCGCGTTCGCTGGCCAGGTTGACACTGGCCTGCTGAACGCCGGGCAGTTTGCCGAGCGCGCGTTCGACGCGACCGGCGCAGGATGCGCAGGTCATGCCGCTCACCTGCAGTTCCACGTTTCGCGTGGGAACGCTGTAGCCGGCCTGGTGCACTGCCGCGAGCAACGCCGCAAGGCTGTCGGTCGCCGCCTCGACGTGAGCCTGTTCGGTGGCGAGGTTGATGCTGACCTTTTGCGTACCGGCCACCGCGCGCAGGGCACGCTCGACGCGACCGGCGCAGCTGGCGCAGGTCATTCCGGCAATCGGCAGGGTAAAAGTAGTAGCTGCGGGCATGACGCTCCTCCTTGGAGAGACCCCTGTGGCCTGTGTGGCTGATTCGTGTACTCGAAAGCGAGTAGGCGAACCGACCGTACGAGCCCCCAGCATCAACCTTCCCACGCTGGCAAGGTCAATAGCCCAGGACGGCGCGCTTCAGGTGAAGTCCTTCATGCCCCATGGCGATTCGATATTTGTTGATCTCGCCAGCGTGCAGGGTCAACCGGGTACTGTGCTGATTCTCGATGCCATTGTTGCAGCCTGGCACTTGTCCAGGTAACAGGCGCAGGCGTACATCTATCGGGCCGGGTGGCAGGTTGAACGAAGTGGATTGTTCCTGGAACAGACGCCCGGAAAGCTGGTCGTTGAGGTAGATGCCGATCTCGCAGCTGGTGGCCACTTCCAGGCGCTCGCGTGAAATGATCAGCACACTGTATTGCGAATTGCCTTCGGCACTGGCTGTCGGGATGCAGGCCAATGCGCCCAGCAGACCGACAAGGCTCGTGACTGCCCTTATCATGAAAAGTCTCCCGCTCGCCGTATCGTCAAAGACGCAGCTTGGCCGACCTGGAGCAGGATTTCCAGCCCAACGGCTTGCGAAGGGGTTGACCTTGCCACAGTGGCAAGCTGGAAACTGCGACAAACTCAGTAGGAGACAACCCTGATGCAAGTATTCAACGTTCAAGGCATGACCTGCGGCCATTGTGTTAAAGCGGTGACCCATGCGGTGCAAGCGCAGGATGCCTCCGCCGAAGTCGAAGTGGACCTGGCGAACAAGCAAGTGCGCGTACGCAGCCAACTGACAAGCGAACAGGTTCTTTCTGCCATTCGCGAAGAGGGCTATGCGGCGGAACCGGTCTGAGCCGGATCGGTCAGGCTGATCCTGGGACGCGGAGCGCGCGCGTGACGCGCCCGCGCTCAGGGAATGATCGATGATGTTGTTACAAAGGTTTTCATGCTGGGAACACCCTGCGCAGGTAAACTAAACGACTTGCTTAGCCTGCTATGGACTCCTGATGAACCTGCGAATACTGCTGATTCTTGGCGCCTTGAGTGCGTTTGGGCCATTGGCGATCGACTTCTACCTTCCCGCTTTTCCCGCCATGGCGAAGGCGTTCGCCACTGACGAGCACCAAGTCCAGACGACGCTGGCCGCCTATTTCCTCGGGCTTTCCATTGGTCAACTGGCCTATGGTCCGGTCGCCGACCGTTTCGGGCGGCGCAAGCCTCTGCTGTTCGGTGTCGCGTTGTTCACGCTGGCTTCACTGGGCTGCGCCTATGCGCCGAACCTGGAAACGCTGATCGTGGCGCGCTTCGTCCAGGCTTTGGGCGGTTGCGCGGGGATGGTGTTGTCACGGGCCATCGTCAGCGACAAATGCGATGCGGTGGGTTCGGCCAAAGTGTTCTCGCAGTTGATGCTGGTAATGGGCCTTGCGCCCATCCTGGCGCCCATGCTGGGTGGGTTGCTGGTGAACCTGGCGGGGTGGCAGTCGATTTTCCTGATCCTCAGCCTGTTCAGCGCCGCCTGCCTGTTGGCCGTGAGCCTGGGGCTGCCGGAAAGCCTGCCGGCCCATATCCCCCGTCAGCCGCTATCAGGCGCGTTGCGTCAGTACCTGCGACTGCTGGGCGATCGAGTGTTCGTCGGCCATGCGCTCAGTGGCGGGATCGCCATGGCCGGAATGTTCTCGTACATCGCGGGATCGCCGTTCGTGTTCCTCAACCTCTACGGCGTACCGGCCGAGCATTACGGCTGGCTGTTTGGTGCGAACGCGGCAGGCTTCATCCTCGTGGCGCAAATCAACGCACGGCTGCTGGTCAAGCGCGGGCCTGCGGTGCTGCTGGTCCGGGGGGTATGGTTGTACCTCGCCGCGGGGGCAGCGCTCCTGGCGGTAGCGGCAATGCGACCGACGCAATTGTGGCCTCTGTTGGTGCCGCTGTTCATCTGTATCGCCAGCCTGGGCTGCATCATTCCCAATGCATCGGCCTGCGCCATGAATGGCCAGGGTGCGCGGGCAGGCAGCGCTTCGGCACTCATGGGATGCCTGCAGTTCAGCGTCGCCGCAGGTGCGGCCTCGCTGGTCGCCGTCTTGCATGACGGTAGCGCAGTACCCATGACCCTGGTGATCAGCTTGTGTGGCGCCTTGGCACTGGGAGTGGCGCTACTGACCCGGCGCTGGCAATTCAGCCGGCCTGCCTGAGCGTATGCGGCGCAAGTAGCCGACTCTGCAGCGTGGCGGCGAAGGCCCGGGCCTCGGCCTCGCTGCGGAAGCTCACTACATGCTGATCGAGCTGGACCTGCCAGGGACACTTGGGATTTCTATTCGACGCACTGACGACGATCTTCATGGCGGCATACCTCATGGAAGACGGGAGCGGATGAAGTGTAGCGCTGCGGGATGGCAATGGCATGACTGCCCTTGGTGTCCTGACTGGCGGTCGTGGATCGCCGCGCTGCGACCTTCGATGCTCCGATCGACAGGCCTAAGGCGTGCTGACACAGCGCTCGTCGGTCGTGGATAAGATGCGGTAGGGCCAGGCTGTGGAAATTTCCCAATCTTTTGCGAGACCACGAGAAGTCCTCTGTGGGCATCGTCACAGCTGTTAGCGACCGCTGGGAACCGTGCAACGTCTGTCACAATTGCGCTGACGTCACCCTTGCCGCCGCCTGAGATCGGGCAACCCGCCCGGACGAGCTGCACAGGGTATCCGACCCTTGAGGTTCTCGAGGTCGAATGGCGCAGTCCGGGGCAAGGCGGCGCAATGCCGGCGGCTTATACTGACCGCGGCAGCCAGAGCCAGCGAGAGATACTTCCCTGCCAGGGAGCGGCAAGTGATGTCTCTGATTCACGTATGGCTGGAGCCCCTCGACCATTGCGGGCCCTCCGTACACCCTGCTTTTCCGCCCCTCGCGAGCTTGTCTGGTGATCGTGCTGCCGATGGTCATTCGAATCAGACGGGATCTTGCGAGGGAGCTAAAGGGATATGAAAGCAGTCACCAGTATCAGTCAGATCGCCGGCTTGATGGCCGACCCCAAGCGCAGTGCCATGCTGTGGGCCTTGATCGATGGCGCGGCGCGGCCCGCCGACGAGCTGGCCGTCATGACCGGCCTGACGCCTTCATCGGTCTGTGCGCACCTGGCGCTGTTGTCAGCCGGTGGCCTGATTCGGCTGGAAGCACGCGGGCGCAAGCGCTATTTCCGGCTGGCCACGCCGGAAGTCGGGGCCGCTGTCGAGGCACTGGCCAGTGTGAGTGTCGATGCTCGGGAGAGGAGGAGGGAGGCGCGGACGGTGCAGCTGGAAATTCCGTTATCGATGCGTCGGGCACGCAGGTGCGGCGACCACCTGGGCGGTGAACTGGCTGCGGACCTTTACGAGCGATTGGTGTTGGCCGGCTGGCTGGAGGGCGGTGAATATCAGCAGGTGGTCAGTGTCGAGGGGCGGGTGCAACTGGCGGCCATCGGGCTGTATATCGATGCCCTGGCTCCACGCCAGCAGCGCGGTTGCGTGATTTGCCACTGCAGCGAGTGGAGCGATCAGCGGCCTCACCTGGGCGGCGGTCTAGGGCAGGCGTTACTCAAGCTCTTCATACAATCGGGCTGGTTGCGCGAACAGGAACATTCGCGCGCGTTACAGATCTCGAATTTCGGTCTGCAGCAGATCAATCGGATTGCCCGATTGCCGGCCTTGCAGGCGGGTTAGCGAACAAGACGCTATTTCGACCGTAGGCAAGACCTGAAGCAAGCGGCACCTATCGGGCAGGCGACAGGTGCGGCCGCTTCAAGAGGTTATCGAACCAGCCTTGCGTCCAGGCTGTTCTGCGCCAGGCGGCGCGCCTGGTCTTCGGTCATGCCCAGGTGGGTGTGCAGGGCATGGAAGTTTTCAGTCACGTAGCCACCGAAATAGGCAGGATCGTCCGAGTTCACGGTGACCTTCACGCCACGCTCGAGCATATCGAGGATGTTGTGCTGGCCCATGTGCTCGAACACACACAGCTTGGTATTGGAAAGCGGGCAGACGGTCAGCGGAATCTGCTCATCGATGATGCGCTGCATCAGTCGTTCGTCTTCGATGGCCCGCACGCCGTGGTCGATACGCTCGATCTTCAACAAGTCCAAGGCCTCCCAGATGTATTCGGGCGGGCCTTCCTCGCCCGCATGGGCGACGGTCAGGAAGCCTTCGCTGCGGGCCCGATCGAAGACACGCTGGAATTTGCGCGGTGGATGGCCCTTTTCGGAGCTGTCCAGGCCGACGGCAATGAACGCGTCGCGCATGGGCAGTGCCTGGTCCAGGGTCTTGTGTGCTTCTTCTTCGCTCAGATGGCGCAGGAAGCTGAGGATCAGGCCACTGCTGATGCCCAGCTGTTCACGGCCATCCTTGAGCGCCTGGTTGATACCGCCGAGCACCACTTCGAAAGGCACGCCACGGTCGGTGTGGGTCTGCGGGTCGAAAAACGGCTCGGTGTGGATGACATTCTGTGCTTTGCAGCGTTGCAGATAGGCCCAGGTGAGGTCGTAGAAGTCCTGCTCGGTACGCAGGACATCGGCGCCTCGGTAATAGAGGTCGAGAAACTCCTGCAGGTTGTTGAAGGCGTAGGCGCTGCGCAGGATTTCGACGTCGGCCCACGGCAGGGCGACCTTGTTGCGTTCGGCCAGGGCGAAGAGCAGTTCGGGCTCCAGTGAACCCTCCAGGTGAAGGTGCAGTTCGGCCTTTGGCAAGGCGTTGAGCCAGTCATACATGTCTTGGTCTCGATCAGGAACGGTTGCCGCCATTCTACAGGGCTTGCGGCACGGCGGGCAGGCGGATCGACCGGGCGACGTGCCCGGTCGCTTCAGACAGGCTCAGCCGGCGATAAGCTGAGCGGCGGCTTGGCTGTGATTGGCAATCAACGCCTGGATGTCCAGGCCTTCGACCTGACCGTCGATAACGCGCCACTGTCCGCCGATCATCACTCGGTCAGCACGATCGGCACCGCACAGCAGCAAGGCCGACAGTGGGTCGTGGCTGCCCGAGAAGCGCAGCGCGTCGAGCTTGAACAGTGCGAGGTCGGCTTGCTTGCCGGGCGCCAGTTCGCCGATGTCGGTACGGCCAAGCAGTCGTGCCGAGCCGCGGGTCGCCCACCCCAGGACGCGTTCCGGAGTGATCCGCTCGGCGCCATAACGCAAGCGCTGCAGATAGAGGGCCTGGCGCGCCTCGAGAATCATGTTCGAGGCATCGTTGGACGCCGAGCCATCGACGCCCAGGCCGAGCGGGGCGCCGGCATGCTCCAGTTCCACTGTCGGGCAGATGCCGGACGCCAGGCGCATGTTCGAGCTCGGGCAGTGGCAGATGCCGGTCCCTGCCTGACCCAGCCGCGCGATTTCGTCGGCATTGAAGTGGATGCCATGTGCCAGCCAGGTGCGTGGGCCGAGCCAACCGACGCTATCGAGATAGTCCACGGTACGCAGGCCGAAACGTTGCAGGCAGAAATCTTCCTCATCCAAGGTCTCGGCCAAGTGGGTATGCAGGCGCACATCCAGGTCCTGCGCGAGCTGGGCGCTGGCGCGCATGATTTCCGGCGTGACCGAGAAGGGGGAGCAGGGGGCCAGGGCAATCTGGATGCGAGCCCCATCTCCACGCTCATGGTAGCTGTGGATAAGTCGCTGGCTGTCGGCGAGGATGACATCGCCGTCCTGGACCGTCTGTTGGGGCGGCAATCCGCCGTCGGCTTCGCCCAGGCTCATCGAACCGCGGGTCAGCATGGCGCGCATGCCCAGTTTGCGTACGACTTCGACCTGTACATCAATGGCATGGTCGAGACCATCGGGGAACAGGTAATGATGATCGGCCGCGGTCGTGCAACCGGAGAGCAGCAGTTCGGCGAGGGCTACCTGGGTGGCCAGCTCCAGCTTGGCGGGTGTCAGCCGGGCCCACACGGGGTACAGGGTCTTTAGCCAGGGAAACAGGGGTTGGTTGACCACGGGCGCCCAGGCGCGAGTCAGCGTCTGGTAGAAATGATGATGTGTATTGATGAGGCCTGGCAGAAGCACATGCTCCCGTGCATCGAAAATCTGCTGACAAGGCAGGGCGGGCATTTGGCCGGGGGCGAGCAGTTCGCTGATGCGGCCATCCTCGATGACCAGGCCGCCTCGAGCATCGAGGTCGTTGGCGGTGAAGATGGCGAGGGGAGATTTCAACCAGATACGGGTCGCAGGCATGGTGCCGGCTCCTCTGAAAGTGAGTTCAGGTTAGCCAGCTCAGTGTTGCCCTGTCTGCTGATCCAGGTCCGCCGCGAGGGCGAGGTAGCGAGTCTACTGCCTCGCTTCGCGGCGTTCAATTCACCAGGTGAGGTTTTCACCCTTGTAGTTGATGAAACGCAGGCCGCCATGGCCCCTCAGTGCCTTGATCTGATCGAGCAAGCCTCGGGTGCTGGTGAGCACATCGATCTCGGCATTCTCGCCGCCCATTTCGGTCTTTACCCAGCCCGGATGCATCGCCAGCACGCAAAGGTCGGGCCGCTGCTGTTGCACCACGAAGCTGTTGATCATGGAATTCAAGGCTGCCTTGCTGGCCTTGTAGAGACAGAGTTCGCCGCCATCGGGGATGGCGATGCTACCCAATATCGAGCTCATGAACGCCAGTACACCGCTACCTTCGCGAACTTGACCGACCAGCCGTTGGGCTACCCGGATCGGGGCCACGGCATTGGTCATGAACAGGTGGCCGATGTCTGCCAGCTGGACCTGCTCGGGATCTTGGGGCTGAGGGCCCATTACCCCGGCGTTGATGAACACCAGGTCGAAGACTTCACCATGCAGTCGTTGCTGCAGCGCATCGAGCTGATGGCCGTCGTTCATTTCCAAGGTTTCGATGCGAATTCCGGGGATATCCGACAAGCCGGTTCGCTTGCCGGGATCGCGGACGGTGGCCATGACGTTCCAGCCATCCTCGTGCAGACGCTGGGCCAGGCCAAGGCCCAGGCCACGTGAGGCACCAATGATCAGCGCGGTCTTGTTGGCGGACATATCGCTACTCCTTTGGATTCATCTTGCGCCGACGTGGCGCGGGTGTGTCTGACAGCGGATAAGGATGCAGGATACTCCAGCGAAGATTTTTCGCTCCATGTAGGCCGAGCGAGCCGACAGGCCATTGTCCTGACAAGCCGTGGAACCCCATTGCTCAATAATTAACCAAACTGATCAGAGTTCGACAGAGTCTGGGGGATTCCAAGGGGCTCACTGGTTATCCACAGGCTCCTCCACAGTAAATGTGTGCAATGAGGAAGGACCCCCGAGCGGTGGCCTTGCACGTGTTGGACTGGGGATAACTTGCTGGTACATGATCGGTTTAACGGTTGTCATGAAAATGTGATCAAAATATGATCATGCGTCTGCAGGCCTTGGTTTCAAAGGGCTGGAGAAGAGTGCCCCAAGCTTATCCACAGGCAGGCCCACAGTAGTTGTGGGCAATCTCAACAGGGCTCCAGGCTGATGCGCCCGCGGCTGAGATCGGCGAGCTGCTGTTGCAGTGTCTGCATATGGGTTTGCGCCACGGCGACCCGCAAGTCGACGCCATTGGCGGTGAAGCGTTCGTCCATTACCAGACCGTCAACGTCGGCCAGACGCAGCTTGAGCAGCGCCAGCTCGCTGAAGGCGCAGCTGCAGCTGAATTCGCTGCGCCTGACCAGCAATCGCTTGGGCGCCTGCTGCAGGCACTTGTTGGCGCCGCCTCCGTAAGCGCGAGCGAGACCGCCAGTGCCCAGCTGGATGCCGCCATACCAGCGAATCACCAATACGGCTACCTGATCGCAATCCTGGGCCTCGATGGCGGCGAGGATAGGACGCCCGGCAGTACCGCCGGGCTCTCCATCGTCGTTGCTACGGTATTGGTCTCCCAGTTTCCAGGCCCAGCAGTTGTGAGTGGCGGCCAGGTCGCTGTGCTGTTCGATGAAGCGCATCGCGTCGGCGGCGCTGGTAATCGGCGCGGCGAGAGTGATGAAGCGGCTTTTGCGGATTTCTTCGCGAAACTCGCAGAGGTCTAGCAGCGTAGAAGGCATAAAGTCGGTCAGGAAGCCGGCGCGATGCCGCAGCCTTTTAGAATGATGTGGATAAGATTGGTGCCAGCAGCTTCCATGTCTTGCTTGGTCAGGCGGCTATGGCCTGTGACCTGGCAGATCTGGGTGGCGAAATCGGCGTAATGCTGGGTGCTGCTCCACAGCAGGAAGATCAGGTGTACCGGGTCGACGGGGTCCATCTTTCCGGCATCGATCCAGGCCTGGAAGACGGCGGCTCGACCCCGGAACCAATCCCGGTAGTCCGCGCTGAAATATTCGTTCAGGCATTGCCCGCCGCTGATCACCTCCATGGCGAAGATCCGCGAGGCCTGGGGATTGCGTCGAGAGAACTCTATCTTGGTCCGGATGTAATGAGCGAGTGCTGCTGCCGGGTCGTCATCGACACTCAGGGCGTTGAAGGTACTGTCCCACAGCTCGATGATGTTGCTGAGCACCGCGATGTACAGCCCGAGCTTGTTGGTGAAGTAATAATGCAGGTTGGCTTTCGGCAAGCCGGCCTTCACCGCGATGGTGTTCATGCTGGTGCCCTTGAAACCATGACGCGCGAACTCGTCTTCGGCGGCCTGAATGATGGCCTGCTCGTTCTTCTGGCGAATGCGGCCGGCGGGCTTGCCCGAGGAGGGGATGCGATGCGCAGGGACTTCAAAGGTCATGGACGGATTCCGCACAGGTCGGTGGCAACGAATGTCGACAGATTACCTGCCTGGGCCGAAGTGACAAGCGCTAGCGTGTGGCTGCCAGGCTTTCGAGGAAACTTTCGAGCACCAGATTCGGCCGGCGGCCTTTGCGGGTCACCCAACTCAGGCCCAGGTCATGGAAGCGTTGGTGGGGCTTCAGCGCGCGCAGGCGTCCTTGCTGTACCCAGGCATTGGCGTAGTGATCAGGCAGGTAGCCGATGAAGCGCCCGGTAAGAATGAGGAAGGCCATGCCCTCTCTGTCAGAGGCGCTGGCCGTGCAATGCAAGGCTTGGTAATGGGCCTGGATATCGGCAGGCAGGCGGAAGGTGGGCGCAATGGCATCCTGGGTATTGAGGCGTTCGTCGTCTATCTGTTGGTCGTCGGCATAGAACAATGGGTGGCCCACAGCGCAGTAGAGCAGCGAACGTTCGCTGTACAGCGGCGCGTATTCCAGGCCCGACAAGGGGCTGGTCTGCGGGACGACGCCGACGTGCAGGCTGCCGTCGAGCACGCCTTGCTCTACCTGGCTGGGCGCGATCATGCGGATCTGGATACGTACATCCGGCCCGCGGTCCTTTAGTTCGGCCAGTGCATGGGTGATGCGCATGTGCGGCAAGGTCACCAGGTTGTCGGTCAGGCCGATGTTCAGCTCGCCGCGCAGGTGCTGGTGCAGACCGTTGACCTCGGTGCGGAACGATTCCAGTGCGCCGAGCAATTGCAGGGCCGACTGGTAGACCTCGCGGCCTTCCTCCGTGAGGGAGAATCCGGCCCGACCCCGTTGGCACAGGCGCAGGCCAAGACGTTGCTCGAGATCGCTCATCTGCTGGCTGATGGCCGACCGGCCAATCCCGAGCACGTTTTCAGCCGCTGAAAATCCGCCACACTCCACTACGCTGCGGTAGATCTTCAGGAGACGTATGTCGAAATCGCTGACTTGGGCGAGGGATTGGGGACGTTTCACGGTAGACCTTTGGGTTGAGTAAGTCATCGGTAGGCACTTTAGCGACCAGCGGCTCATCGTTAGCATCGCTGGCAACCTGAGGCGCTTACAGGCTCACGGACGTCTCATTGTTTAGTCACGTCGGATGTGAACTTCGCAAAAGCAGGATTTTCCAGACTTTATCCCTATGCCAACGTAGTCGCAACAACACCCATCGTTGCCTAATCGTCTTGCGAGGAACCGCCCGATGAACATGCCTGAAAGCGCTCACGCCGGTCTGGCGAGCCAGCTGAAGCTGGATGCCCACTGGATGCCTTATACCGCCAACCGTAACTTCCAGCGTGATCCACGACTGATCGTGGCGGCCGAGGGCAATCATCTGGTCGATGACAAGGGGCGTAGGATCTTCGATGCGTTGTCGGGATTGTGGACCTGTGGCGCCGGGCATACTCGCAAGGAAATCCAGGAAGCCGTATCGCGCCAGTTGGGTGTGCTGGATTATTCGCCGGCGTTTCAGTTCGGCCATCCGCTGTCTTTCCAGCTGGCGGAGAAGATCACCGAGCTGACTCCCGGCAATCTGAACCATGTGTTCTTCACCAACTCCGGATCCGAGTGCGCCGATACCGCGGTGAAGATGGTGCGCGCTTATTGGCGGCTGAAGGGGCAGGCCACCAAGACCAAGTTGATCGGTCGTGCCCGCGGATATCACGGTGTCAATATCGCGGGTACCAGCCTGGGTGGGGTCAATGGCAATCGCAAGATGTTCGGCCAACTGTTGGACGTCGACCATCTGCCGCACACGCTGCTGCCGGGCAATGCCTTCACCAAGGGCATGCCGGAAGAGGGCGGTATCGCGCTGGCCGATGAAATGCTCAAGCTGATCGAGCTGCACGATGCCTCGAACATCGCGGCATTGATCGTCGAGCCGCTGGCGGGTTCCGCTGGTGTGCTGCCGCCGCCAAAGGGTTACCTCAAGCGTCTGCGCGAGATCTGCGATCAGCACAATATCCTGCTGATCTTCGACGAAGTCATTACCGGATTCGGTCGCATGGGCGCCATGACCGGTGCCGAGGCCTTCGGGGTGACTCCGGACCTGATGTGCATCGCCAAACAGGTAACCAATGGCGCGATCCCGATGGGCGCGGTGATCGCCAGCACCGAGATCTACCAGACCTTCATGAGCCAGCCTACGCCCGAGTACGCGGTGGAGTTCCCGCACGGCTATACCTACTCGGCGCACCCTGTGGCTTGTGCCGCCGGGATCGCGGCACTGGATTTGCTGCAGAAGGAAAGCCTGGTGCAATCGGCCGCCGAGCTGGCACCGCACTTCGAGAAGGTTTTGCACGGCATCAAGGGCACCAAGAACGTCGTCGACATTCGCAACTATGGCTTGGCCGGGGCCATCCAGATCGCACCTCGCGACGGCGATGCCATCGTGCGCCCCTATGAGGCGGGAATGAAACTGTGGAAAGCCGGCTTCTATGTGCGCTTCGGCGGAGACACCTTGCAGTTCGGCCCAACCTTCAACACCAAGCCGCAGGAGCTGGATCGTCTGTTCGATGCCGTGGGTGAGGCGTTGAACCAGATCGACTGATTCTCAGACTGTGTCCGCAGGCGTGTATGGCGCGCCTGCTTATCCCTTTTTCATACGGAGTTTTGCATGAGCATCGTTCAGCATCTGATCCACGGTGAGCTGGTTTCCAAGGGCGAACGCACCGCCGATGTCTTCAACCCGTCCACTGGGCAGGCCATCAATCAGGTCGAGCTGGCCAGTCGGGCCACCGTGCAACTGGCCATCGATTCCGCCAAGGCGGCATTCCCGGCCTGGCGGAATACGCCACCGGCCAAACGGGCGCAAGTGATGTTCCGCTTCAAGCAATTGCTGGAGCAGAACGAGGCGCGCATCTCGCAGTTGATCAGCGAGGAGCATGGCAAGACCCTGGAGGATGCCGCGGGCGAACTCAAGCGTGGGATCGAGAACGTCGAGTTCGCCTGCGCCGCGCCTGAAGTGTTGAAGGGCGAGTACAGTCGTAACGTCGGTCCTAACATAGATGCATGGTCGGATTTCCAGCCGCTGGGCGTGGTGGCCGGGATCACCCCGTTCAACTTTCCGGCGATGGTGCCGCTGTGGATGTACCCACTGGCGATCGCCTGTGGCAACTGCTTCATCCTAAAGCCGTCGGAGCGCGATCCCAGCTCGACTCTGTTGATCGCCCAGTTGTTGCATGAGGCAGGGCTGCCCAAGGGCGTGCTCAACGTCGTGCACGGTGACAAGGAAGCGGTGGATGCGCTGATCGAGGCACCCGAGGTAAAAGCGTTGAGTTTTGTGGGTTCGACGCCGATCGCCGAATACATCTATGCCGAAGGGACCCGTCGTGGCAAGCGCGTCCAGGCTCTGGGTGGCGCCAAGAACCATGCGGTACTCATGCCCGATGCTGATCTGGACAATGCCGTCAGTGCACTCATGGGGGCGGCTTATGGATCATGTGGCGAGCGCTGCATGGCGATTTCCGTGGCTGTCTGTGTGGGCGATCAGGTCGCCGATGCGCTGATTGCCAAGCTGGAGCCGCAAATCAAGGCATTGAAGATCGGAGCCGGTACTTCCTGTGGCCTCGATATGGGGCCATTGGTCACCGCCGCGGCACGAGACAAGGTCGTGGGGTATATCGACGATGGCGTATCCGCCGGTGCCAGGCTGGTTGTCGACGGCCGAGGCTATCGGGTTGCCGGGCATGAGGATGGATACTTCCTTGGAGGGACCCTGTTCGATCGGGTAACGCCGGACATGCGTATCTATAAAGAAGAAATCTTCGGGCCGGTGCTGTGTGTGGTGCGGGTGAACAGCCTGGAAGCGGCCATGCAGCTGATCAACGATCACGAGTATGGCAACGGGACCTGCATCTTCACTCGCGACGGTGAAGCGGCGCGCCTGTTCTGTGATGAGATCGAAGTGGGCATGGTAGGGGTCAACGTGCCGCTGCCAGTGCCGGTGGCTTACCACAGCTTCGGTGGTTGGAAGCGCTCGCTATTTGGCGACCTGCATGCCTATGGCCCTGATGGTGTGCGTTTCTACACTCGGCGCAAGGCTATTACTCAGCGCTGGCCGCAGCGCGCTAGCCATGAAGCTTCGCAATTCGCCTTCCCCAGTCTTTGATTGGAAGTACGTAGTGAGGAGGGCGATAGTCCTCCCTGCTCCCTTTTGAAGTTAATTTGGTGTTTGTTGAAATAAGGGGTTGACGCATTTCTCCAGGTCCTTATAATGCGCACCACTTCCAGCGTAGTTGGAACGAGAAACTCCTTGAAGATCAATGAGTTAAGCGTTTCAGGCGATGCGGGAAGGG
>NZ_JAAMQM010000030.1 GCF_013523055.1 Pseudomonas capeferrum | reverse complement strand
ATCGGCTCAGGGGTCGATCCGATGCCGCGGGTGACCCAGCACCTCAACCATCCCGGCCATGGCCAACCGTCGATCGACACGCGCTACACCTATTCGGCCGATGGGCACAACTTCCTGGGCGGCAACGCGGCACTGGAGTGGAAGGACGATGGCCTGGACAACCTGTTCCGCAAGGCACTCGACTATGACTATGGCACCACCGAAACGCTGTGGGTCGATGGCAAGCCGGTGCGCAGCATCGCGCGCAGCTTCAACAAGTTTCACCTGATCACCACCGAGGCGACCTGTCACGGCAGTCAGCTCGGTGATGACGGCAAGACGGTCGTGGGTAACAACATTCATGAACAGATCACAACTTACAACTTGCGCTCCGGTCTTTTCGTCGAACAGCCGAATAACTGTCAATTGCCACACAATGTCCAGACTCGCTGGCGGTTGAGGGACAACGCAACGCGCAACCGTTCTGAGTATGTCAGCAGCACTTATGACGACTACGGCAACCTCTTGACGCACAAGGCGGCCAACGGTGTCGTCGAAACCTTCACCTGGTACAAGGCCGAAGAGGAAGGCTACCCAGGGAACGACCAAGGGTTTGTCCGGCACCTGAAACAAACGACAGTGACACCTGCAGCCGGCCACCCGCGCAACGCCCCCACGCTGACCACCCGCTATCGCTACCAGCGCCTACCGGTGCTGGCCAGCAGCATCGCCGACAGTGGCCAGGAACACTGGTTGGCTCGGCAGAGCGAGACATTGGCCAGCGGGGACGACCTCAACACCATCAGCTACAGCTACTGGTCGACAGCTGAAGAGAGTGCCCAGCCAGACAAACCGATGCTACATGGCCGCCTGCGCACTCAGTTGACGACCTTCCCGAACCCAGCCGCCGACGAGCCGGGCCAGCCGAAAACCCTGGACACTCGCGTGGAGCATGCCTACACCTATGAAACCGTCACCTGGGATACGCTTGGCGAGCTGATCCCAGAACCCAACCGCAATAAAAAACCCGCTCCCGAGTGGTTCAGGAAGCAGATACGCGTACTGCAAACCGAACAGACCACACAGGGTTTCGACGCATCCCAGAAAGCGACCGCTCAGGGCTTCTCATTACAGACCGGTGAAATGTTGCTGGACCTTGACGAAGACAAGGTGGCGCGCTTCACCGAGTACGACACCCTGGGCCGCATTACCCGCCAGGTGGTCGCGCCGGGCGGCGAGAGCGAAGCGGTACGCAGCGAGGCGCATTATCTGTGCGCGAGTGAACAAGAGCAGGCCTACCAGCGTTCCACGGACAGCCAGGGGGTGATCACCGAGACGCGTTTCGACGGTCTGGGCAGGATTCGGGAAGAGCGCCGGAGCCATATCGACCCCGAAAGGCCTACCAAGCAAATATTGGCCCTGTCGCGCGATTATGACGCATGGGGGCGAGAATCGAAGGAAAGCCAGCACGACTGGCTGGACGGGCTACCCTATCCGGCCCCCGAGCAGTTGCAAACCACGGAGTACCGCTACGACGGCTGGGGCGAGCGCAGCATGGTCTTGCGTGCCGACGGCGTGCAGGAGCATGTGTCGTACGACCCCACCCAGACGGATAAAGACAACAATGTGCTCAAGACCCGCTGGCTACAGGTACCCGGGCAGACGCTGAAAAGCGAAAAGGTCAGCACCTGGATCAATGTCTTCGAAAAGCCAGTGCTGATCGAGCGCCTGGACCTTGACGACGTGCCCGTGGCTGAGCAGAAGCTGACCTACGACGGCTTGGGCCGCTGCGTGAGCAAGACGGATGAGCGCGGGCATGCCACTGGGTTCGAGTACGATGTCTTCGGGCGCATGACCGCCAACCTGCTGCCCGATGAAAGCCGCATCGAACGCACCTATGCCGCCCACACCGTCGCCGAGCTGCCTGTGCGTATCGTTGTCATCACCAACAAGGAGTCCGAACCACGCTACGAGGTGGGTACCCAAGCCTTCGACGGCCTGGGCCGGCTGGTCTCGCGCACAGTCGGCAAGCGGCTCGAACAATACCTTCATGTACCAGGGCAATCCGCGCCACAGTCGATGGTCACAGGCGCGAACAACACCATCGAGTACGGCTACAAGCTGGAGTTGTCACCCCTTCCGACACTCAGCAAGGCCATCGATGAAGAGGCCACGTACGAGTACCACCCGGTCACCTCGCTACTGATGAAAGCCAGCAATGCGCGGGGTGACCGAGAGTACCAGTACAACCTGAACAACCAGTTGACTCATGAGCATTGGGTGCAACCGGACGGCAAACGGCTGACGACCACCTACGTCAGCTCGGTCCAGGGCCGTTTGGTAAAGCGCACGGACGCTGGCGAAATCGCCATCTTGCACGAATACGATGAACGTACCCGCCTTAGGGCCACCACCCAGGGCAACGTGCATGCGGGCTTTGAATATGACTTGCTGGGCCGCCTGTGCCAGGTAACCAGCAGTGACCAGGCCAATAAAAGCACCCTGACCACCCTTCTCGACTATGACGAACATGGGCGCGAAAATCGGCGTACCCAGCTGCTCGATGGCCAGTCGCAGAAGACGCTGCTCCAGGAGTGGGGCAAAGACGGCCTGCTCGACGCACGCTTGTCGCGCGAGGGTAAAAACATCCTGCTCAAGGAGAAATTCACCTATGACTCGCGGGGCAGGCTGACCATCGTTGAGTACAGCGGCCTGCAGCTGCCCAAGGACAATGAAGACCGAGAGGTGAAAAAACAGGTCTTCCGCTTCGACTCCCTCGACAATATCACCCTCTGCATGACTACATTCCCCGATGGCTCCAGCGAAACGGCCAGGTATACCTACGAGCTGGATGACCGCTGCCAGTTGGCCGGTCTGAGCCTCACCAGAGCGGGTGGGGGCACCACCGAGCTGGCGTTCGCACACGACCTCAACGGCAACCTGCAGATCGATGAGCGTGGCAATGAACTGAGCTACGACAGCCAGAATCGCCTGCTGGAAATCGGCACGAACAGCCGCTACCGGTACGACGGCCAGGGCCAGTTGCTGACCAGCACGGCCCACGGTGGCGAGGAAAACCTGCTGTGGTTCGAAGGTGACCGGCTGAGCCTGGCCATCCAGGGCAGCCACCATACCCGCTACTGTTTCCATGCTGACACACCGCTGGCGCAACAGACCGACGATCCCGCTGCAACGTTGCTACTGCAGACCAGCGCCAGCCATAGCGTGATTGCCGAATGCCAGGCCGGTACGGTGCGCGGTGCCACCTATGGTGCCTATGGCCAGCAACATGCCGCCCCACCCCTGCGCAGCCATCTGGGTTTCAACGGCGAGGCGTTGGACCAGGGCAGCGGCTGGTACCTGCTAGGCCGTGGCTACCGGGCCTACAACCCGGTGCTGATGCGCTTCAACAGCCCGGACTCGGAGAGCCCGTTCGACAGCGGTGGCTTGAACCCCTATGCCTACTGCCTGGGTAACCCGATCAGCTTGCGCGACCCGACTGGCCACGCCGCCACCGGCGGAGGCGGCAGGCCGAGACGCCCGGATGAAGATGACCCGAACTGGCTGGGGCGCAAGCCTGGTACGGGTGGCGTCATGAAATGGGTTTGGGTGGGTATCGCCGTGGTCGCAACCATTGCCGCCGTTGTGACCGCAGGCGCCTCGCTGGCTGCGGTAGGTGCGTTCGGCGCGGGAGCGGCGGCCGCGGTCTCGTCGGCGGGTACCGCAGTGGCGGCTGGCGCGCAGGTTGGCCTGGGTACTGCGTTTCTCGCCAAGTTCGCCGGCACGACCGTGACTGCAGCCATCATGAGCACGGCCACGGCTGCATTGGCGGTCGGCGGCGCAGCTGCGCAGACCGTGGCCGCCGCTACCAATAACCAGAACGCAGGAGATTGGGCGGGGTACCTCGGCCTGGCCAGTATCGGGCTGGGTGTGCTGAACGCCGCGAGATCCATCGGCGGGATGGCGGTGTCGGCTTATCTTTCGCGTAACGGATCCGTTGCGGGGGGCTCCATTGGGCGTGGCTCCTTAGCGGGTAACCCACTTGCGGGCAGTTCCGCCATGACTGGGGCGCCCGAGCAGGCGGCAGCACGCGGAATGGGTGGTGGACTGCCCAGGAATGCGCCGCCACCGCCAGAGCTAAACGTGAATCATAGATGGCAGACAAACCCGATACTCAATCGCCGTACTAAAAGCTTTAGATTCCGAGGTAGACCAGATAACTCCCCTACTGCCCGATTCGAGAACCCTACAACTCAGACGGCCCTTTGAATAAAACAAAACCGCTGTTCGCAGCGGTTTTTTTGGTTTCGCGCTCAAGATTTTCAATACCCTGTATTGCCCTCCTTACCTAGCATTTTTACCAGTTTCGGCGATTGTCGCCCCACGTTAGCCTGTTCCTACTTAGCGAAAGGGCATGCCGACGTCCCCGTCATGCACGCTCGAACCAAGCAGTCCCATCGTGGATTTTGTCGGAGTGAACATGATAAGCAAAGCCTCGCCACGTGAACATGCAGCACAGGTACGCCGAGATTATCAGCAACAGCGGGTTCGCCAGTTGAGCACGCGATTGGCCGATCTGGCCGACCCCACGGTACCCGGTATCATCGATCCAGCGGATGGCACACTGAACAAGGATGTGCTGGCAGCCGATCTGAATGTGGTCATCGCGAAGTGGGACGACCTGCCTGAGACTGGCTGGGACGAGTACGATGGACTGCAACTTCAGATGGCCAAGGTCGATGGCAGTGGTGGTGTCGGCGCGTTCGAGCCTGTAGGTCCGCTGCACCAATACGACGAGACCAACAGTGCAGACTTCCCGGTGACAGTCACTGTACCCAAAGAACACCTCAAACCGGACGGTGGGCGCCAACTGCGTTACGTCATCCACAAATACCAAGGCTGGGACAACACCTCAGACGCCGTATCACTGATTTGTGACAGCACGCCGCCTTGGGGGGATGTCGAGCCAGAACCGGTCACACTGCCCAGCGTACCGATCACCGACGCTTATTTCACCGCCAACCCAACGGGGATCGAAATAACCCTCCCTGCCTATCCAGATCAGGAAGCCGGCGACCGCTACGCGCTGTATTACTCCGACACCGTTCCTATCGCCCCTTACCCCGACCCGCTGGAGGCCGGCCTGTTGCCGGCCGATCGGAAACTGCTGATTCCCAAGGCAGAGATCGAAAAGCGCGATGATGGCCACTTCTATATCGTCTATTTGCTGCTCGACAAAGCCACCAATCGCAGCCGGATCTCCGAGGTTGCCGAGGTTTTCGTGAACCTTGGCAACCTACCCACCAACCTGAAGGATCCGGTGGTTCCCCTGGCCGCGGACGGTTTGATCGACCTGGCAGATGCGCAGGCCGGCGTGACTGTCGAAATCCCAGCATTCGACAATCACCGTCCCACCGATGTGATCGAAGTGACCTGGGGCACTTCGCAACTCCTTACCGAGCAAATCGGCTCACGGTCCTTCCCGCTCTCCATCGTCGTACCCCCTGACCGGCTGCTGGCGGCTTACGGCAAGGCGGACAGCGAAGTGGTAACGCCTGTCAGCTACCGGGTACTACGCCATTGCGTACCATACGGCCCCAATAGCATCGAGGTGGACGTCGACTTCTCGGTCATCGGCCCACCACGACCGGATCCGGACCCGAACTGGCCCAATCCGATCAATAAGCTTTTGCTTGCCCCCATCACCAAGGGCAAGGTGTCGGCAGTGGAAAACGAATTGCACCGTAGCGATGCAGGCCAGCCTGCCACCTTGACCTTCGCCCTCTACCCGTCAGCCAAGAATGGCGAGGTAGTGGACTTCTATTGGGATGGCACATTGGTAACGGAAGCCACCTATACCGTCGATACCAGCGATGGCCCGCAAATCGAGCGGGAAATTCCATGGACCTACATCCTGAATGCCGGCAACAAAACCGATTTGCCGGTGTACTACACCATTCGCAAGGCACTGGACGCAGGTAATGAACAGCGCTCCCTCAGCGCCTCGGTAAAGGCCGATGCTATAACCGAAGTACCTGATACCGCTGAGTTCCAACGGTTGTTTAACAGCCGTTGGCTCAACTGCAATTCATTATGGGAGGAACCGAACAATCCAGCGGGTGATCCGGCCTTCAAGGTCTTCGTCAAGCCGCTCGCCAAATACCTGCCCAATGGTGGTGCCGTGACGATGGTCTGGAGCGCGCTGGGCGGTCGTACCGGAGACACCGAGATCGTACCCGCCAAGAAAACCGAAGCTCTGACGATCACCAAGGCAGAGGCGGATAAAGGTTTCCATTGGGAAATCAAACCTTACTCGACACATATCCTGCCCATCTACGACCCCGCGGGCATGGGGGCAGACGGTCGTGGACGAGTTCATTACTCCCTCGACTACGAGGGTGAAACCATCACCTCGGAGGCGGCCGAAGCCTTGGTGGGCCTGGCCACTGGCTCTGGAACTTGCCCTATCCCTTGAGGCCATCTCAGCGCCTGGGCTGCATGAAGGTTTACCTGCAGCCCCTGTGTATCAGGAAAGTCGCGCTCGACATAGGGTTTTTCCTACACAGGTAACACAACTTGATCCCTAGACTTTCCCGCCGATGGTAAGGCCTTGCAATGAAAGGCCGACCAGAAATTGACTTGGACCCTTCACAGGTAATGATATGGCGGCCTTCAGCCTCTCACCTCTGCCCCGCGCCCTGCGCGCCGCATCCTTGGCACCCATGCTGTTGCTCAGCCCGGTGTCCCTGGCGCAAACCATCGACAAAGACACGACGATCGACGGTAACACAGCGCTCGACAACTACTTTGTGGCCAACGCGGCCACCCTCACCGCGAATGGCGCCATCACTCGCGATATCACGCTGAACGCGGGGACGGCATTGGTGCTCACTGGCAGCCAAGTCAACGCTATCGGCCCCGCGCCGGGGGTGCGCGTCACCAGCGCCACGGCCAGCATCGATGGCAGCGTCGTAACCGCGCAGCAGCGCGGCCTGATCATCGGCTTCAGTCAGAATGATCCGAACCTTGCCGCCTCGATGGTCGACGTCAACAACAGCGTCATCAGCGGCGGCATCGCCGGTGCGCAGATCAACAACAGCCGGCTCACGCTCGCGGGCAGTCAGTTGCTGGGCAGCAATGCCAACGGCGTAGGTGCCGACATGTTCGACGGTGACCTACAGGCCAGCGCCGGCAGCCGTATCGTCGGCGGGCAGAATGGCGTGCGTTTCCGTGGCAACAGTGGACAGCCGGACAAGGTTGGCACACTGCTGCTCGACGCCAGCCATGTCGAGGGGCTGGCCGGCTCCGCCATCGCCGTGGGTACCGTAGGCACCGCTCCGGTCAGCGCAAACATCGACATCCGCAATGGCTCCACCCTCAAGGCGAGTGACGGTACGCTGGTGGAGATCGGCGCCGCCGGCACGAGCGACATCAAGGTCAACGCCAGCGATCTGCTAGGCGATATCATCGTCGCCGAAGGCGGCACGGCAAAACTGACCCTGGAAAACCAGGCCACCTTCAAAGGTCGCCTGGAAAATCTCGACCGCCTTGCTTTGAACAGCGGCGGCCAGTGGACCCTGGTTGGCGACGCCCAACTCAACGAGCTGGCGATGGATGGCGGTTCGGTGGCGTTTGGCGACCAGGGCGAGTTCTACACGCTGCAGGTGAACAACCTGGCCGGCAATGGCATATTCGTGATGAACACCGATCTTGCCGACGGCCAGAGCGACTTCCTCGAGGTGACCGGCACTGCCACCGGCAACCACCAGATTCTGGTGACCAGTACCGGCAAAGACCCGCTGAACGATACCGAACTGCACCTGGTGCATACCGCTGCGGGCGACGCGAGCTTCTCGCTGCAGGGCGGGCCGGTCGACCTGGGTACGTACGCCTATGGCCTGGTACAGCGTGGCAACGACTGGTACCTGGACGCCGCGTTGCGCACCCTCACCCCCAGCACCCAGACTGCCCTGGCCCTGTTCAACACGGCTCCGACCGTCTGGTATGGCGAACTCACCACCTTGCGCAGCCGCATGGGCGAAGTGCGCCGCAACGGCGGCGCGGCCGGAGGCTGGATGCGCAGCTATGGCAACCAGTTCAACGCCTCTACCTCAGGCTTCGGCTACAAGCAGCAGCAGCAGGGGCTGTCGTTCGGCGCCGATGGCCGTCTGCCTGTCGGTGACGGCAACTGGCTGGTTGGCGTGACGGCGGGCTACAGCAATTCCGACCTGAACTTGCAGGGGGGGAGCTCAGGCCGGGTCGACAGCTATCACATCGGCGCATACACCACCTGGCTCGACCCCCAAAGCGGCTACTACTTCGATGGCGTCGCCAAGCTCAACCGCTACCAGAACAGTGCCGACGTGCAGCTGAGCGATGGCACCAGGACCAAGGGCGACTACAGCAACAACGGGGTGGGGCTTTCGCTGGAAGTCGGCCGTCACTTGAAACTCAACGATGGCTACTTCATCGAGCCCTATGCCCAACTGGCGGCCATGACCATCGAGGGCCAGTCCTATCACCTGGACAATGGGCTACAGGCCAGCGGCGATCACACTCGCTCACTGCAAGGCAAACTGGGCACAACAGTTGGACGTACGTTCGATCACGGTGACGGCCGCATGATCCAGCCCTATGTGCGCGTCGCAGCCGCTCACGAGTTTGCCAACAACAACCGCGTGCGGATCAACGGCAACGGCTTCGACAACAACCTGGCGGGCTCGCGCGGCGAGCTGGGCGCAGGTGTCGTGGTGGCCTGGGCACAGCAGTGGCAGGCGCATGCGGAGTTCGACTACGCCAACGGCGAGCAGCTGGAACAGCCATGGGGTGCCAGCGTAGGCGTGCGGTACAACTGGTAATGAATCAATCCCCTGCGGCACCCCATGGTGCTTGCAGGGCTGCCAATGAATGCGTGCTCCTGCAAGGAGATGAAGTCATGTCGCTGATCGCACTTCTCCGTTCTTTCATGCCCCGCCTTTTCGAGCGAGAAGTCCCTACCGGCAGACTTGCCTCTGCGCACGTCAAGGCGCTACTTGCCGACATCGAAGGCGGCGAAACCAACCTGTTGCCCTTCAGCGCCACACAACAGCCACTGCGCGTCGAATTCGAGCTGTGGGATTCGTCCTTTCCGTCTCCGGAAGAACCCGAAAGACTGACGCTGTACTGGGACGACCTCGAAATCGACAGCAAAACATGGACCGCGCCCATTTCTGAAAACGAGCTGTTCATCCTGCTGCCGGAAACCCATTTGCTCGTCGAAGGGACGCATACCTTGCGATACAGGGTATTGCTTCACAATGGCAACACAGCTGAGTCCATGCCGCTGACCATCACAGTCGACAGAACACCACCGGCACTACCGGATGACAGCTCGCTGATTTTCGAGAACGAGGTTATTACCGGCGGGGTGACCGATGCTTATCTGCAGGCCCAAGACGACAAGCTGCCGGCTACCGTGCCGGCCTACCAGGGCATCAGAGCAGGCGATGTGTTGACCTGGTACTGGACCACCACACCTGGCGGTATGGACCAGGTGGACAGCTGGACCCTGACGCTGGCTGATACCGTCGAGAGCCTGAAGATCAGCTTTCCCGGTGAGTTCATTCGCGCCTCGGGAGACGGCATTCGCTATGCCCGCTACACGGTACAGGACCGTGCAGGTACCGCGGCGCAACGGTCGCTACCCATGCCCTTGCAAAGCAACGCGACACCCATACCACCGAACTTCCCCGCCCCCTACCTCAAGGAAACGGGCAGCACCGGCAGCAGTAGCACACTCGACCCCAGCGGAGCGCTGAACGGCGCAACGCTGGTCATCAAGGCCGAAGCGACTTTCGAACCTGGCGACACTGTCGAAATTTTCTGGGCTGAGCCGGGTGAACACGGCGCCTACAGCACGACCCTGCCGGTATCGTCCGGCTCCCGCGAGTATGCCATCCCCAAGCGAATATCTCGGCAAGACTCGCCAGCCAGCTGGTGATGTACTACCAAGTGACACGTCGCGGCAAAACCTACGAATCAACCCGTCACGACCTGAAGGTAGAGGCTCCCAAGAACCTGCCAAATCCCCAGTGCGACAAGATCACGGGCACCCAGTTGAGCCTTGGCAACATCGGTACGGGCACCGCAGCATTTACCTTGACAGCCTGGCAACACAGGAACACCAGCCAGTTCATCAAGCTGTACATTACCGGCAAGCGCAAGGACGACAACAAAGATCCGGTCATGGTCGGGGGGGCGGTCCCGGTACCCTCAGCCACCGGGACGATGACAGTGGGCACCGTCACCCGTCAGGATCTGGAAGTGTTTGTCGTACCAACAACGCTGGAGATCCTTGCATTTCTAAGTGTGGACAACCAGAACAGCTGGATCGAATTCCCGCATTCGACCGCCACCCTGGTGAACTGACAAAAAAAACCACTCTTTACAGAGTGGTTTTTTAATTTGGAGCGGGAAACGAGACTCGAACTCGCGACCCCGACCTTGGCAAGGTCGTGCTCTACCAACTGAGCTATTCCCGCAATGTGAAGCTTTTACCGCTAATCAGCGTGAAGCGCCTTGACGACCTTCACCACCACTGCACCGCATAGACGCCACAGTATTTAAACTGGAGCGGGAAACGAGACTCGAACTCGCGACCCCGACCTTGGCAAGGTCGTGCTCTACCAACTGAGCTATTCCCGCAAATGGCGTCCCCTAGGGGACTCGAACCCCTGTTACCGCCGTGAAAGGGCGGTGTCCTAGGCCACTAGACGAAGGGGACACACAACGCTTTTCAGCGCACCAGAGACAAGGCCTTGCGACCAGTTCTGGATTTTCTTTACAGGCCCCGCCGAAAGCGTTGCCTTTGTAAACTGGAGCGGGAAACGAGACTCGAACTCGCGACCCCGACCTTGGCAAGGTCGTGCTCTACCAACTGAGCTATTCCCGCAATGGCGTCCCCTAGGGGACTCGAACCCCTGTTACCGCCGTGAAAGGGCGGTGTCCTAGGCCACTAGACGAAGGGGACACACTACAACATTCACTACCTGCCGCGAGAAGCGATGTGCTTTACGCTGCAAGTGGCGCGCATTCTATGGATGCCTTGGAAACTCGTCAACCCCTTTGTATAAATATATTCAAATCAATGACTTCCAGCCTCAAAAGGTACTGATGGCCGGTCCATGCACAGGCAAAGCTTCTGTTCCCCGCTCTATCGGACCCACGACGAACTCACTACACTCACGGGGTAGAACTTCTTTATGAGGCGTAAACGGTGACTCCACTCCTGATCACCCTGCTCATCGTTGCGGGTATCACGCTATTGATCGTGATCGGCTACCTCAACAACGTGGTCGAGAACGGCAAGCTCGAACGGGCACGGCTCAAGATCGAACTGGCCGAGCGCCTGCGCCGTTGCGGCGAGATCAACGACACCTTCCCCGGCCAATTGATGACCCCGGCCTTGAAACTGCTGCTGACGCGCCTGGAGCTCAACCTCAACCAGCGCCAACTGGCACTGGACAAGCAGAGCGCCGACCTGAAGGCCCACATCATCGAGCTCGAGGGGCTGATCGGCCAGGGTGAGAACATCGCGGTGAACAACCCGCCTAGCCCTATCCAGACCGAAGCCAAGGCCAAGGATGTGCGCTTCCTCCTCGAAGCCCTGCACAACCAGATCACCCGTGCCGCCCAGGAAGGCTTCCTGACAGCCAGCGAAGCCAAGCACTGGATCCGAGTGATCCGCCAGATCCTGGTGCTGCTGCACATCGAGTTCTTCAACAACCTCGGTCAGTTGGCGCTGCAGCAGGAACAACCTGGCCAGGCACGCCTGGCGTTCGAACGTGGCGTGCAGTACCTGCGCAAACAACCGGAGCCGGCGCTCTACCAGGAACAGCTGACCTATATGGAAAAGCTCCTGGCCCGCGCCAACGCCATGGTGCTCGACCAAATGGAGCCGGCCACGATGGACGAGAACGAGTTGACCCAAGGCCTCAAGACCGACACCGAAGAAAACTGGAAGAAAAAGGCGCTTTACGACTAGTCGAGGCATGAGCCGCTCACGGCCCATGCCCCTTTTAGATCAGCAGTCGGTCAATTCCAGAAAGACCGCCACCAGTTGCTCGATCCCTGCCTGGTCGGCCTCGCTGAATCGCGCCAGCCGCGGGCTGTCCAGATCCAGAACGCCAATCAGCCGACCTTCCTTGATCAACGGGACCACCAACTCGCTGTTGGAGGCGCTGTCGCAGGCGATATGGCCTGGAAACGCATGCACATCCTCGACCCGCTGGGTCTGCCGGGTGGCGGCGGCGGCGCCACAGACGCCCTTGCCGAAGGGAATGCGCACGCAGGCTACCTGCCCCTGGAACGGGCCAAGCACCAAGGTCTCGTCACGGTTCAGGTAGAAACCTGCCCAGTTGAGGTCCTCGAGCTGGTGATACAGAAACGCCGAAAACTGCGCGGCATTGGCAATGAAGTCGCTTTCGTCGGCGAACAGCGACTGTACTTGCGCAGCCAACAAGGCATAACCGTCCAGGCCCGCGCCGCGGGCATTCAGATCGATCATGGTCGTTGTTCCAGCAGTTGCAGCCCGACCCAATAGCGGGCGAACTGGTAGGCACAACGGCCATTGCGATTGCCGCGCCCGGTCGCCCAGCGCACGGCCAGCGTGTCCAGCGCTTCGTCACGCTGCCAGGCAAGCCCGGCGGCCTTGGCCAACTGCCCGATCCAGTGTTCGACCACGTCGAGGTAATGTTCCTGGGTGAAGGGATAGAAGGACAGCCACAGACCGAAGCGGTCCGAAAGCGCGATCTTGTCCTCGACGGCTTCGCTGGGGTGCAGCTCACCGTCGACCCGCGTCCAGTGCTCGTTGTCGCTCTGCTTTTCCGGCACCAGGTGGCGACGGTTGGAAGTCGCGTACAGCAGGACGTTATCGGGCGCCTGCTCCAGCGAGCCATCCAGCACGCTCTTGAGCACGCGGTAGTCCCCCTCCCCCGCCTCGAACGACAGATCGTCGCAGAACAGAATGAAACGCTGCTCGAGCTTTTGCAGCTGCTCGACCACGCGCGGAAGATCCGCCAGGTGATCGCGTTCGATTTCGATCAGACGCAACCCGGCAGCGGCGTGTTCGGCCAGCAGCGCACGGACCAGCGATGACTTCCCGGTACCGCGCGAGCCCCATAGCAAGGCATGGTTGGCAGGCAAGCCGGCGATGAACTGATGGGTATTGCGACCCAGTTGCTCACATTGCCGGTCGACGCCGATCAGGTCGGACAGGCGAATGTCCAGGCTGACTTCCAGCGGCATCAGGTAGCCGCTGCGGCCATCACGCTGCCAGCGCGCGGCCAGGGTCCGGCCCCAATCGATGGTCGGACGAGCGACCGGCAACAGCGGCTCGAGACGCGCCAGCACGGCTTCGGCGCGGTCCAGGAAAGCAATCAAACGAGTGTCCACGACAACTCCTCAAGGCATACAAGGGGGCAAGGCTGAATAGATGACAGGTCGTGCGGCGCCGACAGGTGATCGGCCAGGCGTGCGTGGTATACGGCACAGGGTCCGGCGTGGGGAACCTTGGATCTCAGGGTACCCCGACGCCTGTCTGCAAGCAGGCCAGGTTGACGGTCCGATTAGGCTTCAGCCGTGAGCCCTGCTCGCTTTCATCAGATCGGCACTGATTATGCCAGCCAGGACGCCTTCATCAACCTTCGAATGCAGGCTTTGCCTATATCGTCAACACGGCCCGAGCACCATCCACCAGGCTCTCGCGCCGATCGACCCTGCCAGGTGCGGACGATCAGTAACCTGAGGCTAGCGGTCGAGCAGCGTCTCGATCGCCACTTTCAAGGCTTCTGGCTTGGTGGACGGGGCAAAGCGCTCGACCTTGCCACTGACTGGATCGACGAGGAACTTGGTGAAGTTCCACTTGACCTTCTCGGTCCCGAAGAGCCCAGGCGCGCGCCGCTTCAGCTCCGCGAAGACCGGATGGGCCATGGGACCATTGACCTCGATCTTGCGGAACATCGGGAAACTCACGCCAAAACTGCGCTCGCAGAACTGAGTGATCTCGAGGGTATCGCCCGGCTCCTGCCGACCGAACTGGTTGCAGGGAAAGCCTAGCACCACCAGCCCGCGCGCGCGGTAGTCCTGCCACAGGCGCTCCAAACCCTTGTATTGCGGAGTGAACCCGCACTGGCTGGCGGTATTGACGATCAGCATCGCCTTGCCGGCAAAGTCCCCCAGGACCTTGTGTTCGCCCTTCAGGGTCCTGCAGGGTATGTTCAACAGTACATCGACCATCGGTCGTTCTCCGGTCAGTCACGCGCCTGAAAATTCAGGCACACCGAGTTGATGCAGTAACGCAGGCCGGTCGGCGGCGGCCCGTCCGGAAACACATGCCCCAAGTGCGCGTCGCACTGGGCGCAGGTGACTTCGGTGCGGATCATGCCGTGGGTCGTATCGCGTATTTCGATCATGGCGTTGTCGGCGATCGGCGCATAGAAACTCGGCCACCCGCAGCCGGAATCGAACTTGGTGTCGGAATCGAACAGCGGCGCCTCGCAACAGATGCAGTGGTACACACCGTCCGCCTTGTGTCCGTTGTACTTGCCGCTGAACGGCCGTTCGGTGCCCTTGAGGCGGCACACCTGATACTGGGCGGGATCGAGCATCTCGCGCCACTCGTCCAGGGTTTTCTCGATCTTCTGCATGACTTGACCTCAACAGGCTGGAAAAACCCGCGCCCTGTCTTTTCCCTGGCGCGGGGGGCACGTATATTATTGCGCCTCTGTCCGGGCCATCAGTCTGGCACCCGCGACCTGCGCATTTCAAACCCTTTGACCACGCAACGCGGCGACTTCTCCAATCGGGATCACATCATGCAGTTCAGCAAATCGAACAAGCTCGCCAATGTCTGCTATGACATCCGCGGCCCGGTGCTCAAGCACGCCAAACGCCTGGAAGAAGAAGGCCACCGCATCCTCAAGCTGAACATCGGCAACCCGGCGCCGTTCGGCTTCGAAGCGCCCGAGGAAATCCTCCAGGACGTGATCCGCAATCTGCCGACAGCCCAGGGCTACAGCGACTCCAAGGGCCTGTTCAGCGCGCGCAAGGCGGTGATGCAGTACTGCCAGCAGAAACAGATCGATGGCGTGGGTATCGAAGATATCTACCTGGGCAACGGCGTCTCGGAACTGATCGTGATGTCGATGCAGGCCTTGCTCAACAACGGCGACGAGGTGCTGATTCCGGCGCCGGACTATCCGCTATGGACCGCCGCGGTCAGCCTTGCGGGCGGAAATCCGGTGCACTACCTGTGCGACGAGCAGGCCGACTGGTTCCCCGACCTCGAAGACATCAAGGCCAAGATCACCCCGAACACCAAGGCCCTGGTGATCATCAACCCCAACAACCCGACCGGCGCGGTGTACTCGCGCGAGCTGCTGCTGGGCATGCTGGAGCTGGCTCGGCAGCACAACCTGGTGGTCTTCTCCGACGAGATCTACGACAAGATCCTCTACGACGAAGCCGTGCATATCAGCACCGCCTCACTGGCCCCCGACCTGCTCTGCCTGACCTTCAACGGCCTGTCCAAGTCCTATCGCGTGGCCGGATTCCGCTCGGGCTGGCTGATCATTTCCGGACCCAAGCAGCATGCCCAGAGCTATATCGAAGGCATCGACATGCTGGCCAACATGCGCCTGTGCGCCAACGTGCCGTCCCAGCACGCGATCCAGACCGCCCTGGGCGGCTATCAGAGCATCAATGACCTGGTCCTGCCCAACGGCCGTCTGCTGGAACAGCGCAACCGCACCTGGGAACTGCTCAATGACATCCCCGGTGTGAGCTGCGTCAAGCCGATGGGCGCGCTGTATGCCTTCCCGCGCATCGACCCCAAGGTCTGCCCGATCCACAACGACGAGAAATTCGTCCTGGACCTGCTGCTTTCCGAACGCTTGCTGATCGTTCAGGGCACAGCCTTCAACTGGCCATGGCCGGACCATTTCAGGGTAGTGACCCTGCCGCGTGTCGATGACTTGGAACAGGCAATCGGTCGTATCGGAAACTTCCTCAAAACCTATCAGCAGTAGATTCATGTAGGCCGCGGTCCGCGCAGGCGGATCGCGGAAGAAGCGTGGCCAGGATGTTTCTTACATCCTGCAATGCTATGTCCCACGGCCCTCCCCCTATCCTCTGTCATACTCCCGCCTACACAGTTTGAAATAGTCGTCAGGTTGAAACCCCGCGCTCGCCCCCTTATATACGCCGCAGTAAGCGACATTTTCATCCGTCAGGAGAACGTAACAACCATGATGCGCATCTTGTTGTTTGTGGCCACCAACCTTGCGGTGGTACTGGTTGCAAGCATTACCCTGAGCCTGTTCGGCTTCAACGGGTTCATGGCCGCCAATGGCGTCGACCTGAACCTCAGCCAGCTGCTGGTCTTCTGCGCCGTGTTCGGCTTCGCCGGTTCCCTGATCTCGCTGCTCATCTCCAAGTGGATGGCGAAGATGAGCACCGGTACGCAGATCATCACCCAGCCGCGCACCCGTCACGAGCAGTGGCTGCTGCAGACGGTCGAGGAGCTGTCCCGCGAGGCCGGCATCAAGATGCCCGAAGTCGGCATCTTCCCGGCCTACGAGGCCAACGCCTTCGCGACCGGGTGGAATCGCAACGATGCTCTGGTGGCCGTCAGCCAGGGCCTACTTGAGCGGTTCTCGCCCGATGAAGTCCGTGCCGTGCTGGCCCACGAGATCGGTCACGTGGCCAATGGCGACATGGTCACCCTGGCGCTGGTACAGGGCGTGGTGAACACCTTCGTGATGTTCTTTGCCCGAATCATCGGCAATTTCGTCGACAAGGTCATCTTCAAGAACGAGGAAGGCCAAGGCATTGCCTACTACGTCGCGACCATCGTTGCCGAACTGATCCTCGGCATCCTGGCCAGCATGATCGTCATGTGGTTCTCGCGCCGCCGCGAATACCGTGCCGATGAAGCGGGTGCTCGCCTGGCCGGCACCAGTGCGATGATTGGCGCGCTGCAACGCTTGCGCGCCGAGCAGGGCATGCCGGTGCACATGCCCGATACCCTGCAGGCATTCGGGATCAACGGTGGCCTGAAGCAGGGCCTGGCCGGTCTGCTGATGAGCCATCCACCGCTGGAAGATCGAATCGACGCACTGCGTCGTCGCGGCTGATTCTCAAACGATAGCGGGGCTGGTTTCCAGGGCGCTCCAAGCGCCCGGAATCCAGCCCCGCTTTCTTTTGCGCCGGTCTAACGCGATACCCGGTACACCCGCTCCAGCAGTGAGGGTACGCCCGCCTGGCTGAACTTGGGGCTTTGCTCGATGATCTGTACCTGCTCCACTTCCTCGACATGCCAAGGATCGAACCCGCGGCGCACCTCCTCGTCCGCCACGGAGAACGGAGGGCCGTCGACCCGGGCCTGGTCGTAGTCCAGGGTGACCAGCAACCCTTTGCAGGTAGGCGGCAGGATAGTCGAGAGCAGGCGCAGGTAACGTTCTCGCATCGCGGGAGGCAGTGCGATCAGGGCGGCGCGGTCGAACAATGCCTCGCAATCGTCGACGTCACTGGGCTGGAGGTCGAAGATGTCACCCTGCCAGAGTTCGATCTCGCCGCTGCGCCATACGGTAAAAGCACCGTGCTGGAATACTTCCGCTTCCAGGCCTTGCTCGTGGAAGAAGTCCAGTACCGCTCGCTCGGCGAGTTCGACGCCCCTTACACGGTAGCCTTGGGCTGCCAGCCAGATCATGTCCAGGCTCTTGCCGCACAGTGGTACGAGGACGCGGCTGGCTGGGGTCAGTTCAAGCCGGGGCCAATGCGTCTGCAGGTAAGGATTTACCTGAGACTGGTGAAAGCCGATCTGGTTGTCTTCCCACCGCTTGTTCCAGAATGCGGACTCCATGATACCTCCGTAGATTCGATAGATAACACGCAAAACTTATATTGGATTTCGATGCAGCAACAGCCTGAAAATGGTGCTCTCTCGGTTTTCAGGACACTACCATGCTACCCAGCCTGTTCATTTCCCACGGCTCGCCGATGCTGGCCCTGCAACCCGGCGCCAGTGGCCCGGCGCTGGCCGCATTAACCGCTTCGCTGCCCCGTCCCAAGGCGATCGTGGTAGTGTCGGCGCACTGGGAGAGTCGCGAGCTGCTGGTTACCGGACATCCCAACCCGGCAACCTGGCATGACTTTCACGGCTTCCCACCGGCACTTCACGCCGTGCAGTATCCCGCGCCAGGTGACCGCGCACTGGCCGAGCGTCTGAGTGACGCTCTGCAGACCGCAGGATTACCAAACCGCCTTGACCCTCAACGGCCCTTCGATCATGGTACCTGGGTGCCATTGTCACTGATGTATCCGAACGCCGACATTCCAGTGGTGCAGCTGTCCCTGCCCAGCCAGCTTGGCCCGACCTTGCAACTGCGGGTCGGCCAGGCACTGGGCGAACTGCGCCGTGAAGACATTCTGTTGATCGGCTCAGGCAGCATCACCCACAACCTGGGGGAACTGGACAGGCAGGCAGGCTCTGAAGTCGCCAAGCCCTGGGCACTGGCGTTTCGTGACTGGGTGGTGTCCCGGCTGGGTCAGGACGATCAGGCAGCCCTGGTCGACTATCGGCAGCAGGCTCCTTTTGCAATGCGCAATCATCCCAGCGAAGAGCACCTGCTGCCGCTGTTCTTCGCCCTGGGCGCGGGAGAACGGTTCAGCATCGTGCACCAAGGTTTTACGCTAGGGGCATTGGGAATGGATATCTACCGGTTCGATTGAACATGCCTTGATACCCCCTGATCCACAGACAAAAAAAATCCCCGAACCAGTCGGGGATTTCTTGTTATCGCTTAAGCATCAATCTTCACGATAACGACGCAGCTTCAGCTGCTTGCCCGCTACGCGGGTGTCCTTCAGCTTGGTCAGCAAACGCTCGAGGCCGTCTTCCGGCAGCTCTACCAGGCTGAAGCTGTCACGTACCTGGATGCGGCCGATGGCATCACGGGCCAGGCCACCCTCGTTGAGGATCGCGCCCAGCAGGTTCTTGGCGGCGATGCCGTCGCGGGCACCCAGGGCAGTACGGCAACGTACGCGACCTTCTGCCAGCGGCAGTGGCGCGCGACGCTCGCGATCGCCACGATCAGGACGCTCGCCGCGCTCCGCGGAACGCTCGCGTGGCGCGCCGGTCGGGACCAGCGGCTGCTCGCGCTCGACGGCGGCCAGATCCAGCGCCTGGGCGTTGGTAGCCTTGCGCAGCAGGGCCGAGGCCAAGGCGCGCGGCGTGCAACCCAGGTCGGTGGTCAGGCGGTCGAACAGCTCGCCATGGGTGGTTTCCGCTTCGGCTACCAGTGGCGCCAGGCTCGACGTCAACTTCTTGATACGAGCGTCCAGAACGGCCTGCGCGTCAGGCAGGCGCGCCTCGGCCACTTTCTGGCCGGTCACGCGCTCGATCAGTTGCAGCATGCGGCGCTCGCGCGGGGTCACCAGCAGCAGCGCGCGGCCTTCGCGACCGGCACGGCCAGTACGGCCGATACGGTGCACGTAGGACTCCGGATCGTACGGCATGTCGACGTTGAACACGTGGGTGATACGCGGTACGTCCAGACCACGGGCAGCGACGTCGGTGGCGACGACGATGTCCAGGCGACCATCCTTGAGCGACTCGATGACACGCTCGCGCTGGTTCTGGGCGATGTCGCCATTCAGCGCGGCGGCCTTGTAACCCTTGGCTTCCAGCGCACTCGCCAGGTCCAGGGTAGCCTGCTTGGTGCGCACGAAGGCAATCAGCGCGTCGAACTCTTCGACTTCCAGCAGACGCAGCACGGCCGCGATCTTCTGATCGGCATGAACCATCAGGTGAGCCTGGTCGATCGCGGTGACGGTCTGGGTCTTGCTCTGGATCTTGACGTGCTTCGGATCGCGCAGGTGACGCTCGGCGATGCTGCGGATCGAAGATGGCAGGGTCGCCGAGAACAGTACGGTCTGACGAGTCTCGGGAAGCGCCGCGAAGATGACTTCCAGGTCATCCATGAAGCCCAGCTTGAGCATCTCGTCGGCTTCGTCGAGCACCAGGTGCTTGACGGTCGACAGGACCTTCTCGTCGCGACGCAGGTGGTCGCACAGACGGCCTGGGGTCGCCACGACGATTTGCGCGCCGTTACGAATGGCCTTCAATTGTGGGCCCATCGGGGCACCACCGTATACAGCCACCACGTTAATGCCCGGCGTCTGCTTGGCGTAGGTTTCGAAAGCGGTAGCTACTTGCAACGCCAACTCACGGGTTGGCGCCAGGATCAGGGCTTGCGGTTCGCGCTTGCTCGTATCGATACGATTCAGGATCGGCAGAGCGAAGGCAGCGGTCTTGCCGGTACCAGTCTGCGCCTGGCCGATCATGTCGTGACCGGCGAGGATGATCGGGATCGATTGCTGCTGAATGGCCGACGGCTCTTCATAGCCAGTCGCCAGTACGGCGGCAACAATATTCGGATTGAGTTCGAGAGCGGCGAATCCGCCGATTTCCTGGGTCATGGGTCTGCCTCTAGGTGCATCCGCAAAGACCCATGCTCCAAAGCTGCACATGCCTTGAAAGACCATGAGGTCACCCAGGCAGCTCTGGCGGCGGGGATTTGCGAAAACGATTGAAAAAAGAAAGTCTTGGGATGGTCCGACTAGCGAACGCGCAGCCGAGGCTGAATCGGGGGGCTGTGAACCACCTGCAACGGGGGCCCGCTAAAGACCGGCGCGTACTATACCCGAATCCGCGCTTCGCAGTTAGATTTTTTTCCAGTGGAGGGGCGGACCTCGGGCGATCGTCTCTGCCGGCTGAATCGTTTGTTCTCTGTGTTCAAGTGGCCGGGCGGATCTCGCCGATCAGTGTTTCCAGGTTATAGCCGAGCCGGGGAGCCAAGCCCTGCGAGCGCGCGCGTACCCCTTCGAGGTCGAGGGACTGTTCGAGGTCGGACGGGACGATCAGGATCACGTTGCCCTCCTTCACCGGCAATTCCCAATAGTGACGGTGGTACAGCCCGCGCAGCAAGGCCGCGCCAAGTGGCTTGCCGTCATCGCCCGCCCATTGGTTGATCACCAACCAGCCGCCGGGATTGAGCTGCTTCTGGCAATCCTCCAGAAAACGCCAGGCCAGGTGCGCGACGCCTGGCCCGTGGTCGGTATAAAGGTCGACGAAGATCAGGTCGGCCTTTTCCGCCGTCGGCAACAGCGCCATGGCATCGCCGATGCGGATGTACAAGCGCGGATCATCCGCCAGCCCCAGGTATTCCATGGCCAGGCGCGGAACGTCGGGGCGCAGTTCGATGGCTTCGACGTCTTCAAGGGGCAGGAATTTCAGGCAAGCCTGGGTCAGGGTACCCGCGCCAAGACCGAGAAACAGCGCGCTCTCGGGCTGCGCGTGACACAAGGCACCGACCAGCATGGCCCGGGTGTAGTCGTACTCGAGCCAGCCGGGGTCGGCGGTGAACACGCAACTCTGCTCGATCGCCTCGCCGAATTCGAGAAAACGGTAATCCTCGACCTCGTACACGCTGATGATCCCGAATGCATCTTCGACCCGCGCCAGCAACCGCTCCTCCCGCTCCGCTGTCATGTCTGCTCCCGTCATCCTGGCTGCCCGCGAAAAGCCTGCATTGTCCGTCAATGCCTCGTGTGCAACAAGCAAGCCGGCAACTGATACCATGATGCGAGCCCACCACCGACAAGATCGAGCCCGTGATGAACCGACCCTGGAGCCCCGACAGCTGGCGCGCTTTGCCGATCCAGCAGCAACCTGTCTATCCTGATGCCGCGCACCTGCTCAAGGTGGAGCAGACCCTGGCAAGCTATCCGCCGCTCGTGTTTGCCGGTGAAGCCCGCGAACTGCGTCGCCAGTTTGCCGAGGTGACCCAGGGCCGGGCTTTTCTGCTGCAAGGCGGCGATTGCGCAGAGAGCTTTGCCGAGTTTTCGGCGGCCAAGATTCGTGACACCTTCAAGGTGCTGCTGCAGATGGCCATCGTCATGACCTTTGCCGCCGGCTGCCCGGTCGTCAAGGTCGGACGCATGGCCGGGCAGTTCGCCAAGCCGCGCTCGTCGGGTGACGAAACGCTCGACGGCGTGACCTTGCCCGCCTATCGCGGCGACATCGTCAACGGCATCGGTTTCGACGAGAAAAGCCGCGTGCCGGACCCGGAGCGCCTGCTGCAGGCGTACCATCAGGCCACCGCCAGTCTCAACCTGTTGCGCGCCTTCGCCCAGGGGGGGTTCGCCGACCTGCATCAGGTGCACCAGTGGAACCTGGACTTCATCGCCAACTCCGCCCTGGCCGAAAAGTACAGCCAACTGGCCGATCGTATCGACGAGACGTTGGCGTTCATGCGCGCCTGCGGCCTGGACAGCGCGCCGCAACTGCGCGAGACCAGCTTCTTCACCGCACACGAAGCCTTGCTGCTGAACTATGAAGAAGCCTTCGTGCGCCGTGACAGCCTGACCGGTGACTACTATGACTGCTCGGCGCACATGCTCTGGATCGGCGATCGCACCCGTCAGCTCGATGGGGCGCACGTCGAGTTCCTGCGCGGAGTGCACAATCCCATCGGGGTCAAGGTGGGGCCTAGCATGAACCCCGAGGACCTGACCCGCCTGATCGACGTACTCAATCCACACAACGACCCGGGCCGTCTCAACCTGATCGTGCGCATGGGCGCAGGCAAGGTCGGCGACCATCTGCCCGGGCTGATCCGCGGTGTCGAGCGCGAGGGGCGGCACGTGCTATGGAGTTCGGACCCCATGCACGGCAATACCATCAAGGCCAGCAGCGGCTACAAGACCCGCGATTTCGCGCAGATCCTCAGCGAGGTCAAGCAGTTCTTCCAGGTGCACCAGGCCGAGGGCACTCATGCGGGGGGCATCCATATCGAGATGACCGGTCAGAACGTCACCGAGTGCATCGGCGGCGCTCGCCCAATCACCGAAGATAGCCTGTCGGACCGTTATCACACCCATTGCGACCCGCGCATGAATGCCGACCAGTCATTGGAACTGGCTTTCCTGATCGCGGAAACCTTGAAACAGGCGCGCGCCTGAGCGCAGGGGCCTCAAAGCTCCAGCGCGAGCATCACCGCACAGACCACGAGGAAACCGCAGAACAACGAACGCAACAGTTTCTCCGGTAGGGCGTGAGCCAGTTTCACGCCCCAACTGATGCTCAGCAGCCCGCCCACGGCCAGGGGCAAGCCGATCTGCCAGTCGACGCTCCGGTGCAGACCATAGGTCACCAGGGTAACCAGGGTGCTCGGCGCGGCGAGGGCCAGGGACAGACCCTGCGCGACCACCTGGGTGGTGCCGAAAAGACTGGTCAGCACGGGCGTAGCCACCACGGCCCCGCCTACGCCGAACAGACCACCCATGGTACCGGCGACGCTACCCAGTACGCCCAACCAAGGCCATGAATAGCGCAGCTCGCTGCTCGGCGGCGCCGAACGCATGAACATCCGCGCCAGGTTCCAGGTAGACAGCGCCACCAGAAAGACCACGAAGCCGACGCGCATGCTGTGCGCATCCAGGCCTACCGCCCAAATGGAGCCGAACCAGGCAAAGACGAAACTGCACAATGACAGCGGCAACGCATGGCGCAGTTCGATACGGTTGCGCTGGTGATAACGCCACAAGGCCAACAGCACGTTTGGCACGACCATCACCAGTGCCGTGCCCTGGGCCAGCTGCTGATCCAGACCGAACAGCACGCCCAGCGCCGGAATGGCGATCAGCCCTCCGCCAATGCCGAACACGCCACCCACCGTACCCAGCACCGCGCCCAATCCGAGATACATCACCCACTCGATCATCAGCGTCTCATCCGCTTGGTCATTGGGCGCCATCCTAACCATTCGCGGCTGGCACGGAAACGCATAGCAACGCACAATGGCTGTGCGTAGTTCGCACAAGCAGGTAGCCATGCATCCCGACGCCCTTACCGATCAATTGAATCTTTACCTGGATGTCCTGGAGACGGGCAGCTTCTCCGCCGCAGCTCGTCGCCATCCACTGACCCCTTCGGCCGTTGCCAGGCGCATCGACAACCTCGAACGCGCGATCGGCAGCCGGCTCTTCGTGCGCAGCACTCATGCGGTGCGCGCCACGCCTGCGGGCCAGGCATTCGCGGAACGCGCAAGGCGCATTGTCGAAGAGCTGCGTCTGGCGCGCGCAGAAGCCGTTTCCTTGAGCAGCGCGCCTGAAGGCCTCATCCGGATCGACGCCCCCGCAGCCTTCGGTCGCCGCCATCTCGCACCTGCCATTGCCGACTTCCTGGTCGCCTACCCGGGCCTGGACGTCCAGTTGCGCCTGATCGACAGCTTCGTCGATCTTCACGGCAGCCATCTGGGCGAAGTGGATCTGGTCCTGCGTGCCGGCCCTTTGGCCGATACGCGCCTGGTCGCGATACCGCTTGCCTACATGGTGCGTATCGCCTGCGCCAGCCCTGCTTATCTGGCGCGCCGTGGAGTGCCTGCCGATCCGAGCGAGCTGCCCGATCACGATGGCCTGGACTGGGATGGCCTGGCGCCCCCCTTCGCCTGGCGCTTTACGGTGAAAGGCCAGACACGCCTGCATCGCCCGTCGCGCATGCGCATGACCGCCAACAATGCCGAGACGTTGCTGTTCGGGGCGCTAGCCGGCCTTGGCATCGCCCATTTACCCAGCTGGCTGGTCAGCGACTACCTGCTGCGTGGCGAATTGCTGCCGCTTTTCTGTGAGAACGGCCTGCCCGAAGCTGAAACCAGCGGAATCTATGCATTACGTTTGGAACATGAAACGAACTCTCGGAGCCGCTTGCTGCTCGAATTTCTCAAGAGCCGCTTCAGTCCTGTGCCCCCTTGGGACCTGGCACTGCGCAGCGAGCTGCGTTGGTAGAGAACGTGCTAATGGATAGCGCGCTGGATGTCCACTCTGAGAGATTCCAAGGACCTGCATGAACGCCGACACTCAAGCCCCCCATGACGAGCTGCTGCTGGACAATCAGGTCTGCTTTGCCTTGCATTCGACTTCATTGCTGATGACCAAGGTTTACAAGCCGCTGCTCCAGGCCCTGGGCCTCACTTACCCGCAGTACCTGGCGATGCTGGTGCTCTGGGAAGAGGACGGCCTGACCGTCGGGGAGATAAGCCAGCGCCTGCTCACCGACCCCGGTTCCCTCACGCCGCTGCTCAAGCGGCTGGAGAGCGAAGGATTGCTCAAGCGTACCCGTAGCCGAGAAGACGAACGCGTGGTGTTGGTCCAGCTGACCGACAAGGGCCGCGACCTGCACGTCGAGGCCAGGCAAGTACCGCAGTCCATCCTGGCGGCGAGCGGCCTGAGCGAGCAACAGCTGCATAAATTACAGACGGATCTGCTGGTGTTGCGGGCGAGCCTGCAAAAAAACCTGTGAGCACTGCCCTGGCCTAGGGTCCGCGACCTGTCATCGCGCCAAGCATTGGCCTGCCGCTGGCGCCTGGGCATCCAGATTTTGCGCAAGGCACAAAAAACCCGGCATAAGCCGGGTTTTTGGACTCACAAGAAGATTACTTCTTGGAGCGACCCTTGAACGAACCGTCACGGGTGTCGATGTCGATCATTTCATCGATCTCGATGAAGTCGGCAACCTGAATCTCGGTACCGTTGCTCAGCTTGGCTGGCTTCATGACCTTGCCCGAGGTATCGCCACGCGCGGAATTCTCGGTGTAGGTAACCTTGCGGCTGATGGTGGTCGGCAGCTCGACCGATACCAGGCGATCTTCGAAGAACACGGCTTCGCAGACGTCGGTCATGCCTTCCTCGATGTAAGGCAGAACGGCTTCGATGTCCTCGGCGTTCAGCTCGTACATGGTGTAGTCGGTAGTGTCCATGAAGGTGTAGGAATCACCGCTGATGAACGACAGGGTGGCTTCCTTGCGATCGAGGATCACGTCATCCAGCTTGTCGTCCGCGCCGTAGACGGTCTCGGTCTTGTAGCCGGTCAGCAGGTTCTTCAGCTTGGTCTTCATGATCGCGCTGTTACGGCCCGACTTGGTGAATTCAGCTTTCTGAACCAGCCACGGGTCATTGTCGATCCGCAGTACGGTACCGGGTTTGAGTTCTTTACCAGTTTTCATTGCAAAGTATCCGAATCTGGATGGATTTATAGAAATCGAGGCCGCGTATCATAGCCAATTTCGGTAAAACTGTACCAGTGTCGTGGCAAGGTCCGGTCGAGCGGCCTGCTCGGCGCACCAGCGACGGGCGTGCTGCCGCAACTCCTCCCAATGCAGCATCGCCTCGTTCCATGCGCGAGCCATGTCCTGATCCTTGTTCCACGCCCGCCAAAGTCCGACCAGCGCCTGTCCCGCCTGCTCCGACAGGCCTTGTCGATAAAGCGCCAGGAAGGCGTCGAGCTTTTCCCAATGCGCGTTTTCATCCTGCACGTAGATATGCCAAAGCATTGGCTGACCCGCCCACTGGGCACGCACGAACGAATCCTCTCCGCGCACGGCATTGAAATCACAGCTCCAGAGCAACCGGTCGTAGTCATCCTGGCTGACGAAAGGCAGGACCTGGACCGTTACCCCACTCTTGCGCCGAACATCTCCCACAGCGAGCGGCTGCCCGCCCAACCAAGCCTGGACATCGCCGAGGATCCGCCCCTCCGGCACCAGCAGATGAACGGACGAGCCTGGCATGGCCAGGGCATCGAGCCAAGATGCCAGGCGGGTGTTCTCGTAGGCGAACAGCGAGACCAATCGCGCCCCCGGCTGCGCCTGCACGCCGAGCGCCTGGAGAAAGCGCGCGCGTGCCGTCGGGTCGGCCTGGAAAGCGTCGCGACGCTCCAGCAGGCCGTTTTCGCGCAGGAGCCCGCCAGTTCGGTCGGTGAACCCTGGAAAGAAGAACACCTTGCGCAACCCGCCGGGCTGCGGCGAAGGCAAACCATGACAGCCTTCGACCCAATCCTCCGCGCTCAGGTAGTCCAGGTTCAACCATAATGCGGGATGAGCCCGTTGCCGAAGGGCGTCGACGTAGCCTGTCGGCAGCTGGCAAGCGAACGCCCCGATCACCACGTCGGCCGGCACCGTCGCCTGCCAAGGCTGCGGCCATTGCCGCACTTCGACCCCTTGCTGCCATTGCTGCGCAGCCGTGGGATCCGCTGCCGGACACAAGCGCACGAAGGCCGACAGGTCGTCCACCCACAAGCGCGCGGCAATGCCATGCTCGGCCACCAGCTGACGAGCCAGGCGCCAGGTCACGCCGATGTCGCCATAATTGTCGACGACCGTGCAAAAGATGTCCCAGGTGGCTTTCATGCGCGTTCCCCTCACCGGGCGAAAAACTGCAGATTCTGCGGATAAATACGCACGGACAAAAGCGCCGGGGCTGAAATTTCCTTCCCGCGCCGTGCGACAATGGCACCCTGCCCGTCCAGCCAGGAGGCCCCCATGCATCGACACCGCGAACTCAAGATCACCCTCAAGTCGCTGCCGCTGATCCTTAGCGTGGCGGCGGGCCTGTGGCTCGGCGCCCTGGCCATTGCCTTCAGCCTGTGGCTCGCCTTGCGCATGTGGCCGGAGCAGGTGCTGCCGGTGACCCGATCGATCGCCCCCTCCGCTGCCACCGCACGCCCCGATTCCGCCGCACCCGCCCTGCCGGGGCAGGAAGAAATGTTCGAGCGCTACAAGGAAATCCTGGATCAGCAACAAGCCGAGCAGGCCGCGGCAGCGGCCGAAGGTGGCCCGCGTCATCTGGATAACCCACGCTGTCAGTTCTGGCTGCAGCAACATCGTACCGCTCCGACCGACAAGAGCCAGGCCAACGTCCTGCAGTTTTGCTATCGCCCATGACCAAGACCGATCTGCTGCACCGCATCTGCATCACCCTCGAACATGACCTCGATGTGTCGCGCCGCGCGGCCCAGGTCGCGTACGAGACGGCGACCGCCGAAGAGAATGTGGCCGAGAACAAGTACGACACGCTCAGCCTGGAGGCTTCCTATCTGGCTACCGGGCAGGCGCGTCGCACCGCCGAGATTCGCCAGGCGCTATTGGCTTTCCAGCAGCTCCTGCTGCGTGACTACGACCCTGCCAAGGGTATCCAGGTCAGCAACCTGGTGACACTGGAAGATGAGCACGGCGCTCGGCAGGTGCTGTTCATCGGTCCTGAAGGCGCGGGGTTGAAGATTGGGGACAAGGATCGACAGGTCACCGTGATCACTCCCCGTTCGCCATTGGGGCGACAGTTGCTGGGGAAGTTCGTCGACGATGAGGTGGAATGGGTGCTGGCGGGGGTGAGGCAGGTGCGGGTCGTGATAGAAGTGGCTTGACGCGCGAGCCGTGGTCGCGTGGAACGTTACGGAGTATGCCCACGCCGGACCCGAGGCTGGCGGTGATGCCATGCGCACTCCCGGTAGCAGATTACCCAAAGCCCGCAAACGCGCCGCATCCCTGTGGGAGCGGGTTTACCCGCGAAGTAGGCGCTGCGGTTTATGGCACCGGCTTCGCCGGTGTTCGCGGGCAAACCCGCCTCCACAGGGATGCGGCGCGCTTGCGGGCTGGGTGATCTGCTACCAGCGATCGCGCATGGCGATGGGACTGCGCGTCAGCCGCGCAGACCCCCGGAGCTAAATGCCTCCGGGGGCTGCAAGACGTCAGGCCACCTTCATCGTTCGATGCGTATCGATCAGGTGCTGCACCACGCTCGGGTCGGCCAGGGTCGAGATATCCCCCAGGGCGTCATACTCACCCGTGGCAATCTTGCGCAGGATGCGACGCATGATCTTGCCTGAGCGGGTCTTGGGCAGGCCTGGCGCCCACTGGATGACGTCAGGCGAGGCGATCGGGCCGATCTCCTTGCGTACCCAGTTCCTCAGCTCGAGACGCAGCGCTTCGCTCGGCTCTTCGCCAACATTGAGGGTGACATAGACGTAGATGCCCTGCCCCTTGAGATCATGCGGCACACCGACCACGGCGGCTTCGGCGACCTTAGGGTGGGCAACCATGGCACTTTCGATCTCGGCGGTGCCCATGCGGTGGCCGGAGACGTTCAGTACGTCGTCGACCCGCCCGGTGATCCAGTAGTAGCCATCTTCGTCGCGGCGAGCACCGTCGCCCGTGAAATACATGCCGCGGAAAGTCTTGAAGTAGGTGTCGACGAAGCGGTCGTGGTCGCCATACAGCGAGCGCGACTGGCCAGGCCAGGAATCGAGAATCACCAGGTTGCCTTCAGCCGCGCCATCGATCAGGTTGCCCAGGTTGTCCACCAGCGCCGGCACCACGCCGAAGAACGGACGCGTCGCCGAGCCCGGCTTGAGGGCAGTGGCCCCCGGCAACGGGCTGATAAGGATGCCGCCGGTCTCGGTCTGCCACCAGGTGTCGACGATCGGGCAGCGCTCCTTGCCGACGGCCTGGTGATACCAGTTCCACGCTTCCGGATTGATCGGCTCGCCCACCGAACCGAGCAGACGCAGGCTGGAGCCGTCCGCGCCGGCGACCGCGGCCTGACCTTCGGCCATCATGGCGCGAATGGCGGTTGGCGCGGTGTAGAGAATGTTCACCTTGTGCTTGTCGATGATCTTCGACACGCGGGTGATGTCGGGATAGTTCGGCACGCCTTCGAACAGCAAGGTGGTGGCACCGTTGGCCAACGGACCATAGACGATATAGCTGTGCCCCGTGACCCAACCGACGTCGGCGGTGCACCAGTAGACATCTCCGGGACGATAGTCGAAGACACGCTCATGGGTCAGGGCCGCGTACAGCAGGTAACCCCCGGAAGTATGCAGTACGCCCTTGGGCTTGCCGGTGGAACCGGAAGTGTAGAGGATGAACAGCGCTTCCTCGGCGCCCATTTCCTTCGGCGCGCAGTGGCTGGAGGCGACCTTCATCAGGTCTTCGTACCAGATGTCGCGATGCTGGTGCCAGGCGATCTCGCCGCCGGTGCGCTTGCACACGATGATCTTCTGCACGCTGCTGGTTTCAGGGTTGGTCAGGGCCAGGTCGACATTGGCCTTGAGCGCCGTGCGACGGCCGCCGCGCAGCCCCTCGTCGGCGGTGATCACCACCTTGGAGGCGCAATCGATGATGCGACCCGCCAGTGCCTCGGGCGAGAAGCCGCCAAACACGACCGAGTGGATCGCGCCGATGCGTGCGCAGGCCAGCATGGCCACCACGGCCTCGGGGATCATTGGCATGTAGATGGTCACTACGTCACCGCGGTGCACGTCCTGGCCACGCAGAGCGTTGGCGAACTTGCACACTTGCTCGTGCAATTCGCGGTAGGTGATGTTGCGGTGTTCCGAAGGGTCGTCGCCTTCCCAGATGATCGCCAACTGATCGCCGCGCTCTTCGAGGTGACGGTCCAGGCAGTTGTAGGAAACGTTCAGAGTACCGTCGGCGAACCACTTGATGTCCACGTGATGGTCATCGAAGGAAGTCTGCTTGACCTTGGTGAAGGGTTTGATCCAGTCGAGGCGCTGGGCCTGCTCGCGCCAGAACCCGTCGGGGTTGATCACCGATTGCTGATACATGGCCTTGTAGGTGGCCTCGTCGGTCAGGGTATTGGCCGCAACTTCGGGACGAACGGGATACAGTGGAGCCGCACTCATCTGTGTTACCTCGGTGAAATAGTTGTTTTTGTATGGGACCGTTTGTAACTGTACCAGGGCGCCGAAGGCCATTCGACGTTGGTAGTACCAGAACCGTCCTTTACGCCCAAGCCCGACAGGAACCGTTCTGGACCGTGTGCCGCAAGGGGCGAGGCAGGGCAGCGATTGTCAGGACAGGAGGATTGTTACAAGTTTTGTCAAAAGTTGAAAAAACCTTATCAGAATGACCTCTTTTTCAACCTCGGGACGAGGCATAAAATTCGTCTCGCCAGCTAAGGCACAGTAATTAACTTTGATGACAGCCCCACGAAGGCCTGTTGATTCTGTATCAGCTGACTTATTCAAACTTAGATGTACACGCGGCACCTCAGGTGTCGCGCGCCCCTTCTCGACCTCGAACAGGTAAATTGAAAATGAAAGCGTTACTGGTACTGGTACTGGGTGGTCTTTGCAGCTCGGCGATGGCCGCGGAAGTTGCACAGGACGCCGAGCAGATTCCGGTTGAACAGTATAGTTATTCGCAGCACCTGGATATTGCGCGAGTCATTTCCATGGAAGAAGTCCCCGATGTCTGCGAAGTCGTGCCGGCCCACATGACCTACGAAGACTCCAAGGGCCAGAAGCACACCCTCGAATACCGGGTAATGGGCAACGGCTGCTCCAACGGCTGATCCCAAGCAGGCTCGACGCGCCTTGCCGACCTTCCGCGAGGCGCGCAGCGCTAAAGTTGCCGGTTGTCATTGCCAGATAAAATAGCTGAAAGTTGCCGGCGTGCGCGCCCTTAGAGAACGCACAGCCTCGCTTTGTTATTCTGCCGATTTGTTCAGCGTGTAATCGCGCAACTTGTTGGCAATGGTCGTATGGGAAACGCCCAGGCGTTTTCCCAAGGCACGGCTACTTGGATAGTCGCCCATCAAGTTTTCGAGTACCGCTTTTTCAAAGCGGCCCACGATCGTTGCCAAATCGCCTTCCAGCGAGAAATCACCCAAGGGTTTTCGTATCCCATAATCGGGCAGGCGAATATGATCGCTCTTGACGATCCCGCCCTCGCACAGCGATACCGCCTGAAACAATACGTTCTCCAATTGCCTTACATTACCCGGCCAGTGATATTGGCTGAGTTTTTCCATGGCCGCCGAGGCCAACTTCGGCAACGCACAGCCGATCTGCCGACTGGCCTGGTCGAGGAAATGCTCGACCAGCCCCGCCAGGCCATCCATGCACTCGCGCAGTGGCGGAATGTGCAGGGACAGGACATTGAGGCGGTGGTACAGATCCTGACGAAATTCGCCGCGGGCGCACAGTTCCGAGAGATCGACCTGGGTCGCACAGATCACCCGGACATCCAGATAGACCTCTTCGTCGCTGCCGACCCGGCGGAAGCAGCCATCCTGCAGAAAGCGCAGCAACTTGACCTGCAGGCGCGGGCTCATCTCATCGACGCCATCGAGAAACAGCGAGCCACCTGCTGTCAGCTCCAGCAGCCCCAACTTGCCCTCGGCCCGCGCGCCCTCGAAGGCGCCGGGACCATAGCCGAACAGTTCGGTCTCGGCCATCGACTCCGGCAGGCCGGCACAATTGAGCGCCATCAGCGGCGACTGACCGCGCGGGCTGGCCAAGTGACAGGCACGGGCCAACAGCTCCTTGCCGGTGCCGGTCTCGCCTTCGATCAGCAGCGGTGCATCCAGTGGCGCCATGCGTCGCGCCTCACGCACCACCGCGGCCATGACGCGCGAGCTTTGGAAGATGCTGTCGAAGCCGCGCAGTTCCTGCTTGCGCACGTTGTAGATGCGCTCACCGATGCGATCGGCCCGATGCAGGGTCAACACGGCCCCCGCCAGCGCCTCGCTGTCATCGTGCTCGGACTGCAGCGGCGCGATATCAGCCAGGAACACATCGCCTCTGACCTTTACTCGCAGCCCATTGATGCGCGACTGGTTGGCCCGTACCAGCTCGGGCAGGTCGAAATCTTCCGCATAGCGTGACAGCGGGATACCGGGCACCTCGTCGACTCGCACGCCGAGCAGCTGCGCCGCAGCGCGGTTGGCCGCCACGATCGAACCGCCCATGTCGATGGACAGCACAGGGAAATCCAGCGCTCCCAACAGGGCATTGAGTTCCATGTGCCGACGCTCGCTGGGCATCAATCCCACGCGCTTGACGCCAAAGACCCCGGTGATGGATTCGAACCGGGGTCTGAGGGCCTGGAACTGCAGGTTGATGAGGTTCGGGCAATGCAGGTAGATAGCATTGCCATGCTCCCCGCCGACTTCGCCTCGCGCCACGTTGATACCGTATTCGACCAGCAGGTTAAGGATGTCACGCAGGATGCCAATGCGGTTCTGGCAATGCACTTTGATGCGCATGAAGAGCTCTCGAATCAGGGAGGGACGCCGTTTTCTGCGTCACCATCAGAAAAATCGTAAAGAAAAAATGCCAAACCTAGCCAAATTCAGGGCCAAAGCCGCTTGATTTTCCGCCAACCCTTCAGGATTGTAAAATTATCTTTACGAAAACGGCTTGATCGATGTGTTTCCTCTGGCCACCTGCCCAACAAAAAACTTGGGGAAAGGTTATTACTAGGTCATGTCGTGACCTCATAACAATAAAAGCCCTCACCAGGAGAGCCACATGAAACAGACGCAATACGTGGCGCGCGAGCCCGATGCGAACGGTTTTATCGACTATTCCCCGTCCGAGCACGCGGTATGGAAGACGCTGATCACGCGCCAGATGAAGCTGCTCGAGGGCCGTGCCTGCCAAGAGTACCTGGACGGCGTGGAGCAGCTCGCGCTGCCGAGCGAACGAATTCCGCAGCTAGGCGAAATCAACAAGGTATTGGGCGCAACCACCGGTTGGCAGGTTGCCCGTGTACCCGCGCTCATTCCCTTCCAGACCTTTTTCGAGCTCCTTGCCAGCAAGCGCTTTCCGGTGGCTACGTTCATTCGGACCCCTGAAGAGCTGGACTACCTGCAAGAGCCCGATATCTTTCATGAGGTCTTTGGCCACTGCCCCTTGCTGACCAATCCATGGTTCGCCGAATTCACTCATATCTATGGACGGCTCGGCCTCAAGGCCACCAAGGAAGAGCGCGTCTACCTGGCGCGCCTGTACTGGATGACCATCGAGTTCGGCTTGATGGACACTGCGCAGGGCATGAGAATCTACGGAGGCGGCATCCTGTCCTCACCGAAGGAGACGGTATACAGCCTGTCCGACGAACCCGAGCGTGTGGCGTTCGACCCCGTGGAGGCCATGCGCACGCCGTACCGTATCGATATCCTGCAGCCGGTCTACTTTGTCCTGCCTGAGCTCAAGCGTCTGTTCGACCTGGCCCATGAGGACATCATGGCCATGGTGCACCAGGCCATGCGACTGGGACTGCACGCGCCGAAGTTTCCACCCAAGGTAGCCGCCTGAGCCGCCTTGCACGACCTGACAACGATAATGATGGAATCGCCCATGAATGCCCTGAATCAAGCCCATTGCGAAGCCTGCCACGCCGATGCTCCGAAAGTCTCCGATGAAGAACTGGCGCAGTTGATCCGCCAGATCCCCGAATGGAGCCCGATGGTCCGTGACGGTGTCATGCAACTGGAACGGGTCTTTCTGTTCAAGAACTTCAAGCATGCTCTGGCGTTCACCAATGCCGTGGGCGTGATCGCCGAGGCCGAAGGTCACCACCCGGGCCTGCTGACAGAATGGGGCAAGGTCACCGTGACCTGGTGGAGCCACTCGATCAAGGGCCTGCACCGCAACGACTTCATCATGGCGGCGCGCACCGACGAAGTGGCCGAGACGGCCGAAGGACGCAAGTAATACCCCTTACCCGTACAGGAGGCCACGTCTCCTGTACGGCAGCGTTCGAGCAGAAGCCTCTGCGCCTTGGCTGCCACGCCTGCCCTGCCCTCGGCGACTCCAGCTTGCGAGGGAGATCTGCCGATAATCGCCCATCTCCCGCCCAGCGATCCGCAAAAAATTAATACTGTCACGCGGACTGCTGTATCCTGCCCCGGCTTTTCGAAGCCACACGCGCCTCGGCGCAATCCCGATCTCTCACACTTGCGAGGAACGACGAGATGCACGAAATCCCGAATCTTCCCTTCCCAAGCCTGAACCCCGAAGAGCAATCCGTTGCCACCCATACCGCCGAGCCCTCACAGGCCGTCGAGCAGAATGGCGACGATCCTTCCAGCGCCGACCAGGAATAATCGCGCACACCCTCCGACTGTGTGAAAACGGCTGACCAGCGGGTTACCCCGTCATCGCGTTTTCACACCGTCACGACCACCCTTCCTGATGCACATGCCAAGCCTTCCGCCATACCCGGCGCGTTACAGAGCGCGAGTCTGTGGCCTTACATCTAACGTTGGGCGTACTGCAGAACCACTTCCAAAGGATGACGCAACTTGCGATCAGCCAGGCGCTTGACCTGACTGCGGCATGAGTAACCGGTCGCCAGCGCCTCCCCTTCCTTGTCCAACTTGGTCGCCCAGGACTGTTCGAAGATGGTTCGCGAGGTCACCTGGTGGCGTGCCTCGTGCCCGTAGGTCCCGGACATGCCGCAACATCCGGTCGCCTCGGTTACCAGCGTCAGGCCCAGGCGGGAAAAAACCTGCTCCCATTGCCGGGTACTGGCCGGCACGTTGGTCTTCTCGGTGCAGTGCGCCATCAGACGGAAGTTGCCCACCGCCGCAGCGCTTTGTTCGGGCAATACATCCATCAGCCATTCTTGCGGCAACAAGACCTTGGGGCACTCTTCCAGGCCTGGGACCTTCTGATATTCCTGCCGATAGACCAGGGTCATCGCCGGATCCAGGCCCACCAGCGGCACGCCGCAATCAGCCAAGGCCTTGAGCTGGCTGCCATTGCGAATGGCCGCCTTGGCGAAGGCGCCGAGGAAACCCTGTACGTGCAGGGGCTTGCCGTTGGCGCTGTAAGGCGCGAGGAACACCCGATGCCCAAGGCGATGGGCGAGCTCGATGAACGAGGCCAGCAAGGGCGTTTCGAAGTACCGGGTAAAGGCATCCTGAACCAGGACGATGCTGCGCTCGCGCTGAGCCGGGGTCAGTTCACGCAGAGCAGGCACGCTGGCCACGCCGACCCGGCAGCGGGACAGGGTCGACTGCAGGCTGAAACGACTGATCAGCGGGCTGTCGACCATGCCGATCTTGTCTGCCAACAGCCCACTCACCCATTTCGAACTCATCACTGCGTTGTACAGGCCGGGTGCGTAGGCCAGATAGGGAATGGTGAATTCCAGCGAGCCGATCAAGTAGTCGCGCAATGGACGCTGGTAACGACCGTGGTAGAGCTCGAGAAAGCGCGAACGGAAATCAGGCACGTTGACCTTGATCGGGCATTGCCCCGCGCAGGATTTGCACGCCAGGCAGCCGGCCATGGCGTCGTACACCTCATGGGAGAAATCTTCCTGGCCCTGCCGACGGGCACGGCTGTTGCGCAGGCGCGCGGGCAGGCCCTTGAGCCAGGAAGCCGGTTGCCGCGCGGCGGCCAGCACATCAATGTCGGCCGCGCCCTGCAGGCGTAGCCATTCACGGATGAGCGATGCCCGACCCTTGGGAGAATGCTGACGCTCGCGGGTCGCTTTCCACGACGGGCACATGGCATCGTTGGGATCGTAGTTGTAACAGGCCCCGTTGCCGTTGCAGTGCACGGCACTGCCGAAACTCTGCCAGACACGCTCGTCGATGGTGCGATCGAGATCGCCGCGCAGGGTCGCCTCGTTGACCTTTATCAGGCCCTGCGCGCTGTCCGGCGGCGTGCAGATCTTGCCTGGGTTGAGCTGGTTATGCGGATCGAAGGCACCCTTGAGGCGCTGCAGGGCCGGGTAAAGCTCGCCGAAGTATTCCGGGACGTATTCCGAGCGCAGGCCTTTGCCATGCTCGCCCCAGAGCAGGCCGCCATAGCGCTTGGTCAGCGCCGCCACCGCATCGGAAATCGGCTTGATCAGGGCGGCCTGGGCGGGATCCTTCATGTCCAGCGCCGGGCGAACGTGGAGTACGCCGGCATCGACATGGCCGAACATGCCATAGGCCAGGCCATGGCTGTCGAGCAAGGCGCGGAACTCGGCGATGTAGTCCGCCAGTTGCTCCGGCGGCACGGCGGTATCCTCCACGAACGGCTGTGGGCGCACTTCGCCTTCGACGTTGCCCAGCAACCCCACCGAGCGCTTGCGCATCACATAGACACGCGTGACTGCCTCGGCGCCTTGTGCCAGGGTGTGCCCCAGGCGTTCGACGCTGGTGTCTGTCTGCAAATGAGCGACGAAGGCCTCGACCCGGGCGTTCACCTCCACCGGGTCGTCGCCACAGAATTCCACCAGGTTGATGCCCAGGGTCGGACGCTCGGCATCGGCTGGGAAGTACTCTGCGACGCTGTGCCAGACGATGTCTTTCATCGCCAGCATCAGCACCTTGGAATCCACGGTCTCGATCGACAGCGGCTTGTGCGCCATCAGTGCGTTGGCGTCACGCAGGGCTTCCATGAAACTGCCGTAGCGGACGTTGACCAGCACGGCATATCGCGGGATCGGCAGGACGTTGAGCTTGGCCTCGACCACATAGCCCAGCGAGCCCTCGGCGCCGCACAATACGCTGTTGAGGTTGAAGCGCCCCTGCTCGTCGCGCAGGTGGGCCAGGTCATAACCGGTCAGGCAGCGGTTGAGCTTGGGAAAGGTACTCTCGATCAGCTCGGCCTGGGTTTCCTGGATTTCCCTGGCCATGCGGTAGACCTCGCCGATACGCCCCGACGCCGCGCAAGCCTGCTCCAGCGCCTGGTCATCGAGCGGACGGCTGTGCAGGCGTTCGCCGCCCAGCAGCACGCTGTCGAGCTCGAGCACATGATCACGGGTCTTGCCATAGGTACAACTGCCCTGGCCGCTGGCATCGGTATTGATCATGCCGCCGATCGTGGCGCGGTTGGAGGTCGACAGTTCCGGCGCGAAGAACAGCCCATGGGGTTTGAGGGCCGCGTTGAGCTGGTCCTTGACCACTCCGGCCTGGACGCGCACCCAGCGCTCCTGGACGTTGATCTCAAGGATCTGGTTCATGTGGCGCGACAGGTCGACCACGATGCCATCGGTCAAGGATTGGCCATTGGTCCCGGTACCACCGCCACGAGGCGTGAGCTTGACCTCGCGAAAGCGCGGCTCCGCCATCAACCTGGCGACGCGGGTCACATCGTCGGCATCCATCGGAAACACCGCGGCCTGGGGAAGGCGCTGGTAGATGGAGTTGTCGGTGGCCAGGACCGTACGCGTCGCATAATCAGCGCTGAGCTGACCGCGGAAGCCGCTGGCACGCAGGGCTTCGAGGAATTCTGGGTAACGCGCGTCGGGGGCGCTGGTAGGCAACTGGGCAATCATCGAGGGATGGCCTCTTTATCGGCTGATTCACGGAAATCCTGCCATCCCGGCATGAGTAGATCTTGCAGGGATGACGACTGAGGCAATGCTCCTGTACTTTCAAGCCGGGGGCAAATGGATAATCCTGCCGCTATCGATGACTTTAATGAATGAATTACCGCTACCTGACGCCCTCCATGTCGCTTCTGCTGGCCTTTGAAGCCGCCGCGCGACACGAGAGCTACACACGAGCCGCCGCAGAGCTATCCCTGACCCAGAGCGCCGTGAGCCGTCAAGTCCAGGCACTGGAGCAACAACTGGGACTGACCCTGTTCCGTCGAGAAGGCCGTCAGGTGCAACTGACCGACGTGGGGCGCCTGTACCAGCGCGAACTCAGCGATGCGCTGGGGCGTATCCGCAGCGCCACGCTCCAGGCCCTGGCCTACCAATCAGGCGTCGGCACGTTGCGCCTGGCCACCCTGCCGACCTTCGGCTCGAAATGGTTGCTGCCACGACTGCATGCCTTTTATGCCGCGCACCCCGGGATGCTGGTGCACATACATTCGCGCATCGAATCGATCGATTTCGCCACCAGCGAGATCGACGCGGCCATCGGCGTCGCCTCCGGCGACCTGCCAGGGCTGATCTGCCACCGCCTGCACGCCGAGGAACTGGTGGTCATATTGCCGCCAGAGGCCAGGCAGCACACGCAAGCGTGGACTCCAGCGCGTATCGGCGAGCAGATGTTGCTCAACGTGGCGAACAACCCTCACGCCTGGGGCGAGTGGTTCTCCCATTACCGCCTGCCGCATCGGGGCATGCGCCTGGGGCCGAGCTTCGAGCTGACCTCGCACCTGATCCAGGCGGTACGCGCGGGGATCGGCATCGGCCTGGTGCCGCGCATTCTGGTAGAGGAAGAACTGGCCAATGGCGAGCTGTTCAGCGCCGGGGAGGCGTTCGCCAGCCAGCGTAGCTATTACCTGATCTACCCACCACGCAATGAAGCGCTGCCCTCGTTGCGAGCATTTCGTGGCTGGTTGCTGGAACAGATCTGAAACGGCGAGGGGAAACAGCCCCGCGACGCGGGGCTGGGAGCGAGTGCCATGTCGCGCTTACTTGGCGGCAGATCCCGCGGCAGTGTGATGGTCGGGATCACGTCGACGCTTGAGCTGGTACAGGCCGAACATCACCAGCAGCCAGACCGGAATCGCGTAGACCGATACCTGGATGCCCGGGATCAGCAACATGATGCCTAGGATGAACACCACGAAGGCCAGGCACAGGTAGTTGCCATAGGGATACCACAAGGCCTTGAACAGCGGCTTCTGCCCTGTGCGGTCCAGGTGCTGGCGGAACTTGAGGTGCGAATAGCTGATCATCGCCCAGTTGATGACCAGGGCCGCGACCACCAGGGACATCAGCAGCTCCAGCGCATGCTGTGGCATGAAGTAGTTGAGCAGCACGGCCACCAGCGTCACCGCCGCGGATACCAGTATCGCCCGCACAGGCACACCGCGCTTGTCGATATGCGCAAGACCTGCCGGCGCATCGCCCTGCTCGGCCATGCCGAAGAGCATGCGCGCATTGCAGTAGGTGCCGCTGTTGTAGACCGACAAGGCGGCCGTCAGGACGACGAAGTTCAGCAAGTGCGCGGCCACATCGCTACCCAGCAGGGAAAAGACCTGGACGAACGGGCTACTGCCGTAGCTGCCACCCGCGGCATCGATGCTGGCGACCAGGCTGTCCCACGGCGTCAGCGACAGCAGTACGATCAGCGCCCCCACATAGAAAATCAGGATCCGGTAGATGACCTGATTGATCGCCTTGGGGATCACGGTCCTGGGCTTGTCGGCCTCGGCAGCGGTAAAACCGAGCATTTCCAGGCCGCCGAAGGAGAACATGATGATCGCCAGGGCCATGACCAGCCCGCTGACGCCGTTGGGGAAGAAACCGCCGTGCTCCCACAGGTTGCTGACGGAGGCCTGCGGCCCGCCCGAACCACTGACCAGCAGGTAGCTGCCAAGGCCGATCATGCCGACGATGGCCACGACCTTGATGATCGCGAACCAGAATTCGGTTTCGCCGAACACCTTGACGTTCATCAGGTTGACGGCATTGATCAGGAGGAAGAATGCCGCCGCGGTGACCCAAGTCGGAATCTCCGGCCACCAATAGTGGACGTACTTGCCTACCGCGGACAATTCGGACATCCCGACCAGGATGTACAGGACCCAGCAATTCCAGCCTGACAGGAACCCGGCGAAGCCGCCCCAGTACTTATGGGCGAAGTGGCTGAAGGAGCCGGCGACCGGCTCCTCGACGATCATTTCGCCAAGCTGGCGCATGATCATGAAAGCGATGAAGCCGCAGATGGCGTAACCCAGGATCATCGAAGGACCGGCGCTCTTCATCACGCCGGCCGACCCAAGGAACAATCCGGTGCCGATGGCGCCACCCAAGGCGATCAACTGGATATGGCGATTTTTCAGGCCGCGCTTGAGCTCGCCTGAATGCGAGTTTTGTCCACTCATGAACGATGTCACCTGCTTGTTTTTATCTGTGACGGGATCGGACCCACCGCACTCGTGGCGCAGCGGAATGGCAAGGTGATTACCTTGGATTTCTCGGACCTGTGGCGATTCGGCGGGGCAAGGCCCGTGGCGTATCAGCCGGGAGTCGGCGAGAGTGCGCGGTACGCAAGGGAGTCACAGATAAAACGCGGCGCTCTGTATACCCCTGCAGACGCGCAGGCGTCAACGCGTTGCGTCCTTCGCGAAGAAAAAAACGCAGCGGTCCTGAGGTACTGGCCGGGACAGGCAGGATGATCGGCGTACATTGCGCCTCCAATTGTTGTTATCTGTGCACGCCATCGAGGGCGGGCTTTGCACGAAGCAATGGAGGGCATTTCAGCGGGTGAGGGAAGTGTCTGCAAGAGGCCGAATGGCGCTTGGAAGAGGTCAGGCTGGAGGGGATGGAACATTCTGTTTACAGAAAGGTTGATTAATCGGTTTCAGAGGCAAAACCGACCACCGCTTGTAAACATTCCCTTACAAGGCGGTAAGAAATCTTTCCGAACGGTGTGCAACACCTTGGGATGAAAGAAAAAACTTTGGCATTGATGCAGTTGAAAATATCAGATTAGCGGTCAGGCGACGGTTGGCGAGCGCATGACGTAGGACCTTTGACGGTCTTGAGATCGAGCGCCGCTTACGCGCCGCATCGCGGGACAAGCCCGCTCACCACCGGTATGCAGTGTATCGAAGGGGGTGGTGAGCACTGCCTTGAAACACCGCCACCGGCAAAAGCGGTGTCTCGAAGCGACCGTTTCCGGTGGAAAGCGGGCTTGTCCCGCGATGCGCCGCGTGAGCGGCGCTCGGTCTCATAGGCGCAATAAACCTGAAGGCATGCGCCAGGCGGCTACATCACTCAGTCACGCGGCTTGCCACGACCCGCGGACGGCTTGCCACCCGATGGTCTGCCACCACCCGGCTTGCCACTACCCTTGCGCATCTCGCTCGGACGCTGGGCAACGGTACTGGTACGGCCACTCTTGCGAGGCGCTTCTTCGCGTGGAGCGCGGGCAGGTCGCTCGGTAGCGCCTTCCTGGGCAGGACGCAGGTTGCGCACGCGCTCGCCGCGACCCAATGGGCGGGTGGACTTGCGCTGCAGGCGCTCCAGCTTGTCCTTGGTCTTGAGGTTCATCGACGGCAACGCCACCGGCTGCAAGCCGACTTCGGCGGCGAGAATGTCGATTTCGCCTTGGGTCATCTCACGCCAGCGGCCCATCGGCAGGTCGGCATTGAGGAACACCGGACCGAAACGCACGCGCTTCAGGCGGCTGACCACCATGCCCTGGGATTCCCACAGGCGGCGTACTTCACGGTTGCGACCTTCCATGACCACGCAGTGGTACCAGTGGTTGAAGCCTTCACCGCCAGGTGCTTTCTGGATGTCGGTGAACTTTGCCGGACCGTCTTCGAGCATTACGCCCGCTTTCAGGCGATCAAGCATGTCGTCATCGACTTCACCGCGCACGCGAACCGCGTACTCGCGGTCCATCTCGTAGGACGGGTGCATCAGGCGATTGGCCAACTCGCCATCGGTCGTGAACAGCAGCAGACCGGTGGTGTTGATGTCCAGACGACCGATATTGATCCAGCGGCCTTCCTTCGGACGCGGCAGGCGATCGAACACGGTCGGACGGCCTTCCGGATCGTCACGGGTGCAGATTTCGCCATCCGGTTTGTTGTACATGATCACGCGGCGCACCGACTCGGCAGCCTCTTCGCGCTTGATCAGCTTGCCGTCGACGGCGATGGCGTCATGCAGGTCGACGCGTTGGCCCAAGGTAGCGGCAACGCCGTTGACCTTGATGCGGCCCTGGCTGATCCAGGCTTCGACGTCGCGGCGCGAGCCGACGCCAATCCGTGCCAGGACTTTCTGGAGCTTTTCGCCGGACGGCGGCAGGGGTTGGGCTTCTTGCAGGTCTTTGTCATTCATAGGGGCACCTCCCGGTGTAGGAATGTTCTGGCGACGGACGCGCCAAAAGGTCGCGCATCATACGCCGATCACCGCGCGAACGCATCCGAGACCAACGGCTTTTCGATGGCGCGTCGCGGGTTTCCGCCCGAAGGCCGCCTCAAGCGTCCGGCAAGCCAGGCTCGGCTGCCGCGGCCATTTCGGCGTTGCCCTCGCGCATACCCGCCTTTTCGGCCTCCCGCGTCTCGTCCAGCAGGTCTTCGAAGTCGATCTTCAGGCCCTCCTCCATGGCATCGAGCTCACCGAGCAACGTGCGGAAGCTGGTCTCCTCTCTCGGCTCGCCCGCCTCGTCATCGCTCAGGCTGGCGTCGGCCAGGGCCTGCAAGCGCGCGGGCACGGGGGCGTCCTCCTCGTCCAGAAGCGGTGCGAGTTCCAGCTCTCGCAGCTCGGCCAATGGCGGCAACTGGTCAAGGCTCTTGAGGTTGAAGTGATCAAGGAACGCCTTGGTCGTCGCGAACATCGCGGGCCTGCCGGGTACCTCACGGTAGCCGACGACACGAATCCACTCACGCTCCATGAGTGTCTTGACGATGTTGGTGTTGACCGCAACCCCGCGCACGTCCTCGATTTCGCCCCGCGTGATCGGCTGACGGTAGGCGATCAGCGCCATGGTTTCCAGCAGGGCGCGCGAGTAACGCTGTGGCCGTTCCTCCCATAGCCTGCCGACCCAGGGCGCATAGTTCTCGCGAATCTGCAGACGATAGCCGGTCGCGACCTCCTTGAGTTCGAAGGCCCGTCCGGCGCAGGACTTGGCCAGCGCATCCAGGGCTTTCTTGAAGACCGCGGGCGCGGGGCGCTCGGCTTCCTCGAACAGTTCATACAGACGTTCAAGGGACTGCGGCTTGCCGGACGCCAGGAGAAAGGCCTCGATCAGCGAAGCGAGGTCGCGTGGTTCATTCAGGTTCATGGGGTCAAGGGTTACTCGTAGCGTCATTCTGCCCGGGCGCGGACATGGATCGGTGCGAAGGGCTCATTCTGCACCAGTTCGATCAGGGATTCCTTCACCAGCTCGAGAATCGCCATGAAGGTCACGACCACGCCGAGCTTGCCTTCCTCGGCCGTGAACAGCTCGACGAAGGGCATGAAGCCACCGCCCTTGAGCCGGTCCAGCACCTCGCTCATACGTTCGCGCGTCGACAACGCCTCGCGAGTGACCTGATGGCTTTCGAACAGATCGTTGCGGCGCATCACCTCGGCCATCGACATCAGCAATTCTTCCAGGCTGACCTGCGGCAGCAGCTTGCGCACCTTGGCCTGAGGCGCATCCAGGCGCGGCACGACGACATCGCGACCGACCCGGCTCAACTCATCGATGCCTTCGGCGGCGGCCTTGAACCGTTCATACTCCTGCAGGCGGCGCATCAGCTCCGCGCGTGGATCGCCCTCTTCCACCTCGGCTTCGATCGAGCGGGGCAGCAGCATGCGCGACTTGATCTCGGCCAGCATGGCGGCCATGACCAGGTATTCGGCGGCCAGCTCCAGGCGCACGTTCTTCATCAGTTCGACATAGGCCATGTATTGGCGGGTGATTTCCGCCACCGGGATGTCGAGGATATCGATGTTCTGCTTGCGAATCAGGTAGAGCAGCAGGTCCAGCGGCCCTTCGAACGCTTCGAGGAACACCTCAAGGGCATCCGGGGGGATGTACAGGTCCATCGGCAGCTCGGTGAAGGCCTCGCCGTAGACCAGCGCAGGCGACAAAGACTGTGCCGCCGGTGCCTCGGCGACTGGCTGCGCCTCTTCGATCTCGCTCACGCGGACGCCATGAAGGGTGTCGGGTCACCGCATCCGACACGAATCACTTCCGGTTCTTCATCGGCCAGATTGATGACCGTGGAAGCCTTGAGGTTGCCGAAGCCACCGTCGATCACCAGGTCGACATGGTGCTCAAGGCGCTGACGGATCTCGTAGGGATCGGTCATGGGCTCGTCGTCGCCAGGCAGGATCAGGCTGACGCTCATCAGCGGCTCGCCGAGCTCGGCCAGCAGCGCCAAGGTGATCGCGTGGTCCGGGACGCGGATCCCGATGGTCCGGCGCTTTTCGTGCAGCAGCAGCCGCGGCACCTCGCGGGTACCGTTGAGGATGAAGGTATAGGGCCCGGGCACATGGGCCTTGAGCAACCGGAACGTGCCGGTATCGACCTTGGCGTAGAGGCCCAGCTGCGACATGTCGCAGCACATCAGGGTGAAATTGTGCTGCTTGTCGAGATTACGCAGACGCCGCACCCGCTCGATCGCATTCTTGTCGCCGATCTGACAACCCAGCGCATAGGCCGAATCGGTCGGATACACCACCACGCCACCCTTGCGGATGATATCCACCGCCTGGCGGATCAGCCGCGACTGGGGATTGTCCGGATGGATCTGGAAAAATTGGCTCACATTCTCGTCCTGTTCAAACCGCAGTAGGCTGCTCATGGCTGAATCGGCGCCACAGGAGTGGCAGGTCCTCGGGCACTGGCCGGTAGGCACCTATCTCGCCCCAGGTGCCGGGGCCATGAAAGTCACTGCCGGCACTTGCCAGCAGACCGAACTCGCGGGTGAGTATGGACAGGGTGCCTACCTGCTCGGCCGGCATCATCCCGTTGACCACTTCAAGCGCCTGCCCGCCTGCTTGAATATAGTCTGCGATCAGGCGTCGGCGCTTGCTGCGGGTCAGGTCATAGTGCATGGGATGCGCCAGACTCACCCAGGCATTCGACCGTCGCAGGGTGGCGACGGTTTCCTCGAGCGTCGGCCAGTGCAACTTCACGTCGCCCAATTTGCCCGCCCCCAGCCATTTGCGAAACGCTTCGCCACGGTCCTTGACGTGACCGGCGCGCACCAGGAACTCGGCAAAATGCGGCCGCGCCGGTGCGTTGCCGCTGTCACCCAGTTCCTGTTGAACAGCCCGAGCACCCGCGAGGGCGCCGGGCATGCCCTTGGCGGCCAGGCGCCGATCGATTTCTTCGGCGCGCAGCCAGCGACCGCGGTGCAACGCTTCGACGGCCTCGAGCAACGGCGGCGCATCGAGAGGAAAGTTGTAACCCAATATATGGATGGTGGCGCCCCCCCAGGTGCAGGACAATTCCACCCCGCTGACCCACTGCATGCCCAGCGCCTGGCAGGCCTGGCGAGCCTCTGCAAGGCCTTCGAGGGTGTCATGGTCGGTCAGGGCGAGCGTCCGCACCCCGTGCTCATGGGCGCGGGCGACCAGGATCGAAGGCGCCAGGGCGCCATCGGAGGCCGTGCTGTGACAGTGCAGATCAACATTCATGGAGGAGCGCTTTCGCCGGGATTGATGTTTGTTATTATGCCGCCACATCCCGCTTCTGGCTGCCATTGTGAAACAATTCGTCGATTTCATCCCGCTGCTGCTGTTCTTCATCGTCTACAAGCTCGACCCGCGCATGGTCGACCTGGCGGGCCATGATTTCGAACTGGGGGGCATCTACAGCGCTACCAAGGTCCTGATCGCCAGTTCGGTGCTGGTCTATGGCGCCCTGTTCATTCGTCAGCGCCGGTTGGAAAAGGGCCAGTGGCTGACCCTGGTCGCCTGCCTGGTGTTCGGTGGCCTGACCCTGGCGTTTCATAGCGAGACCGTGCTCAAGTGGAAGGCGCCGGTGGTCAACTGGTTGTTCGCCTTGGGCTTTGCGGCCAGCCATTTCATCGGCGACCGTGTGCTGATCAAGCGCATCATGGGTCACGCACTGAGCCTGCCGGAGCCGGTCTGGTTGCGCCTGAACGTGGCGTGGGTCGTATTCTTCCTGTTCAGTGGCGCCGCCAACCTGTTCGTTGCCTTCACCTTCGAGGAGTTCTGGGTCGACTTCAAGGTGTTCGGCAGCCTGGGCATGACCGTCCTGTTCATGGTCGCCCAGGGCATCTATCTGTCTCGCCACCTGCACGACAATGATCCTTCCACCTCCAAACCCGAGGAATGACATGCTCTACGCAATCATCGCCAGCGACGTTGCAGACTCCCTGGAAAAACGCCTCGCCGCCCGTCCGGCGCACCTCGAGCGCCTGCAACAGCTGCAGGCCGAAGGCCGAATGGTCCTGGCCGGTCCGCACCCGGCCATCGACAGCAACGACCCAGGCGCGGCCGGATTCACCGGCAGCCTGATCGTTGCCGAATTCGACTCCCTGAGCGCTGCCCAGGCCTGGGCCGATGCCGACCCGTATCTTGCCGCGGGCGTATACGAGCAGGTCGTGGTCAAACCCTTCAAGCAAGTCCTGCCCTGATCTTTCGCGGCGCGCACCTTGGCGCCGCCCAGGCTTCATCGAGTGAGTCATGAGCGAGCTGTTACTGATTGATGACGACCAGGAGCTCTGCGAGCTGCTCTGCAGCTGGCTGAGCCAGGAAGGTTTCACCGTGCGTGCCTGCCACGACGGCCAAAGCGCCCGCCTGGCCCTGGCCGAGCAAGCGCCGGCGGCCGTGGTCCTGGACGTGATGCTGCCGGATGGCAGCGGCCTCGAACTGCTCAAGCAGTTGCGTACCGAACATGCTGAGTTGCCGGTGTTGATGCTGTCGGCTCGCGGCGAGCCCCTGGACCGGATCCTCGGCCTGGAGCTCGGTGCCGACGACTACCTGGCCAAGCCCTGCGATCCACGCGAACTCACCGCCCGCCTGCGCGCGGTACTGCGCCGCAGCCATCCAGCGGCGGCCACCACGCAATTGCAGCTGGGCGACCTGGCGTTCAGCCCGGCGCGCGGGGTGGTCAGTATCGATGAGCGCGAGATGACCCTTACCCTCTCGGAGAGCCGCATTCTCGAAGCCCTGCTGCGCCAGCCTGGCGAACCGTTGGACAAGCAGGACCTGGCGCAGATCAGCCTGGGTCGCAAGCTGACCCTGTACGACCGCAGCCTGGACATGCATGTCAGCAATCTGCGCAAGAAGATCGGCCCGCATTCGGATGGACGCCCGCGGATCGTGGCGTTGCGTAGCCGGGGCTACTACTACAGTCTCTGATACAGCCTGCGCGCAATGGACCAGGCCGGTTACTATCGGCCCGGTATGCTCGCCCAACCGCAAAGTGCCCGCCCGCCCCGTGAGGACCCGCCCATGACGTTCGGCTCCATCCTTTCCCTGCGCCATTATCGGGACGATGGCTACAGTTCCCAGAGCGCCTTCAGCGCGGCGGTACTGCGAGCTTTCGGTAGCGCTCCCCTGGTTTTAAGGCGCGAGTCCGGCGACAAATGACGCAAGGATCGCGACAGACAACGCACCCGGCCAGATCCTAGACTGGGCAGGCTGTCATCCAGTCGCCACAAGGATCATCATGAATCACCGTACCGCCCTCGCTTCCCTGCACATCGGCGCACTGTTCTTCGGCCTGACCGGGGTATTCGGCAAGCTGGCGGCCAGCGCCAGCCCTTCGATCATCGTCTTCGGCCGCGCCGCGTTCGCCGTACTCGCCCTGAGCTTGTTCGCGGGCCTGGCGCGGCGCGGCTGGCAGGCGTTGAGTCGCCAGGACCTGGGCCGCCTGACGCTGGGCGGGATCCTGCTGGCGGGACATTGGGTAAGCTTCTTCGTCGCTGTCAAGGTAGGCGGCGTGGCCATCGCGACACTGGGCTTCGCCAGCTTTCCGGCCTTCACCGTGATTCTGGAAGGTGTGCTGTTCCGCGAACGCATCCGGCGCAACGAGATCGTTCTGGTAGCGTTGGTCAGTATTGGCCTGGTACTGGTGACACCCGCCTTCGACCTCGCCAGCGAGGCCACTACCGGGCTGCTCTGGGCGCTGCTTTCCGGCTTGCTGTTCTCCTTGCTGTCACTGACCAACCGCGCAGGCTCAGGGCGCATTCCAGCCGTCCAGGCCGCGTTGTGCCAGAACCTGGTGGTTGCCCTGTGCCTGCTGCCGGTATCGATTTCCGGGCTGTCGGCGGTAGCGCCGCCGGACTGGCTGTGGATCGCGCTGCTGGGCATCTTCTGCACCGGCGTCGCCCATAGCCTGTTCGTCGCCAGCCTCGCGGTGATCAAGGCGCGAACCGCGGCCGTGGTGTTTGGCATGGAACCGGTCTACGGCATCGCCGTTGCCTGGCTGGTCTTCGCTGAAACGCCGACCGTGCGCATGCTGCTTGGCGGCGCGCTGATCATCTTCGCAATCATCCTGTCGAGCCGCCTGGCCGCCAGCCAGCCGGGAAAAACCAAGGCGGCGGCCGAGGGAGCATGATCAGCGGTCGTTATGCCCCAGCGCCCGCTGCGGGTCGATCTGGTCACGCACGCGCTGCTTGAGCACCTTGGCCTCTGGAAAACCGCCGTCGGCCTTGCGCTCCCAGATCTGCACACCATCGCAGGTAATGCGGAAAACGCCACCGGTGCCGGGCTCGAGAGATACGCGTCCCAGGTCGTCGGCGAAGGTGCTGAGCAGCTCCTGGGCCAGCCAGGCGGCCCGCAGCAGCCACTGACACTGCATGCAATAAGTGATGACGATTTGCGCTTTGTCTTGGGACATCGGGACACATCTCCAGCGGGGTGGGCCGCTTATACTAACGGTCTTTTACCTGCGCCCGAGATACCCGATGCATTGTCCGCTGTTCTGCCTCTTGCTGGCACTCCTTTCGTTTTCCTTGCAGGCAACCGAGCAGGCCCGACCGAAGGTCGGCCTGGTGCTGTCCGGCGGGGCTGCGCGCGGCCTGGCCCACATTGGCGTCCTCAAGGCACTGGAGGAGCAAGGCGTGCGTATCGATGCCATCGCCGGCGCCAGCATGGGGGCGGTGATCGGCGGCCTGTATGCTTCGGGCTACAGCGTCGCGGAACTGGAGGAGCTGGCCATTACCATCGATTGGCAACAGGCGCTCTCCGATGCACCGCCGCGCAGGGACGTGCCGTTCCGACGCAAGCAGGACGATCGCGACTTTCTGGTCAAGCAGAAGCTCAGCTTCCGTGACGACGGCAGCCTGGGCCTGCCGCTCGGAGTGATCCAGGGCCAGAACCTGGCGCTGTTGCTCGAGAGCAAGCTGGCGCACACGGCCGATACGCGCGATTTCGACAAGCTGCCGATCCCGTTCCGCGCGGTGGCCACCGATATCGCCAATGGCGAGAAAGTGGTATTTCGCCGCGGCCACCTGCCCCAGGTGATTCGCGCCAGCATGTCGATCCCGGCGGTGTTCGCGCCGGTCGAGCTGGACGGTCGGCTCCTGGTCGACGGCGGCATGGTCGACAATATTCCTCTGGATGTGGCCAGGGACATGGGTGTCGACCTGGCGATCGTCGTCGATATTGGCACACCGCTGCGCGACCGCAGGCAGTTGGCGACCGTGGTCGATGTGCTCAACCAGTCGATCACCCTGATGACACGGCGCAATTCGGAGGAGCAACTGGCCAGCCTGCGTCCGGACGACATTCTCATCCAACCATCATTGGCGGCCTTCGGCGGCACCGATTTCGGACGTGCCACAGCGATGATCGAAGCAGGCTATCGCGCCACCCGGGTACTGGATGGCCGCCTGGCGAGCCTGCGCCAGGCGGAAGGCGACAGCGAGCTGGCGCTGGCACGCTCACCGCGCCAGCGCACCCCGGTGATCACCGGCATCAAGGTGGAAAACGATTCGAAGGTCGGCGACGACGTGATCCGTTACTACATCCGCCAGCCCATCGGCCAGCCACTGGAGCTCGACCGGCTGCAGACCGACATGGGCACGCTGTACGGCCTGGACTACTTCGATCGGGTGCAATATCGCATAGTCCACAAAGGTGACGACCATACCCTGGTGATCAGCGCCCGTGGCAAGCGTGGAGGCACCGATTACCTGCGTCTGGGCCTGAACCTGTCCGACGACATGCGCGGCGACAGTGCTTTCAACCTGGGCGCCAGCTATCGGGTCAATGGCATCAACCGGTTGGGTGCGGAATGGCTGACGCGCGCCCAGATCGGCGATCAGCAGGAGTTGTACAGCGAGTTCTATCAGCCCCTGGACACGGGCTCGCGATGGTTCGTCGCCCCCTACCTCGAACTTGGTTCGCAGAACATAGAAGCCACCCTGGACAATGACCCGGTCGCCGAGTATCGCCTCGAACGCTACGGTTTCGGCCTGAACCTGGGCCGGCAGATCGGCACCTATGGCGAGGTCCGCCTGGGAGTGGGCAAGGCCTGGGGCGAGGCCGAGGTGCGGATTGGCCAGCAAGACCTGCCCCGGTTGAGCTTCAACGAAGGTTTCTATGAGCTGAAGTATTCCTTCGACACCCTCGACAACTTGTATTTCCCTCACAGCGGCGAAGACATCAGCCTGACCTTGCGCCAGTACGACAAGGCCCTGGACTCGGACCAGCGTTACCGCCAGTGGCAATTCAATCTGGACAAGGCTATCAGCCGGGGCGCGGATACCTGGGTGCTGGGCGGACGCTATGGCCGCACTCTCGATGACGCGGAAGTGGTGACGTCGAGCTTCGTGCTCGGTGGGGCGCGGCAATTGTCGGGCTTTCGGCAGGACTCGGTGTCGGGCCAGAACGTCAGCCTGCTGCGCATGGTCTACTATCGTCGCCTGACTCCGCGCGCCTACCTGCCGCTGGACTTCCCGCTCTACCTGGGCGGTTCGCTGGAGCGTGGCCGCGCCTGGAACAACGATAATGAATTCGACAGCAGCTACATCAATGCCGCGAGCATCTTCCTGGGGATCGAAACGCCGCTGGGTCCGTTGAACCTGAGCTACGGCGCCAATACCGAGCACGAAAAAGCCGTGTACTTGAACCTCGGCCACACGTTCTGAGCCCGCGGCACAAGGCGCTCGGACGATGCCGAGCCGGGACCCGAAGGTCAGGCGTTCAAGTCTTTTCCAGGTTGGCCAGGATCTTCGCGTGCACGCGCATGCAGATCTCCAGGTCAGCTTCGTCGACCCCCGAGAAGAGCTCGATGCGCAAGGAGTTGGCAATGGTTTCGATCTGCTCGATCAGCGGCCTGGCCGACGGACAGAGCAGGATTTTCTTGGCCCGGCGATCTTCCGGCACCGGCTGGCGACTGACCAGGCCCTGGGCTTCCAGGCTGTCCAACAGGCGAGCCAAGGTCGGTCCTTCCACCGCCACGCTCTGTGCCAGATCACGTTGGGTCGGTGCTTCCTCGAAACAGGCCAGGTGCAACAGCACCAGCCAGCGCGCCTGGGACAGGTTGAGCCCGGCCAGGCGGCGATCCAGCTCAGCACGCCAGCCTCGAGACATCTGGGCCAATTGCATGCCGAAGCGGTGTTGATTGTCGGTCACAGGCATAAACAACTCGATCAATGAAACTAATTATTAGTGAGCTAACCATGAGCCTCGCCAACAGGCAAGGGGCATGCGCTCCGGATTGACCGATTTTTGCCAGATCGACCGTCCTGGCGCTTTCGACGGCCCGTGGTCACTAGAGCTCGAACTCCGCCGCCAGTGCCGCGCGTATGCAATACAACACCCCTTCTGGTACCCGCTGGGCGAATTGTTCGCTGATTGCCGAAACGGGCGGCAACTCGCCTTCGCCGTCGAGGAAAGCGTCCTGTATTTCCATCATCAGGTCTTCGGGCAGATCCAGCGCCTGATCCAGGCTCAGCTCCTGACGGCCCAACGATTCCGCCAACAGGCTGTAGACGTTCTTCTCGCTGCATTTGAGTTGGCCGGCGATCTGCAGCGGCGTCATGCCGGCGCGGGCCAGGCTGACCAGTTCGTGGCGAATGTCGACCACCGCCTTGGGCGCTTCGTCCGTCGCACCGCCATTGAGCACTTCGAGGAAGGCCTGGCCATAGCGCTCCAGCTTGCGCGCGCCAACACCACCGACCGTGGCCATCTCGCTGAGGCTGGTCGGCTGGCTGCGAAGCATCTCCAGCAGGGTCGAGTCGGGGAAGATCACGTAAGGCGGCACGCTATGCTCTTCGGCCAGCTTGCGACGCAGGGCGCGCAGGGCATCCCACTGTTCGCGCTCGTCGCCACGCACCAGTTGGCTCGCCGGGCTGCCGCCACTGCCAGAGGATCTGGCCGTGGTCTGCGGCTTGAGGTCGCGACGCAGCTGCAGGTTGACCTCGCCACGCAGCAGCGGTCGACAGCTGCCGGACAGGCGCAAGCCGCCATAGCCCTCAAGGTCGATATCCACCAGCCCGCGCGCCACCAATTGCCGGAACAGGGAACGCCACTCGCTCTCGCTCAGGGCCTTGCCGACACCGAACACGGCAAGCTTCTGATGGCCGAAGTTGCGCACCTTGTCGGTGTCCTTGCCGAGCAGCACATCGATCAGGTGACCCACGCCATAGCGCTGGCCGGTGCGATAGATGGCCGACAGGGCCTGTCGCGCGGGTTCGGTGGCATCCCAGGTCTGGACCTGATCGACACAGTTGTCACAATGACCGCACGGCTGCTCGAGGACCTCGTCGAAGTAGGCCAGCAGCGACTGTCGCCGGCAGCGGGTCTCTTCGCACAAGGCTAGCATGGCATCGAGCTTGTGCTGTTCCACACGCTTGTGACGCTCGTCGCCCTCCGAGTTCTGCAGCATCTGCTTGAGCATCACCATGTCCTGCAGGCCGTAGGCCATCCAGGCATCGGCAGGCAGGCCGTCACGGCCCCCACGACCCGTCTCCTGGTAATAGGCTTCGAGCGACTTGGGCAGGTCGAGGTGGGCAACGTAGCGAACGTTGGGTTTGTCGATGCCCATGCCGAAGGCGATGGTCGCGACCATGATCAAGCCTTCCTCGTTGAGGAAGCGGTGCTGGTTGGCGGCACGGGTTTCAGCGGCCAGCCCGGCGTGATAGGGCAATGCCGGAAAACCCTGTGCGCAGAGGAAGGCGGCGGTCTCGTCGACCTTCTTGCGCGACAGGCAGTAGACGATGCCGGCGTTGCCTCGACGCTCGGCCAGGAATGCCAGCAATTGCTTGCGCGGCTGTTCCTTGGGCACGATGCGATAGAAGATGTTCGGCCGGTCGAAGCTCGACAGGAAGCGTTCGGCGCCCTGCAGGTGCAGGCGCTGGACGATCTCCTCGCGGGTCCGCATGTCGGCCGTTGCGGTCAGGGCGATGCGTGGCACCTGCGGGAACAGCTCGGCAAGCTGGCCCAGCTGCAGGTACTCGGGACGGAAGTCGTGCCCCCACTGCGAAACGCAGTGGGCTTCATCGATGGCGAACAGGGCGATGTCCAGGGTCCGCAGGAAGTCCAGCATACGCGGTTGCACCAGGCGCTCGGGCGCCAGGTAGAGCATCTTCACCTCACCGCGGCGCAGGCGCCCGGCCAGTTCGCGCTGCTGTTCGTTGCTGAGGGTCGAGTTGAGCGCGGCAGCCGCGACGCCCAATTCATCGAGGGTGGCGACCTGGTCGTCCATCAGCGCGATCAGCGGGGAAACCACTACCGTCAGCCCTTGGCGCAGCAGGCCGGGCACCTGGAAACACAGCGACTTGCCGCCGCCCGTGGGCATCAATACCAATGCATCGCCACCGTTGGCCACACATTCGATGATCGCAGCCTGGCGCCCCCGGAAACTGTCGTAGCCAAAGATATCCTTGAGGACGCGCTGAGCCTGTTCGAGCATTGGAAACTCCAGAAATCGCCATACCATCCCAGGTTGGACGAAAAACCCGCCGTCCACACACCCTAATGCGTAAGCAGCTTTTACCAGGGCGCCGTCAGGGGTACCCAGGATGAAAATCGCGGATTATACCCCAGCGCAATGCATGGCAGGCTGCTCGGTGACAGGCGTGTTCCTTTGCATCGAACCCGCCGCAAGGTGCTAGAATTCGGTATCGTTTATTCCCCAAGGTAGCCTGTAATGTCCTTCGCCGAGCAACTGACCCGCCTGCAAGCCTTCCTCGACGCCGATGAGCTGCACGAAGAAGCGCTGGACTACGTCGCCGCACACGGCTACCTGACCGCGCTGTCGATCTGTTCCGAAGCGGTCCCCGAGCGTGAATGGATCGACGCTCTCTTCGCCGAGACGCCCAACTACGCCAGCGATGCCCAACGCGTGGAAATCGAGGTCACGCTCGCGGCACTGAAGGCTCACATCGGTCGCCAACTGGCCAGCGACGAGGAATTCGAGCTGCCTTGCGACCTCGACCTCGGTGACGAACCGGACGACTCCGACCTGCGCGGCTGGTGTATCGGTTTCATGGAAGGCGTCTTCCTGCGTGAGGAAGCCTGGTTCGAGAACGCCGAGGAAGAAGTCAGCGAAATGCTGCTGCCTATCATGGTCGGCTCCGGGTTGTTCGACGAGCAGCCGGAGTTCGCGGACATCGCCAGCGATGCCAACCTGCAGGACGACATGGTGGTGCAGATCCCCGAAGCGCTGACGGCCCTGTTCCTGCTGCTGCACGCGCCAGACGAGAAACCGGCCCTGCTCAAGCCACGCCACCACTGAGCAGGCCGTGCGCTACCTGCTGCTGGCCATCGGCTGGCTCAGCGTCGCGCTGGGGGTGATCGGGATCTTCCTCCCGGTGCTGCCGACCACCCCTTTCCTGCTCCTGGCGGCTGCGTGCTTCGCGCGCAGCTCGCCGCGCTTCCACGCCTGGCTGGTCAATCATCCACGGCTGGGGCCCTGGATTCGCGATTACTTGAATGGCCAGGGGATCCCGCTCAAGGGCAAGGTCTATGCGATCGGTCTGATGTGGCTGAGCATCGGCTTGTCCTGCTACCTGGTGCCCTATCCCTGGGCGCGTGTCTTCATGCTGACCAGCGCGGTGCTGGTCACGATCTATATCCTCAGGCAGAAAACCCTGCACCAGACGCCTTGAGCCTCCTGCTCAAGACATGCCGGAGCCCTCGCATACCGCCGGCTACACGGTATCCACCTTCAATGAATGGTCATCGAGCATCCCGGTAATGATCGTGGCCGTATCCTGTCCTGCCGAAATCACGCCGCCCGCCCCCATCGTCACTCCATAATGCTGAGCCAGGTTTACGCCCGCCAGGTCGATAGTCTGGTTCGCTGCCGCCCCCGCCACGGCACTGACCTCGATGGTCGACACCACGGTGGCGCCTGCTCCACTGACCTTGAAATGCAGGTAGTCATCCAGCGAGGCCGCCGTGGCGTTCTCGCCCTGAAGCAGTTGCGACAGATCCAGGTGGTCGCCCCCTGGAGTGAAGTCGGCAACCAGATCGTGACCGCTATCGCCCTTCTGCCAGACGAAGGTATCGCTGCCTGCGCCGCCGGTGAGGATATCGTCGCCCTGTCCACCAACGAGCGTGTCGCTGCCCGCCCCACCCATGAGGGCATCGTTCCCGCGTCCCCCGTCGAGAACGTTGTCACCCGCATTGCCGACCAGAACATCGTCATAGTCCGACCCGATCAGGTTCTCGATGCCGGTCAGCGTGTCCGCGCCCGCGCTTCCGGTATCCTGCGCACCCACGCGATCGAGCTCGACCCTTACCGCACCGCTGGCCGAGGCATAGCTGGCGGTATCGACACCGGTTCCACCGTCGAGCAGATCGTTACCCGCTCCCCCGATCAGCAGATCATCGCCGCTGCCGCCATACAGCAAATCCTGACCGTCGCCTCCCGCCAGCACGTCATTGCCATCACCGCCCTGCAGGGTGTCATTACCGGCGCCCGCCAGCAGCACGTCATCCGCCGCCGTGCCTTGAAGGGTGTGGCCCGCCTGGTAGGCGATGGTCACCTGGCCGGTATCCGTCCCCCCGTGATTGTCGCTTACCACGTAACTTGCGTGATGGACCGGGTTGTCGACCTTGCTGTAATCGATCGACAGGCTCAGGTTGTAGTACTCGGCAGCCTTGGGATCCCAGCCACCGGCATCTTTCAGGTTGACCAGATGGATGCGGTAGAGACCATCATCGGCGGCCGTGAAATGGTCACCGTCAGCGAGGAGCTGGTAGGTCCCCGCCGGATCAACATAGGCCATCATCAGGTTGCCCAGGGGTCGGTCATGGTCCAGGGTCAGCGTTTCGCCCTTGCGCAGGGTGACGGACAATACGTCCTCGTCATTGGCGCTGCTGTCGCTGACTCGGCCAAGGAATCCGGCCACCACCAATGCCGCGGTCATGGACCCGGAGGCGCCGACAAAGGCACTGCGCGGCAGGTCCCTGAGCTGGTTCGCGGCGATGGCGGGCTGTTCCTTGAAGGCAATGGTCGGCACCGTACTCCCCAGCGTGAATCCCGCTCCCTTGTCGGCAAAGCCCGTCGCGAACCGGAGGGGTGCCGCCGAGAGCGGATCGTGATCGACGTCACGGTCGTTGGCCAGCAAGGCTTGCGCGGGAACGTCAAGCACAGCGCCCGCGATGTTGGTGATGATCCGATCATCGCCCGCCAGCGGCGCGGTATTGGTCCTGACGTTGACCACCAGGCTGGCGCTGCTGGTATCACCGTCGTTGTCGCTGACGATGAAGCCCAGTCGTTCCAACTGTGCGCCGCCGGTGTCCTTCGGCGGTGCGTAGGTGTATTCGCCACTGTCCATGTCGACGGTCCAGGTCCCGCCCAGGTCTGTCCTGATATTCAAGGTATTGGCCAGGGTATCGAAATATCCCTTGTCCGCCCCACCACTCACGCCGCCCAGCCCATCATTGGCCCCTGGATCGAATGTGTAGGTGACACCGTCCACCAGCAGCGCCTTGATGAACCCACCGTCGGCCCCGAAATGGCCGTCGCTCATCAGACTGCCTGTGATTGGCGCGCCCTGGACTGTACCGGACAGCACCGCGCCGAGCTGAGCGAGATCGGTCACCACCACCGGACCTGTGTCGGTGCGGGTACTGCCATCGTAGGCCAGCGGATCCAGGTTGCCCGCGTCCGCGCCCGTACCCAGGCCGATGGCATAGGCCTTGATCAGGTTGTCGTCCAGGAAGCGCTCCCATACCGCTGCCCGGTCCGCCGTCAGCGCATGACCTTCCGTGGGGATGCCGTCGGAGAAAAAGTAGCCGACGTTCTGCGCGCCCTCGAGCCTGCCCGGGGTCGCGAAGGCCGCCTGTGCGCTCTTGGCTGCCGAATCGTAGTAGGTCGACCCGTCGGCGGTGAGTCCTGCGACCAGGCTTTTGGCATCGGCGACGGATAGCCATACAGGCGATTCGACACTGGCACCCGTGGCGAAGGTGACCACCTGCACCTTGATGTCACCCATCTCGTCGTACTTGTCGAGCAGGACACCGATAGCTTGCTTGGCAAGATCCAGTCGACTCTGGCCCGGCGCCACACCGGAGGCCAGGTTCATGCTGCCGGAGACGTCGATCACCAGCAGCAGATTGGAGTCCAGTTGCCCGGGCGTGATGGATCGCTGCGCGCATACTGCCTTGGGCGTGTCGTCGATGATGCTGATCGCCAGGGTGCTGGTAGTGCTATTCCCCAGCGAATCGGTCACTCGGTAGGTGAACTGCTCGCTGACGGCGTTCGCACCATCCGGCGTGCGGGGCGCCGAGGTCAAGGTGTAGGTATAGGTCCCATTCGCGTCCAGCTGCAACTGGCCATATAGACCGCTGGTACTGCCTTCGAGGCTGTAGCTCAAGGCACCGATGCCGCCGCCGACCGAGCCGACCAATGAGCCGGATGCGGTTTCGCCGGTGGATGACGGGTCGCTGCCGACCGCCGTGCCGGCAGCCAGGTCCTTGCCGTCCCTGACCAGATCCAGCGCTTTTTCGAAAACGCTGATTTCAGTGTCCGGGCAGGCGATCAGCTTGCTGTCTTGGACATTGATGGTGATGGTCGTGGTGCTTTCATCCCCGTCGCCATCGCGAAGCGTGTAGACGAAGGTGTCTACCGCGCCACCAGGGGCCACGCTGTTCGGGTTGGCGTGGTAGACCGCGTTGCCTTGGGCGTCCAGCGTCAGGTAGCCATAGGTGCCGCCGATCGGCACACCCAGCTGCCCCAGCGCCGAAGACGTAGTGTCGGAGCCCGCGCGCACGCCGACCACGAAACTGCCATTGCTCGGCACATCCGCGCCGATCACGTCATTATCCAGGACGTTACCGCTGACACTGGCCCCTTCCTTGACAGTCGCGACGTCACAGTGCGCGGTTGGGACGTCGTCGACGATGGTGATGACGACGGTGCTGGTGGTCGAGTTGCCCAGTGCGTCCCTGACCTCGTAAGTGAAGGACTCGGTCACCGAACCAGCACCGTCGTTAAGGTTACCCGGTGACTGTGGCGCGGAGGTCAGGGTGTAGGTGTACGTGCCATCGGCGGCCAGGGCTATCTGTCCATACTGCCCGGTGGCTGCGCTCGTCAGACTGTACGTCAGCGCTCCGATACCGCCGCTGACCGAGCCGGCCAGGGAGCCGGAAGCGGTTTCGCCAGACGAGGACGGGTTGCTGCCGGTTACGTTGCCTGCGGCCAGATCGTTGCTGTCCTTGACCGTGTCCAGCGCTTTCTCGAAGACGGTCACGCCTGCGTCGGGGCTGGTCATCAGCGAGCAGTCGTGTACCTTGACGGTCACGGTTGCGGTGCTTTCATCGCTGTCCGAATCACGGATGGTATAGGTGAACATGTCGATAGCGCCAACGGGAGCCACGCTGTCGGGATTTGCGTGGTAGACCGCATTGCCTTGAGCATCCAGCGTCAGGTAACCGTACTGGCCTGTCACCGGGCTATCGAGCTGACCGACGGCCGATGTCGCCGTGTCGCCACCAGCACGCACGCCGATGACCGTGCCCACCGTGGGGGCATCGGCACCGACCATATCGTTGACCAGCACGTTGCCGCTGATCGTGCCGCCTTCGTAGACATTGGCGAAATCGGCATAGGCCTGAGGAAGATCATCGACGATGTTGATGTCCAGATTGCCGGTGGCCGTGCTGCCATCGCTATCGGTGGCCGAAACGGTGAAGCTCTCGCCCAGACTATTGGCACCGTTGGCAGTCGGATGGGCTTCGTTGTCGATCAGGGTGTAGCTGTAGCTGACCACGCTGGTACTGGCGTTGTAGCCAGTGATCGTCAGGGTGTTGCCCAGCGCAGTAGTCAGGGACTGAGGGAAGCCAGAGGCCATGCCAGCCGTGACTACGTTGATGCCGCCTACAGTCAGGGTTTGCAGACCGTCCGGCGCGTTGATCGTGAAGGTCCCACTCTGCGTCAGCGCCGAACTATCCGGCGTACTGCCATCGCTCAGGTGCTTCTCGAAAACGGTCAGCTCGCCGCCCGCTACATCCAAGCCATTGAAGGTAACTGGGTCGTTGAGGTTGTTGATGTTCAGCGTCAACGTCGCCGTGCTGGTATCGCCATCGGCATCGGCCAGGGTGTAGGTGAAGGTCTCGGTCCCGGCGCCCCCGCCCTTCAAGCCCTTGAAGTCAGCGTCGTCCGGATTGAGGGTGTAGGTATAGGAACCATCCGCTGCCAGCACCAGGGTCCCGTAGGTGCCGGTGAAGGTACCTGCAGTGATCGGCCCGGTGGTGGGACTGACCGCTATCCGGTCGGCACCCTGGGTATCGTTGCTCAGCACGTTCCCCGTGAGGATGGTCTGTTGCTCGGTCGCCGTTGCCAGGTTGCCGTCATTCGCGGCGGTCGGCAGGTCATCGACGATAGTGACGTCCAGGTTGTCGGTGGCCGTGCTGCCATCGGTGTCGGTGGCCGAGACAACAAAGCTCTCGCTCAGGCTGTTGGCACCGTCGGCAGTCGGGTGGGCTTCGTTGTCGGTCAGGGTATAGCTGTAGCTGACCACGCCGGTACTGACGTTGTAGCCAGTGATGGTCAGGGTGTTGCCCAGTGCAGTGATCAGCGTTTGCGGGAAACCACTGGCAATACCGCCGCTCAGCACATTAATGCCACCGACGTTCAGGCTTTGCAGGCCGTCCGGCGCATTGACCGTGAAGGTCCCGGTCTGCGTCAGTGCCGAGTTGTCGGGCGTGCTGCCATCGCTCAGATGCCTCTCGAAGACCGTCAGTTCGCCGCCCGCTACGTTCAGGCCATTCAGGGTGACTGGGTCGTTGAGGTTGCTGATATCCAGTGTCAGCGTTGCCGTGCTGGTATCGCCATCGGCATCGGTCAGGGTGTAGGTAAACGTCTCTATCGCGCTTCCCCCGCCCTGCAGATTCAGAAAATCCGGATCATCCGTATCGAGGGTGTAGGTGTAGGAACCATCCGCCGCCAGCACCAGGGTCCCGTAGGTGCCGGTGAAGGTACCTGCGATGATCGGCCCGGTGGTGGGACTGAGGGTAATCCGGTCGGCGCCTTGGGTGTCATTGGTCAGCACGTTTCCGGTCAGGATGGTCTGCTGCTCGGTCGCCGTTGCCAGGTTGCCGTCATTCGCGGCGGTCGGCAGGTCATCGACGATAGTGACGTCCAGGTTGCCGGTGGCCGTGCTGCCATCGCTATCGGTGGCCGAAACGGTAAAACTCTCGCTCAGGCTGTTGGCACCGTTGGCCGTTGGATGGGCTTCATTGTCGGTCAGGGTGTAGCTGTAGCTGACCACGCCGGTACTGGCGTTGTAGCCAGTGATCGTCAGGGTGTTGCCCAGCGCAGTAGTCAGGGACTGAGGGAAGCCAGAGGCCACGCCAGCCGTGACTACGTTGATGCCGCCTACAGTCAGGGTTTGGAGACCGTCCGGCGCGTTGATTGTGAAGGTCCCACTCTGCGTCAGCGCCGAACTATCCGGCGTACTGCCATCGCTCAGGTGCCTCTCGAAGACCGTCAGCTCGCCACCCGCCACGTTCAGGCCGTTCAAGGTGACCGGGTCGTTGAGGTTGTTGATATCCAGCGTCAGCGTCGCCGTGCTGGTATCGCCATCGGCATCGGTCAGGGTGTAGGTGAAGGTCTCGGTCCCGGCACCCCCTCCCTTCAAGCCCTTGAAGTCAGCATCTTCCGGATTGAGGGTGTAGGTGTACGAACCATCCGCTGCCAACATCAGAGTGCCATAGGTGCCGGTGAAGGTACCTGCGGTGATCGGCCCGGTGGTGGGACTGATCACTATCCGGTCGGCACCCTGGGTATCGTTGCTCAGCACGTTCCCCGTAAGGATGGTCTGCTGCTCGGTCGCCGCAGCCAGGTTGTCGTCATTCGCAGCCGTCGGCAGGTCGTCGACGATAGTGACGTCCAGACTGTCAGTGGCCGTGCTGCCATCGCTATCGGTGGCCGAAACGGTAAAACTCTCGCTCAGGCTATTGGCGCCATTGGCAGTCGGGTGGGCTTCGTTGTCGGACAAGGTATAGCTGTAGCTGACCACGCCGGTACTGGCGTTGTAGCCAGTGATGGTCAGGGTATTGCCCAGTGCAGTAATCAGCGTTTGCGGGAAACCACTGGCAATACCGCCGCTCAGCACATTGATGCCACCAACGGTCAGGGTTTGCAGACCATCGGGTGCGGTAACAGTAAAAGTGCCGTTCTGTGTTAGTGCCGAGCCGTCGGGCGTGCTGCCATCGCTCAGATGCCTCTCGAAGACCGTTAGCTCGCCGTCCGCCACGTTCAAACCGTTCAGGGTGACCGGGTCGTTGAGGTTGTTGATATCCAGCGTCAGGGTTGCCGTGCTGGTATCACCGTCGGCATCGGCCAGGGTGTAGGTGAAGGTCTCGGTTCCGGCGCCCCCGCCCTTCAAGCCCTTGAAGTCAGCATCGTCCGGATTGAGGGTGTAGGTATAGGAACCATCCGCTGCCAGCACCAGGGTCCCGTAGGTGCCGGTGAAGGTACCTGCGGTGATCGGCCCGCTGGTGGGACTGATCGCTATCCGGTCGGCACCCTGGGTATCGTTGCTCAGCACGTTCCCCGTAAGGATGGTCTGCTGCTCGGTCGCCGCAGCCAGGTTGCCGTCATTCGCGGCGGTCGGCAGGTCATCGACGATAGTGACGTCCAGACTGTCAGTGGCCGTGCTGCCATCGGTGTCGGTGGCCGAGACAACAAAGCTTTCGCTCAGGCTGTTGGCGCCATTGGCAGTCGGGTGGGCTTCGTTGTCGGACAAGGTATAGCTGTAGCTGACCACGCCGGTGCTGGCGTTGTAGCCAGTGATGGTCAGGGTGTTGCCCAAGGCGGTGGTCAGGGTTTGCGGGAAGCCACTGGCGATACCGCCGCTCAGCACATTGATGCCACCGACGGTCAGGCTTTGCAGACCGTCCGGTGCGGTGACGGTGAAGGTTCCGGTTTGCGTCAGCGCCGAATTGTCGGGCGTGCTGCCATCGCTCAGGTTTCGCTCGAAGACTGTCAGTTCACCGCCCGCTACACCCAACCCATTCAGCGTGACTGGATCATTGAGGTTGTTGATATTCAGCGTCAGCGTCGCCGTGCTGGTATCGCCGTCGGCATCGGTCAGGGTGTAGGTGAAGGTCTCGGTCCCGGCACCCCCTCCCTTCAAGCCCTTGAAGTCAGCATCTTCCGGATTGAGGGTGTAGGTGTACGAACCATCCGCTGCCAACATCAGAGTGCCATAGGTGCCGGTGAAGGTACCTGCGGTGATCGGCCCGGTGGTGGGACTGATCACTATCCGGTCGGCACCCTGGGTATCGTTGCTCAGCACGTTCCCCGTAAG